>NZ_AUNB01000018.1 GCF_000714545.1 Thioclava indica
GCGTAGCGCGGATTGTCGATCGGGGCGAAAGCCACGAACAGCGCATGGTCGCGCCGATCCCAAGGCAGTTGGTCGTTGCGGATGACGCCGCGCGCGCGCTCGGCCTTGGAGATGTTGCGCACCTGACTGGTGCCCGATTTGCCCGCCATCTTCCATTCCGCCATCGCGATGCGCGAGCCTCGCCCGGTGCCGCGTGACGAGTTCACCACCGCCGTCATGCCTTTGCGCACATCGTCGAGATGGGCCTTGGCAATGCCAAGATCGTCGCTGACGCGCACCGGTTGCTCGATCCCGTCGCGGGTGCGGATCAGGCGCGGCTCGACTTTTTTGCCGCTCGCGATGCGCGCGGTCATGATCGCAAGATGCATCGGCGAGGCCAGAACATAGCCCTGACCAATTGCCGCGTTGGCAGTGTCGCCGATCAACCAATCCTTGCCGTAGCGTTCCTTTTTCCACTCTTTGGTGGGGGCCACGCCCTCTTTGACGGCGGACATCGGCAGGTCAGGGCGCACGCCAAGACCCAGCCGATTGGCCATTTCGCTCATTTTGTCGATGCCGACGCGCTGGGACATCTCGTAGTAATAAACGTCGCAGCTTTGCTCCATGCTTTTGGTCATATCGACATGGCCGTGGCCTGCGCGTTTCCAGCAGTGAAAACGCCGCCCCGCAATCTCGACATAGCCCGGGCACCAGACGGTTTCATTGGGCTTGACGAGCCCGGCCTCAAGGGCGGCCAGCGCGGTGACCATTTTATAAGTCGAGCCCGGCGGATAAAGGCCCTGCACCGATTTATCGGCAAGCGGGCGGTGATCGTCCTGCGTCAGCGTTTTATACTGCGCGACGGAAATCCCTCGCACGAACATATTGGGATCAAACGAGGGCGCGGACGCACAGGCCAACACATCGCCATTGGTTACGTCGATCAGCACCGTCGCGGCTGATTCTTCTTCCAGCCGCTGGAGCGCGTAGTTTTGCAGCCGGTAATCGACGGTCAGTTGCAGGTTCTCTCCCGGCTTGCCCGGCTCGCGCGAGAGTTCACGCATTTCGCGCCCCGCCGAGTTCACCTCGATGCGCCGCTGCCCGGCCTCGCCGCGCAAGACGTCTTCTTCCTTGGCTTCGATCCCGGTTTTGCCAAGCTGGAATTTCGGGATCATCAGCAACGGGTCGGGATCGTCCATCTTGCTGAGATCGTAGTCCGAAACCGGGCCGACATAGCCGATGACATGGGCGAAATCATCATGGCGTGGATAAAGGCGTGACAGGCCAACATCGGGGTTCACGCCGGGCAGGGAAGGGCTGTTGACGGCGACGCGCGAAAACTCGTCCCATGTCAGACGATCCGCGACCGTAACGGGCGTGGTCGGCGGGCGGCGGCGGATGTCATGCAAGATATCGGCGGCATCGCTATCGGTGATGGGCACAAGGCGGCGCAGCTCGGCCAGCGTGGCGTCCACGTCATCGCTATCCTCGCGCGTAATCGTGACGCGGTAGTTCTGCTCGTTTCCCGCCAGCAACACGCCGTTGCGATCATAAATCAACCCGCGCGCCGGCGGGATCAGCCGGATCTTGACCGAGTTACCCTCGGCCAGCAGACGGTATTGGCTGGCGTCTTCGACCTGCATTTTGCGCATCCGCGCGGCCAGCACCGCAACCACCGCCAGCTGCGCGCCACCCAGCATCAGCCCGCGGCGCGTGATGCGGCGGGTGCTTTCTTGCGTCTCTTTCGGGGATCGTCTCATCGCGTGCCCCTTTCCTTATAATCTGTGCCCGAAGGCGTCGACTTCACCCGGGGCTGCCCGGCGCAGCCCAAACCCGACCCGCGACACCAGCACCACAACCGGATAGGCCGCCAGCGTCATCAGCATCTGGAACAGCTCTAGCCCCAGCGAGGGTTGATCCAGCAGCACCACAATCAGCACCACCCGTTTGACCACCATCATCGCGACCAATATCGCCGCGACCAGCGCCCATTCCAAGGCAAATGGCAAATCGCGCAGAGATTGCTCACGCGCGCGCAAAAACTCGGTCGCGCCCAGAACGATAAGCGCCCAAAGCCCGATTGGCCGCCAGAATAGCATGTCTTCCAGTAAAAACACGGCCACGATTAGAAGAGCGGGCACATATTCGGGGCGGCGCAGCAGCCAAGCCAATGTGATCGCCAGCGTCAAATCGGGGCCGGGCAGACCGCCGGGCGTGTGATCGACGGGCAGCATGCGCACGAGGATCAACACCAGCGCAATCGCAACGTAAAGCGCGCGATAGCGGATGCGCCGGCTGGTGAGCGGGTCGATCATTGGCTTGCCGTCCCGTCGCCCCCGGTTGCGGTGCCGTCTTCGGGTTGCAATGCGCCCTCGCTGGCCTCATCGCGCGCTTTTTGCGCCGCTTCGCGTTCAATCAGTGCCGGATCGGGCGCAATCAGCCCACCTGCCGCGCCGATGCGCTCCGCCGGGTGCGAGCGCAGTACGCGCAGGAAATCGAGCCGCTCGTAATCAGCCGCAAGGCGCACCCGCATCCGTTTGTCGCGCCCCTGAAAAATCTGCCCGACCAGCAGACCGGCGGGAAACACGCCGCCATCGCCCGAGGAAATCACCCGGTCGCCGGGACGCACGCGCTCGGGGTGTTCAAGGAAATCGATCACCGGATAAGGGGAGTTATCGCCTGCAAGAATCGCGTTTTGCCCCGAGGCGGGGATCGTGATCGGGATGCGGCTTGAGGCGTCGGTGAGTAGCAAAACACGGCTTGTGGATTTCCCCACGCCCGAGATCCGCCCGACCAGCCCCAGCCCGTCCATCGTCGCCCAACCATCGACGATCCCGTCGCGCTTGCCCACATTCAGCAGCACCGATTTGCGAAATGGCGAGCCGCTATCGGCCAGCACCCGCCCCGACACCGAGGTCAGTTTAGGATCCAGCCGCACGTTGTTTTGCGCCAGCAGCTTTGCGTTTTGTTGCTCTAGCTGAACGGCGGCCTCTTTCCAGCTTTTCATCTGCTGCAATTCGCGGCGCAATTCCTGATTTTGCTCATAGATGCGGGCGTAGGATTGGAACCCCTCGACCATATCGGTCAGCTTGCCCACCGGCGCCATCATCCAGTCAAAGCTGGGCACAAAACGATCCACCAGAGCCGAGCGCACGCGCTCCATCCGGGGGCTGTCGGCGCGCCAGAGTATGAAGAAGACCAGCAAAATCAACGCCAAAAGCGCCACGCCCACGCGGCGCAGCGGTCCAAGATAATCTTCGTTATCGCGGTTTCTGGCCAATTCCGTCTCCGGTTAGCGCGGCTGACCGGGGTGTGCCCGGATCAGCTATCGTAATCAATGACGTGGCGAAGCTGCTTTTCATATTCAAGCGCCTTGCCGGTTCCCAAAGCAACACAGTTGAGCGACTGGTCCGCGATCGAGATCGACAGGCCCGTCTGCTCGCGCAGCGCCAGATCCAGCTCGCCCAGCAGCGCACCGCCCCCCGTCAGCATCACGCCGCGATCCACGATATCAGCGGCCAGATCGGGCGGGGTGGTTTCGAGCGCCTGCATCACCGCGTCGCAGATTTGCTGCACCGGTTCGCTGAGCGCCTCGGCGACTTGCGCCTGCGTGATTTCGGTCTCTTTCGGCACGCCATTGAGCAAATCGCGCCCGCGCACATGCAGGCTCATGCCGCGCCCATCATCGGGCATGCGCGCCGTGCCGATCGTGGTCTTGATCCGCTCGGCGGTGGATTCGCCGACCAGAAGGTTCTGGTTGCGCCGCAGATAGCTGATGATCGCCTCATCCATGCGGTCGCCGCCCACGCGCACCGAGCGCGCGTAAACGATATCGCCAAGGCTGAGAACGGCCACTTCGGTCGTGCCGCCGCCGATATCGACCACCATCGAGCCGGTGGGATCGGTGATCGGCATGCCTGCGCCAATCGCGGCGGCAATCGGTTCCGCAATCAGGCCCGCGCGCCGTGCGCCAGCGGAGAGAACCGACTGACGGATTGCGCGTTTTTCCACCGGCGTTGCGCCATGGGGGACGCAGACGATGATTTTCGGTTTCGAGAAGGTCGAGCGTTTATGAACCTTGCGAATGAAATGTTTGATCATCTCTTCGGCGCTGTCAAAATCGGCGATAACACCGTCGCGCATCGGGCGGATCGCCTCGATCGAGCCGGGCGTGCGCCCCAGCATCAGCTTGGCGTCTTCGCCCACGGCGAGCACCTGCTTTTTGCCATCCTTGACGTGATAGGCAACAACCGAGGGTTCGTTCAACACGATCCCCTTGCCTTTGATATAGACCAGCGTGTTCGCCGTGCCGAGGTCAATCGCCATGTCTGAGGAAAAGAGCCCGCCTACCATTTTTCGCCTGTCCCGTCGCCAAAATCTTAACTTGCCCCCGACTCGTCCCAGCCGTGGCTCGCGCCGGGTATAGTCAAAGCCTGCAAGACGTGGAAGCGGATTTGCGCGTGCCCCCCGCGCCGGTTGCGGCAATCCGCGCAAGGGGAAGCAAGCACTTGACCTTTTTCAACTTTCTGCCTCGCGAAACCCGAATAAGAGGCGGGCAAAATGTTCATTATGCGATACGTCACGAAAACGTGCTATTTTCGTTGGTTTTGACGGGCTTGCGCGTCATGCGAAAGGGCAGCCGCTGGGGCTGCCCTTAAAGATGCACTCACTCTAGGCTCAAAGCTTGTAGCTGACCGATTTTACATCGGCATCGGGTGCCGTTTTCTGGCTGCGCACCCGCAGCCTGTTGAGCGCGCCGACATAGGCTTTGACGCTGGCGAGGATGGTATCGGTATCTGACGCCGAGCCGGTCACGATGCGCCCGTCTTCCTCCATGCGCACCGACACGGTCGCCTGCGCATCCGTCCCCTCGGTCACGGCATGCACCTGATACAGTTTCAGCTTGGCCTCGGTCGGGTAGATTTCCTTGACGCATTTGAACACGGCATCGACGGGGCCATCGCCCTCGCTTTTGCACGACTTCTCTTGGCCATCCACCAGCATCTTCAGCTCGGCTTCCTGACCATCGCTGCCGCAGACCACACGCAGCCATTTCACCTGCAGATAATCGCTGTCGGTATTGGCGGCGCTATCGGTCATCAGCGCGATCAGGTCGTCGTCGTAGATTTCCTTCTTGCGATCGGCCAGCGCCTTGAAGCGCACGAACACATCCTTGAGCTGGTTATCGCCCAGTTCATAGCCCAGATCGTTGAGCTTGGCGCGCAGCGCCGCGCGCCCCGAGTGTTTGCCCATCGCGATATTGGCCTCATTCAGCCCGATATCGGCGGGTTTCATAATCTCGAACGTCTCGACGTTTTTCAGCACGCCATCCTGATGGATGCCGCTTTCGTGCAGAAACGCATTCTTGCCCACGATGGCTTTATTGAACTGCACCGCAAAGCCCGAAACCTGCGCCACGCGGCGCGAGAGGTTCATGATCTTCGTGGTGTCGATCCCGGTATCGTAGGGCATGATGTCGTGGCGCACTTTCATTGCCATCACGACTTCTTCGAGTGCGGTGTTGCCCGCACGTTCGCCCAAGCCGTTGATCGTGCACTCGATCTGGCGCGCACCGGCCTCGACCGCGGCCAGCGAGTTCGCTGTCGCCATGCCAAGGTCGTTGTGGCAATGCGTGGCAAAGATGATCTCATCCGCGCCCGGCACCCGCTCGATCAGCATCTTGATCAGATCGGCACTTTCGCGCGGCGCGGTGTAGCCCACCGTGTCGGGGATGTTGATCGTGGTGGCCCCGGCCTTGATCGCGATTTCGATTACGCGGCACAGGTAGTCATGCTCGGTGCGCGTGGCATCCATTGGCGACCATTGCACATCATCACACAGGTTGCGCGCATGGCTGACCGTGTCATGGATCACCTGCGCCATCTCGTCCATGCTGAGGTCGGGAATGGCACGATGCAGCGGCGAGGTGCCGATAAAAGTATGGATGCGCGGCTTGGCCGCGTGTTGCACGGCCTCCCAGGCGCGGTCGATATCGGGCATCTTCGCGCGCGCCAGCCCGCAGATCACCGAGTTCTTCGAGCGTTTCGCGATCTCGCTGACGGCCTCGAAATCACCGATAGATGCAATCGGGAACCCGGCCTCGATGACGTCCACGCCCATCTCGTCAAGCAGTTCTGCAATCTCGAGCTTTTCGTCATGCGTCATCGTGGCGCCCGGCGATTGTTCGCCATCGCGCAGGGTGGTGTCAAAAATCAGGACTTTGGATTTATCGGTCATGGTCGGTGCCATTTGTTGTCTCTTTCTTAGCGGGTCTTAGCGTTAGTTTGTCCCGAAGGCCAGCGTTGCGCGGTGGCGGTCGGGATCGGTCCGGGCGCTGTTTACCCCTGAGCGGTCGCGCCCGGGCAGGGCACGCTCAGAGGCTGCTAAGTAGAAGGAGACCACGGGTCAGCGCGCCACGGGCTTGCGCCCCGGCTGCGGAAATTTGGATATGTTGGTCCCGTGTCATGGGGGCGACTATAGGCGCTGTTTTCGGAATGGAAAGGAAAAAAGAAACCAGTGCGGCGCGCCTCGCGTAGCCCTTGTGTCAAGCGAAAGCCATATCCAAGGGGGGAGAGCGATGACAGATCAGGCGCTTGTGATTGGCGATACAGGCGGGATTGGCGTGGCGATCCGGTCCGAGTTGGAGGCGCGCGGCTATCGCGTGACGGGGCTGTCACGATCGCGCGATGGGTTTGATATTTGTGACGAGGACAGCATCGCTGCGGGCTTGGGTGCGCTGAGCGCGCCGTTCGATCTGATCTTCGTGGCCAGCGGTCAGCTTGGAACGCCCGAAAAGACGCTCGCACAGCTTGGTGCGCAGGAAATGGCGGCGCAATTCAGGGTCAATGCGATGGGGCCTGCGCTGGTGCTCAAACATGCGCGCCGGTTACTGCCGCGCGACCGGACGGCGCGGTTTTCAGTGCTGTCGGCGCGCGTTGGCTCGATTGGTGATAATCGCTTGGGCGGATGGTATAGTTACCGCACCGCGAAAGCCGCGCTCAATCAACTGATCCACGGCGCATCGGTCGAACTGGCCCGCAGCCATCCGCGCCTTGTCGTGGCGTGTTTACATCCGGGCACGGTCGATACGCCCTTCACCGCCGATTATCCGCGCGACAAACTGCCCCCTGCGCAGGCCGCACGCCATCTGCTGGATGTGCTAGAGGGGTTGAGCCCGGCGCAAACAGGCGGCTTTTATGACTACGCTGGAAAGGACATCCCATGGTAGATCCGACCGCCTGCAAAGTGTTTGTTACCGGAGGCGCGCTGTCTGGTCGATCGCGGCATGACGCGCAAGATGATCTATGACGAGGTTGATCGTTGTGCTGGGCGACCAGCTAAGCCATGACGGCGCGGCCCTGCGTGGTGCTGATAAGACAAGCGACGTGGTGATGATGGCCGAGGTGCGCGCCGAGGCGACCTACGCCGCCCATCACAAGCAGAAACTCGCGCTGGTCTTTGCCGCGATGCGCCGCTTTGGAGATGAGCTGACACAGGCGGGCTGGCAGCTTTGCTACACCAAGCTGACCGATCCGGAAAACGCCGGCTCGCTGCCCGGCGAAATCGCGCGACGCGCCGATGAGGTGGGGGCCGATGAGGCGTCGGTGATCGCACCGGGCGAATGGCGCTTGCGCGAGGCGTTTGATGCCAGCCCGATACCGATCCAACAACTGCCAGATGATCGGTTTTTCTGCTCGGAAGGTCGATTTTCCGACTGGGCCAAAGGGCGCAAAGAGCTGCGGATGGAGTGGTTTTATCGCGAGATGCGCCGCGAAACGGGGCTTCTGATGGAGGGTGATAAACCCGCAGGCGGGCAATGGAATTTCGACAAGGACAACCGCAAACCCGCCCAGCCCGATCTGTTTCGCACCCCTGCGCCAACCTTTCGCAAAGACGCTTTGGTGCAAGAGGTGCTTGAGATGGTCGAGGCCGAGTTTCCCGATAATTTTGGCACGCTTGAGGGGTTCAACTGGCCCGTGAGCCGCGCTCAGGCATTGCGCGCGCTTGATCATTTCATCACCCACAATCTGCGCGATTTTGGCCCCTATCAGGATGCGATGCTGAGCGACGATCCGCTGCTCTATCATGCGCTTTTGTCCGGCGCGCTCAATATCGGCCTGCTCTCTGCGCAAGAGGTCTGCGCGGCGGCAGAGGAGGCTTGGAAAGCAGGCGATGTGCCGATCCAGTCCGCCGAGGGATTCATTCGCCAGATCCTGGGTTGGCGCGAATATGTGCGCGGGATCTATTTCTTCGAGGGGCCCGATTACACCGCGCGCAATGGCCTGGATCACCAGCGCGATCTGCCTTGGGCCTATTGGTCGGGCGAAACGGACATGGCTTGCCTGAAGGCCACGGTCACTCAAACCCGCGATCTTGCCTATTCCCATCACATCCAGCGCCTGATGGTGGCGGGCAATTTCGCGCTGCTCGCAGGCGTTGATCCCGCGCAGGTGCAGGATTGGTTTCTGGCGGTCTATATCGACGCGTTCGAATGGGTCGAAGCGCCCAATACGGCGGGCATGAGCCAGTATTCTGATGGCGGCGTTGTGGCCTCTAAACCCTATATTTCGTCGGGCGCCTATATCGACAAGATGTCGGACTATTGCGCAGGCTGCGTCTATGATGTGCGCGCCAAGTCGGGGCAGGGGGCGTGCCCGTTCAACAGCCTTTATTGGCATTTCCTCGACCGCCATCGCGACCGCTTTGAGGGCAATCCCCGCATGGCGCTGATCTATCGCAACTGGGACAAACAAGACGCGCAGACCCGCCAAGACAAGCTCGACAGCGCCGCCGATATTCTGGCCAAGCTTGACGCAGGCGAGCGGGTCTAACCCCTTTCATCTAGCCAAAAATACTCCCGCCGGAGGCATCCAACGCGTCTCACAGGCGCAGCGGTCGCGCGTTAATTGTTCGCGCCGCCGCTCTCTGCGGGGAGGGCAGCCTCCGGTGCCGCCTCGGCAGGCGGGGTGCCAGCGTCGGTTGGCACTTCGGCTTCGGGTGTCGTCTCGGTCGCGTCCGGTGCGGCGCTGGGCGCATCCCCGGGCGCTGCGCTCAGCGTGCCTTCTTTCCACTTGCCCTGCGCAACCTTGCCCGAGGCATAGGTCATCGTGCCTTGACCTTCGCGTTTGCCATTGCTGAAATGGCCCTCATACACATCGCCATTGGCATAGGTGGCGCGGCCCTCACCGGCGATTGCACCGTTGCGCCATTGGCCTTCATAGGAAAACCCGTCAGGCATGGTTAACTTGCCCGTGCCATCGCGCTGACCGGCGTCGAAATGGCCCTCATAAACCGTGCCATCGGCGTAGCGCGCGATGCCTGTGCCCTGACGTTGGCCATCAGCCCAGTCGCCCTCATAGGAATAGCCATCGGGGTAGGTCATCTTGCCGGTGCCGTGGTTGCGCGCATCCTTGAACTGGCCCTCATAGACCAGCCCGTTGGCGTAGCGCGCGATGCCGGACCCTTCGATGACGCCTGCAACCCATCCGCCCTCATAGCTCGAGCCATCGGGATAGGTAATCTTGCCCTGACCATCGGGCAGATCACCCTTGAATTGCCCCTCATAAACAGAGCCATCAGGATAGGTGACCTTGCCTGCGCCCTCGATGCGGCCCTCGCTCCAATCGCCCTCGTAAAGATACCCATCCGTGCCCTTGAAGGTGCCCGTGCCGTGGCGCTTGTCGAGTAGGAAATCGCCCTCATAGATATCGCCATTGGCATAGGTGACGCGGCCGCGACCGTGGCGCTTGCCATTGACCATCTGGCCTTCATAGACGTCGCCATTGGACTGGGTCAGCTTGCCCATACCGTTCATCTGGCCGTCTTTCCACTGGCCCTCATAGATCAGCCCGTTCGCCATTTTCAGCGTGCCGTCCCCGGCGCGCTGCCCGTTTTTTATCTGGCCGTCATAGGTCGAGCCATCAGGATAAGTGATCAGCCCTGTGCCTTGTTTGACACCCGCCACCCAGTCGCCTTCGTAACGATAGCCATTGGCGGATTCGAGCGTGCCTTTGCCGTCATGCATCGCGTTGCGAAACTGGCCTTTGTAGATCGAGCCGTTGGCGTAATGGGCAACCCCAGTGCCGGTGATTTCACCGCCCTTCCAATCGCCCTCATAGGTGCCGCCATCGGCGAATGTGATCTTGCCCTGACCATCTGGCTTGCCGCGCGCGAACTGGCCCTCATAGACCGAGCCGTTGGGAAAGCGTGCGCGCCCCTGGCCGCGGATTTCGCCCATGACCCACTGACCGTCATATTCATAGCCTGAGGGGAGTTTATAGGTGCCGTAGCCATCCTGCTTGCCATCGGTGAACGTGCCCTCGTAAAGACCGCCGTCATCATATTGCTTGGTGATGACCTCTTGCGCGTGCGCTCCCTGCGCGCCGAAAGTTGCGGCAATCAATGCCGCCGATGTCATGATGCGAAGCCGCGCCCCTGCCATGCCTGTCCTCGATCTGCTCTGCCCGGATGTCAGACGGGATTCGCCCCGCCGCTGTTAACCTTTAGAGTAAGCAACAGGTCCGAAGGTGACAAGCGGGTGTGGCGTTGCGCAAGGCGCGCTTTTGCCCGCGCGCTCTTTTCTGCCCGCAGCTTTGTGTTAAACGAGAGGCAGACAGAGAACCCGAGGATGCCCATGGCCGATCGTTTCCGCCTGACTCTTGCCCAGCTTAACCCGACCGTGGGCGCGCTGCAGGCCAATGCCGACAAAGCCTATGCCGCCTGGCAGCAGGGGCGCGCTGCGGGCGCGGATATGGTCGCGCTGCCCGAGATGTTCCTGACGGGCTATCAAACGCAGGATCTGATCGCCAAGCGCGCCTTCGTGCGCGATGCCACCGCCGCGATGGAGGCGTTGGGCGCGCGCATCACCGATGGTCCGGCGCTGGGCATTGGCGGGCCGTTCTGGGACGACAGCGGGCAGTACAACGCCTATTGGGTTTGGAAAGACGGCAAGCTGGTGGCGCGGATGCTTAAGCACGAGCTGCCCCATAAAGGCATTTTCGACGAATACCGCCTGTTCGATATCGGCCCGATTTCCGGCCCCTACGCGATCAATGGCGTGCGCATTGGCTCGCCGATTTGCGAAGACGCGTGGCATCCGGATGTGACCGAGACGCTGGCCGAAACGGGGGCCGAGATTTTGATCGTGCCCAATGGCTCGCCCTATTATCGTTCCAAGCTGGACACTCGGATGAATCACATGGTGGCGCGCGTGACCGAGACCGGCTTGCCGCTGGTGTATCTGAACGCCGTGGGCGGGCAGGACGATCAGGTGTTTGACGGGGCAAGCTTTGTGCTGAATCGTCACGGCGTGCTGGCGGCGCAATTCGCGCCGTTCGATGAAATCGTCGATCACGTCGATTTTGAGCGCGGCGTAGATGGCTGGGCCTGTGTTGCGGGGCGTGATGATCCGCAGCCGAGCGAGTGGGAGCAGGACTACCGCGCGATGGTGATGGGCACGGCGGATTACCTTGGCAAATCGGGATTTTCCAAGGTGGTATTGGGTCTTTCGGGCGGGATTGATTCCGCGCTTGTGGCGACAATTGCCGCTGATGCGCTGGGGCCAGAAAACGTGCATTGCGTGATGCTGCCCTCGGAATATACCTCGCAAAGCTCGCTCGATGATGCCGCCGATCTGGCTACGCGGCAGAATATGCGCCTTGATACCGTTAAAATCGACGGGGCGCGCGATGCGGTGAACGGCGCGCTGGCGCATTTGATGGCGGGCACGAAGCCCGACGTGACAGAGGAAAACATCCAGTCGCGCCTGCGCGGGGTGATGTTGATGGCGATCTCGAACAAGTTCGGTGAGATGCTGCTGACCACCGGCAATAAGTCGGAAATGGCGGTGGGCTACGCCACGATTTACGGCGATATGAACGGTGGCTACAATCCGATCAAGGATCTCTATAAGACCCGCGTGTTTGAAACCTGCCGCTGGCGCAATGCCAATCATCGTGACTGGATGAAGGGCGCGCCGGGCGAGGTGATTCCGCCCAATATCATCGACAAACCCCCGTCAGCCGAGCTGCGCCCCGATCAGCGCGACGATGACAGCCTGCCGCCCTATCCGGTGCTGGACGCGATCTTGGAGGGGCTGGTCGAGGATGACGCCTCGGTCGTTGATCTGGTTGCGCGCGGATTTGAGCACGACACGATCAAGAAGGTCGAACACCTGCTGTATATCGCGGAATGGAAACGCTTTCAGTCCGCGCCGGGGCCGCGCATATCGCGCAAAGCGTTCTGGCTGGATCGGCGCTATCCGATGGTCAACCGCTGGCGCGATACCGGGCATGGGCGCGCCCGACCCGAGCCGCGCGAACCGGAATCCTGAGCGTCGTTTACTCTGTCGCGTCCAGCAGCGCCGAAATTTCGGTGACAAGGGCGTTCACCTCGGCCGTGGCGGCGGATTTACCGGCCTCTAGCGCGCCGAGCCCTTGGCCAAGGGTCTGTGCATAGACGACGCGGTGACCAAGAGTGACGGTCGCGACCTCGGAGGAAATGGTGGCAGCGGCGGCAGCGACATCCTCGGCCAGACGGGTGCCCGATTTCACACGGTTCAGCACGATCACGCAGGGCTTGCCAACCCGTTCGGCCAGATCCACAACGCCATCGGTCGCCCAAAGATCGACGAGCGACGAGCCCACCGGCACCAGCACCAGATCGGCCTCGCGCAGGGCGGGTTTTAAATCGCTATCGACCTTGGGGGGCGTGTCAATGATCACGATATCATTGTTATCGCTGAGTTTTTGGCACTCATAGCCAACACCCCAAGCCGAGGAGGTGGCAAATTCCACGCCGGGATCGCCCAGCAATTCGCGCCGCGTCATGAACCAGCGCCCCAGCGAGCCTTGCGGATCGGTATCAAGAATCGCCACGCGTTTATCTTGTTTCGCAAATGCGATGGCGAGATTGACTGCGAGCGTAGTTTTCCCCGCTCCGCCCTTTTGTTGAGCAATCGTGATGATATGCGCCAAATGATTCCCTCGCTGTTGCGGGCAGTCATATCACGATGGATGTGGGAATTACATGTCGCTCAATCGCGCAGGCGTGCGAACGCCCAAACCCGTGAGAGCGGGCGGTGAAAGGTTGGGCGGCAATGCGCGACGTTGCGGAATTTTCGATCTGAGTGAGCGCGGCTTTGCCGCTCAGCTTGCGCCGCGGGCTGCGTCTGGATGCTCGGCTAGAAAGGCGCGCAAAACGGCAAATAACTCGTGCGCCTGTGGCACGTTGTCTGCGTGCAAAGCGGTGCGGATATCGTCGCAAATCATCTCGTTCACCTTTTGCGGCCCATGATGGACGTGCATCATGTATTCGCCCAACAGCGTCGCGTCATACGCGCTGAGGTGTTCATGCTCAGACAGCGCATCGATTTCTGCACGACTGAGCGCAGACATGTCCTCAACATCTTCCAACGTGATCATTGCTGTTCTCCCTGAATAGGAGCCAATTTTATCAAATCAGAGATAATGACGCTTTGATGGACCTCAAGGTAGGAGTGCGACCGGTTTGGGCCTGACGCGGCTTTACGATTTGGGTCGCAGCCCTCAGCCCCGCGCGCGCACCTTGTGCAAAAGCGGCATCAGACTGCCCATGTCGGGACCGTGGGCCTGACCGGTCACGGCCTTGCGCAGCGGCATGAACAGGCCCTTGCCCTTGCGGCCCGTGGCGTCCTTGACCGCCGTAGTCCAGTCTTTCCAGGTGGTGTCGGAATAGGGCGCGTCGGGCAGCATTGTCATGGCCTGCGCGATGAAATCGGCGTCCTCGGCGTCGATCACGGGCTCGGCGCCGTTCAGGCACAGATCGGCCCAGTGATCGAGATCGCCGAGCGTGTCGATATTTTGCGATGCCACGGCCCAGAATTGTTCGGCCTGCTCGGCGGGAATGCCAAGGGCGGCGATTTGGTCTTTCACCACCGCGAAGGGCAGGTGCTGGTTGCGCGTGCGCGTCAGCGGGATCAGGTCTTCGGCATCGAACTTGGTGGGGGCAGAGCCGAACTGGCTGAGGTCAAACCCATCGGCCAGTTCATCCATGCTCATTTTCAGCTCGATCGGCTGGCTTGATCCAAGCCGCGCCATCATGCTGAGCAGCGCCTCGGGGGCGATACCCTTGGCGCGCAGATCGCGGATTGAGAGCGCGCCGAGACGTTTGGACAGCTCTTCGCCGTGCGGGCCGGTCAGCAGCGAGTGGTGTGCAAAAGCGGGAACTTTGCCGCCGATGGCCTCGATGATCTGAATTTGCGTTGCGGTGTTGGTGACGTGATCGCCGCCGCGCACGATATGGGTGATGTTCATATCCGCGTCATCGACCGGCGAGGCAAAGGTGTACAGCACCTGACCCGAGGCCTTGATCAGCACCGGATCAGACACCGACGCCGCATCAATCGACAGATCGCCCAAAATGCCATCAGTCCACTCGATCCGCTCGAGTTCCAGCTTGAAGCGCCAGTAGCCGTCTTTTCCAGCGGCGCGCGCGGCCTCTTTTTCGGCCTCAGACAGATGCATCGAGGCGCGGTCATAAACCGGCGGTTTGCCCATGTTAAGCTGCTTCTTGCGCTTGAGATCCAGCTCAGTCGGGCTTTCGAAACACTCGTAAAGCTTGCCCGCAGCCTTCAATTCCTCAGCCACCTCGCGGTAGCGATCGAGGCGCAGAGACTGGCGTTCCTCGCGATCCCATTCCAGCCCCAGCCATTCCAGATCCGATTTCAGCGCGTCGATATATTCCTGTTTCGAGCGTTCCTGATCGGTATCGTCAAGGCGCAGGATAAACTGGCCCCCCGTCTTGCGCGCAATCAGATAGTTCATCAGCGCGGTGCGCAGATTGCCGACATGGATATAGCCGGTCGGTGAGGGGGCAAAACGGGTGATGGTGGTCATTTCGGCATACTCCTGTTGGCGCCTGCTGTTTCATAGCAGGGCGCGTTTGTCCATATGGAGGGCTATGCGTGCAGGGCAATCCCGATAAGGACGAAAGCGGTTGGGGCGTTTTATGGGTGGGGAACTTGCGAGAGGGCGCCGCTTATTGCCTGATTGCAGTGAACTAAATCACGTTCGCGTGCGTTAGGCATTTGTTAGGAGGGTGCTTTGCGCCCATCTTGGCATGGGAGTTTCACGCATTTGCCACTGGGAGAGACCGATGACCAGCCGACTAATGACACGCCGAACGGCCCTTATGACCGCCGCTGCCTTGCCTGCCGCCCCTGCAATTCTTGGCGCTACGATGGCGCAGGCCCAAGACGAAACGGCCCAAACCCCACCCGCTATCCCGCCCTACCGCAAGATGCAGCTTGGAGACATGGGGGTGACCACGCTGCTTGCCGCCAATCGCCCGATGGACAACCCCCACGGCACCTTTGGCCTCAACGCGAGTGACGAAGAGTTCGCAGCCCTCTCGCAAGAAGCGTTTATTCCTGCCGACACGTCGCTCAATTTCTTTACGCCGACGCTGATCGAGGCGGGCGACGAAAAGATCCTGTTTGATACCGGGCTGAACAGCGCGGGCACCAGTGCAGCACTTGCCGCGGCGGGTCATGCGCCCGAAGATATCACCACCGTTGTCATCACCCACATGCATGGCGATCACATCGGCGGGCTGATGGGCGAAGGCGGCGCGACGTTCAAGAATGCGCGCTACATCACCGGCCAGACCGAGTTCGATCACTGGTCCAAGGCCGGCAATGACACGTTCGAGGCCAAGGTGCGCCCGCTTGAGGATCAATTCGCTTTCATTAAAGGCGGGGATTCGGTTGTTTCGGGTATTACGGCGGTCGAGGCGTTCGGCCATACGCCGGGCCACATGGCCTATATGGTGGAAAGCGGCGGCAAGGGCTTGGTCTTGGCGGTGGATACGGCCAACCACTACGTCTGGTCGCTGCGTCGTCCGGAATGGGAAGTGCGTTTCGATATGGACAAGACGCAAGCCGCCGCGACGCGCAAATCGCTGCTGGGCATGGTGTCGGCAGACCGTTTGCCCTTTATCGGCTATCACATGCCATTCCCCGGTGTCGGGTTCCTGGAAACCTCTGGGCCGGGCTATCGTTTCGTCCCCACGGGCTATCAGTTGGACGTCTAGGCCACGCCGCTTGAACGCGTAAGCCTTCAAGATCGAAACGGGCGGCGCTGTAAAGGTGTGGCCCGTTTTGCAATCTCTAAGCCTTGCGCGCGCCGACGCCTCTTGGATCACGCGCAGTGACCTGCCATGATCGCGCTCAAGACCTTTGCCAGCCAAGGATTACGCGATGACGGCCATTCTGACGATCACGCTCAACCCCACGGTTGATCTCTCGACCTCTGCCGAGGGGATCGTGCCCGAGCGCAAGCTGCGCTGCACGCGCCCGCAAACGGATCCGGGCGGGGGCGGGTTGAATGTCAGCCGTGCGATCACGGCGCTGGGGGGGAACTCGACCGCGTTCGTGGCGCTGGGCGGGCCGACGGGCGACAAGGTGATGCGGCTGCTGGCCGAGGCCGGGATCGGCGTTTATCCGTTCCCTGCGCCGGGTGAGACGCGGATGAGCCTGACCGCCACCGACACCGCCACGTGCGAGCAATACCGGTTTGTCATGCCCGGCCCCGATTGGGGCGAGCGCGATGTGTCCAAAGCCCTCAGCCGTATCGCGCGCGCTGCGCCTGAGGGCGGGATCGTGGTGCTGTCAGGCAGCCAACCCCCCGGCATTCCCGTGGATTTCCCCGCCCGCCTTGCCGCTAAAATTGCGCGCACTAAGGCGCGGCTATTCCTCGATACCTCGGGCAAAGCGTTGCACAATCTGCTCAAGGCGAAATCGCCCCCCGCTGATCTGCTGCGCATGGACGAGTTAGAGGCCGAAGGTCTGGCCGATCGCCCCTTGCCCACCCGCGCCGACAGTGCCGATTTCGCGCAAGATCTGGTGCGGCGCGGTTTGGCCCATGCGGTGATCGTGGCGCGCGGCTCGGAGGGCAATGTGCTGGCCACGCGCGAAGGGCGCTGGTTTGCCAAGGCCGCCAAGGTCAAGGTCGTGTCCAAGGTCGGGGCGGGCGATAGTTTCGTCGCCGCCTTCACGCTGGCACTGGCGCGCGGCAAGCCCTTGCCCGAGGCGCTGCAACATGGTGCAGCCGGGGCCTCGGCGGCGGTGACCTCGCCTGCGACCGATCTTTGCAGCGCGCGCGATGTGAAACGTCTGCTTGCCCAATGTCCGGTCAGCAAGATTTGAATGCAGCGCGCTTTTAGGGCGCCGCATCGCCTGTTCCTTGGGCATTTTGCCTGCGCGCGCAGGTCGCTTTTATCCCCAAAACGGCGCATCTGGCGAATCGGGCTTGTCAGGGCGCGTGCGCCTCGGCTATGCGAATAGGGTGGAATACGGGAGACGCTGCGGCAAAATCCGCAGGGCCGAAGGAGCAACCGCCCCGGTAAACTCTCAGGCAAAAGGACCGCATTTCACCAAGGACTCTGGAGAGTGGCGCCCCATGCGCCCGCCGAAGGGATAACGATCTCAGGCGCCCGAACCCCGCAAGGGCTGGGCACGGACAGAGGGGGCATCGGGCGGGCCATTTGGCCCATTGGTCGATGCCGGACGATCCGGCTAAACGGGGAGAAGGCCGGATGAGCGATCTGAAACAGACGCCGCTTTACGATCTGCACAGGGAACTGGGCGCGAAAATGGTGCCGTTCGCGGGCTATGCGATGCCGGTGCAATATCCGTTGGGCGTGATGAAAGAACATCTGCACACGCGCGCGCAGGCCGGGCTGTTTGATGTCAGCCATATGGGGCAGGTGATTTTGCCCGGATCCGATGCGGCCGCAGCCCTTGAGGCGCTGGTGCCGGTCAATCTGGTCGGGCTGGGCGAGAGCCGTCAGCGCTACGCGATGTTCACCAATGATGCGGGCGGGATTCTGGACGATCTGATGGTCGCCAATCGCGGCGATCACCTGTTCGTCGTGGTCAATGCGGCCTGCAAAGAGGCGGATCTGGCCCACCTGCGCGCCCATATTCCCGAGGTTGTCGAGATCGCCGACCGTGCGCTTTTGGCGCTGCAAGGACCGGCGGCTGAAACGGCACTTGAGACGCTGGTTCCGGGCGTGGCGGCGATGCGGTTCATGGATGTCGCGACGTTCGACTGGCAGGGGGCCGAGCTGTGGATTTCGCGCTCGGGCTACACCGGCGAGGACGGGTTTGAAATCTCGGTTCCCGCCGCGCAGGCCGAGGCATTCGCGCGCGCATTGCTGGCGATGGAGGCGGTCGAACCGATTGGTTTGGGCGCGCGCGATAGCCTGCGGCTTGAGGCGGGGCTGTGCCTGTATGGCCATGACATCGACACCACTACCACGCCGGTTGAGGCCAATCTCGCTTGGGCGATCCAGAAAATCCGCCGCACCGGTGGCGCGCGCGAAGGCGGCTTTCCGGGCGCGGATGTGATC
Organism: Thioclava indica; assembly: GCF_000714545.1. Classification (GTDB taxonomy): domain Bacteria; phylum Pseudomonadota; class Alphaproteobacteria; order Rhodobacterales; family Rhodobacteraceae; genus Thioclava; species Thioclava indica. The sequence goes on from NZ_AUNB01000018.1 coordinate 18,367, forward strand.
TTGGCGAAGCTTGAAACCGGGGCTACGCGCCAACGCGTTGGCCTGCGCCCGCAGGGTCGCGCGCCAATGCGCGAAGGCGTTGAAATCTATGCCGATGCCGAGGGTGGCACGCCGATTGGCACGGTTACGTCAGGCGGCTTTGGCCCCTCGATTGAGGCCCCGATGGCGATGGCTTATTTGCCCGCCGATCTGCCCGAGGGCACGACGGTTTACGGCGAGGTGCGCGGCAAACGTCTGCCCGCTGTGATCGCGCCGATGCCCTTCCAACCCACCACCTATAAACGTTGAAAAAACGACCGACAGGAGAGCGACAGATGAAGTTTACGCAAGACCATGAATGGCTGAAACCCGAGGGCGATCTTGTGATCGTCGGCATCACGAAACACGCAAGCGAACAGCTTGGCGATGTGGTGTTTGTTGAACTCCCCGAAGCCGGAACCGAAGTGTCCAAAGGCGACGAAATCTGCGTGATCGAAAGCGTCAAGGCCGCGTCTGATATCGTCGCACCGCTGGATGGCGAGATCGTCGCGGTGAACGAGGATCTGGCCGACAATCCGGGCCTCGTGAACGAAGATCCGATGGGTAAGGCATGGTTTTTCAAGATGAAACTGGCCGATATGTCCGCGCTTGATGGCTTTATGGACGAAGCCGCTTACACCAAATTTATCGGATAATCGCCATGTTCACCCCCACGACCTATGACACTTATGATTTCGCCAATCGCCGCCATATCGGGCCGTCGCCAGACGAGATGGCCGAGATGCTCAAGGCTGTGGGGGCGCGCGATCTGGATGCGCTGATTGACGAAACCGTGCCCAAATCCATCCGTCAGGCTGAGCCGCTTGGCTGGGCGCCGCTCACCGAATATGCCTTGCTGCAAAAGATGGAGGAGGTGGGCCGCAAGAACCGCGTGATGGTGAGCCTGATCGGGCAGGGCTATTACGGCACGGTCACCCCGCCTGCGATCCAGCGCAATATCCTTGAAAATCCGGCTTGGTATACCGCCTACACGCCCTATCAGCCCGAGATTGCGCAGGGCCGTCTTGAGGCGCTGCTGAACTTTCAGACCGTGGTGTCGGACCTGACCGGGCTGCCGGTGGCCAATGCCTCGCTGCTCGATGAGGCAACGGCGGCGGCCGAGGCGATGACGATGGCGCAGCGCGTGGCGAAATCCAAGGCGAGCGCGTTTTTCGTCGATGAAAACTGCCACCCCCAGACCATCGAGGTGATCAAAACCCGCGCGCGACCGCTGGGGATTGAGGTGACCGTGGGCGCGCCCGAGGATCTGAACGCTGATCAAGTCTTTGGTGCGATTTTCCAGTATCCCGGCACCTACGGCCATGTGCGTGACTTTACCGCCCAATGCGACGCGCTGCACGCGGCCAAAGCAGTGGCGATCATGGCAACCGATCTGCTGGCGCTGTGCCTGCTGAAGGAACCCGGCGCGATGGGGGCCGATATTGCGGTCGGCTCGGCGCAGCGGTTCGGTGTGCAGATGGGTTATGGCGGGCCGCATGCTGCCTTTATGGCGTGTCGCGATGAGATGAAACGCGCGATGCCGGGGCGCATTGTCGGGGTCTCGGTCGATGCCCATGGCAACCGCGCCTATCGCCTGTCCCTGCAAACCCGTGAACAGCATATCCGGCGCGAAAAAGCCACCTCGAACGTCTGCACCGCGCAGGCGTTGCTGGCGGTGATGGCCTCGTTTTACGCCGTTTTCCATGGTCCGATGGGGCTGCGCGCAATTGCCGAGCGGGTGCATTTCATCACCACCCATGTCGCCAACGCGCTGCGCGAGGCGGGGGCCGTGGTCGAACCCGATGCGTTCTTTGACACGCTTACGGTCAAGGTTGGCGTGGGGCAGGCGGGCATCATGGCCGCCGCGCGTCATCGCGGGATCAACCTGCGTAAAGTGGGGCGCGACCGCGTTGGTATTTCTATCGACGAGACCACCGACGAGGGGATCGTGACGCGCCTGCTGGATGCGTTCGGGATCGAGGCCGTCGGCCCGCAACCCGGCGCTTTGGGCGTTCCCGAGGCGATGCTGCGCGCCAGCGAATATCTGACCCATCCGGTGTTCCACATGAACCGCGCCGAGTCCGAAATGATGCGCTACATGCGCCGCCTCTCGGATCGTGATCTGGCGCTGGACCGGGCGATGATTCCGCTGGGATCGTGCACGATGAAGCTCAACGCTGCCGCCGAGATGATGCCGCTGACATGGCCCGAGTTCGGCTCGTTGCACCCGTTCGTGCCTGCCGATCAGGCCGCGGGCTATCACGAGGCGATCGCCGATCTGACGGAGAAACTCTGCGAAATCACCGGATATGATGCGTTCTCGATGCAGCCCAATTCGGGCGCGCAGGGGGAATATGCGGGTCTGCTGACGATTTCGGCCTATCACCGCGCGAATGGTGATGATCAACGCGATGTCTGCCTGATCCCGATGTCGGCGCATGGGACGAATCCGGCCTCGGCGCATATGGCGGGGATGAAGGTCGTCGTGGTCAATTCCGCCCCTAATGGCGATGTGGATCTTGAGGATTTTACGGCCAAGGCCAAGGCGGCGGGCGCGAACCTTGCGGCTTGCATGATCACCTATCCCTCGACGCACGGGGTGTTTGAGGAGACGGTAAAACGGGTCTGCGAGATCACCCACGAACATGGCGGTCAGGTCTATATTGACGGGGCCAATATGAACGCGCTGGTCGGGCTGGTGAAACCCGGCGAGATCGGCGGTGATGTCAGCCACCTGAACCTGCACAAGACTTTCGCGATTCCCCATGGCGGCGGTGGTCCGGGCATGGGGCCGATTGGCGTGCGCGCCCATCTTGCGCCCTTCCTGCCCGGCCATGGCGAGACCGGGGGCGACGAAGGTCCGGTGAGCGCGGCTCCCTACGGATCGGCCTCGATCCTGCTGATTTCATGGGCTTATGTCCTGATGATGGGCGGGGCAGGGCTTACGCAGGCGACGCGTGTGGCGATTTTGAACGCCAATTATATCGCGGCGCGGCTGAAATCTGCCTATCCGATCTTGTTCATGGGCAATCGGGGCCGCGTGGCGCATGAATGCATTTTGGATACGCGCAAATTTGCCGAAGTCGGGGTGAGCGTCGATGATATCGCCAAGCGGCTGGTCGACAACGGGTTCCACGCCCCCACGATGTCTTGGCCGGTCTCGGGGACCTTGATGGTGGAACCGACCGAAAGCGAGACAAAGGCCGAAATCGACCGCTTTATCACAGCCCTTCTCGCGATCCGTGATGAGATCGCGGCGGTGGAAAACGGAGAGATTTCCGCCGAGGACAGCCCGCTGCGCCACGCGCCCCACACCGTCGAAGATTTGGTGACCGACTGGGATCGCGCCTATTCGCGTGAGGCGGGCTGTTTCCCGCCCGGAGCCTTCCGCGTGGACAAGTATTGGCCCCCCGTCGGGCGCGTCGATAACGTGTTTGGTGATCGTAACTTGGTCTGCATCTGCCCGCCGCTTGAAGCCTATGTGGAGGGCGCAGAATAAACAGGCTGGGGGGCGCTGCCCCCCAGACCCCCCGGGATATTTGAAACACTTGGAAGCCAGAGGGATTGTCGCAAGCAACCGCGCAGTGTAGCAATGTTTGCGTTAACACAAGGAGATCCGAGATGATCCTGAGCTGTGGAGAGGCATTGATCGACATGCTGCCGCGTCAAAGCGCGCAGGGCGAAACTGCCTTTGCGCCCTATCCCGGCGGCGCGGTGTTCAATACGGCGATTGCGCTGGGGCGATTGGGCGCGCGCTCGGGGTTCTTCTCGGGGCTCTCGGACGATCTGTTTGGCCAGATGCTGGTTAACGCACTCGCGGAATCTGGGGTGGATGCAGGGCTGGCGGTGCGCTCTGATCGACCGACGACATTGGCTTTCGTGACGCTAATTGATGGCCATGCGCGCTATGCGTTTTACGATGAGAATACGGCGGGCCGGATGCTGTACGAGGAGGATCTGCCAGCCGTGCCGGAAGGCGTTAACGCGCTGTTTTTCGGTGGGATTTCCTTGCCGGTGGAGCCTTGCGGCGCGAGCTACGAGGCCCTGATGCTGCGCGAAGCACCCAGCCGTGTCACGATGATCGACCCCAATATCCGTCCCGGTTTTATTCGCGATGAGGCGGCCTATCGCGCGCGTCTGGACCGGATGATGGCGGCCGCAGATATCGTTAAGATCTCGGATGAGGATCTTCGCTGGATCGAAGGCTCCGGAACGATTGACGAATTGGCGCGCAAGGTCTTGGCGCGCGGCGCGAAACTGGTTTTTGTGACCGAAGGCGCGACGGGCGCGCATGGGTTTTCTGCCGATCACGAGGTGTTCGCACCGGCCCGCAAGGTTGAGGTCGTCGACACGGTCGGTGCGGGCGATACGTTTAATGCGGGTGTTTTGGCCGCGTTGGATCGCGCGGGCACGTTGGACAAAGATTCTGTGGCGGGGGCTGATGAGGGGCTGATCCGCGCCTGTCTGGACCTTGGTGTTGCCGCAGCGGCGGTCGTTGTCAGCCGCGCCGGGGCAAATCCGCCTTGGGCTGAGGAGCTTGCGTGAGAGCACTTATCCAACGTGTTTCGCGCGCTTCGGTCACGGTTTCGGGCGCAAGAATTGCAGAAATCCAACATGGGCTGCTAATCTTGGTCTGTGCGATGTCGGGTGATGATCCGAGCGCCGCCGAGAAGCTGGCGGCGCGCGTGGCCAAGCTGCGCATCTTTAAGGATGAGGCCGGGAAGATGAATCTTTCGGTCAGCGATGTGGGTGGTTCCTGTCTAGCGGTAAGCCAGTTCACGCTGGCCGGAGATACGTCGCGCGGCAATCGCCCCGGCTTTTCCAGCGCCGCGCCGCCGGATCAGGGCGAACGCCTGTATCAGCATTTCGCCGATCATCTGGAGACGCTTGGCCTGCCGGTTCAGACGGGGGAATTCGGGGCGGATATGGCGGTGGAATTGCTTAATGACGGTCCGGTGACGATCTGGATGGATAGCGCAGATCGCGGCTAGCCGACCGCGCCTTCCTCTAGCTTGAGCTTGACCTCAAGCAGCACTTCTTGCAGGGCCTGCGCCTCTTTAAGCATCCGCTTGGCCTCGTTCAGGCTGATCGTGCCATCGGCAATCGAGACATGATATTCCGCCATCAGCATTGCAAACCGCTGGCTCAGCGCGACCACATCCGAGTTGATCGAACTGCCAGACGCGTTGCGCCGCGCCTCATTCCAGCTCAGCGTGACGCCTGCTAGATCGGCCATCGCGGCAGTGACATGTGGATAGCTTGCCTCGGCCTCAAGACGGGCGGCCACATCAAGGGGCATGAAGCGCGCGCTATTGTCGGGATCCATCGAGTAATAACGCCCCAGCGTGGCCTTTGACTTGCCGCAGATACGCGCCGCCGCCTCGATGCCGATGTCTTTCACCAGCGCCTCGCTGTGCTTCTTCAAGTAGTTGCCGACCTGATCGCTCATATCCAAGCCCTGTTGTGGGAATAATGCCCTGCCATTCCCCTTAAACCGCGCCGCGCGATTTGTCACATCATAAGCCAACGAGAACGGGGCTAAACCCTGTCGCACGGTGAGTTTCAGCTCTGGATACCCAAACCATTCAGAGTTGGCGGACTCTGCCTGACGGACCCCAAGCCGGAAGGCAGAGCCTTGCCGCCGCCGTTTCGGGGCGGTATGGCGTGGCGCATGGCAAAGCTCTATTTTCACTATTCGACGATGAATGCGGGCAAAAGCACGTTGCTGCTGCAGGCATCCTATAACTACATCGAACGCGGCATGGCGACGATGCTGATCACGGCGCGGCTGGACCATCGCGCAGGCCACAATCAGATCGCTAGTCGGATCGGGATCGGGGCAGAGGCCGAAAGCTTCTCGCCAGACACCGATATGTTCGAAATGATCAAGGATCGGCTGGATTCTGGTCCCTGTGCCTGCATTTTTGTTGATGAATCACAATTTCTGAACGATGCGCAAGTCTGGCAACTGGCCCGCGCCGTGGATGATCTGGGCGTGCCGGTGATGTGTTACGGGCTGCGCGTCGATTTTCAGGGCAAGCTGTTTCCCGGCTCGGCGGCGCTGTTGGCGCTGGCCGATGAAATGCGCGAGGTGCGCACGATTTGTCATTGCGGAAAAAAGGCCTCGATGGTGGTGCGGATGGGGCCAGATGGGACCGCCTTGCATGACGGCGATCAAGTGCAGATCGGCGGCAACGAGACCTATGTCAGCCTGTGTCGCCGCCATTGGCGCGCCGCGATGGGTGAGCGGGTCTAGATCCGCTCTACCACGACCGAGCCGACCGAATATCCCGCCCCGAAAGAGCAGATTAGCCCGAGATCTCCGGGGGTGAAGTCATTGGAATGTTTGGCAAATGCGATGATCGAGCCAGCCGAGGACGTATTGGCGTAATCTTGCAGGATATTGGGCTGCTCGCCGGGCTCTGGGTCGCGGCCCAGCACCTTGCGACCCAGAAAATCGTTCATCGTTTTGTTGGCCTGATGCAGCCAGAGGCGGCGCAGATCTTGCGGGCTGACGTCGGTTTCACTGAGATGTTCAAGGACGTGATGCGCGACCATCGGCATCACCTCTTTGAACACTTTGCGGCCCTCTTGCATGAACTGCATGTCGCGCCGATCCGTGACGCCATCGGGGCGGGTGCGGCGCAGAAAACCGTTATTGTTGCGGATGTTGTTGGAAAACTCGGTGGCGCAGCGCGAGGAGCGGATCAGAAAGCCCTGCGTGTCATCTTCACGCCGCTCGATCAGGGTGGCGGTGGCGACATCGCCGAAGATGAAATGGCAGTCGCGGTCGCGCCATTCCAAGTGTCCCGAGGTGATTTCTGGGCTCACCACAAGCGCGCGGCGCACAGAACCGGTGCGGATCATGTCCGCTGCCGCCTGAATGCCAAACGTGGCTGAAGAACAGGCGACATTCATATCAAATGCAAACCCGCCAGCGCCCAGAAGTTTTTGAATTTCAATGGCAACCGCAGGGTAGGCGCGTTCCATATTCGAGGCGGCGCAGATCACCAGATCAACGTCTTCGCCGGTGCGGCCAGCCATTTTCAACGCCTGATTGCAGGCATCCAGCGCGATTTCGGCCATGATGCCGGGTTCGTCATCAGAGCGCTGGCGCAGCCGCGGATACATCCGTGCCGGGTCCAAAACGCCCGCCTTATCCATCACATGACGTTGCTCAATCCCCGAGGCTTTGAGGATGAACTCAACCGAGGAGTGATCCTTCGCCGTGACCTCGCCAGCGGCAATCGCATCGGCATTCTCGGCGTTAAAACGGTCCGCATAGGCGTTGAAGCTTTCGACCAGCTCGGCATTCGTGATGGTCTGTTCAGGGGTGAAAACCCCGGTTCCGGTGATGACGGCTTGCTGCATTGGCTCCTCCTGTCCCGACACTCGGGCGGGGCGTGCAAAAGGTCAAGCGGTGACGCGATTGGGCGGGGAATTGCCGTCGCGAAACGCAATCAGATTGTCGAGCGCCATATGACCCATCGCGTCGCGCACCTCCAGCGCAGCGGTGCCCAGATGCGGCAGTAACGTTACGTTATCAAGCGCGCGCAACGCTTCGGGGACATGCGGCTCGTGTTCGTAGACATCCAGTCCGGCCCCGGCAATGGTGTCCGCTTGCAGTGCCGCGATCAGCGCGGTTTCCTGCACGATATCGCCGCGTGCGATGTTGATCAAATGCGCATGGGGTTGCAGTTTTGCGATTTCTGGCGCGTCGATCAGGTGATGCGTTGCTGGGCTTGCGGGCACCGCGACAACGACGAAATCGCACTTTTTCAACAATTCGTCCTGGCTGACCTGACGGGCGGGCAGGCCGGGATCGGGCAGGGGGGAGCGCTTGGTGAACAGCACCTCCATACCAAATCCGTAGTGGCAGCGTTTCGCGATTGCGGTGCCGATGCGGCCCATGCCGATGATGCCCACGCGCTTGCCGCTGACATGCTGACCAAGGAACTGCGTGGGCGTCCATCCGGTCCAGTCGCCGCGCCGCACGAAACGCTCGCCTGCGCCTGCGCGCCGTGCGCTCATCAAGATCAGCGTCAGCGCGATATCGGCGGTGGCATCGGTGACCGCGCCGGGGGTGTTGGAGACCGTGACGCCAGCCGCCTGCGCGGCGGCCACGTCGATATGGTTATAGCCGACGCCGAAATTGGCGATCATTTTCGCGTGCGGCGCGGTTTTGAGCGCCCCCGCCGTCACCTGATCGCCCAGCGTCACCAGCAGCGCGTCGTAATCGGCGAGCGCCTGCGCAGCCTCGGCCTCATCCATCGGCGCGTTGCCTTTGCGGAAGGTCACGTCAAATTCGCGCGCAGCACGGGCCTCGACCTCGGGGGTAAGTTGGCGTGTGACAAGCAGTTTCATCAAAACATCCGCCCGCCGATAGGCACGTCTTTGTCGGGCGTGAGCAGCACCACTTCGCCCGTCTCATCGGGGATACCCAGCACCAAAGCCTCGGACATGAAGGGGCCGATCTGACGGGGCGGGAAATTCACCACGCCAAAGACCAGCTTTCCCACCAGTTCATCGGGTGTGTAATGCGTGGTGATCTGGGCTGAGCTTTTCTTGACGCCGATCTCGGGGCCGTAATCGACCCAAAGCTTGATCGCGGGTTTGCGCGCCTCGGGGAAGGGTTCTGCCTGAGTGACACGCCCGCAGCGAATATCGACCTTCATGAAATCATCGAAAGAGATCGTCATTTCCCCAACTCCCGGTTGCGCGCGATATTGGCCGCCACGGCGCGGCGCATCAGCGGTGCCATGCCTGTGTCGGGGTCCATCAGCACGTTCAGCGCAGCCGCCGTGGTGCCCCCCGGAGAGGTCACATTTTCACGCAGCTTACTTGGCGTTTCATCGCTTTGCTCGGCCAGTGCGCCAGCCCCGCCAACGGTTGCCTTGGCCAGTTGCAGCGCAAGGTCGGGGGCCAGCCCCTCGGCCTCTCCCGCAGCAGCCATCACCTCGATCAGATGAAACACATAGGCCGGGCCAGAGCCGGACACGCCGATCACCGCATTTATCTGCTCTTCGTTCTCAAGGCGCACGACTTGCCCCACGCCGGACATTAACTCTTGCGCAATATCAAGGTCTTGCGCAGTGGCCTTGGGGTTGCCAACAATCGCTGTCACGCCACGCCCGATGGCTGAGGGGGTGTTGGGCATCGCGCGCACAAGACGCGTTTGATCCCCTAGCATCCGCGCATAACCTTCCATCGTAATGCCCGCCGCGACCGTGACGAACAGCGTATCGCCCGTCCGCATCGTCGAAAGCTGTGACAATGCATCAGCCATCATCTGCGGCTTGACGGCAAGCAGCACGACCGCCGGGTTATCGGGCAGGTCGGTGCTCAGATGTACGCCCGAGGCTTGCAGCCAGTCGGACGGGTGCGGGGTAATCACCCAGACGGATTTCGCAGGCAATCCGCCCTGAAGCAGCCCCTGCAAAATCGCGCCGCCCATGCGGCCACAGCCCAAGATCACCAAACCACGGTCGGAAATGCTATCGAAACTCATGTTGCCCCCTTTGCGTTTGGGGGCAGATTAGGCGCGCCCGTAGGCCTCTGCAATGGCGACCTGCATCGCGTCCTCAGGCGTGCGCTCGCCCCAAGTCGCGAGTTGGAAGGCGGGGTAAAAGCGCTCGGACGAAGCCACCGCCGCGCCGATCAGCCGGTCGATCTGCTCGGGGCCGGGCATCTGTCCTCCCGTCAGCACGAGGCCGTTGCGCCACACCATCAGCCGCTGATCGGGCCAAAAGGTAAACGCGCCCGTCCAGACCCGGTCATTAACGCGGTTGAGCAGGTCATAAAGGGCAGGCTCGCGCGCCGGGGGCGGGTCCATTTCAAAGGTGCAGATCAGGCGCAGGGTTTCATCGGAATCAGACCAGGCGAGCGTGATCGAATAGCTGCGCCACTGACCCTCAACGGCCATCGCGATCTGATCGTCGGTGACGCGGTCGAATTGCCAGTCATGGGCCTCGGCCAGCGTCTCGACGATGTCGATCGGGTGCAGTTCCTCGACGTTCAGATAGTCTTCACTCAGTGCCATGCTCGTACCCCCCGGCTTTTTTGGTGCCCTGAGGTGCAGCTCCCCAAAGGCTTGTCGGCTATACAAGGATCGGCGGTGCATGCGCCTTTCCCTACCACATATCGTGTAGGTGAGGGCGCGCTGTGTAAAGCAATTTCTAGTGGATAACTCGGGGGTCGGCTACGATATCTGGGGATAGTCTATCCACAGGCCACGAGCGAAAAGGCACGAAAATAGGCCTATGCTCCTGAAATCAGGATGAAAATAAGAAAAACGCCCAACATTGCTGCGGGCGCGTGTCTAAACGGGGCGGTTTGGTGGAGCTGAGGGGGATCGAACCCCTGACCTCGTCATTGCGAACGACGCGCTCTCCCATCTGAGCTACAGCCCCTCACCGTGGCCGGGTATGTCGCGCAAGGGACGGGGATTGTCAAGATCTCTGCCCCCTGCGCGGGGCGAAAATTTTACGCGTTCACCGTCACATGCGACTTCACGAACTCAACCAGTTGCGCCGCCGGTCGCGCCCCTGCCGCGCGCGCGACTTCGCGACCCTTGGCAAACAGGATAAAGGCCGGGATGCCTTGAATACGATAGCGCTGCGTGGCGGTTGGGTTGACCTGCGTATTGATCTTGGCAAGGCGCACATGCGGGCTTAGTTCACCTGCCGCTTGCTGGAATTGCGGCGCCATTGCGCGGCACGGTCCACACCACGGTGCCCAGAAATCCACCAGCAGGGGCAGGTCGTCTTTCTCGGCTTTGGCGAGGATCTTGAAATCGACCTCGGCCACTTTGCCGGTGATCAGCCTGGCCCCGCAGGTGCCGCATTTGGCGCTAGGGCCCAGCTTGTCGCCCGGCACCCGGTTTGCCTGGCCACATTCCAGACAGGTTACGCGATAGGATTGGGTCATTTGCCCCTCCTTGAGAGTATATTTAACCCTAATATCGGAGCGCATAGCGCGGGTATCAAGGCGCAATCATGCCGCAGGGGGCTTTCGCGATTAGCGTTTCAGATAGACAAACGCCCCGATCACGATCAGCCCTGCAATCACCGCCAGCGCGATTTTAACGGCTGACCACGGGCGATCGCCCTGCACACGGCCCGTCTGAGCGTTAACGATAAAGCGATAGGACCGACCACGGAATTTATAGGCCGCGGTCCAGACCGGCAGCAGGATGTGCTTGAAGGTCTCATCGGCGAAACTCGGGTCCATCGCGGTGATGCGTTGCTCATCGCCGCCGATATCGCGACGAATATCGGTCTGGATGACGCGGATCATCTCGGCTTGGGCACTGTGATGGCCCTCGTGCAGTTCGACCGTGTAGCCCTCGGCAGAAAAACCCGCCAGATAGTCGCGCCGATAGGCCTGCAACGCGCCCAGATCCCACGGGCGCAGCGCATCGATATAGGGCGGGGGCAGCGAGCGCGCGGCATAGATCACCACGTCATCAAAGGCGCGCGCGACTCGCCCCGAGACCGCGCTCCAGCGGATGCGGCGGACCTGCTCGGTGCGCACGCCCTTGTCGGTTTGCACTTGCCGCGTCTCGTAATAGGCGTCGCCGCGCTGGCCGGAATAGCGGGTGCGCGTGTTGGCATCGAATGTCCAGAACGGCGCGTAAATGCCCGTCATGCGCCGCCCCTTGCGGGCATATTGCGACAAGCCGTTGGGGGCAAACCACAGGCTGCCAAGCCATTTCGACAGCGCCGCGCGGGCCTGTTCCTCGGTCAGTTGAAAGGGCAGCACGCCTTGCGGCTTGATCAGGCGGCGCGTGCCGGTATCGGTAACAACGGGGGTCGCGCAGAACGGGCATTGCGTGGAATGCTCGCCGTTTTGCAGCTCGATCGAGGCCCCGCAATTGGGGCATGACAGCGTGCGGTGTTCCTCCATCTCGGGCTCGGGCAAGCCGTGGGACAGTGCCTCTTGCAAGGGGAGCTCGCGCAAGCTTGCCTCGCCGCGTCCGGTGGCGGCGGGGATGTCTTGCACATGGCCGCAATGATCGCAGACCAGCCGCGTTTGCCCCGGCGCAAAGCGCAGGTCGGCACCGCAAGATTCGCAGCTATAATGGCTGTCACCACGCGGATCGGTCGGGGGCGCTTTCGCCCCCTTTCCAACTTTCGGCATCGAAAACATAGGTTTAGCCTGCGGGTGGCGGCGGGGGCGGCGCGATGGTAAAAAGCTGCGCGAGTTCGGAAATATCTTCGGCGCGCATCCAGCCATCCTGACCGGGCGTCCACATCAGGCTGTCGCGCGTCAGGCTACCATCGGACACCATGCGCCCCAGATGCCCGCGCCCATACGGCCCTTTGGTCTGTCCGTTCACCGCCATGTGCCAGACCTTTTCCACGGGTGGCGGAGGCGGCGGCGGGGCAGCGGCGGCGGGGGCTTGCCCCCAAGGTCCGGCGGCCCCCATCTGATGCCCCATCGCCATACCCATGCCCGCGCCCATTCCGGCCCCCATAGCCGCGCCCATGCCCGCAGAGGCGGCAGAGCCCGGCTGGCCCATCGCCTCGGCGGCGTTGAACTGCATGTATTTGTTCACATCCCCCACGATCCCCATCGAGGTGCGCTTGTCCAGCACGGTCTCAACCGCCTCGGGCAGCGAGATATTCTCGATATAGAACTCGGGCAGGGACAGTCCGTAATTGCCGATCGTGGGCGCGATGGCACTGGCCACCAGCTTGCCCATATCGGCAGTGTTGGCAGCCATATCCAGCACCGGAATGTTGGAGCCGGCAATCGCGCGCGAAAACTCCTGCACGATCACGTTGCGCAGCTGATAGCTGATCTCGTCAGAGGTAAATTCGCCATCCGTGCCCACGATTTCGGTCAGGAATTTGCCCGGATCACTGACGCGCATCGAATAGGTGCCAAAGGCGCGCAGCCGCACCGGACCAAATTCAGGGTCGCGCGTCATTACCGGGTTCTTGGTGCCCCATTTCAGATCGTTGATCCGGGTGGTGTTGACGAAATAGACCTCGGACTGGAAGGGCGATTTGAACCCGTGATCCCAATGTTGCAGCGTGGTCAGGATCGGTAAGTTGTTGGTTTCCAACATATAAAGTCCGGGGCCGAACACATCTGCCAACTGCCCCTCATGCACAAAGACCGCCGATTGCCCTTCGCGCACCGTCAGTTTGGCGCCGTATTTGATCGCATGGCCCTCGCGCTCGAACCGCCAGACCATCGTGTCTCGCGTGTCGTCGGTCCAGCCGATAACGTCGATAAACTCGCCCGAGAGGAAATCCAGAATACCCATGTCGTGTCGGTCCTTTTAGCTATTTGCCGCCAGCATTTCGGCGGCGATTTTCTCGATGATCGGGCGCGCCTCGGCCTCGGTCATACCGGGGCGCAGGCGCGGATCATACAGCATTTTCAACAACATCTCGTCGTGATGCGTGAGCAGCGCGAATTCCTCGTCATCATTGAAGATCGAGGGGCGCGCGCGCGGATAATCATTGGCAAGGCCGAGGCCTTGGGCCAGTTCCTCGTGGATGCAACTGGTGCGCAGGGCAGGCGGGTGCTCGCCCCGGATCACGGCCACGGCTTGGGAATAGACGGCGCTGTCGCCTTGGGAAAAAGCGAAGACCACGCAATAGGTCGACAGCGACAGATCGGTGATCGCATCCACGCTGGCATCATCAATACCCGGCACGAGCGCGCGCAGGCGGGGCGCAATCGCGCGGCGTTCATCTTCGTTAACGAACAGAACGTGGAAATTGCCACCCGTCTTCACCACGCTGACGGGATGGGTCGAGGCGCGCGCAAGGCGGCTGGCATAGGCGCTGACTTCGGCACGGTCCGAGGCGCGCTCGGCCATCGGGACCGACGCACCGAACTCCAGTTCCATGCGCACCGGTTTTTCCCAGCGCCGTAGCCGCGACACCGATTGGCGCGCGACGAACCCGCCGCCCGAAGACGTGTATTCGTCATAGAGCGCGACATGGATGAAATCATCGACCAACTGGCGCTGCCCAAAGGGCGCATCGCGCGGCGCGACATCGGTGCGCAACTGGCCGCGCGCCTCCATCTCGCGGGTGATCTTGGCGTAATAGGCCTGCATTTCGCGCGACAATTCGCTGCGTGGTGCGGCCTTGGGCGCGCCCAGCCCGGCAGGGGGCGGGGTCGGGCGCGCAGCCGTTTTTGGCGCGTAGGGCGAGGTGCCAAACGCCACGCAGCCTGAAATCGCGAGGCATCCCGCGATCCCGGCCAGAGCGTTAAGACCCCGCCGCATGGTCATCCGGCAGCACCGCCGCCCTGAGCCGAGGATTTCGCCGAGGCCAGCGTGTCGCGCAGCTTGTGCTCCATCTCGACCAGCTCGGTTTCGGCATCGGCGCGCTTGCGTTTGCCCTCATCCGCGATGCGCAAGCTGTCCTCAATCGTCGCGATCAGATCGGCATTGGCCGATTTCACCGCCTCGATATCGAACACGCCACGCTCCATTTCGGTGCGGATCTCGGCATTGGCTTCGCGCAGGTTCTTGGCATTGGCGGTCAGCAATTCGTTGGTCAGATCATTGGCCTCACGCACTGCCCCCGCTGCCTCGCGTGAGCGTTGAATGGTGACCGCCTGCGCCAGTTGGGTTTCCCAAAGCGGCACGGTGTTCACCAGCGTCGAGTTAATCTTTGTAACCAGCGATTTATCATTTTCCTGCACCAGACGGATCGAGGGCAGCGACTGCATTGTCACCTGGCGCGTCAGTTTGAGGTCATGCACCCGACGTTCCAGATCGTCACGCGCTGCGCGCCAATCACGCAATGCTTGCGCCTGCAGCACCTTTTCGTTTTCAGGCGCATCCGCGACCGCCTGTTCCATCGCCGGAATATCGTTGGCGTCGATCTCGCGCAGCTTTTCGGTGCCTGCCGCGATATAAAGCGCCAATTCGTTGTAGAATTTCAACGTCTTATCATACAGCATATCAAGCGATTTGATATCCTTGAGCAGCTTGTGTTCGTGGCTGAGCAGGCTATCAGTGACCTTGTCGATCTGGCCCTGCACCTCTTCGAAACGGGCGACGAAATTGGCGAACGGGGCTGCGCGTCCCAGCAGCTTTTCCCACCACGACCGGTTGCGGCGCACATCCAGCTCACTGACCGAGAACCCGCGGATCGTAGTCACGATTTGGCGTAGGCTGTCGCCCGCCGGTCCGACATCTTTATTCTTTACGCCCGTCAGCATTTCCTGACTGATCGCCTGCAAGTCATTTTGCGCGCGCGATCCGAACTGCACGATCGAGGTCGTGTCGGTCATGTCCAACTCGGCAATGCGCTTGCGGATCGCCTCGGCCTCCTCCGGGGTGGCCTGATCCAGCGGCGTGACCTTTTCGGCCGGACCGGGCTCGTCCAACAGCGCGCCGGTGACCCCTTCCATTTCGGTCATCAGCTCGGCTGCCTTAATTCGGGTCGTTTCGGTCATGGATGGTCTCCTTGCGGCACTCGGGGCGCATTGCCCCAGCGTCAGTTATCAGTTTCACCCCTGCTTGGGAGCCGTGGCAAGCCCTTCGCGCGCCAGACGGTCGCGCAGCACTTCGATTTCGACATCAAGCCCGTCGCGCCCGTCTTCAAGCATCTTTTTTGTGCGGGCGTTGAAATTGGCTTCCAGATCGCTCAGCAGCGCCTCGTAATCGGTGCGCGCTTGGGCGTCGCGGGTGGTGCGCCACAGGTCGGCGAATTTCACCGTCGCATCGCGCGCGCCCTCTAGATAAACGGTCATATAACGGCGCGCGGTGGCCAGATCGCCGGGGTCTTCCTGCACCACGCGGAACAGATCGCGCGCGCTGGTCTCAAAGCGGGCGACGCGTTCGATCAGCGCGCGCTCGCCACTGGGCGCAATCGCGCTGCGCATCGAGGCCAAGTAAGCCTCGCCTTCCTTGACGACGCGCTCGACGCGCTCTTGCTGGAACGCATCGACGCCGTCCATGCCTTTGTTTTTCAACGGATCAAACCCGAAGGCGACCAGCGAGATCACGGTGCCAAGCGCCCCGATTGCGATGGAGCCAATCAGCCCGACCTCAGGCGCTTGCGCCCCCACAGCCAGTCCCAGACCAAACGCGATGGAGCCCAAAATCTTGCGCGGAAAGGCAGGTCGGCGGGCAGCAGAGCGCGCCACATAAGCAAACTCGGCGCGCAGCCCCTCGCGGATCGTCCAGGCCGCGCCTGCGATCAACGCAAACGCCGCTAGCGCGCGGATCAGCGCAAACGGCCCCTCGCCAAACGCGCCCAGCAAAAACGGCACGGCGGCCAGCGTAATCCAGAACGGGCGGCTTTCCTCGGGATGACGGGCGACGGGGCGGCGATGCGCCGGAATTGGCCCGGTTTCGGGCGTTGCATGGGGATCGGGCGAATATTTGCCGCCAAAACGCTGGGCCATCACACGCTCCCCGTCAGCGCGACTGACAGGGTCAGCGCGATCATCAGCCAGAAAGCGATGCGTTTTTGAGCGTTGCGCGACATGAAGCACCCTTGGTTACGCGCGGATTTTTCCACGTGTCGCCTGATTTATAAGTATCCCGGCGGGTTTGCGCCAGAGGCGGGTACGAAATTCGCGCAAAACCTGCCGAGGGGAATTTTGCGCGTAAATTCCCCTCAAAGCCGTTTTGCTTAGCCGCGCGAGCCGCCGCGCGAGCTATTACCGCCCGGACGACCGCCCGGTTTGCCACCGTAACCACCGCCGGGCTTGCCGCCCGGTTTGCCGCTGTAACCACCGCCCGGCTTGCCGCCGCCGGGTTTGCCACCATAGCCACCGCCGGGCTTGCCGCCGCGCTGCTCACCATCGCGATGCGATTTGAACCCTTCCGAGCGTGACGGACCGCCCGGCTTGCCGCCGTGCGATTTGAACCCACCCGAACGCGGTTTGCCGTAGGTGGGCTTGTCGCCGCGCGGGCGGTCGTCACGATCCCCACGCGGTTTGCCGTAGGCGGGTTTGTCGCCGCGCGGACGGTCGTCACGGTCGCTACGCGGTTTGCCGTAGGCGGGCTTGTCGCCACGCGGGCGGTCGTCACGATCGCCACGCGGTTTGCCGTAGGCGGGCTTGTCGCCACGCGGGCGATCATCGCGATCTCCGCGGGGTTTGCCATAGGCGGGCTTGTCGCCACGCGGGCGGTCGTCACGGTCGCCGCGCGGTTTGCCGTAAGCAAGCTTGTCCCCACGCGGACGGTCATCACGGTCGCCACGTGGTTTGCCGTAAGCAGGCTTGTCCCCACGCGGACGGTCATCACGGTCGCCACGTGGTTTGCCGTAGGCGGGCTTGTCACCACGCGGGCGGTCGTCGCGGTCGCCACGGGGTTTGCCGTAAGCCGGTTTATCCCCACGCGGGCGATCATCGCGATCGCGTTTGAAGCCGGGCTTGTCGCCGGTCGGGCGGGGGCCGCGCGGGCGGTCGCCTCGGGGGCGGTCGCGGTGCGGGCGTTCTTCGGTGTCGCCCGTATCCACGCCGGTCAGCAGCCTGTCGCCAAGCTGGTCGCGCAGCATCCGGCGTTTGACCTCGACCACGTCACCGGGCTGCATGTCGATCAGGCGGAAGGGGCCGTAGCTCAGCCGGATCAGGCGGTTCACCACCAGACCGACCTCGGACATGGCGCGGCGGATCTCGCGGTTCTTGCCCTCACGGATGCCCACGGTCAGCCACGCATTCGCGCCTTGCTGACGATCTAGGCTGATCTCCATCGGCTGGAAATCCTCGCCCTCAATCGTGATGCCACGGCGTAGTGGGTCAAAGGTCGCCTCGGTCGGGCGGCCATTCACGCGCACACGGTATTTGCGCAGCCAGCCGGTTTCGGGCAGTTCCAGACGGCGCTTCAGCCCGCCATCATTGGTCAGCAGCAACAGCCCCTCAGAGTTCAAATCAAGCCGCCCGACATTCAGCACGCGCGGCATGCCCTCGGGCATTTCGTCAAACACCGTGCGACGGCCTTGCTCGTCCTTCTCGGTCGTGACCAGCCCGAGCGGCTTGTAATACAGCCACAGCCGCGTTTCCTGAGGCGCATCAATCGGCTTGCCGTCGATGGTGACCTTGTCTTTGAGCGAGACATCCAGCGCAGGAGAGTCGATCTTCTTGCCGTTTACCGACACGCGACCAGCCAGGATCATCTTCTCGGCATCACGGCGCGAGGCCACGCCAGAGCGCGCAATCACCTTGGCGATGCGTTCGTTTTGCGACGGTTTCGGGGCGGGGGTGTCATTCATGACGAAAATCCTTCTATGGGAGGGGGCGCCGGACTCACTCGGGTGCCAAGGCAGGTGATCTACACCTTTCCGCAACACTTGCAAAGCATCTTGATTGGCGCGCATGGCTGGGCGATGAAGGGCCATGGAATTTCGGTCTTTCATGCAACAGGCGCTGGATGAGGCGCGCGCGGCGGGCGCGCGTGGCGAGGTGCCTGTGGGCGCGGTTGTCGTCTCGCCCGCAGGCGTTGTCGTGGCAAGCGCAGGTAATCGCACGCGGGAATTGAATGACCCAACTGCGCATGCCGAGGTGCTGGCCCTGCGCGCCGCCTGTGCGCAAGCGGGGTCGGAGCGGCTGCCCGGACATGACCTGTATGTCACGCTGGAACCGTGCCCGATGTGCGCCTCTGCCATCAGCCAGGCCCGTATCGCGCGGCTGTATTACGGAGCGAGTGATCCGAAATCTGGTGGCGTGGCACAGGGGCCGCGGGTGTTTTCCCATCCGCAATGCCATCACACCCCCGAGGTTTATGACGGGATCGCGGGCGGCGCGGCCGAGGCGCTGCTCAAGGAGTTCTTTGCGCAACGGCGCTAGGGCGCTCGTCTGGACTTGCGGCGCGATTTCTGACACATACTGCGCTTGCGGGCATCAATTTCTGTGCCCCTCTCAAATCAAAATTGATCTAGAAGGAGCGAGGATGCGTTCGCAATTGCGTCTGCGCGTGGGCGGTCTGGCCGCCTATCAACAGGAACTGAAATGGATCGCGCTTGCGCTTGGCATCGCCTCTACGATTGCCATCGTGCAGAACTGGTATCCGCTTAACCTGTTTCTAAGCCTGCCGTTTTGCATGATCTGGGCCTATCACGCTTGGCTGCATACCGAACGCCAGCTGAAATATATCAACCTGCTGTTTATCGCGTTTTATGTTTATGGAATCGCGCGCTATTTCGTGATCGCACAAGGCGCGGCCTAAGCGGGCCTTGCCTCTGGCGCGCCAAGCAGGAATAGTCGCGACAGCCAAACAAGTGCCGGACCCAATTATGAGCCCTCCCGACGAAGCGATCCTGAAACAAGCCCGCCAGTTCATCGAGGCGATCCCGCATTCCCACGCGCTGGGGATGGTGCTGGACGAGATCGGGTCGGGCTATGCGGTGCTGTCGATGCCCTATGACGAACGGCTGATCGGCGATCCGCGCACCGGTGTGATTCATGGCGGCGCGGTGTCTGCCTTGATGGATACCTGCGCGGGGGCGGCGGTGATGAGCCATCCCGAAGCCGGGTTTTCCACCGCGACGCTGGATTTGCGCATCGATTATATGCGCCCCGCCACGCCCGGTCATCGTATCACCGCGCGCGCGGAATGCTACCACGTCACGCGCTCGGTCGCGTTCGTGCGCGCCTCGGCGCAGGACGAGGAAAACGGCATCCCGGTCGCTTCCGCAACTGGCGCGTTCACCGTGAACCGGCGGGGAGGCGCAGCATGAGCAAACCCAAGCCCGAACCCGTCCAGCAGGTCAAACAACGCCGTGATGGCGCGTTGCGCGCATTGGTTGATGGTGTGCCTTATGCGCGCTTTTTGGGCATCCAGTTTGATCGCCGTGGCGATGAGTTGACTGCGACTTTGCCCTTTGATGACAAGCTGATCGGCAACCCGATGCTGCCCGCGCTGCATGGCGGGGCGACTTCGGCGTTTCTTGAGGTCACGGCGATCATCGAGTTGAGCTGGGCCTTCCTGTGGGAAGATATCGAGGCGGGCCGGATCGACCTTGACCAGCTTGACCCGGAATCGCTGCCGCGCTTGCCAAAAACCATTGATTTCACGGTGGATTTCCTGCGTTCCGGCCTGCCGCGTGATGCTTACGCGCGTGCGCGCGTCAATCGCTCGGGGCGGCGCTATGCCAGTGTCCATGTCGAGGCATGGCAGGACAATCGCTCCAAGCTGTTTGCGCAAGCGACGGGCCATTTCCTGATGCCCCCGCGCGAGTCCGATGGCTGAGATCACCCACGCGCGGGTTCTCAAGATCGCGCTGCCGATTGTCTTGTCCAACGCCACGATCCCGATTTTGGGCGCGGTCGACACCGGCGTTGTCGGCCAGCTTGGCCTGCCCGCGCCGATCGGGGCGGTGGGGATTGGCGCGGTCATCTTGTCCTCGATCTACTGGATTTTCGGCTTTTTGCGCATGGGCACGACGGGGCTTGTCAGCCAGGCGCATGGCACGGGCGATGCGGTCGAGGTATCGGCGGGATTGATGCGCGCGCTCATCATCGCGGCGGCGGCGGGTTTGACGCTGATTGCGCTGCAAATCCCGATCTTTTGGGCGGCGTTCCGTCTGGCCCCCGCCAGTGCCGAGGTCGAAAGCCTTGCGCGTGACTACCTGCACATCCGCATCTGGGGCGCGCCGCTGACGATCTCGCTATATGCCTTCACCGGCTGGCTGATCGCGCTAGAGCGCACCCGAAGCGTGTTGGTGCTGCAAGTTGTGATGAACGGGCTGAATGTGGGGCTGGATCTGTGGTTCGTGCTGGGGCTTGGCTTTGGTGTCAAAGGGGTCGCGGCGGCGACGCTGATTTCGGAAATCGGCGGCGTGGCGCTGGCACTTTGGCTGACGCGGGCGGCATTCGTGGGCGGGCTGTGGCGGGCGCGGGCCATTTTTGATCGCGTCAAGCTGGGCGTGATGGCGCGGGTGAATAGCGATATCATGATCCGCTCGGTGCTGCTGCAAGCCAGCTTTACCACGTTCCTGTTTCTAGGGGCGGGGCAGGGCGATGTGACCTTGGCCGCCAATCAGGTGCTGCTGCAATTCTTGCAAATTACGGCCTTCGCGCTGGATGGGTTTGCGTTTTCCGCCGAAAGCCTGGTGGGGCAGGCGGTGGGGGCGCATTCGGTTGTGCGGGTGCGGCGCGCGGCGATTGCGACCTCGCAATGGGGCGTTGGATTGGCTGTACTTTTGGCGGCGGTGTTCCTTGTGGCAGGCCCTGCCATCATCGACGTGATGACCACCGCCCCCGAGGTGCGCCTTGCCGCGCGCGTCTATCTGCCCTGGATTGCCATTGCGCCCGTGATCGGCATCGCCAGTTGGATGTTTGACGGCATTTTCATCGGTGCCACGCTGACGCGCGAGATGCGCAACGCGATGTTTGTCTCGGTCGCGATTTATGTTGCGGCGCTGCTGATCCTGATCCCGACCTTTGGCAATCACGGGCTGTGGGCGGCGTTGATGGTGCTCAACGCCACGCGCGGGGTCGCGATGGCGCGGCTTTATCCGCGCGCCGAGGCCAAGGCGGCCCTGTAACCCCCTAATCGCTGGACGCCTCTGCGCGCGCAGGTTAAATCGGGACCCAACGCGAGAGGGAGACCCGCATGAGCCGCAATTTCACCCGCCGGGAGAGCATGGCCTTGGCCGCCGGGGCCGCCGCCTTGGCCGCCACCCCCGCGATGGCCGCGTTCGAGGTCACGCTGCGCCTGCACCAGTTTCTGCCCGAAACGAGTTTCGTGCCCGCCCATATCCTGAACCCGTGGATTGCGGCTGTTGAGGCCACCTCGAACGGGCGCATCAAGGTTGAGCATTACCCCTCGATGCAACTGGGCGGCAAACCCACTGATCTGGTCGATCAACTCACCGATGGCGTGGTCGATATCATCTGGACGCTGCCGGGTTACACGCCGGGGCGGTTCCCGCGCACTGAGGTGATGGAGCTGCCCTTTATGGTGGCGGATGCAGGGGCGGCCTCGGCAGCGCTGTGGGATCTGGCGCAATCGGATATGATCGACACGGATTTCGCCGATCTGCATTTGCTGGGCGCTTGGGTGCACGGGCCGGGGGTGATCCACGCAAACAAGCCCGTGCGCGAGATCGCCGATTTCAAAGGTTTGAAACTGCGCGGGCCTTCGCGTGTCACGACCAAGCTGTTGGAACATTTCGGCGCAACGGCCGTGGGCATGCCCGTGCCCGCAGTCCCCGAGGCGCTCTCGCGGGGCACGATCGACGGGGCGTTGCTGCCTTGGGAGGTCTCGGCCTCTCTCAAGATCGGGGAATTGGTGCATCATCACACCGAGTTTGCCGGTCCCTCAATCTATACCGCCAGTTTCATTCTTGCGATGAACAAGGACCGTTTCGCCAGCCTGCCGCCCGATCTGCGTCAGGTGATCGAGTCTGTATCGGGCGCTGCATTTTCGCGCGCGGCGGGCATCGCCCAACAGGCCGAGGATATCCCCTCGCGCCAAAAGGCGGTTGATCTGGGCAATGAGATCATCACGATCCCCGCCGACGAGACACCTGTATGGGAGGCCGCCTCGCAGCCCGTGATCGACGCTTGGGTCGCCGAGGTGGAAGAACGTGGCATTGATGGCGCGGCGTTGCTGGACAACGCGCGCGCGCTGGTCGCGGCGCATTCGGGCTAGCATGCGCACGGGGATCGAGCGCGTGGTGCAGGGGCTGGCGCTGGCGGGCGGTTTGATCTTGCTGGCGCTGGTTGGCATGACGGTGCTGTCCAGCCTTGGCGCGCTGGGTCTGAAAGGTGCGCAGGCGGGCTGGCTGCCCCAACCCTTTGCGATTGGCCCTTACAAGGCTGGTTATGAGATCGTCGAACTGGCGCTGCCTGGCATCGTTTTCGCGATGCTCCCGCTGGTGCAACTGCGCCATGCCCATGCGCGGGTTGAATTGCTGCGCGGACGTGGCGCGCGCGGGCTGGATGTGCTGTGGCAGGTCGTTGCGGCGGCAATGTTCGCGCTGATCGCATGGCGGATTGGCTTGGGAATGGTGGGCAAGATGCGCTCTGGCACCGAGACGTTTTTGCTGGCTCTACCCGTTTGGTGGGGCTACGCGGCTTGCCTTCCGGGCGCGTGGGGCGCGGCGTTTGTCGCGGGCTATAACGCCATACGGCAGGCGCGCGCATGAGTGATTTTGCGCTTGCGCTGGGCTCGTTTCCGCTGCTGTTGCTGCTGATCTTTCTGCGTGCGCCAATCGGTTTGGCGATGCTGGTGATCGGCGCAGGCGGACTTTGGGCGCTGACAGGCAGCCCGCAGCTTTGGCTTGCAAAGATGAAAAACGAGGGGTTTTCGACCTTCTCGCATTACGAATTGTCGGTGATCCCGATGTTCCTGCTGATGGGGCAATTCGCGACCCAAGGGGGCATGAGCCGGGCGCTGTTTCGCGCTGCAGATGCGCTGATCGGGCATCGCCGGGGCGGCTTGGCGATGGCGGCGATCGGGGCCTGCGCGGGCTTTGGCGCGATCTGCGGTAGTTCGCTGGCGACGGCGGCGACGATGGGGCGTGTCGCGATCCCCGAGATGCGCGCGGCGGGGTATTCCGGTGCGCTGTCCACCGCGGCGCTGGCGGCGGGAGGCACGCTTGGCATCCTTATTCCGCCCTCTATCGTGCTGGTGATTTTCGCCATCCTGACCGAGCAGAATATCGCCACGCTGTTTGCTGCCGCCGTGCTGCCGGGGCTGCTGGCGGTGCTGGGCTATGGGCTTGCGGTGCAGGTCTATCTGATGCGTCACCCGCAAGCGGCCGGCGAGAGGCGCGCGCCGATGCCTTGGGCGCAACGCCGGGCTGCGCTGTTGGCGATCTGGCCGGTGATTGCGATTTTCGCGCTGGTTGTGGGGGGCATTTACGGCGGAATTTTCTCGCCCACCGAGGGTGCGGCGATTGGGGCGGCGCTGACGGGGATGGCGGCTTGGATCGCGGGTGGGCTGCGCGCGGGCGGCTTTCTCCGCGCACTTCTGGCGGCCGCCGAAACCACAGGCATGGTGTTTTTCATCATCCTCGGCGCGGCGGTTTATAACGGGTTTCTTGGCTTTGCACGACTGCCGCAGGAACTGGCGCAGATGGTGGCAGGGCAGGGGCTGAGCCCGTGGCTGGTGCTGATCGCGATGCTGGTGCTTTACCTCATTTTGGGCTGTTTCATGGACAGCCTGTCGATGATCTTGCTGACGCTGCCGACCTTTTGGCCAATCATCGCGGGGCTTGATTTCGGGATGGACGCGCAGGCGCTGGCGATCTGGTTCGGGGTTTTGGTGTTGATCACGGTCGAGGTCGGGCTGATCACGCCGCCGGTCGGACTCAATTTGTTTGTTATCGGCGCGATTGAGGGGCGCACGCCCGCGCCGCAAACCTGGCGCGCCGTGATCTGGTTCGTGGGGGCCGATCTAACCCGTGTCGCGTTGATTTTGGCTGTTCCTGCGATTGCCTTGCTGCCACTATAGCAAGCAACAAAAGGGGCGGTGATTTTTACCCCAATCTGTGCAATTCTACCCCAAGGAGGATCGTTCATGATCGAAATGACCAGTGATTTCAGCGGCCAGACTGTGATTTGCACCTTCGAGATGACGCCGGCGACGGCCTCGGAATTGATGGAGAAGCTGCAATCGGCCTATAGCGAGGTGATCTCGAAAGCGCCCGGTTTTATCGGCGCGGGGCTGCATATGAATGATGCGCAAACGCGGATTGCGACCTATTCGAAATGGCGCGAGCGGGGCGATTATCAGGCGATGCTGCGCAGCCCCGAAATGATCACGCGCAACCGCTATATCTACACGCTGTGCCGCAGCTTCGAGCCGGTGATGTATGAGATTGCGGCGGATTACTAAGCCTTCACGAATCCGTGGAACCTGCGCCACGCGGCTTGCGTTGTTATGTCAAAAGACAACCCGGAGAGAGTTATGGAAGACGTTCTACAAGCCATCGGCGTGATCGGTTTTATCCTTTTGGTGATCGCGGGGCTTTTGGCGGGCTGGATTGCCAGTCTTGTCGCGGGCGGGCGCCATCGCGGGGCCTATCTGGCGATTGGCGTGCTGGGCGCGCTTGTCACGCCGTTCATCATTGCGATTTTGGGCGGTGCGGTGCTTGCCGCAGGTGGCTTGCTAGCGATTATCGCGATGGCTTTGGTCGGCGCGGCGGTCGTTTTGGTGATCGGCAAGCTGATCCTCGATTAACGGCCAAACCCTCGCCACCACAGAAATTTCAACCACGCCCCGCCCTCGCGTAAATATGCGCGAGGGCGGGGTTTGTGATGAGGGCAAGACGCAAGTGCCGCCACCCCCAAGGCACGCGCCGTCGCGCAGGCACGCGGCGCGTGATAGCCGTCGGTGATCAGCACGATTGCCTCTTGCGCGTCACTCTGTGCAAGTCCAAAGGCGATATTCTCGCGCGTTGTGGTCGAGCGATCCTCCAGCACAAGCGCCGCCTCGGGCACGCCCTGCGCGCGCAAGAGCCGCGCCATTACCTCGGCCTCGGAAGGCCCGTGTTTCCCAACCCCGCCACAGCATACCAGCCGCGAAACCTCGCCCGCATGATACAGGGCCGCGCCGTGCAGCACGCGTCGTTCAAGCGCAGGCGAGGGCTGTTCGCCCGGCCAAACGGCGGCCCCGAGGATGAAAGCGTCGGTCATCCCTGATGGCTAACGCCGTGCGCGCCGCGCGACAAGATGCGCCGACCATGCTATGATCACGCAAAAGGGAGGAAACTATGCGTGCTATTTTATGTGCTGCGCTGCTATGCGCGACGCCCGCTTTTGCGGATCCGGTGAATATTCGCCCCGATACGATGTCGATCAGCGTTGAGACCAGCTCCGGCCCGGTTGAGATTTCGCGCATCCAAGACAACGCCAATGAGATCACCGGCGAATGGGCGCGCACCTCACGGCCCTGCCCGGATTTCTGCATCCAGCCGATGGTTCCTGCCCCCGGTGTGACCCCGATCGGCGAGTTGGAAATCATGGAGTTTCTCAACGATCCCAATGTGGTGGTCATCGATGGCCGGGTACGCCGCGATTTTGAGGGCGGCGCAATTCCCGGTGCAATTAATGTGCCTTATACCGAGGCGGCGGATCGTCTGGGCGAATTGGGCTGCGAGCCTGATTTCGACGGGTTCATCTGTGATGGCGAGACTGTCAAATCCGTCGCGCTTTACTGCAACGGCGCATGGTGTGGCCAATCGCCGACCGCTGCACGGCGCATGATCGAGGCCGGATTTCCCGCCGAGAAGATCTATTATTATCGCGGCGGGATGCAGGCTTGGCGATTGCTGGGGCTGACGGTGACGCAGTAAGGCGCAGCGCTGCCGCCCACGATCAAAACGTTGGCGGGGTGGCGGCGCTGACCACGATGCAAGGCACCTGCGCCACATTGCGAAAGCGGTGGGGCAGGCGCGAGTCAAACAGATAGGCATCGCCTGCGCGCAACAATTCGGTCTTGTCGCCAACGCTTAGCAGCAACTCGCCTTCGATCACGAAACCGCCCTCTTCGCCCTCGTGGCTATAGGCATCCGCGCCGGTATCCGCGCCGGGGTCGTAGGTCTCATACAGCAGCAAAAGGCTCGTCTGTCCCGACTTTCCCGCGCGTTTCAGCGAGAGCGCGCGCAACGCGTCAGCCCCCGCCGAGCGATAAATGCGACCGGGGTTGATCTCGGTCAGCTCGTCATGGCGAAACACAAACCGGCCGGGTTCGGCGGGGGCATCGCTGTCGAAAAACGCGGCCAAGGTGAGGTCTAGAATCTCAAGGATCTTGCGCAATGAGGTGATTGAGGGCGATGTTTTGTTGCGCTCGATCAGCGAGACCAGCCCGTTGGTCACGCCCGCGCGCTGCGCCAATTCGCGTTGCGAAAGGCCTGCCTCCTCGCGGATCGTTTTCAGGCGCGCGCCTACGTCGAAATCATTCACGAAACCTCTCTTTCCGCGCCTGTTTTACGGGCTGGCTGTTGGTCTGGCAATCACAGTAGCGCAAAGCTTTGCGTTTAACAAATTCAACGTTGCGCGGTTATTCGTTAAACGCTAGCGTGACTGAAAATGTCTGATTCCGTCAAACTACGAGGTTCAAAATGTCCAGCAATATCGAACTTGAGACCCGCCGCGCTGCTGCCCTGGCCCGCGGTGTGGGTGTGCAGACCAAGAACTTTGCGGTCAGCGCCGAAAATGCCACCGTGACCGATGCCGATGGCAACACACTGATTGATTTCGCCGCCGGAATCGCGGTGGTGAACACCGGCCACCGCCACCCCAAGGTGATCGAGGCCGTCAAGGCGCAGCTTGATGCCTTTACCCATACCTGCCATCAGGTCTTGCCCTATGAACCCTATGTGCGCTTGGCCGAGCGGCTGAATGACAAGGTGCCGGGCGATTTTGACAAGAAGTCGATCTTTGTCACCACCGGCGCGGAATCGGTTGAAAATGCGGTGAAAATTGCGCGTGCTTACACGGGTCGCAATGCGGTCATCGCCTTTGGTGGCGGGTTCCACGGGCGCACCTTTATGACGATGTCGCTGACGGGCAAGGTTGCGCCTTACAAGGCTGGCTTTGGCTCGATGATGCCCGATGTTTTCCACATCCCCTTTCCCAACGCGCTGCATGGCGTGAGCGTGGAAGACAGCTTTGCCGCGATGGAGAGTCTGTTCAAAACCGATCTTGACCCCGCGCGTCTGGCTGCGGTGATCTTTGAGCCGGTTCAAGGCGAGGGCGGTTTCGTGCCCGCGCCGCGCGACTTCGTTTTGCGCCTGCGTGAGTTCTGTGACCAGCATGGCATCGTGATGATTGCCGATGAGGTACAGTCAGGTTTCGCGCGCACCGGCACTTTGTTTGCGATGGAAGCCTTCGGTGTGGCTGCCGACATCACCACAATGGCCAAGGGGCTGGGCGGCGGTCTGCCGATTGCCGCCGTCACCGGGCGCGCCGATATCATGGATGCGGCTAATCCCGGTGGGCTGGGCGGCACCTATGGCGGCAACCCGCTGGGTGTGGCTGCGGGCAATGCCGTGCTGGATGTGATCGAGGAAGAAGACCTGTGCAGCCGCGCCAACGAGCTTGGCTCACGCCTCAAGCAACGTCTTGAGCAGATCCGCGACAAGATGCCGGAAATCGCTGAAATTCGCGGCCCCGGTTTCATGGTGGCGATCGAGTTGATGCAAGACGGCAAACCCGCGCCTGATCTGACCAAGGCCGTTCAGGCCGAGGCGCTGTCGCGCGGCCTGCTGCTGCTTAGCTGCGGCGTGTATGGCAATGTGATCCGCTTCCTCGCGCCGATCACCATTCCCGACGCGCAGATGAGCCAGGCGCTTGATATCCTTGAAGAGGCGATGCTGGCGGCGAAAGGGGCATAAGATGGTAAAGCTGAAGGATCCCTCGCTGCTGGAAACCCGCGCCTATGTGAATGGCAAATGGATCGGGGGCGGCACGACATTTACCGTCAACGATCCCGCCTCCGGAAACGAGGTTGCCAAGGTCGCTGATCTGGATGTGGCCGCGACGCGCGCCGCGATTGAGGCGGCCTATGCGGCCAAGCCGGCTTGGGCGGCGCTGACGGGTAAAGAGCGTTCGATTTACCTGCGCAAATGGTTCGATCTGATGATCGAGAACGCCGATGATCTGGCCGCGATCCTGACCGCCGAAATGGGCAAGCCCCTGGCCGAGGCAAAAGGCGAGATCCTCTATGGCGCAAGTTTCATCGAGTGGTTCGCCGAAGAGGCCAAGCGTATTTATGGCGATGTGATCCCCGGCCATCAGCGCGACAAACGCATTGTGGTGCTCAAGCAGCCGGTCGGGGTTGTCGGTTCGATCACGCCGTGGAATTTTCCCAATGCGATGATCGCGCGCAAGGTGGCTCCGGCGTTGGCGGTGGGCTGCACTTTTGTCGGGCGGCCCTCGGAACTGACGCCGCTGTCGGCGCTGGCGATGGCGGTGCTGGCCGAGCGGGCGGGCATCCCTGCCGGTGTGATGAATATCATCCCCGGCACGGATGCGGCGGGCATGGGGGCAGAGCTATGCGCCAATCCTAAAGTCGCCAAGATCACCTTTACCGGCTCGACCCGCGTGGGCAAAATCCTGATGAAGCAGGGCGCGGATACGGTGAAAAAGATCTCGCTGGAACTGGGCGGCAACGCGCCGTTCATCGTGTTCAACGATGCCGATCTCGACGCGGCCGTCGAAGGCGCGCTGATCGCCAAGTTCCGCAATAACGGTCAGACCTGCGTTTGCGCGAACCGGATCTATGTGCAATCGGGCGTCTATGAGGCCTTTGCCGAGAAGCTGGCCGCCAAGGTTGGCGCGCTCAAGCTGGGCAACGGGTTTGATGCGGGCGTGACCACCGGTCCGCTGATCAACGAGGCTGCGTTAACCAAGGTCGAGGATCACATCGCGGATGCGACCGGGAACGGCGCGCAGATCGCAACGGGGGGGCATCGCTCTAACCTTGGGCGGACTTTCTTTGAGCCGACAATCCTGACGGGCGTGACGCAGGCGATGAAAGTCGCGCGCGAGGAAACCTTTGGCCCGCTCGCCCCCTTGGTGAAGTTCGAAGACGAAGCCGAGGCCATCGCGATGGCCAATGATACCGAATTCGGGCTGGCGGGGTATTTCTATTCGCGCGATCTGGCCCGCGTCTGGCGCGTGGCCGAGGCGATGGAAACCGGGATCGTGGGCGTCAATACCGGCATCATCTCGACCGAGGTCGCCCCGTTCGGCGGCATCAAACAATCGGGGCAGGGCCGTGAGGGGTCGAAATACGGCACCGATGATTTCGTCGAGATCAAATACATGTGCCTTGGCGGCATCGAGTGATCGGCTAGGCCATCAGAATCACGGCGATCCGAACAATGTTGCTCTGAGCGTGCGAAACACGCTCAGAGCGTTTTTTATTTTGGCAGCGCGCCGCAGAACCCGCCCGCTGCGATTTGCCCCGAGCCCAATGCGAAAAGCGGCGGCGCTTGGTAGGGGTTCAAGGGTGTGGACACCTGATCAAACGCGATCAGCAGGACCAGCCCCGTTACGGCGAGAGAGGCGGTGAAACGACGTGTCATGTGCGCGCCTCCAGCCCCAGGATCGGCCGCAGCCGAATGCCAACAAACGCCCCCGCGAAAGCTGCGATAAACCAGACCCAGCCATGCAAACTGCCCGTGGAGATCCCCGAAAAGAACGCGCCGACATTGCACCCAAAGGCCAAGCGCGACGAATAGCCCAGCAGCAGCCCCGCGATGATCGTTGCGATCCACGCGCGCGCCGGGTAGCGCGGCAAGGATTGCGACAGGCCGCCCCGACGCCAGCTTGCCACGCCAAAAGCGCCCGCAATCAGCCCGATATTGGTAAGCGAGGTGTAATCGGTCAGCAGGCTGTGTTGAACGCGCGCGACCGAGCCGGGTGCGGTCCAAAACGCAGAGCCAGACAGATCCGCGCCCATCGCTGTGGCCCCTTTGGCGACCCAAAGACCAAGCCCGTAGACCACGCCCCACGGCTGCCCCGCAACAACAAGGTTCGCAATCGCGAGTGCAGCCAAAACCAGTGCCGCAATGACATAGCGCGCAGGCAGGCGGCGGCTGCCGGGCTTGCCCAGCGCAAAGAACAGCGCCGCCGTCAGCGCCAAGGCAACCAACGTAATCGTCAGCCCGGTGGTGCCCGTGAGCGTCAAGATCGGCAACGCGCCCAAGTCGGTCCACCAGATCAGCCCGTAAGCCCCCGCAAAGCTGCCAATCGCAAAGAATGGCAGCGCCAGCAGCCCGATCGGATTGCCCGAACCCGCATTGACCAGCGTGCCCGATCCGCAGCCCAGCACCACCTGCATCGCCGCGCCAAAGACAAAAGCCCCGCCAACCATCGCAAAGCCAATCGGGGCTTGCGCGCCGGTCAACTCATTGGGATGCGCGGCCAGCAAGGGAATTGCGACGATGGAGACCAGCGCAATCGCCAAAAGCTGCGCCAGAATGCCCGCCGGTTCGCGCCGCAAGATCATCGCGCGCCACGGACCGGCAAAGCCGAACCGCAGCCCCTCCAGCGTGATCCCAAAGCCCAAACCAATCGCCAACATCAGCGCGTAGCGCGCGCCACCAAACAGCGCCAACGCCGCGATCGCGATCAGCGCCGCAAGGATAAGCGCGCCGCGCCCGGAAATCGCGCGCGCAGGGGCGGTGATTGAGAGGGAAGAGGTCGTCATCAGATGCCGCCTCGCAGTTGATTGAGGAAGTTGGTAATCAAGCCAGGCGTGTTTTCCATGTCGCCTTTGGTGGCGGAATATTCAACCATCGAGCCGGGGTAGAGTTTGACGTTGTCGATCCCCGCCAACTCGGAAAGCGCAAACCAATCGGTCGCCGCCCAATGACCGGTATTGCAAAACGACACGACCTCATCGCCATCCTGAAGGCCAAGTTTCGCCTTAAGAGCGGTGACATCGGGTTTGGGCGCAATTGCGGTGGCGCCGGGGCTGAAGAATTGGGAATAGGGCAGGCTTTGCGCGCCGGGCAGGGTGCCGGGACGCGCGGCTGCATCGTGCATTTTCTTACCCTCAAAGA
Organism: Thioclava indica; assembly: GCF_000714545.1. Classification (GTDB taxonomy): domain Bacteria; phylum Pseudomonadota; class Alphaproteobacteria; order Rhodobacterales; family Rhodobacteraceae; genus Thioclava; species Thioclava indica. The sequence goes on from NZ_AUNB01000018.1 coordinate 49,833, forward strand.
AGGGGGTAGGGCGGGCATCGACCAGAACCGCTTTGGCTTGCCCCTCGACGATCTGGTTCACCGCCGGGGTGTCCGCAGTCCAGGCGTTGTTCCATTGGATCGAGAGTTGCGTGGGGGCGGGCGTGACGGGGGTGGTCGAAAACGCGAGCCCCGCATTCGCCCAGTTGCTCGCCCCGCCGTTTAGGATCGAAAGATCCTTGAAGCCGGAACTTTTCAGCGTCCAGTAGACCCGCGCGGCCGCACCGAAATCACTGTCGGTATCGCCTTGCGACACCACCACGACCGGGCGATCAAGCGTCAGGCCCAAGCGCTCATAGGTTGCCTCTAGCGTGTCAAGCGCGGGCACCTGACCCGGATCGTTGCTAGGGCCGCGAAACAGCCCGTAGGGGGCCGAAACCGCCCCCGCAATATGGCCCGCGTCGTAACCTTTGGGGCGGATATCAAGAAGGATCGGTGCGTCGGGTTCAAGCCCCGCCTCGAGTTGCGCTGGCGTCACCAGCGGTCCGAACGTCGATGCGATGGCAGCCGTTGCGCCAAGGGCAGATGCCGCAAGGCCGAGCATGGCCGAATATGCGAAACGTTTCATGTTGCGCTCCTTAGGGTGCGTGGATTTTGTTCCAAATTGATCAAAACAGAAGGCGTTTCAAGGAACGATTTTGACGTTCTGAGAGGGCTAGTTGATGAATGTTCATTTGAAAGGGTGCGGCGTGCCGGTTGTTCCGAAGCCCGTGCCAGCACTGGAATACTTGCCATCAAAGGACGTCGCATTTGGATTGGCATTCTTTTGGGCTCGGACACCGTTCTAAGGCATGGCGTGCGCTGTTGCCCCGCAAAACGCGCCGCGCGGGCAGCGATAGCTCTACTGCGACATCCGCGCTGCTATTGCAGAGCAGCGATTCGGGCGCGCTTTTGCGATAGCGAAGAACCGCTCAGGCACATAAAAATCGGCCCGGCATTTTCACGCCGGGCCGTGTTCGCAAGCTAAGCAGTCCAGATCAGCGACCGAGTGCTGCGTCCAACTCGTCTTTCAATTCCGCGCAGGTGAGGTCGATCATCTTGCGCGCGAAGTCGTCAATTTCGATGCCTTCGACGCGGGTGTAGACGCCGCCTTCGCAGGTCACTGGCACACCGCAGATCAGGCCCTCGGGGATGCCGTAGCTGCCATCAGAGGGCACGCCCATCGACACCCATTTGCCATCTGTGCCGTTGATCCAGTCATGCATGTGATCAATCGCGGCATTGGCCGCCGAGGCCGCCGACGACGCGCCGCGCGCCTCGATGATGGCCGAGCCGCGCTTGGCGACGGTCGGGATCAGGGTCTCGCGATACCACGCCTCATCGCCGATGAGCTGCGAGATCGCCTTGCCATTGGCCTGTGCGTTGCTCCAGTCGGGGAACATGCTGGGCGAGTGGTTGCCCCACACAGCCGCCTTTTCGATATCGCGCACGGCAACATCGGCTTTGGTCGCGAGTTGCGACAAAAAGCGGTTGTGATCGAGGCGCAGCATGGCGGTGATATTGGCGGCGGGGAAGTCGGGCGCATGGGCCGCAAGGATCGCGGCGTTGGTATTGGCCGGGTTGCCCACGACGATGACTTTGGCGTCGCGCGAAGCGGCCTCGTTCAGCGCCTTGCCCTGAACCTTGAAGATCTCGGCGTTGACAGCCAGCAGATCGGCGCGCTCCATCCCTTTGCTGCGCGGACGCGACCCGACAAGGAATACCGCGTCTGCATCTTTAAAGGCCGTGACCGGATCATCCGTCGCCACGATTCCCTGGACGAGCGGGAAGGCGCAATCTTCCAGTTCCATCAGCACGCCGCGCAACGCTTCCATCGCCTGCGGGATGTCGAGAAGTTGTAAAATGACGGGCTGGTCGGGCCCATAGACATCGCCCTTGGCGATCCGGAAAAGCAGCGAGTAGCAAATCTGTCCAGCCGCGCCGGTAATGGCGATGCGTTTTGCGGGAAGTGTCATTTGGGCCTCCTGAGTCCGTTTGCAGTCACAAGGCAATTAGCGCGTTGAGGAGCTGGCGTCCAATTCAACATTTCGATCCGTTTAAACGTGATGGGCGATTGGGGGCATCTGGGGGCCTGAAACCCGCGTTTTCGCGCGCTTTGTGTCACGACGTAGGTTTGAAATTTTGCAACGCTTGGGCAGGTGGCGAGCGATGGGGCCGGGCGCGATCCATCCGGGTCAGATTGCATTCACGCTCTGGATTACCTTTCAAATTTGGTGTAGGAATACTAGGATACCACTTTGGTTTTCGTAGGAGACAGATATGAGCAAACCCGTCATCGGTTTCATCGGACTCGGCCTTATGGGCGGGAACATGGTTGAGTGCCTGCAAAAGAACGGCTTTGAGCTGATCGTGATGGATCTTAACAAAGATGCCGTTGCTGCCGTGGTGGCCCGTGGCGCTACCGAGGCGAAATCGGGGGCCGAACTGGCTGCGGCCAGCGATATCGTGATGCTTTGCCTGACCACCTCTGACGTTGTCGAAGGGCTGGTCTATGCGCAGGACGGTATTTTGGCGGGGATCAAGCCGGGCGCTGTTTTGATTGATTTCGGAACCTCGATTCCCGCCTCGACGCGCAAGATCGGGGCCGACTTGGCCAAGAAGGGCGCGGGCATGATCGACGCGCCTTTGGGACGCACGCCCGCGCATGCCAAGGACGGTTTGCTCAACATCATGGCCGCAGGGGATCGCGCGACCTTTGACAGCGTCAAACCGGTTCTTGATGTGCAAGGCGAGAACGTCTTTTACCTTGGCGCGCTTGGCGCAGGTCATACGACCAAGCTGATCAACAACTTCATGGGAATGACCACCGTCAGCGCCATGAGCCAAGCCTTCGCCGTGGCCGACCGCGCCGGTGTTGATCGCCAGCAGCTTTACGACATCATGTCGACAGGCCCGTCGAATTCGCCCTTCATGGGGTTTTGCAAGAATTACGCGGTGGATGGCGTCAGCGATCTGGGGTTCTCGATTGCCAATGCCAACAAGGATCTGGGCTATTTCCTCAAGATGGTCGAGGATCTGGGAACGCGCTCTGAGATTGCCGAGGGCACCTCGCATAACCTTCAGGCGGCTTTCGATGCTGGAATGGGAAATGGCAATGTGCCGGAAATCTTTGACTACTTCCGCACGTTAGAAAAGTAACGCGCAGGACGCGATAAATCAGCCGCGCGCCCCGATATCGGATGCGCGGCTGGATGCAAAAGATCAATCGGTTTGCAAAAGCGCTTTAATCCCGGCCTCTGCGACTTCCAGATCTTGCGCTGGCGACCCCGAGCTGACGCCGATAGCGCCCACAATCCCCCCATCGACAACAACCGGAACGCCGCCCGCAAACACCACCATGCGCCCGCTGACGGTTGACGAGATACCATAGGCTGGCTTGCCCGGTTGGCTGGCTTCGCCAAGCTCATGCGTGGGCTTTCGGATGCCGGAGGCGGTGTAACTTTTGTCGATCGCGATGGTGATGCTGGGGATCTTGGCACCATCCATCCGCTCAAACGCAAGCAGGTTGCAGCTTTCGTCTGTCACCGCGATGCACATTGGCACGCCGATCTCCATCGCCTTGGCCTTTGCCCCGGCAATGAGAACCTGCGCATCGGCAAGGTCCAGCCGTTTGAGTGTCAACATGATGCACGTCCTTTTCTGTTCCGATGATCCGCCGCGCTGGCTAGGCCCCGACTTTGGATTGCCGCGTGAGGCGGCGCACAAGTAGCATGATCAGCGGCAGCGTCCAGATCAGCACTGTGAACGCGCCCAAGGTGCCCGCGACGGGGCGGTCAAAGAACCCGACGATGCTGCCATCGGATTTGATCATTGTGGCCATGAAATTGTCTTCCAGCATCGGGCCGATCACGATGCCAAGGATCGTTGGCGCGATGGGAAAGCCGTTTTCCTCCATCAGAAACCCGATGATCCCTAGCGCCAGCATGACGGCGATACCAAAGACACTGTTGGTGATCGCAAATGAACCCACCATGCAGAACAGCAAGATCACCGGCATCAGCAGTTTCGCAGGCGTGCGCACGACGAAACGAGCGCCACGGATCGCGAAATAGCCCAGCACCAGCAGCAGCAGATTGGCCACAAAGAAAGTCATGAAAATCGCGTAGGTCAGGTCGGCCTGTTGAACAAAGACCATCGGGCCGGGGGTAATGCCTTTCATGAACAGAACGCCAATGGCGATGGCCGTGATCGAGTCGCCCGGAATGCCAAAGACCAACGCGGGGATCCACACACCGCTGAGCGAGGCGTTATTGGCAGCGCCGGCGGCGGCCAGGCCTTCGGGATGCCCGGTGCCGAATTTTTCGGGCGTGCGTGAGAATTTCTTGGCCACGGCATAGGCGACCCAAGCGGCGATATCGGACCCAGCGCCGGGCAAAATCCCGATGACGGTGCCGATCAGGCTACCAGATGCAAGATTACCCTTGTTTTCGCGCACCATCTTCCACTGGCCGCCATAGACGGTGGAGTTGGATTTCGGCACGGATGAGGTGTCATGCGATGCGGCCATGGCGAAGCGCAGGATCTCGGTCATCGCGAACATCCCGATCATCGCGGGGATAAAGCTGACACCGCCCATCAGGTCGACCGAGCCGTAGGTGAAACGCGGAAAGCCTGCCGTCACGTCGATGCCGATGGTGGAAATGAACAGCCCGATCAGCAGCGCGATCAGCCCTTTGACCGGCGAGCCACGCGAAATGATCACGGAACAACTCAGGCCAAGAACGGCGAGCCAGAAATATTCCACCGTGCTGAACTGAAACGCAAATTCCGCAAGGTAGGGCGCGCAGGTGGTCAGGATAATCGCGCCCACGATCCCGCCAAAGACCGAACTGACAAGACCGATGCCAAGCGCGCGCTCGGCCTGACCGCGCGATGTCATCTGATAGGCGTCATCCACATAGGCAGCCGAGGCGGGGGTGCCGGGGATGCGCAGCATCGCTCCGGGAATGTCTCCGGCAAAGATCGCCATGGCGACCGCGCTAACGATGGCCGCAATGGCGGGCAGCGGGTCCATGAAAAACGTAAGCGGCACTAGCAAGGCCGTGGCCATCGTCGCCGAAAGCCCCGGGATTGCCCCAATAAACAGGCCGAAAACCGATGCGCCAAGGATGATACCCAGCACCGCAGGATCAGCGACCATCATGAGAGCGTTAAAGATATGGTCCATGAAGTTCCCCTTGCCAGCCTACCAGGCGATGGATTGCAGCAAGCCCCATGGCAGGGGCACAAGAAAGACCTTGCTGAACAGCGTGTGGATCGCCAGCGATGCCGCCACCGAAACAAGGACAGACGTCATCACATTCACCCGCAGCGCCAACAGAAACGCCAGAAGCACCGCGATGCTGAGCACCGGAAACCCGATCACGTCGAGAAACGGAATAAAGCTTGCCGTTCCCAGCAAAACGATCGCGACGCGCAGAATGCGGCGGGGATCGGTGATCCAGGCACCCGCCTCGATGAGTTTCGGGCGCGGCGTTCCCATAAGATCCTTGGCAATCAGGATCAGCGCGCAAATCATCAGACCGACGGCCACAATCGAGGGCAACAGCCCAGAGCCGATGGATTGTCCGGGGATTGTCGGGAAACTGCTGGCTTGAATCAAAACGGCTGTTGCAAACAACAGCAGGAAGCAGCCCATCAAACGGTCACTGATTTTCATGTGCTCTCCAGTGCGACAACGGAATGTTTGCCAGCGATTCGCCCCTGTGCTTGGGCTGTGTCCGGCAGTGCCCCCGACCGGGGAGGAGAACCTGAAGGTCGGGGGAGAGGTTACGCACTGGCCCAAGGGCCCACCGAAGGCCAGTGCGTCAGGTTCGTTATTTTACAAGACCGGCAGCTTGCATCACCTTGCCGTTCGCCGCATCGGCCTTTGCCATGAACGCGCCAAAGGCGGGGCCATCAAGCCAGACCTTGCCAAAACCACGTTCGGACATGAAGGCGGTGAACTCGTCAGAGTTATAGGCAGCCTCCATCGCCGATGAGAGCTTGGCGACGGCCTCGTCGGGCAGGCCGGCGGGACCAGCCACGCCACGCCAGGATGCGACCATCAGATCAACACCGGTCTCGGATTTTACAGTCGGCAGATCGGGCAGACCGGGCAGGGGCTCCTCGCTCATGACGGCAAGCGGTTTCACTTTGCCCGCAGCAATCAGAGAGGCGGCTTCGGGATAAGAGCACGCGACGATATCAACGCCCCCCGAGACCAGATCCTGTAGTCCGGCGGCAGAGCCTTTAGAGGGCACCCACGGCACTGTACTTGGGCTCAGACCGTCCTCCGATAGCAGGCCTGCCATCGCAAGATGCCAGATCCCGCCCTGACCCGTGCCCGAGGATTTCATTTTCCCTGGCTCGGCCTTGGCGTCGGCAAGAAAGGCCGTGAGCGTGTCGAATTTGGAATCGGCGCGTACATGGAATGCGGCCGGATCGGCATTGAACAGCCCGATCGGCGTGTAGTTCGTAGGGTTCAGCGCCGTCAGGCCCGCGTGATGCATCATCGTGATTTCAACGGTCACGGTGCCAATGGTGTAGCCATCGGGCTTTGCGTTGGCGATCGCCGAGTGACCGACAACGCCTGACCCGCCATCACGGTTTACGACATTGACCGGAACGCCAAGCTCTTTTTCCATCAGCCCGGCCAACATGCGGCTTGTGGCGTCGGTGCCGCCCCCCGCGCCCCACGGCACGATCCAAGTGATTGGCCGTTCGGGGTATTCCGCCCGAGCGGCATCGGTCATGAACCCAGTACCCGCTGCAAAAGCCGTGATACCGAGACCGAGTGTCAAAAGATTGCGAAGCATAAGCATCCTCCCATAGACGCGTTTGACGTGGACCGATCAGCGCGTTTACCGATCGTGTCTTAGATGAAGCGACAAGGCGCTTCGAAACTCCTCCCCTGGCGGATTTTCATCTCCCGAAGTGTCAACTCCGAAGCCAAGGCTCTCAATGTGTGGGATTGTAGTATCCCAGTAAGTCTGAACCTGATGGATTTATTCAGGTGAGTCGAGAAAAAAGTCTCATCATTTGGTAACTATCTTTGTGATCTGCGTCGGCTTTGCGACCCGTCGTTTCACCACGGCGTGTGTTCAAGCGTCCTCTTGCTCACGAAAAAACTAGCATACTAGAATAGGTAGTGCTATTTCTTGCGCAGGGAGAGACTGCCGTTTCGACATATTAACAGGTGTATCACGCGATTGATGCGCCTTTTATTGCAACGCATTGCATCTTTGCGAGCTGTTGGTCGGGCGCCCTGAAACAGTTCTGGGAGGAACACATGACGCGACTCATTTCTGCTAAAACCATCCTGCGGGGCGCCACTTTGGCTGCTGCCTTTGCCGCAACACTCACCTCTGCGGCAGCGCAAGAGATCACATTGCGCGGTGCCAGCATGTTTGACGAAAACCACGCCTTCACCAAGACGATGGAGCGCTTTTCCGAACTGGTTCAGGAAAAATATGACGGTGACGTCAATTTCGATCTGCGCCTGAATGGAGAGCTGGGCGTCGAGGCTGACTATGTCACCTTCCTTCAGCAGGGCGTCGCGATTGATTTTACGATCATGGCGCCCTCTAATATGGCGACATTCGCGCCCTCGATCCCGTTGATGGACATGCCGTTCCTGTTTCGCGACCAAGCCCACTGGGAGGCAGTTCTGTCCAGCGACGTGCTTCAGCCGCTTGAACAGGAACTGGCTGACAAGGCCGACATCATGGTCATCGGTTATACCGGTGGCGGCGTTCGCAACGTTCTGGCAAACCACCCGATCCACAATTTGAACGAACTGGCCGGGTTCAAAATGCGCGTCATGGGCGCACCGATCCAGGCGCAGATCTTCTCGGCGCTGACGGCGGCCCCGTCCGCGATTTCCTATAGCGAGGTTTATAACGCGATCCAGACCGGTGTGATTTCGGGCTTTGAGAACGAAGCGGCCAGCATCCAGAACCTCAAGTTCTACGAGGTCGCGCCCTATCTAACCTTGACGCGCCACGCGATCACGGTGCGCCCCATCGTGATGAGCGGCAAGACGTTTCGCAACTTGCCAGCCCCCCTGCAAGCCGCCGTCCTAGAGGCTGGCAAAGAAGCGGGCGCCTACGGGCGTGAGCTGGAATCGCGCGAGGACGCTGAGAAATTGCAAGAGATGGCGGATGCCAAGCAGTTGACGGTTCTGGAATTTGAGGATCGCGACAAGCTGCTCGAGTTGGTTGTGCCAGTGCAGGATGCCTATGCAGACAGCCTTGGTGCGAGCGATCTCCTGACCTCGATCCGCGGCATGTAACAGCAAGCCGTGACCAGATTGCGCATTCCGGGCACGGCTCGTTCGGAATGCGCTTTGCGGTCGCTGGCGAGCGACACACAGGTGGGGGGAGTTCACTTGGGGCGTATACTTGAAGGGTTTTGCCAAGGGCTACGAGTGCTGCTGGCCGTGCTGATGGGGGCACTCGCAATCCCGGTCGCGATGCAGGTTATTGCGCGCTACACCGGGCTTATTCCGGTCTATTTGTGGACCGAGGAACTCGCCACATTCATCTTTGTCTGGATGGTGATGATCGGGTCGATGATCGCGGTCTGGGAGGGCACCCATTTCGATGTGCGGATAACGCGAGACGCCACACGACCGCTGGGGATACTCCTGCAAAAAGGCATTGTCCTTCTGCTGATCGGGGCCTTTGCCTTGGTCTTTGCGTGGTATGGCATTGAGTACGCCAAGTTTGGGGCCATGCAGCAAACCGTGATGATGCAGGCCAATAAGCTGATCACCTTTATTTCCGTCCCGATTTCGGGCGCGGTCTGGGCGGTGTTCGCATTTTATAGACTGGCCGAAGCCTTCGCCGAGTACCGCAATTCCGAGAAAGCAATGTCATGATTATTTCAACGGGTGTTGCCTGTGCCATCATGGTGGGCGGGTTTCTTTTGCTGGTGCTGATCCGGGTTCCCGTGGCGTTCGCTTTGGGGATCGCGACGGTGCCGGTTGTGCTGATGGATATGCGGCTCACGCCCTTCATCGTGCTCGACCGGATGTTTCAGTCCTATAATTCGTTCATCCTGTTGGCGGTGCCGTTTTTCCTGCTCGCGGCCAATTTGATGAACTCCGGCAAGATCACCGACAAGCTGATTGATCTGTCGCGGGTCTTGACCGGTTGGATGCCGGGCGGGCTTGGGCATGTGAATGTCGCGGTGTCGATGCTGTTTGCGGGGATTTCGGGGTCTTCGACGGCGGATGCGGCGGGCTGCGGCAAGATCTTGATCCCGGCGATGGTCAAGGAAGGTTATGACCGCCGTTTTGCCATTGCGATCACGGCGTGCTCGTCGGTGATGGGGGTGATCATTCCGCCCAGCATCTTGATGGTGGTCTGGGGGGGCGTCATGCAAGTGTCGGTTGGCGCGCTGTTTCTGGCGGGGGCGATTCCGGGGCTGCTGATCGGCTTTGCCCTGATGGCGACGGTCTACGGCTATGCCAAGGTCTATGACTACCCAATCGCGCTGCGTCCGACCCTGTGTGACCTGTGGCGGGCCTTCAAGGGCGCATTCCTTGCGATGTTGACCCCGTTACTTGTGATCGGCGGCATTGTTGGCGGTATCGTTACGCCAACGGAAAGCGCGATTATCGCCGCTGGCTATGCGCTGATCCTGGGGATGTTCGTCTACCGCACGGTTACTTGGCGCGATCTGGGCGGTATCTTTTACGAGACGGGGCGGTTCGCCTCAATCTCGCTATTTGCCATTGGCACGGCGTCGGCCTTTGGCTGGACGCTGGCGTTTTTCAACGTGCCGCGACTGATTGTGACCTTCATGACCAGCATGGAGCTTGGCTATTTCGGCACCGCTTTGGTGATTGCGGGGCTGTTCTTGTTCTTTGGCCTGTTGTTCATCGATGCCATCCCGACCATCATCATCCTTGGCACTGTGCTGATGCCTGTGGCGGCGGCAGCCGATATCCAGCCCGTCGTCTTTGCAATTATCGGCATCGTGTCGCTGGCATTCGGGCTTGTGACGCCGCCCTATGGGCTTTGTTTGCTGATCTCGGCGGCCATTGGGGGGATGAACGTGGTGCAGGTGATGCGCGATGTGGTGATCATCCTCATCCCGATGCTGATCATCCTGTTTCTGGTCATCCTGTTTCCCGACATCGCGCTGTGGCTGCCAGAAACGATGATGCCAAGTGCGTTCCCGTGAGCCCTGACAGGATCGCTTCACCGGATGGTAAAGGAGGCCCGCGATGAGCCCATTTTCACTGGCAGGAAAGACGGCGCTGGTCACGGGGGCCAATACCGGGATCGGGCAGGCGATAGCGGTGGCAATGGGCCAAGCGGGGGCGCATGTGATCTGCGCCGGACGGTCATCTTGCGCCGATACCGTAGGCAGGATCGACAGCGCCGAGGGCCTGCTTCTTGATTTCGCAGATCCGATGGCGGCGCGGGACATATTCGCAAAGCGCCCCATCGACATCCTCGTCAACAATGCCGGGATCATCCGGCGCGCCGACAGTCTCGATTTCAGCGAAGCCGATTGGGACGACGTCATGGATGTCAATCTCAAGGCGGTGTTCTTCACCTGTCAGGCGTTCGCCCGCGCCGCTCTTGCACGAAACGCCTCCGGGCGCATCGTCAATATCGCTTCGCTGCTGTCGTTTCAGGGGGGTATCAGGGTCGCGTCCTATACCGCTGCCAAGCATGGGGTGGCAGGGTTGACCAAGCTTCTGGCGAACGAATGGGCGGCCAAAGGCATCAACGTGAACGCCATCGCACCGGGATATATCGCGACCAACAACACCAAGGCGTTGCGCGCCGATCCAGACCGCAACCAAGCAATCCTAGAGCGCATCCCGGCCGCGCGCTGGGGCACGCCCGATGACATCGCACAAACAGCGGTGTTTTTGGCGGCACCAGCGTCGGCCTATATTCACGGAACGATCGTGACAGTCGATGGCGGCTGGTTGGCGCGCTAGCTGCCTAGGCCTCAAAATACTCGTCATGGGCCTTGCGAATGCTGGCGATGGTCGGATCAAGCCGCGACAGGTGCAAGCGCGCGATCTCAACCGCGCCCTCGGCATCGCCCGCCGCAATACACGCAACGATCCGGGTGTGATCGTCATATAACACACCGATCCGGTCTTCTTGCGTCAGGCCCAATACGCAGAGCCGGTCAACCAACGCCTTCTTCTCGGCAATCACCTTAAATGCATGTGCGACACCTGCGATTTCGCACAGGATGCGGTGAAATTCGTAATCAAGCTTGTGAAACGCATCGCCGTCCTTGGTTTCCAGCGTCGCTTTTTGCTGATCAAGATTGTCCTGAAGCAGGCCCATCTTGGAGCCATCCCATGTTTGCGTCGCAAGCCGGATCACTTCGACCTCAACAGCGGCGCGAATGAAACGCGCAGCCTGAATCGCCTCATAGGAAAACCGGCGCACTTCCGTCGCGCGCTGTGGACGCACCAATAGCAGATCAAGGTTTGTCAGGCGGTTAAAGGCATCGCGCACGGGCTGGCGCGACACGTTCAGCTTATTGGCAATCTCGACTTCGGAAATCTTGGCGCCGGGCAACATGCGCAATGCGACGATCTCGTCATACAAATAATCAAAGACCTCGTCGGCGCTGGTGCGTCGCTCGCGCGCAATTGGCATTTGTCGCATGTTTCTCTCCTTGGATCCCAGTGCGCTTACCCCATTCGCTTTCGGGTTTCCAGTTTTCACTGGCCCGAGACAGAGGCTATTTTCAACGTGTTTAAGGGCGGTTGTGGCAAAAACCGCGCCCTCGCCAAGTGCCCCGAGTTTCCTTTCTCCTGCGCAGCGCCCCTGGGGTGAAAGACCTGCCGAGAGCTTCGCGATAGCGACAAAACGATCATGACGGCCCTGCACTCGCCAGCGCCAACATTGCGCCGCGCAACTCCGCCAGCCCTTTCAACCGTCCGATTGCAGGATAACCGGGAGCAGTTTTGCGTGTGTGATCATCCAGAATGTTCTGGCCGTGATCGGGGCGCATCGGGATCTGCCAGTCGGCGCGACCCTCGGCGCGGCGGCGGCTCTGTTCGCCAAGCGCCGCGCGCATCACCGCGACCATATCGCTCGATCCGCCGAACTGATCGGCCTCGTGAAACGAGCCGGGAATGGTGTCGTCCTCGCGCCGCACGTTGCGGAAGTGGTAAAAATGGATGTGCGGGCCAAGACGCGTCAGCATCTTGGCCAGATCGTTGTCAGGGCGCGCCCCAAGGCTCCCGGTGCAAAAGGTGATGCCGTTGGCGCGCGATGGCACGGCGTTGACCAGCCAGTCGTAATTGGCCTCGCTCGACATGATCCGGGGCAGCCCGAGAAGCGGCCAAGGCGGGTCGTCGGGATGACAGCACAGCCGCATATCAAGCCGTTCGGCACTGGGCACCACCGCCTCAAGGAAAGCGCGCAGATGGCTACGCAATTGCTCGGCGTCGATCTTGGCATATGCGGCGAGACGCGCGCGCAGGGTGTCGAGCGTCCAGTGTTCCAGCGTGCCGGGCAGACCGGCCAGAATGTTGCTGGTAAGTTGGTCTTTTTCGGCTTGGCTAAAGCGCGCGAGCCGGGCGCGGGCCTGCTCAATCACCTCCGCCGGAGAATCTGCCTCGGCGCCCTCGCGCGCCAAAATGCCAAGATCGAAGCCCGCGAAGTCGATCAAATCAAAGCGCAGCGCCGTCGCCCCCGACGGCATCGGCGCGGCCAGATCGGTGCGCCTCCAATCCAGTACCGGCATGAAGTTGTAGCAAATAACGGCGATGCCTTCTTGTGCGAGGTTTTCCAGCGAGCTGATCCAGTTGGCGTAATGCTGGATCGCCTCGGGCGCGCCGGTGCGGGTCGCCTCGCTGACGGGCAGGCTTTCGACGAGATCCCAGCTCAGCCCCGCCGCCTCAATGATCTCGCGACGCGCGCGGATTTCGGCGCGCGGCCAGACCTCGCCGGGTGGTAGATGATAAAGGGCGGTCACGATTCCTTCGGCCCCGGCCTGCCGGATTTCGGACAGCGTCACGCTATCATCAGGACCAAACCACCGCCAAGTATGTCTCATAGCCAGTTAGCCTTTCTTGCGGTTGCGCCAAAGTTCCAAGGGCTGCTTGCGGGCGTCAGAATGTGCGTTTCGGGTTTCCTTTCGGGGGCTTGGCTCACGTTCTCAGGCTTGAACGGGTACAAGCGCGCCTTTGCCCTGCACGACTTGCCCCGCCAAGCGGCACGCCTGCGCGATGCTCTCTGGAAGGGGCGTGTTTGCCTCGATTCCCGCAAGGATTGCAGCGTTGAAACTGTCCCCTGCCGCCGTTGTATCGACCACGCAGGACAGGGCTGGCACCTCCACGTTTCCGCGCGTATCGCCCTGACGGTAGCAGACCGGATCGCCGCCGTTCTTGACGACGATGGTCGTGGCACCGGCTGCGGCGTAGCGGTCTGCGGTCGCCGTGGGGTTGGCATCGTCAAACCAATCTGCTTCGTCCTCAAAAGAGGGCAGGGCAATGTCACTGACGGCAGCGCCTTGCATAACGGCCTTGGTCATCTCGGAAGGGGCAGACCACAGGCGGGGGCGCAGATTGGGGTCAAAGGCAATCGTCTTGCCAGAAGCACGCGCGTCGCGCAGCGCAGTCAACAGCGTTTCGCGCGACGCGCTGCTTAAAATAGCCAGCGTGATCCCGGAAAAATAAATCAGATCCGCTGCGTCCATCGCCTCGGCCAAGGCCTGCGGATCATTCGCTAGCTGGCGAGCCGCCGACTGCCCCCGCCAATAGGAAAAGCTACGCTCGCCATTGTTGAGCGAGATCAGATATAACCCGACGGTGCGATCAGGAACGGTCTGAACGTGGCTGTCGTCGATTCCACTTTCCCTGAACGCATCGCGCATCTGCTGTGAAATCGGGTCGCTGCCCACCGCCGTGAAAAACGAAACGGCGTTCTCAGGTCGTAAACGGGCCAAATACCACGCCGTATTGAACGTATCCCCGGCAAACCCCAGGGAATAGTCTCTTGCTTCGCCCGTCGGGGCAAGCTCGGCCATGCATTCGCCTATCGCAAGAAAGCGCATCTTGTTATCCGGGGTGAGAGTGGAAATAAAAACGGCGCGCGGGAGTGCGGTCGTTCACCGCGCGAAGGGGCAGCAGGCACAGCGCCACCATCAACGGGAGATGCTCGCAGCCCCCGCCGGGGCGCATAAGTGCCACGCCTGTGGATGGTTCTATCAGCCATATTCCCCCCATTCTTCCTATCAGCTAAAGAGCATCCCGCCATTGATGTCGAGATTAACGCCCGTGATGAAAGCGGAGTCCTCAGACGCAAGGAATACCACCAAATTGGCGATATCGTCGGGCGTGCCTTGGCGCTTAAGCGGCGCTGCGGCTTCGACGTTGCGACGCACCTCGTCCTTGGTGTGGATGTTGTGGAAATCGGTGTCGATCATGCCGGGGTACAATGCGTTGACGCGAATTTTCGGCCCCAGCTCTTTGGCAAGCCCGCGCGTCATTGTCATGACAGCCCCCTTAGAGGTCGCATAGGCAACGGCACCCGGCCCGCCGCCATCACGCCCGGCCTGACTGGCCAGATTGACAATGGCGCCCGATTTCATATGCGGCAAACACGCCTTCACCATCAAAAACGTGCTTGTCAGGTTGAGATCCATCACCGCTTGCCAATGCTCTAGCGTCATCTCGGCGATGGTCTTGCGGGCAATCAGGCCGCCGGAATTGTTGACGAGGATATCGACGCCATCGAACTCTTCGACAGTTTTGGCGACCAGCTTTTCGACGTCCTCAGGCGCGTTCAAATCGCCCTGCAATGCGAACGCTTTGCCGCCCGCTGCACGGATTTCCTCAACGGTGCGATCTGCGCCAGCGCTGCTGGAGAAGTAGTTGATTGCGACATTGGCACCTTGCGCTGCCAAATGCTTGGCGCAGGCGCTTCCGATGTCGCGGCCACCGCCCGTTATAATAGCGGTTTTTCCCTGAAGTTTCATACTGTTTCCTTTTCGTCAAACGGATTGAATGGCGGGCAGATGGCGTGGATTAACGTCATTGAAATCCCTCGCGAGATGCGCAATCTCACAGAAAATCGGCACGACTCGGGGTGAAGATATCCAGCAAGACGCCGGGCTCGAGGCAGACAGCACCGTGTTCGATATTGGGCTGCTTGTAGGTGGAATCGCCCGCCGATAGGATCTTTTTCGTCCCGCCGATATTGAACTCGAAACGCCCTGAAAGAATGTAGGTGATTTGCTCATGCGGGTGGCTGTGCAGCGCCCCCACCGCGCCTTCCTCAAAATGGACTTCGACGCACATAAGGTTGTCGCTGTAGGCCGTGACCTTCCTCTTGATCCCGTCGCCAAGGTCGATGAGGTTCATCTCATCGCCGGGAAAATAGTTGGTTACATCCATCGTAGCCCTCCAAGATGTTCTTTGCCTTCAGGTGTTTGCCAGTCTCGAACGTGGCGGGGATCAGCGTCTCGCTTGCCGCTTCATCAAGACGCTGGACGCGGCGTCACCCGCATCCGCGACTGCGAGATCACCGCCGCCGCGTGTCCCACGGGTTGCGTTCATGAGGCCTCGCCCGACAAAGCCGATTTGAGACCTGAAAGCTTTTCGGTGATGGGGCATGCGGTCCTCCGACGCATTGGGTGACTAGTATGCTACTTTGGAGCTTCGCCGATTGCAATCTGGGATTTCGATACCCGCCAAGACAGGGCCGCGCGCTATGCGTAGAAATCGAGGGATAAAGCCATCAGACCGAATGAAAGGATGACGATCAGCAAGCCATGCGGCGCCGCTCGGGACTATTCCTGATTGTTTTCTGACGTCAGGCAAATGACTGATTTAGGCTTAACGAACCACATTCCCCCGTGCAGCGCACTCTGTGAGCTGCGTCACCCCACCTTTGACGCGGTTAGCTTTTCAAGCGCACTCTGGTAGCGCGCGATGCGGGCGAAATCTGCCTCAGTTGGGTTGGAAATGCGCGAAAGGTCTAGGTTGTCGTGCAGGTCGGCGATCTTCACCGCGCGCCCGATCGCGTTTTGCGCGGCCCGCTTGATAAACGCTGAATAGGTTTCATCTAGGCGGCGGGTCACCGTGTCCAACGCTGCGAGGATCGCATCATCAGCCCCTTGCGCGCGCAGAGCCTCTAGTGTCCCGTCCGCACCGAAACAAACGCCGCCGCGACGGGGGAGATGCTGTAGGGGCGCACTATTGCGCAGGGGCGTTTCGAAGGAAAATCAGTCGCCTGGGGAAGGTAAGTGGCAGCCCGTAGGGGAATCGAACCCCTCTTTCCAGGTTGAAAACCTGGCGTCCTAACCGATAGACGAACGGGCCACTCATGGCGATCAAGCGCTTGGCTTGTCAGCGTGGGCGGTGTTTAGGCCAGAGCTTGGTGACTCGCAAGGGGGTTTTTGATGTTTTTGCGAAACTTTCGCATCGAGATCGTTTCCCCGCTGAATGCGGTGCAAAAACAGCGGCTTCAGGCGCGCGCGGCGTCCTCGAGGCGCAGTTGCACCTTATTGCGCCCGCCCCAGGAATTGATCTCAAGGCGACCGGCCAGATGAAAACGCTGCGCGCCACCCTCGCTAAGCGCGGGGCCAATCGGGCCGTCGAAAGCGCCGAACTGAATCGCCTCAATCCGCGCGCCCATCCCATCGCCAAACATAAAGCGCACATGGCTTTCCCCGATCCGGCGCGGCGAGGCGATTTCCATGTCGGCAAAGGCAAATCGCGGGGCAGGGGCGCCTTGGCCAAAGGGGCCGGCGCGGTCGAGATCTTCGATCAGTTGCGCGGTCGCGGCACCGGGCATCAGCAGGCCATCCAGACGCAGATCGCGCGGGCCTTGCGTGCCTGCCCCTTGTTTGGCCAGTAGCTCTGAGAGGCGCGCCATCGCGGCTTCCAGCTTGTCTTCCTCGACAGTCAGACCCGCCGCCATCCGGTGCCCGCCGCCCTTGAGCAGCAAGCCCTCGGCAGCGACGCGTTGGATGGCCGCGCCGATATCGACGCCATTGATTGAGCGGGCCGAGCCTTTGCCGATCCCGCCCTCAAGTCCGATCACGACGGCGGGGCGGTTGGTGGCCTCTTTCAGACGTGCGGCGACGATGCCGACCACGCCCGGATGCCAGCCCTCGCCCGCCGCCCAAACAAGCGGGCCGTCCAGCCCGCGCTGCTCGGCCTGAACCAGCGCCGAGGCGCGCACTGCGTTTTCGACCTCGCGACGCTCGGAGTTCAGCATATCAAGCCGCTCGGCCAGCGCCTGCGCCTCGTGAGGGTCATCGGTGGCTAAAAGCCGCGCACCCAAATCAGCCGCACCGATCCGCCCGCCTGCGTTGATCCGCGGCCCCAGCACGAAGCCCAGCGAATAGGCGCTTGGCGCGCGATCAAGCCTAGCCACATCCGACAGCGCCACCAAACCGGGGCGCTCGCGGCGGGCCATGATTTTCAGCCCCTGACGCACCAGCGCACGATTGCATCCCAGAAGCGGCGCAACATCGGCCACCGTCGCCAGCGCCACCAGATCGAGCAGCGCCATCAGAGGCGGGCCTTGAACATCCTGCGCGCGCAGCTGGCGATTGGCCTCGACCAGCATCAGGAACACCACCGAGGCGGCGCAAAGATGCCCCAGATCGCCAGTCTCATCGAGCCGGTTGGGGTTCACGCAGGCCAGCGCATCGGGCAGGGTCTCGCCGCCCAAATGGTGATCGAGAATGATCACATCGGCGGGTTTGGCGGCTGCGACCGGACCGTGGCTGAGCGTGCCGCAGTCCACGCAGATGATCAGTGAATGATCGCGCGCGAGGGCCTCCATCGCGGGTTCGTTGGGGCCGTAACCCTCGTCGATCCGGTCGGGAATATAAAGCGTCGCTTGGCGTCCCATGCTGCGCAGCCAATGGATCAACAACGCCGCAGAAGATCCTCCATCCACGTCATAATCTGCGAAAACGGCGATCTTCTCGCGCGCGTTGATTGCCGCAAGAAACCGCGTCGCGGCACGCTCCATATCCTTGAGGCTGCGCGGGTCGGGCAGCAGGTCGCGCAGGGTGGGCTCAAGAAAGCCCTCGGCGTCCCGCGGGCTGACGCCGCGTGCCACAAGGATGCGCGCCAAGGGTAGCGGCAGGCGGGTGGTCTGCGCCATCGCCTCGGCGAGACGGTCGGTCTCGGGGGTGGGGCCAACCCAGCGGCGTCCGCTTAGGGAATGATCGACGGAGAGAAAACTGCTCATGCTTTGGTCATAGCGAAACGCAAGCGGGCTTGCCAGAGGGCGCAGTGATTGGCGAGGTCTCGCATTTTACGAAATAGCGGTGGGTCTACCCGCGCGAAGACTTGTGATTTTTTAATATTTTCGGGCGTTGCGCACAAGATTACACCCCAAAACCATCGCTTTTCCGACATTGCACCGTTGTAATGCCTCTGTGCATTTCTGCGGGTGCAAAACCGGCAGGCTCGGGCTAAACTTGGATGCGCAAAGCAAACTTCGGGATATGATGGACAAGCCGCTTTCACTTTGGTCGCGCATCGCGCAAGCCTTGGCCGCCCTTGGGCGGGGCGAGGGGCTGTCGAGTGTCTTTGACAATCTGCGCGAACCGCCAGAACGCTCGGTTGCCTTTACGATTGCGGTGATTGCGCTTGGGGCGAAAATGGCCAAGGCCGACGGGCATGTGACGCGCGATGAGGTGGCCGCGTTTCGCCGTATTTTCCAGATTCCGGCGGATGAAGAGGTCAACGCGGCGCGCGTCTTTGATATGGCGCGCACCGATGTGGCGGGCTTTGACGCCTATGCGCGCAAGATCGCGCGGATGTTTGGCCCCGGCGCGGATGTGCTGAAAGATGTGCTTGAGGGGCTGTTTTTCATCGCGATGGCCGATGGCGATTATCACGAGGGCGAGGACGCATTTTTGCAGGAGGTGGCGCGTATCTTCGGGCTGGAAGAGTGCTGTTTTCGCGCGATGAAGGCTTCGTTCGTGCCCGATGCTGCGCCTGATCCGTGGTCGGTGCTTGAGGTTGCTCCCGGTACGCCATTGGCCGAGGTGCGCAAGATTTGGAGCGCCAAGGTGCGCGAGGCCCATCCCGACCGCGCGATTGCGCGCGGCCTTCCGCCCGAGGCCGTGCAACTGGCCGAAAAGCGGTTGATCGCGCTCAATGCCGCTTGGGAAGAGCTGCGCGATTCGGCGGGCCACGCCTGATGCGTCTGGCCACTTGGAATATCGAGTGGTTCACCAATCTTTTTGATCGCAACGGCCGTCTGCTTGAGGATGGGGAATGGTCGGCGCGCTATAACGTGACCCGCGCCGAGCAGATCGGCGCGATTGCGATTGTGCTGAACGCGCTGAACGCCGATGTGTTGCTGGTCGTCGAGGCCCCCGATGACAACGCACGCCATAAAACGGTTGCGATGCTGGAGTCGTTTGCCGCGAAATTCGAGTTGCGCCAACGCAAAGCCCTGATCGGGTTTTCCAACGAAACGCAGCAGGAAATCGCGTTGCTTTATG
Organism: Thioclava indica; assembly: GCF_000714545.1. Classification (GTDB taxonomy): domain Bacteria; phylum Pseudomonadota; class Alphaproteobacteria; order Rhodobacterales; family Rhodobacteraceae; genus Thioclava; species Thioclava indica. The sequence continues at coordinate 69,303 of NZ_AUNB01000018.1, forward strand.
ATCCTGATGTCGTGCGCGCCCAGCATGAACCCGGCGAGAGCGAGGCGTGGCCGCGCTTTGACGGGGTACTGAAAATCGACCTTGATATTGATGCGCAAATGGACACGGTGACGTTTTCCAAGCCGCCATTAGAGGTGAAGCTGGAAACATTGACCGGGCAGGTGATGCGTCTGATCGGGGTGCATATCAAATCCAAGTCGCCCCACGGTGCCACAAGTCGCGAAGCCGCGACCCGGATCGCGATTGAGAACCGGCGCAAGCAATTGGCGCAATCGGTCTGGGTTCGCGGGCGGGTCGAGGCGCATCTGGGCGCGGGCGAGAGCGTGATCGTGCTGGGCGATTTCAACGACGGGCCGGGGCTGGATGAATACGAAAAGCTGTTCGGGCGCTCGGGCGTTGAGATTGTCGCAGGCGAGGGCGGCCCCGAGGCGTGGCGCTTGCAGGACCCGCATGCCCGCCTGAGTGCGGCGCATCAGACCTCGGCGGCGCCCAGCTCGGCGCGGTTTTATCTTGGTGATGAAGAACAATATTTCTCGGCAATGCTGGATTTTGTGATGCTCTCGCCCGATCTGGCGGCGCGGGCGGCGAATTGGCGGATTTGGCATCCGTTTGATGACCCGAAAATCTATCGCGTGCCCGAATTGCGCGAGGCATTGTTGCAGGCCTCTGACCATTTCCCCGTCTCGGTCGATTTGACGTTCGACCCGGCGGAAGGGACGTGATTTTTGCTGAATGGGGGAGTAAGCTAACGAGATGAAAACTTTGTTTGCCCCCATTCTGATTGCTTGCCTCAGCGGCCTGCCTGCCCATGCCCAAACACCCGAAAGCGATGCGGATCGTGGGTTTTCGCTGATGGAAGAGGGTGCGCAACTGCTGTTTCGGGGCATTATCGAACAGATGCGTCCCGAGTTGGAAGAGATGCAAAAGGGGCTGGGTGATGCGGCCGAACAGTTGGGGCCGAAGCTGCGTCAGTTTCTGGCGCTGATTGACGATGTGAAAAACTACGACGCGCCCGAGCGTCTGCCCAATGGCGACATTTTGCTACGCCGACGTGCGGATGCGCCGCCGCCACCGCCGCTGCTGAGCGAGCCTCCCGAGACACCAGATCGCGACCGCCCCGACCTGCCGCCGGGCCACCCCGCGATCCCGCAAAACGAGATCGAGCTTTAGGAGATTTTCGCCTCGGCCTTGAGCGCATTGGCAAGCGAGCGGAACCGCGATTCGGCGACCTCGCCAAACAGCGCCTTGCCGCGTTTGGTCAATTTCAGTTCCAGCACGTTTTTCTTGGCAGAATAGGACAGCTCACCCGCATCAGCGGGGCTATGCGTGGCAAACATCGCGCCAAACCGCATCGCTTTGCCCAGCACCTCGGCCTCTTGCAGGGTCTCGGGCGAGAGCAAATCAAACAGCGGCTCCAATCGCGATCCAGAGCGCGAATTTTTATAGCGGTGCAGCAGCGCCAGACCCAAAAACACCCGCTCGGCATGTGACATCGCGGAATAGTTCGCGCGGGTGACATTTTCAAAGCAGGCCTCGGCCCGGTAATCGGGATGGGTGCGCCATGTGGTGTCGTGCAGCAGACAGGCGGCGCGCACGAGGCGGAATTTTTCCGGCGGCAGCGGGCCAAAGATCGGTTCGATAAAGGCGTGCAGTTTCTTGCCAAAACCGGGCATGCGCGACATCAGGCGTTCGGTGTGGCGACACGCCTCGACCAGCGGATCGCGGCGGCGCAACCGTTCGGGCATCTGCTCATACAGAAGGCCTTCGCGGATGCCGTAAGCCGAGACGTCGATCTCACGAGGCTGGAACTTTTCGATCAGCGCGCCCAGCACCTGACTGGCCAGCGGCACCAGATTCATCCGCGCCGCAGACGTGCCGGTTTTCGCGCGCAGCTTGTCCATGTCGGATTTGGCGATCCAGTCGATGGTGTCGCGCAAATTATCGGGGCTCATGCGATATTCGTGAAGCACCAGAAGGGGATAGCTGCGCCGCTCCATGTCGAGACGTGCAATTGCGCGCCACGATCCGCCCACCAGATAGATCCGGTCGTGATCGGTGCCGACTTGGGCGGCGAGCTCGGCTATCGTGTCTTTGATATGGGCCGCGAGCGCCTTTTTCCCGCCCTCGACCATTTGCAACCGAAAAGGACCAAGCTGCGAGGTGGCGCGCCGCCAAACCTTGCCATTCTTGATCTCGGCCAGCTCCATCGAGTTGCCGCCGATATCGCACACCAGCCCCTCGGCTTCGGGCCAGCCCAGCAGCACGCCTTGCGCCGACAGCCGTGCCTCTTCGACACCGTCGATGACATGCAGTTTCAACCCGGTTTCGCGCTCGATTTCTGCACGATATTCGGGGCCATCCTCGGCGTCGCGCATCGCGGCGGTGGCAACACAGGTCAGCGGGCCGATCGCCATCCCCTCGGCCAGCGCGGCAAAGCGTTTAAGCGCCGCCATGCCCCGCACACGCCCCTCGGCGTTCAACTTGCCCGTCTCGGCCAAGCCCTGGCCCAGCCCCGCCATCACCTTTTCATTGAAAAAATAGGCCGGGCTGCGCGCAGCCCCGTCAAACACCACCATACGGATCGAGTTCGAGCCAATATCGACCACGCCGACACGGCTGAGCGCGCGCACCGACGGGTCATCGAAAAGCGGCTGGCCGAAGGGGTCCCAATCATCAGAGTCATCCGTGATCGGCTGCGCGCTGTTTTTCGGTGTCATCGGCCCGTCCGGTTGAGTCGTGTTGCCCCACGCTAGGGCTAGTCGAAGCTATGGGCAAGTTTAGGAACGTCGCTTGCCCCTGCGGAACCCCGTCCCGAAAGCGAGGGGAACTCCATGAAAAAGCGGTGACAGGAAAACAGGTTGTCACGATTTTCGGGCAAATGGCGGATGAATTTGCCATCGGGCTGCAAGATCCAGCTTTGCGCCTCATCGGCCATATTCGCGGCCATGATCTGGCTGACGATTTGGGCTTTGACGGTGGGATTTTTCGCCTCGACCAGCGTTTCGACGCGCCGGTTCAGGTTGCGCCCCATCCAGTCGGCTGAAGAAAAGAACACCCGCGCCTGATCTGACGGTAAGCCGTGACCATTGCCAAAACACACGATGCGGGAATGTTCCAAGAACCGCCCGACGATGGATTTCACCCGGATATTTTCCGACAATCCCTTGATGCCGGGGCGGATGCCGCAAATGCCACGCACCACGAGCGAGATTTTGACCCCCGCCTGCGAGGCGGCATAGAGCGCGTCAATCACCTCGGAATCGATCACCGAATTCATTTTCGCCCAGATCGAGGCCGGTTTGCCTGCCTTGGCAAACGCGCTTTCGCGCGCGATCATATCCAGCAGGCGCGGCTTTAGCGAAATCGGCGAAATCGCAAGGTTTTCAAGCCCCTCGGGCTGCACATAGCCCGACAGGTAGTTGAACACTTTGGTCGCATCGCGCCCCAGCGCCGCATCGCAGGTGAAAAAGCTGAGATCTGTGTAAATTTTGGCGGTGATCGGGTGGTAATTGCCGGTGCCATAATGGGTGTAGGTCACCAGCTGATCGCCCTCGCGGCGCACTACGGTGCTGATTTTGGCGTGGGTTTTGTAGTTCATGAACCCGTAAACGACATGCGCGCCCGAGCGTTCCAAGCGGCGCGACTGGCGGATATTGGCGGCCTCGTCAAAACGCGCTTTCAACTCGACCAGCGCGGTGACGGATTTGCCGGCCTCGGCCGCCTCACACAGTGAGGACACGATCGGGCTGTCTTTCGAGGTGCGATACAGCGTCTGCTTGATCGCCAGGACGTTGGGATCATTGGCCGCCTGATCGAGAAAGCGCACCACCAGATCAAAGGTCTCATAGGGGTGATGCAGCAAAATATCCTTTTGCTTGATCGCGGCGAACATGTCGCCCTCGTGATCTTGAACGCGTTCGGGCACGCGCGGGGTGAAGGGCGGCCACAGCAGATCGGGGCGCTCGCTGAGCACCAGTTCCTTGACGTCCGCGATGCCCACAAGGCCCTTTTCGGCGACCACCTCTTCGGGATCGACATGCAATTCCTGCATGACCAAGTCTTGCAGATCCTTGGGCGCACCTGCCGAGACCGACATGCGAATGACCTGACCGCGACGGCGGCGTTTCAGCGCGGTTTCAAACTCGCGCACCAGATCTTCGGCCTCGTCCTCGACCTCGAGATCACTGTCGCGCAGCACGCGGAAACTGCACGAGCCGACATCGCGATAGCCCGGAAACAGCGATCTAAGGTGGATCATCAGCAATTGTTCGAGCGGCAGGAACCGCGCCTCGCCGGGCAGGCGCACAAAGCGGTCAATCTGCTGGGGGATCGGCAAAAGTGCCTGAAGGCGGCGTTTATCCGAGTCGCGTTCCAGTTCCAGCGCAAGGCAGAACCCGGCATTGGGGATGAACGGAAAGGGGTGCGCGGGGTCGATCGCCAGCGGCGAGAGCACCGGAAACACCTTGTTCAGGAAATGCTCGGACAGATAAGCGAGATCGACCTTGCTCAGACGCGAGCGCGACACCACGGTGATGCCTTCGCGCTCCATCTCGCGTTTGAGCGCCGACCATGTGGTTTGCTGCGTATCCATCAGCTTGCGCGCATCGGCATTGATCCGTGCAAGCTGCTCGGCGGGGGTCAGCCCATCGTCGGACACGGTCGCATTGCCCTCGCGCACCAGTTCCATCAGGCCCGCCACGCGCACCGAGTAAAACTCGTCAAGGTTGGTGGCCGAGATCGACAAGAACCGCACCCGTTCCAGAAGCGGCACACGGGTGTTGCGCGCCTCATCGAGCACGCGCCAGTTAAAGGCCAGCCAGCTTAGCTCGCGGTTAAAGAACCGCCCCGGCCCCGAGATATCCTCGGCGGGCAGGGTGACGGGCGTGGGGAACGGGGTTTTGAGAAAATCTGCCTGGGTCATATCCGCGCTTATCGTTAAGGTTTGTAAAGGCGCTGTGACAGTTTGCGCAGCTTAGTCCAGACTGTCCAGCACCTGCGCCGCCAAGGGGCGTGTAATTGCGCGTTTTTCGGCCAAAGCGCGGGCATCCAGCGCAATCACCAAGCGCCGCGCGGTCGAAAGCGAGCGATCCATCCGTGTCACCAGCCAGTCAATCAGTGCGGGCGCCACGGCCAGTTGATGATCGGCAAACAGTTTGACCAGCACGGCCGCCAAAAGCGCATCATCGGGGGGCGTGATGCGCACGCTCGCGCTGGCCTCCATCCGGCTGATCAGATCGGGCAGGCGCAACCCCCAATCACGCGGCGGGGTGCGCGCGGTGATCAGCAGCTTACCACCCTCGGCTTGCATCAGATTGTGCAGATGAAACAGCGCCTCTTCGCGCGTGGGATCGGCGTTCATCCGGTCCGCACCCTCAACCACTGCCGCCCCTTGGGCCACAAGGCGGGGGGCGTCGGCATCGGTTAGATCGGCGGCGCGGATGGTTTGTGCGCCCTGCTCTTGCGCCCAGATCGTGGCCAGATGCGATTTGCCCGCCCCCGCCGGGCCGATCAGGATCATCCGTCCATTGGGCCAGCTTGCGACCGCATCCAACGTGCTTAGCGCCAGCGCATTGGCGGGGGCGACAAAGAAATCTTCTCGCCCCTGCGCAGACCGGATCGGCAGGGGGAAGATCAACTGCTCGGCCATGGTGTCTTAGCTTTCGTTCTCTTTCGCAACGACGCCTGTAACAGCGCCGGTTTCTTCGTTGATGAATCCCGTCGGGGTATCGGGCGGTTCGCTCTCGACCACGCCACGATACAGCGCCCCATGCAGGTATTGATCAATCAGGAACCTTGCAACCACTCCGATCACGGCCGCCACCGGAACCGCGACTAACATGCCCAGAAAGCCAAACAGCGTGCCAAAGGCCGACAGGGCAAACAGCAGCCATAGCGGATGCAGCCCGACCGAGTCGCCCACCAGTTTCGGGGTGACGATATTGCCCTCCAAGAATTGCCCGGCGGCGAAGATCGCGGCCACGATCCCAATCTGCATCCAGTCACCCCAAAACTGGAACAACGCCAAGCCGATCGCCAGCGTGCCCCCGATAATCGCGCCGATATAGGGGATGAAGGTCAGCGCGCCGGCGATCGAGCCAACCAACAGCCCGAAATCAAGCCCTGCGAGCATGAGCGCAATGGCATAAAACGTTCCCAAAATCAGGCAAACGGTGACCTGACCGCGCACAAAGCCTGATAATACGCGGTCTATATCTTTTGCAATCTGGCGGATCGTGGGGGCGTGGTCACGTGGCAACCAGCCGTCGATCTTGGCCACCATCCGGTCCCAGTCCATCAGCATGTAAAACGCGACAACCGGCACCACGACGATAACGACTGCAAGGTTCACAACCGTCATCGCCGAACTCAGCAAAGTGCTCGCGAGTTCTCCGCCACGCGATTTGATCGCATCGCCGATTGAGGAAAGCGTGTCATTCACAACCGAGTTTTGCACCAGTTCGGGGAAGCGCTCGGTTAAAAAGGTCTGGAACGAGTTCAAGAGATCAGGGGCCAGCGCAACCAATTGCCCCAACTGACGCACCAGCGTGGGCACAATGGCCAGCGAGAGCACCACAAAGAGCAACACCGCGAGCAGCGCGATCACGATTGTCGACATGACTCGGCTTAACCCCAGCTTTTCCAGCCGGTCCGCAAATGGATCAAGGAAATACGCAATCGCGCCCCCCATGATGAAGGGCAAAATCACATCCCCGAGCCACCACAGCGCAGCGACCAACACGAGCGCAGCAAGGGTCCAATAGGTCATTTGGTGTCGAACGGGCAGGGCCATTCAGGCTCCTTTCAGGAAAGGTTGTCTTAACGTGGCGGATAATCGGGGGAAATCAAGCGCGCATGACCCGATATCGTGGCGCGCACGCGAAAACTTGGCCGATCCGTGTTGAAGCGCCATCTTGCCCACGGCCCCTAATTCCTCTAGGCCATCTGGCAACCGCTCAACCGCCTGAAGGAGCGCAAATGCGCCTGTCCCGCTATTTTCTTCCCGTTCTCAAGGAAACCCCCGCCGACGCGCAAATCGCCAGCCACCGGCTGATGCTGCGCGCGGGGATGATCAAGCAGCAGCAAGCCGGGATCTATTCCTGGCTGCCGATGGGGTTCAAAGTGCTGCGGCGCATCGAGCAGATCGTGCATGAGGAACAGGTGCGCGCCGGTCACATCCCGCTATTGATGCCCACGCTGCAACCCGCTGATCTGTGGAAAGAATCGGGGCGCTATGACGCCTATGGCCCCGAGATGCTGCGCATCAAGGACCGTCACGGCCGCGATATGCTCTATGGCCCGACGAACGAGGAAATGATCACCGATATTTTCCGCAGCCATGTGGAAAGCTACAAATCGCTGCCCCTCACGCTGTATCATATCCAGTGGAAATTCCGCGACGAGGTGCGGCCCCGCTTTGGCGTGATGCGCGGGCGCGAATTCCTGATGAAAGACGGCTATAATTTCGATCTCACCAAAGAGGATGCGCTGCACGCCTATAACCGCCACATGGTCAGCTATCTGCGCACTTATGAACGTATGGGCCTGACCGCGATCCCGATGCGCGCGGATAGTGGCCCGATTGGCGGCGATGATACGCATGAGTTCCTCGTGCTGGCCGATACCGGCGAATCCGAGGTGTTTTATGACGCGCAAGTGCCCGCACTAAAGCTGGGTGACCGCCGCGTCGATTATGACAATCGCGATGAGGTCGCTGGCATCTGCGAAGAGTTCACGACCCTTTACGCGCGCACCGATGAGACCCACGACGAGACCCTGTTCAACGCCATCCCCGAGGAGCGCCGTTGCGTCGGTCGCGGGATCGAAGTCGGGCAGATCTTTTACTTCGGCACGAAATACTCCGAGGCAATGGGCGCCACCGTGAACACCCCCGATCAGGGCAAAGTTCCGGTGCATATGGGCAGCCACGGCATCGGCGTCAGCCGCCTTGTGGGCGCGTTGATCGAGGCCAATCACGACGACAAGGGCATCATCTGGCCCGAAGGCGTGACGCCGTTCCATGTGGGCATCGTGAACCTCAAACAGGGCGATACGTCGTGTGACAGCGCGTGCGAAGCGCTCTATCGCGCCTTCACCGAGGCCGGTCTTGAGCCGCTTTATGACGATCGTGAGGAACGCGCCGGCGCGAAATTCGCAACGATGGACCTGATCGGTCTGCCGTGGCGCATCACCGTTGGCCCGCGCGGCGTTGCGGCGGGCAAGGTCGAACTGACCTCGCGCCGCTCTGGTGAAAGCGAAGAAATGTCGTCTCAGGAGGCGATTGAAAAAGTCGCGGCGATCTATGCGGCGCTTTGATCTGATCCTCGCGGCGGGCTTGATGCTGGCCGCCCCGATGGCGCAGGCCGAGGGGCTGGTGGCGTGGTCGGACGACACACTTGGAATTGCCGCGCAGGTGCCCCAGGACTGGCCCTCGGCGCAGATGTATGGCGGTGGGTATTTGTTCACTGCGCCCGGATTTGATGCCCATGTCGCCCCCCATGTCGCGCTGCGCGCCTATCCTGATGAAGGCTCGGATCTCGGCGCGGCCCATGATCAGATGCTGCGCTCGCTGTTGTTGGATGGCGATCAGATCAGCACCGATCACCAAGATGCAAACGGGTTTGAGATCGCTTCGACGACAGGTTTGGGCAAACACGAGCTGCGCAAGACCGTGCGGCTCAATTGCAAGGGCGGGCCTGTTCTGGCCGAGCTGCGCATCGATTATATGCAAGCTCAAGCTGGCGAAATGGCGCCGCTTTTGGCGGATGTGCCGGCGAGTTTGGGCTGTAAGTGAACCCGCGCCACCCTTGACCTTTGCCCCCTCGCAAGCCAGCTTGCGCCGAATTTGAGTGGATGGAGCCTATGGCCGCACGCACCGCCCCGTTTTCCCGTTTCGAGTTCATGATTGCTTGGCGCTACTTGCGCGCACGCCGCGCCGAGGGGGGCGTGTCGGTGATGACATGGATTTCCCTGATCGGCATTACGCTGGGGGTGGCGGCGCTGATCGCGACGCTTGCTGTGCGCGCCGGGTTTCGCGCAGAATTTGTCAGCACGATTGTCGGGTCAAACCCGCAGATCACCGTCTATTCCGCGCCGACCGAAGTGGTTGAAGGATCCGGCGTTTATTCCAAACTGATCCGCGATTACGAGGCGCGCACCAAGCGTATCAAGGCGATCCCCGGTGTGGTCACGGCCGCCCCTGCCGTGCGCGGTCAGGCGATGGTGAGTTTCGCAGATCGCTCGAATGTCGCGGATGTCTACGGGCTGGCGCTGTCGGATCTGAAAAACATCCCGCGCATCGCTCATTCCGACGAGGCGCAGGGCAATATCGACAATTTCGATCAGGGCATCGCGATGGGCATCGGGATGGCGCGTGATCTGGGGGTGACGGTCGGCGATACGGTCAAGCTGATCTCGCCCAACGGCGCGAAAACGCCCTTTGGCACCAGCCCGCGCGTGAATGCCTACAAGGTGGAATATATTTTCTCAGCCGGACGCTATGATATTGATCAGACACGGCTTTATATGCCCTTCGCCGAGGCGCAGAGCTTTTTCAACCGCGAAGGCGGGGCCGATGAGATCGACGTCGATGTCACCGATCCCGAGCGCGTCGGTGAGTGGGCCACCGCGATCAGCGATGCCAGCGGGAAGGGCACGCTGCTGTGGACGTGGAAAGATGCCTCGGGCAGTTTCCTGCGCGCGCTGGGCATTGAGGACAACGTGATGTTCATCATCCTGTCGATCCTCGTGCTGATCGCCTCGATGAACATCACCTCGGGGCTGATCATGCTGGTCAAGAACAAGGGCCGCGATATCGGGATTTTGCGCACCATGGGGCTGAGCCAAGGCTCGATCCTGCGGATTTTCTTCATCTGCGGCGCGTTTATCGGGGTGATCGGCACGGCGGCAGGGCTGACGATCGGGGTGCTGTTTGCGGCCAATATCGATCATGTAATGGGTTTCGTGAACTGGCTTAATGGCGGTGATGCGTGGGATCCCTCGATCCGTGGGATCTATCATCTACCCGCGAAATTGCAGCCTTGGGATGTGGTCAAGGCGGTGTCGCTGTCGCTCTCGCTGTCCTTCGTCGTGACGATTTTCCCCGCGCGCAGGGCTGCGCGTATGAACCCGGTGGAGGCGCTGCGCTATGAGTGATGTGCTGGTTCTGGAAAAGTTGGAAAAGTGCTATAATCGCGGCAAGCCGAACGAGATTACGGTGCTCAAAGGTGTGAATTTGACAATCCCGAAGGGGCAGGTCACGGCACTGGTCGCGCCCTCGGGGGCGGGGAAATCGACGCTTTTGCACATTGCGGGCTTGCTCGATACGCCCGATAGCGGGCGCGTGGTGCTAGAAGGCGAAGACCTAAGCCGCGCGCGCGATGCCAAGCGCACGGCGGCGCGGCGTGAGAAGCTGGGCTTTGTTTATCAGTTCCACCACCTGCTGCCGGAGTTCTCGGCGACTGAGAACATCGTGTTGCCCCAGCTTGCCAATGGCGTTTCGCGCGGTGATGCGCAGGCACGCGCCGCCGATCTGCTGGGGCGCGTCGGGCTGACCTCGCGCGCCGATCACCGCCCCTCGGCGCTGTCGGGCGGAGAGCAGCAGCGGGTTGCCTTTTGTCGCGCGCTCGCCAATGGGCCAAGCCTGTTGCTGGCCGACGAACCCACGGGCAACCTTGATCCGGCGACCTCGGACACGGTGTTTGACGTGTTGATGGATCTGGTGCGCGAAACCGGGCTTTCGGCGCTGATTGCAACGCATAACATGGCGCTGGCGGCCGAGATGGATCGGGTCTTGCGGCTGGATGGCGGCGCGCTGACGGAGGGTTAGATGATTATTTACGGAATTTCGACCTGCGACACGGTGCGCAAGTCGCGCAAGGCGCTGGAGGCGGCAGGGCTTGCGCCCGCGTTTCGCGATGTGCGCGCCGAGCCGCTGAACGCCCCCGAGATCGCCGAGTTCGAAGCGGCTTTCGGCGACAAGATCGTCAACCGCGCCTCGACCACGTGGCGCGGCCTGTCCGATGCGGAACGTGCCGCCCCCGTCGCCGATCTGCTGGGCGCGTATCCCGCGCTGATGAAGCGTCCTGTGATCCGCGAGGGGGACAAGCTGACGCTCGGCTGGACGCCCGCCGTGCAGGCGCAATGGTTGTCGCGCACATGAAAACGGCCCGCGCGTAAGGCACGGGCCGTAGATCAGGCTGTCTGAAAATCAGAGCAGTTTCAGATCAGAGGCCGAATCGCGGCCATCACGACCCGACTGCAGTTCGAACTCTACTTTTTGGTTGTCATCGAGGCCTTGCAGGCCAGCCCGCTCGACCGCCGAGATGTGCACGAACACATCTTTGCCGCCGTTATCGGGCGCGATGAAGCCGTAGCCTTTGGTGGAATTGAACCATTTCACGGTGCCAGTGGCCATTACCGTACTCTCCTTCAATCTTCCCCGAATGCGGAATTGCATCGGGACCGTGCAGCCAGTGTCTTTCGGGTCTCCAGCTGCCTTATCGAGAAGAGAGCGGTAGAAAGTCTGCGAAACACGCAAGACTAATTTTGGTTCAGATACGTAAAAATGCAATGACATTTCGTGAGGGGGCTAACCCCCTCACAGGTCTGTGAAAATCCCGTTAGTATCTGATGTCGTGGCAATTATCCGCGCAAGTCGGGCGGCGTCGATTCGGCTTTCAGCTCGGCCACGATGTCATCAAGCGCGGCCATGCGGGTGCGCGTATCGCCAAGCTGCCGCACCGAGACCGAGCGCTCTTCGACCTCTTTCATGCCGATGGCAAAGATATAGGGGACCTTGCCATGGCTGTGTTCGCGCACCTTGTAATTGATCTTTTCGTTGCGCGTATCGGCCTCGGCGCGGATGCCCGCGGCGATCAGCTTTTCGGTGACCTCGCGCACATAATCATCGGCGTCCGAGACAATTGCGGCTACCACAACCTGACGCGGGGCAAGCCAAAGCGGCAGTTTGCCCGCGTGGGATTCGATCAAGATGCCGATGAAGCGCTCGAAGCTGCCAAGAACCGCGCGGTGCAGCATGATCGGGCGGTGGCGTTCGCCATCCGAGCCGACATAATCGGCATCCAGCCGCTCGGGCAGGTTCGGGTCCACCTGAAGCGTGCCGCATTGCCAATCGCGCCCGATGGCATCGGTGAGGACGAATTCCAGCTTGGGCCCGTAAAACGCGCCTTCGCCTTCCTGAACCTCGAACTCGTAGCCCGCTTTGCGGCAGGCATTGCCAAGGCTTTCTTCGGCGTAGTCCCAGCTTTCCTCGGACCCGATGCGCTTTTCAGGGCGGGTCGAGAGTTTGACCTTCCAGTTATCAAATCCCAAATCGGCATAGATTCCGGCGAGAAATTCGATGAATTTCTTGGTCTCGGGTTCGATCTGCTCTTGGGTGCAGAAAATATGCGCGTCATCCTGGGTAAAACCGCGCACCCGCATGATGCCATGCAGCGCGCCCGAGGGTTCATAGCGGTTGCACGAGCCAAACTCGGCCATGCGCAGCGGCAGATCGCGATAGCTTTTGGTGCCGACGTTGAAAATCTGCACATGGCCGGGGCAGTTCATCGGCTTGAGCGCATTGACGGTTTTTTCGCGCGCGTGATCCTCGTCCACTTCGACGATGAACATGTTTTCCTGATAGTTTTCCCAATGCCCCGAGGCTTCCCAAAGTTTGCGGTTCACCACTTGCGGGGTGTTGACCTCGACATAGCCATCGGCGCGCTGTTTGCGCCGCATGTAGTCTTGCAGGTTGGTGTAGATCGACCAGCCGTTGGGATGCCAAAAGATCTGCCCCGGAGCCTCTTCCTGCATGTGAAACAGGTTCATCTCGCGGCCCAGCTTGCGGTGATCGCGTTTGGCGGCCTCTTCGAGCATGGTCATATGCGCGGTGAGGTCTTTCTTGGACTTGAACGCCACGCCATAGATGCGCTGCAGCATCGGGCGGGTGTTATCGCCCAGCCAATACGCGCCCGCGACATGGGTCAGCTTGAACGCATCCGCAGGGACTTGACCCGTGTGTTGCAGGTGCGGGCCGCGGCACAGATCCTGCCAATTGCCATGCCAATACATCCGAATATCTTCGCCCACCGGGATGCGGTTGATCAGCTCGACCTTATAGGGCTCGTCGGTGGCAAGGTAATGATCAATCGCGTGTTTGCGGCTCCAGGTCTCGGTTTTCACCGGATCGCGGGCATTGATGATTTCGCGCATCTTCTTTTCGATCGCGCCAAGGTCTTCGGGGGTGAAAGGTTCCTCGCGGTCGAAATCGTAAAACCAGCCGTAATCGCGCACTGGACCGATCGTGACCTTCACGCCGGGGTAAAGCTCTTGCACGGCGCGCGCCATGATATGGGCCAGATCGTGGCGGATCAGTTCCAGCGCTGGGCCGTCATCGGCCATCGTGTTGATTGCGATTTTCGCGTCTTCGGTGATGGGCCACTGCAAATCCCAATGCGTGTCATTCACCTGCGCCGAGATTGCCTTTTTGGCCAGCGAGTTCGCAATTGAGGCGGCCACTTCAGCGGGCGTGACGCCGCTATCATAGGAGCGTTGCGAGCCATCGGGGAAGGTGAGGGAGATCTGGGACATGTCTGTCCTCCTCGTCGGTTTGGCGCCCACGGAGCGCCCGGTTGCGGGACTATATTCGGCGCGGTTTTGCGCGTTTGTTGTTTCGCGCATCTAGGGCAGGGGTGTCAAGCGCAGCGCATGCAAAACGCGCCCGAAACGGGCGCGCTGCGTCAATTCGACCAATCGAGCGGCGGGTTACATCTTGTTGAGTTTACTCTGCAGCTCGGCCAGTTGCTTTTTGATCGCGTCCAACTCGCCACGCTCATCGCCAGCGTCTTCGGGCGCGGGGCCGGATGATCCCGCCGTGCCCCAGCCCGCCATCATGTTTTTCAAGAAGGCTTTTTGCTGGGCTTGCAGCGCCTCAATACCAGGCATCGAGCCCATCGGGCCGGGAATTTTCGTCATGTTTTCGAGCAGGTGCGAATGACCCTCGCGCAGCATCTCGAAACTTGCGGCAAGGAATTGCGGCACCACCGATTGCGCCGCCCCGGTATAGGAACGCACCAGATCGGTCAGCACGTCGACGGGCAGCACGGACTCGCCGCGGCTTTCATGTTCGGCCACGATTTGCAGCAGATATTGACGCGTCAGATCGTCGCCCGATTTCAGGTCAATGATCTGCACTTCGCGCCCATCGCGAATGAATTTGGCAATGTCTTCAAGCGTGACGTAGTCGCTGGTCTCGGTGTTGTAGAGCCGGCGGCTTGCATAGCGCTTGATCAGCAGGGGCTTGGCATCGTCAGCCATGAAATCCTCCGGAAGAAATATTATTGCGTTGCAGCGATAGTGAGACGCTGCAGGCGCAAAAGCAACCAAAGAAAAAAGGCGAGCCCGAAGGCTCGCCTTTAGTTCCGTTCCCGGCAGGGAGGAGGACGCTGGGAGACGGAAGTAGTTTTACTTCGCAGCGCTGGTCGCTTTTTTGGCAGCAGCGCCCATGTCGGCGGTTGCTTTTTTGACCGAAGCCGAAGCTTCTTCGGAGATGTCTTTGCCAGCAGCCATCATCAGCTCGACGGTTTCCATCTGCACTTTTTTCGCGATTTCAGCGAAAGCAGCCATGTTTTCCGACGCCATTTCAGCAGCAGCCGAAGCAAAGTCGCTGGCAGCTTTGGCGTAGTCAGCGGGCTCTTCTTTGGTCGTGGTCAGATCGCCGACTTTTGCGATGGTGTCTTTGGTCCATTTGGTCGACAGCTCGGCCGATTTCTCAGCAGCGTCCAATGCCACTTTCGACATTTTCTCGCCCAGAGCGGCTTGCGACTTGAACGCGCCTTGGAATTTCGAGGTGTCCATCGGGAAGTTAGCCATCATGTCTTGCATAACTTTGGTGTAGTCTTGGGTCTTAGCCATTTGTCGTGCTCCATCACAGGGGGTCCGCAGGATTACATCATCGCCAGACCCGTTTTCGTTATGTGATGAACATACATGCTGCGGCGCAGCATTTCAAGAGGAACAATGCCGCGCCGCAGAAATTTACAATCTGAGAGCGAAACGTCAGATCTTCGCGACTTCTTTGACATAAGTGCCGGGCGCGGCGCAGAGAATTTTGTGATCGGGTCCGCCGGGAGCGCGCGCGGGTACCATCTTGCCAGATTTTTTCGCCAGCCACTCGCCCCAATGTGGCCACCAGGATCCGTCATGGAACTCGGCCTCGGCCTTCCATTGATTCGGGTCTGCGACAGGGGCAGCCGAGATGTAATGCCCGTATTTCTTTTTGCTCGGCGGGTTCACGATGCCCGCGATATGGCCTGATTCGGACAGGATGAACTGCTTGTCCTTCGATCCCATCTGCGCAACCCCGTTAAACGAGGCGATCCAAGGCGCGATATGATCGCTTTCGCACGCAACCGCCATCAGCGGCACGTTCACATCGCGCACGCTGACGGTTTCGCCCAGCACCTCAAAGCCTTCGCCAGCAAACTTGTCTTGTTGGCACAGCCCGCGCAGATATTGCACCGCCATCTTGCCCGGCAGGTTGGTGGAATCGCCATTCCAGAACAGCAGATCAAAGGCGGGCGGGGCCTCGCCCATCATGTAGCTGCGAATGGCAGGCTGATAGATCAGATCGCGCGACCGCAGAAAAGAGAACGTGCGCGACATGAAATACGAGGACAGCACGCCATCGGTCTCACATTGCTTTTCGATACCGTCCACGAAATCGTCCTGCAAGAAGACAGTGAACTCGCCCTGATCGGAGAAATCGGTGAGCGTGGTAAAGAAGGTCGCCGAGTTGATTGAGCGGTCCTTGCGCTTGTTCAGCAGCCCCAGCGTCAGGCTTAGCGTCGTGCCTGCGATGCAATAGCCAACCGCGTTGATTTTGGGCTCACCGGTCAGCGCTTTGACCTGATCAATCGCCTCAAGATAGCCCTCTTGCACATAGTCTTCGAGCCCGACATCGGCATAGGTTTGGTCTGGGTTTTTCCAGCTGACGATGAACAGCGTAAAGCCCTGATCGACGATCCAGCGGATCAGCGAATTTTGCGGTTTCAGGTCCATGATATAAAACCGGTTGATCCAGGGCGGGAAGATGATCAGCGGGGTTTTATGAACCTTTTCAGTGGTCGGCTTGTATTGGATCAGCTCAAACAGACGGTTGCGATAGACGACCGAGCCCTCAGCCGTGCCGATATTTTCGCCCACGACGAAGGCGTCTTTATCGGCTAGCGTCACCAGCAGATCGCCTTGGTTCGCCTCAAGATCGCGCACAAGGTTTTCCAGCCCTTTCACAAGGCTCTCGCCCTCGGTCTGCACGGCCTTTTCCAGCGCGTCGGGGTTGGTCGCGAGGAAATTGGTCGGCGACATCAGATCAATGATTTGACGCGAAAAGTAATTCAGGCGCTTGCGGTCGGTGTCATCAATCTCGTCAAGTTGATCAACCGCATCCTGCACCCCCTTAGAGGCGATCAGATATTGCTGCTTGATGAAGTTGAAATAGGGGTGGCTGTCCCAAAGCGGGTTCTTGAAACGCGGATCGGTCGGGCCGGGATCTTCGGGCGGGCTGAACGTGCCTTGGGCGAGCGACTCGCTCGCCTCAACGTAGTGTTTTAGGGCCTGCGACCAGTAATTTGTCTGCGCCTCAAAGATCTTGGAGGGCTTCTCCATCCACTCTTTCATCAACGCTGTCGTCGCGGAAAGCTGCAGATCGGGGCCGGGGCCTTCGAGGGCTGTATTGGGGGCGCGCTTATGTGACAAAGCGCCGACCATTCGCTCGGTCAGCGCCTCGATCCGTGCGATATTTTCCTGCATTTTCTGCGATGCAGCATTTTTTGACTCGTCCTCAGTTGTCATAGCGCCAATTCCTCCCTATCCTGAGGGTAGCATAATCTTGCCGTAGTCTTGGGGTAAAGCGGCGTTTGAGTCACACTGTGCGGGGTTTCGCCTGCACACCCCGGCCAAGGAGCCAAAATGAAGACGATCATGAGCTATGACCTGATGGAAACCGTCAGGAATACCAATGAATGGATGGGGGCTTCGGCGCGCGCCATGGCGTCCTATCCGATCTGGGGGCTGACGCCGCATCCGATGTTCAAAGTCATGTCGGCTTGGGGGCGGGTGACGGAACGCTCGTTTGCGCGCATGGTGATCAAGCCCGATTGGGGGATCGTTTCGATTGCCGCTGATGACGGTCGCGACCACCTTGTCGAGGTCGAGACGGTGATGGACAAGCCTTTCGGTTCGCTGATCCATTTCAACGTGCATGGCCGCGAGCCGATGGCACGCCGCGTTTTGCTGGTGGCACCGATGTCGGGCCATTACGCAACGCTGCTGCGCTCGACCGTGACCTCGCTGCTGCCCGACGCGGATGTCTGGATCACCGACTGGCACAATGCGCGCGACATTCCCGTCAGCGCAGGCAAGTTCGATATCGAGGATTACACGCTCTATCTGGTCGATTTCATGAAGGAACTCGGCCCCGATATCAACGTGATCGCTGTTTGTCAGCCCGCGCCGATTGCACTGGTCGCAACCGCCTATCTCGCCGAAGAGGAGCCCGCCGCACAGCCGCGCACCCTGACGCTGATCGGTGGTCCGATTGATCCCGATGCCGCCGCAACCGAGGTCACCGATTTCGGTCGTCGCGTCACGATGGGCCAGCTTGAGCAAATGGTGATCCAGCGCGTCGGCTTCAAATACAAGGGTGCGGGGCGTCTGGTTTATCCGGGCCTGATGCAGCTTGCCTCGTTCATTTCGATGAACATGGACAAGCACACGCAAGCCTTTCAGGAAAAAATCTGGAACGAAGCCTCGGGTGAGGCGACAGTGTTGGACAAACACTACCGTTTCTATGACGAATATCTTGCGGTGATGGATATGACGGCAGAGTTCTATCTTTCGACCGTGGACCGCATCTTCAAAGGTCTCGAGATTGCAGAAAACCGATTTGAAATCAACGGTAAGCGCGTCGATATCGGCAAGATCACCTCGGTTGCGGTGAAGACGGTCGAAGGCGAGAAAGACGATATTTCCGCGCCTGGTCAATGTGTGGCCGCGTTGGATCTGTGCACGGGTGTGCCGGACGCAATGAAGAACAACCACCTCGAACCAGATGCGGGCCATTATGGCATCTTTGCCGGGTCGCATTGGCGCAACAATATTCGCCCACTGGTGTTGGATTTCATCGACGAATACGCGGATGGCGGCGAACAAACGAGCCCCAAAGCCAAGGCGGCCACTGTCACGCCGATCCGCAAAAAACCGAAAGCGACCAAGGCCACCGCCTAAGTCGGAACAGGTTATATTTTCAAGCCAATAGCAGGGGCGCGTCGAGCCAATCGCGTAGCCCCTGCGTTATTTTCTCGGGCTGCTCCAGCGGGCTAAGGTGCCCTGCGCCCAAGATCAGGCGATATTCGGCATGCGGCATCAGCTCGGCCAGAAATTCGTGGCGGCGGGGCGGACAAATCTGGTCATATTCGCCACACATCAACAGCGCGCGCGTTCGGGTGGACCGAAGGGTGCGTTGAAAATCGGGCCGCCGCATCAAGGCGCGCGATTGTTCGATAAACGTGTCGGGGCCAAGGGCTGCGGCCATTTCCAGCATCAAAGCCTGCACATGCGGGCGGTTTTCTCCCGGTGCCAGCGTCTCGGGCGGGATTTCCTCTAGCATGACCTCATCCAGCCGTCCGGTGCGCGCGCGTACCATGCGCGGTTCACGCCTGCCCGCCATTTGCGGCGTTTCGGGCAGAGGAGAGATGTCGATCAAGGAGATCTGGCTGACCCGCTCGGGCGCGCGCCGCAACACGTCCATCGCCACGACCCCGCCCAGCCAATGCCCGACCAGCGCAAAGCGCGGCGGCGCTTCGGCCAGGACGCGCGCGGACATCTCCTCAATCGAGGCTCCGCGTAGGCGCGCAACGCTGACGCTGCGATCCGCTGACAGCTCTTGCAGTGGATGCCAGAACAGGCGCGCATCACACATCATTCCAGGCAGGAAGATCACGGGATCGTCTTGCATTGCTCTCACCTCGTTTGTCGGCGCTTGATCGCGCTCTTGCGCGGCGAGTGTGCCGCAAGGCGTAGGCGGAGGCAAACCGAAACAGCGTGATCGCGCCTATTGCTGCGCGTCGATCACCTCGGCCAGCGCGGTCTTGATCAGGGTCAGACATTCGGATGTCGAAAAGCGGTGATCGGCCCCTTTTACCAGCGTCAGGCGCATATCCGTCCCGTCGGCATGATCCAGCAGGCGCAGCGCTGTTTCGGTCGAGACGGCGCTATCGGCCGTGCCCTGCAAGAACCGCGTCGGGAAGGGCAGGGCGAGCGGGCTGCGCAGCACCAGCCGCGTGCGCCCCTCGTTGATCAACCGGCGCGTGATGACATAGGGATCGCCATAATCCGAAGGCACCTCGACCGAGCCTTGCGATTCCAGCTTGTGACGGGTTTCCTGATCGAAGCTGGCCCAATAGCCGTCTTCGGTGAAATCGGGCGCGGCGGCGATGGTCACGAGGCCAGCGATTTTCTCGGGATGCTCACGCGCCATCAAAAGCGAGATCCAGCCGCCCATCGACGATCCCACGAGGATCTGCGGCCCCTCGGTCAGTGCCATGATGACGTCGCGCGCATCCTCATACCAGTCGCCAATCGCGCCCTCGTCAAACGCCCCGCCCGACACGCCATGCCCGGAATAATCAAAGCGCAGGAATGCACGTCCTTGCGCGCGTGCCCAGTTTTCCAGTGCAAGCGCCTTAGTGCCCTCCATGTCCGATTTGAACCCGCCCAGAAACACCACGCCGGGGCCTGTGCCGGGCGTGAGATTGTAGGCGATGCGGCGGGCTTCTGGCGTGTCGAGATACTCGGTCATGGGGCGTCCTTTTTGGCTTCCCGCTCAACCTAACCGCGCCGCGCGCAAGGCTCAACGGGGCAGGGCGACCTTAGCGCGCCATTGCGTAAAACTCGGGGTTGGGCGGGATCGAAGCCATGTTCACCAGCCGGTTGGATAGCCCGAAGAAGCTGGAGATTGCGCCGATATCCCAGATGTCGTCATCGCTGAAACCGTGCGCGTGCAGCACCGCGTAATCTTCCGCCTCGACCTCTTGCGCGCGCTGCGACACTTTCATCGCGAAATCGAGCATCGCGCGCTGGCGTGGCGTAATCGACGCCTTGCGATAATTCACCGCGACCTGATCGGCAATCAGCGGGTCTTTCGCCCGAATCCGCAGGATCGCGCCATGGGCGATCACGCAATACTGACATTCATTGGCCGCCGAAGTCGCCACCACGATCATCTCGCGCTCGGCAATGCTCAGGTTGCCGGGACGCTCCATCAGCGCGTCGTGATAGGCAAAAAACGCGCGAAATTCGTCGGGGCGATGGGCCAGCGCGAGAAAGATATTGGGAATGAAGCCCGCCTTCTCTTGCACGGCCTCAAGGCGGGTGCGGATATCCTCGGGCATTTCTGAAAGTGCCGGCACCGGATGGCGGCTGAGTTGGTCTTGCATGATGGTCCTCCTTGCACGAAATCTTGCAGGTGAAGCCTGGGATATGCAAGGGGTCAGGCCGCCAGTTCGACCCAGACCGGCACATGATCAGAGGGCTTGTCGCGGCCGCGAATTTCCTTGTCGATCCCCACCGCTTGCATCAGATCGGCGGCTTGGGGCGACAGCAGCAAATGATCGATGCGGATGCCGTTATTGCGCGGCCAAGCGCCCGCCTGATAGTCCCAGAACGAATATTGGCCGGGCTCGGCATCGCGGGCGCGAAACGCCTCGGTAAAGCCCATGTTCAAAAGCCGGCGAAAGGCGGCGCGGCTTTCGGGCAGCGCCAGCGCATCCTTGCGCCAGGCCTCGGGCTTGGCGGCATCCTCATCTTGGGGGATGATGTTGTAATCGCCCGCCATCAGGAACGGCTCTTCGAGCGCCAGCAATTCGGTCGCGCGGGCCTGCATCCGCGCCATCCAATCCAGCTTATAGCCGTATTTCCCCTCATGGATC
The DNA here is from genome assembly GCF_000714545.1 of Thioclava indica. GTDB lineage: Bacteria > Pseudomonadota > Alphaproteobacteria > Rhodobacterales > Rhodobacteraceae > Thioclava > Thioclava indica. The sequence continues at coordinate 90,290 of NZ_AUNB01000018.1, forward strand.
GGCGCGCCCGTGTCGTCAAATTCCACCGGATTGCCATTGGGCAGATACAGCCCGCACAGACGCACCGCACGCTCGCCCACAACGGTCGCTTCGATCCAGCGGGCTTGCTCGTCACCGTCGTCGCCGGGCAATCCGCGCGTGATATCCTCAAGCGGCAGCTTAGAGAGGATCGCAACGCCGTTGAAACTTTTCTGACCATGGGTTTCGACTTGATAGCCCAGATCCTCGAACAGCTCGCGCGGGAAGGCCTCATCGACGGATTTGATCTCTTGCAGCAAGGCCACATCGGGTTGCGCCTCGCGTAGCCAGTCGATCAGCGCGGGATGGCGCGCTTTAATGCCGTTGATATTGAAGGTGGCGATTTTCATGGGGGCCTCCGGTGTGCTCGGGCGCAGGTGTAGCGTCAGGCGGGGGGGCGGCACAAGCGCCGCCGTCGCGCACGTCTGGGTGAGCGGCCCGTGCCACAGCAAAAAGGCGCCCACGAAGGGACGCCTTTGGCTTGGATATCGAACGGTTCAAGCGATCGTCAGATCCAGCGTGATGTCGCAGTTCAGAACCTTGGAAATCGGGCAGCCTGTCTTGGCGCCCTCCGCCGCTTTACGGATCGCCGCCTCATCGCCTTTGCCCTGCACGGTGGTGGTGAGCGCGGATTTCTTGACCGCAAACCCGTCACCTTCTTCGTCCAGCGACACGACGGCCTTGGTGTCAATCACCACATCGCTGACGCCTGCTTTCTCAAGCTCCAGCGACAGCGCCATCGAAAAGCACGCCGCATGGGCCGCGCCGATCAGCTCTTCGGGGTTAGAGCCGGGCTTGTCCTCAAAACGGGTGTTGAAGCCATAGGGCTGGGCATCCAGCGCGCCGCTTTGCGTCGAGATCGTGCCCTTGCCCTCTTTGATCGGGCCTTCCCAATGCGCGGTTGCATGTTTGTTGATCATGGTGGTCCCTCCTGTTTGTCGCGTTGCACTCGCTCAGCTAACGAGTGGCGCGGCCAGAGGTTCCCGATTTAGGGCGCGCGCCCGACCAAACGTTCATATTCCTGAATGGCGAAACGGTCGGTCATGCCTGCGACGTAATCCAGAACGACCCGCGCCAGCGCCTGTTTTGACTCGGGGCGGGTGCAATCGCCACCCGCTTGGCGGGCCAGCGCGACCTCTTCCAGCCATTCCTCGGGCAGCAATTCGGGGCGCTCCATGAACAGCGGAAACAGCGCATCAATCATCGCGGTCACACGTCTGCGCTCGACCACGACGGTGGGCGCGCGATACATACGCTCGAACAAAAAGCCCTTGATCGCCTTGAGGTTTTGATAAAGCGGCTTGGAAAACCGGATGATCGGCCCGTCCATATGACGGATGTCATCGGCACTTTCCGGCCCCAACGAAGTCAGCCGATTTTGCGCCACCGCGATCACATCTTCAACCATGACACCAAAGACGCGGCGCAGGGCCTCGTGCTGGCGACGCGTGCGATCCAGATCGGGATAAAGCGCGTCGACCTGCGCGAAACACTCGCCAATCACCGGCAGGCCGCACAGATCATCTTCGTCAAACAGGCCCGCGCGCAAGCCGTCATGCAGATCGTGGTGATTATAGGCGACGTCATCGGCGACAGCTGCTACCTGCGCCTCGGCGCTGGCATTGGTTTCCAGCTCCAGATCCCACTCTGCGTCCACCTCGGCCAACGCATAAGGCAGATCGGCGCGCGAGGGGTAGGAATGCGAGCCCCCAGTGTCGGAAATCGCCGGCCCGTTATGCTTGGCGATCCCTTCCAGCGTCTCCCATGTCAGGTTCAGCCCGTCGAAATCGGCGTAGTGCTTTTCCAGCTTGGTCACGATGCGCAAGGCTTGGGCGTTGTGATCGAACCCGCCGTAAGGGGCCATCAGCTCGGCCAAGGCATCCTCGCCCGTATGACCGAACGGCGGATGGCCCAGATCATGCGCCAGCGCCACCGCCTCGGCCAGATCGGTGTTCAGCCCCAACACCCCCGCAATCGTGCGCGCGACCTGCGCCACCTCAATCGTGTGGGTCAGACGGGTGCGGTAATAATCGCCCTCATGCTCGACAAAGACCTGCGTCTTGTGCTTGAGGCGACGAAACGCCGAGGAATGGATGATCCGGTCGCGATCGCGCTGAAACGGCGAGCGGAACGTGGAAATCTTTTCCGGGTGAAGACGCCCGCGGGAATCCTCGGGCTGGCAAGCATAGGGTTTAAGCACAGCGATCCTCGTCTTGTCGCGTGGCGGTTGTCCCCCTATATCTCGGATAGCACCGAAATACAGGCCCCAGCGGCCAAGCCGGAGGTTATCCGATGCAACTGCCCCCCAAAGTCACCCAGCGCGCCTTTGACCGACTGGCTGAAATAAACGCGGATCGCAGCGCGCCCCAAGCCCTGCGCGTGGCGGTTGAGGGCGGGGGCTGCTCGGGCTTTCAATATGACATCAAGCTCGAGGAAACCCCGGCAAGCGATGACATCGTGCTGGAAGGGGCGGGGCAGAAAGTGCTGATCGACCCGGTCTCGCTGCCCTTCCTCGAAAACGCCGTGATCGATTTCACTGATGAGCTGATCGGCGCGCGCTTCGTGGTGGAAAATCCCAACGCCACCAGTTCCTGCGGCTGTGGAATCTCGTTCTCAATGTAAGCCGCGCCCTTTCATCTAGCCCTAAATACTCCCGCCGGAGGCGCCCTTGCGCGTGCCCCCCTTCATAACGCTGGCGCGGTTTCATCCCAATCCAGCGCACGATAATCAAACGCGCCTTCAAGCGTTGGTTTGACCACCTTGAAATAGGGCGAGAGGTCAAATTCGCGCGGCGTGAACAGCGAATAATGCCGGATGTGCAGGATCTCGCGCGCGGCCTTTTCGCTGCCCACCATCTCGATATCAGGTAGGATCGGATAGTGGATCGCATGAAACGCCTCGGCAATCAGGGTCGAGCAAATCGCGCGCGTCGGATCTCCTGATCCCAGCGCCAGAAGGCGGCGGCGAAACCGGTGCGGCACCGGCGGGTGGGGTAGCAGATAGCGCGCCAGATCCACCACGTTCTTAAGGTCATAGCGCCGCCCCACCGCGCGCTGCATGTAATCAATCAGGGCCTCGGTCTGGTCATGAGGCAGCCCGATCGGGCGACAGATGCGGGTGTTGAGATGGGCGTATTCGGCCAGCCCGGTGATCTGCACGCCATGTTCGAGATCGGCCTCGATCAACTCGCCCCCCGCTGGCCCGCCGGTGTAAAATGCGGCATGCGACCACGTCGAATGGGTGAGATATTTGATCGCCGCCGAGATCCGCCGGTCCCCCTCGACCAGCAGCACATCTCCGGGGCGCAGGCTTTCGCGTAACGTGGGCGTCGGGACAGCCGCGAAGGTTTGGTAAAACCGCGTGCGCCCCTGTAAGAACCGCGCAATCTTGCGCCCCATGACTTCGTTGAGACGGTTCATTCTGGCGTCCTCCTGCGCCAATCATGACTCACAGGTAGGGCGCAGATGAAAGGGCACCAGAGCGCCAAGCGCCCGCGCCGCATAAATTGAACCGATGTGTTGGGCGCGCGAAGGGTCGCGGTTTAATCCAGCGCCTCATGCCCGCAGGCGGGACAGTCGGCCAGATCAGAGCGCACCGATTGCGGCAATTCCTGCATGATCTGGCGCAGCGCGCTGCGTAGCCCTTCCTCAAACACCGGATGGTAAAACGGCATCCCGAGCAGGTCATGCACGTCCATCTCCTTGTGCAGCGCCAAGGCCAGAAGATGGGCCAGATGCTCGCCATCGGGCAGCGCGAGTTCGGCCCCCAGCAGTTTGCCGCTATCCTTGGCGGCATAGATGCGGATCATGCCATGCGCTTTCTCGGCCATCCGCGCGCGCGACTGGCGGGCGAAATCCTGCGCGCCGATCAGGATAGCTTCGCCTTGCAACTCTTTGAAACCTTTGCCGATCCGCGCGGTGTTGGGGGCGCAAAACGTGATCGCAAGCGGCACGCGGCGGTGATAGGCATGGACGGATTTCGCCAGCGCATTGCGCCCCGCGATATGGCCCTCGTCGGCGGCTTCGTGCAGCAACGCCCGGTCGCCATTCGCATCGCCCGCCAGAAACACCGGCAGATCGCCGATTTGCAGCGTATGGTGGTCGACCTTGGGCATGCCGCGCTCGCTGAGGTCCACGCCCAGCGTCTCAAGCCCAAGCCCCTCGATATTGGGCCTGCGCCCCATCGCGGCCAGAACGGCATCGGCCTCAAACTGCCCGCCCGCGCCCGAAACCGTCAGGGTGGTTCCATTGTCTTCGATCTCGGCAGGCGCGCCCAAATAAAGCGCCAGATCTTGACTGACGCTTTCGCGCAAGGATGCCGCCACCTCAGGATCGCTGACTCCGGCCAGTGTTTCAAGCGCGTCAAACCCCGCCACCTCGACGCCCAGACGCGCCATCGCCTGCGCCAGTTCCACCCCGATTGCGCCCATGCCGATCACCGCGATGCGCTTGGGCAGATCGGGCAGTTCAAACAGCGTGTCGGTGCTCAGGATGCGGTTGCCGAATTTTTCCCAAGGCTTGGGCAGGATCGGTGACGATCCGGTCGCCAGAATGATCGCATCGGCCGTGACCTCGCCCACGCCTTCGATCTGCACGCGGTTCGGGGCCAGCAGTTGCGCGCGCGCTGAGATCGCGCGCTTGCCCAGCTTCTCGGGCACTTCGCGGGGCGATTTCACGAACCCGTCGCGCAGGGCACGCATCCGCGCCATAATCGTGGGAATGTCGGCGCGCAGGTCGCCGCCGCCGCTGATTCCGAACTCTGCGAAATCCTTGCGGCGGTGAAAGGCGTTTGCGGCCTCGATCAGCGCCTTGGAGGGCATGCAGCCGCGCGCCGCACAGGTCGTGCCCCAATCGCCTGCATTCACAATCAGGAAATCGTCGGTTTCGCGGCGCACCTCGCGCAAAGCCGAAAGCCCTGCCGATCCCGAGCCGATGATGATGACGCGTTTATGTTGGGCCATGGTGCCTCCGGTTTGGCGAGTTGCGAGATCTAACCCTTTAGCGTGGGTTTCGTTCCGCTTGGGTTTGCGCGTGAGGTTGGATGCGAGTGGACACCCGCAGCCCGCGCATCGTCAATACCTGGCGCAGCGATTGCGCAGGCGTGATGGTGCGAAAGATATCGCGCATCATCTTGGCATCCGCCGCCAGACCTTTGCGCCAAGTGCCAAGCTTGGCGTATTTCATCGGGCTGTCGACACCGGGCCACGCCACGACGGCAATGCGCGCAGATTGTGCGATCCAAAGCCGGTTCATAAATACCTCAAGCCCGAAACGGGGCAGGGCGTGCAATTGATCAAGCCGCTCGGCCAGCAGATCGCGCGCCAGCACCCGCTCGCCCGAGATGTAATCGAGCCCGATCATCCGCCAAAGCCGCGGGGCGTTGCGGCGCAGGCTGATCGAGACATCCGCCGCGCCCGACGCTACAGGGGCAATCAACGCGCCAAGATCGCCCGTACCCAGCCCCAAAAGATCGCTATCAAGCAACATTACATGGCTACCCGTGCTGGCCGCGATCCCTGCCGCGACCGCTGCTGTTTTGCCGCCATTCTGGCTTTGGCGGATCACGTGCAGATGGGGATGCGCGCGCTGATAACTTTCGGCGATCTGCGCAGTGTCATCGCTTGATCCGTCATCCACCACGATCACTTGGAAGATTTGGCGATGCGCGAGCACAGTTTGCAGCACGGCGGCAATCCGGGGGGCCTCGTTATAAGCGGGGATGATGCAGCTGATTTGCGTCATGCGGGGTGCTTCTTTCGTCTGAAATACCAGATCACGCCGCCCAGAACGATCAGCCCCAGCGCGATCAGCGAGGCGCGCGCGATCCAATTGTCGATACTGCCGTAATAGGCGCCAAGCTGGTAGCCCAAGGCAACAAACAGCAGCGATTTCGGGATCGTCGCGATCAGGTTCGTGCCCGCGAATACCCAGAAATTCATCCGCGCGACGCCTGCCGCCACCAACACCGGAGCGCCCGCCGAATGGGTCCATTTGCCAAACAGCAGCGTGCGCACGCCCTTGTCGCGAAAATGACGCCCGTTGCGCAAAAGCCGCTCGCGGTTCAGCCCCAGCTTGTTTCGCCAGCGCGCGGGCAGGCGATGCAGCCCCCATCGCCCCAGCGCATACAGCCCGATATCGCCCACCAGATCAGCGAGGATAACGACGACCGTCACGCTCCAGACGGAAAACAGATGTTGGCTGGCCAGCCACGCGGCGATCACCGTCACGATCGGCCCTTCCAGCACCGCAATCGGGGCAACCACCGCAAGCCCGTGCTTGGCCATCAGCACGGTAATCGTCTCAAGCCCGATCATGCGTCAGGGACCAGTGGTGACTTCGGTATGGGACATCTCATTGCCGCGCCATGTAAATTGCCGATCTTTCCAAGTCATCAACCAGAGTGCAGGCAGCATCGCGTCGCGGATCATCCAGGCCGCCAGATCGCGCCAGCCCGCCGACCAGCCCGCAACCCGCGCCAGCACCCATTCCACGCCATACCACAGCACAAACAGAACCGGCAGGGACAATACAGGCAAGACATCCATCGCGACCAGTGTGATCGCGGCGGCAAAGGGCAGGGCGGGGCCTTGCGCGATCTCGGCGGCAAAGATCGCGATAAACCCGTCGCGGCGCACTTTTGACCAGCGCAATTGGCGCTCCCAGACGGCGCGGGGCTGGCGCGAGCCGATGGGTTGGGCAAACAGATGGCGGGTCAAGCGCACATGCAGCCCCTGATCGCGCACCAGTTTGGTGGCGGCGACGTCTTCGGCCATATTGCGCCCGAGGGCCGCAAACCCGCCCCCTTTCATCAAGATGTCGCGGTTCCAGAACAAGGACTTGCCCTGCGCAAAGCCAAAGCCCAGATCATCGGCTGCCAACTGCCAGCGCGCCTGATTGGTGTTGAGAAAACCCGCTTCAACCGCGCCCCAAAGATTGCTGGCACGCTGACCCACCGGAGGGCCTGAAACCAGCCCGGTACCGGGGCGCCATTCCGCCAGCAATTGTTGCAGATAATCGGGCGGGAGCAGCAAATTGCTATCGGCCATCGCCAGCCATTGCGCATCCGTCGCCGCCAGACCTTTGTGCAGATTGTTGAGCTTGGGATTGCCCGAGACGGCATCCAGACCGGTCAGAAGCCGGGCGTTGACCAGCGGGTGGCGCGCCATCAGATCGCGCACCAAATCGCAGGCCGGATCGGAAGCCGAGGGGGCGCAAAAGATCACCTCGAAATCGGGATAATCAAGGATGAAGGACGAGCCCAGCGTTTCATCATCAAACGGATCCACCCCGCAAACCGGGCGCAGCAGCGCGATCTTGGGCAGCGCGGTGGGAACGGGGCGGGGCGCGCGCAGGCTGCGCCGCGCGACCATCGCAGAGGTCGCCAGATGGATCGCAAAGGTCAGACCCAGAAAGGCGATGAGAATGATCGCGAGAACGCTCATGCGCGCACCCGCGCCAGCGTGGCGTCCTGTGTCAGCGGCGCAGCCTGATGTTGGACCTGACGCGCAGCGCGCCATTCCAGCAATTGCAGCGCGCCCGAGTGATCCTCGGTCAAAGCCGTCAGGCTATCGACCCAATCGCCGCAATTGGCATAGGTCAGCCCGTCCAGATCACGCAGCGCAGGCTTGTGGGAGTGACCGCAGATGATGCCATCCGCCTCTGTCTCACGGGCCAAAGCGGTGAGGCGACGCTCATGGCCCTCACCGCGTGACAGCAGCGAATTCACGCCCGAAATCGCCAGTTCGATCACGCTATGCTCGGTTTCGGAACGCCCCATGCGGCGGCGCAGCCACGCATCAAGCCCGCGAAACAGGCCGTCCATTCGGCTGCCAAACCGCGTCATCGCGTGCCAGCGCAAGATCCGCCCGTCGCATTGATCGCCGTGGATCACCAGATAGCGCTGCCCGTCTGCGCCGTAATGCACCACCCGCTCGGCCAGCTCAAAATTGAGAAAACTCATCCCCGGCCCACGCATTGAGGCATCGTGGTTGCCCGGCAGATACACCACCCGCGTGCCTTGTGCCGCGCGCCGCTCCAGCTCGTTGAGGATCTCCGTTTGCGCGTTTGTCCACTGCACTTTGCCGCCATGCCACAGGTCCAGAATATCGCCCACCAGATAGATCGTCTCTGCCTCGCTGGCGCGCAGAAATTCAAGGATCGGACCGGGCCGGCAGCCCCGCGCGCCAAGGTGAAAATCCGACAGGAATAGCGTGCGATACTGCGTGCGGCGGACGGGTTTGGCAGGACGGGCGGAAACGGTCATCGGGCGGCTCCGGATTGGAAAAAGGGGCTCGGAAATCTGACCCGCCCGCTAGAATTGCGCACTCGTGCGTAGGCTTGAGGGACGCGACACCGGTGCGACGCGCCGGTTTCGGGCGGGGACGGGGTGGCTGCTGAGGAGAACAAAGGGGACATGGCTCTCTCAATCATACTCGCATCGCCCGAATGACGTCTGAGCATGACGTGAAGGAGACGCTTTTATTAAACTGTTATGACACCTAGGAACCGCTTCCGCGCGATCAAGCGCGCGAAAACGCAACTTCCGGTGAGCATTCTGTAACTTGTCATCGCGCCATCGTGCGGGACATAGTGAGGGCGGTTTTCAAGAAGGGATGCACACAACGATGGCGGGATATCTGACGACACATGTTTTGGATACGGCGCGCGGCTGTCCGGCGGCGGGTTTGTGCATTGAACTTTTTCGCCTGTCGGGGGATCGGCGCGAGGCGGTCGCGCAGATGGTGAGCAATGTAGACGGGCGCACCGACAGCCCGATCCTGCCCTCCGAGACTTTCGCCACTGGCAGTTACGAGCTGGTCTTTCACGCAGGCGACTATCTGCGCGCGAGCGGTCAGGCGGTCGAAGATCCGCTATTCCTCGATCAAGTGCCGATCCGCTTTGGCATGGCCGATCCGCAGGCGCATTACCACGTGCCTTTGCTGCTGTCGCCTTACGGCTATTCGACCTATCGCGGCAGCTAGGCGCGCCAAAGATTTGAGCAGATGGACAATTTTTGCCCATTTGCGCGCCGGCTTGGCTTGCGCTTGCGCCGAGCTTGGGAAACTCTGGCGCAAATGAGAGGCGGATGATGGACTACACTTTCTGGATGGAATGGGTGCAATTTGCGGTGCGCTGGCTGCATGTGATCACGGCGATCGCGTGGATCGGCTCGTCGTTTTACTTTATCGCGCTCGATCTGGGGCTGACGCCCGAATCCGGCGCGCCCAAAGGCGTGACCGGGGCCGCGTGGCAGGTGCATGGCGGCGGGTTTTACCACATCCAGAAATACATGGTCGCGCCCGAGCAGATGCCAAGCCGGCTGACATGGTTCAAATGGGAAAGCTACGCCACATGGCTGTCAGGATTTGCGATGCTGATTCTGCTGTACTGGATGCAGGCGCAGTTTTTCCTGATTGATCCGCGCGTGATGGACCTGAGCGTCTGGCAAGCGGTGGCGATCTCGGCGGGCTCTCTGCTGTTTGGCTGGATCGCGTATGATCTGATCTGCAAGTCGCGCTTTGGCGAGGATAATACCCGCCTGATGCTGGGGCTTTACGTGATTTTGGTGGCGATGGCTTGGGGCTACACGCAGGTGTTTTCGGGCCGTGCCGCCTTGCTGCATCTGGGTGCATTCACCGCCACGATCATGACTGCGAATGTGTTTTTGATCATCATGCCGAACCAGCGTATCGTGGTGGCCGACCTTAAGGCGGGGCGCGCGCCCGATCCGAAATACGGCAAGATCGCCAAGCAGCGCTCGACCCATAACAACTACCTCACCCTGCCGGTGATCTTTCTGATGCTTTCGAACCACTACCCGCTGGCATTTGCGAGCCAATACAACTGGTTGATCGCCTCGCTGATTTTTTTGATGGGGGTGACGATCCGCCATTTCTTCAACACGCATCACGCCCATAAGGGCAGCCCGTGGTGGACGTGGGGCGTGACGGCGGTGATCTTTGGGCTGATCATCTGGCTGTCAGCAATCCCCAAGCCGGACATGGGCAGCGACGATGATGGTATGGCGATGCTGACCCCGGCCGAGGCGCGCTTTGCCGCAGCGCCGGGCTTTGAGGATGTCAGCGATATCGTGATGGGGCGCTGTTCGATGTGTCACGCCTCCGAGCCGGGCTTTGACGGTATCGGGCGCGCGCCGAAGGGCATTCATCTTGAAACCCCGCGCGAAGTGGCTGCGGCCGCGCGCGAGATTTATCTGCAAGCCGGGCTGAGCGACGCGATGCCCCCCGGCAATCTGAGTTTCATGGAGCCACAGGAACGCGCCGCGATCCGCAAATGGTATCGTGCAGGGGAGGGCCATGTGCAGGCGGCGCAGGCAGATCAGGCAAGCACCGCCGCCCAAGTGCTGCCCAGCGATTCGTAACGGCAGGCAGGTTTGCGCAAATTTTCCGCCTGCGCGCCAAGGTCAGAAATCGCCCCGTGCATAGGATCACCCCGCGTTAACTGTGCCCCTGCAATCCCTTATGCATCACAGGCGTTAGCAATAGATTAACCCCGCCATGCGAAAACGAATGCTTGCGCGCCCTTGCAGCGCTTTGCCCGCGTCACTAAGACTTCTGTAAAGAACTGAGGCTATGGAATTTGCAAAGACACCTAGGAAGGGCATCTCGATGAAAGACCCCCAAGACTTTTACATGAACACGCTGGTGCCTATGGTGGTCGAGCAGACGTCGCGCGGCGAACGCGCCTATGACATCTTCTCGCGCCTCCTCAAAGAGCGCATCATTTTCCTATCCGGCCCGGTGCATGACGGCATGTCGACGCTGATTTGCGCCCAGCTTCTGTTCCTTGAGGCGGAAAACCCGAACAAGGAAATCGCGATGTATATCAATAGCCCCGGTGGTGTCGTGACCTCGGGCCTGTCGATTTATGACACGATGCAATATATCAAACCCAAGATCTCGACCTTGGTGATCGGGCAGGCGGCTTCGATGGGCTCGCTGCTGCTGACGGCGGGCGAAAAAGATATGCGATTCTCGCTGCCCAACAGCCGCGTGATGGTCCACCAGCCCTCGGGTGGCTATCAGGGTCAGGCGACCGACATCATGATTCACGCGCGCGAGACCGAAAAACTTAAGCGTCGTCTGAACGAGATCTACGTCAAACATACCGGCAATGACTATGAAACTGTCGAGGCGGCGCTTGAGCGTGACAATTTCATGTCCGCAGAAGACGCCAAAAAATGGGGTTTGATCGATGAAATTCTTGAAAGCCGCACCCCGAGCGAAGGCGAAAAGTGATCTCGGGGCTTAGCTGACCCGCGAATTTGACATTGAGGTAGCGGGTGGCCTGTCTTAGTCTGACCAGGACAGGCCCCCGAAATAGCCCGGATGGCCGGGCAGCGCAGAGGTTTTAGATGGCGAACTCGAACGGCTCCGACAGCAAGAACACGCTCTATTGCTCGTTTTGCGGCAAGAGCCAGCATGAGGTCCGCAAGCTGATCGCGGGCCCGACGGTGTTCATCTGTGATGAATGCGTCGAGCTGTGCATGGATATTATCCGCGAGGAAACGAAATCGGCGGGGCTGAAAACCACCGATGGCGTGCCCACGCCGCGCGATATTTGCAAGGTTCTCGATGATTATGTGATCGGGCAGGAACACGCCAAGCGCGTGCTTTCGGTTGCGGTGCATAACCACTACAAACGGCTTAACCACGGTTCGAAAACCGATATCGAGCTGGCGAAATCCAACATCCTGCTGATTGGCCCGACCGGCTGCGGCAAGACGCTGCTGGCGCAAACGCTGGCGCGGATTCTGGATGTGCCCTTCACGATGGCCGATGCGACCACGCTGACCGAGGCGGGGTATGTCGGGGAAGATGTGGAAAACATCATCCTGAAATTGCTGCAAGCCAGCGAATATAACGTCGAACGGGCGCAGCGCGGCATCGTCTATATTGACGAGGTCGACAAAATCACGCGCAAGTCTGACAACCCCTCGATTACACGCGACGTGTCGGGGGAGGGGGTGCAGCAGGCGCTTCTGAAAATCATGGAAGGCACCGTGGCCTCGGTGCCGCCACAAGGCGGGCGCAAGCATCCCCAGCAGGAATTCCTGCAAGTGGACACGACCAACATCCTGTTCATCTGCGGCGGAGCGTTTGCCGGTCTTGACCGGATCATCGCGCAGCGCGGCAAGGGCTCGGCGATGGGCTTTGGCGCGGATGTGAAGGAAAAAGACAGCCGCGGCGTGGGCGAGATCTTCATGGATCTCGAGCCCGAAGATCTGCTGAAGTTCGGTTTGATCCCGGAATTCGTCGGGCGTCTGCCGGTGATTGCAACGCTGACCGATCTGGATGCCGACGCGCTGGTGACAATTCTGACGGGGCCGAAAAACGCTTTGGTCAAACAATACCAGCGCCTGTTCGACATTGAGGGCGTGAACCTGACCTTCACCGATGATTCGCTGGCGGCGATCGCCAAACGCGCGATCGAACGTAAAACTGGCGCGCGGGGCTTGCGCTCGATCATGGAAGATATCCTGCTGGATACCATGTTCGAACTGCCCGGTCTGGATGACGTCGAAGAAGTGGTGGTCAACGAAGAAGCGGTCACGCAATCGGATGCCAAGCCGCTGATGATCTACGCCGACAAAAAGAAAGAAGGCAAATCAGCAAGCTGAGCCCTTCGAATGACAGGTTTTACAAAGGCGGGCTTCGGCTCGCCTTTTATTTTGCGCAAATTTCTTTTCCAGATAAATGATTTGACCTAGGGTCGCGGCAATAACACTTAAGAAACGGGCAGCGTGATGAGGCAGAGCTTTGCGCCGCTGGCGACGGGGCATGAGAATAATCTCAACCTGATGCGGTTGATCGCAGCGCTATGCGTGCTCGTCTCGCACGCGTGGCCAATCGCACTTGGCCCGCAGGCCATCGAACCCTTTAAAGCAACGACCGGTTTCAGCCTTGGCGCCCTTTCCGTCTTCACCTTCTTCGCGATCTCGGGGTTTCTGATCACCGCAAGTTTCGAGCGATCGACGGGACTTTGGCCCTACTTTCGCGCCCGCATCGCGCGGATCTATCCTGGCTTGATCGTTTCAATCGCCTTGGTAACCTTCATTTTAGGGCCGATTTTTACGCAGGTTTCGCTGACAGAATATTTTGGCGCGGCGAAAACTTGGCAAGCATTTCTCGGGAATGCCAGCCTTCTGAAGCTTGAGTATCAACTGCCTGGTGTGTTTGCCTCTAACCCTTACCAAACCGTGCAGGGCTCGCTTTGGACGCTACCAGTCGAGATGCGCCTCTATATCCTCGTCGCGCTGCTTGGAATGCTTGGGCTTTTTCGTCGCCCGCTTTTGCTTGTGCTGGTCTGCGGATTTGGGCTTTTCGCGATATCTCAAAGCGGTGATGCAAGCTTTTCTGGCGCGCACGCATTGCGGTCACTGTGGTATCCGGGGCTGCCCTTCTTTTTCGGAATGGGGCTCTATCTTGCGCGTGAGCGCCTTCCAAGTTCGCCCGTCATTGCAGCTGTCCTCATCGTTTTGGCGGGCCTGAGTATTTCCGGGCCATTGGGCTATCTCACGATGGCGCTTGCGATATCATACGCCGCACTTTGGCTGGCTGGCTGGCATGGAAACAGGAGCGCTGCGTGGTTGGAATCGTCTGGGCGATTATTCCTACGGGACGTATGTTTACGCTTTTCCCGTTCAGGGCATGGTCGTCGCGATCAAGGGCGATATGGACCCCATCACCAATATTGCGCTTGCTGCGCCGATCACGCTCGCTCTCGCGGTCCTGTCGTGGCACTTGGTAGAGCGTCCAGCGATGCGTGCCATTCGCAAGCGACGAATTTCCGCGCCGATTTCTCCTTCCAACGCATCCTGAAATGGCTTGGACACTGGACCTTGCCGCGTCAAAGGATATAACGGTCAGGACAGATCGCGGAGGGTGTCCCATGAAATTTCTGCTTCGGCTTCTGACTTGGTGGAACGGTCAAACGCTTGGCACGCAATTGTTCACCGCGCGCAAGGGCGTTAAGGTAGGTGAGGACGCGCAGGGCAACATCTATTATCACTCGCGCGACGACAAGAAACGCTGGGTGATCTATAACGGTGTGATCGAGGCCAGCCGCATCCCCCCGGATTGGCATGGCTGGATGCATTTCACCTATGACGAGCCGCCGACCGAGCAGCCCTTTGCCCATAAGGTTTGGGAAAAGCCGCATCAGGAAAACCACACCGGCACGGCCGCGGCCTATGTGCCCCCCGGTTCGATTCGCTTGGCGCAACCTGTTGAGCGGCGCGACTACGAGGCGTGGCAACCCAAATAATTGCAGGGGACGGCAATGTCTGAGAACCGCACCGAGATCGTGACCGGGGCCGTTGTGCTGGTCGTGGCGCTGGGCTTTCTGGTCTGGGCCGGGCGCGGAATCGGGCTTGGCCCCGAAGGCGGTAGCTATCCGCTGCATGCCTCTTTCCGCTCGATTGGCGGCGTGATTGCAGGCACCGATGTGCGGCTTGCGGGGGTCAAGGTGGGCACGGTGACCGACGTGGCGCTGAACCCGAAAACCTTTTTCGCCGACACCACGATCACGGTCAAAGACAGCGTGAAACTGCCCGAGGATACGGTGATTGCAGTGACGCAAGACGGGCTGATGGGGAGCAACTACATTGAGCTGATCCCCGGCGGCGCGATGGATGATCTCAAGCCTGGAGATGAAATTCTGGACACGCAAAGCGCGGTTTCGGTGCTGAACCTGATGCTGAAATTCGCCGGTGGCGGCACGCAGGAGGAGGCGCAATGATCCGCGCATTGATCGTGGCTTTGATGCTACTGCCCGGCATGGCCGGGGCGCAGGAATTGCTGCCCGACGCCACGCCTGACGATCAGATCCCGCAAGCCGAACCCGCGCGCGGGCTGGCCGATGGTACGGGGGCGATGCTGCGCGGTCTGGATAAGGTGGCGGGCACGACCTCGGATATCGAGATGAAGGTCGGGCAGAGTGTCAAATTCGGATTTATTTCCATCACCTTGCGCGAATGTCGCTATCCGGTCGATGATCCGTCTTCTGATGCCTATGCGTTCCTGACGATCACCGAGGCTGCCAAGCCGCAACCCGATTTTTCAGGTTGGATGATCGCCTCAAGCCCCGCACTCTCGGCGCTGGATCATCCCCGTTATGACGTTTGGGTTGTGCGCTGCACCAGCAATTGAGGCGTCGGGATTTCGGGCGCCGTGAAATCGGCGTTCTGCAGCAGGGCTTTTGCCAATCGCGCGCGATACTCGACCCGCGCAATTTCAATCCCGCCAAGGCTGGCCAGATGCGGCGTGATATATTGCGTGTCAAACAGTGAAAACCCCGCCTGACGCAGCCGATCCACTGTGAAGGCAATCGCGATTTTTGACCCGCTTTTGCGCGCGGAAAACATGCTTTCGCCAAAAAACGCGCCCCCCAATGTGATGCCAAACAGCCCGCCAACCAGATCCGCGCCCTGCCAGACCTCGACCGAATGGGCATAACCGGCGGCGTGCAGATCGTCATAGAGCGCAAAAAGCGGCCCGTTAATCCATGTCTCATCGCGATCCGCACAGCCCTCCACCACGGCGCGGAATGCGCGATTGGTTGAAATAGTGAAATCGGCGCGGCGAATTTCCTTCGCAAGAGAGCGTGAAATGTGGAAATTCTCCAAGGGCATGATTCCGCGCTGAGCGGGGTCAAACCAGTGAAGCTGTGTCGCCTCGCGGCTTTCGGCCATCGGGAAAATGCCTTGCGCATAGCCTGTCAGCAGAAGTTGCGCGCTCAACCTGTCCGTCATTTTCTTGCCCGTTTTTCCCGTTACGCATAGGGTGCCCCCAAGATGAACCAGAGCGAGGCCGAGCGCAAATATGGGTTTCTATGATTTCCTGCCCGAGATCGGGCGCTATGCGGATGATCCGGGCACGGTGGACCGTATGAACCTGCGCCACAAGGTGATTATCAAGCCGCTCGAAGATCAGATTGCGGGCAAGCGCGTGCTCGATCTTGCCGCGCATGACGGGCGTTGGGCCTATGCGTTTGCAGCGGCTGGTGCGCGCGAAGTCGTTGGGATCGAGGGTCGCCAAGAGCTGATCGACCGTTTCGACGAATTCCCCCGTGCCCATCTGCGCGAGAAGGTGACGCTGATTTGCGACGATATTTACGACGGTATGCAAAAGCTGATCGACGCGGGCGAACGCTTTGATATCGTTGGGGTTTTGGGGATTCTGTACCACGTCATGGACCATTTCCGCCTGTTCCAACTGGTGCGCAAACTTGGCCCGGAACTGGTGATCGTGGACAGCGAATTTGCGCAGCGGCCCGGACAAGTCATCATGCTGGTGCGCGAGCGCACGGATAACGAACTGAACTCGATTCCCCAGATTGAAGGGCAGGAAAAGGCGCTGATCGGCATTCCGTCCTTCCCGGCGATGGAGGCAATGGCTGATGTGCTCGATTACGATTGCCATTGGCTTGATTGGAACGCGATCGGGGCGGGCAAGCGCAAATTTGTCGGCGATTATTATCGCCCTGCCGATCAGCCCAAAAGACGCGGCACCTGCCTGTTGATCCCGAAATAAAAAACGCCCCCGAAACGGGGGCGCTTTCAGTCTCGTTCGTGCTGCTTACAGGTTCTTTTCAAGCCATTTTTCGAGCCAGTGGATCGAGTAATCCCCAGCCTGAATATCGGGTTCTGCCAGAAGCGCGTTGAATAGCGGCACGGTCGTGTCGACCCCATCCACGATCAGCTCTCCCAGCGCGCGATACAGCCGTTGCAACGCCTCATGACGGTCGCGCCCGTGCACGATCAGCTTGCCGATCAAGCTGTCGTAATAGGGCGGGATCGTGTAGCCGTCATACAGCGCGCTATCCATGCGCACGCCAAGACCGCCGGGCGCATGATAATGCGTGATTTTGCCGGGGCAGGGCGTGAAATTGGGCAGCTTCTCGGCGTTGATACGCACCTCGATGGCGTGACCGCGAATCGAGAGCTTGTCCTGCTCGAACTCCATCGGCTCGCCGGCCGCGATCTTGATTTGCTGGCGCACCAGATCGACGCCGAAAATCGCCTCGGTGACGGGATGTTCGACCTGCAAGCGGGTGTTCATCTCGATGAAATAGAACTCGCCATCCTCATAGAGAAACTCGATCGTGCCTGCACCGGAATAGCCCATTTTGCCAATCGCATCGGCGCAAATGCCGCCGATCCGGGCGCGCTCTTCGGGCGTGATCGAGGGGCCGGGGGCCTCTTCGAGCACTTTCTGGTGGCGCCGCTGCAACGAGCAGTCGCGCTCTCCCAGATGCACGCCGCGGTCCTTGCCATCGCCAAAGACCTGCACTTCGATATGACGCGGCCTCTGGAGATATTTCTCCATATAGACTTCGTCATTGCCAAAGGCCGATTTCGCCTCGGCACGCGCGGTGCGAAACGCGCTTTCCAGCGCGGCCTCGTCAGCGGCAACCTTCATGCCGCGCCCGCCACCCCCGGCGGTCGCCTTGATGATCACCGGATAGCCCATCGCGGCGGCTTCTTTTTTCGCCGTCTCGACATCTGGAACACCCGCAGCCGAGCCCGGAACCACTGGAATACCCAGCTTTTTCGCGGTTTCCTTGGCGGTGATCTTATCGCCCATAAGGCGGATATGGGCCGCCGAGGGGCCGATAAAGGTAATGCCGTGATCTTCAAGCACCTGCACGAAGGCCGCGTTTTCCGACAAGAACCCGTAGCCCGGATGGATCGCCTGCGCGCCGGTGATTTCACAGGCCGCCACGATGGCGGGCACGGACAGATAACTTTGCGTCGACGAGGGCGGGCCGATGCACACGGATTCATCGGCCATGCGCACATGCATCGCGTCCGAATCGGCGGTGGAATGGACCGCGACAGAGGCGATCCCCATTTCGCGGCACGCGCGGATGACGCGCAGCGCGATTTCGCCGCGATTGGCGATCAGGATCTTGTCAAACATCTTAGCGCCCTCACTCAACGATCATCAGGGTCGTGCCAAACTCCACCGGCTGGCCGTCATCCACGAGGATGCGCTTGACCGTGCCCGCTTTCGGGGCCGGGATATGGTTCATCGTTTTCATCGCCTCGACGATCATCAGTGTCTGGCCTTCTTTGACCTGATCGCCGGGTTTGACAAAGGCCGACGCGCCGGGTTCGGGCGACATATAAGCCGTGCCCACCATCGGCGAGGCAACCGCGCCGGGATGATCGGCGGGATCGTCGGTCGCGGGGGCTGCGTCACTTGGGGCGGGGCTAGCGGCAGGCGCAACCGGAGCAGGGGCCGCCGCCATCGGCGCGCTAGCCTGTTGCACCACATTCACCTGTTTGGCCACGCGCACCTTCAGGCTGTCATCGGGGCCATAATCGCGCGTCACCGCCAATTCGGTCAGTTTGTTGGCGTTCAAAAGTTCGGCGAGTGCCTGAATGAAGGCCACGTCATTGTCTCGGGTGTCTTTGGTCATGCGATCCTCAAGGGGGGCTTTTACGAATGGCCCGTTCTGTCGGGGCCTTACACTGTCACAGGTGGTTATACGCGAGGTGAGGCGCGGTGAAAAGCCGCAACGGGTTGCGCAGGGTTAAGCACTCGCGAAATCTTGACTGCCCGGAAAATGAGCAAGCGAAGGGCATCGCGCACAATCTCCGGGCAGAGCGGAGGAAACGGGCCTCTGCTGCAGTGCGGAATATTTTACCACTTGATAAAATTCAAGACTGTGGCAGCGTAGGGGCAGTATAAAAAGGACAGGGAGCCCGCAAATGTCACATAGCCAGCTCACCGAAGGGATCGTGCCCGGACGGCTAGATACCGAAGGTTACTGCAAAAATTTCACCGATGTTGCGCCGCCCCTTGGCGTGCAAGAGGCGCGCATTGCAGCGGATCGGTGTTATTTTTGCCACGATGCGCCTTGCATGGAGGCTTGCCCGACCTCAATCGACGTGCCGCTGTTTATCCGGCAAATCTCGACCGGCACGCCCGAGGCCGCGGCCCGCACGATCTTTGAGCAAAACATTCTGGGTGGCATGTGCGCGCGCGTTTGCCCGACCGAGACGCTGTGCGAAGGGGCCTGCGTGCGCATGGACTCTGAGGGCGAGCCGGTAGAAATCGGCGCGTTGCAGCGCTTTGCCACGGACACTCTGATGGCCAAGCAGGATCACCCGTTCTCACGCGCGCCAAGCACCGGCAAATCGGTCGCGGTTGTGGGCGCGGGGCCTGCGGGTCTGGCGGCGGCGCATCGTCTTGCGATGTTGGGCCATGAGGTCACGATCTATGACGCCCACGCCAAACCCGGCGGGCTGAACGAATACGGCATCGCCAGCTACAAGGCTCCGGGCGGCTTCGCGCAGGCCGAGGTCGCGTGGCTGTTGCAGATCGGCAGCATCACGGTGGTCGAGAACTGGCAATTGGGCCGCAAGGGCGATGGCGATCTGGCGGATCTTCTGGGCGATCATGACGCGGTTTTCCTTGGCATGGGCTTGAGCGGTGTGAATGCGCTGCGCCTTGAGGGTGAGGACAAATCAGGCATTCGCCCTGCGACAGAGTTCATCGCGGAATTGCGTCAGGCCTCGGATCTGGCCAGCTTGCCGGTTGGGCGCGATGTGGTTGTGATTGGCGGAGGCATGACGGCGGTCGATGCGGCGGTGCAATCGAAACTGCTCGGCGCGCTCAATGTCAGCCTTGTCTATCGTCGCGCGCGCGCGGAAATGCCCGCCAGCCTGCACGAGCAGGAACACGCGCTGACCCATGGCGTGAGCATCATCGAGAACGCGGCACCCGTGGCGATCCACGGCAATGGTGCGGTGCGAGAGGTCGAGTTCGCCTATACGCGCTCCGGCCCTGATGGGCTTGAGATGACCGACGCCACCTTCCGCCTGCCCGCCGATCAGGTGTTCAAGGCGATTGGTCAGACGCTGGGTGACACGCCTGCCAAGGTCGAGGTCGCGGGCGGCAAGATCAAGGTTGACGGGGCAGGGCGCACGACCGCCCCGCGCGTCTGGGCTGGCGGAGATTGTACCCATGCGGGCGAGGATCTGACCGTCACGGCAGTGGCGCAAGGGCGCGACGCTGCGCAAGATATCCACCACGTTTTGATGGAGGGCTAAGAGATGGCCGATCTACGTTCCGAATTCATCGGTATCAAATCCCCCAACCCGTTCTGGCTGGCTTCGGCCCCGCCCACGGATAAGGAATACAACGTCCGGCGCGCCTTCGAGGCGGGCTGGGGCGGCGTCGTGTGGAAAACGCTCGGCTCTGAAGGGCCGCCCGTGGTTAACGTCAACGGCCCCCGTTACGGCGCGATCTACGGTGCGGACCGGCGGTTGCTGGGGCTTAATAACATCGAGCTGATCACCGATCGCCCGCTCGAGGTGAACCTGCGCGAAATCAAATCGGTCAAGCGTGACTACCCGGATCGCGCGCTGATCGTGTCGCTGATGGTGCCTTGCGACGAGGATAGCTGGAAGGCGATCCTTGCGCGCGTCGAGGACACCGAGGCCGATGGGGTCGAGCTCAATTTCGGCTGTCCGCATGGCATGGCCGAACGCGGCATGGGCTCGGCTGTCGGGCAGGTGCCCGAATATATCGAGATGGTCACGCGCTGGGTAAAACAGCATTCGCGCATGCCCTGTATCGTGAAACTCACGCCCAATATTTCCGACATTCGCGGCCCGGCGCGCGCGGCCAAGGCGGGGGGCGCGGATGCGGTCAGCCTGATCAATACGATCAATTCGATCACTTCGGTCGATCTGGATGACTTCGCGCCCGAGCCCACGATTGACGGCAAGGGCACGCATGGCGGCTATTGCGGCCCGGCGGTCAAGCCGATTGCGCTGAATATGGTGGCCGAAATCGCGCGCGATGCGGAAACCGCAGGATTGCCGATTTCGGGGATCGGTGGCGTCACGACATGGCGCGACGGGGCCGAATTCATGGCGCTCGGCGCGGGTAATGTGCAGGTCTGCACGGCGGCGATGACCTACGGGTTCAAGGTCGTGCAAGAGATGATCTCGGGCCTGTCGGAATACATGGATCGCAAGGGGTTCACCAACACGTCCGAACTGGTCGGGCGCGCGGTGCCCAATGTGACGGATTGGCAATATCTTAACCTCAATTACGTCACCAAGGCCGAGATCGTTCAAGACGATTGCATCAAATGCGGGCGCTGTTTTGCCGCGTGTGAGGATACCAGCCACCAGGCCATCGCGATGTCCGAGGACCGCACCTTCACCGTCAAGGATGAGGAATGCGTCGCCTGTAACCTGTGTGTCGAGGTCTGCCCGGTCGATTGCATCGAGATGGTGCAAATGGCCAAAGGCAGCGTCGATCCGCGCACAGGCGAAACGGTGGGCGATTATGCCAACTGGACGACGCATCCCAACAACCCCTCGGCCACCGCCGCCGAGTAAGGGCGCGCCCTCTGTCGGGGGGCGCGTCAGCGCGTCACATCAAGTTGTGACGCGTTGGTCTGGGGCGTTTGTGGCCAAGGCCGGGCCTGCCACTGCTGCGCCGCGCTTGTATCAGGCGCGGCGTCTTGCGTCACCGCCGCCGATAGCGTGGCCTCCCCGGATTGAGACGATTCCTTGATCGCGCTGTCTTGCTCTGACGTCTTACCTAGCGACTCTGGTGTTTCGACAGCCTCCGAGGTCTCTGACGCCGCCATATCCCCCGCCATCGCCGGAACGGCCATGACCCGCGCGGCCGCCTCTTCTAGCGGTGACACATCGAAGGTCGGCATTGGCCCTGATGGCGCATTCGGATCAGGCGGCGGCCCGACCGGTTCGCTTTGGGTTTCCCCGCTGGCAATATGCGCTGCGGCAATGCCGCGAAACAGCCGCGCGGTTTGCGCATGATCTTGCGCCGTTTGCGTATCCGTTCCCGCACTTTTCCCGCCATTCGTGTCGGCGGATGTCGCCGCCGGTTCCACCGTTGTTGCAGGCGCATTTTTAGGTGTCGCCGGGCTTAACAGCGGCGACCAACCCGTTTGAGGCATCAGCCCCGATATCCGGTCCATCCCCATTTCCTCGCATAAACATCCCCACAGGGTGAGTCTGCGCGCAAGAAGTTTCGCAAAGGTAAAAACGCGGCCGCAGTTTCGCCATAGGGTTAACTGCGCAGGCAGAGGGGGCGATCAGGGGGCGAGCAAGCGCCCGAATAGCATGTCCAGAAACTGCCCTGCGCCCTCAAACGGGTCGGTGTCGGGGCCAAGAACCGCGCGCACCTGCACCTCGAAATCGGCGTAATGCTGCGTCAGTGCCCAGATCGAGAAAATCAGGTGATGGGGATCAACCGGGGCCAGCTTACCGGCGTCGATCCAGCCGCGAATAACCTGCGCGTTGGCATCCACCAACGTCTTGAGGTCGTGGCCCAGCTCATCTTCCATCCGGGGCGCGCCTTGCAGCATCTCATTCGCGAAAAGCCTGCTTTCGCGGGGCATTTCGCGGCTCATCTCAAGCTTGCGGCGCATATAGGACATGATTTCAGCGCGCGGTTCTCCGTCAGGTTTCATCGCGCGCAGCGGTGCCAGCCAAATGTCAAGAAGCCCTGCCATCAACTCGGCATGGATCGCCTCTTTGGAGGGAAAATAATACAGCAGATTGGGTTTGCTCAAACCAGCTTCGGACGCGATCTGATCCAGCGTCGAGCCGCGAAACCCATGCGCGGAAAACACCTCAAGCGCAGCCTCTAGGATCTTGCTCCGGTTCAGCTTCTGAATGCGTGTCAGCGGCTTATCTGCGTCTTGGCCTTGCGCAAAGCGCGCCTGATTTCCGGTATCATTCAATGCATTTCTCCCGATCACGCTAAAGTAACCGAAAAGCGGCGCGCGGATCAACGTAGCGTTGCCTTTACGCCAGGGCAAGTCGCGTCGCAATGCAGCGCTTAACTGACCTCTTGGCTGTGGTAGCGTTCACTCTGACCGACTGGTCAAATCGCTATTGTCGGCCCGTGGCGCGGCCCCCGGCCGCCCGACCGGAGAAATCTCATGGCCCTTGATCGCAAGCCCCCCAATGACCTGAACGCCTTTTGGATGCCCTTCACCGCGAACCGCCAGTTCAAGAAGACCCCGCGCATGTTCGAACGCGCTACAGACTTTGCACCCTATTGGCAGGAGGCGCTGCAATCGCTGCGAGGCACGCGCCATGTCATCGACATTCGCCCGCTCCGCCCCTTGTGCCATTGCCAGCGCTGCCTATTTTACGCGCAGCCCCGGAGGTTTCCCCATGCTGCGCCTCGCGTTTCTTTGCGCCCTTCTGTTGCCCGCCACGCCTGCGTTTGCCGAACTGGTTTCGTGCAAAACCTCGATTCGCGGCGAGACTTATGATTTCCGCTATGATCCCGACAATGCGGCGCTCAAAGACAGCCGCAGTCTGCGCGAAAAGGTGTTGGGGGAGAGGGGCGATGTGACCTGCCCGGCGCTCGTGACCCTGCGCGCGTTGACGCCTGAGTTGGATGATGCCGGGCGCGCACCGTTCTGTTTGCAATGGGATCGCAAGGCCAAGACCTATCTAGGCTATGACGAGGGCGCGCGCGATGCCTATGGGATGTGCCGCAAGCCCTCGAAAAGCTTCTGCCAGCGGTTGGTGGGCACGACACAGGCCGTGCAGGGCCTTGGGACCGGTGCCGAAGGTCTTGCGGCGGATGCGGCGGGCGCGGTTGTTGGCGATCAGCTGGGCACAAAGATCGTGCGCGATCAGTCGAGTCGCTTGCGCGATAAGCTGTTGCAAGCCGGGATTGGCGTTTTG
This sequence comes from Thioclava indica, assembly GCF_000714545.1. Classification (GTDB taxonomy): domain Bacteria; phylum Pseudomonadota; class Alphaproteobacteria; order Rhodobacterales; family Rhodobacteraceae; genus Thioclava; species Thioclava indica. Next base: position 114,023 of record NZ_AUNB01000018.1, read on the forward strand.
GCGGCCTCATCGCCGCCTGCATTGGCCGCGACGGCGGTGATCGTTGGCGGCACGGTCTATGTTTGCTCGGATAGAGGCGCTGAGGGGGCCGCGATGCAGGCCGCGCCCGAGCCCGACCTCAAAAGCGGGGCCGAGATTGCAGAAGGGGCCGAGTTGTTGGGGGCAAAACTGCCCAAGACGCATTTGCCCGAAGGGGTCGAGGGGGCGCCCAATGCCCCCGTCGAAGTTGCGCCGCTGGGCCAGCCGGATGCCCCTGATGCCCCTGATGCGCCGGATACTCCGGCGGCGCAGTAGCCGCTCAGAGCACCCCGATCCCGCGCAGCACGATCCCCTTCACGCTGGCTTTCGTGGCCTCCCACTGTTCATCCGATAGCGGTTTGCCACCGTTCAGCGTCTCGATCTGATGACCGAAATCGGCGTAATGCTGGGTCGTCGCCCACAGCATATATAGAAGGTGATGCGGGTCGACATCGGCCATCTGGCCCTGCGCGATCCAGCGCCGGATGATCTTGGCGCGCCCCTCGGTCCAGTCTCGCAGCGTCGTTTCCAAGTAGTCCTGAATGACCGGCGCGCCGTGCATCACCTCGCTGGCCCAAACCTTGGAGCCATTGGGGTGACTGCGCGAAATCTCCATCTTGGCATCGATATAGGCACCGATCCCCTCGGCCGGGCCGACCGCCTCGTCGAACACGTCGGCCGCCTCCAGCCAGGTCGTGAAGATCCGTTCGACCACGCGGCGATATAGCGCCTCTTTGGTGGCGAAATAGTAATGCAGGTTCGCCTTGGGTAAGCCTGCCATATCCGCGATCAACTGCATCGTGGCGCCGCCGAAGCCGGCCTCGGCAAAGACGGTTTCGGCGGCTTTGAGGATGGCTTCCTCGGTGGCGCGGCGCGCTTCTGCCCGGCTTCCCGACCCGCTGCGCCCATTTTTTGAGCGTTTGCCGCTCTCGTCATCTCTCATCCGCGATCCGTCCGATTTTTTGTTGACCGAATAGTCAGAACATGGCCCACTCAACTTGACCATACGGTCAGAACAAGATTCGTCGCAAGAGGGCAAAGCCCCACCAGCCGACAGGGAGTTTCAAAATGTCTGCACCCGGAGAGAACCTTCGTATCAACCCCGACCGCCTTTGGGACAGCCTGATGGAGATGGCCAAGATCGGCCCCGGCGTCGCGGGTGGCAATAATCGCCAGACCCTGACCGATGCCGACGCCGAGGGCCGCGCGCTGTTCCAGTCATGGTGCGAAGCGGCGGGCATGAGCATGGGCGTCGATAGCATGGGCAATATGTTTGCCACGCGCCCCGGTGAAGATCCCGACGCGTTGCCGGTTTATATGGGCAGCCACCTTGATACCCAACCCACCGGCGGGAAATATGACGGCGTTCTGGGCGTGCTTGGCGCGCTCGAGGCCGTGCGCTCGATGAATGATTTGGGGATCAAGACCAAGCACCCGATCGTGGTGACCAACTGGACCAACGAGGAGGGAACGCGGTTTGCGCCTGCGATGCTGGCCTCGGGGGTGTTTGCGGGGCTGCACACGCAAGACTGGGCCTATGATCAGGTCGACGCAGAGGGCAAAAGCTTTGGCGATGAGTTGAAACGCATCGGCTGGGTCGGTGACGAAGAGGTCGGCGCGCGCAAGATGCATGCGATGTTCGAATTGCATATCGAGCAGGGCCCGATCCTTGAGGCCGAGGGCAAAGATATCGGCGTTGTCACCCACGGGCAGGGGCTTAGCTGGACGCAGGTGACGATCACCGGCAAGGACAGCCATACCGGTTCCACCCCGATGCCGATGCGCAAGAACGCAGGGCTTGGCATGGCGCGTGTGCTGGAACTGGTCGATGAGATCGCCTGGTCGCATGCCCCCGATGCGGTCGGGGCGGCAGGCCATATCGACGTCTATCCCAATTCGCGCAACGTGATCCCCGGCAAGGTGGTGTTCACCGTCGATTTCCGCTCGCCCGATCTGGCGGTGATCGAGGATATGGAAAAGCGCCTGCGCGAAGGGGCGCAGAAGATTTGCGACGATATGGGGTTGGGCGTCGAATTCGAAAAATCCGGCGGCTTTGATCCGGTGACCTTTGATCCGACCTGCGTGTCAGCTGTGCGCAGCGCCGCCGAGCGTCTAGGCTATAGCCACCGCGATATCATCTCGGGGGCAGGCCATGATGCCTGCTGGATCAACAAGGTCGCGCCCACGGCGATGATCATGTGTCCCTGCGTGGATGGCCTTAGCCATAACGAGGCCGAGGAGATTTCCAAGGAATGGGCGGGCGCGGGCGCGGATGTGCTGTTGCATGCGGTGCTCGAAACAGCCGAAATCGTAAGCTGAGACGGGCGCGTGCCGGGGGCTCTGCCCCCGGACCCCCGGGATACTTGGATCAAGAGGAAGGCAGCGCCCTTCCGAGGAGGACCCCAATGACCACAGTCATCAAGAACGGAACCATCGTCACCGCAGATCTGACCTATAAGGCAGATGTGCTGATTGAGGGCGGGCAGATCATTGAGATCGGGCCGGACCTGAAGGGCGACGAAAGTCTCGACGCGACCGGCTGCTATGTGATGCCGGGCGGCATCGACCCGCATACCCATCTGGAAATGCCCTTCATGGGCACCTATTCCACCGATGATTTCGAATCCGGCACGCGGGCGGCCTTGGCGGGCGGCACCACCATGGTGGTCGATTTCGCGCTGCCGGCTCCGGGGGAGGGGCTGCTGGATGCGCTCAAGAAATGGGACAACAAATCGACCCGCGCGCATTGCGATTACTCGTTTCACATGGCGATCACATGGTGGGACAAGCAGGTCTTTGACGAGATGAAGGCCGTGACCGAGCGCGGCATCAACACCTTCAAGCATTTCATGGCCTATAAGGGCGCTTTGATGGTCAATGATGACGAGTTGTATTCAAGCTTCAAGCGCTGTGCAGAATTGGGCGCGATCCCGCTGGTGCATGCCGAGAATGGCGATGTGGTGGCGGAATTATCGGCGAAATTGCTCGCTGAGGGCAATAACGGCCCCGAAGGTCACGCTTATTCGCGCCCGCCCCAGGTCGAGGGTGAGGCCACCAACCGCGCCATTATGATCGCCGATATGGCGGGGGTGCCGCTGTATGTCGTGCATACCTCGTGCGAGGAAAGCCACGAGGCGATCCGACGTGCGAAGATGAATGGCAAGCGCGTCTGGGGCGAGCCGCTGATCCAGCACCTGACGCTCGATGAATCTGAGTATTTCGACAAGGATTGGGATCACGCCGCGCGTCGCGTGATGAGCCCGCCGTTCCGCAACAAGCAGCATCAGGACAGCCTGTGGGCGGGCTTGCAATCGGGCACGCTGTCATGTGTGGCGACCGACCACTGTGCCTTTTCGACCGAGCAGAAACGCTATGGCGTCGGCGATTTCACCAAGATCCCCAATGGCACGGGCGGGTTGGAAGACCGCTTGCCGATGCTGTGGACCTATGGCGTTGGCACCGGGCGGCTGACGCCCAATGAGTTCGTCGCCGTGACCTCGACCAATATCGCCAAGATCCTCAACGTCTATCCCAAAAAGGGCGCGGTGCTGGTGGGCTCGGATGCTGATCTGGTGGTCTGGGACCCCAAGGCGAGCAAGACGATTTCGGCCAAGACGCAGCAATCTGCTATTGATTACAATGTGTTCGAGGGCAAAGAGGTGACCGGTCTGCCGCGCTATACGTTGTCGCGCGGCGTGGTCGCTTGGGCCGATGGTGAGATCAAGACCAAGGAGGGCCACGGCCAGTTCGTCGCGCGCGATCCCGGCATGCCGGTGACCAAGGCGCTGTCGACCTGGAAAGACCTCACCGCGCCGCGCCCCGTGCAGCGCAGTGGTATTCCGGCGAGCGGCGTGTAGAGTCGCCATGGGAGCTCCGGGCCATAGCGGCGTTTTAGAAGCGGCGGTCTATGTCAGCGATCTTGACACGACCGAACGTTTTTACAGCGGCGTGCTTGGCCTAGAGCGCATCGCGCGCGTCGAGGGGCGGCATGTGTTCTTTCGCTGCGGGCCAAGCGTGATCCTGGCTTTTATCGCCAAGGCCACACGCCAGCCCCCCGCCGCTGACGCAAAACTGCCAGTGCCCCCGCATGGCGCGACCGGGGCAGGGCATGTCTGCATAGGCAGCACGGGAGAGCTGCTAGATGAATGGGAAAAGCACTTGAAAGACAATAATGTAGTGATCGAGGCTGACTTTCGTTGGCCAAACGGAGCGCGCTCGATCTACCTGCGCGATCCAGCGGGAAACAGCGTCGAGATTGCCGATCAAACCCTGTGGAGGCGCACATGACGGCAGCCCCGGTTATTTCCGCCCGCGGGCTGGACCTGACATTTGAAACCAATGACGGGCCGGTCCATGCGCTCAAGGATATCAACCTTGATATCGAGCGCGGCGAGTTCGTCAGCTTCATCGGCCCTTCGGGCTGTGGCAAGACCACGTTCCTGCGCTGTATCGCGGCGCTCGAGACGCCCACGGGCGGCACCTTGCGCGTCAATGGCATGAGCGCCGAGGACGCGCGCAAGGAGCGATCTTACGGCTATGTGTTTCAGGCCGCGGGACTGTATCCTTGGCGCACAATTGCAGGAAATGTGAAGCTTCCGCTGGAAATTATGGGCTATCCCAAGGCAGATCAGGCCAAGCGCGTTGAAAAAGTGCTATCGCTGGTTGATCTTGAGGGCTTTGGCAAGAAGTTCCCTTGGCAGTTGTCGGGCGGGATGCAGCAACGCGCCAGCATCGCGCGCGCGCTGGCCTTTGACGCCGATATCCTGCTGATGGACGAGCCCTTTGGCGCGCTCGATGAGATCGTGCGCGACAAGCTGAATGAAGAGCTGCTCAAGCTGTGGGAGCGCACGCAGAAGACCATCGGTTTCGTCACCCACTCGATCCCCGAGGCGGTCTATCTGAGCACCAAGATCGTCGTGATGTCGCCCCGTCCGGGTCAGATTTACGAGGTGATCGACAGCCCGTTGCCGCGCTCTGCGCGCCCGCTGGATATTCGCGACAGCGAGGAATTCCTGCAAGTCGCGCATCGGGTGCGCGAAGGTTTGCGTGCGGGGCATGCGTATGATGAGTGAGCTCTGCGACATCCGCGCCGGGGCGGGGGGGCTGTCTGCCCCCCTCTGGCTGCGCCATTCACCCCCCGAGGATATTTCGGTCAAGAGGAAGGGAGGCAGGGCATGAAGATGATTGCGCCAATCCTTACCGTTCTCGCCGCGATTGTGCTGCTTTGGTATGCAGGCTCGGTCGCGTTGAATGCGAAATGGACCTATGATCAAGCCGCGCGGGCGGGCGAGGACGTGACGATCTCGCAGCTTCTCAGCGATACGATGAGCCAGAAACGTCCCGTTTTGCCTGCGCCCCATCAGGTGGCGCAAGGGCTGTGGCAGGGGCTTGCGGGGCAAGCGATTACCTCCAAGCGCAGTCTTGTTTATCACGGCTGGATCACGCTTTCCGCGACGTTGCTGGGCTTTGCGCTGGGCACGGGGCTTGGGATCGTGCTTGCGGTGGGGATCACGCATAGCCGCGCGATGGATCTGTCGGTGATGCCTTGGGCGATTGCCAGCCAGACCGTGCCGATTTTGGCGATTGCGCCGATGGTGATCGTGGTGCTGGCGAGCCTTGGCGTGACCGGATTGCTGCCAAAGGCGCTGATCGCGGCTTATCTGAGCTTTTTCCCAGTGCTTGTGGGCATGGTGAAGGGGCTGCGCGCGCCTGACAGTATGCAACTGGATCTGCTCAAGACGTATAATGCCAGTCAGGGCGAGACGCTGGCAAAGCTGCGGATGCCCTCGTCGATGCCCTATCTCTTTGCCTCGCTCAAGGTCGGGGTCGCGGCCAGTCTTGTGGGTACGATCGTGGCCGAACTGCCCGCAGGGGCCACGCGCGGCCTTGGCGCGCGGCTGCTTTCGGGCAGCTATTACGGGCAGACGGTGCAAATCTGGTCGGCGCTGTTTACGGCGGCCGCACTGGCGGCGATCCTTGTCGGGATCGTAGGCGTGATCGAACGGATCACCCTCAAACGGATGGGGATGGCGTGATGGGTTGGGCGATTTTCGCGATAGTTTTCTGGCTGTGTGCGTGGGGCGCAAATGCGTGGATGGCGCGGCGATACGGGCATCAGCGCTGGGCGCAATTTGCCATCCCCGCCTTGTTTGGCATCACGGTGCTGCTGCTTTGGGAGGGCTTGGTGCTGGGCTTTGGTATCAGCCCGGTGATCCTGCCCGCGCCGAGCCAGATCGCGCAGACCTTTGCGCAATCCGGCCCGATCCTGCGTGAGGATTTCGTGCAGACGATCCTTAAGGGCGCGCTGTCGGGCTATGTGATAGGCTGTGGCGCGGCGATTGTTGTGGCTGTGCTGATCGACCGCTCGCCCTTTTTGCAACGCGGGTTGTTGCCGATCGGTAATTTCGTGGCCGCCTTGCCGATCGTGGGCGTCGCGCCGATCCTTGTGATGTGGTTCGGGTTTGACTGGCAATCCAAGGCGGCGGTCGTGGTGGTGATGGTGTTCTTTCCGGTGCTGGTGAACATGGTCGCCGGGCTGGCCGCGACCGATCATTTGCAACGCGATCTGATGGCGACCTATTCGGCAAGCTATTGGCAGGGGCTGATCAAACTGCGCCTGCCTGCCGCAATGCCGTTCCTGTTCAACGGTCTGAAAATCGCGACCACGTTGGCGCTGATCGGGGCGATTGTTGCTGAATTTTTCGGCAGTCCAACCCGCGGGATGGGCTTTCGGATATCTACCGCCGTGGGGCAGCTTGATTTGCCGCTCGTGTGGTCGGAGATTACCGTTGCAGCGCTTGCGGGCTCGGGCTTTTATGGGGCGGTGGCGCTTCTCGAAAAGCTGGTGACGTTCTGGCATCCGTCGCAGCGGGCCCGAGCTTAGGCAAAGCGCCTGAGAATTATAAAAATCCCGGACGCAAGATCCGGGGGCAACAGTGGAGAGATATGATGAAAAAACTGATCGCGGGGGTAAGTGCAAGCCTTATCATGGCAAGCGCGGCCTATGCCAATGAGGACGTGACGCTGCAACTCAAATGGGTGACGCAAGCGCAGTTCGCGGGCTATTATGTGGCTCAGGATAAAGGGTTTTACAAAGACGCGGGGCTTGATGTCACGATCAAGGCGGGGGGGCCGGACATCGGCCCCGAGCAGGTAATCGCAGGCGGTGGTGCCGATGTGATCGTTGACTGGATGCCTGCTGCCTTGGCGGCGCGCGAAAAGGGTTTGCCGCTGGTCAATATTGCCCAGCCTTACAAGAAATCGGGCATGATGCTGACCTGCCTGAAGGAAAGCGGCATCAAGACGCCCGCCGATTTCCCCGGCCATACTTTGGGCGTTTGGTTCTTTGGCAATGAATACCCGTTCCTGAGCTGGATGTCGCATCTGGGCATCCCGACCGATGGCGGCGACAAAGGCGTGACGGTGCTCAAGCAGGGCTTTAACGTCGACCCGCTGCTGCAAAAACAGGCGGCGTGTATCTCGACGATGACCTATAACGAGTATCTTCAGGTGCTTGATGCGGGGATCGCGCCCGATCAGCTCGTAACCTTCAAATACGAGGATGAAGGCGTCGCAACGCTCGAAGACGGGCTGTATGTGATGGAAGACAGCCTCAAGGATCCGGCCTTTGTCGAGAGGATGGCGAAATTCGTCAAAGCCTCGATGGAGGGCTGGAAATACGCCGAAGAGCACCCCGACGAAGCTGCGCAGATCGTGCTGGATAACGACGAAACCGGCGCGCAGACGCTTCATCATCAGGAAGGCATGATGAAAGAGGTCGCCAAGCTGACTGAAGGCACCGATGGCATGCTGGACCCGGCGGATTATGAGCGCACAGTGAAAGTGCTGCTTGAAGGTGGCTCTGATCCGGTGATCACCAAGCAGCCCGAAGGCGCTTGGACCCATGCGGTGACGGATGCTGCCGGTCTTAAATAAGCTATCGCCACGCTTTTGTGCGGCGAATTCGCCCTCCGGAGTAATCCGGGGGGCTTTTTGCTGCGCGATTGCACGGGTTGTTAAGGCTTGTGTGCTGTAACGGGGCGTGGAGTGGAACAAGGCGCTGGCAGATGGTGGTTCAGGCACGAACTCAGGCGAAGGCACGGGCACGCGTGAAAACACAGGCGAAGGCACAGGCAACGGCACGGGCAAGGCGACACGGCAGGCCCCGGCTGTCTCATCTGTTCCTGGGCGTTCTGGGATGTGGCATGCTTGCTGTGCTGTTCTGGCTGACGTGGAAAAGCGACATTGCAGCTCCGCCCTCGCATACCTTTGAAACCCCCTCGCAAGAGGTCGAGGCGGCCTATTGTCTTGCCGTAGTGCGCCAGATCGCGCCCGGTGGTCGATTTGGTGGCTATTTGGGAGAGGCGCAGGATTTCTGGCTAAAACAGCTGATGACCTATGGCGGCGATATGGCGGGAAATCTCACGCAGGGTGAGACACTTTTGGGCCGCCACCTCGCCACGTTTCCGGGGCCGGATCGGGTGTGGCTGATGGATGCGATGGACGTCTGTTCCAATCGCGCGCTGGCCTATGGGTTTCGCTTTCGCGCGTTTCAATGAGGCTGGATCACGCCTGTTCCCCCTTGCCGTTGCAAAAACGTAAGGTCACACTCATCTTTGGCGTCGATATTTATTGATCGAAGTCAAAGCTTGACGCACAATATTGAACTACATAGTTCACTTGACGGGCCAAGAGACATTCGCCCGACTGACAGGAGACAGATGATGCAAAAGACGTTCAAAACGACACCGGTTCTGGCACTGCTCGCAGTAATGACGCTTGGCGCGCTGGCCGGCTGCGCTGAAACCAAGGTCGCGAAGGATTGCAAGCAAACGCAAGGCACCACAGGCGATGAATTCTCGTGTGACGTGCCCAACATGCGCGCGACCATCGAAAACCCGATGTAAAGACGCGGCGTGTAAACGCCTTGTAAAATGCTTTGTATCTCCTGCGTCTAGCTGTAAATCTGGACGCAGGAGGACGATATGGCCAAATCTGCACTCACCGGCACGCGCATCCGCGAACGCCGGACATCGCTTGGCATGAAACAAGCAGATTTGGCGCGCGCTGCGGGTATCTCTGCGGCCTATCTCAATCTTATCGAACATAACCGCCGCCGGGTCAGCGACGCCTTGGTCTTGCGGATCTCACGCGCGATGGGGGTTGATCCCGTGGCGCTGTCAGAGGGCGCAGATAGCGCGTTGTTTGATGGTCTGCGCGAGGCTGCGGCGGGGTTTGAGGCCGAAGGTGCAGGCCCGTTTTCCGCCCCCGATCTTGAGCGTATCGAAGAATTCGTTGGCCGTTTCCCCGGTTGGGCGGCGCTGCTGGCGCGTTCGCAGGCGCGTGTGACAAGTCTGGAGCGCCTGCTGGAAGGCTACGCCGAACGCATGGCGCAAGATCCGTTTCTGGCGACCTCGCTGCATGAGGTGTTGTCGGCGGTGACGGGGCTGCGTTCAAGCGCTGCGATTTTGGTTGAAACTGAGGATATCGAACCCGAATGGCAGGCGCGTTTTCTGGCAACGATCCAGACCGAAAGCCTGCGCTTGTCGGGCGCGGCCGAGGCCTTGGTTGGCTATCTTGACGAGATGGAAGATTCCGAAACCGGGCTATCCTCACCCCAGGAACAGTTCGAGGCTTGGCTCGAGGCACGCGACTGGCATTTTCCTGAAATCGAGGCGGGCGAGCGCAATCTCGCGGGGCTGATCGCGGGCGTTCCGGAACTCGCCTCGTCGGCGGCGCGCGCGCTGGCACTGGCGCATCTTGAGCGCGTAGCAAGCGATGCGCGCGCCCTGCCGCTGGATCTGATCACGCGCGATCTGGCCGAACTGGGCGCTGATCCCGGCGCGATTGCGCAGGCGCGCGCGGTCGCGATCAGTGTTGTGCTGCGCCGTCTTGCTTCCCTGCCTGCGGGGATGGCGGGGCTTGCGCCGCCGGGGCTGGTGATTTGCGATGGCTCTGGCACCCTGACCTTTCGCCGCTCGGCGCCCGGTTTTGCGCTGCCCCGTTTCGGCGCTGCCTGTCCGCTTTGGCCCCTTTATGAGGCGCTGGCCCAGCCGATGCACCCGATACGCACGCTGGTTGATGTGGCGGGGCGGGTGCCGCAACGCTTTGTCACCTACGCGATTTGCGAGACCCGCGCGGTGGGCTTTGACGCGCCGATGCTGCGTGAGGCGACGATGCTGATCCTGCCTGCGCCAGACGAGGCCGCGTCGCAGCCTGCGCGCGCCATCGGGGCGTCGTGCCGGATTTGCCCGCTGGCGCAATGTCCGGGGCGGCGCGAGCCCTCGATCGTGGCGCTTGGCTAAACGCTTGCCTCGGGTCCGCGCGCGCGGCACTCTCGTGATGATCCCAATCGGAGCCTTCCCATGTCCGCCACTCCCCCCCGCGTCAGCCTTTGGGCGGTCGAGGTTTTTACCGCCACCGCCGAGGAGGGCGCGATTACCGCCGCCGCACGTCGCCTTGGTGTTTCGGCCCCCACGGTCAGCCAGCAACTTGCCGCGCTTGAGGCTGCCTTGGGCGCGGAACTGGTGGATCGCTCGGCGCGCCCCTTTGCGCTGACCGTTGCAGGGCGCGGGTTTCTACCCCATGCCGAAGCGATGCTGGATGCGTTGGCGCGTGGTCGCGCGGGCGTGTCGCTGGCCGATCCTGCCGGTCTGACCAGTTTCCGTCTGGGCATGATCGAGGATTTCGAGGCCGAAGTGACGCCATTGTTGCTGGCAGGCATGGCCAGCGATCTGCGCCAGTGCCGCTTTGAGCTGGAAACCGGCCCAAGCCATCGCCTTTTAGCCAAGCTGGAGGCGCGCGGGCTGGATGTGGCAGTTGCGGCCCAACCCGAAGGCCCGCCGCCCGAGGCCAGCGAGGTGCATCCGCTGTTGCACGAGCCATTCATCGCGGTGCGCCCGGCAGGTGGGGGCACGGACCTGCCGCTGATCCATTATTCGCAGCGCACCTTGATGGGCCGTCAGATCGCGGCGCATCTGGCACGCGAAGGTCTGGGCGGCGGGCATCGGCTGGAACTTGACAGCTATCCGGCGATTTTGGCGCTGGTCGCGGCGGGGCAGGGCTGGACGATCCTGACGCCCTCGGCGGTGCGTCACGCGGGGCGTTCGGGGCTGGAACTGGCCCCGTTGCCCGGCGCGCCGCTGTCGCGCTTGATCACCTTAACCGCGCGCGAGGGCGTTCTGGGCGAGTGGCCCGCGCAAGTCGCCGCTCGTCTGCGCGCGCTTTTGGCGGATCGCGTGGTTGCGCCTGCTCTACGAGAGGCACCGTGGCTGCAAGACGCGTTGCGCATCGAGCCGGGCTGACGCGCAGGCCTTTACGGCGCGCTCACCCCCAACGCCTGCAATACCGCGCCCAGATTTTCGCGCGGCAGCATCAATAGCGCGGCTCCCTCTAACGTGATCTCGACGCGCCCAAGTGCCTCATTCGAGGTGCCCACGCGGCTATCGGGCGCAAAGGCGATGCCATCCAGCGGCCAGCGCAGCCCCGTCGAGCGCGCCGTAACCGGCCCGAATGGAAACAATGACACCCGCGTTCCGGCGGGCAGATCCAGCGCGATGTGCGTCGGACAGCGGATGATCACCTCGCGCTCGGCCAGCATCATCACGAGGGCAGGGCTGCGGATCAAATCGGTCATCGCCGCCAAAGTATGATCGAGCCGCAACCCGGTGAACCCAAGCGCCATTACGAACGGAGCCTTGATTGCGCGCAAGCATTTGGCAAAATCCGTGCTGTCCTGCTCTGTGATTCGGTGCACACGCGCGCCCAATTGCTCGTGGGCAGACTTGGACAGGCTGTCGAGATCGCCAATCACCGCCTCGGGATGTAGTCCCAAGGCCAGCGCATGATCGCCCCCGCCATCCGCAGCCACAAGAAAGGGTGCGATTGTCAACGATTCGTCAACATCTTGCGGGTTTACTGTGCCTGCGCCCAGTAGGGTGACACCGCACGTTGAGTTTACAATCAGGTGGAACATGGCATGATTGATGACGAATAAGGCACGAGAACACAATCGAGACCTATAAAATTCCTTTCAAATGCCCTTTTTCGTCCATGGGAAAGCACCAGTTTGGGGGGATGGTGGCAACAATGAGGTCCAAATGAAAGCGAGTGGTCCATGATTGGTGCAAACAAGATCCTGACCGTCTCCTACGGCACGTTCTCGTGTACCCTTGAGGGGTTCGATGAACCGTTCAACACGATGAAGGCGATTGCAGAGTATTTCCGCGATCTGGCCGCAGATGATCGGTATTTCGGCGCAGAACCCCCGCAACCCGACGCAGAGATGCTGCACCGGATTGCTGAACGCGAAATCAATCGTCGGGTTGAGGCAAAGATCCACGAAAACGGCGTTGTTTTGCGTCAGCAAGACGATGAAACCGCCTCGCAAGATGATGCAGCTGCGCAGGCTGAACCCAGTGAGGGGACGCAGGAAGCTGCGCCCGCGCAGGTTCATGTTGCGCCGCTGGTGTTGGAGGATAGCTCGAAAGACGCACCCGCGCCCGAGGTTCAACCCGAGCCCAAGCCTGAACTTGAAGCCGCGCCCGAACCAGAAGTGGCGTTTGAGGAACCCGAATCGGTGGCCGCCAAGCTGCAACGTATTCGTGCCGCCGTGGCGCGTGCGCGTTCCGTTGGTCCCGGCGCCTATGAAGAGGACGAGCAGGCCGATGTCGTCCCGCAGGCCCTGCTTGCGGATGCCGACATCGCGCCCAGTGCCGATGCGGATGATTTCGGCTTTGATCTCGATATTTCCGGCCCGCTCGCGGCAGAAGATATCGACAGCGATGATGCGATTGTCGCCCCCGCTGAGCAGGCATCCCTCGAAGACGCCGCGGCTGAACCCGCCGAAGCGATCATCGAAGATCGCGCGCCCGAAGAGGACGTGAGCGTTGAAGATAGCGTCACCGCCGCGCTGGCCGAAGCGCTGCAACCCGAGCAAGATATGCCCGCCGAGCTTGAGGCGCTCGACGCTGCCGCTGACCCGATTGAAGAAGACTCGGTCGCGGTGAGTGCTGAGACTGACGATGTTGCGGTGCAGGATAGCCTTGAGGACGAAGCGGCCCCGCAAGAAGAGACGCAAGATGCGGCTTTGGATGCCGAAGATGACGCGGCAGAGACTGCAAACGACTCTGTCGATACCGACCAAGACGTAATGGACCGTCGTGCCGCCCGCCGTGCGCGCCGCGCCGCCAAACGCGCGCGCCGCGCGCAAGCCTTGCAAGCCACCGTCGCGGCACAGCTCGCAACGCCCGACGCGCCTGAGCAGAGTGAGGCCGAGCAAGTTGAGGCCGAGCAAGAGACGCCGCAACAAGACGTTGAGGGTGATATTGCGGTCGCCGAGGCGACGCCGGTTGAGGAAATCGCGCAAGTCGAAGAGGACGCAACGCCCCAAGAGGTCGCTCAAGACGATGATGCGGTTGCGCAGGAAGATGTCGTTCAGGACGAGGCTGGCGTTGAAGACGACGCTTCGCCCGAGGAGGCAGCTGATACTGCTCCTGCTTCGATGGTTCAGCGCGTGCGGGCTCGTGTGATCAAGGTGCGCCGCCCCGATCACAATGCACCCCCGATCATCACGCGTGAGGACAGCGATGCGCCCCTCGCACAAAATGAGGTGGCGCAGGCCGAGCAGTCGCTGGCCGATGCGCAAGACAACGATGTGTCCGAAAATGACGATCTGGCCGCGCGGATTGCTGCAGAGCTGGGTGAAAGCGCGCCTGAAACGGCTGCTGAAACGCCCGCTGAGACGCCCAGCAGCGCGTTGTCGGAAGACGATGAAGCCGATCTGATGCGCGAATTGGCGATGCTGAGTGGCGATGATGAGGGCGATGCCGAGCAAATCGCGCAGCAAGACATTGCCGAGGAAGACGCAGCCGAGGACATCGTGCAAGAGGACGCGCCTGAAGTGCACGTATCCGAAGATGCGGTGGCCGAAGATGCAGAGATCGTCGCTGAGCGTGACGAAGATGCGCCCGTCGCCGAATTGGCTGAACCTGAAACGGTCGCCGAGGATGACGATGCCGCATTTGAGGCCGCTCTGAGCGCGCTCTACGAGGCTCCCGAAGCCGAAGCCGAAGCCGAGCCGGAGATGGCTGAAGTCGAGGCGCTCGAAATCGAAGCCGATGACGTTGAAACGGTAGATGTCGAAGCTGACGCCGCTGAAATCGACGATGTTGAGACGGTTGAGCAAGACGCCGAACAGGCAGAGATCGCCGAAGACGACGCCCAGATCCAAGATGCTGCCGAGAGCAACGAGCAGGACGCTGCAGAGGCTGAGGCCGACGACGCGGAACTGGCCGAGGCGGATGACGCCGAAGCGGATGATGCCGAGGCAGAGGCCCCGGCAGAACCGCCCGTTGCCGCCGCCGCTTTTGATAGCCGCGAAGAAGAAATGGCGCGCCTGATGCAAGAGGCTGACAAACAGTCGGAGGTTGTGGAAACGCGCCGTCGCTTCTCGGCGATTGCCCATCTCAAAGCCGCAGTGGCTGCGACCGTGGCCGATCGTATCACGAAGGGGCAGGACACCGCGCGCGGCAGCATTGAGGATCCGCAGGCCGCCGAAGCTTACCGCGAGGATCTGACGCAGGCCGTGCGCCCGCGTCGCCCCGTCGGCGGTGGCAATGAGCGCGCGATGCGACGCCCCGAGACGCTGCGCCCGGCTCCGCTGATGCTGGTGTCAGAACAGCGCATCGACACGCTTGATCCCGCCACGCAAGACCCTGCCGCCGCGGCGCGCACGCCCACGACGCATGTGATCCGCCCGCGCCGCATTTCTAGCGCGCAACTGGCGGAGGCGTTTGACGACGAGGCCGAAGCAATGGCCCCCAATCAAGCCACGAGCTTTGCCGAGTTCGCCGAAACACTTGGCACGCAGGGTCTGTCGGATCTGCTTGAGGCGGCTGCGGCCTATACCTCGGCTGTTGAGGGACGTCCGCATTTCTCGCCGCCCCAAATCATGCGCAAGCTGACCGCAATGAGCGAGACCGCGGAAGTGCCGCGCGAAGAGCGGATGCGCGTCTTTGGGCGCCTGTTGCGTCAGGGCAAAATCGCCAAGGTCAAGCGCGGCCAATATGCGATCACCACCGCATCGCGCTATTACGACGAAGCAAAAGTGGCGTCGGGTCAATAAGTTAGACCTAAACGCGGGGACGTTAAGATTGCGAATGAAACGGGCGGTCCTGAGGGGCGGCCCGTTTTCTATTTCGCCTTACACGCGTCGAAAAACCTGGCGCGCCGCCTCACCCAAAATCACGCCACCCGCAGTCGCGATAATGCCAGCGGCCAGGCGGTTGAGGCGCACAAGTGCTGCGGGGCGAGCCATCATTGCGCGCGCGCGATTGGCCAAGACGGCGTAAGGGGTAAGCACCGCGAACAAGATTAGCACCGTCAGGATCGAAAGTGCGGCCCATTCCGCAGCATCGACACGCCCCAAGTCTAACACGCTTGGCAGCAATGCCAGATAGAACACGATGGTTTTGGGATTGCTGAGTGTGATCGCATATCCGGACGCGAAGGCGCGAAACCTGCTGCGCTCGCGCGTGCTTTGCACCTTGGCCAAACCTGCGCGGCTCGTCCCGAAACTATAGGCGATATAAAGCAGATAGAGGCCCGACAGGCATTTGATGACGATAAACACGCTCGCAAACAGCTTTGCAATCACGGCCAATCCGGCCACTGCGACGCAGAGGTAGGAGACATCGCCCAAGGCAAGCCCGGTCAAAAAGGCAAATGCGCTGCGCGAATTGCCGCCCAGCGACTAGCCCACCAGCGTCGCAACACCGGGGCCGGGAATGACGGCGGCAATCGCGAGGGCCGCACTATAAGTTAAAAGCGGGGCGAGCATGTCCATCGCGCGGCCAAATCACGGGATTTGGTGTGATTTCGGGGCAAAGCGATGTGCAAGCGCTATTACTATGGCGCGTCGGGATCTTCTTTGCCCACGCCGCGAAAGATCGGTTTAAGCGGCACAACCCAGATCACACCCAGCACGATATAGACCAGCACCGCCCCCCACCACGGCATCATGCCCCAGCGCCCTTCGACCCAGTTCACGATGCTGACCGCCACCACGATATAGGCGGGCAGCCCGATCACGAGGGCCAGCATCGAGAGGCGGCGGCGGGCTTTGTAGCTAAGCGCCATCCGCTCAATCCGCGAAAGGATCGGTGACGAGGATCGTGTCGTCGCGCTCGGGGCTGGTCGAGAGCATCGCAACCGGACAGTCGATCAGCTCTTCGATGCGGCGGACATATTTAATCGCGGCAGCAGGCAGATCGGCCCAGCTACGCGCGCCCTCAGACGAGGCATTCCAGCCCTCGATCTCCTCATAAACGGGCACGCAACGCGCCTGCTGATCCGCCGCCGTGGGCAGGTAGTCCAGCGTCTTGCCGTCCAACTCATAGCCCACGCAGATTTTCAGCGTCTCAAACCCGTCCAGCACATCCAGCTTGGTCAGAGCGATGCCCGACACGCCTGAAACCGCGCAGGTCTGACGCACCAGCGCCGCATCGAACCAGCCACAACGCCGCTTGCGCCCGGTCACGGTGCCGAACTCGCGGCCCCGCTCGCCCAGCCGTTGACCGTCTGCATCATCAAGCTCGGTCGGGAAGGGGCCTTCGCCGACGCGGGTGGTATAGGCTTTGACAATGCCAAGGACGAAATCGATCGCGCCCGGCCCCATGCCCGTGCCCGCCGCCGCCTGACCCGCCACCACGTTGGATGAGGTCACAAACGGATAGGTGCCAAAGTCGATATCGAGAAGCGAGCCCTGCGCACCCTCAAACAAGATGCGCTTGCCAGCCTTGCGGTTCTCGGAGAGCACTTTCCAGACGGGGGCGGCATATTTCAGGATTTCCGGAGCGATCTCTAGAAGTTGCGCGATCAGCGCGTCGCGATCCACGGCCTCGATGCCCAGACCTTTGCGCAGCGGATCATGGTGCTGCAACGCGCGATCAACACGCGCGATCAGCGTCGCCTCATCGGCCAGATCGGCCACCCGCACCGAGCGCCGTCCGACCTTGTCCTCGTAAGCCGGGCCAATGCCGCGCCCGGTCGTGCCGATCTTGGTGCCTTTCGAGGCCGCCTCTTCGCGCGCGCGATCCAGCTCACCATGAATGGGCAGGATCAGCGGCGTGTTTTCCGCAACCATCAGCGTTTCAGGGGTAATCGTGACGCCTTGCTCGCGAATTTTCGCGATCTCGGTAACCAGATGCCAAGGATCCAGCACCACACCATTGCCGATCACCGAAAGCTTATTGCCCCGCACCACGCCCGAAGGCAGCGCGTTCAGCTTATAAACCTTGCCATCGATCACCAGCGTATGGCCTGCGTTATGACCGCCCTGAAAGCGCGCGATAATATCGGCACGCTCGCTTAGCCAGTCCACGATCTTGCCTTTCCCCTCGTCACCCCATTGGGCACCGACGACGACGACATTGGCCATTGCTCTCTCCTTGGCAGGTATGAAACCGCGCGAGATATAGCGGTTGAACGGGCGTAGTGAAAGACCGGATTTGGGGTTTGCGTAAGGCGGGCGCGCAACTTTTGGCGGCGCGCGCGGGGGGATGTCAGAGCTTCCGGCGCGGATATTTGGCGAATTTGGACGCGGGCAGGCGGGGGGCAAACGCCCGCGCGGGTATATTTGACCACGTCAGAGGCACAAAATGATCACGGTGGCCTTGCGACTTTTGCCGCATCCGCCTAGATAGGCGCGTCGAACTAGGAAGGCCCGGACCCGTTCAATGGAAAACGTCGTTCTCTCAATCCACTTGATCCTTGCACTGCTGCTGATTGGCGTGGTGTTGCTGCAACGCTCTGAGGGCGGTGGGCTTGGAATGGGTAGCTCCAGTTCCAGCGGTGTCGGCGGTGTCATGACAGGGCGTCAGGCCGCCAATGCGCTGACCCGGCTGACGTGGCTGCTGGCCGCCGGTTTCCTTGTGACCTCGGTGACGCTGACAGTTCTGGCCGCGCAAAAGGCCAAAGACGAATCGGTGCTGGATCGCGCGCCGACGGAACAAACGGCACCTGCTGCGGATACCACAGCACCGGCTGCGCCTGCCGATGATGGCTCGTTGGGTGTGGTCATGCCCCCCGCGCCAAGCGATTCCGCAGTCTCGACGGGCGGTACATCTGGCGAAAGCACGACCGATAGCTCGACGGGCCCGGTCACGCCACCGCCTGCGAATTAATTCTATCCTTGCGCCACTACCTCTTGGGGGGTGGCGGGATTTCAACCCAATAAGTTGCGGTTCGGTTGCGGGCGGATTGCGAATCGTGTAAGCATCAAATCCCGTGATCCTGTGCCCTTTGGGGGCCGGGAAACAGCTTTGAATTTTGCAGATCACGGGGGTCTCCATGGCACGTTATGTCTTCATCACCGGCGGCGTTGTTTCGTCGCTCGGCAAGGGGTTGGCATCGGCCGCTTTGGGGGCACTGCTGCAAGCGCGCGGCTTCTCGGTGCGCCTGCGCAAGCTCGACCCCTATCTCAACGTCGATCCCGGCACGATGAGCCCATTCGAGCACGGTGAAGTGTTCGTCACCGATGACGGGGCCGAGACCGATCTGGATCTGGGCCATTACGAGCGTTTCACCGGCGTCAGCGCGCGCAACACCGATTCCGTGTCGTCGGGGCGGATCTATTCCAACGTGTTGGAGAAGGAACGGCGCGGCGAATATCTGGGTAAGACGATTCAGGTGATCCCGCATGTCACCAACGAAATCAAAGACTTCTTGGATGTCGGCGATGATGAGGT
This sequence comes from Thioclava indica, assembly GCF_000714545.1. Taxonomy (GTDB): domain Bacteria; phylum Pseudomonadota; class Alphaproteobacteria; order Rhodobacterales; family Rhodobacteraceae; genus Thioclava; species Thioclava indica. The sequence goes on from NZ_AUNB01000018.1 coordinate 132,787, forward strand.
CGACTTCATGCTGTGCGAGATCGGCGGCACGGTCGGCGATATCGAAGGCTTGCCGTTTTTCGAGGCGATCCGCCAGTTTTCCCAAGATCGCCCGCGCGGCCAGTGTATTTTCATGCACCTGACCTTGCTGCCCTATCTTGCGGCCTCAGGCGAGTTGAAAACCAAGCCGACGCAGCACTCGGTCAAGGAATTGCGCTCGATCGGCTTGCAGCCCGACGTGCTGGTGTGTCGCTCGGAGCATCCGATCCCGGAAAAGGAACGCGCCAAGATTGCGCTGTTCTGTAACGTGCGCCCCGATTCCGTCATTCCCGCCTATGATCTGAAATCCATCTACGAGGCGCCGCTGGCCTATCACCGGATGGGGCTGGATCAGGCCGTGCTGGATGCGTTTGGCATCTCGCCCGCGCCCAAGCCCGACCTGACGCGTTGGGAAGACGTGATGGACCGTCTCAACAATGCCGAGGGCGAAGTGCGCGTAGCCATCGTGGGCAAATATGTCCAGCTTGAGGATGCGTATAAATCCATCGCCGAGGCGCTGACCCATGGCGGCATGGCCAACCGGGTGCGCGTCAAAGCCGAATGGATCGACGCCGAGATTTTCGAGACCGAAGACCCGGCGCCCTATCTGGAAGATTACGACGCGATCCTGGTGCCCGGCGGCTTTGGCGAGCGCGGCACCGAAGGCAAAATCCGCGCCGCACAATTCGCGCGTGAGAAAGGCGTGCCCTATCTGGGCATCTGTCTGGGCATGCAGATGGCGGTGATCGAAGCCGCGCGCAATCTGGCCGGAGTTGCCGATGCCGGGTCCGAGGAGTTCGATCACGAAGCAGGCAAAAAGCGTTTCACGCCCGTGGTTTATCACCTCAAGGAATGGGTGCAGGGCAACCACCGGGTCGAGCGCAAGCTTGATGATGATAAGGGCGGCACGATGCGTCTGGGTGCCTATACGGCGGCCTTGCATGCTGGCTCGAAAGTGGCCGAAGTTTACGGCGCGACCGAGATCGAAGAGCGTCACCGCCACCGCTACGAGGTCGATATCAAATATCGCGAACCGCTGGAAAGCTGCGGGTTGGAATTTTCCGGCATGTCGCCTGATGGTCGCCTGCCCGAGATCGTCGAGCACAAGGATCACCCGTGGTTTATCGGCGTGCAGTTCCACCCCGAACTGAAATCCAAACCCTTCGCGCCCCATCCGCTGTTCGCTGGGTTTATCAAGGCGGCGCTGGAGCAAAGCCGCCTCGTGTGATCAATGCTTTGCGGGGCCTTGCGGCCCCGCCCGTTTTGGGGGCGCTGCCCCCCTTCGCCTGCGGCGAATTCCCCCCGGGATATTTCAAACACTTGGAAGGCCGGTAAGGGAATCTTAACCGGAATCGGTCCAACCTTGGAGCGCGGGACAGGCGGGGACGCCGATGGCCGTACACTTGGAAGCGCCCGGCTTGCCCGCCCCTCTGCGGATCGAGTCGGGCGTTATTGCATCCAAGTGTTTGAAATATCCCGGGGGGCGGGCGTAGCCAGCGGGGGCAGCGCCCCCTCAGACCTTTCAGATCACAGCGCGCGCCAGCCGATATCACGGCGCACAAAGCCTTCGGGCCAGTCAATCGCATCAACCATTGCGTAAGCGCGGTCGCGGGCCTCTTGCAAGGTTGCGCCGCGTGCGGTGACGTTGAGAACCCGCCCGCCATTGGCCAGAATCTGCCCGTCTTTGCTGTTGGTGCCAGCATGGAAGATCATGTGATGGCTGTCGCCGGGCAAGGCGTCGAGACCGCCGATTTCCGAGCCCTTCTGATACGCGCCAGGATAACCTTTTGCTGCCATCACCACCGTGATCGCGTGATCGGGGGCCCATTGCGCACGCATCTCGCTCAAGCGCCCTTCGGCGCAGGCCAGCAGCAGATCAAGCGCCTGCGCGCCAAGGCGCAGCATCAGCACCTGACATTCCGGATCGCCAAAGCGCACGTTATATTCCACGAGCCGGGGCTGACCGTCCTTGATCATTAGCCCGGCATAAAGCACACCCTGAAACGGCGTGCCGCGCCGCGCCATTTCGGCCACGGTGGGGAGCACGATTTCGGCCAGTGCCTTTTCCTCGATCTCGGGCGTCAACACGGGGGCGGGGGAGTAGGCGCCCATACCGCCGGTATTGGGGCCGGTATCACCTTCTCCGACGCGTTTGTGGTCTTGCGCGCCGCCAACAGGCAGGATGTTGGTGCCATCGCAGAGGATGAACAGCGAGGCCTCCTCGCCCTCCATGAATTCTTCGATCACGACCTCGGTGCCTGCATCCCCGAACGCGCCGCCGAATATCTCGTCGATACCGTCCAGCGCCTCCGTCAGCGTCATGCCCATGATCACGCCTTTGCCAGCGGCCAGACCATCGGCCTTGATCACAATCGGCGCGCCTTGCTGGCGTACATAATCCTTGGCGGCCTGCGCATCGCTAAAGCGGGCATACCCCGCCGTGGGTGCGTTGCAGGCATCGCAGATTTCCTTGGTGAAGGCCTTGGATGTCTCAAGTCGGGCGGCGTCTGCCGAGGGACCAAAGGTTAGATAGCCCTGATCGCGTAATGCATCGGCCACGCCAGCGGCCAGCGGGGCTTCGGGGCCGATCACGACGAAGTCGACTGCATTGGCCTCACACAGTTCTAGAACAGCCGCCGCGTCACTTGGATCAATCGCCGCGCAGTCGGCGATCTGCGCGATGCCCGCATTGCCCGGCGCGACGATCAGCCGGTCGCATTTCGGGTTTTGTTTGATCGCCCAAGCCAGCGCATGTTCGCGCCCGCCGCCGCCCAGAACCAAAATGTTCATCACACGCCCCCTTGGCCTTGCCGTTTGGGCCTTCTAAGCTGGGCGCAACACTGAGGCAAGGCAGGCTGATGGACCTTTTGGACGACGAGAGCGGCTCGAACGCGCATGATTACACCGTTTCCGAGATTTCGGGGGCGGTCAAACGCGTGATTGAGGGCGAGTTTGGCCGTGTGCGGGTGCGCGGTGAAGTCGGGCGCGTCTCGACGCCGCGCTCGGGGCATATGTATTTCGACCTCAAGGATGATCGCTCGGTGATGGCGGCCGTGTCGTGGAAAGGTCAGGTCGCCAAGATGGAGGTCCGCCCCGAAGAGGGGATGGAGGTGATCGCGACCGGCAAGTTGACCACATTTCCGGGCCAGTCGAAATATCAGCTGATCGTGGACACGGTCGAACCCGCAGGCGCGGGCGCGCTGATGGCGATGCTGGAGGCGCGGCGCAAGCAACTGGCAGGCGAGGGGCTGTTTGATACTGCCCACAAGCGCGCGATCCCGTGGTTGCCCAATGTGATTGGCGTGGTGACCTCGCCCTCGGGTGCGGTGATCCGCGATATTTTGCACCGGTTGCGCGACCGCTTTCCGCGCCATGTGCTGATCTGGCCAGTGGCGGTGCAGGGGCAGGCCTGTGCGCCCGAAGTGGCCCGCGCGATCCGGGGGTTCAACGCGATGACACCCGGCGGTGCGATCCCGCGACCCGATCTGATTATCGTGGCGCGCGGGGGCGGCTCGATTGAGGATCTTTGGGGCTTTAACGAAGAGGCGGTGGTGCGCGCGGCCTTTGACAGTGAGATCCCGCTGATTTCGGCGGTGGGCCATGAGACGGACACGACGCTGATTGATTACGCCTCGGATCGCCGTGCTCCCACGCCCACGGCTGCGGCGGAAATGGCGGTGCCGGTGCGCGCTGAACTCGCCAGTTGGCTGGCCGAGGCGCAGGCACGCATGGGACGCGCGACGCGCGGGCGGCTTGAGCAGCGCGATCAGCGGTTGCGTGATCTGTCGCGCGGTTTGGGTCGCCCCGAGACGCTGACACAATCGGCGCGCCAGCGGTTCGATATGTGGGCTGACCGGCTGGGGCCTGCGCTGCACACGCTTGTGCTGCGAAAGGGCACGCGGTTTGCTCCGCTGTCGGCACGCATTGAGCCGCGCCTTTTGCGTCAGTTCATGGGTAATGAGGCGCGCCGCTTGCAAGGGTTTGCGGGCCGCTTGCAGCCCGCCCCGGGGGCTAGGCTGCGCCGCGCGCAAAGTGATCTGGATATGCTGACGCGGCGATTGGAGGCCTCGAAAGTGCGCATGATCGGCGATGCGCAGCGCCGCATCCGTGACGATCACACCCGCCTTGACGGGCTGACCTTGCGGCTGTCGCGTCTACCCGAAGCGCGTATAGAGTCGCTGCGCGAACGGTTGGACCGGCTGGATCGGATGCGCCAGACGCTGGGCTATCGCGAGACGCTCAAGCGCGGCTATGCCGTGGTGCGCGGGCCGGATGGGGTCGTGACCAGCGCCGCCTTAGCAGCCAAGCAGCCCGGTCTGGAAATCGAGTTCGCCGATGATCGTCTGGCGGTCATTCCCGGTGGTGGTGGCGCATCAACGTCGCCCGCCAAACCTAAGCCAACCAAGAAAAAATCCGAACCGCCCCCCAATCAGGGCAGCCTGTTTTAAACGCCCAGATCCGGCCCCTGACAACTTAGCGGGTCTTGGCTTTCGCTCAGGCTGACCAGCGGCTCACTGGCCGGATCGCCGCGAAATTTCGCCACCAACCCTTGCGGGCTGTCATAAAATGTCCAGCATTGCAGTGGTGCATAATCGCCGTAGTCAAAGCAGATATACTGATTGCTTTGAAACCAGTCGCCTTCCTTGCATTCGCTATCCGTGAAGGCCCAGATGACCTTGTGACCGGGTTTATATTGTTCGGTGCCGTAGGGCTGGCCCTGCGCGGAATAGGTGATCGTGCGGCCCTGCGTGCGGGCATCAAACTGCTCGGCGGTAAGCGGTTTGCCCAGATCAGCGGCCAGATCGGCGGGTTGGGCAAACGCAGGCATCGCTGTCAGCGTGGCAAGGCAAGTCAGGACAAGAAATTGGCGCATCGGGCCTCCGGGGTCAAATTATGCCCAGACTGTCAGATCGCGCAGCCTTTGCCTAGCCTTGCACGCGTGACTTGGTGCCCTGCAGGGCGGCCACGCGCTTATCCATGACGCGCCGCCACAGAGGCGGGATCAACGCCAGCGCCGCCATCGCGGGTAGGCTGCGCGGCAAGACGGGGCGCTCTGCCTCGCTCAAATCGCCCAAACGCAATGCGGGATATTCGCGCGAGGGATGGGCATGATGATCGGAATGGCGCGGCGCGTTCAGCATCCACAGTGCCGAGATCGGATGGGGCGCATCCCAGCTATGGCGCAGATCAACCGGTTCATAACTGCCATCGCCACGCCGCGCGCGTTGCAACCCGTAATGCTGCACATAATCGGATAGCAAAAGCTGCAACTGCGCGTAGGCACACAGTAGCAGATAGGCAAGCACCCCACGCAGCCCGAAGATCAGTCCGAACAGCAGCACGAACCACAGCCCGCCCAGCACATAGGACGGGTAGGGGCCAAGCGCGGCGATGCGTGCGCGCAGTCGCGCGATCCGGTCGCCCCCCTCGGGAAGCTTGCGCCGCTCGATCAGATGGCGCTCCATCTCAAGGCCCGCCACGAAGCCGCCAATCCAGGCGCGCGGCACGAAAGACCAAAACCCTTCCCCCGGCTGGGCGGAATTCGGGTCGTCAGGCGTGGCGACAAAGCGGTGATGCACGTGGCGATGGGCCGAACTGTGATGGCCATAAAGCAACGAGATATAAACCCATTTCCCAAGCAGAAACAGGCGCTTGTCGCGGCGGTGGATCAGCTCATGAGCGTTGGAATTGGACACCTGCCCGAAGAACAACCCATAGGCCAGCAGCACCGCGACCCAGGATGGCCCCTCCAGCAGCGTATGGCCCGAGAGCGCCGCAACCCCAAGAATCAGCAGCGCAAAATGCGCCACGGCCAAGGCAATCGACAGCGTATCCGCAGCGGGAAACTCCGACCCTTCGGGCGCATCCGGCGCGGCGCGCGCGATGATCTCATCCAGCGCAAAAATGAACAGTGCGATCCAGATCAGCGCCAGCCACGCTGGCCAACCGCCAAAAATGCCCGCCAAAATCAACAACGGCACCGGCGCGAATGTGACGATGGCAAAGGTATCGACCTCGGGGATGTCATTCGTAAGACCAAACAACGTCGCCAGCGGACCGGGCAGCCGGTCGCTCCAGCGCGAACGCTCTTCGGGAATCGCATCGCGAATCTTTTGAAAATCAGGCTCTTGCGTCATCTCTGCCTCTAAGTTTTGCCCCATCTTAACGCCAATTTCGGCCATTTTACGGCAAGACTTGCGGGGGCGCGAAAAATCTGTCCCTGTGGCGCAATGACCATAATCCTTCTTTTGCCGTTTATCGCGGCCCTGCTGCTGGCCGTGATCTACCTCATCTCTTTCGCGGGGGCGACGCCAAGCTGGCGCAAAACCGCGATCAAGACCGGCGCGATCGCCTGTTTGGTGCCGCTGGCGCTGATGTTCCATATGCCGGGCTGGATCGTGATCGGGCTGGCGCTGGGGGCGGTGGGGGATTTCGCTCTGTCGCGCCCCGGACAAGGCGCGTTTCTGGCGGGGATGATTGCCTTTGCGGCGGGGCATCTGGCCTATTTGGTGGCATTTGTGGCTTTGGGGGCCACGTGGCCAAGCTGGCCTGCAATTGCGGTGATGGTCGCGCTGGCCGCCGCGGTCGAGATCTGGGTCGTGCCCCATACCGGATCGCTGCGCTGGCCGGTGCGCGGCTATATTCTGGTGATCGTTGCGATGGCGATTGCGGGGATGGGATTGCCATTAGAGGCGACGGCGCTGATTTGGGGCGTGGCGTTTTTCGTGACGTCGGATGCGATCCTGTCGGTCGAGACATTTGTGATGCGCGAGGGCGCGCGTAAGCGTCTGGCCTCGCGCGCGCTTTGGCTGTTTTACTGGTCGGGACAGGCGCTGATTGCAATCGGGCTGGCGCTGGCCCCTCTTTTCACCGCGCCCGCGATGAACTAGGTGGAACGCAACGAAAGGCCTGTCGAGATGTCGTTTTTCAAAAAGCTCAAAACCCGACTGACGCGATCCTCCTCCAAGCTTGAAGAGGGGCTTGAAGATATCGTGGCGGAAAATGCCGTTGAAGACGAGATCGCGCCCCCGCCGCCAGAGCCCGATGACCTGCGCCCGGATGAGGGTGAAACGGTCAACCTTCCCGATCCGACTTTTCCTGCGCCGGGCTATGTGCCCGCGCCCGTAACCGAACCAGTTCACGAGAAAGACGCGCAGATCGCCAAAGCCCCGCTTGATGTGGAGCCCGCCCCCCCGCGCCCCGACCCCAGCCCGAAAAAACCGGGCCTTCTGGGGCGCATTTTCGGTGGCGATGCCAAAGAGGCAGAACCGCGCCGCGTGCTTGACGATGCGATGTTGGAAAGCCTTGAAGAGCTGTTGATCAGCTCGGATATGGGCGTTGATACCGCGCTGCGCGTCACCGCCAACCTTGCCGAGGGGCGGATGGGGCGCAAGCTGTCCGTGTCGGAAATCAAAAGCCTGCTCGCCGCCGAAATCGCGCGCATCATGGAGCCGGTGGCCAAACCGCTGCCGATCTATCCCAAAAAACCGCAAGTCGTGCTGGTGGTGGGGGTCAACGGCTCGGGTAAGACCACGACAATTGGCAAGCTGGCCTCGCAATTTCGCGCCGCTGGCAAACAGGTGGTGATTGCAGCGGGCGATACGTTCCGCGCCGCCGCCGTCGAGCAGTTGCAAGTCTGGGGCGAACGCGCAGGCGTGCCGGTTCTGACCGCGCCCGAGGGATCGGACCCGGCCTCGCTGGCGTTCGATGCGATGAAAAAGGCCGAGGAAGACGGCGCCGATCTGCTGATGATCGACACCGCCGGGCGGTTGCAAAACCGCGCCGATCTGATGGAGGAACTGGCCAAAATCGTGCGCGTGATCCGCAAACGTGACGATACGGCACCGCATAATACGCTGCTCGTTCTGGATGCGACGACGGGGCAGAATGCGCTGCAACAGGTCGATGTGTTTCGCAAGATTTCCGACGTGTCCGGCCTTGTCATGACCAAGCTCGACGGCACCGCGAAGGGCGGCGTCCTGGTGGCTTTGGCCGACCGCTTTGGCCTGCCGATCCATGCGATTGGCGTGGGTGAGCAAATCGATGATCTCGCCCCCTTCGATCCCGAGGAATTTGCCCAAGCCCTCGTCGGACTGGAAAGCTGAGACCGGGTAGGGGGCGCTGCCCCCCGGGCTACGCCCTCCCCCCGGGATATTTTGATCAAGAGGAAGGCAGGACGCCTCTCTTCCTCTTGACAGAAATATCCCGGGGGTGAATGGCCGTGAGGCCAGAGGGGGCAGCGCCCCCTGGCGCGATCACAATAGGGATTCCGCTTTGAGCGATTGGATTATTTCAATTTCCGGCACCGAGACGGGTCATCATCTGGCGCTGGGCTTGGCATTGCTGGCGGCGTTTTTACACGCGCTTTTCGGCGCGCTGCAGAAGGGGCGGCATGATCCCTGGCTGAGCCGCGCCGCGATTGATGCAAGCTACGGGATCATGGCCGCGCCGATTGCGCTCTTTGTGGTGCCCTGGCCCGAGCCCTTCATGTGGCCGATCTTCGCCACCGTTTTTGTGATCCATGTCTGTTACAAGCTGTTGCAGGCGATGACCTACACGCGCGGCGCTTACACGGTGGTTTATCCCGTGGTGCGCGGCACCGCCCCGCTTTTTGCGGTGATCGGGGCGGGAATCGTCTTTGGCGAGCATTTCACTTGGGGCCAATGGGCCGGGGTCGGTGTGTTGCTCGCGGGAATTTACGGCTTGGCGCTTTATAATCTGCGCACCATCACGGTTAATCGCGAGACGATGGTGCCTGCGCTGGCGCTTGCAGTGGCGACGGGGGCGTTCGTCGCGCTTTACACCACCTATGACGCTTATGGCATTCGCGCGACCGCCGATCCGTTTACCTTTCTGGCGTGGTTTTTCTTCATCGATGGGTGGTTCATGCCCATCGTGACGGCGCGGCGCTGGGTGCGGTTGCCCGGTAGCGAAATCGTGCCTTTGCTGAAAAGGGGTGTTATCGGCGCGATTGTTGCCTATTTCTCCTTTGGCGCGATCATGCTGGCGACGCGGCTGGACAAGGTGGGCGAGGCGGCGGTGCTGCGTGAGACCTCGACGGTCTTTGCCGCCCTGATCGGCTGGCTGGTGCTGGGCGAAAAGGTTGGGCCTCGGCGCACGGCATTGATGGCGCTGATCGCGGTGGGTGCGGTGATTGTGGAAATGGCAGGACGGTAGAGGCAGATGGCAGGCAAAAAGATATCCCCTTGGGTGAAAGGCGCGCTTGATTGGGGGCCGCTGGTGATTTTCTTCATCGCGTTTAATCGCTTGAAGGATGGCCATTACGAAATTCTGGGCCGCGATTATTCCGGTTTCATCGTGGCGACCGCGCTGTTCGTGCCGTTGATCGCGATTTCAACGCTGATCCTGTGGCGCCTCACGGGCAAGCTGTCACCGATGCAGATCGCAACGCTGGTCTTGGTGCTGATCTTTGGAGGCTTGTCGGTCTGGCTCAACGATCCGGTGTTTTTCAAGATGAAGCCGACGATCATCTATCTGCTGTTTGCGGGCATCCTTGGCGCGGGATTGCTGCGCGGCAAGGCGTGGTTGCAGCTGGTGATGGAAGAGGCCCTGCCAATGGAGCACGAGGGCTGGATGATCCTGACCAAGCGCTTTGTCGGGCTGTTTGTGGCGCTGGCGGTGGCAAATGAAATCGTCTGGCGCTCGATGTCTGACAGCATCTGGGTTGATTTTAAAACCTTTGGCCTTCCGATCATTCTGATCGGATTTATCATGGCGCAGGCCAAGCTGTTTGAGCGCTATGGCATAGAAAAAACCAGCGAGGACAGTGCGCCCCCGGAATAGGGACGCACCGCAATATTCAGCGTTTGAAGAGCACTTTCTGCGCGTCGCGGTTGCTATTGTCGCCGCGGTTTTCTGCCCCCAGCGCGCGACCGGCCTGCACTGCGGGGCGGGACGATAGCTCATCCAGCCAGCGCTTCAGATGCGGCTTGTCATCAAGCACCTGTTGCTGCCCCTCCCAAAGCGAGGCCCAGCCCCACGCCGCCATATCCGCGATTGAATAGAAATCGCCCGCCAAGTAGCGGTTCTCGGCCAAGCGGCGATCCATCACGCCGTACAGCCGACCCGTCTCGGCGCGGTAGCGATCCTTGGCATAGGGCAGGTCTTGCGGCGGTTCCAGATTGGGGGCGTATTTCAGGAAATGATGCGCCTGACCGGCCATCGGCCCCAGTCCGCCGACCTGCCAGAACAGCCATTCATCCACCGCGATGCGCTGACGCTCGCCCGCGCCATAGAATTGCCCCGTCTTGCGCGCGAGATATTGCAGGATCGCGCCGGATTCAAAGATCGAGATCGGCGCGCCATCGGGGCCATCAGGATCAATGATTGCGGGCATCCGGTTATTGGGGGAAATCTTAAGAAACTCGGGTTTGAACTGATCGCCCGCGCCGATGTCGATCAGGTGGGTTTCGTACTCCAGCCCCATCTCTTCCAGCGCGATAGAGATTTTCCAGCCGTTGGGCGTAGGCCAATAGTATAGCTCGATCATGTCTGTCCCTTTCGCAAGAAGCGTTGGGGATCAATCTGCGCTATGATGCACGAAAGGCAAGCGCAGAGGTGCTGTGCGCGGGCGCGCAAACAGGCGCGACCAGCGCGGGGTCTGCGCCTGCGGCAGCGCTTGGGCCAGATAGGGCAGGGGCAGGCGGTCGGGCGTGCGCAACGCTGCGCGATACAGATCAAACAGCCCCGCGCGCATGTAGCACGAGAAATGGCTGACCCGCCTATCCGCCACCCCAACCGGATAGCCGATATTGCACAGCGTCGCGATCACCTCGGGGGCGTCGATTTGCAGATCGAGCCAGTTGCGCAAAGGGCGCGTCAGCCCGTTGCCAATGCAGCGCTCGCGGCCGCGCCCTACGCCCAGTTCCATCAGGAAATCGAACAGATCGTTCTCGCGGGTCGTGACGTTCAGGATCTCGCAGCTGCGTCCGGCGGGGCTGGCCATTGCCTCCTCGGCGCGGCTTTGAAATTCCGCCGCCGCCAGCAGCACCATGCGCGAAACTCGACCCTCATGCAGATGACGCAGCGCGCGCAGCGCCACCCGACACCCCATCGAATGCGCGATGATCCCGACCGGGCGGCCAGAGACCAGCGCCAGTCGCGTCGCGAGGCGCGCCAGTCGTTGCGCCGCAATCTCGGCCATGTCGTAAATGCGCGCCAGCCGCCCCGTGGATTCCCAGCCAAAGCCGACCGCAATCCCCTCGCCGGGGTTTTGTCCACCAAGCCCCAAAGCGCGCGGCCAACTCACGGCGGTGTTCAGATCATAGCTGGGCTCTAGCGCGAAAATATGGGCGTGCGGGTCGCGTTTGGGATCGGTGGGCGAATAGCCATAGCCATGCACCATCACAATAATCGGTGCGCCCTCGGGTAGGGTTTCGGCCTGCGCGATCAGGGCGGCGGGGATGGTTTCGCAGGCATTAATGTTGAACAGCGGCATGGCGGGAGGTCCGAAATTATGTGCATTTTTGTAAAGTCCAAACGCAGCATTTCGCGGCGCGGTTCCCGTGGGGGCGGTGCGTAACGGCCCGCAACCCTGTGCAAGCGGGCAAGCTGACGGGGGCGAAAGCGTTGACCCCGCGCAGTTGGGGCGCTATCGCAAACCAAACGCGACCAACCGTCGCAGGAGCGCGCCATGACCGATCGTAAATTTCGCACCAGACTTGTCCATGACGGCATCCGCCGCAGCCAATATGGCGAGATGGCCGAGGCGATGTTTCTGACCCAAGGCTTTGCCTACCCCTCGGCCGAGGCCGCCGAGGCGCGCTTTCTCGATCAGGGCGCGGATGAGTTCATCTATGCCCGCTACGGCAACCCCACGACGCGGATGTTTGAAGACCGCATGGCCTCGATCGAGGGCTGCGAAGATGCGTTTGCCTGTGCCAGCGGAATGGCGGCGGTCAATGGGGCGCTGTCCTCGTTGGTGAAAGCGGGCGATCATATAGTGGCCGCGCGCCAGATGTTTGGATCGTGCCTGCATGTTCTCAAGATTCTGCAAGGGTTCGGCGTGGCGGTGACGCTGGTCGATGGCACGAAGCTGGATGCGTGGCGCGCGGCGATGCGCCCGGAAACCAAGATCTGTTTCTTCGAGAGCGTGTCCAATCCCGGCCTTGAGGTGGTCGACATCGCGGGCGTGGCCCAGATTGCCCATGAAGGCGGCGCGGTGGTGGTGTTAGACAACGTCTTTGCCTCGCCGGTGTTTTCCAACGCGGTCGCCTTAGGCGCTGATATCATTGTCTATTCCGCGACCAAGCATATTGACGGCAGTGGGCGCGTGCTGGGCGGTGTGGTGCTGGGAACGCGCGACTTCATCCGCGGCCCGCTGGAAAGCTATGTCAAACATACCGGCGGTGCGATGAGCCCGTTTCACGCGTGGCTGTTGCTGTCGGGCTTGCAGACGCTGGACTTGCGGGTGCGCGCACAGGCGGCCAATGCGGCGGCGGTGGCCACGGCTGTGGCAGGGCATGCTGCCCTTGCGCGCACGATCTATCCCGGCCTGATCGATCACCCCCAGCATGCGCTGGCGATGGATCAGATGGGCTCGGGCGGCACGATGATCGCGCTTGATTTTGCGGGCGGAAAAGAGGCGGCGTTCCGCTTTCTCAACGCGTTGGAAATTGTCAGCCTATCCAACAACCTGGGCGATGCGAAATCCATCGCGACCCATCCGGCCACGACCACGCATAAAAACCTTAGCGAGGAAGAACGCGCCACCATCAATATCACGCCGGGGCTTGTGCGGATTTCGCTGGGCATCGAGGATGGGCGAGATCTTGTTGCCGATATCGTGAGTGCGCTTTCGGCTGTCTAAGCGGTGATCCAGCGGAAGGTCCAGGGCGTAACACCTTGGACAATCTGCACTCGCCCCCCATATTATGCGGGACCGGGGCTACCGGAGGATAGGATATGAACGTGCACGGTAAGATCGATACGCCTGATGCGAATGAGGCCAAGACTGCGCTGGAAACCCTGCGTGCATGGGCTGCCCTTGCAGATCCGGTTGAGGTCGCGCGTCTGGACCCCGCGATTGCGCGCCTGCTGCCGGGTCATGCCGTCGCGAATTACCCCGATCTGAGCCGCCAGTTTGACCCTGATTTCAAGGTGGATGAGGCCTATAAGGCCAGCCTTCCCGATCTGCAGAACGGCCCCGCCTCGTTGATCGTGGGGGCCAAAACCCGCATCGAGCATGTCGGGATTTCGAATTTCCGCCTGCCCGTGCGCTTTCGCACCCGCGACAATGGCGATCTGACGCTTGAGGCCTCAATCACCGGCACGGTCAGCCTTGAGGCTGAGAAAAAAGGCATCAACATGAGCCGCGTGATGCGCAGCTTTTACAGCCATGCCGAAGAGAGTTTCTCCTTCGAGGTGATGGAAGCGGCGCTGGATGATTATCTCGACGATCTCGAGAGCTTTGATGCGCGGTTGATGATGCGGTTTTCCTTCCCGGTCAAACGCCCGTCGCTGCGCTCGGGCCTTGAGGGCTGGCAGTATTACGACATCGCGCTGGAGCTGATCGACATGGGCGGTGCGCGCACCAAGGTGATCCATCTCGACTACGTCTATTCTTCGACCTGCCCGTGCTCGCTGGAACTTTCTGAGCATGCCCGCGCAACCCGAGGCCAGCTTGCTACGCCGCATTCGCAACGCTCTGTGGCGCGGATTTCGGCAGTGGTGGAGCCGGGCGAATGCCTGTGGTTCGAAGACCTGATCGAGCTGGCGCGCGCCGCCGTTCCCACCGAAACGCAGGTGATGGTCAAACGCGAGGACGAGCAAGCCTTTGCCGAGTTGAACGCCGCCAACCCGATCTTTGTCGAAGACGCAGTGCGTGTCTTTGCGCAACGCCTGCTGGCCGAGCCGCGGATCGGTGATTTTCGCGTGCTCGCCAGCCATCAGGAAAGTCTGCACAGCCATGATGCGGTGGCGGTGCTGACCGAGGGGCAGACATTCGGCTCGGCCAGCCTTGACCCGCAGCTATTCGCCAGCTTGGTACATCGCGGCTAAGGCGACGGGACGGGCGTTTGCGCGCCCGTTTCGCGGCTCAGATTTGACGCCCGGCATCCCCACGAAGAAGGCGACGAATTCGGCCTTGTTGGTGGCGCCGGTTTTCTCGAAAAGTCGGGCGCGATATGGCGAGGGTTTCAAACTCCATAGCCCGTCATGCCCGGCGCGCGCACAGGCTGGCGAGCCATGCGTAATTCTAGGGTATGGCGCGACAGGTTTTGTGCAAGCATGCTGATCCTCAAAGAGGAGGAGAAGATGGTCGCCATCATTGGGTGCGGGCACAGCCGCGTTGGGCGGAGCCCGATACGTTGAAGGACGCCACCGTTCTGCGCGGCGCGGCCTTGCCGGAGAACCTGCCGGGTGCGCGCCATAGGCTAGTGCTCAGTATGGGGGGCGCGGCGGTTGCTAATTATGCCTCGGTTCTGGAGGGCACGGCACGAATATGGCGCAATGGTTAGAGCGCACAGCGCGAATAAATGCCACGGCCCCGATGATCTCGCATGGTTGTTTTACACCTCGGGCACCACCGGGCGGCCCAAGGGCGTGCAGATCACCCATGGGATGCTGGCGGCAACCTCGCTGTGCTACCCGCTTGATGTCGATCCTGTCGCCCACGAGGATGGCGCGTTTCGGCCCGCGTTTCGTGCAAATCTATGGTCAGGGAGAATGCCCGATGGCGATCTCGGCCCTTTCACGCGATGAGGTGGCTGATCGCGCTCACCCGCGCTGGCGTGAGCGGCTGGTCTCGGTCGGTCGCGTCCCAGCGGATCGACGCCAATTTGGCGCGATAGGCCTCGTAAGCCGCAAGGCTCGTGACCTGCCCGCCGTTGGTCCCTCGTTCATAACGAGAGGCTACAGGTTGGATTTTGGTAGCGGGGGTCTTCGCCCCGGGCACGCGCACCGGGCCGAAAGATGCAGCGCTGCGTCGGGGCGCGCGTTTGCTACAATCATCTGGCCGGAAACTCAAAAAAGAGTGCGCGACGGGCTGGCGGGAAACCGGTGGCGAAAATGTCGGTGCGCCCCATCTATAGGGAATGCCCGGCCATTTTGCCGGATCTGATACGCAAATAAGGACAGTTTCATGCGTTATAAACGTCTTGGCCCAAGCGGGCTGTTTGTCTCTGAGCTTTGCCTTGGCACGATGACTTTTGGGGGCCGTGACGGTATCTGGAGCCAGATCGGTCAACTGGATCAGACAGAGGCCGACGCGCTGGTGAAAACTGCGCTGGACGCGGGCATTAACTTTATCGACACGGCGAATGTCTATGCTGGCGGCGATAGCGAGCGCATCCTTGGCCAGTCGCTGAGAAACCTTGGCGTGGCGCGCGCGGATGTCGTGATCGCCACCAAGGTGCTCGGGCCGATGGGCGAGGGGGTGAATGCGCGCGGTGCCTCGCGCTATCACATCATGGATCAGTGCAAGGCCAGCCTAGAACGGTTGCAGCTTGATCATATCGACCTGTATCAGATTCACGGGTTTGATGCCCACACGCCGATTGAAGAAACGCTGGAGGCGCTGGATACGCTCGTGCGGCACGGGCATGTGCGCTATATCGGGCTGTCCAATTGGGCGGCGTGGCAGATCGTGAAAGCGGTCGGCATCGCGCAGGCGCGCCAACTGGCCCCGATCCTGTCCTTGCAGGCTTATTACACGCTGGCCGGGCGCGATCTGGAGCGTGAGATCGTACCGATGTTGAAAGATACCGGGATCGGCCTGATGGTCTGGAGCCCGCTGGCCGGGGGCTTCCTGTCGGGCAAATATGACCGTGAGGGCAAAGGCAGCGACGGGCGGCGCGCCAATTTCGACTTCCCGCCGGTCAACAAGGATCGCGCCTATGATGTGATCGAGGCGATGCGCCCGATTGCCGAGGCCAAAGGCGTGTCGGTAGCCCAGATCGCGCTGGCGTGGCTGTTACATCAAGACGCGGTGACGAGCGTGATCGTGGGGGCCAAGCGTGTCGATCAGCTCGCCGACAATATCGCGGCGAGCAAGGTCAAACTGAGTGACGCCGAGCTGAAAACCCTGGACGATGTCAGCGCTTTGCCTGCGGAATATCCGGGTTGGATGCTAAAGCGTCAGAGCGCCTATCGCGCGTAACGAATTGCTTGGGCAGGCCGCTTTTCCGGCCCGCCCGCACGGCTTACAGCCGGATCGGGTCGTCCTTGGCCAGACGGTCGAATTGCATCAGCACCTGAACCAGTCTCTCCATCTGATCGAGCGGGATCATATTCGGCCCGTCCGAGGGCGCGGTGTCGGGGGCCTCGTGGGTTTCGATAAACACGCCCGCGATGCCAAGGCTGACCGCGGCGCGCGCCATCACCGGAGCAAATTCGCGCTGCCCGCCGCTCGATCCACCTTGCCCGCCGGGCTGTTGCACCGAATGGGTGGCGTCCATGATCACCGGATAGCCGGTGCGCGCCATCTCGGGCAGGGCGCGCATATCGGCCACCAAAGTGTTATAGCCAAAGGACGTGCCGCGCTCGGTGAGCAGGATTTTGTCATTGCCGGTCGAGGCCACTTTCGCGGCCACATTGGGCATGTCCCAAGGCGCAAGGAACTGCCCCTTCTTGATGTTCACCACGCAGCCGGTCTCGCCGGCCGCCAGCAGCAGGTCGGTCTGACGGCATAGGAAGGCAGGGATCTGGATCACATCGACCACCTGCGCGGCGGTGCGGGCCTGCTCGGCGTCGTGGATGTCGGTGAGAACCGGGCAGCCCAGCTCGTCGCGCACATCCGACAGGATCTTGAGCCCCTCGTCGATGCCAAGACCGCGCACGCCCTTTAGCGAGGTCCGGTTGGCCTTGTCATAGCTGGCCTTAAAGATGAATTGCGCGCCCGCCTCGTCGCAGGCCCGCGCCATTGCTTGGGCGATCATCAGCGCGTGATCGCGACTTTCCAACTGGCACGGTCCCGCAATCACCGTCAGCGGGCGATCGTTGGAGACGGTCAAACCGCCGATTTTCACGTCTTTCATGGGCCTTCTCCGCAGCTTTGGGGCGGCTCAGCTTGAAACCTGCTCGCGCAGGATCGAGGCAGTGAGCGACAGCATCAGATAGATGCCCGAGAAGATCAGGAAAGCCAACAGTGTGTTCTCAAATGCGCGCGGATAAGTCGGCTCATCAGGCGCAATCGGGCGCACGCCCATCTCAAGGTAGCGCACCTGTTTGTTGGCCTCGATCCGGGCGGTCTCCATCTGCTGCGCGGCAGCCGATAGCAGCATCTGACGGGTCTGCAATTCTCCCTGTGCGATCTGCAACTGCCCCGTCACGGCGGCGAGGGATTCGCCCGTTCCCTTAGCTTGCGTCAACTGGTTGCGCAGTTTTTCGATAGTCGCCTTAAGGCGTGCAATGTCGCCTTTGACGCCGTCAACGCGGGCTTGGTTGGGGCGTGGGTTATCAAGCAACTGACCGAGTTCAAGATTCTTCTTTTGCAGGTCGGTTTCAAAGCCCGAAACCTGCGTCATCACCATTGTATTTTCACTGACCGGGTCAAGAATGCCGACCTTTTCTTGCAGCTTTTGCACCTTGGCCTGAGCGGCGAAAACCTTGGCTTCTGCATCCTCGTAGCTTTCGCGCGCGCCTTTCATCTGGTCGCCGCGCAAACGTGAAGTAAGCTGGTCAACCTGCTGTTCTGCATACGAAATCAGGGCTTCCGAAAATTTCTGCGAAATTTGCGGATTGGGGGCGACGACTTCCATTTTGACGATGCCCTCAGACGGGTCGTAGCCTATCTTGACGTTCTTTTGATACAGCCGATAGGCTTGCTCATCCGACGCATTCGGAGGCAGGCGTTGCAGCGTGTCGATATCGGGGTTTTCAAACACTTTCTTGAAGCCGAGATCCTTGTTCAGCCGCAACATCGCATCGCGCGATTGCATATAAGATTGCACCGTCACCGAGTCTTGGTTGGTCGCAAGCTGCGTGCCCGAAAACAGGCTGCCCAGCCCCGATTGGCCCATGCCCTCGGCCTTTTGGATCACAAAAGCGGATTTGGTCGCATACATCGGCGTTGCCATCGCGTAGTAGTAATAACCCGCAACAATCGTCGGCAAGAACACGAAAAACATCAGCCGGGCGGCCAAAAGCCCCAGCTTGCTGCGACGCCGTTTGGCGATGTCGCGTTGAATTTTCAGGATCTGCGCGGCGCGATGATCAGAGGCGTTCACCTCTGTCGAGGGAACCTGTCCGGGCTTGGTCGTTTGGGGCAGTTGCACGCGCGTATCCGCGCCCGCGCCATCGGTGCGCGCCAAGGCGCGTGAAGTGGTATCCGCGCCATCATGGGGCTTGACCAGCGCCACGATATTAGAGCGATCAAACGGGTCGATGCCACGCCGACGCAGCAGCAGAACGGCCTCAAAATCAGAGGTCGCCTGAATGCCGTGCTTTTGCGCCATGCGACGCGCCAGTCGGAGTTGACGCCCTGTCAGCCCCTCAGCGCGCACCCGCGCGATTTCTTCCTCAAGCGTCAGCTCTCCGGCACCGATCACATCGCCGCCACCCGCTGCCGTGGGGTATTTCTCATTGCCAAAGCCGTCGTCTTGGGGCTCAAAAATCGCGGCCGGATCATCGGCTTTGGCACTTTCCGAGGCGCCTGTGATCGCAGCCTTGGGCGGTTTCGCCGCGCCGGGGGCGGGGGCCTTGGGCGGCGTTTGACCATCCGCGAGCACGGGGGCCTCACGACGGATGCGGTATTTCTGAGCCTTAGGAGTGGTAGTCATACATCCGCTTCGCTTCTTCTAAAGTGTCAAACATATATAGCTGGCCATCGCGCAGCACCGCCGCCGAGCGGCAGAATTTCTCCAGCGTCGCAGGCTGGTGTGAGACCACGATAACGGTGGTGTCACGCAGCCGTTCGCGCAAGATCGCGCCCGCCTTGCGATTGAACTCGACATCGGTGGTCGAGGGCATCCCCTCGTCGATCAGGTAGATATCAAACTCCAGCGCCAAAAGCAGAGAAAACGTAAACCGCGAGCGCATTCCCGAACTATAGGTGCCCACCGGCATGTCGAAATACTCGTCGATTCCCGTCAGCCAGCGACAGAATGCCTCGACATAATCGGGATCAAGCCCGTAAAGCCGCGCGATGAAACGCGCATTTTCGCGCGCGCTGTGTTTAGAGACGACACCGCCCATAAACCCCAGCGGAAACGAGACGCGGCAGGATTTGCGAATCTCGCCCTCATCCGGTTTTTCCAAGCCCGCCATCATGTTGATAAGCGTGGTCTTGCCGGTGCCGTTGGGGGCCAGAATCCCAAGTGAATTGCCCAGTTCCACGCGAAAGCTGGCGCGATCAAGGATCACCTTGCGCTGTTTGCCCGTCCAGAAGGACTTGGAGACATTTTCGAATTCGAGCATAGTTGTTGCGGGCCCCGCACTTTCTGTGCGCTAGAACATCATGAGAGCACTCGGTTAATAAAGTAACCTATGCGTCGATTTAGGCATCATTATGTCCGTTTACGACTAGGTAAAGCAATGAGGAACGGTTTGTTTCTGGATCGAAGACGATGAGCGCCACACTTCAAGAGCAAATCCGCGCCTGCCGGATCTGCGCACAGCGATTCCGCGCCACCGCGACGCGCCATGAACCGCGCCCGGTGGTGTGGTTTGAACGCGGGGCAAAGGTTTTGGTGGTGGGACAGGCGCCGGGGGTGCGGGTGCATGAGACGGGGCGGCCCTTTACGGATCGCTCGGGGGATCGGCTGCGCGACTGGATGGGGCTGGACGAGGCCACGTTTTACGACCGCGCGCGCATCGCGATCGTGCCGATGGCGTTTTGCTTTCCCGGCTATGACGCCAAGGGCAGCGATTTGCCGCCGCCCGCGATTTGCGCGAAAACTTGGCGTGAAAAGGTGATGGCCGAGCTTGGCCCGCCCGATCTGACGCTGGTAATCGGTGGGGCCGCGCAACGTTGGCACTTGGGCACGCGCAATGTCAGCGACACCGTGGCGAGTTGGCGCGATCATGCGCCGCGCCTCTTTCCCTTGCCTCATCCGTCCTGGCGCAATACGGGATGGCTCAAACGCAACCCGTGGTTTGAGGCTGATCTGATCCCCGCGTTGCGCGCCCGTGTGAAGGAGCTGACATGACCCCCTATGACCGCGCCCATGCCGCGATGCTGGCCGAGCCTGACAATGAGTCCAAACGTTTGGCAATTTATGACCGGCTGGCGGATGCCGAGCTGTTCCTGCTGCTGGAATCCGAGCCCGAGGATGAAAACATCACGCCGCAGGTTTTTGCCGCCGATGAGGGCGATTTCGTGCTGGTCTTTGATACCGAAGAGCGCATGGCCGAGTTTGCCGATGCCGCCCAGCCCTACGCCGCGCTGCCCGGTCGCGTGATTGCGCAGCATCTGGTGGGCGAGGGGATCGGCCTTGGCGTCAACCTTGGTGTGGCGGAGTCTGCGATGCTGCTGCCGCCCGAGGCGCTCGACTGGCTCACCGAGACGCTGGCCAACACCCCGACGCAGGCGCAGGGCCGCCCGGTCGCCTTCAGTGCGCCCGCGCTGTCGCCTGCCGTGCTGGCGCTGCTGATGCCCGCCTATCAAGCCAAGCTCGATCAACTGGCGGGTCTCGCGCAGGCGGCGGTGCTGGGCGGTGTGACATACGAGGACGGCCATCGCGGCCATGTGCTGGCCGTGATCGGCGCGCACGACCATTTCCGCCCCGGTATCGCCAAGGCGATGGGCGAGGCGCTGACCTTCTCGGGCCTCGATGCGGGGGAACTGGACGTAACCTTCCTGGAGCCTGACGACCCGGCCGCGCAACTGCTGCTCGATCAAGGTCTGGTGCTGCACATCCCCGAGCCGGTCGAGGAAGAGGTGCAAGAAATCACCCCCGGAGCCGCCCCCGGCATGGACCCCAGCAAGCCGCCGATTTTGCGGTGAGGGGGGGGAATTGACCTGTGTTGGGTTTTGTATCACGGGTAGTTAAGCGCAGGGAGCGACCTTTGTAAGTCTCGCCATCGGCCCATAGCAGGCCCCGTAGCAATAGAAGACAGACGGCGCCGATAGATGCTTGATCAAATGTTCCCATCAGACGAGCATGACCGAAGAAGGCCTACTACTTGGGGT
This sequence comes from Thioclava indica, assembly GCF_000714545.1. Taxonomy (GTDB): domain Bacteria; phylum Pseudomonadota; class Alphaproteobacteria; order Rhodobacterales; family Rhodobacteraceae; genus Thioclava; species Thioclava indica. The sequence continues at coordinate 153,893 of NZ_AUNB01000018.1, forward strand.
GTGTCAGAGGAGAGCAATCAAGTGTTTCTACGAGAACCTCGCGCCGTATTTGTCGGAACAACAGGTAATTCTCTTGAAGCACCTGGTGCTGACTTACAGCCTTTTATCAAGCTAAGTGATCAGTTTCGCAGCAAGATAGCCCCTGATGCGGCTTTTACAGTACGAGCTCTATCTACCGACGATAGACATTTGGCTTACGCTAGGAGGAAATCCGTGGGAACTGTCTGCGGCCTTGAGTTTTCAGTGAATCTGCGTGGCGGCGTTTCGCAGCAGTACAAAGCTCATACTTTGGACTGTCTTGCGGAAGACGGTATCTCCAAAGAAATGGCTTCACGCCGAAGTGGCGTCGGTTCGGAATACAACAGCCTAATGGACATAGTCTTTAAACGAACTCTGTTCGACGATCTTACGCTATTCTCTCACATTTGCGTTGTTTCTGGCATTCTTGCTCAACAGGGAAACTTCTTCTCGCGATCCTATGTCGCCGAAATTTCTACTTGCGAAACCCCGCATTATACAAATTTTCCAATCTATATAAGCATGAAGCACCTTCATCCGGAGCGCTTCTTTCTAGAGCAACTCGATCTAGCTGAGACAATTTCTTTCATCCTCGGGGCCTCCGAAAACGGCGACCTCGGAGAGCTCAATCCTTTCATAAGGGGCCTAAATTACCTTATTAAGGCACTCTCGCATAATTACCACTCTGCCTCGACGTTGTTGTGGGCCGTATCGGCTATTGAATGCTTTCTTACAGATCCCTCTGAACGATCAACAACAGGGCTGCTAACTGGGCGGCTTCAGGCACTATTAAAAGGTGAAAATGAAGACAATGCCGTTGGTGAGTTCCGCAAATTGTATCGATTTCGAAGTGAGTTTCTGCATGGAGCGCAAGATATACCGATCTGGCTTGGTGAAGCGCTAACTTTTCCTAAAGGCCTTCGAAAGCCAGAGCAAACTCTTGGCACCTTGGAAGAGAGCTCGACTGCTATCGCAATCGCCTTAAAGGTCGCTCAAAAGATGATCCAGCGTCGTATGGTAAAATTAGAATGGGAAATTCGACTGCGGACTTAGTTGGACTAGAGCTGTCTTGATCGCCTCTGCATTCAATACAATGACCCAGTCCGTAAATTGATCGGATAGGCATCGGGTCTCGGTGCGGAAGCGGACATACGTCAAAGGTGCAGCGAATGTCCGCTCTCCGCCCGCACTTTGGAATGCCTCTGGTGCTGCGACTGCAAAGGTCATGTCCGCTTCGGGCTGTGAGCAGATATTCCTACAGCAAAGCTGTAGAAAAAATCGTCTAAGCGGCCGACTATCAACTCCCCCTACACCCCAACAAAAAAACCGCCGCCCCCAATCGGGAGCGGCGGTAAAACTCGTTACGCAAACAAGCAATCCCTTACGCAGGCACGCTCATGCCTTTATCGCGCGCCAGTTCGGTCATGCGCTTTTGCAGTTTTTCAAAGGCGCGGACTTCGATTTGACGGATGCGTTCGCGTGAGACGTCGTATTGGCCCGACAGCTCTTCAAGCGTCAGGGGATCGTCGCGCAAACGGCGTTGTGTCAGGATGTCTTTTTCGCGCTCGTTGAGTACATCCATCGACGCCATAAGCATCTCGCGCCGGGTTTCCAGCTCTTCGCTTTCGGCATAAGCCTCGGCCTGATTGGCGTCTTCATCCTCAAGCCAGTCCTGCCATTGCGCGGTGCCGCCATCATCGCCCGCCCCGACCTGCGCGTTCAGCGAGGGGTCCGCGCCCGCCATGCGACGGTTCATCGAGATCACCTCGGCCTCGGTCACGTTCAGGTCATGCGCAATCTGGGCGACATTTTCGGGGCGCAGATCGCCCTCTTCATAGGCGCCGATTTTCGACTTCGCCTTGCGCAGGTTGAAAAACAGCTTTTTCTGCGCGCTGGTCGTGCCCAGTTTCACAAGGCTCCACGAGCGCAGGATATATTCCTGAATCGCGGCGCGGATCCACCACATTGCATAGGTCGCCAGACGGAACCCTTTTTCAGGATCGAACCGCTTGACGGCCTGCATCAGACCGACATTGGCCTCGGAGATCACCTCAGCCTGGGGCAGGCCATAGCCGCGATAGCCCATCGCGATTTTGGCAGCCAGCCGCAGGTGGCTTGTGACCATCTGGTGCGCGGCCTCGGTATCCTGATGGTCGACCCAGCGTTTGGCCAACATATATTCCTGCTCAGGCTCCAGAAGGGGAAATTTCCGGATCTCTTGAAGGTAACGGTTAAGCCCCTGCTCGGGGCTGGGGGCGGGAAGGTTGGTGTAACTGGTCATCTCTGTCCCATGTCTCCCTGTGGCGGCCACCCCATATGGAGGCCTTAAACACGCATTTCAAGGTCAACGCAGCGCGGGGCGTTTTGGTTCAATCATGCCGCCGCGACGCGGTGTCGCATGAAAGAGTAAACGTTGAGTGAAGCCGTTTCCGTCGCGATTTGTGCGTCCTCACGCGCTTGTGAGGTCTGTTACAAGACCGGCGCGAGGATCGAGATCAGATTGTTCATCAGGCGGCGCAAGACTGACCAGCCCGCAAGGCTTTGGCGGTCCACGTGAATGGATTGGCCGATCCATGTCTCTTGCGCGGCGGCTAGATCGCGTGCCAGCTCCGGGTCGCTCATCAGGATGCAGGCCTCGTAATTAAGTTCATAGCTGCGCCGGTCCAGATTGGCCGAGCCAAGGATCAGCGCGTGATCATCCGCCAGCAGCGTTTTGGCGTGCAGGATGCCGGGGCCATGTTCAAAAATCTCGACCCCGGCAGCGATCAGGGCGGGGTAATAGCTGCGCGAGGCAAAGCCGACAAAGCGGCTGTCATTGCGGCGCGGCACGATCAGACGCACATGCACACCGCGACGTGCGGCGGCGCGCAAGGCTGCATCCAGCCCCTCGCCGGGCACGAAATAGGGTGTCGAAAGGGTAAGGCTGGTGTTTGCAGCGCCAATCGCTGCGCCAAACACATCGGGGATCGCACGGGTGTCCAGCATCGGCCCGCTGGCAAAGCAGATCGCGGGCGCGCCGGGCGGATCGGGGGGCGCGGGCGCGGTCTCGGGGGGCAGCGCGTGGCCGGTATGGGTCATCCAGTCGCTGGCAAAGATATGGGCGTGTTGTGCCACGACCGGGCCTTCAAGGCGTAGCATGGTATCGGTCCACGGGGCAAAGCGCGCTTTGATCTCAAACTCGGGGGCGGCGATGTTGCGCGAGCCGATATAGGCCACGCGCGCGTCTATCACCGCCAGTTTGCGGTGGTTGCGCAGATCGATCCGGCTGGTCGCCAGTTTGAACAGCGGCCAGTGGAACGGAAAGGCGACGCCGGTTTGCACGCCTGCCGCGCGCATTGCGGCCCAAACCGGCGTGCGGATGAATTTGCGCGCGCCAAGCCCGTCGACCAACACGCAGACCTTGATGCCGCGCTTGGCGGCGCGGGTAAGTGCCTGCGCCAAGGCGCGCCCGACGGGATCATCCAGCCAGATATAGCTAATGATATGAACCGAGTCGCGCGCGGCCTCGATATCGGCCAGAAGGGCGTCGATCTGCGTCTCGGCAGGCACCAGCAGGCGCGGCTGTGTGGCGCGGCTGATCGCGTAGCCGTTGACACTGGCAGCGCGCGCGAAGGCTGGGCGCCACGCCTCGGGGACCACTTCAAACGGGATTTCGCGCGGCGGGGGCAGGGCATCCAGCGTTTTGCGCTGGCGTCGTGCGATACGAAAATTGAGCCGCGTTTCGCCCACCAAAAGATACAGGATCACCCCTGCGACGGGCACGGAAAAGATCAGCACCAGCCAACCTGCGCGCACCGCCGGGGGCTTGTCGGGGCGCGCGAGCACACGGATCGCCGCCCCGAGCTGCGCCAGTAAATGCAGCGCGACCGCAAGGTTGAGCGTGCCGATCGCCTCTAGCATCAGCTTTCCCCGCGCAGGGTCTCGATCAGGGTGGTCATGTCGGCGGGCAAGGGGGCTTCGAACGACAACTCTTCCTCGGTGACCGGGTGGATAAAGCCCAATGTCGCGGCATGCAGCGCCTGGCGCGGGAAGCTGCGCGCGGCCTCGGCCCCATCCACGCCCACGGCCTTTTCGCTCAGCTTGCGCTTGCCGCCATAGGTCGGATCGCCCAGCAAGCCGTGACCCGCATAAGACATATGCACGCGGATCTGATGCGTACGCCCGGTTTCCAGCCAGCAATCAATCAGCGCGGCCGCCCCGTGAAAGCCCTCAACCACGCGCGCCCGTGTCACCGCATGCCGCCCGCCATTGGCGACCACCGCCTGTTTCTGACGGTCGGTCTTGTGGCGCGCCAGTTGCGTCGCGATCTTCAAGATCCCGCCCTGTTCGAAACTGACGCCCCGCGTGCCGTGCAGGCGCGGATCGGCGGCGTCGGGGATGCCGTGACACACGGCAAGGTAGTGGCGATGCACAGTGTGGGCCTCAAACTGCGCGGCCAGCCCGTGATGGGCGCGATCGGATTTCGCCACGACCAGCAGCCCAGAGGTGTCCTTGTCGATCCGGTGCACGATGCCGGGGCGCGCCTGCCCACCCACGCCCGACAGGTTGCCGCCGAAGTGATGCAGCAGAGCGTTGACCAGCGTGCCCTCGGGCGTGCCGGGGGCGGGATGGGTGACCATGCCTGCGGGCTTGTTGACCACGATCAGATCGGCGTCTTCCCACAGCACCTCAAGCGGGATGTCTTGGGCCAGCGTCTCCACCGCCTTGGGCGGCTCAAGCGCGATGGCATAGATCTCGCCCGCGCTGACCTTGGCTTTTTGATCGGTGATTGGCGTGCCCTCACGGCTCACGGCCCCTTCTGCGATCAACCGCGCAAGGCGCGAACGCGACAGCGCCGCTTCCTCTGGCACAGCGGCGGCCAGTGCCTTATCAAGGCGCGGACCCATGTCCGGCCCGATCTCGACGTTGAGGATGTCTTTTACCATGTCCGACCTGCCTGAAGATGATGTCCCGCTCACGCTGCCCCCCGATCTGCGCTTTTTGAAGTTGCTGGTCACGGTGCTGGCGGGCGTGATGATTTTGGGGCTTGTAGCGATTGTAACGCTGCTTGTCATCCGTCTGCAAACACCCAGCCCCTTGCCCGAACTGCCAAGCCAGATCACGCTGCCTGCGGGCGCGCATCCCGAGGCTGTGACATTCGCGCGCGGCTATACGGTGGTGGTGAGCGATCAGGGCGATGTGCTGGTCTATGACGCTGCCGGTAAAGAGCGCGCGAAACTGGCAATTACGGGGCTGCCGGATGGACATTGACCTTGAGATCGAGGCTGCGGGCTGGGAGACGCTGGATTTGCCCTCGCTGGCCGAGCGCGCGGCCAAGCTGGTGCTAAAGGATCGTGGGTTGGACCCCGATATTTGCACGCTGTCGATTCTGGCCTGTGATGATGCGCGCATTGCCGAGCTAAACAGCGATTTTCGCGACAAGCCGCAAGCCACAAACGTGCTAAGCTGGCCCGCCGAAGAGCGCGGTTCCGAACACCCCGGCACCGCGCCGGATCTGCCCCAACCCGATATTTTCGGCGAAATCGCGCTGGGTGACATTGCGATTGCCTATGAAACGACTGCGCGCGAGGCCGCCGATCAGGGCAAGACCCTTGAAAATCATGTGACGCATCTGATTATTCACGCTATTCTGCATTTGCTCGGTTATGACCATATTCGTGAGCAAGATGCGCAACTGATGGAAGAAATCGAAATCCGACTTCTTGAAAGCCAAGGGATTGTTAACCCATATGGGCAAGACTAAGGCCGCAAAGGTCGCGATTTTGGAAAGGGACGATGGAACAGGTCACTGACGCGGGGCACCGCGCCAATCCGCAAGACACTGCTGAGGGTTCGGATAACTCCGAACCGGGACAGTCTTGCGAGCCCGCTTCGCGCGGGCTGCTTAGCCGCTTGTTTGGGGGACGCTCCTCGGAGGGCGAACACCAGATGGAACAGTCGCAACCGCCTGCGCCTGCGCCGCCGCCGGGGCTTGGCAACCTGCGCCGCATGCGCGTGGGCGATGTCGCGATCCCCAAGGTCGAGATAGAGGCTGTTCCCGTCTCGATCACGCGCGACGAGCTGGTGCAGAAATTCCGCGAGCATGGCTATTCGCGCCTTCCGGTATTTAAGGAAACCCTGGATACGCCTTTGGGGCTTGTGCACCTTAAGGATCTGGCACTGGAATACGGCTTTGGCTCGGGCAATGGGCGGTTTAACCTGCGCAAACTGATCCGGCCGCTGATTTTCGTGCCCCCCTCGATGCCGATTGGTGTGCTGCTGCAAAAGATGCAGGTGCAACGCATCCACATGGCCTTGGTAATCGACGAATATGGTGGCGTTGACGGGCTGCTCACGCTTGAGGATCTGATCGAACAGGTGATCGGTGAGATCGAGGATGAGCATGACGAGACCGAAGACGGCTATTGGCGTGAGGAAAAGCCCGGCCAATGGATCGTGCTTGCGCGCGCCCCAGTGCATGAATTCGAGAGTGTGACAGGGGTGCGTCTGGCCGATGCCGAGGCCGATGACGAGATCGATTCCATGGGTGGACTGGTGTTTATGCATCTGGGTCGAGTGCCTGCGCGCGGTGAGGTCGTCGTGACCGAGAACGGTGTCGAATACGAGGTGATCGACGCCGATCCGCGCCGGATTAAGCGGCTTCGGGTGCGTTTGCCCGGCGTGGCTGCTGCCGAATGATCTTGGGGCTGCGGGCTGGATTTCGCGCGCCGCTGCGCCCACGCTGGCAAGCCTTGCTTGGTGCGCTGGTGCTGGGAGTGCTGGTCGCGGCTGGGCAAGCGCCGCTGGGCCTGTGGTGGATCGCGCTGCCTGCGTTGGCGGGTGTGATCTGGCTGGGCTCGGGGCAGCGCTGGGCGGCCTCGGTTGCGTGGATCGGCTTTGCGGCGGGCTTTGGCTATGCGCTTGCGGGCATGTTCTGGATCGTCGAGCCGTTCATGGTCGAGGCCAAGGTTTACGGCTGGATGGCCCCCTTCGCGCTAATCCTGATGTCGGCGGGAATGGGCGTGTTTTGGGCGCTGGGCTTTGGCCTTGGTGCGCAGCTTGGGCCGGGGTCGGGGCGGCGTGCCTTGGGCATTGCACTGGGCATGGCGGCGTCGGATGCGCTGCGCTCCTATGTGTTTACCGGGTTTCCGTGGATCTTGATCGGTCATATCTGGATCGGCACACCGTTCGCGCAGGCAGCGGCCTTTGTCGGGCCGCTTGGGCTAAGCCTGATAACAATGCTGATTGCCGCGAGTCCCGCGATGGCGGCGACGATGCGCGGGGGGCGCGGGGCGCTGTTGCTTGGCGTGGCACTGATTTCTCTGGGGGCGATCTGGTTTGGCGGGGTGGCACGGCTGGCCGCGCCAGTGCCTGCGCGCGCCAAGCCGATCCATCTGCGGCTGGTGCAGCCCAACGCGGCGCAAAATCTTAAGTGGTTGCCGCAATACCGGATGAAGTTTTTTGATCGGTTGCTGCGCCTCACAAGCAGCGCGCCCAAGCCCGGCACACCCAAGCCCGACCTGATCATCTGGCCCGAAACCGCGGTGCCGTTCTTGCTGGATCGCCCCGGTCAGGGGCTGGAACTATCGGCGCAGGCGGCGGGCGGTGTGCCGATAGCGATGGGCATTCAGCGCAGCCAGGGCACGCGCTATTACAACTCGCTTGCGGTGATCGGGCCGGACGCTGCGGTGCGCGATATTTACGACAAATCCCACCTCGTGCCGTTTGGCGAATATATGCCGTTTGGTGACTTTCTGGCACGCTTTGGGATCACGGCTTTCGCGTCGCAGGTGGGTAATGGCTACTCGGCAGGCGCGGGAGAGAAGCTGCTCAATCTTGGCGCTTTGGGCAAGGTCGCGCCGCTGATCTGCTATGAGGCGATTTTCCCGCAGGATTTGATGCATTTCCCCTCGCGCCCCGACTGGATTTTGCAGGTCACAAATGATGCGTGGTTTGGCACGCTGAGCGGCCCGTATCAGCATCTCGCCCAAGCCCGGCTGCGCACGATCGAACAGGGGCTGCCGATGGCACGCGACGCCAATACCGGGGTCAGTGCACTGATCGACGCCAAGGGGCGCATTGTGGCCAGTCTGGGCATGGATCAAGCGGGTGTGCTGGATGTAACCCTGCCGCCCTCGCTGCCCAAAACGCTTTATGCCAAGCTGGGCGATGGGCCGTTTATCGCGCTAATTGCCGCACTCTTTATCGTTTCCTTACTGTTTTCACGCATTGTCATTGACCGCAGGGTCAAGCGGCACTAGCTAAAACGCGACCCGCTCCAACGGCTTCCTGACGGTGCGGGGGTATTCACAACGGAGCACGTCCCATGACACGCGATAGCTATATTTTCACTTCCGAGTCCGTCTCGGAAGGGCATCCTGACAAGGTCTGTGACCGGATCTCGGATGCAATTCTCGATGCGTTTTTGAACGAAGAACCCAATGCCCGCGTGGCATGTGAGACCTTTGCCACAACCAATCAGGTCGTTGTTGGCGGCGAGGTCGGGCTGAGCGACAAGACCAAGCTCGCCGAATATCTTGAAGGGATTGACAAGATCGTGCGCGATTGCGTCAAGGATATCGGCTATGAGCAAGATGAATTCCACTGGGCCACATTGAAGGTTGCAAACTTCCTGCATCCGCAATCGGCGCATATTTCTCAAGGCGTGGACAAGGACGGGGCAGGCGATCAGGGGATCATGTTTGGCTATGCCACTGATGAGACGCCCGACCTCATGCCCGCGCCGCTTCATTACAGTCACGCGATTTTGCACCGTTTGGCGCAGGCGCGCAAATCGGGGGCCGAGCCGACGCTGCGCCCCGATGCGAAATCGCAGCTTTCGGTGCGCTATGAGGGCGGCAAGCCTGTCGGGGTCAGCTCGATCGTGCTGTCGACCCAGCATTCCGATGCCGACCAGACCTCGGATGATATTCGTGCCATCGTCGAACCTTATATTCGCGAAGTGCTGCCCGAGGGATGGATCTCGGCTGAGACGGAATGGTGGGTGAACCCGACGGGCACGTTTGTCATCGGCGGCCCCGATGGCGATGCGGGCCTCACGGGGCGCAAGATCATTGTCGATACCTATGGCGGTGCCGCGCCCCATGGCGGCGGTGCGTTTTCGGGCAAAGACCCGACCAAGGTGGACCGCTCGGCCGCCTATGCCGCGCGCTATCTGGCGAAAAATGTGGTCGCGGCAGGTCTTGCGAAAAAATGCGTTATTCAGGTGTCTTACGCGATTGGCGTGGCCAAGCCGCTATCGATTTATGCCGATACGTTTGGCACCGGCCAAGTGCCTGACGAGGAAATCGAACGCGCGGTCAGCGCAATCATGGACCTCACGCCCAAGGGCATCCGTGACACGCTTGATCTGTGCAAACCGATCTATGAGCGCACGGCAGCCTACGGTCATTTCGGACGCGCGCCCGAGGCCGATGGCGGCTTTAGCTGGGAAAAGACCGATCTAATCGAGGCGCTGAAAAAGGCGATTTGATCGGACCAACGGGCTGAAAAAGAGCCGGGGCGATTGTCGGTTATGGCTGATGGAACGGACATGCGTCGTGGTGCGAAATTTGGATTAGCAGCGATGGACGTCGCTGCTAATTTTTTGCCCAATCCTCAGGGAAATCTCCAAAAGAGTTTGCCAATCGTTGGTTTGCATCTCGATTGCTCCCGTGACGTCGCTTGGTATGGCTTGCTGTGCAGACTGTCTGGAACGCGCACGGGGATCGGGGCATCGCAACGCCTGCGCGAATGCGATGACGGATGCACAACTTAAGCGGTGTGCGTCCCCTGAGACGGACACCAAATGGCGCATCGTGAATGAACAATTTCGTGACAGATCAAAATTTTACACGAATGTCATCTGATTGACAGATGGCTGTTTTGTTGGAAGGTTCCACGGAACCGACAAGAATGGTATCTGGGAGGAGCCGCAATGCAAAAGAGAACTTTCGTCACGGGTCTGGCGGGTGTGATAACCCTCGCACTGGGAGGCGTCGCACCGGCGTTCGCAGCCGATTATCCGTCACAACCGATCACCATCATCGTGCCGTCAAAGGCCGGGGGCTCGACCGATACCACGGCGCGTATCTTTGCAGAAACGGCAGAAGCCAAATATCCGGGCTTTGAGTTCGTGATCGACAATATCGGCGGTTCGGGCGGGCAGAAAGGCTTTGAAACCATCGCGCGCGCCAAGCCCGACGGATACACCATTGGCATGGATTTCACGCCGCAACTCGTGGCGCATATCGTGTCCAAACGCGGGAAATACACGCTCGACAGCTTTCATGTGATGGGCAATGTCGCGGAAGATCCCGGCATTGTGGCCGTGCCAAAGGACAGCAAGATCAAGACGATGGCCGATCTGGCTGCGGCTGCCAAGGGTGGCGATCTGACGGTGGCGGTGAACGGTATCGGCTCGGATGACTTCCTTGCTGCCAAGACGTTTGAGAAAGAGGCGGGGGTTACGTTCAACCTGTTGCCGACCAATGGCTCGACCGAGCAGAAGGCCGCAATCCTGGGCGGGCATGTCGATGCCTCGTTCATGAACCTGTCGCAGATGATTGCGCAGCATAAAGCGGGCGATGCCCATATCATCGCGATTCTGACCGACAAGCGCGCCGCCTCCGCCGAGGATATTCCCACGGCCAAGGAAGAGGGCTTTAACGTCACGATGACAGCGACGCGCGGTTTTGTGGCCCCGGCAGGGATCGACCCGGCCATTCAGAGCAAGCTGGATGACATGCTGGCGGCGGTTATGGCCGATCCGGAGTTCCAGAAGAAATGCGCGGCCAGCAAGATTGACCTGCTGCCAATGAGCGGGCCGGATTACACGAGATATCTCGAAAATCTGGAGACCTCGGTCAAGGCCGTTTACGACGCGGCGCCGTGGTAATGAGCCGGACGACCGTTGATCGGATCGTCCTTGCGGGTTTCGTGGTTCTGGCGGTGCTGCTTTATATCAGCACCGCCAGCTATCCCGGCATCGCGCAAAAGACATCCGCGAAATATGTGCGCTTTCTTGCGGTCTGCCTTGGCGGGCTGGGCGCGGTTCAACTGGGCCTGAGCCTGTGGAAAGAGCGACGCACCATGCCGCTTGCGCTGACCGGGCATGTCGGGCGGTTTGTCGGGCTGATCGTAGGGCTGATCGCCTTTGCTGTCGCGTTCAACACGCTTGGTTTCTTCATTCCGGCGGCGATCTTTGTTCCGGTGATCTCGGTGATGCTGGGCCAGCGCAACCCGATTGTGATTGCGGGCACGACCTTGGGTCTGCTGGCTGCGGTCTACCTGATTTTCGTCGTGGTCCTGGGTATCAGGCTTCCCGGCCCTCAATTCTAAGAATGCGACCTTGATGGAATACCTATCGGAAGTTTTCACGCTGCCCGCGATCCTGACCATCGTTCTGGGCACATTTGCGGGCGTCGTCGTGGGCGGTATGCCGGGCTTGACCGCGACGATGGCGGTGGGGCTTTTGGTGCCGTTCACCTACACGATGGACCCGACTTTGGGGCTGATGTTGCTGGGCGGCATCTATTGCGGCGCGATGTATGGCGGCTCTATCCCCGCGATCCTGCTGAATACGCCGGGCACGCCCGCCGCCGTGGCCACCGCGCTTGAGGGCTACCCGATGGCGCGCCGTGGCGAGGGCAGCGTCGCGCTGAAAACCTCGGTCATCGCGTCGTTCATGGGCGGGACGTTTTCGATTGTCATTCTGCTGATGTTTGCCCCTTTGCTGGCACGTCAAGCGCTAGAATTCGGGCCAGCCGAGACGTTCTTGCTGGCGCTGTTGGGGCTGGCGGGGATCGTCTCGATTGTTGACGAGAACACATCGCTGCTCAAGGCGCTGCTTTCGGGGTTCTTGGGCATGATCATTGCGGTGGTTGGCACCGACAACATGTCGGGCGGATTGCGCTACACGTTCGGGCTGACCGATCTGATCGACGGGATCAACTTCATGCCCGCGCTGATCGGTCTTTTCTCGATGCTTCAGATGCTGGAACTGGCCGGTCAACGCGAACATGCCCCGATTGACACCTCGGCGATTAACGGCTCGCAAAAGCGCGCGAAACTGCCCAAAGGGCTTGGCAAATACATGGCGCTTGGCTCAGGCACGGGCACGGTGATCGGGATTTTGCCGGGCGAGGGTGCCACGATTGCGGCCTTTATCTCGTATAATTTCGCCAAGCAAATCTCGAAGGCCAAGCATATGTTTGGCAAGGGAAACCCCGAGGGCGTGGCGGCGGCCGAGGCGGGCAATAACGGCTGTGTCGGTGGCTCGCTTGTGCCCACGCTCACGCTGGGGATTCCGGGCAATTCGGTTGCGGCAGCGCTGATGGGGGCGTTCATCATTCACGGCATGATTCCGGGGCCGGAGTTGTTCACCGTGCACGCTGATCGCACCTATCCGTTCATCCTGTCGATGTTCGTGGCCAATTTCACCTTCCTGATCATCGGGCTGGCCTTTGCACCCTATCTTGCGCGTATCGCGCTGATCCCGCCCTCGGTGATGGTGCCGATTGTCTCGGCTTTTGCGGTGCTGGGCTGCTACGCGCTGAATTCATCGGTGTTTGATATCTATCTGATGATTGCGTTCGCGACGTTCGGTTTGCTGCTCAAGAAGCTGGGCTATTCGCTTGAGGGGTTGATCCTTGGGCTTATCTTGGGCCCCATCGCAGAGAACGGATTTTCGCAAGGCATGATCATTGGCAGAGGCTCGCCGACGATCTTTTTCCACAGCGAGATCGCCAAGGTGATGTGGGTGATCATCATTGCGCTGCTGGTCCCGCCACTGCTGAGCATTGCGCGCAAATGGCGTGCGAGTTTGCGCGCGTCGTAGTGACGAGGATCGGTTGGTCGCTGCCGTGCCTAGTCGGGCAGGGCTGCGACCAATTCGGCGAAATGATCGCCGCGTTTTTCGAAATTGGGGTATTGGTCGAAACTGGCGGCGGCGGGGGCCAGCAGCACGGTGTCGCCAGTTTGCGCGTCGCGCGCGGCTGCGGCCACGGCGGCTTCCATCGTTTCGCAGATCTCATGGTCCAGCGGGGCGAGTTCCAGCGCGAAATCGCGTGCGGAATGACCTATGAAATAGGCTTTTTTCACCGTCCCCAGATGCGGTTTCACGCCTGCAACGCCGCCCTCTTTTCCCAAGCCCCCCGCGATCCAGAGGATATTTTTGAACGCTTGCAGCGCCTTAGACGCACTATCCACATTGGTCGCTTTGGAATCGTTGACGTAGCGCACACCGGCTTTTTCCGCCAAGGTCTGGCTGCGATGGGGCAGCCCGCCAAAGCTGTGAAATGCGGCCTCGATCTCGCGCGGGGCGATGCCAAGCGCGCGCACGGCCGCGTAGGCGGCGCAGGCGTTTTGGTGGTTATGCGCGCCCGGCAAGCCCGTCACCTCGCGCAGATCAATCGAGGCAATCTGGCGACCCTTGCGCCATTCGCTGAGAAACCCTTTGCGCGCGAAAACCGACCAGCCCCAGTCGCCCAGCTTGCGCGCAGCCGACACCCGGATCACGCGATCATCGCTGCGCGACACGGCCAACTGGTTGGCCAGATAGGTGCCCTCAGGTTCATCCACGCCAATCACAGCGCGGTCCGGTCCGCCCTCGGAAAACAGGCGGCGTTTGGCGGCAAAATAGCCCCCCAAGCCGCCGTGACGATCCAGATGATCGGGCGAGAGATTGGTGAAAACGGCGATATCTGGGGTCAGCGCGCGCGCCAGATCGGTTTGATAACTTGAGAGTTCCAGCACGACGACCTCACCCGCTTCGGGCGGGTCAAGATCAAGCACACCGCGCCCGATATTGCCCGCCATTTGCGACGACCGACCGGCATGGGTCAGGATGTGGTGGATCAGCGCGGTGGTGGTCGATTTCCCGTTCGATCCGGTGACGCAGATCGTGCGCGGGGCAATGTCGAAATTCTGCCACTCGGGCGTGGCCCAAGAGGCAAAAAACAGCCCGATGTCGTTATCGACCGGAACGCCCGCCGCCATCGCTGCCGCGATCACCGGATTGGGCGCGGGATAGAGATGCGGGATGCCGGGCGAGGTGATCAGCGCGGCGATATCGTCAAACGCGCCCTGTTTGGTCAGATCGGTGCAGGTGAAGCCTGCTGCCTCGGCACGGGCGCGCCCCTCGGGGCTGTCGTCCCAGCAGATCGGCTCGGCCCCGCCCGCGCGCAAGGCCGCCGCACTTGCCAGCCCCGAGCGGCCCAAACCCAGCACCGCCACTTTTTGCCCGTTATAGACCTGAACCGGTATCATGCCTGTCTCCTGCGCCAAGCGGGGGCCAGCCCCCGCACCCCCGAGATATTTGAACCAAGGGGAAGGGGAAAGGGATTTCCGTGCAAAGGGGGCGCATTCAGGCGCAAAGGCGATCCCGTCTTCTCGCCCATCCCCCTGTGCGCGCTTCCTTTTTCCTAGCCAGCCCGCGCAAATTCAGCTATTCTTTCCTCTAGACCCGGCAAACGGGCGATTTGAGGCAGCGACGGCGGTATTACCCATGACAGAGATGGCCTTTGGCACTGTGCCTGTGCGCGCAGGTGAACCGGTTCTTCCGAAATGGTGGCGCACCATTGATAAATGGGCGCTTTCGGCGGTGCTGATCCTGTTTGGGGTGGGCATGTTGCTGGGGCTGGCGGCCTCGGTTCCGTTGGCCGAACGCAACGGGCTGGAGCAGTTTTACTATGTGAAGCGTCAAGCGGTGTTTGGCGTGGTTGCGTTGGTCATCATGCTGGGGATTTCGATGCTGGACCCGCGCCAGATCCGCCGTCTGGGTGTGATCGGTTTTGCGGGCGCGTTCGTCGCGGTGATGTTGCTGCCGCTGTTGGGGACGGATTTCGGCAAGGGGGCGGTGCGTTGGTATAGTCTTGGGTTTGCGTCGGTGCAGCCCTCGGAATTTCTCAAGCCCGGTTTCGTGATCATCTCGGCGTGGTTCATGGCCGCCGCGCATGAGGTGGGCGGCCCGCCCGGTCGTGCCTATTCGTTTTTGCTGACCTGCGTGATTGTCGTCGCGCTGGCGCTGCAACCTGACTTTGGCCAAGCCTCGCTGGTGTTGTTTGCGTGGTCGGTGATGTATTTCGTCTCGGGCGCGCCGATTGCGTTGCTGACGGGCATCGGCGGTCTGGCGATCACGGGGGGCTTTTTCGCCTATAACTTCTCGGATCACTTCGCGCGCCGCATTGACGGGTTTCTATCGACCGATGTCGATCCGCGCACGCAGATTGGTTATGCGACGAACGCCATCCAAGAGGGCGGGTTCTTTGGCGTCGGCGTGGGGCAGGGCTCGGTGAAATGGTCGCTGCCCGATGCGCATACCGACTTTATCATCGCGGTCGCGGCGGAAGAATACGGGCTGATCCTTGTGCTGTGCATCATCGCGCTTTACGCGACGGTGGTGATCCGCTCGATGTTGCGCCTGACGCGCGAGCGCGATCCCTTCACGCGCATTGCCGGCACCGGGCTGGCCTGTGCGTTCGGGATACAGGCGATCATCAATATGGGCGTAGCTGTGCGGCTTTTGCCCGCGAAAGGCATGACTTTGCCGTTCGTGAGCTATGGCGGGTCATCGGTCATTGCGTCGGGCATCGCGGTGGGTATGTTGCTTGCGCTGACGCGCACGCGCCCGCAGGGCCAGATTTCGGATATTCTGGCACGGCGCGGTCGCTAACCCCGGAGGGTGACATGGCCAAGGATAAAACGCCGTTATTGTTAATCGCCGCAGGCGGCACGGGCGGGCATATGTTTCCCGCGCAAGCATTGGCCGAGGCGATGGTGCGCCGGGGTTGGCGCGTCAAGCTGTCAACAGATGCGCGCGGGGCGCGCTATGCAGGCGGCTTTCCCCATGTGGTTGCGGTTGAGCAGGTGAGTTCAGCAACCTTCGCGCGGGGCGGTGTGTTGGCGAAACTCGCCACCCCGTTCAAGATTTTTGGCGGCATTATTTCGGCTATTTTGCGCAATGTTGCAGATCGCCCGAGCGTCGTCGTGGGCTTTGGCGGCTATCCGACGATCCCTGCGCTGGCGTCGGCGACGTTTCTGGGTTTGCCGCGCGCTATTCATGAACAAAACGGCATCATGGGGCGGGTAAACCGGGTGTTTGCCAAGCGCGTCAACCGCTTTGCCTGCGGCACTTGGCCGACCGATGTGCCAGATGGCGTGCAGGCTGAATATACCGGCAACCCGGTGCGCGCCTCGGTGCTGGAACGCGCGGGCGCGGCCTATATCTCGCCCGGCGATTATCCGATGTCGATTTTGGTGATTGGCGGCTCGCAGGGCGCGCGGATCCTGTCAGATACCGTCCCCGAGGCGCTGGCGCGCCTGCCTGAACCCCAGCGTGCCAATCTGCGCATCGCCCATCAGGCGCGCGCCGAGGATCTGGAGCGCGTCATCGCAGCCTATGACGCGGCCGGCATCACCGCCGAGGTCGAGACGTTTTTTAACGATGTGCCGCGCCGTCTTAGCGAATGCCAGTTGGTGATTTCGCGCGCTGGCGCCAGTTCGATCGCCGATATTTCCGTGATCGGGCGACCCGCCATTTTAATACCCTACGCGGCCGCGGCGGGCGATCATCAAAGCGCCAATGCCAAGGGGCTGGCCAAGGCGGGCGGTGCGATCACCATTCCCGAAAGTAAACTCGACGCCGACACGCTGCGCGACCAGATCGCGCTGGTGCTGGACAATCCCGACGGCGCGCTGCAAATGACGCTCGCTGCCGTTTCCTACGGCGTTCCCGACGCGACCGAGCGGCTTGTGGCGCTCGTGCAAGACCTAGCAGGATACAAATAATGAACGCGACCAAACTGCCCGGAGAACTCGGCCCCATTCATTTCGTCGGCATCGGCGGCATTGGCATGTCCGGTATTGCCGAGGTGCTGATGACGCAGGGCTTCACCGTGCAGGGCTCGGATGCGAAAGCATCGAAAATCACGCAGCGGCTGGAGAGTTTGGGCGCGACCTTCTTTGAAGGCCAGCGCGCGGAAAATCTGGGCGAGGCAGGGGTCGTCGTGATCTCGACTGCGATCAAACGTGGCAATCCCGAACTGGAAGAGGCGCGCCGTCGCGGTCTGCCCGTGGTGCGCCGCGCCGAGATGCTGGCCGAGCTGATGCGGCTCAAATCCAACATCGCGATTGGCGGCACGCATGGCAAGACGACCACCACGACGATGGTGGCCACGCTGCTGGACAAGGGCAATTTCGACCCCACCGTGATTAATGGCGGCATCATTCACGCCTATGGTTCAAACGCGCGCGCGGGTGAGGGCGAATGGATGGTGGTTGAGGCCGACGAGAGCGATGGCAGCTTTAACCGCTTGCCCGCGACCATTGCCATCGTAACCAATATCGACCCCGAGCACATGGAGCATTGGGGCGATTTCGATGCTCTGCGCAAAGGGTTTTACGATTTCGTCTCCAATATTCCGTTTTACGGGCTGGCGGTGTGCTGCACCGATCACCCCGAAGTGCAAACGCTGGTGGGCAAGCTCAACGACCGCCGCGTCGTGACATTCGGGTTTAACGCGCAGGCTGATGTGCGCGCGGTGGGTCTGCATTACGACGCAGGCGTGGCGCATTTCGACATCGCATTGCAGGGCGAAGAGGGCAAGCCGGTGATCGAGGGCTGCACCTTGCCGATGCCGGGCGATCACAACGTCTCGAACGCTTTGGCGGCTGTGGCGGTTGCGCGCCATCTGGGCATGAAAATGACCGAAATCCGCGAGGCATTGGCGGGTTTCGGCGGTGTTAATCGGCGCTTTACCAAAGTCGGCGAGGTGCTGGGTGGTGTCGCGATCATCGACGATTACGGCCACCACCCCGTTGAAATCGCAGCCGTTCTGAAAGCCGCGCGGCAATCGGTGAAACCCGGTGCGCGCGTGATCGCGGTGCATCAACCGCATCGCTATTCGCGTCTGCATTCGCTGTTTGATGATTTCTGTACCTGTTTTAACGAGGCCGATGTGGTCGCCATCGCCGAGGTCTACGCCGCTGGCGAAGAGCCGATTGAGGGCGCAAGCCGCGATGATCTGGTCGCCGGACTAATCGCGCATGGCCACCGCCATGCCCGCGCGATCTTGTCCGAGGATGACCTTTCGCGACTGGTGCGTGAACAAGCGCGCCCCGGCGATATCGTGGTCTGCCTTGGCGCGGGCACGATCTCGACCTGGGCCACCAATCTGCCTGAAAAACTAAAGGCATAGCATGACGACACCGCTCGTTCTGGCCTGTCTCTGGGGGCTTTGCGCCACGCTGATTGCGCTGGGGCCGAGGCGGTTTCACTGGCCGGCGGCGGTGATCTTGATCGTGCTCGCGGTGCCGCTGCTGATCTGGGTGGGGGCGGTGCATGGCGTAATCGTGGCGCTTTTGCTGCTGGCGGGCGCGATGTCGGTGCTGCGCTGGCCGCTGATCTATTTGATGCGTGGGCTGCGCAGAACTTTCGGGTCTCGCAAGAGCTAGGCACGACTGCGCTCTTGTCTGATGCGCGCGGCACCGCTAACACAGCCGCCATGACCAACCCGTCCAGCTATACTCCGCGCGGCGCGCTGACGCCGCATCGCCCCTTGGCCGATCTGACGTGGCTACGTGTGGGCGGGCCTGCGGATTTCCTGTTCCAGCCCGCAGACGAGGCCGATCTGGCCGATTTCCTGCGCGGGTTGCCAGGTGATGTTGCCGTTTTTCCGATGGGGGTGGGGTCCAACCTGATCGTGCGCGATGGCGGTTTGCGCGCGGTGGTGATCCGGCTGGGACGCGGCTTTAACGCGATTGAGATTGACGGCGAGACCGTCACCGCCGGGGCGGCAGCGCTGGATGCGCATGTCGCGCGCCGCGCTGCGCAAGCCGGGCGCGATCTGACATTTCTGCGCACCATTCCAGGTAGCATTGGCGGCGCGGTGGTGATGAATGCGGGCTGCTACGGCTCTTATGTCGCCGATCATCTGATTTCGGCGCGCGCGATCACGCGCGGCGGCGAGGTGGTGACCCTAGCGCCGGATGATCTGAATTTTTCCTATCGTCACAGTGACTTGCCCGAAGGGTCCGTGCTGATCGACGCGACATTTCACACTGAACCGGGCGATCCCGAGGCGCTAGAGGCGCGCATGGCCGAGCAGATCGCCAAACGCGATGCGAGCCAGCCCACCAAGGAACGCTCGGCGGGCTCGACCTTTCGCAATCCGGCCGGGTTTTCCTCGACCGGGCGCGCGGATGACGTGCATGACCTTAAGGCGTGGAGCCTGATTGACGCGGCAGGCTTGCGCGGTGCGCGCCTTGGCGGGGCGCAAATGTCTCAGAAACATAGCAATTTCTTGATCAACGCAGATCAGGCGAGCGCAGCCGATCTTGAAAATCTTGGCGAAGAGGTGCGTAAAAAGGTTTTGCACAACAGCGGAATTTCGTTAGAGTGGGAAATTAAGCGCGTGGGCGAATTCGGGACGTAAGATCACCGGCCTGCGACGTGGTTACTAAATAAGGTTGACGGGGGATAACCCCCGCAAATGGCGAAAGTGGCGGGTATGTCGAGCAGGGCATCCCAACGTGTGGCGGTACTGATGGGCGGCCCTTCTGCTGAGCGGGAGGTCTCTTTGTCTTCTGGGCGCGAATGCGTCAAGGCACTGCGCGCGGCGGGATTTGAAACAATCGAAATCGACGCGGGGGCGGACCTCGTTGATCGTCTTTTGGACGCCAAACCAGCGTGTATTTTCAATGCCTTGCACGGGCGTTGGGGCGAAGATGGCTGCGTTCAGGGCATTCTTGAATGGCTGCGCATCCCCTATACCCATTCGGGCGTTCTGGCCTCGGCGCTGGCGATGGACAAGGCGCGCACCAAGCAGATTTATGCGCAGGCCGGTTTGCCGGTTGTGCCCTCGGTGATTGCCGCCAAAAGCGATGTGATGGCGCGCCATATGATGCCCGCGCCCTATGTCGTCAAACCCAATAACGAAGGCTCGTCGGTCGGCGTTTATCTGGTGATGGACGGTGCCAACGCGCCGCCGCAACTGTCTGATGAGATGCCCGCGCAGGTGATGGTCGAAGCCTATGTGCAGGGGCGCGAGCTGACCGTTTCCGTGCTGGGCGATCGCGCGCTGTGTGTGACCGAGATTATCACCGAGGGCTGGTATGACTACGCCGCGAAATACCAGGCGGGCGGGTCGCGCCATGTCTGCCCCGCCGAACTGCCCGCTGAAATCACCGAGGCTTGCCTCGATTACGCCTTGCGCGCTCATGACGCTTTGGGCTGCCGTGGTCTGTCGCGCACCGATTACCGCTGGGATGACACGCGCGGGTTAGATGGCCTTGTGCTGCTGGAAACCAACACCCAGCCGGGCATGACGCCGACCTCGCTATCGCCCGAACACGCCGCCACATGCGGCATGGATTTCCCCGCGCTCTGCGCTTGGTTGGTGGAGGACGCCTCATGCGATCGTTGATGCGTGATCCGGTTTCTGTGGCGGCGGATCACCGTGGCGGTGCGCCCGCCCGTGTCTATCAACGCGGTCGCCGCCCGGGCACGCGCGATCCCGCGCCCTCGCGGCTGTCGTTCCGCCTGCAGCGGCTGTGGCTGACGCCGGCAGTGCGCGCGCTGACGCGGATTGGCCTGCCGGTGTTTGTCGTCGTTTTGGGGCTTGGCATTTGGCTGGGCGATCAGGGGCGGCGCGCCGATCTGATCGCGCATGTGCAAGATATACGCGAAAAGATCGAACATCGCCCCGAATTCATGGTGTCGCTGCTTAAGATTGAGGGCGCAGGCCCCGAAGTGTCGCGTGCGATCCGCGCAATGCTGCCCACGCAACTGCCCGCGTCCAGCTTTGATCTTGATCTTGACGCCTATCGGGACACGATTGCGCGTCTGGATGCGGTGGCCGATGTCAGTCTTGTGATCCGCCCCGGTGGCGTGCTTGAGGCCGATGTCACGCAACGCGTGCCCGCGATTTTGTGGCGCAAACCGCAAGGAATTGAGATGCTCGATACGACCGGGCATCGCGTCGCCACGCTGCTTTCGCGTGAGGCGCGCCCCGGCTTGCCGCTGATCGTGGGGCAGGGCGCGGATAAAGCTGTGCCCGAGGCGCTGCGTTTGATTGCGGATGCCGGGCCGATCCTGCCGCGTCTGCGCGGGTTGGAGCGGATGGGCGAGCGGCGCTGGGATATGGTGCTGGATCACGGACAGCGCATCATGCTGCCCGAGACCGATCCGCAGGCCGCCCTTGATCGCATCCTTGCGCTCAACACCGCCGAGGATCTGCTCGCGCGCGATTTCACCGTAATTGATTTTCGCAACAAAGACCGCCCGACCATCCGCCTGAGCGATCCTGCGCTCGCCGCCTTCCGTCAGGTGCAATCCGACAGTCTCAAAGTAAGGGCCAGCCAATGACCGATCTGTATGAGTCCCAGCGCGCGATGCGCAACATGCGCAAGGCCGCGATGCAGCGCGGGGTGATCGCGCTGCTTGATATCGGCACCTCTAAGATTGCCTGTCTCGTGCTGCGGTTCGACACCCCCGGTGGCACCGAGGGCGAAGGATCTTTGGCGGGACATGCGGCCGCGCGTGTGATCGGTGCGGCGACGACGCGTTCGCGGGGCGTGCGCTTTGGCGAGATCGACGCGATGGCGGAAACCGAGCGTGCCATTCGCACCGCCGTTCAGGCCGCGCAAAAGATGGCCAATACGCGTGTGGATCATGTGATTGCCTGTTTCTCGGGCGCCCAGCCGCGGTCCTACGGAATCGAGGGCGCGATTGATCTGCAAGGCGAGACGGTTTCAGAGACCGATGTCGGGCGGGTGCTGGCAGCCTGCGAAATGCCCCCGATCGGGCATGGCCGCGAGGTGCTGCATGCCCAGCCAGTGAACTTTGCGCTTGATCATCGCACGGGCTTGGGCGATCCGCGCGGTCATGCGGGGTCGCGTCTGGCGGTCGATATGCATCTGCTGACGGTCGAAGATACCGCGATCCAGAACCTGATTTACTGTATCCGGCGCTGCGATCTGGAACTCGCCGGAATTGCCAGCTCGGCCTATGTGTCGGGCGTGTCCAGCCTTGTCGAGGACGAGCAGGAACTGGGCGCGGCCTGTGTCGATATGGGCGGCGGCGCGACGGGCGTGTCGATTTTCATGAAAAAGCACATGATCTATGGCGATGCGGTGCGGCTCGGGGGCGATCACGTCACTCGCGATATCGCCGCCGGGCTGCAAGTGCCGATGGCGGTGGCCGAGCGGATCAAGACGTTCCACGGCGGCGTGCATGCAACGGGCATGGATGATCGCGAGATGATCGAGTTGGGCGGAGAGTCCGGCGATTGGGAAAAAGACCGCCGCCAGATCAGCCGCGCCGAGTTGATCGGTATCATGCGCCCGCGCGTTGAGGAGATCCTTGAGGATGTGCGCGCGATCCTTGATGCCGCTGGCTTCGAACATTTGCCCAGCCAACAGATCGTGCTGACAGGCGGGGCAAGCCAGATTCCGGGTCTTGACGGGTTGGCAGCGCGGATATTGGGCCAGAATGTGCGTCTTGGCCGCCCGATGCGGGTGCAGGGCTTGCCACAGGCCGCGACGGGATCGGGATTTTCCTCGGTGGTGGGCTTGGCGCTGTTTGCGGCCCATCCCCAAGATGAATGGTGGGATTTCGAATTGCCCCCCGAAACGATGGGCGGGCGCTCGATTCGTCGGGCGATCCGTTGGTTCCGTGATAATTGGTGAAATGTTGAAAAAGTGATAGTTTAGGAGAAGCGCGCGCGAGCATCATTTATCTGATGTTACGCAGGGGCAGCAGAGTGCCTGCAAGAATCCACTATATTCAGCGCAATACGCGAAATACCGCTTGTCACGCAAAAGAGAACTCCAGATTTTGTGTCTCGGAGTAAGTTTTTGCGTGACGTTTAGGTGATTCATAGCTAAATTCAGTCTAATTTCTATTCATTACGGTCTGGGACAGGGCCGGGCAGCAGCAACAGGCGGATAAACCACATGACGTTGAATCTCATGATGTCAGAGCATCAGGACCTCAAGCCTCGGATCACTGTTTTCGGTGTTGGCGGCGCAGGCGGCAACGCGGTCAATAATATGATCGAACAGCAGTTGGAGGGCGTGGAGTTCGTGGTCGCGAATACCGACGCACAAGCGCTTCAACAGTCGAAGTCGGAAGCCCGCGTGCAGATGGGCGTCAAGGCCACCGAAGGTTTGGGTGCAGGCGCACGCCCCTCGGTTGGCGCTGCCGCTGCGGAAGAAAGCATCGAGACAATCGTCGATCATCTCGCAGGCGCGCACATGTGCTTTATCACCGCCGGAATGGGTGGTGGCACGGGCACCGGGGCCGCTCCGATCATCGCGCAAGCTGCGCGCGAATTGGGTGTGCTGACCGTGGGCGTCGTGACCAAGCCGTTCCAGTTTGAGGGCTCCAAGCGGATGCGTCAGGCCGAAGAGGGCCTTGAGGCGCTGCAAAAGGTCGTCGACACGCTGATCATCATTCCCAACCAGAACCTGTTCCGTCTGGCGAATGAAAAGACCACCTTTACCGAAGCCTTCGCGCTGGCCGATGACGTTCTGTATCAGGGCGTTAAAGGTGTGACCGACCTGATGGTGCGTCCCGGCCTGATCAACCTTGATTTTGCCGATGTGCGCGCCGTGATGGACGAGATGGGCAAAGCCATGATGGGCACGGGCGAGGCGGATGGCGATGATCGCGCTGTTCAGGCCGCGGAAAAGGCCATCGCGAACCCGCTGCTCGACGAGATTTCGCTCGCTGGCGCGAAAGGCGTGCTGATCAACATCACCGGCGGCTACGATCTGACCCTGTTCGAACTGGACGAGGCGGCAAACCGGATCCGCGAAGAGGTCGATCCCGAAGCCAATATCATTGTCGGCTCGACGCTGGACCCGGATATGGCTGGCTCGATGCGCGTGTCGGTGGTTGCCACCGGTATTGATGCTGTCGTTGCGACCAATGACATCCCGGTGCCGCGCCGTTCGATGGCTGAGCCGCTGAAACCGGCTGCAGAAGCCGTCGAAGCTGCGACCCATCACACCGAAGATTACGCGCCCCAGCCCGCATCCCAGCCGCAAGCGCAGCAAGCTGCAGCTTCGCTTTCGGTGACCTCGGCTCAGCCCGCGCAGCGCACCGCGCCGCAACCGGCACCGCAAGCACATCAGGCGGCACCGCAACCCGCTCCGCAAGCGCGTCAACCCGCGCCGCAGCCGCAGCAGGCGAATGATCGCACGCTGTTTGATGCCCCTGCTGCGCGTGCTCCGGCCCCCCAACAGGCTGCGGACGATCTGCCGCCCCCCGCCTATAGCGCCCCGCGTGAACCCCAGCCCGACCTTTACGTCGAGGATGAGGCTCAGGGCTATGTCGCCCCGCGTCCGCGCCAGCCCGGCACGCCGTCCCCCGAGGCGCTGCGTCGTCTTGAAGCGGCTGTTGGCAAAGCGCCCGCAGCACAGCGCCCGATGGCAGCAACGCGTCCCGCGCACGCCCAAGAGGCCCCCCAACCGCAGGCCGAAAAGCCGCGTTTCGGGATCAACTCGCTGATCAACCGGATGACCGGTCACAGCGGTGAGGGTCAAGGCGCGCATCCCCAGCACGCCCAGCCTCAGCACGCCCAGCCGCAGGCCGCGCCGCGCGCACAAGCGCCGGTACAACAACCCCGCGCTGAGGTCTATGACGACGAGCAAACCGACGAACAGGATCGCGTTGAGATCCCCGCTTTCCTGCGTCGCCAGGCAAACTAAGAAAAAAACGTTATCACAAAACTGTAATGGGGGCCGGAGTTTTCCGGCCCTTTTTCTATTCATATCAGGGCCTTATGCCGCGTTAGGCGGTGTTTTGCCCGACGTGTGCGCCATTGTTTCACTCCGTTACAAAGAGTGAGTTGAGATGCGCTGACCATCTGACTAACTGAGACTGCGGTACAGAGAGTTGATATTCCGTTACCGCCAAAGATAAAAGTCGTGAGGTCACACCGTGCAAACCACTCTTGCCAGAACCGTTAGCTTTTCGGGCGTTGGGCTCCATTCCGGGGCGCCGGTAGAAATGCGTGTGCATCCCGCGCCTGCGGGCAATGGCATTGTGTTTCGCCGCACCGATGTAACCGGTGTGAACCCGCGTATCGCTGCGCTGTGGAGCAATGTTCCCGCCGCACAGCTTTGCACGAAAATCGAAAATGCCGATGGCGTTCAGGTTTCCACGATCGAACATGTGATGGCCGCGCTGGTCGGCTCGGGCGTGCATAATGCGCTGGTCGAAATCGACGGTCCCGAAGTGCCGATCCTTGATGGTTCCGCGGCCCCTTTCGTCGCGGCGTTCTGCGAGGCGGGCTTGCGCAACCTGAATGGCGCGATGCGCGCGATCCGCGTTCTCAAGCGTATCGAAGTGCGCGAGGGCGCTGCGGTGGCGCGTCTTGACCCTGCCGCTGCGCTTGAAATCGACTTTCACATTGATTTCAGCGACGCCGCGATTGGCATTCAGCATAAGACATTGAAGATGTCGAACGGGGCGTTCGTGCGCGAGCTGATGGATAGCCGCACGTTCTGCCGTCGCTCTGATGTCGAAATGATGCAGGCCAATGGTCTGGCCCTTGGCGGCACCTATGAAAACGCGGTCGTGATCGAAGGCGATCAAGTCCTTAGCCCCGGTGGTTTGCGCCATGCCGACGAGGCCGTGCGTCACAAGATGCTGGATGCGCTGGGGGATCTTGCGCTGGCGGGCGCGCCGATTCTGGGGCGTTACACCGGCACGCGTTCGGGCCATGCGCTGACGAACAAATTGCTGCGCGCCTTGTTCGCCGATCCCACCGCTTGGACGTGGGAGGAGTGTTCGGACGCGCAGTCCTACGCTTTGCCCGGCGCGGGTGTTTGCCCTGCAAAAGCACTGGTTTCGGCCTAATTTGCGCAGCTCCGGGTGAACAGGTTTGTCACGTAACGCAAGCTTGGGCAAAAAGGCAGCAAAGGCATTTTGCGCCCCGGATTTTTCTGTGCTAGGACAACCCAAACCCCCCGCGCGAAGCGGGTGTCAGGATACGGGTCCGGGGCCTTTCCCCCGGTAGTTAAGAGGATTGGGGCAGGGCATGGGGCGCGGCAAAACAGCGGCAGCGAAACTCGGGGCTCTTGGTCTTGTGACCGTTTTGGCCGCGTGCGGTGCAAATCAAAAGGAAATACCCAACCTTGAGAATTTCACGGCGCAACAAATTTACGAGCGCGGCGAATATGAGTTGGAGGTCGGCAATCCGCGCCGCCCCGCCGATGCGCTGAAATATTTCTCTGAGGTCGAGCGTCTTTACCCTTATTCGCAATGGGCCAAGCGCGCGCTGATCATGGAGGCCTACGCCCAGCACCGTGCCAAGAAATACGAAGAGGCGCGCGCCTCGGCGCAGCGTTTCCTTGATACCTACCCGGGCGATGAAGATGCGGCCTATGCGCAATATCTTCTGGCGCTGTCTTATTACGACCAAATCGACGAGGTGGGCCGCGATCAGGGTCTGACCTATCAGGCGCTGCAGGCGCTGCGCGATGTGATCGAGAAATATCCGGACTCGGAATATGCGCAGCCCGCGATTTTGAAATTCGATCTCGCGTTCGACCATCTGGCCGGAAAAGAGATGGAGATCGGGCGTTATTACCTCAAGCGGGGCAATTACACCGCCGCGATCAACCGCTTCCGCGTTGTCGTTGAGCAGTTCCAGACCACCGCGCACACGCCCGAGGCGCTGGAGCGTCTGGTCGAAGCCTATCTTGCCCTTGGCATCAACGACCAAGCCCAGACTGCGGGCGCGATCTTGGGGCACAATTTCCAATCCTCGCCTTTCTACCAAGACGCTTATAACCTATTGGCGAAAAAGGGCCTCAAGCCCGAAGCCAAGGGTGATGGCTGGCTGGCAAAGGTGTATCGTCAGGTGATCAAGGGCGAATGGCTCTGATCGCATGCGGGGCTGGCTGACATGCTGCGTTCGCTGGATATCCACAACATCTTGATTATAGACCGGCTCGAACTCAGTTTCGGGGCCGGTCTTAACGTGCTGACGGGGGAAACCGGCGCTGGCAAGTCGATTTTGCTCGACTGTCTGGGCTTTGTGCTGGGCTGGCGCGGGCGGGCGGAACTGGTGCGTCAAGGGGCCGATCAGGGTGAGGTGACGGCGGTGTTCGAAGTGCCGCCCTCCCATCCGGTGCGCGCAATCCTGACCGAGGCCGGTCTGCCCTGCGAGGATGAGCTGATCTTGCGCCGCGTCAACGCGCGCGATGGCCGCAAGACTGCCTGGGTCAATGACCGGCGTGCCAGTGGCGATGTGTTGCGCCAGATTTCGGCCTCGCTGGTGGAATTGCACGGGCAGCAAGATGATGGTGGTTTGCTCAATGAGCGCGGCCACCGCGCGTTGCTCGATCTGTTCGCCGATCACCCCAAACGTCTTGCCGCGACCCGCGAGGCGTGGAAAGCGCGCTCATCCGCCCAGCGCAAGCTGGACGCCGCGCGCGCCGATCTCGAGGCCGTGCGCCTTGAGGAAGATTTCCTGCGCCACGCGGTCAAGGAACTGGACGCGCTTGACCCGCAACCCGGCGAAGAGGGCGCGTTGGACACCCAGCGCCGCCTGATGCAGGGCGCTGCGAAAATTCGTGAGGATGTGTCCAAGGCCGCGCAGGCTTTGGGCCCCGAGGGGGCAGAGGGCGCGATGCGCGATGCCGATCGCTGGCTGCAAGGGGCCGCCGCGCGGGCCGAGGGGCGTCTGGATGGCCCGCTGGAAACGCTGGAACGCGCGTTGCTGGAATTGGGCGATGCGTTGCAGGGCGTCGAGGGCGCGCTGGATGCGCTTGATTTTGATCCCCGCGCGTTAGAGGCCTGTGAGGAACGCCTGTTTGAAATCCGCGCTCAGGCGCGCAAGCATGGCGTTTTGGCCGATGACTTGGGCGAGTTTGCCAGCGGTTTGCGTGACAAGCTGGCCGCGCTGGATGCGGGGGCCGAGGGGATCGAGGATCTTGAGGTCGAGCTTGCACGCGCAGGTGCCGAGTTTGAACGCGCCTCAAGTGAGCTGAGCAAAGCGCGCGTGGCAGCAGCGACCCGGCTTGATGCGGCAATGGCGGGCGAACTGGCGCCGCTCAAAATGGAGCGCGCGGTCTTTGAAACTCATATCACGCCGGGCGATCCCGGTCCTGACGGGCGCGATTGGGTGGCCTTTACGGTCGCCACGAACCCCGGCGCGCCTGCGGGGCCACTGAACAAAATCGCCTCGGGTGGCGAACTGTCGCGGTTCCTGCTGGCGCTCAAGGTGGTGCTATCGCGCGGGGCCGATGCGCTGACGTTGATTTTCGACGAAATTGATCGCGGTGTTGGCGGCGCGACAGCGGATGCGGTGGGCCGCAGGCTGGCGAAACTGGCCGAGGGTGCGCAGGTTCTTGTCGTCACCCATTCGCCGCAAGTCGCTGCGCGCGGGGCCACCCATTTCCGCGTTGCGAAATCGGTAAGCGACGGGATGACCACGTCGCAAGTGCTGGCGCTGCCGGAATCCGAGCGCATCGACGAAATCGCGCGCATGATCGCGGGGGCCGAAGTTACCGACGCTGCGCGCGAGGCCGCAAAATCGCTGCTCGCGGGTTAGCGGTTTCTCAGGCTGCGGGTTCCACCACGAACTGCGCCGAGACGATCTCCCAGCCAGCCTCCGAACGCTCCATCGTCGCGGCAAAAACCGCGCCAACGCGCCCCGCATCCGAGCCATCGGGATGCACAATTCCCGACAGCACAAAGCGTTGCAGCACGACGCAAGCCCGCTCTCCGACAGGGCGCAGCTTGCTCCGCCCCGTCACAAGGCGCGCACGCGCAAACGCGCCGCTCAGTTCGCCTGCAAGCAGTTCGGTGATTTCCTCACGTCCGGTCGCCGCGCCGCCCGTCAGCGATAGGAAATCAGCGTCTTTGGCGAAATACCCCGCCAGCGTAAGCGCATCGCGTGCGCCCCATGCGCGGGCAAAGGCGCGCGGAAAATCCTCTGGCGTCTCAAAGCTCATGGTTTTTGCTCCACCAGTTTGCCGGGGTTGAGAATGTTTTGCGGATCAAGCGCAGCCTTAAGCGTGCCCATCACATCCCAGCCCGCCCCGTGCTCGTCGCGCATGTAGCCGATCTTGCCCATGCCGATGCCATGCTCGCCCGTCACGGTGCCGCCCATCTCCAGCGAGCGCTTGGCCATCTTGCCCGCCACGGATTTGGCGCGTTTGAACTCGTCCTTGTCGTCGGGGTCCAGCAGCATCACCGAGTGGAAATTGCCATCCCCGACATGGCCGACAATCGGCCCGATCAGCTTTGCCGCTGCGATTTCTGCGGTCATTTCCGCCACGGCCTCGGCCAGACGCGAGATCGGCACGCAAATATCGGTCACCAGCCCCATGCAGCCGGGGCGATGCGCGATCGAGGCCGGATAGGCACCGTGCCGCATCCGCCAAAGCTTGTTGCGATCTTCCGTCGTGGTGGCCCATTGAAAGTCGGCGCCGCCCATATCCGCCACGACCTCGCCAAAGCGTTCTGACGCCTCGGCCACCGCCGCGTCCGAGCCGTGAAACTCGATCATCAGATGCGGCTTGTGCGGGAAATCCGTGCCATTCGCCTCGTTGAAAATCTCGGCCGTCAGCGCGTCGACAAATTCGATCCGCGCCATCGGGATGCCCATCTGGATCGTCAGTTGTACGGTTTCGACCGCCGCCTCCAGCGTATCGAACGCACAGACGGCAGATGAGATCGCCTCGGGCTGGCCATGCAGGCGCAGCGTCAGTTCAGTGATGATCCCGAGCGTGCCCTCAGAGCCCACCATCAGCGCGGTCAGATCATAGCCCGCAGCCGATTTCTTGGCGCGTGATCCCGTGCGAATGATGCGCCCATCCGCCAGTACGACCTCTAGCGCGGCCACATTATCGCGCATTGACCCGTAGCGCACGGTCGTGGTGCCGCTTGCGCGCGTCGCCGCCATCCCGCCCAGCGAGGCATTCGCGCCCGGATCAACGGGGAAAAACAGCCCCGTCGCGCGCAGATCCTCGTTCAGCGCCTCGCGCGTCACGCCGGGCTGCACGCGCACCTGCATATCCGAATCCAGTACCTCAAGGACGCGGTTCATCCGGCTCAAATCCAGACTGATCCCGCCCTGCAGCGGCACCGCATGCCCTTCAAGCGAGGTGCCCGTGCCCCAAGGCGTGATCGCGACGCCATGCGCGGCGCAGATTTTCACCAGATCGGAAACCTCTTGCGTGGTTTCAGGATAGGCCACGGCATCGGGCGGGCTAAAGGGAAACCATGTTTCATTGCGCCCATGCTGATCGCAATCGCCCGGCGCGCGGCTCAACCTGTCGCCGAGCAGCGATTCGAGTGCGCTTAAAGCTTCGTTGAGTGCCATCCCCGACCTCCTTCGTGCATCGTGCCTAGGTCTTAGGCGTCTGGGCCTTTGCAGGGAAGGGGGGACGCGAAATGTCGGCGGTTTTTGTCTCGGATCAAGGATTTGTCATCTGTTACGCGTTAGATGAAACCGATAGGCACAATAAAGATGCGCGCGCAGTAGATAGGCAGGAGACCTCGATGATTTTGGAAAGCCGGAACTGGGATGAAATGGAGGTCGGCCAAAGCGCAGAGCTGAAACGGCTGTGCACGGCGGATGATTTCTATGTCTTTGCCGCGGCGTCGGGCAATCACAACCCGGTCCATCTTGAGGCCGAGGATGGCGATGGCGACGGGGTGCGTGAGGCCTATGCGCCGGGCATGTTCGTCGCCTCGCTGATTACAGCGGTGCTGGGGAACTTTTTGCCGGGGCCGGGCACGCTTTATCGCTCGCAAAGCCTGAATTTTCACGATCATGCCTTGGCGGGAGACGAATTATGCGCGCGCGTCGAGGTGGTGGAAAAGCTGGCCGATGGCGCGGTGCGTTTTGCTACGCAGGTCACACGGATCAGCGATGGCGCGCTGATCGTGGATGGTATGGCCGATGTGTTTGCCCCCAAGAAACATCTGAAATTCGACGCGCTCGAAGTGCCCGGCCTGATAAGCCAGCGCCATCGCCATTTCGAGAAACTGCTCGAACGCGCCGAGCCGCTGCCCGATCTTGTCACGGCAGTGGTCTGTCCCGAGGAACCGGCCTCGCTGGAAGGCGCGATTTTGGCTGCCGAACATCGCATCATCGAGCCGCTCTTGATTGGTAATCCCGAAAAGATCATGCGGGCGGCTGACGAGTGCGGTCACGATGCCACCCGCTTTGAAATCCTGCCCGCCGAGAGCGCGCGCGACGCTGCCCGCCTGGCCGTGCAACTGGTCAATGACGGGCGTGCGGGCGCGATTATGAAAGGGCATCTGCACACCGATACGCTGCTCAAACCGATGCTGGATAAGGTTACGGGGCTGCGCATGGGGCGTCGTTTCACCCATGTTTTCGTGATGGATGTGCCCGGCGTGCCCCATCCGCTGATCGTCACCGATGCCGCGATCAACATCGCGCCAGATCTGGTGACCAAGGTGGATATCGTGCAAAACGCGATCGACGTGGCGATCTCGATTGGCATTGCGGTGCCCAAGGTCGGCGTGCTGAGCGCGGTCGAAACCGTGACGCCCTCGATCCCGTCCTCGCTGGATGCCGCGCTTCTGTCGAAAATGGCCGAGCGCGGACAGATCACCGGGGGCGAGGTCGACGGGCCGCTGGCGATGGATAACGCGGTCGATCTGGGGGCCGCGCGCACCAAGGGCTTGCGCGGGCAGGTGGCAGGGCGCGCCGAGGTGCTGGTCGCGCCGGGCATCGACTCCGCCAATATGCTGGCCAAGCAACTGGCCTATATCTCGCATGCCGAAGGGGCTGGACTGATGCTGGGGGCGAAAGTTCCGGTAATCCTCAATTCGCGCTCCGATAGCTCGATGGCGCGGCTGGCCTCGGCGGCGGTGGCCTCAATCCACTATTTCCGACTGCGGGGGAATGTAGAATGACACGCGCGATTTTAACTGTGAATTCAGGGTCTTCTTCGCTAAAGCTCGGGTTGTTTAGCGAAAATCTGGATATGCTGGCGATGGGCCATGTTGACCGGATCGGGCGTCGCGAAGCGGCGATGAAACTGACCGGAGCGGATGGCGCGTCGCTGCCGCTTTCCGAAACCGCGCCCGAAGCCTTCGCCACCAACGCTGCCGCGTTGGAAACCGCGCTAGACGCCTTTCGCGCCGATTTCGACGCACTCGAAATTGTCGCGGTCGGGCATCGCATCGTGCATGGCGGGCTTAAGCACGCCGCGCCCGAAAAGGTGACAGCGGCGCTGATCAAAGACCTCGCGCGGCTCGCCCCCTACGCGCCATTGCACCAGCCCCACAATCTCGCCGGTATTCGTGCCGCGATTGACGCCTTTCCCGGCGTTCCGCAAATTGCGTGTTATGACACGGCCTTCCATCGCGGCCATCCGTTCGTGTCCGATGTTTACGCCCTGCCGCGCGCCTATTACGAGAAGGGCGTGCGCCGCTACGGCTTTCACGGGCTAAGCTATGACTACATCGAAAGTGAACTGGCGCGCAGCGAACCCGATCTGCATGCCGGGCGCGTCGTGGTAGCCCATCTTGGGTCGGGCGCCTCGATGTGCGCGCTTAAGGGCGGTAAATCCATTGCCTCAAGTCTTGGGTTTTCGGCGCTCGACGGGCTGCCGATGGGCACCCGCTCGGGCGAGTTGGACCCGGGCGTTGTTCTCTATCTGATGGATCAAGAGGGGATGGGTGCGGCCGAGATTTCCGATCTGCTTTACAAGAAATCCGGCCTTCTTGGCCTGTCGGGCATCTCTAATGACATGCGCACGCTTGAGGACAGCGACGATCCCCATGCCGCGCAGGCCATCGCCTATTTCGCCTTCCGCATCAAACGTGAGATCGGCGCGATGGCGGCCGCGCTTGGCGGGCTCGACGGGATCGTGTTTTGCGGCGGGATCGGTGAAAATTCTGCGCGCCTGCGCGCCGAGGTCTGCGCCGATATGGGCTGGCTCGGCATTGATCTTGACGCGGAGGCAAACGCGCAAAGCGCGCGCGATATCGGCGCGGATCGGGTGCGCGTAATGGTGATTCCGACCAATGAGGAAATTATCATCGCCCGTGCCGCGCGCAAGGTTCTCAGCCTTTAAGCGCGGCGCGCGGAACCATTGCGGGACGCTCCGCGGGGAGTATTTGAGGCTAGATGAAAGCAGACCGCCTTTTCATCTAGCTCGAAATACTCCTGCCGGAGGCATCCGAGGTTTGACAAAACCGCACGATCAGAGAGGGGCGCAGGCGCTCTCCAGCCAGGTCTTTGCATCCGCGCTGACATGCGCGGCGATGCGGGACTGCACCTGCGCGTGATAGGCGTTCAACCAGTCGCGTTCGTCGGGCGATAGCAGGCTTGTGTCGATCAGGCGGCGATCAATTGGCACGAAGGTCAGCGTGTCAAAGCTGAGCTGGTCGCGATTGTCGCCCTTGGCGGGGGCAGTTTGCGTGACGATCAGGTTTTCTATGCGGATACCAAACGCGCCTTCGCGGTAATAACCCGGCTCGTTGGACAGGATCATGCCGGGTTCCAGCGCGATGTCAGAGACGCGCGAAATCCGCGCCGGGCCTTCATGCACGCAAAGCGCGGCCCCCACGCCATGACCCGTGCCGTGATCATAATCCCAGCCTTCGGCCCAAAGCGGCGCGCGTGCCAGCGCATCAAGATGCGCCCCCGCAACGCCGCGCGGGAAGCGTGCGCGCGAGAGGGCGATCATGCCTTGCAGGACGCGGGTAAAGGGGGCGCGGGCCTCAGGCGGCACATCGCCCACCGCGACCGTGCGGGTGATATCGGTCGTGCCATCGACATATTGCCCGCCCGAATCCACCAACAGCAACTCGCCGGGTTTGACGGGGCGGTTTGTGACCTCGTTGACGCGGTAATGCACGATTGCGCCGTTACCCCCCGCGCCACAGATCGTATCAAAGCTGATATCCAGCAACGCATTGGTTTCTCGGCGGAAACCTTCCAGCGCGGTGACGACGTCGATTTCGCTCAGCTTGCCTCTCGGGGCCTCGCGATCCAGCCAGGCGAGGAACTCGACCATCGCGCAGGCGTCGCGGTGATGGGCAGCCTGCATACCCGCGATTTCGGCGGCGTTCTTGCGCGCCTTGGGCAGGATGCAGGGATCGCGCGCCCAGAGGGTCTTGGTGTCGTGATCATTCAGCGTGAGGCCAACCGCCATCGGCGCAGAGTCGGGATCGACCAGCACCGGACCCTCAATGGCCTCAAGTGCGGCGGTAAAGGACGCCATCGGGAGGATCGCGACCTGATCACTCAGATGCGCGCGCAGATCGGCGTCGAATTTGGCGGCTTCGGCAAAAAGTTTCACCGCGCCATCATCAAACAGGACGGCAAAAGCCTGCACAATCGGGTTGCGGGGGATGTCGCTGCCGCGAATGTTAAGAAGCCAGCAGATAGAATCCGGCAGGGTCAACACCGCCGCTGCAGCGCCTTGCGCGCGCAGATCATCGCCCAGTCGCGCGCGTTTTTCGCCCGCGCTTTCGCCTGCAAATTCCGGCGGATGGACGCGCGCCGGGGCCATTGGCGGGGCAGGGCGGTCGGCCCAGATCGCGTCGATCAGATTGGCACTTTCGATCAGGGCGATGCCGCTGCCGTCCAGATCCGCGCGGATATTGGTGATCTCGGAGCGCGTGTGCAACCAAGGATCAAAGCCCACCTTTGCGCCCTCGGGCAGGTGATCGCGCAGCCAAGCGCCGGGTTTGATCTCGGGCCAGTTGACGGGGGTGAAATGCGCCAGATCGACCTCGGCGCGCACCTGCACGCGGTAGCGGCCATCGACGAACACACCCGCCTCATCACCCGTCGCGATGCAGAACCCCGCCGATCCGGTAAAACCCGTCAGCCACGCCAAACGCGCATCACACGCCGCGACATATTCGCCCTGATGGGCATCCGCGCGCGGCACGATAAACCCGTCCAGCCCGGATTTCGCCATTTCTGCACGCAGTTCGGCCAGACGGGGCGGGCCGAATTCGGGGCGCGATTGCACCGAAAAATCCTGAAACATCACATTGCCTTTTTGATACCCAGCAGACGCGCGCGCGCCCGCGGATCGCTGTCAAACAGACCGGCGAGTTGCTCGGTCATGGCGCCTGCCAGTTGTTCTACATCGGTGATCGTGACGGCGTGCTGATAATAGCGCGTCACGTCATGGCCGATCCCGATGGCGATCAATTCCACGGCGCGGCGTTTTTCCACCATTGCGATCACGTCGCGCAGGTGTTTTTCCAGATAAATCGCGGGGTTGACGGACAAAGTTGAGTCATCCACCGGCGCGCCATCCGAAATTACCATCAGGATTTTACGCGCCTCGGAACGTGCCATCATCCGCCGATGCGCCCATTCCAGCGCCTCGCCGTCGATGTTCTCCTTGAGCAACCCTTCTTTCATCATCAGACCCAGATTGGTCCGCGTGCGGCGCATCGGGGCATCGGCACGTTTATAGATGATGTGGCGCAGATCGTTCAGGCGTCCGGGGTTTTGCGGACGGCCGTCAGCCAGCCATTTCTCGCGCGATTGCCCGCCTTTCCACGCCCGCGTGGTAAAGCCGAGGATCTCGACCTTCACATCGCAGCGCTCAAGCGTGCGCGCCAGAACATCGGCACAGATCGCCGCGATTGAGATCGGACGCCCGCGCATCGAGCCGGAATTATCCAGCAGCAGCGTCACCACGGTGTCGCGAAACTCGGTGTCTTTTTCGACCTTGAACGACAGCGGCATCGTCGGATTTGCCACGACCCGCGCCAGACGGCCTGCGTCCAGCATGCCTTCCTCGCGGTCAAATTCCCACGCGCGGCTTTGTTGGGCTTGCAGGCGGCGTTGCAACTTGTTGGCAAGGCGCGACACGGCCCCTTTGAGCGGTTCCAGTTGCTGATCAAGATAAAGTCGCAGGCGTTCCAACTCGGCAGGTTCGGCCAAGTCTTCGGCGGCGATTTCCTCGTCAAATTCTGTCGTGAAGACCACGTAATTCGGATCAGCGGCGGAATGGGGCTGTGGCGGGGGCGGCTCCAGCGGCGCATCGGCTTGGGGCATATCCACCTCTTCGCCCATGTCCTGATCGGCCAGATCGTCAGAGCTGACGGTGGTCTGGCTTTGATCTTGCTGGGTTTCCTGGCTGGATTCCGGCGAGGCGTCGGCGTCATCTTCCTCGGATTGCTCGGAGTCCTGATCTTCGCCCTGATCCTCTTCCTGGCGGGCTTGCGGGTCGTCCTCGCCCTCGTCGCCCATATCCTCATCAGGATCGTCGCCAAGCTGGTCGCCATAGCCGAGATCGGCAATGACCTTGCGCGCCATGCGGGCAAATGCGGCCTGATCGCCCAGAACGTGATCCACGCCCTCTAATTCATCTCCTGCCGATTGCTCGATAAAGGGACGCCACAGATCCAGCACGTTGGACGCACCGGGGGGCAATTTGCGCCCCGTGGCAAGTTCGCGCACGAAATAACCTGCCGCCACCGGAAGCGGGGCGTCTTGCGCAGACCGAATCTGGGCATAGCCCTTACGCTCGGCCTCATGGGCGATTTTGGCGTCGATATTGGTCAGCGTGCCGGGCATGTCGCGCGCGCCCAAAGCCTCGCAGCGCGCGGTTTCCATTGCCTCGTAGATCGAGGCCGCCAGATCGCCCGAGGGCGCATAGCGGGCGTCGATTTTCGCATCATGGTGACGCCTGCGCATCGCCAGCGCATCAGCCGTGCCACGCGCTAGCAGCACCTCGTCGCGCGTCATGCGGCGCGACACCTGCGGCAGGCGCATCGTGTCAGAGGTCATTCCCGAAGGATCGACCGAATAGCTCACCGTCATCTCAGGCGCATCGGCCATCGTTTTGGTGGCCTCGGCCAGCGCCTTCTTGAACGGATCAGCGGGGTTATCGGAGGGCTTGCTCATGCCCCAGATAAAGCACCGCGCGGGCGCGCCCGCAAGAGGGGGCGAGGCGAGAGTGCAATTCTGCGCCGACCCGGTTCGGCAACGCACAGCGGGCGCGGTTGCCTTGGCGCAGCACCGCCCCATAATCAAAGGGAAATCACCGCGCCGGCCGCAAAGCCATGCGCATTGCAGGAGATCACTATGACGGACAAGCTCAAGATCGGAATCATCGTTGGCACGACGCGCGACGGGCGCTTTGCCGACCGGGCGCTGGAATGGTTTGAGGGCAAGATCGCGGCGCGCGACGATTTGACTTATGAGGTGCTTGATCTGCGCGAGGTCGCGTTGCCGTTTTATGATGAGATCGCTCCGCCCGCCGCCAAGCCCGTGACGGACGCCGCCGCGCAGGAATGGGAGAAAAAACTGGGCGAATGCGATGGGTTCATCGTGCTGACAGCGGAATATAACCACTCGATCCCGGCGACGATCAAGAACGCGTTTGATTATGCGTTCAAGGGTTGGCATCGCAAACCGATTGGCACGGTGGGCTATGGCGGCGTGGGCGCGGCCCGCGCGGTTGAACACCTGCGTATGATCGCGGTCAATTTCGGCATGGTTCCGGTGCGCGGCGCGGTCACGATTGGCGGCGCGGATTTCGTGAAGGCTAGCAAAGGCACGCCGATTGCCGAACTGGGCGATCACCTGGACGCGCCGACTAAGGAGTTGCTGGATGACATGGTGTTCTGGGGCAGGGCGGCGAAATGGGCCAAGGCTAACGTGTAAGCCTGCTCGCAGCTTCAGACTGCAACGCCCGGTCGAAAGGCCGGGCGTTTGAGCCTCTGATTACTCAAGCAGTCGCTTACTCAAACAGTGACGTGCAGATCTTGGGCATGTAATCGGCTGCGAGCTTGGAGATCGGGAAGGCACGGGCATCCTGCCGGCCCTTTTGCGTCTTCTCGCCAAGTGTCAGCTCGTAATCTCCGGTCAAGAGATTCACGTCACAATGGCCATTATGGTCAGGATCAATGCGGTCGTAGAACTGATAGCTATATCCGGCGAGCACGAATTGCCCCCCGCGCCAGGCAATCGAGAGCGTCGATTCCCACGGCGTGCGGCCAATGCCGATCTGTTCCTGATGCAGTTTGAAGCTGCTGGATGAGTTGGGTTCGAGCGCGGGCAGTTGCCCGCCCATCGGGCCCGAAAAGACCACGCGGGGGCGATCAACCACGCGCTTTAACCCGAAGACCGGATCACCAAGATACAGGCTCAAATCGGCATCGCCGCCCTCGGCCTGGGTAATCAGTGCGGCATCCGGCTGGCCGTCACCGTTCCAGTCGCCGCTAAGCGCGGCCACCAGATCGCCGGGTGCGGGCGGTTCCTGCGCGCTCGCCAGCGCAGGTGCCAGCCCCAGCGCCAAAACTGCCAGCGCCCGGATCATTTCGCGACGGCCGCCGCAGATTCAGGCAGTTCCTCGTCAAACAGGCGCTGGTAGAACTCGGCCACGGTCTGACGCTCCAGCTCGTCGCATTTGTTCAGGAAGGACAGGCGGAACGCATAGCCGATATTGTTGAAGATGCGCGCATTTTGCGCCCATGCGATCACGGTGCGCGGGCTCATGACGGTGGACAGGTCGCCATTCATGAACGCCGTGCGCGTCAGATCGGCCACGGTCACCATCTGGCTGATCGTCTTGCGGCCCGACTCGGTATTGTATTGCGGGTTTTTCGACAAAACGATCGCGACCTCGGCGTCGTGAGACAGATAGTTCAGCGTCGATACGAGGCTCCAGCGGTCCATCTGGCCTTGGTTGATCTGCTGCGTGCCGTGATAAAGGCCGGTCGTGTCGCCCAGACCCACGGTGTTCGAGGTTGCAAACAGGCGGAAGAACGGATTGGGCGTAATCACCTCGTTTTGATCGAGCAGCGTCAGCTTGCCATCGGCTTCCAGCACGCGCTGGATCACGAACATCACATCCGCGCGCCCCGCGTCGTATTCATCAAACACAATCGCAGTCGGGTTGCGCAGCGCCCAAGGCAGAATGCCCTCGTGGAACACCGTGACCTGCTTGCCGTCGACCAGCTTGATCGCATCCTTGCCGATCAGGTCGATCCGGCTGACATGGCTATCAAGGTTGACGCGCACGCAGGGCCAGTTCAGCCGCGCGGCGACTTGTTCGATATGGGTGGATTTCCCTGTGCCGTGATAGCCTTGGATCATCACCCGGCGGTTATAGGCAAAGCCCGCCAAGATCGCCAAAGTGGTGTCGGGATCGAACTTATAGGTGGAATCGATGGCAGGCACGCGCTCGCTGGTTTGGGCGAATGCCTTGACCTTCATATCGGACTCGACGCCGAAAACTTCGCGGATATCAACCTCTTCGGTGGGTTTGGCGTTCTGATCGAGCATCACGGGCGTCCTTTCCTTGCTTGACGCGATTTGTGGACCATCAGCGAGAGGGGTTCAAGAGCCGCAATTGTCTCAGTTACACGCGGCTCGGCCCGTTCTCGCTACCTCACAGGTGTTTCGGTTGACCGGGATCGCGCATACGCTAGATAGGGGCAAAGCTTGAGGTAGCCAGATGCAGCATTTCGAATACAAAGTGATCCCCGCACCATCACGGGGGGAAAAAGAGCGTGGGCTGAAGGCCGGGGTAGACCGCTTCGCCCATACCTTGTCGGGCGTAATGAACGACATGGCCGTGCAGGGCTGGGAGTATCTGCGCGCCGAGACGCTGCCTTCCGAGGAGCGCACCGGCCTGACGGGCAAGACCACGGTTTATCACAACCTGCTGGTGTTTCGCCGCGCGATGTCGCTGGAACCCGCCCAAGGGATCGGCGCGCATCTAAGTGCGCATGAGCCGGCGGCCAATGTCGAAGATGCGCCCAAGCTTGCGGCGAAATCTGTTGAAATCGGTGAGGGGGCCAAACCGATTGAGCGTAGCCTCAAGGCCGAGACCCCTTCCGGGCGCGCGCCAAGCCTGCGCGCCAGTCGTTCGGGCGATGACGATTAAGCAGGGCGACGCGGGCGAGAAAGCGGGTTGCCCGTCTCATGCTTTGAAATGACGGCACAAAAAACATTCTAAGTTGCGCGCTCAGACCTGCAACGGGCCTGTGCGCGCAAGCATTTATGTATCGACCCAAGCTGGGGGACACCAAAGGTTAGCGCTGCTGCGATAAGGTCCACGATTGGCGTTTTTTATGCGCTTCATCGGCCTCGCCCCCTTTCCTCAAGCGCTATTTCGACTAAACTGCGTGGCCCGACTCGGCGAAGTGGGTCACACCATCACCGACGTCAGGCATCGGGCAGAACAAGAGGCAAGCATGAGCAAGAGCGATCCTTTCGGGTTCAACATCTCGGCCGCCGCCGACAAGAAGCGCCGCTCAAAAGGGCGCCGCGGCATGTCGGGTGCGTTTGAATCCTCGACCAGACGGTGCGATCACGCGGGCTGCGAAGAACCCGGCAAATATCGCGCGCCCAAAAGTCCAAAAGTGTTGGATGACTACTATTGGTTCTGCAAAGACCATGTGCGCGATTACAATTTGAACTGGAACTATTTTCAGGGTCAGTCCGAAGAGGAATTCCAGAACTTCCTTGATAATGCGACCGTTTGGGAACGTCCGACCAAGCCGTTTTCCAAGGCGAAAGAGGCGCAGGGCTGGGCGCGTCACGGCATTTCCGACCCTCATGAGATGCTGGGCGTGAATGCCACGCTTAATCCGGGGCGCTCGCTGGGGCGCAAATTGCCGCCCACGGAAAAGCGCGCGCTCGATATTCTGGATCTGCGCGATTCCACCACCAAGGCCGATATCAAAAAGACCTACAAGGCGCTGATCAAGGTGCTGCATCCCGATATGAACGGCGGTGACCGCTCGCAAGAAGATATGCTGCAAGAGGTGCTTTGGGCGTGGGAACAGCTCAAGGAAAGCCGGAATTTCAAATAGGGTTGAAGGCTGGTTTTATCATGACAAAGGGCGCCCTGCGAGGTGCCCTTTTTGCTGTCAAATCAAAGGCAACCGCACCGTTCTTAAGGTTCGCGATACGGCTTTGGGTGTTTTGAAGATTTCTTTTTCTTCTTCTTGGCCGTGCTGGGGCGCGCGACCGGTTCTGCGGGGCCGCGGGCGGGGTCAATCTCGCTTGCCAAGGCTGGTGCCTCAAGTCGCGACAGCGCGCCCATATGGCCCGCCACGGCATCGAGCACTTCGCACAGGGCTGCCGCGCGCGGATCATTGCTGCGGGATTCCAGCGCGGCTAGTTGATCGCGCGCAGGCCCGATGACGCGGCGCGCGCGTTCCGCCAGAACCAGCCGAGCCAGTTCCCAAGGATCGG
The DNA here is from genome assembly GCF_000714545.1 of Thioclava indica. Lineage (GTDB taxonomy): Bacteria > Pseudomonadota > Alphaproteobacteria > Rhodobacterales > Rhodobacteraceae > Thioclava > Thioclava indica. The sequence goes on from NZ_AUNB01000018.1 coordinate 195,076, forward strand.
CGGGGGCGACGAAAAACTCTTTGCGCGATCCCGGCGTGCGCGCGCTTTGGATCAGCCCGGCCTCGCGCAGCTCTTTCAGCGCAACCGAGATGTTTGAACGCGACAGCCCGAGTTGATCGACCAAATCTTCGGCGCAGGGCGCTTGTGCCGCGCGCCAGATCGCCCCGAAACACCGCCCCGCCGGACGGCTTAGCCCAAAGCGCGGCGCAATTTCGCCAAAGGTGTCGGACAGATCGGGATCGGTCATGTCACACGCGCTCCTTTGGGTTGCGGGCTTGGGCAAGGCCTGCGATCAGCGCGGCCTCTCCATCGCCCAAGGTGACCTGTGCGCCCTGGCTTTGCAAGGCGCGCAGGCAGGTCTCGCCCCAGCCCGGCGCAGTCGGTGAACTTAGCGCAAGAACCATTTGCCCCAGCCACCACGGGCGCGTCGCGGCCAGCTCCAACCCCAACACCGCCCCCGCCGCACGGCGCGATTGTCCGGTTAACGCAAGCCCCGCCAGATCACGGCTTGCGCGTTCCGGGCGCGACAGCGCGTCGCTTAAGGCGTCATCGAAATCATCGCCAGCCTGCAAAGGCGCGCCAAGGGCGGCTAGCATCGCCGCCGATCCCGCGCGCGTGGCACTCACGACCTCACCCGCCGAGACATGCGCCCAAAGCGCCGTCGCGCCGCAAATCCAGATCACGCCGTCAAATTGCGGCGCGCTTGCCAGAATTCCGGCGATCCGCGCAGCTTCGGGCGGGGTGATTGGTTCTGCGGGGCGTTTTTGCATCAGGCCGGGCAGGGCGGGCAGCGCGCGATCTGATATCTCGGCCACGGGCCAAGCCGTTTCGGGCAGCGGCGTGCAGGGCAGCGCGCGCGGTTCAAGCCCGACAGAGGCGGCGGCCAGCACCACCTCTGTTTCGGTATCGGGTAAAAGCGGGCGCGGCGCGGGGCCAGAGCGCTGCGCGGTAATCGCGCCCGTTTCACTCACGCCAAGCGCCCGCCAGCGCCCGGCCTCTTCGATCAATGCGGTCCAATCTGTCATCAGATGCAGATGGCACGCATGCGCGTCCAGATCAATCCTGCGAGGACAGGCAGGCGGTGATCGTATCGGCGGTGTTTTGCATCAGCGCCTCATACAGCCCCGGCCCGTAGGTCAGCGTGGTGCCGGAAGGATCCAGCCCCCCGCCGAGTTTCACCGGCGTTCCGTCGACCAGAATTTCGACCATTTTCGGGTCATGCTGGACCTCGGGGAAGGCGCAGTAGATCTTGTCGGAATTGGCCTCGTCACGCAGGCTGACCAGATGGGCCGCGCCGGGCGTCGTGGCGTCGCTGGGCGATAGCGAACCCGCGATATGTAGCCCGTAGTGATCGGCGAGATAACCATAGGCGGCGTGATAGACGAGGAACGGCCTGTCTTGCACGGGCGCAAACTGGGCCTTGAGACGCTCATCCATTTCGATGACGCGTGCCTGTGCCGCCTTGGCGTTGCTTTCGTAGGTTTTGGCGTTTTCGGGATCTAGCTTGCCCAGATCCTGCGCGATCAACCCAAGCCAGACCTTGGCATTGTCGGGGTCGAGCCAGGCGTGCGGGTCGATGTTGCTTGCTGCGTCTTCGCTTTCATGAGCGTCGTGATCCTCTGCGTCGTGATCCTCTGCGGCGTGATCTTCTGCCGCGTGATCATGCGCGTCGTGATCCTCATCATCGTCCATATCGGCGCTGTGATCATGGGGATCAGCGCCGCTGAACTGGCGCACATGCGCGCCCGGCGCACTCAAAAGACCAAGCGCGTGATCTTGCGCCCCAAGCCCGTCAATCGCGCGCTCCAGCCACGGCGTCAGACGTGGACCGATCCAAACAACAAGGTTCGCGTCTTGCAGCTCTCCGGCTTGGCTGGGCTTAAGCTGATAGTGATGCGCGTCGGCGTTTTGTCCCAGCAAAACCGTCGGTTGCCCCAAATCCCCCATTACCTGCGCAACCAGCGATTGCACGGCGGGGATGTCGGTCACCACCTTGGGCACCTCGGCTTGGGCAACGCTTGAAAGGGTGCCAAACGTGGCCACCGTTAACGGAATTATGAAACGCATCTGTCTCTCCTGAGCTTGATCTCTGCGCCGATAAATGTATGTTATAAAGTCACACGTCAAGAGAAAATGTGATAAGGTAACATTGCTGTGGTCAAACAACGCGACACCAAGCCCTCTGCCAAGACCGCTTTCGTGACCCATGATCACGAGGGTTGTGCGGCGGGCACGCTGCACCGCGCCCAAGAGGCAGCCCGCGAAAAAGGTGTGCGCATGACCCCGGTGCGCCAGCGCGCGTTGGAAATCTTGCTAGAGGAACATCGCGCGATGGGGGCCTATGAGGTTCTGGACCGTCTCGCTGCGGATGGCTTTGGCAATCAACCGCCCGTGGCCTATCGCGCGCTGGAATTTCTGGTGGAGAACGGTTTGGCGCATCGGGTGCGGCGACTGAATGCCTTTGCCGCCTGCATGCGTCCGGGCGAAGATCACGCGCCCGTCTTTTTGATTTGCCGCGCTTGTGGCGAGGTCGCCGAGGCGGGCGCGGATGAGGTGCGCTCTGCGTTGCTCGACGCCGCCGCGCGCCACAATTTCACCGTCGAACGCGCCACGGTCGAGGCTTTGGGCCTGTGCCCGCGCTGTGTCGATGGCGCAGAGGTCGTCGCATGAAGGACCTGATTACCGCGCAAAATCTCTCGGTGCGCCACGGCCCAACCGAGGTGCTCTCAAACGTCGATTTCGCCATCGCCAAGGGTGAGATCGTGACCGTTATCGGCCCCAACGGCTCGGGTAAATCCACGCTGATCCGTGCGCTGATCGGGCTCGAGCCCGCCGCGACAGGGCGGGTCGCCCGCGCGCCGGGGCTCGCGATTGGCTATGTCCCGCAAAAGCTGCATATCGACGCCAGCCTGCCGCTTACGGTGCGCCGGTTCCTGTCGCTGCCCAAACGCGTTTCCAATGCGCTTGCCGAAGCGGCGCTGGAGCGCACCGGCGTGGCGGGGCTTGGCGCGCGCCCGATTGCGCGGCTGTCTGGCGGGCAGTTCCAACGCGTTCTGCTGGCGCGTGCCTTGCTGGTGAATCCCGACATTCTGATTCTGGATGAGCCGACGCAGGGGCTGGATCAGCCCGGAACAGCGGCGTTTTACAAGCTGATCGAAGAGGTGCGCGCGCAAACCGGGGCGGCGGTGTTGATGGTCAGTCACGATCTGCATGTTGTGATGTCGGCCTCGGATCGGGTGCTGTGTCTCAACGGGCATGTCTGCTGTCAGGGAACGCCCAAGCTGGTGGCGGCAGCGCCCGAATATCGCGCGCTGTTTGGCATGGGCACGCAAGGGGCCTTTGCGCTCTATCAGCATGATCACGATCACGGGCATGAGGGGGGCGATGACGGCGCCGCTTGCAGCCATGAAGGACATAAGCACGAACATGTTTGACGATTTTCTGGCCCGCGCAGCGATCGCGGGGATTGGCCTGACGCTGGCGACTGGCCCGCTGGGCGCGTTTGTGGTGTGGCGGCGCATGGCCTATTTTGGCGATGCGACCGCGCATGCCGCGATCCTTGGCGTGGCGCTAAGTTTCGCCTTTGGCACCTCGGTTTATCTGGGCACGTTGGGCGTCGCGCTGGCGATGGCGCTGACGGTGGCGCGGCTGTCGGGGCGCGGCCATGCGATGGATACGATGCTGGGCGTGCTGGCCCATTCGGCGCTGGCCTTTGGCTTGCTTGCGGCCTCGTTTCAAACCGGGTTGCGGGTTGATCTGAGCGCGTGGCTGTTTGGCGATATTCTGGCGGTGTCGAGAACCGATCTGGCGATTGTCTGGGGGGGCGCGGCGGTGGTTCTGGCGCTGCTGGCGTGGCGCTGGCAAGGGCTGCTGACATCGACCATCAATGACGAGTTGGCGATGGCCTCGGGGATCAATCCCAAGCGCGAGCAACTGGTGCTGACGGTGGCGCTGGCGCTGACGGTGGCAGTGTCGATCAAGATCGTCGGGGCGTTGCTGATTGCGGCGCTGCTCATCGTCCCGGCCGCCAGCGCGCGCCAGTTTGCGCGCAGTCCGGAGGTGATGGCGATTGGCGCAACGGGGGTGGGGGGTGCCTCGGTTCTGCTGGGGCTTTGGGCCTCGTTGCAGTTTGACACGCCCGCTGGCCCCTCGATCGTATCGGCGGCGACGGTGATTTTCGTGATGTCGCTGGGCTTGCGGCGGCGTTAAAGGGCGCGCGCAGGTATCGCGCGCGCCCGAATTTTAGTGATCCGAGACCGCTTTGCCGCCATTGGACAGCCGGTCGATCAGGGTTTCGGTCGCGTGGTTCATGCCCACGACCTTCACATCTGTGCCCTGCATGCGGAACTTACCAACCGCGCGATCCAGTGCCGCAACGGATGAAATATCCCAGATATGGGCATGGGTCAGGTCAATCACCACGCGATCCAGCTTTTCGCGGAAATCGAACGCGCGGTTGAATTCCTCGACGGTGGCGAAGAAAATCTGGCCCTTGATGTAATAGGTGCGCAGGCGGTGTTCCTCGTTCAGGCGCGAGGAAATGTCGGTCATCTTCGCGATCTTGCCGGCAAAGAAAATCCCCGACAGCAGCACGCCCACCAGCACACCGATCGCCAAGTTATGCGTGACCACGACAAAGCCCACCGTTGCCAGCATCACCACATTGGACGACAGCGGCATCGTGCGCAGCTGCCCCAGCGAGGCCCAGCTGAACGTGCCAATCGACACCATGATCATGATCGCGACCAGCGCAGGCATCGGGATGCGCCCGACCCATTCACCCAGCACAACGCAAAAGATCAGCAGCGAGACGCCCGCGACCAGCGTCGACAAACGCTGCCGCCCGCCAGAGGTCACGTTGATCACCGACTGCCCGATCATCGCACAGCCCGCCATGCCACCGATAAACCCGGTCGCGAAATTGGCGATGCCCTGTCCGTAGCATTCCTGACGACGATCCGAGAGCGTGTCGGTCATCTCATCCACGATATTCTGTGTCATCAGGCTTTCCAGCAGCCCGACCACCGCCACCGCGAAGGAATAGGGCAGGATGATTTGCAGCGTTTGCAGATTGAACGGCACGTTGGGGATCAGGAAGGAGGGCAGCTCATCGGGCAGCGCGCCCATATCCGAAACCGTGTGCACATCGCCAAGGCCAAAGCCGATTGTGATTGCCGACAGTACGACAATCGACACCAACGGCGAGGGGATGGCGCGAAATACGCGCGGCAGCAGGTAGATGATCGCCAGCCCCCCCGCGACCAGCAGATAAGTAATCGGGGGCACTTTCGAGGGGTCGAGTTCGGGCCATTGCGCCAAGAAAATCATGATTGCCAGCGCGTTCACAAACCCCGTCATCACCGATTTTGACACAAAGCGCATCACATGGCCCAAGTTCAGCAGGCCCGCTATCATCTGGATCACGCCCGCCAAAATCGTTGCCGCCAGCAGGTAATCCAGCCCGTGCTCGCGCACCAAAGTGCCCATCAGCACCGCCGTGGCCGCCGTCGCCGCCGAGATCATCCCCGGACGCCCGCCGAAAAACGCGGTGATCGTGGCGATCATGAACGACGCGTAAAGCCCCACCTTCGGGTCCACCCCGGCGATGATCGAGAACGCGATCGCCTCGGGGATCAGCGCCAGCGCGACGACAAGGCCGGACAGGATATCGGTGCGAACATTGCCGAACCATTGGGTTCGCCACGTTGAAAAGGTCATACGACTCTCCGGGAATACAAAGGCCCGCAGCGGGGAGGCGCGGGCTTAACGACGTCAATTTGAGGCAGGACATATCGCCGCAATCCGAAAAAGCCAAGCAAACCTTGACTCTTTTCAGAGAAACTTAAGGCCGATTAAGCTGATGTGACCGGTTTTTGCGCAAAATCCGCAAGGCTTGTGGCCAAATCGCCATAGCCGGTAAAGCGGCGTTCATAGCGTAGACCAAGTCGTGCGGCGGCCTCGGCAGCTTTGGCATCAAGCGCGGGATCATTGGTTTGCGCCTGATAGATCAGCCGCTCGTAATTGCCAAACATCATGTTGATCAACTCGGGATGGCGGTCAAATCCCATCGGGCGCCACACGAAGGCATCGAACTGGCGCACCAGAAAATCGGTCAGGTAATAGGCGGTGATTTCATCCTCGGCAGTTTTTGCGAAGGCCTCATTTCCTTCAAAAAAGGAATAGCAATGGGGGCCCGCGATCATCTCGACGCCCAATTCCTTGCACTTTTGCGCCAATTGCCCGCCCGTGCCGCAATCGGCATAGACAACAAAAATATCGTCGTAATCGGCGCGATGTTTGGCCACGGCATCTGCCACGGCCTGAGTAATTTTTCCGGGGTAATTGTGCAAAATCGCGGGCAGGCAGGTCAGATCAAGATGATCCCAGCCATTCAGCCGCTTGAGTTCAAGTATCTCACGCGCAAGGGCACCACAGGCGATCAACAACAGCCGTCCCGAGCCTTGCGGCGCAAGCCCGTCCTTGGACAAGACCGAATCCCCGGGAAGCCGGGTCATTCCACCCGCGCCATCAACCGCATCACGCCCGCCGCAATCAACGCCATCAATCCCAGCATCGCAATCGGCATGCCTGAACTGGCAAACGCCCAGATCGTCACCCCGGCCATCACGATGACAAACACGATTAACAGCAAGAAATGTGGTAGCGGCATGCGCAGTCCCTCCATGTCTTTAAGTATGGGGCGCGCGGAGCCAAAGGAAAAGGCCCCGATGAAAAAAATCGAGGCCTTCTGCGTGCGAAATCGTCGCAGTCATACCCGTCAGGGCGTTGTTATCACGCCGACATCTGGTTGTGCTTGCGCGCGATGAACTCTTTGGCCGTTTCCACCGCAACTGCCGCATCACGGCAATAGGCATCTGCGCCAATCGCGCGCCCGAACTCCTCGTTCAACGGCGCGCCACCCACCAGCACGATGTAATCGTCGCGAATACCCTGTTCTTTCATCGTGTCGATCACGACTTTCATATAGGGCATCGTAGTCGTCAGCAGGGCCGACATGCCAATGATATCAGCCCCTTCTGCGGCGGCTGTCTCAAGATATTTCTCGACCGGGTTGTTGATGCCAAGGTCGATGATCTCAAAGCCCGCGCCTTCCATCATCATCGCGACAAGGTTCTTGCCGATGTCATGGATGTCGCCCTTGACCGTGCCGATCACCATCTTGCCCATGCGTGGGGCGCCGGTTTCGATCAGCAGCGGCTTGAGGATCGCCATACCGCCTTTCATCGCATTCGCCGCCAGCAACACCTCGGGAACGAACAAGATGCCATCGCGGAAATCATGCCCCACGATGGTCATGCCCGCGACCAGCGCCTTGGTCAGAATGTCATAAGGGGTCCATCCGCGATCCAGCAGAATATGGGTGGCCTCTTCGATCTCTTCCTTGAGACCGTCATAAAGGTCGTCCATCATCTGCATGGTCAGCTCGTCATCGTCGAGCTCGGAGAGGATGATTTCATTGTCGTCTTCGGCCATGTGCCTGGTCTCCTGATAGCCGCCTTAACCTTTTGGTGGGACGCGTGGCCCGTCAAGTCTTGGCGAATTGCGACATGCGCGGTGTTTCGTGCGACCTCACACGCTGTTATGCGGTGGCGTCTTGGCAAGTGTTCCTATTTCGTTCTAGATTAAGGGCATGAGTCTGCCATTTGATCTGCCGCCCTCTGATCCCAACCTGCGCCTGCGTGCGCGTGGTGCCGCCGCGCAGCCTGCGGGCCGGTTTGAACCCTATGCCCGCGCGCGCGAGCATGACGGCTGGGACATCCCCGAGGACGAGCGTCTTGCGCGCACCGAGGTCAGTGTCGAGCGCCCGCGCAGCGTGATCACCCGCAACACTTCGCCCGATCTGCCCTTTGATCGCTCGCTCAACCCCTATCGCGGCTGCGAACATGGCTGCATTTACTGTTTTGCCCGCCCCAGCCACGGCTATCTGGGTTTGTCGCCGGGGCTGGATTTCGAAACGCGGCTGGTGGCACGCCCCGACGCCCCGCGCGTGCTCGAATCGGAACTGCGCAAGCCCGGCTACAGCGTGCGTCCGATCGCGATTGGCACCAATACCGACCCCTATCAGCCGATTGAGCAGAAATGGGGCGTGATGCGCGGCGTGCTGGAGGTGCTGGCCGCCCATCGCCATCCCGTCGCTATCGTGACGCGCGGCTCGCTGATCTTGCGCGATCTGGATGTGCTGGGCGACATGGCGGGCGCGGGGCTGGTGCAGGTCGGCATCTCGATCACGACGCTCGATGCCAGTCTTGCGCGCGCGATGGAGCCGCGAGCCCCCAGCCCGCCGACGCGCATCCGCATGATCCGCGAACTCACGCGCGCAGGCGTGCCCGTGCGCGTGATGGCCGCGCCGATGATCCCCGGCCTCACCGATCACGAACTTGAGGCGATCCTGACCGAGGCGCGCCGGGCCGGGGCCAAAGCCGCCTCGATGATGCCGGTGCGCTTGCCCCATGAGGTCGCGCCGCTGTTTGCCGATTGGCTGGAACGCCACCGCCCCGGTCAGGCCGAAAAAGTGCTGGGGCGCATCCGTGACATGCGCGGCGGCAAGCTGAATGATCCGCGCTTTGGCGCGCGCATGAAGGGCGAGGGCGAGATGGCCGAACTGTTGCGCCAGCGTTTCGCGCTGTCGTGCAAGCGGCTGGGGCTGGCGCGCGCCTTGCCCGATCTGGATTGCACGCAGTTCCACCTGCCCCCGCGCAGGGGCGATCAGCTTGAACTGTTCTGACACTGATTTCATCACACACTCTGCGCCGCACCGAAGATCGAAATCTTCGGTGGCCCTTTTCATCTAGCTAAAAACACTCCCGCCGGAGGCATCCTGCCCCCGCAACAGGCGCGCCGCTTAGCTGCGCCGCCGCCCGCGCCGCTCGCGCTTTGCGCCGCCTTCGCCCAGCCCGTCATCTTCCGAGGAAAACCCGCCGAGCCGCGCCGAAATCGCCTCAAGTGTCGGGCGCTCTCCGCGCGGGGTGTTTTCCAGCGCGGCCCGCATCGCGCGCAGGTGATCTGGCATCGTGCCACAGCACCCGCCAATGATCGTCGCCCCGCAATCACGCGCCATCACCGCATATTCCCCCATCAACTCGGGCGTGCCGTCGTAATGGATATGGCCATCGACATATTTCGGAATGCCCGCATTGCCCTTGGCGATAATCGCGCGTTCAGTACCGGTGGCGGCAAAGCCCAGAATCGTGCGCAGCAGATCCGCCGCGCCGACACCGCAATTGGCCCCAAACGCCATCGGCGGATGCGCCAGCTTATCGACCATCCCTACCATCGCGGATGAGGTCAGCCCCATCATCGTGCGCCCGGCGGTGTCAAAGCTCATCGTGCCACACCACGGCATGCCTGCCAGATGGCAGGCCTCGGCAGCAGCTTTATATTCCTCGGGCGCGCTAATCGTTTCGACCCAAAGCACATCTGCGCCGCCCTCTTTCAGGCCCTCGGCCTGTTCGTGAAACATTTCCACTGCCAACTCATGGGTCAGCGTGCCCATCGGCGCGAAAATATCGCCCGTCGGCCCGATCGAGCCCGCCACAATCACCGGACGGCCCGCCGCATCGGCGACATCGCGGCCAATTTCAGCCGCCAACCGGTTCAATTCACGCACGCGGCTTTGCGCATCGTGCAGCTTTAGCCGCGAAGCATTGCCGCCAAAGCTGTTGGTCAGAAAAATATCCGAGCCCGCATCAACGGCCAGCGAATACAGTTTCTTGATCTTGGCAGGTTCATCAGCGTTCCACATCTCGGGCGCATCCCCCGAGGAGAGGCCCATGTTGAACAGGTTGGTGCCCGTCGCGCCATCGGCCATCAGCCAATCGCGGGTTTCCAGAAGGCGGCTTAGCGCGTCGGTCATCGGGGCCTCGTTTCCATAGCGTTACGGGCGCGCAAGCGCGGCCCTTTTCTCTTCCCTGCCATGTAGGCGCAGAATTGGCAAATTCCTTTCCTTCATGATGAATGTGAGCCGGATTTGAATGGGGCGCGCGCGGGCGGATGAATTTGCCCCTCGCTTGGCGCGCGGGTTGGTGTCTGCGAGGCGGCGTGTAGGGCAGGTGGGGCATGGATCGCGCGCGCGATATCTGCCGCGCCCAGCATCAACGCGCCGCGGTTGGGCGCGGCGATGTAGCGCGGGCTGAGGCGGGGGGCGAAGCCCATCTTGAACTGACGTAGCCCGGCCGCCCCTGCGCCCTTTTCGGCGCGATCCCAGATTTTGCGCGCAGGTCCGTCGATATCAGCCGCGCGTGGCGGTAAGGCCGCAAGCGACAGGCGCGCGGCGCCGTTTGCGCGTGCAACGTCAATGGCGGCGACGATCAAAGCCTGCATCGTCCCATCGGGCGCATCCGGGGCAGGGCGCATCAGATCGAGCACCCAAGCGCTGTGACCGGTGTGAAAGCTGGCAAAACCGATGATCGCACCGTTTAGACGCGCGACAATCACGGGTTGTTCTGAGATATAGTCCGCGCTGTAACGGCCCATGGAAAAGCCGCGCTCTCCGCCCCGCGCCTGCGCCCAGTGCGCCGCGATTTGGGATAACTCATGAAGGTTTGGATTTTCCTCAAGCGCGCAGGTCACGCCCGCCTTACTGGCCTTTCGCAGCTTGCGCCGCAGGCCGGAACGCGCGGGCGACTCAAGTGTGAAGCCCGCGAGATCAAGCCAACATTCCATAGCCACAGGCGTCACATGCCAGCCTGACCTGCGGGCAATGGCAGCTGCTCGGGGGGCAAGTTTATAGGCACATGCCATGCGCCCTTCGTCGTGTGCCTGCATCCGCAACTGCGCTAGAAACTGCGCAATGTCGCCAGATCCGAAAGGATCAAGCAGGCCGACCAGCGCCTGCGATGTGCGCCCGACCATCCAGCCGCCCTGCGTATCGGGGCTGAGCAGAACCATGTGTTCGCCCTGGTGCAGCAGGCCCAATTCCGGCTGGTTGGATTGCGCCACAAGCCGCGCCAAATGCGGTGTCAGCGCAGGCGCGGGGGGCACCAGTAAGGGGCGCGCGCGATCAGGCCGGGCAAGATCTGACAGTACCAAGGCTCCCATCGCCAGCAGGGTTGGTGCCGCGTAATAGACCAGCCGCCACGCAAGGATAGCAGCCATCAGCGAGGCGGTTTCGCCTTGGGGAAGCAGAGCGAACAGCGCGACTTCGAACGGGCCGACGCCGCCGGGCGAGCCCGACACAAACCCGACCCCAAGCGCGATCAGGAAGGCCGGATAGAGCGCCAGCGCCCCGATCCCGCTACCTGTAGGCAATAAAACCCATAAGGCGAGCGCAGCAAAGGCCGTATCGAGCAAACATAGCCAGATGATTCGTCCCATCACGGGCAGGGTGGGCAAACGCAGATGCCAGCGGGCGAGTTTTATCCCCGGCTGCCACAGCGCCAAAGCGCAAAGCCCGCCGCCTGCCAGCAACACCACGCCTGCCAAGGCGCGCACCGCCCAGACGCCATGCCCCGCCAAGGGCAGCGGCAGGGCGATCAGCACCAGCGCGCTTAGCAGCGTCCACGCCGCCAGAAAGCTGGCCGCGACCGCTGCGGTCAGATGCGACGCCTCGCGCAGGGACAACCCCGGCAACATTCGCCAGCGCACCAACGCGCCCGAAATCAGGCCAAAGCCGACGGTCTGTGAAATCGCAATCGCGACCCAACCTGCGCGGCGCGCGCGTGCGGGGGGCTGGGCAGTGCCAAGGGCGCGATGCAACAGCGCGTCATAATTGGCCAGAGCCGCGAAAGAGCCGGCGCTTGCCAGCGCGGCAAAGGACCATTGCAGCCACGAGACCTGCGCAAAGGCCGCGCCAATCGCGACCCAGTCAAGCGCTGCGATCCGTTCGCGCAGCAGCAGCGCAAAGCCCAGCAATAGCGCGATGACCATGCTTTGACGCCGCAGCGCCGCGCCCCAACCGGGCAGGCGCAGAGGCGCGACTTGCGGCGTCCCGGTCGCCGCGCTGCCGGGTTTGATATGCGCCATTCGTGTTGCTCCCGCCGATCCCATCTTGGCAAGGAGCCTAGTGCAGATCCGTTCACAGGCGCTTAACAACCGCATAAGAAAACGCCGGACGCATTGGGGCGCGTCCGGCGTCAATGTCGTGCATTAGAAAACGGCGATCAGTTTTCTTCGAGAACCTGACGGCGCGCCTCAAGCATACATTCCGCCATCTTGGCGCGGATCGTGGGTTCATCGGCCTTGCCATCCAGATCGGCGGACAGCTTGCGGTAGACATCCTCGTGCCCGGCCTCTTCGAAATCGGACGTTACCACTTCGCCGATATAGGCGGCAGCCTCGGGGCCGGATTTGCCCAAAAGGCCAGCGGCCCATTCGCCCAGCATCTTGTTGCAACGCGCATCCGCCTTGAATTGCAATTCCGCATCATGGGCGAATTTGTTCTCATAGGCGTTTTCGCGATCATCAAAAGTGGTCATCGGCTGTCTCCCCCAAAGGATTTTTGTTACCTCCTGATATGCACACCCGAGGGCTGCATCGCAAGAGGGCTGGCGCGAAACCTGTGATGATAGCGCTCGCAGGCGCGCGTGGTTTGCCTTGCCCCAGCGGCGGGCTTGTCCTATAGGGCAAATAAGGGTTCCGCGCATCGCCCAAAACCGGGCAGACAGGAACCGCACAGAGAACGGAGACGCCATGGCACCCCGGCGCAAGAAAATCTATGAAGGCAAGGCGAAGACGCTGTATGAGGGGCCCGAACCGGGAACGCTCGTGCAGTATTTCAAAGATGACGCCACCGCGTTCAATGCCCAGAAAAAGGCAGTCATTGAGGGTAAGGGCGTGCTCAACAACCGCCTGTCGGAATATTTTATGACCGGGCTGACCAATATCGGCGTGCCCAATCACTTCATCAAACGCCTCAATATGCGCGAGCAGTTGATCCGTCAGGTGGAAATCGTGCCGCTTGAGGTGATCGTGCGTAATTTCGCCGCTGGCTCGATTGCTAAGCGCCTTGGTCTGGAAGAGGGCACGCCGCTGCCGCGTCCGATCGTGGAATATAGCTATAAGAACGATGATCTGGGCGACCCGCTGGTGCCCGAAGAATATATCATCGCGTTCGGCTGGGCCTCTCAGCAAGATCTGGATGATATCGTGGCGCTGGCGCTACGGGTGAATGATTTCCTGACCGGTGTATTCTACGCCGTTGGCATCAAGCTGATCGATTTCAAGATCGAGATTGGCCGCGTTTGGGAAGGTGATTTCATGCGTCTTCTGGTGGCCGATGAGATCAGCCCCGATAGCTGTCGCCTGTGGGACATCAAAACCGGCGAGAAGCTGGATAAAGACGTGTTCCGGCGCGATCTGGGCAATCTGACGGATGCCTATACCGAAGTTGCGCGGCGGCTGGGCGTGATGCCCACCAATACCGCGCAGATCAAACCGACCCTGATTAACTAAAAGGAGCCCCGGCGATGAAAGCGCGCGTGCATGTGATGCTGAAAGATGGGGTGCTTGACCCGCAAGGTGAGGCGGTGCGTCACGCGCTGGGCCATCTGGGGTTTTCGGGCGTTGAGGGCGTGCGTCAGGGCAAGGTGATCGAGCTGGATCTGGCCGCAACCGATAAAGCGGCTGCCGAGGTAGAAGTGGCGCAGATGTGCGACAAGCTGCTCGCCAATACGGTGATCGAGAAATACACCGTCGAGATCGTCTGAACCCGCCGGGGCGCTGCCCCGGCCCCCGGGATATTTCAAACACTTGGAAGCAGGAGTCGCCGCGATGAAAGCCGCTGTCATCACCTTTCCCGGGTCCAATTGCGACCGCGATCTGGCCGTGGGCTTTGAGAAGGCCGGGGCGCAGGTGGTCAAGGTTTGGCACAAGGAAACCGAGCTGCCCGCCGGGATTGATCTGATCGCGGTGCCGGGCGGGTTTTCCTATGGCGACTATCTGCGCTGCGGGGCGATTGCGTCGCGCTCGCCCGTGGGGCAGGCGATTGCCGATTTCGCGGGTCGGGGCGGTTATGTTCTGGGCATTTGCAACGGCTTTCAGATCTTGACAGAGATGGGGTTGTTGCCGGGCGCGCTGATGCGCAATGCGACGTTGAAATATATCTGCAAGCCGGTCGCTTTAAGCGTCGCCAGTGCCGATAGCGCCTATACAGAAAGCTACGGCGTGGGCACACAGGTGACCTTTCCGATTGCACATCACGATGGCAATTATCAGATTGATCCCAATGGCTTGGCCGCGTTGCAAGGCGAAGATCGCGTTGCGTTTCGCTATGTTGAAAACCCGAATGGATCAGTCGATGATATTGCCGGCGTTCTGAGTGAAAACCGTCGTGTGTTGGGAATGATGCCCCATCCCGAGCGCGCGATTGAGCCTGCGCAGGGTGGCGCCGACGGGGCGGCGCTTTTCCGCGCGTTGTCGGGGATCATGGCAAGCGCCTGAGTGCGCATGCTTGCCCGCGCTTGTCGCACTGGCGTAAGTTGGCGCTATGTCTGATGAAGCATCGCAAGATCTGATATTACCCGAGGCCGATGAATCCTCGACGGGTGCGCGCCGCGTGCGTGGCCGTTGGCTGATGCGGCTTACGGTGGCGTCGGTGCTGGTGCTGGCCGTGGCGGTGATGTGGGTCAGCAATGTCTGGCTGATGCAGCGGTTCACCGAAACCACGCGTGTGCGCGCCGAGCTGCGGCTGGCGCTGTATACCGGCAATATCATGTCCGAGTTGCAGCGCACGAACGTCGTGCCACTGCTGCTTGCGCGCGACCCGCAACTCATTCAAGCTCTTGATAGCAATGATTATTCTACGGCCTCAGCGCAGCTCATTTCGGCGCGCAAAGAGGTTGCGGTGGCCTCTATCCGCTTGCTGGATATGCAGGGGCGGGTTGTGGCCTCGACCAATCGCATGCAGATCGGGATGAGCTTTCCGACACAGGCGTTTTTTGTCGATGCGACGCGTTCGCGCGATACGATCTTTTCGCTCAACACCAATCCGTCGGGCGGGGCCGAGTTTGATTATTCCCGCGTCGTGCTGGAGGATAACCGCCCCGTCGGTGTGATTGTGGTTGAGGCGGATTTGTCGAAATTTGAGCGCTCATGGGCTGGCATTTCGGATGCGGTGGCAGTGACGGATAGTTCCGGCACGATCATTTTGACGACCGAGCCGCGCTGGCGGGGCGTGACGATGGCGCAGGCCTTGGCGGCGCGCTCGGCGCCCTCTGCGATCGAGCGCGCATTGCAGGCCACCGCCGATTGGGCCAATGAGGCCCCTGACGCCTACCTTCAGGGGCAGGCGGTGATGCGCACCGAGGCGCGTGTGCCGTTCCGCGGCTGGAAGATGATCGCCTTCACCAGCTATGATTCGATCCGCGAGCGGGTGAATGCCGTTCTGGCGCTGGAGATCATGGGATTCGCGATCCTGCTGGCGCTGGTGTTTTACGCGCTGTCGCGGCGTGCGCGGCGCCAAAGTCAGGCCCTGCGCGCCGAATCGGCAGAGCTGCGCACCCTCAACGTGCGTCTGTCGCGCGAGATTGCTGAGCGTGAGAAAGCGCAGATGGATCTGGCCGTGGCCGAGCAAACCTTGGCGCAAAGTTCCAAACTCGCCGCTTTGGGCGAGATGTCGGCGGCGGTCAGCCACGAGTTGAACCAGCCCTTGGCCGCGATGAAAACCTATCTGGCGGGGGCGAAACTACTGCTCCAGCGCGGGCGCACCGAAGAGGCGCTGTCCTCGTTCCAGCGCATCGACGATCTGATCGGGCGGATGGGGGCGATCACGCGCCAGCTCAAATCTTATGCCCGCAAGGGGGGCGAGGCGTTCGAACCGGTCGATCTGCGCGCCGCACTTTCTGAGGCGCTTGCGATGATGGAGCCACAGCTCAAAACGCGCAAACTGCATATCATTCGCACGATGCCGCGCGGATCTGTTATGGTGATGGCAGATCGCATCCGTTTGGAGCAAGTTATCATTAACCTGTTGCGCAATGCGCTGGACGCCACCAAGTCAGTAGCCGAACCCCAGGTCGAGCTGATGCTGACAGCGGGTGAGACCGCCGTTCTGAGCGTGCGCGACAACGGCCCCGGGATCAGCGATCTCGACAAGCTGTTCGAGCCGTTCTGGACGACGAAGAAACCGGGCGAGGGGACAGGGCTTGGCCTTGCGATTTCCTCGTCCATTGTGACTGATTTTGGCGGTCGCATGACCGCGCACAATTCTGAGGATGGGGGCGCTGTGTTCGAAGTGCAGTTGCCGCTTTTGTCAGACAAGAACAGGTCCATTAGGGCCGCGGAGTAAAATATGGCTAGAATGATGAAGGTCGCGATCGTTGATGACGAAGAGGACATGCGCCAATCGGTCAGCCAATGGCTGGCGCTGTCGGGCTTTGACACCGAGACCTATCCCACTGCCGAGGATGCGCTGAAGGAAATCGGGGCGGATTGGCCGGGCGTTGTGATTTCCGACATCCGGATGCCGGGGATGGACGGAATGGCGTTTCTCAAGCGCTTGATGGGCCTTGATAGCGGTCTGCCGGTGATCATGATCACGGGGCATGGCGATGTGCCTATGGCGGTCGAGGCGATGCGCCTTGGCGCGATGGATTTCATGGAAAAACCCTTTAGTCCCGATCGGATGACCGAACTGGCCAAACGCGCCACGCAAGCCCGGCGCACGACGTTGGACAACCGCGCCCTGCGCCGCGATCTGGCCAAGGGCGAAAAGGTGATCGGCAAGCTGATCGGCACTTCGGAGCCGATGGAGCGGCTGCGCGAGGATGTGCTTGATCTGAGCCAGGCCGACGGTCATGTGCTGATTGATGGCGAAACCGGATCGGGTAAAACGCTTGTGGCGCATGCGCTGCATGCCACAGGCCCGCGCGCGGGCAAGAAATTTGTCATGGTGTCCTGTGCCGCTTTCACCGAAGAGGCGCTGGCGGCCAAGCTGTTCGGCCCTGTCGAAGAGGGCGGTTTGCCACTTGTGGAAGAGGCGCGCGGCGGCACCCTTTGTCTTGAGGATGTCGAGGCGCTGAGCCAGCCCTTGCAGGCGCGCTTGCTGCAATTCATCAACGATCAGGGCACACCTGCCGAGACGCGGATTGTCGCGATCTGCAATACCCATGGTGAGGGCAAGACGGTTGAAGATGCGCTGCGCCCTGACCTCTATTACCGCCTTGCCGCGTTGAAAATCACCCTGCCGCCGTTGCGTGCGCGGGGCGAAGACGTGCTAACGCTGTTCAACCGGATGTCGGAACAATTCGCCGATGAATATGGCTGCGACGTCCCCGAGGTCACCGCGCAAGAGGCCGCGCAACTGCTGCAAGCGCCGTGGCCGGGCAATGTGCGCCAGCTTATCAACGTAGCAGAGCGTGCGGTGCTGCAATCGCGCCGTGGGTCTGGCTCGATTGCCTCGCTACTGATGGCCGATGACGAAGACACCGGCCCGGCAGCGATCACCACCGAAGGCAAGCCGCTGAAAGAATATGTCGAGAGCTTTGAGAAAATGCTGATCGACAACACGATGCGTCGTCACAAGGGATCTATCGCGGCGGTCATGGAGGAACTTTGCCTGCCGCGCCGTACCTTGAACGAGAAAATGGCGAAATACGGGCTGCAGCGCTCCGATTATTTGTGATCGGGGCGCGGCGTGTCGGGTAGAAACTCGGCGCGCGCTGCCCCCACCTGATCGGCAATGAAACGCATCGTGGTGCGCACCCGCGCGCTGTCGCGCAAATCCTGATGCGCCACCAGCCAGAACGAGCGCCGGATCTCTATCTGTTCGGGCAGAACGGGGATCAGCTCGGGGCTGTGATGGGCCATGAAATCGGGCAAAATCCCCAGCCCCTTGCCCGCCGCCACCGCGCGCATCTGCGCAAACAGGTTGGTCGAGGACAGCTGGGGCACGTGATCGCCCATCACCAGCGACAGGTAATCCAGCTCGGGCGTGTAGATCAACTCGGGGATATAGCCGATCAGTAGATGCTGGTCCAAGGTTTCGGTATCGGTGACGGGATGGGCGTTCAGATATTCAGGCGCGCCGTAAAGATGCAGCGTGTAGTCGGTCAGCTTGCGCGAAATCAGCCGCCCCTTTTCGGGCCGCGACAGGGTGATGGCGATATCGGCCTCGCGTTTGGAGAGGCTGAAAATGCGCGGCGTGGCAACCAGTTGCACTTCTAGATCGGGATTGTCGCGAGCATAATCGGCCAGACGCGGGGCCAGGAAAAACGCCCCAAACCCGTCTGGCGCGCCGATCCGAACCGAGCCTGACAGCGCATAAAGCTCGCCTGCGATGTCGTCATGCACCTTGGCCGCGACGCTTTCGATCTGCTCACTGTGGCGTAGCAGCCTCTCGCCGGCGCCGGTCAACGCATAGCCGCGCGGGCTGCGTTCGAACAGTTGCGCGCCAAGCTGTTTTTCCAACGCCCCGACCCGGCGCGAAACGGTCGCATGATCCGATCCGATCACCTTTGCCGCCGCAGTCAGACGCCCCGCGCGCGCGACAGCCAGAAAATAGCGAAGGTCGTTCCAATCGAAGGTCATTCTGTCTCCCTGACCGCGTATGGGTATTTGCGCACATCAACTTCGCAACACGTGGCATGGTCGCGCGCCAAATCACAGCTACACTTTTGGGCACGTAGCCAGAATCGCCCAATGTGAAGGCTTTGACAAAAATTTGAGCCGGAAAGAGGGCGAATATGGCGCTAAGGGGTTGATCTGGAAGGTGCCAGTCGGGCTTTTTGAAAGAACCGCGCGTGACTGCTGGAGACGGGACGCATTCGTGCTGGAGGAAAAGCAATCATAAAATGTCGCGCAGGTCTTCGGCCTCGACGGCATCACAAAACGGCTTGATGTAAAACCAGATCTGGTCCATCGTCACGCTCGATCATGAAATGGGAGGAAAATTCATGAAATCAAAGATTTACGCAGGTGTAAGTGCTGCGGCGCTGATGCTGGCTGCACAGGGTGCGCTGGCGCAGGATGCGGTTTCGGACGGGGTCGTTAAAATCGGCGTGCTCGGCGATATGTCGGGCGTGTATTCGACCGGCTTCTCGGGCAAGGGCGCTGTGGATGCCGTGAAAATGGCTGTGCGTGACTTCGGCGGCACCGTGCTTGGCAAGCCGATCGAAGTGATCTCGGCGGACCACCAGAACAAGGCTGACGTCGGTTCGGCGACAGCACGTCAGTGGATCGACGAAGATCATGTCGATATGATTACCGACCTGACCAACTCGGCGGTCGGTCTTGCGGTGCAG
Organism: Thioclava indica; assembly: GCF_000714545.1. GTDB lineage: Bacteria > Pseudomonadota > Alphaproteobacteria > Rhodobacterales > Rhodobacteraceae > Thioclava > Thioclava indica. The sequence continues at coordinate 214,272 of NZ_AUNB01000018.1, forward strand.
AAACTGGCCTCTGACAAGAAAGTCATCACGATGAATGTCGGCGCGGCTTCAAGCGCGCTAACCGGTGCGGATTGCACGAAATATGGCATTCACTACGGTTATGACACCCATGCACTGCCCGTTGGCACTGCAACGGCCGTCGTCAAGGAAGGCGGCGATAGCTGGTATTTCATCACCGCTGATTATGCTTTTGGTCATGCGCTGCAAAAGAACACCAGCGAAGTGATCGATAGTCTCGGTGGCACAGTCGTGGGTAGCTCGGACGTGCCGCTTGGCACGAGTGACTTCTCGTCCTACCTGCTGCAAGCGCAAAGCTCGGGCGCAAAGGTGATCGGTCTGGCCAATGCCGGCCAGGATACCGTGAACGCGATCAAGCAAGCGCATGAGTTCGGCATCGTCGAGGGCGGTCAGCAGCTTGCGGGCATGCTGGTGCTGATCTCGGATGTGAAATCGCTGGGCACTGATGTTGCCAAGGGGCTGCAATTCACCTCGGCCTGGTACTGGAATGGCGACGATGCCTCGCGCAAATGGACCGCGGAATATGAGAAATTCTCGGGCGGCGAGGCTCCGACCTTCCCGCATGCCGCGGATTACTCGCTCACCATGGCCTATCTGAACGCGATCAAGGCGGTTGGCACGGATGATCCCGACAAAGTGCGCGAGCAGCTTGGCAAACAACCGATCGACGACTTCTTTGCCAAGGGCGGCGAGATCCGCGAAGATGGCCTGCTGGTGCATGATATGTATCTGCTCAAGGTCAAAGAAGGCGGCACCGACCCGTGGGATGTGGCCGATGTGGTCCGCACGATCCCGGGCAATGAAGCCTATGCTTCGCTCGCCAAGGGCGGTTGCCCGCTGGTCAACAAGTAAGCCAATTAAAAACCGGACGGGGGCGCGCCGATGGGGGCGCCCCCGCACGCGTATCAGTGCGAAGGCCAGTCTATGAACGACACGATCCTTGAGGCGCGCAACCTGACCAAAAATTTTGGCGGGTTCGTGGCCGTAAACGGGGTTGATCTGCGCATCAAGCGCGGCTCGATCCATGCCATCATCGGCCCCAACGGGGCGGGCAAAACCACGATGTTCAACCTGTTGACCAAGTTCATCACGCCCAGTTCGGGCAAGATCTTGTTCAATGATACCGATATTACCAACAAGAAACCCGCTGAAATCGCGAATATGGGCGTCGTGCGCTCGTTCCAGATTTCGGCCGTGTTTCCCCACCTCACCGTGCTGGAAAACGTGCGCCTTGCGCTACAGCGCGGGCTAGGGGTGAGCTATCATTTCTGGCGCTCCAAGGCGATGCTGCACAATCTTGATGCGCAGGCGATGGCGCAGCTGGAACGGGTGGGGCTGGCGGACTATGCCGAACTGCGCGCCGTTGAGCTGCCCTACGGGCGCAAACGCGCGCTGGAAATCGCCACCACGCTGGGGCTGGAGCCCGAGTTGATGTTGCTCGATGAGCCGACGCAGGGCATGGGCACTGAAGATGTCGGCACCGTCACCGATCTGATCGGGCGCGTGCGCGAGGGGCGCACGATTGTCATGGTCGAACACAACCTTGGCGTTGTCGCGCATCTGGCCGATACGATCACCGTGCTCGCGCGCGGCGAGGTTCTGGCCGAAGGCCCTTACGAGGTCGTGTCGAAAAATCCGCAAGTCATGGAGGCCTATATGGGCGTCTCTGCCGATGAGCAGGAGGAGACCGTATGAGCACGACAACCCTGACTAAACCGATGCTGAAAATCGAGAACCTGCACGCGTGGTATGGCGAATCCCATGTGCTGCACGGGATCAATCTGGAACTGGCCGAGGGGCAGCTGATCACGCTGCTCGGGCGTAACGGGGCAGGGCGCTCGACGACCCTGCGCTCGATCATGGGCATGGTGGATCGCCGCACCGGATCAATCGCGATCAACGGCGAGGAATTCATCACCAAGCCCGCCCATCGCATTACGCCCGATGGCCGGATCGGGTTTTGTCCCGAGGAACGCGGCATCTTTGGCTCGCTTACCGTGGAAGAAAACCTGATGCTGCCGCCCGCCGTGGGCCCCGATGGCATGCCGATTGAGGAACTCTTCGAGATGTTCCCCAACCTTGCCAATGTGCGCAAACGGATGGGCACGCGCCTGTCGGGCGGCGAGCAGCAAATGCTGGCGATTGCACGTATCCTGCGCACCGGCGCGCGGCTGTTGCTGCTGGATGAGATCACCGAGGGGCTGGCCCCCGTGATCGTCAAAACGCTGGGCCGGGTCATTCGCGATCTGAAATCGCGTGGCTATACGATTGTGCTGGTGGAGCAGAACTTCCGCTTTGCCGCACCGCTGGCTGATCGTCATTACGTCATCGAACATGGCGAGGTGGTCGACACCATCGAATCCGGCGACGTCGAGTCCAGCATGGACCGTCTCAACCATTACCTGAGCGTGTAAGGAGGGAAACCGAACATGGACCCTATGATCCGACTGATCCTCGCCCAGGGTATGCTGGGCCTCAATAACGGCGTGTTCTACGCCATGCTAAGCCTTGGTTTGGCGGTCATCTTCGGCCTGCTGAACGTGGTCAATTTCGCCCATGGCGCGCTTTATATGCTGGGCGCGTTTCTGGCGCTTATCCTGTATTCCTATGCCGGGGCATGGGTGGGGCTGGATGCGCTGCATATCGGCTTCTGGCCTGCGCTGATCATTGCGCCGCTGCTGGTGGCCTGTTTCGGCATGCTGATCGAGCGCTTCATGCTGCGACGTCTGTATAAGCTGGACCCGATCTATTCGCTGCTGCTGACGTTCGGCGTCACGCTGGTGCTGCAAGGGCTGTTCATCAACTTCTTCAACGCCTCGGGGACGCCCTATCCGGGGATGCCCGAAAGCCTGCGCGGGGTGGTGAACCTCGGCTTTATGATGTTCCCGAAATACCGCCTGTTCGTGATTATCTTCTCGATCGTCGTGTGTTTCGTCGTTTGGTACATGATCGAGCGCACGCGGATCGGCTCGCGTCTGCGCGCGGGCACGGAAAACCCCGAACTGGTGAAAGCCTTTGGCATCAACGTGCCTTTGATGGTCATGCTGACCTTTGGCTTTGGCACCGGTCTTGCGGGGCTTGCGGGTGTGCTGGCTGCGCCGATTTACTCGGTCAGCCCCTTGATGGGGGCCAACCTGATCATCGTGATCTTTGCGGTGGTGGTGATCGGCGGGATGGGCTCGATTGCTGGGGCGGTCGTGACCGGGTTCTCGCTGGGTCTGGTCGAGGGCATCACCAAGGTGTTTTACGCCCCCGCCGCCAATACCGTGATCTTCCTGCTGATGGTGATCATCTTGCTGGTGCGGCCCAACGGGCTGTTCGGGCGTCAGGGGTAAAGGATGAGTAACATGAGCAATACCACCACCGATATCGGCGAGTTCGAGGAAAACACCGGAGAACCCGAACACCGCACGCGCTCGCGCATCTGGCAGGGGATTTTCTGGGTCGCACTGATCGGCTTTTTGCTGATCGCTCCGGCGCTGCTGTATCCTGTGTTCGTGATGCAACTGCTGTGTTTCGCGCTGTTTGCCGCCGCCTTCAACCTGTTGATCGGCTTCACGGGGCTGCTGTCCTTTGGTCATGCCGCCTTCTTTGGCGGCGCGGCCTATATTGCGGGCCATGCGCTTAAGGTCTGGGGCTTTCCGCCGCTTCTGGGGATCGCCACGGGCACGCTGTTTGCGGCCGCTTTGGGCTGGGCCGTGGGGTCGCTGGCGATCCGCCGTCAGGGGATCTACTTTGCGATGATCACGCTGGCACTGGCGCAGATCGTGTATTTCCTTGTGCTGCAACTGCCCTTCACGGGTGGCGAGGACGGCTTGCAAGGCATTCCGCGCGGCCATCTGCTGGGCTTTATCGACCTCAACCAACCGCTGGCGATGTATTACACGGTAGCGGCGATCTTCCTGATCGGGTTCTTGGTGATCTACCGGATCATCCATTCGCCCTTTGGTCAGGTCTTGCAGGCGATCCGCGAAAACGAGCCGCGCGCGCTGTCGCTGGGCTATAACGTGGACCGTTTCAAGCTGCTGGCGTTCGTGTTGTCGGCGGCGCTGGCGGGGCTTGCGGGCTCGACCAAGGCGCTGGTGTTCCAGTTCGCCTCTCTGACGGATGCGCATTGGCAGATGTCGGGCGAGGTGATCCTGATGACGCTGCTGGGCGGTATGGGCACGATCTTTGGCCCCGTAGTCGGCTCGTTCATCGTCGTGGCGCTGCAACATGCCCTAAGCGGGATCGGGTCATGGGTGCAGGTTGTGATCGGGGGCACGTTCATCGCCTGCGTGCTGCTGTTCCGCCGTGGCATCGTGGGAGAGCTGGCGCGCCTGCTCAAGATCAACTCGCTTTAAAAGCAACCGCACCGCTAAGTTGCGGCTGATTTATGCGCCCCTTCGGAGCTTCTCCGAGGGGGCGTTTTGCTGTCTGGGCGACGTGATTCACACTTACGCAACGAAAATTCGATTGTGTTTCGGGGGCACGTGCCGCTATGGTCGCAGTTAGTTGGCTGCGCAACGGCATCGCCCGTGCTCGGCCCACCGGAATTCGCTGATCTCCAGGCAGCCCCGATGCGCGACGCTCGCGCAGGTGGCGCGCATTTTGGATCAACCGATTGGCCGCAAGGCCGCTAGTTTGCCTCCCTCTGCCACTTACCGGGCATGGAGGTTTTGAATGGGGCGCCGGATTAACCGCGCGTCTGGGAAAGAACCGCGATGATGCGTGTCGAGCTGAGGCAAATGATCAAGGGTGGGCCAGCAATGGCCGCGCCCGCTTGCCTGTGCCGCCCGCCCGTCGCCTTATGGACAGATCATGCAACTTGTGCGCTAGGCCCTCCGGGTTTGGCGGTAAGGGCATGGGCAATGGAATTACATGGCAAAGAAGATGCTTATCGATGCAACCCACGCGGAAGAAACCCGCGTCGTGGTGGCAGACGGCAACAAGGTCGAGGAATTTGACTTTGAAACCATCAACAGACGGCAACTCGCCGGCAATATCTATCTGGCAAAAATAACGCGGGTGGAGCCTTCGCTCCAGGCCGCTTTTGTCGATTACGGCGGCAACCGTCACGGGTTTCTGGCCTTCGCCGAAATCCACCCCGATTATTACCAGATCCCGGTCGCGGATCGTGAGGCACTGATCGAGGAAGAGCGCCAGCTTGCCGAGGCCGCCGAGGCCGAGGAAGACAAGCCCAAACCCGCGCGCCGCCGCCGCTCGCGCCGTCCGGCCAAGGCCGAAAAGGCCACGCCCGATGACGCCGTTGTCAGCTCGGACGAAATTCCGGGCATGGCGATTGTCGATCATGAAAGTGATGATGGTGAGGCTGGTGAAAATGCTTCGGTTGAAACCGCTGACGCGACGCAAGCTGTTGTAGCAGACGCGCCCGCTGAGGTCGCACCCGCTGCGGAGGCCGCTGAAGAGGCCCCCGCAGATGAGACATCCACTGGGGAAGCACCCGAGGCCGATGCTCCGGTTGCTGATGTCTCTAACGACGACGAGTCCAGCGACGCCTCCGACGATGACTCGGAAGACGACGACGACAGCGACACCGCTGGACGCGCTGCCGCATCGGGGATCGAATCCATCGCCGAAGAAGACGTTCAGGAAGAAATTCGCCCGCCCCGCAAGGCCCGTGCGCGCCGCTACAAGATCCAGGAAGTGATCAAAGTGCGCCAGATCATGCTGGTGCAGGTCGTCAAGGAAGAGCGCGGCAACAAAGGCGCGGCGCTGACAACCTATCTGTCGCTGGCCGGTCGCTATTGCGTCTTGATGCCCAACACCGCTCGTGGCGGTGGCATTTCGCGCAAGATCACCAATGCTGCAGACCGCAAGAAGCTTAAGGAAATCGCTGGTGAGTTCGACGTGCCCAAGGGTGCGGGCCTGATCGTGCGCACTGCCGGCGCGCAACGCACCAAGACGGAAATCAAGCGCGATTACGAATATCTCATGCGCCTGTGGGAGCAGATCCGCGATCTGACGATGAAATCCATCGCCCCCGCGCCGATCTACGAGGAAGGCGATCTGATCAAACGCTCGATCCGGGATCTGTATTCCAAAGAGATCGACGAAGTTCTGGTCGAGGGCGAGCGCGGCTATCGCGTCGCCAAAGACTTCATGCGCATGATCATGCCGAGCCACGCCAAAAACGTAAAACACTATCAGGAATCGCTGCCGCTTTTCGCCCGCTATCAGGTCGAAAGCTACCTCACGGGCATGTTCAATCCGACCGTGCAGCTCAAATCGGGCGGCTATATCGTGATCGGCATCACCGAGGCGCTCGTGGCGATCGACGTGAACTCGGGCCGGGCCACCAAAGAGGGCTCGATTGAGGAAACCGCGACCAAGACCAACCTTGAGGCCGCCGAAGAGGTGGCCCGCCAGTTGCGCCTGCGCGATCTGGCCGGTCTGATCGTGATCGACTTCATCGACATGGACGAGCGGCGCAATAACAACGCGGTCGAGAAACGCCTGAAAGACAAGCTGAAAACCGACCGTGCGCGCATTCAGGTGGGCCGTATCTCTGGCTTTGGCCTGCTGGAAATGTCGCGCCAACGTCTGCGTCCGGGGATGCTGGAAAGCACCACGCAGCCGTGCTCGCATTGCCATGGCACGGGGATCATTCGCTCGGATGACAGCCTTGCGCTGTCGGTGCTGCGCGCCATTGAAGAAGAGGGCACGCGCAAACGCTCACGCGAGGTTCTGGTGCGTGCGCCGGTGGCCGTGGCCAACTATCTGATCAACGCCAAGCGCGAACATATCGGCTCGATTGAGGCGCGCTATGGCATGTCTGTGCGCATCGAGGCCGCGCCCGAGTTGATCTCGCCCGACTTCACGATGGAAAAGTTGAAAACCGCGACCCGTCTGGTGCCGGAGGTGACAAGCGGTGTGGTTTCTGCCACGGCAAGCCTGATGGCCGAGATTGATCTGGATGAAGATGACGAGGCCGTTGAAGAGGCGGAAATCGTAGAGGCAGAGGCCGAAACGCCAGAGGTGAGCGAAGACGATCAGCCCAAGAAAAAACGCCGCCGTCGTCGTCGCAAGAAGCGGACCAATGACGATGAGGCAACGCAGAACGGCGAAGAGGGCAACGCTCAGGACGCCTCAGACACTCCGGCTTCCGAGGGCGAACAGCCCGCTGCTGCCCCGGCTGAGGCTGGCGAAGCTGCCCCCGCGGTGAGCGAAGTGGCGGTCGAAGAGGCCCCCAAGCCCAAACGCCGCACGCGCTCGCGCAAGAAAGTGCAAGAGCCTGCTGAGGAAGAGGCCGCGCAAGCCGAGACGACTGAAGCCGCAGAACCAGCGGCCGAGGAAGAGGCGCCCAAGCCGAAACGGCGCACCCGTTCGCGCAAGAAAGTCGAACCTGACGCCGAGGCGCAAGCCGCGGTTGAGGGCGAGGCAGAGGCTCCGGCGGCGGAAGAACCCGCCAAGCCGAAACGCCGTTCGCGCGCGCGCAAGAAACCCGAGCCGGTCGCTGCGGAAGCGGTAGAAACGCCGGATGTGCCTGAAACGCCGCAGCCGGACGCGCCGCAGCCCGATGCGCCCGTCGAAACCCCGCCCGCGCCCAGCGAAGCGCCGGTTCAGGTGCCCGACGAGACGCCGGTAACCCCGCCAAGCGAAGCGCCGGTGGAAATGCCCCCCGAGGCACCGCCCGAAGCCCCCGTCGAGATGCCCCAAGGCGACACGATGGTTGAAGCAAAAGCCGAGCCTGCCAAATCCCGCCGTCGCGGTTGGTGGAGCCGGGGCTAATATCGCGGTGTGAGACATGCAAAAGGCCGGGCACAGCGCCCGGCCTTTTTGCTATTGGTCGCGGAAATATCAGCATTGGCCGGCGCGGCGCTAGCCCTTGCGCACCAGATAGACTTTTACGCCTTCCCAATCCTCGGCGGATACTAGATCATGCCCGTCCTGGGCGCAAAAATGGGGCACGTCGATCCAGCTTGCGCCATCGGTCGCCTCAAGACGCACCAGCGCGCCGGGGGCCAGCCCCGCAAGCGCCTTGCGTAGGCGCAAAACGGGCAGCGGGCATAGCAAGCCGCGCGCGTCGATCTGTAGGGTATCGCTCATGAAAATCGCAGTATTCCCCCCGCGCGGATTTGTCCACGAGGTTGTTATCTCACGGACAGGTGACCGCGCCTGCGTGATAGGATAAGCGTGGGGCATGTTTGGAATCGATCTTGCCAGTGCCGCCTTCCTGCCCGCCGCGTTTGTCGCGCTCTCTGCAGGTCTTTTGTCATTCCTGTCGCCCTGCGTGCTGCCCATTGTGCCGCCCTATCTGGCCTATATGGGCGGGGTCAGCATGGGCGAGCTGCGCGAGGGGAAACGCTCGGCTGTGGTGCCTGCGATCTTTTTCGTGCTGGGCCTGTCGACGGTGTTTCTGTTCCTCGGCTTTACGGCGTCAGCGTTCGGGCGGTTCTTTCTGACCAACCAAGTGCTGTTCGGGCGCATCGCGGGGGGCGTGATTGTCGTGCTGGGCCTGCATTTCCTTGGCCTATTCCGGATCGGGTTTCTGGATCGTGAGGCGCGGCTGGACGCAGGCGATCGCGGTGGTTCCAGCCTTGGCGCTTATGTGCTGGGGCTGGCATTCGCGTTTGGCTGGACGCCCTGCATCGGCCCGCAACTGGGCGCGATCCTCTCGATTGCCGCACAAGGCGGGGATATGGCGCGCGGCACCGGATTGCTGGCGGTCTACGCGCTGGGGCTGGGGATTCCGTTCCTGCTGGCGGCGCTGTTCATCCAACGCGCGATTGGCGTGATGAACCGGATCAAGCCCTATATGGGCATCATCGAAAAGACGATGGGCGCGATGTTGGTGATTGTCGGGATTTTGCTGCTGACCAATGCGTTCTCGAACATCAGCTTCTGGCTGCTTGATACGTTCCCGGGTCTGGCAAAGCTGGGGTGAGGGGCGTCTCGCAGACGCTCCGGTGAGCGTCTGAGGCCCGAACGCGTGCGCCTTGCGCCGCCGGACACCCCGACAGGTACACGACAATGAAAAAGGCCGCGCTGGATTGCGCGGCCTTTTCGTTTGTATTGGGGAAGCGATCAGTCGAGCGCTTTGAAGTTCAGGCTCGCGCCATCCTTGATCCCCGAGAACCAGCGCGCCGTGACGGTTTTGGTCTTGGTGTAGAAGCGGAACGCATCGGGGCCATATTGGTTAAGATCGCCAAAGCCCGACTTCTTCCAGCCGCCAAAGGTGTAATAGCTCAGCGGGACCGGGATCGGGAAGTTGATGCCAACCATGCCCACATTGACCTTCGCCGCATAATCGCGCGCGGTGTCGCCATCGGCGGTGAAGATCGAGGTGCCGTTGCCATAGGGGTTGTCGATCACCAGATCGAGCGCCTCTTCGTAGGTTTTCGCACGCACCATCGACAGGACCGGACCAAAGACTTCCTGCTGGTAGATGTCCATCTCGGGGGTGACGTTGTCAAACAGCGACGGGCCGATGAAATAGCCGTCTTCATAGCCTTGTAGGCTGAAATCGCGACCGTCACAAACCAGACTTGCGCCTTGCTCGACACCGGAATTGATCAGGCCAAGGATGCGCTCTTTGGCGGCTGCGGTGATGACGGGGCCGTAATCGACATCGTCGCCACCCGTGTAGGGGCCAACTTTGAGTTTCTCGATCTTCGGCACGAGACGTTCGATCAGCGCGTTTGCCGCCTCTTCGCCCACCGGCACTGCGACCGAGATCGCCATGCAGCGTTCGCCTGCCGCGCCAAAGCCTGCGCCGATCAGCGCGTCAGCCGCCTTGTCCATATCGGCATCGGGCATGATCAGCATGTGGTTCTTCGCACCGCCGAAACATTGCGCGCGCTTGCCGTTATTGGCGGCGCGGCCGTAGATATATTGCGCAATCGGGGTCGAGCCGACAAAGCCGACCGCCTGAACCGTTTCATGATCAAGGATCGTATCGACGGCCTCTTTATCGCCGTTGATCACCTGCAACACGCCATCGGGCAGACCTGCTTCTTGTGCCAGCTCGGCCAGCATCAGGGCGGTCGTCGGCGTGCGCTCGGACGGTTTGAGGATCATCGCGTTGCCCGAGGACAGGGCAGGGCCCATTTTCCACAGCGGGATCATCGCAGGGAAGTTGAACGGCGTGATGCCGGCCACAACGCCCAGCGGCTGACGCATCGAGTAAAGGTCAATGCCGGGGCCTGCATCGCCGGTATATTCGCCCTTCAGGAACGCCGGGGCGCCCATGCACACCTCGATCACCTCAAGGCCGCGCTGCACATCGCCGCGCGCATCGGGGATCGTTTTGCCATGCTCTTTCGACAGCGCTTCGGCAAGCTTGTCCATGTCGCGTTCAATCAGCGCGCCGAATTTCATCATCACACGGGCGCGGCGCTGCGGATTGACTTTCATCCACTGCAATTGTGCCGCGGCGGCATCCGCGACAGCGGCGTCGATTTCTGCCGGAGAGGCCAGCGACACACGCGCCTGCACTTCGCCGGTGGCGGGGTTGTAGACATCGCTAAAGCGGCCCGACGTGCCTGCAACGCGCTTGCCGTTGATCCAGTGACCGATCTCTTCCATAGGGTTCTCCTCCAAACAGGGTTTCGGTTTGGCATGACAATAGTCTTGCGAAAATGAGGATAAAAGGGGAAGTAACTCAAAAGCGTTTTGCAATTTTGCAAAGGTGAGTGATGCTCGATTGGGATGATCTGCGTATATTTCTGGCCGTGGCGCGCGCGGAAAGCCTGTCACGGGCGGGGCGGGCGTTAAAGCTGGATGCCGCCACAGTCGGTCGGCGCATTGCGCGGCTGGAAGAGGAGATGTCGGCCAAGCTGTTCGTGAAATCGCCCCAAGGCTATGCGCTATCCGAGGCCGGAGATCGCTTGTTGCCCCATGCCGAGGCCGCCGAGCAGGCTTTCGCGGGCGCGCAAGAGGAACTGTCGGGCGCGGCAGGTCAGTTGACGGGACAATTGCGCATCGGCGCGCCTGACGGCTGTGCGAATTACCTGCTGCCACAGGTCTGCGCGCGGATTTCCGACGCCAATCCGGGGCTGGAAGTTCAGATCGTCGCGCTGCCCCGCGTGTTCAACCTGTCCAAGCGCGAGGCCGACATGGCGATCACCGTGTCGCGCCCGACGGCAGGGCGGCTGACCGTGCAAAAGCTGACCGATTATCACCTGCATCTGGCCGCGCATCGCGAGTATCTGGCAAATTCCGCGCCGCTGACCTGCAAGGCCGATCTGCGCGGCCATCGCATGATCGGCTATATTCCCGACATGATTTTCGACAAAGAGCTTGATTACTTTGCCGAAACCGAGGCGCAGGTGGTCGGGCTTGCCTCGAATTCGGCCTCGGTGCAGACCCGGATGGTGCAAAGCGGCGCAGGGGTCGGGATCGTGCATGATTTCGCCATTCCCTTTGCGCCGGGCGTGGTGCGGGTGCTGGCCGATGAGGTCTCGCTCAAGCGCGCGTTTTGGCTGATCCGTCACGCCGATGATCGCCGATCCGAGCGACTGACCCGCTTTGCCGAGGCGTTGGGGCAGGGCTTGCGCGATGAGGTCACGCGCCTTGAACGTCTCGCGGCGGACACAACTCTGGCGGGCCTGTGATCGCCTTTCCGTTGACAAAGGCCCGCTTGCAGTGAGACGCTTGAAAAAATGGGATGTTTCAGGGAGGCCGCTATGCAAGTGATGCAGATTCTTAAGGACAAGGGCGACTTGCCCGTCATTACGGTCACGCCAGAGACCAGCTTGGCCGATGTTGCTAACCTCTTGGCATCAAAGCGTATTGGTGCAGTGGTTGTCACCTCGGACGGGCATAAAGTTGTTGGTATTCTGTCCGAGCGCGACATCGTGCGCGAAGTCGCAAGAAGCGGCAGCGCCTGTCTGACGCTCACCGCATCCGAGGTGATGACATGCGATATCAAATGCTGTGAACCGACCGATAGCACCGATGGCGTGATGGAGCGCATGACCGAAGGCCGGTTCCGCCACATGCCGGTGCGTCAAAACGGCGAAATGATCGGCGTGATCTCGATCGGGGACGTGGTCAAGGCGCGTCTGCGCGATCTTCACATGGAAAAAGAGGCCCTGACCGGCATGATCATGGGCAACTGATGACGGGTTGGCGCGACATCGCTCTTGCAATCGGTCGCGCAATATAGTTGCGTGCGCCAACCCGAACGGGGTGCAAAAGGGAGGACGCCATGCGCATTGGACTATATCCGGGAACGTTCGATCCGGTCACGCTGGGTCATCTCGACATCATTGAGCGCGCGTTGGCGCTGGTGGATCGGCTGGTGATCGGCGTGGCGATCAACCGCGACAAGGGGCCGTTGTTTTCGCTTGAAGAGCGGGTTTCGATGATCAAGGCCGAATGTGCCGCGATCACAGCGCGCTGTGGCGGTGAAATCGTTGTGCATCCGTTTGAAAACCTGCTGATTGATTGCGCCCGCGACGTAGGGGCCAATGTCATCGTCCGCGGTCTGCGCGCTGTGGCCGATTTTGAATATGAATTCCAGATGGTTGGCATGAACCGTGCGCTGGATCCGCAGATTGAAACGGTGTTTCTGATGGCAGATGCGCGCCGTCAGGCGATTGCGTCCAAGCTGGTCAAAGAGATCGCGCGGCTCGACGGGGATGTGTCGAAATTCGTCACCCCCGCCGTGCGCGAAGCGATTACCCGGGCCTATTCAAAGGGCTAGCAGTTAGCCATTCGTTTTGGGCGTCGCCGCGGAATTGTGCGACGAAGATGCATTTCCGGCCTGCTGAGGCAGGTCATTCAGACCCCATTGGTCGATCACAACGCCGTCTTCGACGCCTTTGAGCGCAAGATTGGCCTCATAGTAGTTGCCTTTCTTGATCAGGTTCGCCGCGTCCTGCAGATGCGTCAGCGACAGTTTCGCAGGCACCAAAGCGGCGCTGATCGAGACGTCGATATCGTTGGATTTCAGCGTGTCTGCCGCGCCTTTCGCATCGCCTTTGGCCATCTGGTCGTTGGCTTTTCCGACCGCTTTGGCGTTGTCAGGTGTCACGGTGAAATCTTCACCCAATGCGATCGAGCTATCAAACGGCACGTAGGTGACGCCTTTTTTGCCCGATTTCGTGCGAACGCCCCATTTCGCCTCTGCGCCCTCTGCCGCCTTCATCTTGGTGATGGCGTCATTGGTCATCTTGCCGGCCATATCGGTATTGCCGTCAAACAGCGCCAGCCGAGCCGCGCGCACTTCGCGCATCGCGGTGAACGCATCGTCCACGGTGGTCAGCAGTTGTTTGTTGGTCGAATTGGCGGTGGTCTTGGCGACCGCGTCATTGCTTTGCGTGGTGGCGGCGGGTGCCGTGTCGGCGAAAGCGGGCATTGTCGTATAAGCGATAGGCCCTGCGATCAGCGCCCCGGACATCACCAATGCGAGCATTTTATTGGTACGTTTCATGAATCAAATCCCTTATCTGAGATGACTTTTAAACCCTAAGCAGTCAGTCGCTGCCTTGGATATCGGGGTAACTCCGGGGTGGGGATCGGGTTCATTCAACCCGTTTCAAGGGACCGGTAGCGGGGGTGATTGCGCGTGTGCCTGACGTGAATTGGCTGTGAGCGCGCATAGAAAAAGGGGACCATTTCGGCCCCCTCTGTCGTCGTGTTTTAAGGCTTGGGGGCGCGTGCCCCCGCCGTTACTCAGATCAGCTTGCCCATCGCAACGGCGGTGTCGGCCATGCGGTTGGAAAAGCCCCATTCGTTGTCATACCAGCTCAGAATGCGCACCATGCGCCCCTCCATCACCTTGGTCTGATCCATGTGGAAGATCGAGGAATGGGGGTCGTGGTTGAAGTCGCTGGAGACGTTGGGCTTGTCGGTATAGCCCAGCACGCCTTTGAGCGGGCCATCAGCGGCGGCGCGGATGGCGGCGTTCACCTCATCGACACTGGTATCTTTGCCAGCTTCAAACACCAGATCGACAACCGAGACGTTGGGCGTGGGCACGCGGATCGCCACACCGTCCAGCTTGCCTGCGAGTTCGGGCAGCACCAGACCCACGGCCTTGGCAGCGCCCGTCGAGGTCGGGATCATGCTGAGCGCGGCAGCGCGCGCGCGATAGAGATCGCTGTGCATCGTGTCCAGCGTCGGTTGGTCGCCCGTGTAGCTGTGGATCGTGGTCATGAAGCCTTTGGAAATCCCGATGGCGTCATTGAGCACCTTGGCCACGGGGCTCAGGCAGTTCGTCGTGCAGCTTGCGTTGGACACAACCAGATCGTCGCCCGTCAGCACATCGTCATTCACGCCATAGACGATGGTCTTGTCGGCCCCCGCGCCGGGGGCCGAGATCAGCACGCGCTTGGAGCCGTTTTCCAGATGGAACGCTGCTTTTTCACGCGCGGTGAAAATGCCGGTGCATTCCATCGCGATATCGACATCACCCCAAGGCAATTCTTTGGGATCGCGCACCGCGGTCACTTTGATTTTGCCGCGCCCTGCATCGATCCAGCCATCTCCCGAGGTCACATTGACCGGAAAGCGGCCATGCACGCTATCAAATTGCAGCAGGTGGGCGTTGGTTTCCACCGGACCCAGATCGTTGATCGCGACGACTTCGATATCGGTGCGCCCCGATTCAATGATGGCGCGCAAAATATTGCGCCCGATGCGGCCAAAACCGTTAATGGCAACTTTGACAGTCATGTCTTTCTCCTCTGGCTGGCTGCCCGGCAGGGGTGCGTGGGCAGAGATCCCGTTGTCGCTAAGAAGCGTTTTTAGGGCAAGAGGTCAACCATTCGTACAGAAATGTTAGCGCCAGAAGGCGACATATTGCACGAGATCCGCGATTTCACGCCCCAAGAAGAGCAACGCATGCCCATGGTTGAGGAGGATATCGGCCAAGACCAGCACAATCACGACCACGGCCAGCCACAGTGCAATCTTATCGGTCATGTCTCTTCCTTTGCGCCCCGTGCCTAAGAGCGTCCCCTATAGCGCGCCCCGCCTTGCCAGCGGAGCAAGGGGCTCAGGGGCCGCTGCGCGTTTCAAGGAGACGCAGATGCGCCGAATAGTCAAGCAAATCAATCTGCTCCGATGCGGTGATAGGGCAATGTGATGACAGAGAGAAGGGGGCGTGGGCGCTTTGCCCTAGGCTTCGTCCTCGGCGACGAGGAAAATTTCGCCAGCCGCCTCCATCTCGCGGATCGCGGCAACAATTTCGCCCATCGCGTCCTCGGAATCCTTTTCTTTGACCTTGCCAAGGTTGGCCATTTCATCGCGCAAGGATTGCGCCATGCGTTGCGACATATTGGTCAGGATGAATTCACCCGAGGCTTCAAGCGGGCCGATCGCGCCTGCCAATGCGGTGACCAAACGGGCCTGATCGACATTGCGCAGGATCTTGGGCACATCGCGCGGGTCGATCCGGGCGGGGATATTGGCGAAGGTGAAGATCGCTTTGCGCACCTGATCGGCAAAAACCTGATCTTCCTCTTCCAGGCCCTTCAGCACCGCGTCGCGCGTGATCGAGGCCGAATAGTTCAGGATCGCGCCGACACGTTCCACCGGGCCGGTGTCAAAGGCTTTGGCGGGTTGCGCATCCAGTTGCGCTGCCAAGGCTTGGCCGATGCGATGCACGGTGTCGGGCGCGACATTGCCCGTCAGCGAGACCGCATAGGCCACGCGGCGCGCCTTGTCACCGGGCAGCAGGCCCAGCAACTCCGCAGCTTTCGCCACGGAGAGTTTCGACAGCATAACTGCGCCCACCTCAACGCTTTCTTCTTCAAGGACGGGATGCAACAGCTCGGCAGACAGGCCAGTAATGCGCTCCCACGGGTCGGCGCGCGATGACCCAGACGCAAGCCTGCGCAACCGGGTTGAGGCAGATGGCGATAGCTGCCCGTCCAGCAGGCTTAACGCCCCATCCAGCCCGCCGGGAAAGGCCAGGCCAACCGAATCCAGCTCGGCGCAGAATTCTTCGACGACGGCGCTAAGGGTGTCGCGATCTACAAGACGAAGTCGTCCAACCGCCTCTGTCAATTCGGTTTGATGATCGTCGCTAAGCTCGCTGAGCGGCAGTTTCAGCCCCTCAGACGCCAACAGGCGCACCACGATCGCCGCCTTTTGCTTGCGCGTCAAAACGGTGGGGGCGGCGGGGGGCGCAAGGCCCGGCACCGCATCGCCAAGCCCGGCCAACTGGCCGAGTGGCTGCATTTTTGCGACTGCGTTCACCGATAACCTCCGATTCCCTGAAACCGAGGTCACAGGATGGCATAGGCTCGGTTAAGACTTGCTTAGCGCCGCCAAGATTAGCTGGCTTGCAACACGCAGGATTTGGCGTCTTTATCCCAGACATGGCCTTGCGGGCAGGACATCGAAGCCTGATGTTCGCGCATGCAATCGGCGCTGGCAGCAAGCGGTGCAAGGACAAGCACGGCGACGGCGAGGATCGTTCTGGTCATCACGGTTCTCCATTAGCTGATGACCCAGCGTAAGCCGAATCACCCCCGTGAGACCAGTGTCAGATCACATAGCTGCGATTATTCCCCGAAAACGCGCTTGAAAACCGTGTCCACATGCTTGGTGTGATAGCCAAGATCGAATTTTTCGTTGATCTCGTCTTCACTAAGTGCAGCACGCACATCGGCATCGGCCAGCAATTCCTCGCGGAAATCGGCACCTTTTTCCCAGACTTTCATCGCGTTGCGCTGCACCAGTTTATAGCTGTCTTCGCGCGACACGCCCGCCTGCGTCAATGCAAGCAAAACCCGCTGGCTCATGACCAAGCCTTTGAACTTGTTCATGTTCGCCAGCATGTTGTCGGGGTAGATCACGAGATTCTCGATTACTCCCGCCAGACGGTTGAGCGCGAAATCAAGCGTCACGGTGGCATCGGGACCAATCGCGCGCTCGACCGAGGAATGCGAGATATCGCGTTCATGCCAAAGCGCCACGTTTTCCATCGCGGGCACGACGGCCATACGCACAAGGCGCGCGAGGCCGGTGAGGTTCTCCGTCAGCACCGGGTTACGTTTATGGGGCATCGCCGAGCTGCCCTTTTGGCCCTTGGAGAAGAACTCCTCGGCCTCAAGCACCTCGGTGCGCTGCATGTGGCGGATTTCAATCGCGACGTTTTCGATACTAGAGGCCACAACGCCCAGCGTGGCAAAGAACATCGCGTGACGGTCGCGCGGGATCACTTGGGTGCTGATCGGCTCAACACGCAGACCGAGTTTCTCGCAGACATGTTCCTCGACCGCCGGGTCGATATTGGCAAACGTGCCGACCGCGCCGGAAATCGCGCCGGTGGCCACTTCCCAACGCGCTTTTTCCAGACGGTTTTTATTGCGATCCATCTCGGCATAGAAGCGCGCGAAGGTCAGCCCCATCGTCGTCGGTTCGGCGTGAATGCCGTGGCTGCGCCCGATGCGCACGGTGTCTTTATGCTCAAACGCGCGCTTTTTCAGTGCGGCGAGCAGGCGGTCCATATCGGCCAGCAGAATATCGGCCGCGCGCACGAGTTGGACGTTAAAGGTGGTGTCCAGAACGTCCGAGCTGGTCATGCCCTGATGCACGAACCGTGCCTCGGTCGATCCGATATGCTCGGCCAGATGGGTCAGAAAGGCGATCACGTCATGCTTGGTCACGGCCTCGATCTCGTCGATGCGCGCGACGTCGAATTCCACGTCTTTCGCCTTCCACACAGCTTGCGCGGACTCGCGCGGGATCACGCCCAGATCGGCCTGAGCGTCGCAGGCATGAGCCTCGATCTCATACCAGATCTTGAACTTGCTGGCAGGTTCCCAGATATCGACCATCTCTTTGCGGGAATAACGCGGGATCATGGGCGCGGCCTTTCGATTGCAGGTGGTTTAGGCGGCTTGTTAGACTGTGCCTGCCTTTGGGGCAAGGGAGCGGTGATGATCAGGCTGTGCGATTTTGTGGGAGACTGGCGTTTGACGCGTCGGATTTCTCATAGCGATGGCAGCGTCGCGCGCTTTGAGGGCAGGGCGGTGTTTGCCCCTGATCCTGCCGGGCTTCGCTATCATGAGAGCGGCGATCTGGTTTTGCCGGGCGGGCAGCGCATGACGGGCGAGCGCAGCTATCTATGGCGCGAGGCGGGCGCGCAGATCGCGGTGGCATTCGCCGATGGCCGCCCGTTCCACGCCTTTGATCCCGCGGATCCCCGCGCGCATCACTCTTGTGCGCCCGACAGCTATGATGTGCGCTATGCATTTTGCGACTGGCCGCGTTGGCATTGCGTGTGGCGTGTGACAGGGCCGCGCAAGGACTACGTGATGGAATCGCATTATACGCGCCTGTGATCGCTGGCTTTGATCTGCGAATGAGACGGCGCAGTCAAATCTGATCACCTTCGTGCCACATTTGCGTGAAGTATTCCAACGCTTTGATTTTGCGACTTTTAATCCTTTGCAAAACGCAAAAATCAACACTTCCTTAACCATCTCTGCCGCGAAAGGAGCGCAACATCACTCCGCTTTGGACACAGATTTGAACGAATCCTTAACCATAACCGACCGTTGAAGGGTGCCATGAAAGGCCCCCGACGAAGGTAAGGGTTAGGGCACAAGCCATGAGCGAATTCACCACCAATATCGCGCTGAAACGCCAAGCGGTTGCACAGTCAAGTTTTGCAGGCGTTGCGCCTTACCGCGCTGCTGGCAAGCGGGTGTTTGATATCGTGATGGTGCTGGCGGTGATGCCGGTGCTGTTGCCGCTGGTGCTGCTGTTGGCCGTTTTGGTGTCGCTGGATGGCGGGCCTGCGTTCTTTGCCCAAAGCCGCATTGGCCGTGACGGTAAGACCTTCAAAATGTGGAAGCTGCGCACAATGGTGGTCAATGCCGAGGCCAAGTTGAGCGCGCTGTGCGCCGCCGATCCCGCAATTGCGCAGGAATGGGCCGTGAATCAAAAGCTCGCCCATGATCCGCGCATCACCCGTATCGGGGCGTTCTTGCGCCGCACCAGTCTTGATGAGCTGCCGCAGTTCTTCAACGTGCTGTTTGGTTCAATGAGCCTTGTTGGCCCGCGTCCCTTCCTTGCCTCGCAAGAAGAGACCTATCAGGATGCGATGGGCCGCGCTTATTACCGGATGCGTCCGGGCATCACCGGGCTGTGGCAAGTGGTGGGCCGCTCTTCTAGCGCGTTCGTGGATCGTGTCCGCTTTGACGAGCGCTACTATGCAAAAATGTCGCTGATGAGTGATGTGATGTTGTGCCTGATGACCGTCGCCGTGGTGTTCAAACAAACCGGCAAGTGATCGCGTGCCTCCCAAGCGATCTGCAAGCGACCCATGTTCGGGGCGTTTTGCCATTCAGCCTCGAACGGTGAGGAATTTCAGCCCGTTGCGGTCAAACCAAGCGGCACTCAAGCGCCCCGATTGGCTGGCACCGGTATCGAGCGCCACACGACCCCGATCCACAAACGGCTCGGCGACAACCCAGTGACCATGCGCAATCCACAGCCCGTCACGGCGCGGCGCGCTGCCAAACCGCGCATGCCCCCACAACAGCGCATCGGCGTTTTGACGTTCCAGCGGGTAGTAAGGATCGGCCCCGGCATGGGTCACCGCCAGATTGCTCTCGCGCCAATAGAGCGGACAGGCATCAAGCCAGGCCAGCGTCTCGGCCCCGATCGCGCGCGCCAGATCCATGCGCAGTGTGTCCAGTGCCTCCGTGTCCGGCTGGCTCGGGTTGGGCGGGGTCAGACCGTAACTGCGCAGGGTCGCAGCGCCCCCCAGCTTGAACCAGCGCACGGAATGCGCATCTGGCGAGATCAGGAAATCCAGCATCATGCGTTCATGATTGCCCATCAGGCAGATCACCCGCTCGGGCGCGGCCTGTTGTGCGGCGTGCAACATCGCCAGCACCCGCGCGCTGTCAGGGCCGCGGTCAATCATGTCGCCCACGGTGATGACACGCGCGCGCTCGGCCTCGGGCTGCTGGCCGATCTGGTCAAACATCGCGCCCAGCAAATCGGCACGCCCATGCAGATCGCCGATCACGCAGACCGGGTCTTGTGGCCGGGGCAGGCCGTGGTGTGGCGCGGCGCTTTTGGCGGGGCGCGCAAATTTATTAAGCAATGAGGTGAGCATGTTTGAAAGGGGTACTCGCGCAGGGCTGGAATCCCGTGTGTTTTGGCGACATAAGCATGTTCAGGACAAAGCGGAAGGGGGTCACACAAAGGTGGGCAACAAACCGCTGCACGCAAGGGGCGAGTGATGGCAGTTTCAAGCGCAGACAGGCGTATTTTGATCGTGGTGGAAAACCTGCCTGTGCCGCTGGATCGTCGCGTTTGGCTAGAGGCCACGACGCTGGCCGGGGCGGGCTATCAGGTGTCGGTGATCTGCCCGATGGGGCGGGGCTGGGATGCGCCTTATGAGGTGATCGAGGGCATCCATATCTATCGCCATCCTGCCCCGCCCGAGGCCCATTCCGGCGCGGTGGCCTACACCAAAGAGTATTGGCACGCGATCAAGGCATGGGGTCGTCTGGCCCGTGTGGTGCGGCGCGAGCGGGGTTTTGACGTCATTCAAGGCTGCAACCCGCCCGATCTGATCTGGCTGCTTGCGCTGCGCTATCGGCTGTCGGGCGTGCGCTATATGTTTGATCATCATGATGTCTGCCCCGAATTGTTTGAGGCCAAATTCAATAAAAAGGGCCTGCTGTGGGGTGTCATGCGAGTGTGGGAGCGTATCACCTTTGCCTGCGCGTCTGTGTCGATGGCCACCAACGAAAGCTTTCGCCAGATCGCTATCAAGCGTGGCAAGATGGCACCCGAGGATGTGTTCGTCGTGCGCTCGGCTCCGCGTGTTGAAACCTTTCTGCCCGGCCCCGGCGACGCGCGTTATCGCCACGGCGCGAAAACGGTGCTCGGCTATATCGGGGTGATCGGGCAGCAAGAAGGGATGGATCTGCTGATCGAGGCGCTGCACATCCTGATCCGCGATCTGGGTCATGACGATGTGCATCTGGTGATCGTGGGCTTTGGTCCCGAAGTGCCGATGGTGCAGGCCGATGTCGCCGCGCGTGGGTTGGCTGATCACGTCACCTTCACCGGCCCGCTGTATGGTGATGAGATGCTGGCGGCGATGAACGCGATTGATATCGGCGTCGCGCCCGATCCGAAAAACGCGATGAATGACATTTCGACGATGAACAAGGTCATGGAATATATGACGTTGGAAAAACCCTTGGTGCAGTTTGATCTGACCGAGGGTCGGGCCTCGGCGGGGGAGGCTGCGCGCTATGCCAAGGCCAATGATCCGCGCGATTTCGCCGCCCAGATCGCGGCGCTGATCGACGCACCCGAAGCCGCGCGCGCCATGGGGCAGGCGGGGCGTAAACGGGTGCTGGACTCGCTGGCCTGGGATTTCTCGGCCAAGCAGCTTCTGGCGGCCTATGATCGGTTATTCTTCAAGATCGGGAAATAATGTGCGTTGGTGTGGGGTAACTGTTTCGCCCTGCGCATGAAATTAGCCAAATGTTGACGCATTCGTGCTTGATTAGCGCCGCAATCTCGACACAAATACCCCCGACGCGCCCCGAATTAGCGGGGCAGATATCCGCTGGGGGGCTGATATGACGCGACATTCGAAAACCGGTTTCGGGGCTGCCGCCCTGATCTTGGGACTGATGCTGGCAGGCACAGCCGGGGCGGGCGATTTGCGCCAGATTGCCCCTGTTGAGGTCGTAGATACGGCCACGAAGCAAGGTGAATATGATCCGGTGGCCCATGCGCTGGCGACTGGCCTGACGCCCGAACGCGCCGATGCGATGCTTGATAGCGCGATGCAGACCGCACAAAGCTGCCCGATGGTGTTTGATACCCGCAAGCCGATTGCGCATTGCTGGGAAGGGCTTGAGCAGACCGGATCGTGATCTAGTCGGGAACGTAGGCGCGCATCTGGGGCAGGCTGCGCGCGATGAACTTCACCAAGCGCGCATCGGCCACCGAGATATCCTCATTCGCGCCAATCGGCGTGACATAGCGGATCAACGCGCCATCGGTGCGCCCGCGCGTGACGCCATCGACAATCACCGACAGCTTGGCGCGCCAGTCATTGATCATCGCCACGCCGCGCTCGTCAAACCAATAGTAAACCAACTGACGGTTCAGCCCCTTGGTGATCACCGCGCGGTTGACCTCGAACGGCGCGCGTCCCGGCAGCGTCAGGGTGTGGGGGGCAAAATCGCTGACCTCCCAGCCGCCCACGGGTAGACAGACCTCGGGGGAATGGATGCCCGCGCCGCCGGTCTGATCGCCATACCACGCCACGAACAGATTGACCGCCGCGCTGCGATCGGGGCTGGCGTAGATGGCGTTCAGATAATCACTCGCGCCCAGCACTTTCACGGTTTCGGGTTCCAGCGCGCGTGTCTCGCCGCGCCAGCCGTCAATGGTGCGCGGGAAGGTGGCAAAATCGCTGCGCTGGGGCGTGATTGCCTCGGGGCGGGGCAGGGCGATAAGGGCGGTGGTTGCCAATGCGGCCAACCCCAGTGCCACCATCAACGCGCGAGAGGGGGCGATATTGGCAAGCCTGCGCATTTCCGGCGCAAAGCGGCGATAATCCAGATCGAGCGCCTCTGACAGCGGGCGCGGATGGGGCGTCAGGCGTTGCAAGCCAACCGCTGTCAGGCTGAGGATCGCAATCGCTGCGCCGAAAATCACCCAGCCCTCAAAGACGTGCAAAAACCCTTCGGCCTGCCCGATCCCGTAGCTGTTGACCAAAATTGCCACAACGCCGATGCGCAAGCTGTTGAGCGCAATGGTCAGCGGTGCCGCCATCAGGAACAACACCGCCTTATGCCAGAACGGGCCGCGATAGAGGATGCCGAACAGGTAGGAAAAACTGAGGATCGGGAACAGGTAGCGCAGCCCCGAACAGGCCTCGGCGACTTGCAGCTTGTAGACGCCCAGATCAATCACATTGCCCGACAGAAACACCGGAATGTCAAACGCGCGCACCAACATCACGCCCAGCTGCGACGAGATCAGTTGCAGCACAATTGTCAGCTTCCAATAGAGGATCTGGGGCAGGGGCAGCATGAAAATCAGATGCAAGACGGGCTTCCAATGGCGGCGCCCCGCCTGCCAGCCCATGACCAACAGCACGACGCCCATCAGCCAGCCAATCAGCGCGTAGGTGACGATATCGGGGATCTGCGCAAGGGTGCCAAACGTCGCCACGCCAAGCGCAGCCATGATCGCGACAATGCCTTGCCAGCGGCTTTGATGCGCCAACGCAGGCGGGGCATGACGCAGCTCGCGCGCAAAAAGATAAAGCGAAATCAGCGGGATCAGCGGGCCGTGGCTGTATTCCGGCGTGGACCAGGCCGCGCCCAGACTGTGCAGGCCCAGCGTAAAAAACGGAGCGCAGGCCAAAGCGAGAGCGGCCGCCCCAAGGGCGCCCCACGGCAGGCTGCGCGCGGCGCGCAGATTGGTGCTGGCAATGCTCATGTCTGCTCTCGTTGGCGAGGCGTCTGATGCGCCCCTTTCGCCAAAGCTTACGGTGCAAATAGGCCCCGCCAAAGGCAAAACCGTGATCAAGCTGTGCGAAATGCAAGGGTCTGTGTCTTAATTCCCGCTTTTTGCACCCGCTTGCAGCGCCTTTAGCTTGGCGGGCGCATCTTTCATCTGCGCAGGCAAGTTAGCCCCGGCCAGATCCAGCGCTTTTTGCATCTGCTCGGCGGCCTTGGCATCCTGGCCATTGGCCGCCAGCACCATCGCATAATGATACTGCGCCAGCGCACTCTCGGGCAGACCAGCAGCGGCGGCGGCCAGCAACGGCTCGGCCTGCGCGAAGTTGCCAAGGCGGTATTCGGCCCAGCCATAGGTGTCTTTGAACGCAGGCTCGGGGCTTTCACGAAAACGCTGCGCGATGCGGGCGGCGCGGGTAAGACTGGGCTTGTCGTCGCGATGCTGGCTCAGCAGGCTGGCAAGGTTGTTGGCCAGCACCGCATTGTCGGAACTGCGCTGATAAAGCGCGTCATAGGTGGCGATTGCGGCCTCATACTGGCCCGCTTTTTGCTGTGAGCGAGCGCGATAGAGCAACAACAGCGGATCGGGCGAGGCGCCTTGCGCGGCCAGCGTCGTGTCGATGATCTGTGCGGCATCCCCGTCGCGCCCGGCGGCAGCCAGCAAGCGATACAACTGGCGCGCGGGCTGGCTGTCGGCGGGGCGTTCAGACAGCAGTGCACGCAAGCCCGCCTCGGCCGCTTTGCCCTGACCTGTCAGCGCGTCAAGATTGGCGCTGAGCAGGCGCAAGCCGCGATCGTCGGGGTTGGCGGCAAGCTGATCGGCCAAGTAGCTATGGGCGGCATCGGCGCGCCCGGCGGCAAGCTGGGCCTGAATTACGGCGGCAATCGCGCCGTTGTTGCTGGTGCTGTCGGCCAGCGATTTCAGCGTATCAATCGCCGCATCGCTTTGCCCGCGCCCCAGCAAAATCGCCGCGCGGATGGATTGCGCCAGCGCCGCACCCTCGGGACGTTTGAGCGCATCAAGATGCTCGGCGATGCGCTGAGCCTGCGCCCAATCAGTCTGGCTAAGCGCCAGATCGGCTTGGCGATGCAGCAGGCCCGGATCATCGGGATTGCGCTGGATCGCCTCGGATAGCAGAGCGGCTGCGGCGGTGATGCGTTTCTGATCAAGCAGAAAATCGGTGTAGTTGCGCGCCTCGGTGGCGCCGTGATCGGTGGCCTCATAGGCTTGCGCCAGACGTGCGCCCGCCAGATCGGGCGCGCCCTCGCGCAAGTTCGCCTGCGCCATCAGTGTCAGGGTCGGGGCGTTTTGCGGGGCCTGTTGCAGCGCGCGACGCAGCGCGACCAGCGCGTCTTCGGGATTGTCATCCTCAATCAGCCACTGCGCGCGCAGCCGCAGCGCCGCCACCAGATCGGGCGCGGCTTTGAGCGCTGCATCAAGTTCCGCCTGCGCTGCCTCGCGCTGTCCGGCACGGTCCAGCATCTGCGCATAGCTCACACGCAGCCGGTCGGTTTGCTCGCCCTCGGGCGCGTCCTGCAACAGGGTTTTCATCCGCGCGAGGGCTGAGTCCTGTCGCCCTGCGGTGAAATCGAGATCGGCCCGCATCGCGCCAAACAGCCGCGCATTGGGCGTGCCTTTGGATTGGGCGATCAGGCTGTCGAGTTCCTTCGCCGCCGCATCAACCCCCCGGCTTTGCGCCAGAAACTGCACAAGCTGCACATAGCCTTCGGTTTCCGAGGCCGGATCGCCCGCCAGTTTGCGCAGGAAATCGGCCGCGCCATCGGGATTATCGCGCAGCACATACCACGCAATCAGCGCGGTGCGGGTCTTGGGATCATCGGGAAACAGCTTTTGCATCTGCTTGAGCTGCGGGCCGATCTGATCATTGCGCTTGAGCTTTGCCAGCAGTTCCAGCCGCATCACTTGCAAGCGGTATTGTGCAGGTTTTTGCGCCAGCGCCGAGTCAACCGCCGCAAGCGTGCCTGCCTGATCGCCTTGCGCATTCAGCGTGTCGATCAGCACATGCCACGCGGTCGCAACATCGGGGGCGCGTTGGGCCAGCGCGCGCGCCTGCGTCGCTATGCCAGCATAGGCCGAGGTCTCATTGCGCGCCATCGCCGCGCGCAGTTGCAGCGCCAGCCCCACCGCCAGCGCACCCGGATCATCGGGGGCCAGATCAAGCGTGGCGTTCATCTGGCGGCGCGCCTCGTCAGGGTTGCCCGAGCGCAGCGATAGCTCGGCCAGAACACGATGCGCGTCGGCCAGATCGGGATATTGCTCGGCGAGACGCAGATATTGCCCATAGGCTTCTTGCACGCGACCGCTTGCCAATAGCAAATCGCCATATTCGCGCCGCGCCGCCTGATGCGAATTGTCGTATTCAAAGACGTTGCGCAGCTCGATCATGGCGCGGGGGATGTCGCCTTTTGCAACAAGTGCCATCGCGGAGTCGTAATAGTCGTCCGCTTTTTCCTGTTTGCTTTTGCAGCCCGCCAACGCGAGTGCCGCGCATAGCAAAATCAAGGCGGGTTTTGCCCCGTTCTGTCGCACCATCTGCCCTTGCCCCGATCATTGTTTCTGCGCTCTGAGTGGCGCTTTGCGACAGATTAGCCACAAATGCGTAATCAATAAAGACTTTCTCGCGGCGCAGTGCTGTCAGCTTCGCGTTCAAACGCCCCTTTGGAACAAAAACTGCGACCAATGCGCCGCAAATCGCACGCCTCACGCAGGGATTTGTTGCGAATTGCACAGATTTACGTTTCATTGAACGCGAACGAAAACGAGGCCAAAGGCCCGGATACAGGCATGGATGAGATTTACACCGATTTCTTCGGGCTGAAGGAGCGTCCCTTTTCGCTGCTGCCAGATCCCGAGTTCCTCTACTGGTCGCCCGAGCATAAGCACGCGGCGACGATGCTCGAATACGGGCTGTTTTCGCGCGCGCCGATCACGCTGATCACGGGCGAAGTGGGGGCGGGCAAGACCACCTTGCTGCGCCATCTGATGGCGACGATCACCGAGAACGTCACGATTGCGCTGGTGTCCAATGCGCGTGGCTCTCGTGAGGATCTGATCCGCTGGATCATGCTGGCCTTGGGCGAGCGGGTCGCTGCGGGCGAAGATTACGTGCTGATCTATGACCGTTTTCAGCAATTCCTGATCTCGGAATACGCGGCAGGCCGCCGCGTGGTGGTGGTGATCGACGAGGCGCAAAACCTTGATGCGGGGGTTTTGGAAGAGCTGCGCATGATCACCAATATCAACGCCGATAAGGACGAGCTGGTGCAGTTGATTTTGATGGGCCAGCCCGAGTTGCGCGATCTGATCGCGCAGCCGCAGTTGCGCCAGTTTGCGCAGCGCGTCGGGGCGGGGTTCCATCTGGGACCGATCGGGGCCGATTGCGCCCAACCTTATGTCACGCATCGCCTTGAGGTGGCCGGGGCCAAGCACGCGATTTTCACCCCCGAGGCCGCGCAAAAGGTGCATGCCTATACCGGGGGCATCCCGCGGCTGATGAACCAGCTTTGCGATCTGGGGATGGTCTATGCCTATTCGGCGCGCTCCGATCAGGTCACGGGCGAGATCATCGACAAGGTGATTGAGGATAACGTCTTTTATCTGCCCGTCGAGGTACAGGGCAAACCCCGCGTTGTCGCGCCTGCCAGCGGGTTTCGCTCGGGGCGCGCTGCTGCTGCTGCGGCTGTGCAAGGGGGCGCGTGATGCAAAGCGCGCGGTTCTATGCCAGCCTGTTGTTGCGCCGTATTCACTGGGTCATCCTGCTCACGCTTTTGGGCACGGCGGCGGGGCTGCTGGTCGCGCGCTCGATCACCCCGATCTATGAGGCCGACGCGCTATTGGTGGTTGAGGGCGACAGCATCCCCGACAAGCTGGCCACCAGCACGGTGCAGACCGACACCAACGCCAAGCTGCAGGTGATCCGCAAACGCGTGTTGTCGCGTGAAAGCCTGCTGGATATCGCCAAGCGGATGAACCTGTATCCCGCTCTGCGGCTAGACTCTGGCGCGCGCGATGCGGATGGCGTGTTTGCGGCAATGTCCAATTCGATCAAGATCGAGATCACCGGCGAGACCAATAACCGCCGCGTCCCCGAGCAGGCTACCTTTTTGACGGTTTCTTACGTGGCGGGCCGGCCCGCGCAGGCGGCGCAAGTTGCCAACGAGTTGGTGACGCGTATCCTGAAGGAAGACAGCGACATACGCACCAAATCGGCGCGCGACACGCTGGATTTCTTTACGCGCGAGGCAGATCGTCTTTCGGGGGAATTGTCGAAATCTTCTGCCGCAATCTTGAAGTTCAAGCAAGAAAACGGCGCGGCTTTGCCCGAGCGGCTGAATATCCTGCGCGATCAGGCCACCGAATTGCAAAGCGCACAAGGTAAACTTGCAGCGCAAAAAGCCGTGCTTGAGGATCAGTATGACAAGCTGGTGCGGCGTCATGAACTCTCGGGCGATAAGGTGGATCTGGATGCGATCTACCCGCCCCAATTGCGTGAGATGGCGCAGTTAAGCGCGCAGCAATCGGCCTTGCAGGCAGTCTTGCGCGAAGACGACCCGAAACTGGCGGCGCTGGGCGCGCAAATCGCCAGCCTGCGCGCCAAAGGCCTGCCCGCAATGCCCCAAGGTGATGCGTTTGATGAACGCTTGCGCCAGTTGGAAGACGAAATATTTGCCGCCGATGCGCAGGTGCAGGCCAATCGCGCAAGCTATGACCGCGTGCAGACCGATATCGCGCGCGTGCCGGCCAATGCGGCGACCCTTGATGCGCTGCAACTCGATCATGCCAATCTGCGCGATCAATATGACAAAGCGATCAGCGCGCGGGCGATGGCCACGACGGGCGACACGATTGAATCGCTATCCAAGGGCGAGCGGCTGACGGTGATTGACCAGGCGGTCGCGCCAAACTCTCCGATCAAGCCCAATCGCAAGACGATTGCGTTGGCGGGTTTTGGTGGGGGCTTGATGGTGGGGCTGTTGCTGGTTGCGGCATTGGCGCTGCTCAGCCCCGGTATTCGTCGCCCCGAAGATCTGACGACAAAGCTGGGGATCACCGCCTTTGCCACGCTGCCCTATGTCAGCACGGCGGCGGATCACGCGCAAACGCGGCGGCGTTTGGTGATCTCGTCGGGGGCGGTTGCGGTGGCGCTGATCGCGGTGGTGGTGCTGGTGGGTGTGCTCTACAAGCCGCTCGATCTGGTGTTTTGAGACAGGAGGGCTGAGCCATGGTTGAACGTCTGCGCGATGCGATCGCCCAAGCCCGCGCGAGCCGCGAGAACCGCGCGCTTGACGATGTGCGCCCGCGCGCGGGAGATCGCGCCACGATGACCTTGCGCCCCGGTATCGCGGGGGCGGCGTGGCAGGCGCTGGACCCGTGGTCGCCCGCGCCGCGTCTGTTGGAGGCCGCGCGTGTCGTCACGACCGAACCGCGCGCCGAGGCGGCCCCGTTCGATCTGATGCGCACCAAGATTTTGCAGCAGATGCGCGCCAAGGGCTGGAAACGGCTTGCGATCACCTCGCCCACGGCAGGGTGCGGAAAATCGACGATTGCGCTTAATCTGGCGTTCTCGCTGGCGCGTCAGGACGAGCTGTTCAGCATGCTGATCGAGGCTGATCTGCGCCGCCCCTCGCTGGCGCGGATGTTGCAGATTGAAAGCGGCGCGCAGGTGTCGCAGGTGCTGGACGGGCGCGCCGAGCTGCGCGAACACGCCTGTCGTTATGGCAGCAATCTGGCGATTGCCACCAATGCGCGCGCGGCTGAAAACCCTTCTGAGTTGATCCAGTCGCAGACCTGCGCGCAGGGGCTCGACCGGATCGAGGCGCTGTATCAGCCCGATCTGATGGTGTTTGACACGGCTCCTGTGCTGGTCAGCGATGATACGCTGGCGCTGGCGGCGCATGTGGATTGCGTGCTCATCATTGCGGCCACCGAAGAGACGACGATCAAAGAGATCGACATTTGCGAACGCGAGCTGGCCGAGCGCACCAATGTGATGGGCGTTGTGGTCAACAAATTCCGCTACTCGGGGCCGGAATATGGCTATGGCTACGGGGCCGAGGTCAGCCAGTAAGATTGGCTGGACCTTAGCCGTCCGCGCCGCAACGCTGCGCTTGGTTCAAAAATCCCATTTCTGTCAGGGCTTTGGACATATCTTCAGCGGTATAAGGTTTGCGCAGCATCGCCCCGCGGGGGAAATCGGCAATCGCGCCCTCGACCTCATCATAGCCAGTGGAATAGAGGATCGGAACTTGCAGCCTGGCCAGCGCCAGCGCCGCATCCAACGATGTCTCACCGCCCAAATTGACATCCAACAGCGCCAGCGTGGGCACAAGACCGCCCTCAATCAGGCTTAACGCCTCGCGCAATGTGCCGCAGGTCTGCACCTGAGACACACCCAGCTCATCGAGCATCGCCGCAGTGTCATAGGCCACGATCAACGCATCTTCCAGCACCAGTGCAGTGCCATCCAGACGTAGCGCAGCCTCGTGAATTTTATCGGGTTTGCAGTCGATCATGTCAGCCTCCACACCGGGCGAATGGCCCTGCTGTCGGCTGACCGGAGGAACCCTGCCCCCCGGCATATGAATACATCATAGTACTTCCCCAAGCAGCAGAGCGCGCCCATGATGAGCACCGCTTTGGCGAGAATGGCCGTGTTCGCGCTTCATGTCGTTAAACTATGACATAGCGCGGCGCGAAATACGATTATCTGGCGCGGGCGGCGCGATTTGCGCGCCTTTCCGCCGAACGCGCCGATCTGCCGCCGGTTTCTTGCGCAAAACTTTAGGAAAACGCGCCGCCAGAGCGGGGACGGGAACCGTTATTAACGATGTGGCGTTTAGCTTTTGACATAGGAAAGGACGAAACATGACCAAGAATTGTGAAATTTGTCCGTTCTCGAATAACCCCGCATTTGTGGCGCCAAGCAAGCAGGAGTGCGAGACCGTCAATCTGCATCGCATCGGCGAGATGCAGGTTGAGGCGGGGTGCGAAATTCTTGCAGAGGGCAGCGATCCGCGTCGCTTCTTTACCCTGCTTGAAGGTCAGGCGATGCGCTATCACACGTTGGAAGATGGCCGCCGTCAGGTGCTCAATTTCCTGTTTCCGGGCGATTTGATCGGGCTGGAGCCGATCATGCTGGGTGAGACGAGCCACGCGGTAGAGGCGCTTAGCCCGGTTTCGCTATGCGTGTTTGATCGCACGCAGATCTGGCAGATGTTTGCCAAAATGCCCGAGCGCGCCTTTATGCTGACATGGCAGGTCGCGCGCGAAGAGCATTTTCTGGGGCAGGCGCTGATCTCGGTCGGGCAGCGCTCGGCGCGGGAATCCTTGGCTTGGGCGTTCGTGTCGCTTTGGGATCGCGGTCAGCAATCGGGCATGGTCGAGGATGGCAAGATGCCGTTCCCGGTGCGCCAACAGGATCTGGCAGATGCGCTGGGGCTGTCGCTGGTGCATACGAACAAAACGCTGTCGCGGCTGCGCAGCGAAGACTTGGTCGTTTGGCGCGATGGGGTGTTGCAACTGCCCGATCGCGACGCTTTGGCGCGTGTGGGGCTAGTGGATTCCACGGTTATCAAAAAGCGCTTCTACCTGTGATCGCAACAGCACGACTCAGCGCACCGCGCTGAGGGTCGGGGCAGGGCGCGCCCCGCCCCACGCCCCCATTTCAAACCCTGAAATGTTCACGCGATGATCACGGCGCGATCACATCACAGAGAGATCACGCCGCGCGGCCTGTATTCGGGCCCAAAATTACAACCCTCGCACCCTGAATTTATTGAGTAAAAATAAGGTGTCGCAGGCGTGAGTTGTAAATTGTTTAATAAATCCAATTGGTTCCTCTTGGGGGGTGCGACATTTTGTCAAGTTGGATTGATCTGCGACATCCTGCCCTAGGTGACAAATCAGCGCGCATCAGAGGCCGGATTCCGGCGTGTCTCAAGCGCGAAAGAATAGGGAATAGAAAGGTATTCCAGGGTGTTTCAAAACTTGTACCAGCGCTCGCGCCACCTGACCCTTCCCGCCCTGTTGGCGGGTTCGGCTGTGTGGCTGTCAGGGTGCGCAGATAACGGGGTCATGTCACCGCTTGGCCCTGTCGCCGCGGCCGAAAAAACGCATATGATCGTGTTCTTCCTGTGGATGCTTCCGGTCTGTTTGCCGATCCTGATCGGCCTGCCGTGGATCTTGATCAAATACCGCCGTCAGGGTGGCTCGGGCACCTATCGCCCGAACTGGTCGCACTCGACCTTGGCCGAGTCGGTGATCTGGGGCGGCTCGACCATCTCGGTCATCATTTTGGGTGTTCTGGTCTGGATGAACACGATCAACGAAGATCCCTACAAACATACGGGCGTGAACCCGATCCATGTTCAGGTCGTGGGATCCGAGTGGAAATGGATGTTCATCTATCCCGGCAAGATGGCGAGCGTGAACAAGGTCGTTCTGCCGCAAAACACGCCGGTCGAGTTTGACATCACCGCCACGGGCGCGATGCAAAGCTTCTGGATTCCGCGTCTGGCGGGGCAGATCTATGCGATGCCGGGCATGCAGACCAAGATGAACATGACCACGGGCGACCTTGCGCAGCTTGAGGGCTTTAACAGCCAGTTCAACGGTGCGGCCTTCCCGCTGGATAAGTTCGACGTCGATGTCGTGACCAAGGCGCAATATGACGCCTTCCTGCAGCAGCCGCGCAAGCCGTGGAACGAACTGCTGACCCAGTTCAAAAAGGTCGCGACCTGGAACGGCCCGCAGATCTTTGACGCACCGCCCAAAGGCTGGTGGGACAAGGCCTCGATGAACCCGGATATGGCGACCGAAGGCGGGGCTGCGATCCTGCCCGACAACGCCCCCGAGCAGAAAAAGATCGATGAAGCGATCCATAACGAGCTTCATCTGACGCAAAATCAATCCCAAGGGGGCGCGCAATGAGTATTCTTGGTAGCCTGAACTGGGACGATATTTTTATCGTTCCCTTCTTCAAAGAGCCGTCCACCTCGACGGCGATCGCGGCTGCGGCCGGAGGGATCGTCGTTCTGGGCGCGCTCGCCGTGCTGGTGTTGCTGACCGTCAAGGGCTGGTGGAAACCGCTTTGGACGAACTGGATCACCACGCTCGATCACAAGAAAATCGGTGTGATCTATATCGTTTTGGCCGCGATCATGCTGATCCGGGGCGTGCTGGAGGCGGTCGTGATGCGCGCCCAGCAGGTGTCTCCGGCGCCGGGGTTCCTCTCGGTCGAGCACCATGCCGAGCTGTTCTCGACCCATGGCACGATCATGATCTTCTTTGTCGCGATGCCGCTGTTGATCGGCTTGATCAACGTGGTGATGCCGCTGCAAATCGGCGCGCGCGACATGGAGTTCCCGTTCATGAACGCGGTCTCGCTGTGGCTGTCGGTGGGTGGCGCGGCGCTGGTGATGGCTTCGCTGGTGATCGGTCGCTTTGAGACCGGTGGCTGGACGGCCTATCCGCCCTATACCGGCATCAAGCTGTCGCCCGATGAGGGTGTGGATTACTGGATCTGGTCGCTGATGCTGACCGGTATCGGCACGACGCTGTCGGGCATCAACTTTGCCGTCACGATCTACAAGCAACGTGCGCCGGGCATGACGCTGATGAAGATGCCGATCTTTGCCTGGACCACGCTTTGCACCGCGATCCTGATGATCTATGCAATGGTGCCGCTTGCGGTGGCCTCGGCCATGCTGGCGCTGGATCGCCATGCGGGGTTCCACTTCTTTACCGCTGATGCGGGTGGCAACATGATGAACTTTGCCAACCTGTTCTGGCTGTTCGGTCACCCCGAAGTGTACATCCTGATCCTGCCGGCCTTTGGCGTGTTCTCGCATGTGATCCCGACCTTCTCGGGCAAGAAGCTGTATGGCTACACCTCGCTGGTTTGGGCGACGGTCGCGATTGCGGTGCTGTCCTTTACCGTTTGGGTGCACCACTTCTTCACGATGGGGCAAACCGCGCACCTGAACGCGATCTTCGGCATCGCGACGATGACGATTGGCGTGCCCACGGGCGTGAAAGTCTATAACTGGATGCTCACGATGTGGCGCGGCAAGCTGCGTTTCTCCACCGCGATGCTGTTCTCGGCGGGCTTCATGTTCACCTTCGTGATCGGCGGGATTACCGGCGTTATGCTGGCCAACCCGGTGATCTCGTTTGCCGCGCATAACTCGCTGTTCCTGGTGGCACACTTCCACAACATGCTTATTCCGGGCCTGCTGTTTGGGATGTTTGCAGGTATCAACTACTGGTTCCCGCTCGCCTTCGGCTTCCGTCTGGATGAGAAATGGGGCCGTCGCAGCTTCTGGCTGTGGATGGTTGGCTTCTACCTCACCTTCATGCCGCTTTACGCAATCGGCCTGATGGGTGCGCCGCGCCGCATGGCCTTCTTGACCGATCCGGCCTATCTGCCGTGGCTGATGATTTCGATGGTTGGTGCACTTGCGGTGCTGGCCGGTCTGACCTCTCAGGTCATTCAGGTCTGGGTGTCGGTGAAAAACCGCGAAAGCCTGATGGTGCCCGCAGGCGATCCGTGGGATGGCCGGGGTCTGGAATGGTCGCTGGGTTGCCCGGTGCCCGAACATGACTTCACCACGATCCCCAACATCACCTCGCGTGAGCCCTGGGTCGAGGCGAAAGAGCGCGGTCTGCGCGTGATGGAGCCGACCGAGTTCGTCGACATCCACCTGCCCAAAAACACCTCCATGGGGTTCGTGGTCGCGATGGTGGCAACCGTCGGCGCGTTTGGCCTGATCTTTCAGATGTGGTGGCTTGGGGCGCTGTGCTGGATCGCGATGTTCGTGCTGGTGCTGATCCGCTCTTATGACACGGATTGGGAAAAGACCGTCACCGCCGAGGAGCTGCGCGCCGATTACGAGCGTCACAAGCATGTCGTCGAGACGACCCCCAAGGTCAGCCTTGATGACGAGTTTACCTCGAAAAACCGTGGCTTGGTTATCGATATGGAGACAGCGCAATGAGTGCGACAACAACCAATCTGGGGGCACATGCCCCCAGCGACCACGGGCACGCCCATGGTCACGACAAATCGGGGACGGTGATCTTCGGCTTCTGGATTTTCCTGATGTCCGACCTCATCGCGTTCTCGCTGTTCATCGCAACCTATGCCGATGCGGAATGGCACGGCGTCGCCAACGGCCCCAGCCCGCATGAGCTGTTCAGCCTTGGCCTGCCGTCGCTGGAAACGCTGGCGCTGTTGATCTCGACCTTCACCTTCGGGATCTGCACGCTGGGCATGAAATACAACGCCACCATGCGCCGCACGATCGGCTGGCTTGTGGTGACGCTGGCGTTTGGTGCGATCTTCCTTGGGATCGAGCTGTATGAATTCCACGAATTCTGGACCGAGGGCAACACGCCGCAAGTCTCGGGCTTCTTGAGCGCCTATTACGCGCTGGTCGGGATGCACGGGCTGCACGTTACTTCAGGCATCATCTGGGGTCTGCTGCTGATCGTTCAGATGAAAACGATGGGCATGACCGAGCTGGTCAAAACCCGCCTGATGCGTTTGGGCCTGTTCTGGCACATGCTCGATATCGTGTGGATCGCACTGTTCACGAAAATCTATCTGATGGGGGTGCTGTCATGAGTGCGGTTTCTTCTGATCTCGGCATGGATAGCGCCGAGTACAAACACGATATCGCGCGCTACGGCTGGGGCTTTGGCCTGTCGGTTGTGCTGACGGCGGCCTCTCTGGTCATCGTCGCGGGCGGGCTGTTTCCGGGCATCGCTTGGGGCACAGTTGGCATTTTGGGCATCGCCCAGCTTGTCATTCAGTTCTGGGCGTTCATGCACCTCGACTTCTCGATGGAATCGCGCCGCGATCTGTATCTGGTGCTGTTCTCGTTCTTGATCGTGATCATTTTGGCGGGGGGCACGGTCTGGGTGCTGGCCGATCTGGCAAGCCGGATGGGCATGGGCTCGGGCAATATGGCCAAGATGAGCGCGCCGATGACCGATGATATGGGCGATGCCATGGGCGGTATGACCGGCATGAAAGGCACGTCCGATACGAAGGGCATGAGCGACATGAAGGGGATGTCGGGGTCCAACTAAGGGCCTGCATCCGCAAAGCTTTAAGGGGCGGCCTTCGGGTCGCCCTTTTTCATGCGCGCTGCGTGATGTCTTACGATGCCAGCGACACCGCCTTGATCATCGCGTGACATTCCAGCCCCGCGCGCAAGCCAAGGGCGGCGACCGAGCGCGTGGTCAATCGCGCCAGCAGCCGTTCCTCCCCCAAAGCCAGTTTCACGAAAACCGAGGGGCCATCGGGTGCGCCGACCTCTAACACCGTGACGCGCAGGATATTGAGCGCCGAGACCTGCTCGGGCTGCACCAGCGCCAGCGTCACATCCGCGCCGTGAATTTGCAGTCGCAGATCGGTGCCCATGGCCATGCCGGGCGCTTCAAGATAAATCGCGCCGCCCGCCGTTTCGATCCGCGCCAGCCCGTCGTGTTCTTGCGCCGCGACCCGCCCCGAGATCAGCGCCCCCGCCGCGCGCCCGCCAAAGCCCCCCGCAGCGCCGGGATCGGCCAGCACATCGCGCGCCGGACCAAAGGCGCGCAGATGCCCGTCCTCAAGCAGCGCGACAGAGCTGGCCAGCCGCGCGACCTCGGCCGGCGCATGGCTGACATAAAGGATCGGCAGCTTGACCTCATCGCGCAGGGTTTCGAAATAGGGCAGGATCTCGGCCTTGCGCGCCCCGTCGAGCGCCGCCAGCGGTTCGTCCATCAACAACATGCGCGGCTTGGACAGCAGCGCGCGCCCCAAAGCCACCCGCGCGGCCTCACCCCCCGATAGGGCGCCAGGACGCCGGTCCAGCAGCGCGCCAAGGCCCAGCATCTCGACCGCGCGATCAAACCCGATCACGCCGGGGCCGGGCGGGGCAAAGCGCGCGCCGTAAGTCAGGTTCGCGCGCATGTCGAGATGGGGAAACAGCCGCGCCTCTTGAAACACATAGCCGATGCGGCGGCGATGGGGGGGCAGGGCGATGCCCGCTTGCGTGTCCAGTAAAACCTCGCCGTCCACCGCGATGCGCCCGTGATCGGGGCGCAGCAGGCCCGAAACCGCGTTGACGACCGTGCTTTTGCCCGCGCCCGAATGACCAAACAGCGCGGTGATCCCGCCCGGCGCATTCAGCGCAAGATCCAGCGCAAAGCCCGCGAACTGGTGTTTCAGCGCAATCTCAAGCATCGCGCCCCGCAATCCGCGCAGCAATGCGTTTCGCCAAAGCTTCGGATACCAACAGCGCACCAAGGGCCAGCGTAATCGAGATCACCACCAGCTTGGCCGCCGAACCCTCGCCACCAGGCACCTGCAACTGCGAATAGATCGCAAGGGGTAGGGTCTGGGTCTGGCCGGGAATGTTGGACACAAAGGTAATCGTGGCGCCAAATTCGCCCATCGCCTTGGCGAATGCGGTGATTGCGCCTGCGATGATGCCAGGCACGATCAGGGGTAGGGTGACGGTTGCAAACACCCACACGCGCGAAGCCCCGAGTGTCGAGGCCGCCGCCTCAAGCCTCGGGTCCACCGCCTCGATCGCCAACCGGATCGCGCGCACCATCAGCGGAAAGGCCATCACCCCCGCCGCGAGTGCCGCCCCCTTCCAGTTGAACGCCAGCGCAATGCCGATCCGCGCCAGCGCTGCCCCCAGCGGACCATTGGGCGCAAAGCCCAGCAGCAGCAAATACCCCGTTACAACCGGGGGCAGGATCAGCGGCAGATGCACCAACCCGTTCAGCAACCCATGCCCCACGAACCGCCCCCGCGCGAGCAAATAGGCAACGCCAATCCCCGGCGGCAGCGCGCAAGCCGTGGCGAGCCCCGCCACCTTGAGCGACAGCACGACTGCCTGCCATTCCGGGGGCGAGAGCCAACTCATTTCAGAACCTGAAACCCTTGAGCGGTGAAGACCCGTGCGGCCTCGGGGCTGCGCAGCGCGGCGTAAAAACTGCGCGCGGCGTCGCTGTCACTTAGGCGTGCGGCAGGGTAGCGGATCGGCGGGTGGCTGTCATCGGGGAAGGTCGCAACCACATGCACGCGCGGCTCGGCCACCGCATCGCTGTCATAGGTGATGCCATAAGGCGCAGCCCCCAGCGCCACCATCATCAGCGTCGCGCGCACGTTATCGGCCTGCGCCACATCACCTTTGATGCCGTCCCAAAGCCCGAAATGCTCCAGCGCCGCCTTGCCATATTGCCCCGCAGGCACGGCATCCACCAGTGCCATCGCCAGCTTGCCGCCCTTCAAAAGCGCTTTCAAATCAAGCCCTTCCGAAAGGGTGACAGGTGCCGCCTCGGGGTCATGCGCAATCAACACCAGATGATTGGCCAGCAGATCCTCGCGCGCTTTGACCTTGCCCGTCTTGGTCACGCTCTCCATCCAGCCGGGATTGGCAGAGATAAAGATATCGACCGGTGCGCCCGCAGTGATCTGGCGCGCCAAAGCCCCCGATCCGGCATAGGAAATATGCGCGAGATTGCCGGTCTGCGCCTCCCAGCCTCGCGCCACCTCATCCAGCGCGGTCTTCATCGACGCGGCGGCAAATACCGTCACCTCGCCCGCGCGCGCGGGCAAAGCGAAACCGAGGGAGAGCAATATCAGGGCAAAAATCCGGATCATGGGCGTAAACCTTTTGCGGGGTCGATATGTCCGGTTGAACATATTGCAAGCCAAGCACCGCTGACAAGCCGCTTTTCGCGCGCTTCCAAGTGTTGGAAATATCCCGGGGGAATTGGCCGCAGGCCAAGGGGGCAGCGCCCCCTCATTAGTCGTTACGTGTCGCCATCCGGCGACGGAGGGGCAGCGCCCCCTCCTTAGCCGTTACGTGTCGCCATCCGGCGACGGAGGGGCCGCGCCCCGTCGCCCAGTCTTACGACTCGCCGGTCAATCCTGCCGCCGCGATCCCGGCCAACGCCGCCTCGGCGTCATTCTCTGACGTGTCGCCCGTCACGCCCATTGCCCCGATCACCAAGCCATCGTTATCGCGGATCAGCACGCCGCCGGGCACCGGGCAGGTCTGCCCGCCATAAATCCCGTTCACGGCGGCCATGAAATAACCCTGCGCCTCGGCGCGTGCCATCTGCGCCTTGCCGCCCATGCCGAGCATCACCGCGCCATAAGCTTTGGCGCGCGCGATCTCGAACCGCCCCGGTGCCGCGCCATCGGCGCGCGCAAAGGCCAGCACATGTCCGCCGCCATCCAAGACCACCGCCGAAAGCGGCTTCCAGCCAGCGCTTGCGCCAGTTTCCAAGGCCACATCAATCATCTTTTGAGCCTGCTCAAGGGCAATCATGCCTGTTCTTCCTTCTTCTGCGCGCGGCGCTGATGCAGCACCGGCTCGGTATAGCCCGAAGGCTGCACGGTACCCAGAAAACACAAATCGCACGCCGCCTGAAACGCGAACCCGTCATAGCCCGGGGCCATCGGCGTATAGCTTGGATCGCCTGCATTCTGGCCATCCACAATCGCGGCCATCTTGCGCAACGCCTCCATCACCTGAGGCTGATCGACCACGCCATGTTCCAGCCAGTTCGCAATCGCCTGACTGGAAATCCGGCAGGTCGCGCGGTCTTCCATGAGGCCGACATCGTGAATGTCGGGCACTTTGGAGCAGCCCACGCCCTGATCGACCCAGCGCACGACATAGCCCAGAATGCCTTGGGCGTTGTTCTCGATCTCGGCGGTAATTTCGGCCTCGGAATAGTTCTTGCCAGCCGCCAGCGGGATCGTCAGCAGATCGTCAAGACGGGCGGGGCGGTTCATCGCCACGATCTCGGCCTGACGCTTGGGCACGTCTACCTTGTGGTAATGCGTGGCGTGCAGCGTAGCGGCGGTGGGGCTTGGCACCCAAGCGCAATTTGCGCCCGCCAGCGGATGGGCGATCTTTTGCGCCAGCATATCGGCCATCCGGTCGGGCATCGCCCACATGCCCTTGCCGATCTGCGCACGCCCCGCAAGCCCGCAGGCCAGACCGATATCGACGTTGCGATCCTCGTAAGCCTCGATCCACGGCTGGTTTTTCATCTCGCCCTTGCGCAGCATCGGGCCGGCCTGCATCGAGGTGTGAATTTCATCTCCCGTGCGGTCCAGAAAACCGGTGTTGATAAAGGCCACCCGATGGCGCGCCGCGCGGATACATTCCTTGAGGTTGACCGAGGTGCGACGCTCTTCGTCCATGATGCCAAGTTTGACAGTATGGGCGGGCAGCCCTAGCACTTTTTCAACATTGTCGAAAATTTCGCAGGCGAATTCGACTTCTTTTGGTCCGTGCATTTTTGGTTTTACAACATAAACCGAATTTGTCACCGAATTGCGCGGGCCTTCGGTTTTCTTGAGATCATGCATCGCGCAAAGCGTGGTGATCATCGCATCCATCATCCCTTCGGGGGCCTCCGCGCCGTCGCGGGTCAGGATGGCCGGCGTGGTCATCAGATGCCCGACATTGCGCACCAACATCAGCGCACGCCCCTTAAGCGTGACCGGCTCTCCGCCTGCGCCCGTAAAGTGCAAATCGCCCTCAAGGCGGCGGGTAAAGACCTCGTCGCCCTTACGGACCTGCTCGCGCAGATCGCCCTTCATCAGGCCTAGCCAGTTGGAATAAGCCAACACCTTATCCTCGGCGTCGACACAGGCCACCGAGTCTTCGCAATCCATGATTGAACTGATCGCCGCCTCAAGGATCACATCGGCAATATCGGCCGGATCGGACTGCCCAACATCGGTGTCAGGGTCCAGCACGATGCAGATGTGCAAGCCGTTATGGGCCAGCAAAACCTGCGACAGCGCGCCCTCGGCATCGGAGTTGAAGCCGGCGAACTGGCCCGGATCGGCCAGCCCGGTCTCACCCACAGCGTTCTCGACGAAAAACACGCCGTTCTCGACGCGCAGCGCCGTCACATCCGCCCAAGAGCCGCCCGCAAGTGGCGCAGCCTCGTTCAAAAACGCCTTTGCGCGCTCTACCACGCGGGCGCCGCGCTTGGGGTCATAGCCCGGACCTACGGGCAGATCGCCCAACGCATCCGTGCCATAAAGCGCATCATAAAGGCTGCCCCAACGCGCGTTGGCAGCGTTAAGCGCATAGCGTGCATTGGTGATCGGCACGACAAGCTGGGGGCCGCAAACGCTGGCAAACTCGGGGTCCGTCACCGGGGTTTCGATAGTGAAATCAGGGCCTTCGGGAAGAAGATAGCCGATTTCGGTCAGAAAGGTCTTATAGGTCTCGAAATCAAATCCGGCGGCGCGGTGATGGGCGTGCCAATCATCCAGACTGGCCTGAATTTCATCGCGCGTTTTCAAAAGAGCTTGGTTTTTCGGGGCCAGATCGTGCAACAGCGCCCCAAACCCGTCCCAAAACGCCTTTGGCTCAATACCGGTGCCCGGCAGCGCCTGATCCTCAATAAAGGACGCCAATTCGACCGCGACTTTCAGTCCGGCACGTTCTACTCGTTGCGCCATGCGCTCCTCCTGATGTGTCTGAGCCATAAATGTGGCGGGATCGGGCGAGAGTCCAGAAATTTTCCACGACATAGGCGAAAATTGGTAACTAAAAATAACCAATTTTGCGTGATCGGTGGCGTAGAGGCGGTCTGCCCGCGAGATTTCGCCCTACTTTGCGGGCTGGATGGCGATTGCATGCCAGCGCGCGAGGGCTATAACCTTTTCTTGTTCTAAGCACTGGTTGCGTAACTTAAAATGGCCTTCTACCTGAGGCTCTATGCTGACGAATATCGGTTTCAATCCAGAGGAAATCATGACCCAGAACACCCTCACAAAGCGGCTGTCGGATTATCAACCCTATCCGTTCGAACTCGAGATGGTGCGGCTTGATTTCCGCCTTGATCCTGATGCGACGCAGGTGCGCGCGCGCATGGCGATGCGCCCGCTGCGTGCGGCTTCGGCACTGGAACTGGATGGCGAGGGGCTGGTGCTGCGCAAGATCGCGGTGGATGGCCGAGTGCTGGCGGCCAGTGAGTATACCCAAAGCGATACGGGGCTTGTGATCCACGCTGCGGCCTTGCCTGCGCAGACCTTTACGCTGGAAACCGAGGTCGAGATTGCGCCTGCCGCCAATACCGCGCTTGAGGGGCTGTATATGTCAAACGGCATGTATTGCACGCAATGCGAGGCGGAGGGCTTTCGCAAGATCACTTATTATCCCGACCGCCCCGATGTGATGGCGCGCTTTCATGTGACGGTTGCGGGAGATGCGCCGGTATTGTTGTCCAACGGCAATCCGGTCGCGCAGGAAACCGGCCGCGCCGAATGGGTCGATCCCTGGCCCAAGCCCGCCTATCTGTTCGCGTTGGTGGCGGGCGATCTGGTGGCCCATTCGGGATCGTTCACCACGATGTCGGGGCGCGAGGTTGCGCTCAATATCTGGGTGCGCAAGGGCGATGAGACCCGCTGCGCCTTTGCGCTAGAGGCGTTGAAACGCTCGATGACATGGGACGAGCAGGTTTACGGTCGCGAATACGACTTGGACATTTTCAACATTGTGGCCGTCGATGACTTCAATATGGGCGCGATGGAGAACAAAGGGTTGAACATTTTCAACTCTAAATGGGTTCTGGCCTCGCCCGAGACGGCGACCGATAGCGATTACGAGCGTATTGAGGGCATCATCGCGCATGAGTATTTTCACAACTGGACGGGCAACCGCATTACCTGTCGCGACTGGTTCCAGCTTTGCCTGAAAGAGGGGCTTACGGTTTATCGCGACCAAAGCTTTACCGCCGATATGCGGCTGGGACCGGTCAAGCGGATCGAGGATGTGAGCGCCCTGCGCGCGCGCCAGTTCCGTGAGGATCGTGGCCCGCTGTCGCATCCGCCGCGCCCCGATCACTATAAGGAAATCAACAACTTCTACACCGCGACCGTCTACGAAAAAGGTGCCGAGATCGTGGGCATGTTGCGCCAGCTTGTCGGGCCGCAGGGCTATCGCGATGCGCTGGATCTGTATTTTGAACGCCATGACGGGCAGGCTTGCACAATCGAGGATTGGCTGAAGGTGTTCGAGGACAGTTCCGGGCGTGACTTGCGCCAGTTCAAGCATTGGTACACGGATGCCGGAACGCCACGCCTGCAGGTGTCGGACGACTTTAAGGACGGCACATACACGCTTGAATTCACGCAAAAGACTGACCAAACGCCGGGGCAGGGCGACAAACCCGCACGCCATATCCCGATTGCGGTGGGGCTGTTGTCAGATACGGGCGCGGACCTGATCGAAACCAAGATCTTGGAGATGACCGAGCCGCGCCAAAGCTTTGTCTTTGAAGGGCTATCCCAGCGCCCCGTGCCCTCGATCCTGCGCGGGTTTTCCGCACCTGTCGTACTGGAGTTTGACACAGGCCATCCGCCCGATTCCGCGTTTTTGCTGGCCCATGACAGCGACCCGTTCAACCGCTGGGAAGCAGGGCGGCGTTTGGCGCTGCAAACCGTGGTGGCAATGGCGCAGGGCGGCGCGGCTGATCCGTCCTATGTTGCAGCGATTGGCGCGCTGATAAAGGATGGCGCGGCTGATCCGGCGTTTTGCGCGCTGTGTCTGGCTTTGCCCTCCGAAGATCAGATCGCGCAGGCGCTGCATGAGGCGGGAAAATCGCCCGATCCGGTCGCGATTCATCGTGCGCGTGAGGCGCTCGCGACGGCTTTGGCAAATGCACATGAAGACGCGTTGAGCGCGCTGTATGACGCGATGGCCGTATCTGGCCCTTATCGCCCTGATCCCGAACCGGCGGGGCAGCGCAGTTTGCGTCTGGCGGCGCTGGCGCTGCTGCGTCGCATTGATGGCGGTGCACGCGCGCAGGCGCTGTTTGATGCGGCCGACAATATGACAGAAAGCCTTGCAGCTTTGGGGCAGGTCGTGGCCGCGGGCGTGGGCGAGGCGGCCTTGGCGACGTTCCGGGATCGCTGGCAAGGCGACCGCTTGGTGATGGACAAATGGTTCGCGATCCAGTTGACCGCCAGCGCGCCCGATCAGGCGCTGTCACGCGCTGAAAAGCTTGTGCAAGATCCGCTGTTTGATTGGAAAAATCCCAACCGGTTCCGCTCTTTGATGTCAGGCTTTGCGGCCAATCATGCGGGTTTCCATCGCGTTGACGGGGCGGGCTATCGGTTTTACGCTGACTGGCTGCTGCGCCTTGATCCGCTGAACCCGCAGGTGGCGGCACGGATGTCGACCGCGTTTGAAACCTGGGCGCGCTATGATCTGACGCGGCAATCGCTGATGCGCGCCGAGTTGGCCCGGATCGCGCAGACCGAAGGGCTGAGCCGCGATCTTTCGGAAATGAGTGCGCGAATGCTGGGCTAGGCCTGCGACCTCCGAGACATTAAAAAACGCGCCCGAGGGATTCCACGGGCGCGTTTTTTATATCTTTCGCAATGCGTTAGTTGCTTTGCGAGGCCCCGGCATCTTTCGGGTAGCCGGTGCCCAGAACCACGCCGTCCACCGTCTCTCCGTAGAAATCTGCACTGCTTTTGTGCCATTTCTTATCGGCCTCTTGCAGCGAGATCCCGTCGGTCTGACGCGGGTCTTTCGGGCGGGGTTTGCTGTCGATAAAGGCGGCCACATCCCATGCGTCCTGCACGCTCAGCTTGCCGGGTTGCGAGAGCGGCATGTTGTGCTGAATAAACGCGGCGGCAGAGCTGACCTTGTGCATCCCGGCCCCCCAGTTGAAGCTGTGCGGCCCCCAAAGCGGCGGGAAGATCTGCTTGCCGTTCGCATCGGTCTGCCCCATGCCGTCATCGCCATGACAGACCGCGCAATTGGCGGCAAAGACCTCTGCGCCCCGCTCGCGCGAGGGGTCTTTGGCGGGCTTGTCGATCTTGCCAAAGCCTGCGCCTTCGGGTTGAACTCCGATTGGCAAGCCTTTGGACATCCAGAAGAAATACGCTTGCAAATCGCGATACACGTCCGAGCCATAGGGCGGCGGACCACCCGAGGGCGAGCCTTGCGCGTTCATCGAATAGGTGAAGCAGCC
Organism: Thioclava indica; assembly: GCF_000714545.1. Classification (GTDB taxonomy): domain Bacteria; phylum Pseudomonadota; class Alphaproteobacteria; order Rhodobacterales; family Rhodobacteraceae; genus Thioclava; species Thioclava indica. Next base: position 258,744 of record NZ_AUNB01000018.1, read on the forward strand.
GTGGATGCGATCCTCCATGGTGTTCACCATTTTATTCTTGCCGCGATACTTCGGATAGACCGGATAGGCCGCCCACATCGGCGCGGAATAGGCCTGCCGCCCGGCATCAAGGTGGCAGTTCGAGCAGCTCAGATCATTGCCGACAAACTCATGCGCATTGGTGCCGGTTTGATTGAAAATCGCCATGCCGCGCCGCACCGAGGCACCGAAGTCATCATTGGGAATGGTGCGTTCATCGGGCGGGGTGAACAGGTCGGTTTTCTCGCCTTTCACCTGCGCCACGGGGGCGGATTTTTGCCCCGTTAACCAGCTTGGGGCCCAGCCGAAATCTACCACGAGCGAGCCCAGAACCACCAGCGCCAGCCCGCCGCTGATCGCATAGATGGCGCGCAGCGCGGTTTGGCCGCGCTCGGCATTATCGGGGCCGGGGGGCGGAATGTCAGAGGGGTGCTTATTGGCCATTCGAGGTCTCCTTGGTGGTGGCGCTCACGGCCAGCGCGAGTTTGGCATTTGCCGCCGCCGGGGGCAGCGAGGCGAGGTAGTCTGCGACCGCGCGCCGGTCGGCATCGCTTAGTGATTTGCCGATCCCCGCCATCAGGCCAAGCGGCGAGTTGTGGCGCGAGCCGCCCTGCCACATCGCCAGTTGATGCGCGATATAGGCGGGTTGCTGGGCGGCCAGACCGGGGAACTTGTCGCCCACGCCAATGCCCGAGGGGCCGTGGCAGGTAAAGCAGGCGGGGACATTTTTGGTCCAGTCTCCTTCAAGCGCGATTTTCTCGCCGCGCGCCAGATCGCCTTCCAGGGAGGGGCGGGCGCCTGAAGGGCTGCTCATTGCGCCGTAGTAGTTCGCCAACTCGATGATTTGTTTGTCGCTCAGGGATTTGACGACGTAATCCATCGAGTCGTTGATGCGCGTGCCTTCTTTGAAGTCATGCAACTGCTTGGCAAGATAGGCGGGGGCCAGCCCGGCCAGACGCGGAATGGTTTGCGTGCCTTCGCCCTTGTCGCCGTGACAGCTTGCGCAGGACCAGATTTCGTTCGTGCCGTGCATTGCCAGCGCGGCTGTCGCAGCGGCATCGGGGCTTGGTGCGGGGGCGGTTTCGCTAGCGGGTTGCGCGGGCAGGCCATTGATCAGACCCGCCAGACCCGAGCCGCCATCCCACGGGTTTAGATCCGCGCTGGCGGTGCGAATTTCAGCCACCTGAGCGGGGGTAACCGTGCTTTTGAGACCGTTCAGATCGCTTGCGACGAAATTGGCAATCGAGGCGATATCCTTGTCATCAAGCACCGAAGCGAAGCTGGGCATCTCGCCGTCGTAATTCGCCTTGTCCACGATCAGCGGCCCGCCAATGCCGCGCATCACGATATGGGTGATGGCACTGGCTCCGCCTGCTTTGACCACGTCCGAGGCATGCAGCGGCGGGATCGCATCGGCCACCCCTTCGCCCGCATCGCCATGACAGCTTGCGCAATTATCGGCAAACAGCGCCTTGCCGGCATCGGGTTTCGGCTCGGCTTTAACCGGAGTGGTGGCGGCGACCTCTTGATCGCTCATCGACGCGCGTTCCTTGTCGCCGATCTTGGTGGAATAGCTCATTTGCACCAGCATCACGACGCCCCAGATCGCCAGAGCAATCGCGATCCAGTAGACCGGCATCGGAATGCGGCGGGGTTCTTCGTAAGGCTCGAATGTTTCATCCGGGAGCCTTGGGTCTTGCTTGTTTTTATCGGTCATCACTCGTCTCCCTTGGCTCACTTACTGGCCTTGGCGGCGTCGTTATTGTGCTGCTGCGCGGCCATCAGCTCATAGCCGTCATCGCGCAAACCATCTGTTGGCGGGGCGTAGTCATGCTTCATGCCTTGCAGATAGCTCACCAGATCCAGCGCATCCTGCTTGGCCACGATCACACCCGTTTTCGGGGCATAAGCCGGGGGCAGTTTGACCACGACATCGCCGGGATCGGCCTTGGCTTTATGGGCGAACAGGTAGGGGTAGGCGGGCATGATCGACCAGCTTGCGATGGCGCGCGGCTGATAGAGATGGGTCAACTGCCAGCCCTGCGAGGGCAGGCGGTCGCCGATATTCATCAGGTCCGGCCCGGTGCGCATCGTGCCCAGTTGGTGGGGCGTGTCATAGGCGTAATCGCCCGAAACCGAGGCCCGACCCCAGCCGCGTTCGCCGTCCGGTGCTTGCGCCTCGTCACGAGGTTGCTGGCTGTGGCAGTAAAGACAGCCCATCGACACATAAACCGCCCGCCCGCGCGCCTCGGCTACGGTGTAGGGTTTGAGGCCGGGAGATGCCCCGCTCTTGGCAATCTGCATACCCGGGATGATCACCAGCAACAGCGTGGCGAAAGACAGGATGGCCAGCGATACGATGACTAATGGAAGATAGCGGTTCATTGGGCAGCCACCATTTTTTCGGTTTCAAGGTCACGCGTGCGCTTGGAGAAAGCGAGCGCGATCAGGTTCACAGCCAGCAGGATATGGCCCAGCGTCATCAACCCGCCGCCCAGCGAGCGCCCCTCAAGATAGGGTTTCAAAAGCGTCACGCTATCGGCAAAGGGTTTGGACGCATCCAGCATCGCCAGCCCTTGCAGCACGCCGCCAATGGTGAGCGAGAAGAAGTAGACCGCAAAGCCCACCACCACGAGCCAGAAATGCCACGCAATCAAACGCGGGAAGGGGAAATACTTGCCCGTCGCGCGCGGCACGATCTGATAGATTGCGCCAAACAGCACGAGGCTGACAAAGGCGTAGGCCCCCAGATGCGCGTGCCCGATCGTGTATTGCGTGAAGTGGGTGATCGTGTTGACCGAGCGCAGCGCCTCGATCGAACCTTGGAACGAGGCCAGCGTATACATCACCGCGCCAAAGCTGATGAAGCGCAGCGGCATCGACGCCTTGAGCGCCCACAGGTTGCGCGCCACCGTGACGTGCTGGTTGATCGCCACCGCGATCACGGGCACGAACATCATGATCGAATGCACCACCGACAGCGTCACCAACCATGTCGGGATCGGCCCGCCGATCAGGTGGTGGATGCCGACTTGGGAATAAAACAGCGCCAGGGCCCAGAACCCCACCAGCGAAACCGCGTAGGAATAGATCGGTTTGCCGATAATCTTCGGGATGAAGTAGTAAGCCGTGCCCACGCCCAGCGGCGTCAGCCACAGGCCCAGCACGTTATGGGCAAACCACCAGTTCATCGTGGCTTGCTCGACGCCCCAGTGCAGGCCGGGGATATTGGCGATGATGAACAGCATCGGGAACCACAGCACGGCGGCGAGGAAATACCAGCCCGAGACGTAGATGTGATGCACTTCGCGCGCGCGTGTCGTCGCGATGAGCGGGGCGACGAAACAGGCGGCCCCAATGGCCAGCGCAATGTCGATCTGCCACGGGATTTCCAGCCATTCCAGCCCGTCCGTCCAGCCATTTGCGATCGCCAGCACACCGGCAGCTACGCCGATATTCCAGATCAGCGTTCCTAGATTGACCAGCCAGCCCAGCCGCAGCGGCGTGTGAAAGATGCGCGGAATGATCCAGAAGATCGCCGCCAGCCCCGCTTGGCTTGACCAGCCATAGATGACCGAGTTCAGGTGCACCGTGCGCATCCGCCCAAAGGTCATATGCGCCGAGCCGCTCATCAGGTCGGGCAGGTGCAGTTCCAGCGAGGCCGCAAGCCCGTGAATCGAGCCATAGATCAGCCAGAACACCCCCATCCCGATCAGCCACATGACCGGACCCGAGGACGATTTGTCGATACCGCTGCGCGCCGTGTCGAAATGGTGCGGGCGCGCGGGACTGTCGATCTCGGCACCCTCACCGGGTTCAAAAATCGAACGGGCGTCGTCCTGATCGGGGGTGTGGACCTGCTTGTTGGCGATGGCCCAGATCAATGCCGTCAGCGCCAGAAGCGAGACGATAAAGCTGAGCGCAAGCAACAGGCCGAGCGTGGGGGTTATTTGCATGGGCTGGCTCCGGTGTCAGACGTGGCTCGGGCGCGGTCGGCTGGAAAATATTTTCGCGTCATTGTCCTGCTCTCCTTGGCCCGGTTGGCGGTTCAAATTTTTCCGAGCTGCACAAGCAATCATGATCCTCGTCCCTATGGTAACATTCAGATATTTGCAGATGTCGGGGAGTTTCCCACCCTGCGATGGGCTTGGATCAAGATATTGCGGCGGCTGAGCGCAACTCAATAACAGGTATTGTGACGCGTTCACGGTGATGCGACTACTCCCCCTCACGCATTGATGATCGTTGTTGATCGGCGCCTTTGTTGAAATTGACTGTGCGAATATGAACGGCGAGCGCAGCGCGTTGTTTTACGAACTGAAACCATGGCTTGGCGGCTTGGCGCAGGCATGCCACTTCTAACGAAAACGCAACATTCACGTGAGAATGCGCTCACTTTACGCGTGAGGAAACTTGATGCCATGTCATATGACATGCGCCGAAGCGGCGTTTGTTGTGTAGGCGCGCCTTGGCATTGCGAACGCCGCGCAGTGAACGCCCCGATTTCGGAAATGATTCGGCGATTTCACCAATAGCGGAGCTTGCACCTTGGCCCTTGCCAAGCGGAACGCAAAGCGCCATCGCAATGCCGCGACCCCTGCGAAAAAATGCGGTTATATTATAGATACGCGATGTGCGAGTGAGGATTTTATGACGCAAGAGATCGAGAACGCTCCGCTTGAGACGCCTGCCACCGTGGCGCCTCCCTTTGCCCGGCTGCAACGCTGGGCCGAGCATCCGGTCATCAAGCTGGGTCTGCCCTTGCTGGTGCTGGGCGTAGCGATTTTCGTGCTGCATAAGCTGGCGGGCGATGTCAGCCCGAAAAGGGTCGTGGCCGATATTTCCGCGGCCAGTCCCAAGGCGCTGCTGCTGGCACTGGGCGCGACCACGCTGAGTTATCTGGCGATTGCGTTTTACGATGTGATCTCGCTGGGCGCGGTTGCGCCGGGGATCGTGGCCCCGCGCGTGGCCTATCTGGTGGGCGGCGCGGGCTATGCGATCTCGAACCTGCTGGGCGTGTCTTATCTGACGGGGGGCGCGGTGCGCCTGCGCACCTATGTGGCTGCGGGCGTACCGTTTCATCGCGCCGCCCTCGCGCTTGGCACCTCGTGGAGCGGGTTCTGGACCGGGCTTGTCGCGCTGCTTGGCCTGTTGATGATGTTTCACCCCAAGGGCCTGTCGGCGGTGCTGCCGATTGCGCCGGGGCTTGAGACGGCCACGGGCGTTGCGCTGATCGTGGGGCTGGGCGCGGTGATGGCGTTCTTGGGGCGGCGCGCGCGTCATGTGCGTTGGCGCGGGATCGAGGCCGATCTGCCGCGCGCCTCCACCGCCAGCTTGTTGATGCTGGCGGGCATGGCCGATCTGCTGTTTGCCTCGCTCACGCTTTGGGTGCTGCTACCGCCCGATCTGGGGGGCAATTACGCCTATTTCTTTGTGATCTTCATGGCCGCAATCGGGCTTGGTATTGCCAGCCATTCCCCCGGCGGCCTTGGCGTGTTCGAGGCCACGGTGATCGCGGGGCTTGGGACGGGCGCACGCCCTGACCTGCTGGCCGCACTGGTGCTGTATCGCGTGGTTTACACGCTTTATCCCTTTGCAATTGCCACGCTGGGCTTGGCGGCGGGCTGGCTTTGGGCGCAGCGTCACCGTCTTGATCACGCCGCCGATCTGGCGCTGGCGATCATGGGGCCGCTGGTCCCGCCCTTGGCGGCGGGTGTGGCGTTGGTGTCGGGCGTTTTGCTGATGCTGTCGGGCTCGGTCCCGGCCGAAGGCTCGCGGCTTGATCTGCTGCGTGATGTGTTGCCGCTGCCGGTGGTCGAGTTCTCGCATCTCACCGCCAGCGTGACGGGGGTGATGCTGATCGTGCTGGCGCGGGGGCTGTATCAACGTCTGACGCGGGCTTGGGTGATGGCGCTGATCTTGCTGAGCGTCGGGATCGTGGCCTCGCTCGTGAAGGGGCTGGAATGGGAGCAGGCGCTGACCATCGCGATCTCGGGTGGGCTGCTGATCCTGTTTCGCCAAGCCTTCTACCGGGTGCAGGATGCCTCGGTGTTTCGCCTTGATCTGCGCTGGTTCGTGTCGGTCACAGCCCTTGTCGCAGCGATCACATGGATCGGGTTTTTCGCCTATAAACATGTCGAATATCGCGACACACTGTGGTGGCAATTTGCGTGGAAAGGCGATGCTTCGCGGTTCTTGCGTGCCACGGTGGGCGCGTCGGTCGTGCTGGCGATCATCGCGCTCGGCTCAATCCTGAGCGCGCGCAAACGCCTGCGTCCGCGTCAGGAAATCCCCCAAGCCGTCCGCGATATTCTGGCGCAATCGGATGACGCCGAGGCGCAACTGACCCTGATGGGCGACAAAGAGGTGCTGCTGGATCCTGAAAACCGCGCCTTTATCGCCTATGCCGATACGGGGCGGGCGCTGATTGCGCGCGCTGATCCGGTGGGCGAGGAGGAGGCCGCGATCTCGTTGATCTGGGCCTTGCGTGAAAAGGCTGATCGCAGCGGGCGGCTCTGTGCGTTTTACGGGGTTTCGCCACGCTTTTTGCCCACCTTCCTTGATATGGGCCTGTCGATTGTGAAAATCGGAGAGACCGCGCGCATTGACCTTGAGACGTTCTCGCTTGACGGCCCGAAAAAGAAAAATTTCCGCTATGCGTTAAGCAAAGGCCCGCGTGACGGGTTCAAGTTTGAGGTCATCCCCGCCGCGCAGGTGCCCGCGCATCTGCCCGAGCTGCGCGCAATTTCCGATGCGTGGCTCGCGCAAAAACAAGGCGAGGAGAAAAGCTTTGCGCTGGGCGCGTTCACCGATGATTACATCGTCAATTTCGACTGCGCGGTGCTGCGCGATCCGGACGGAAAAATCGTGGCCTTTGCCAACCTCTTAAAGGGCAACGGGCGTGAGTTATGCGTCGATTTGATGCGCTATGATGCGGGCTGTCCGGGCTATGGCATGAACCAGCTTTTCAGCGAGATGATCCTTTGGGCGCAGGCGGGCGGCTTCAAATGGTTCCGCCTTGGCAATGCGCCGTTTTCGGGGATTGAACGTCACCGCCTGGCCTCGGTCTGGAACCGGCTGGGCGGGTTCTTGTATGAACATGGCGAGCGGCTTTACAGCTTTGAGGGGCTGCGCAGTTTCAAGGAAAGATGGGACCCGGTCTGGTCGCCTCATTACCTTGCCAGCCCCGGCGGCTTGGCCGTTCCGCGTGTCCTTTACGAGGTAAACGTGCTGATCTCGGGCGGGGTGCGCGGGTTGGTGCGCCGCGAAGGCAAGGAGAAGGGCTGATGATCCCCAATTTCAAAGACCACGCCGCCAATGAGCGCACCTTTCTGGCGTGGCTGCGCACGGCCATTGCGATTGTGGGCGTCGGGCTGACGGCGGCCAAGCTGACGGGAACAAGCGTGCCGCTCTGGTCTGATCTGGCGATGATCGGGACGGGCGGCGTGGTTGTGGTGCTGGCCTTCATCCGCATGCATCTTTTGCGCCGCCGCATTGACGCTGATGAAGAGCTGGATCAGCTCAGTCGCAACTGGCCCGATGTGGTGTTGGTGGCGCTGGTCATTTCGATGATCGTGCTCACGGGAATATTCGTGATCCATGTTCTGTGAGGTCTTGAACTTGTGTGCCCGCGCTGCCTTGATGGCGCCAAATCACGGAGGATAGGCGATGAAACTGCTACGTTTTGGCCCTAAGGGTGACGAGAAACCGGGACTGCTGGATGATCAGGGCGTGATGCGCGACCTGTCGGGGCAGGTGGCGGATATCGGCGGCGCGGTGCTAAGCGATGACGGGCTGGCAGCGATTGGCTCGCTTGATCCGGTTGAGCTGCCAGTCGTGCCCGCAGGCACACGTCTGGGCACCCCGATTGCAGGCACGGGCAAGATGATTTGCATCGGCCTGAACTACGCCGATCACGCCGCCGAGTCGGGGTCAAAAGTGCCAGACGAGCCGCTGATTTTCATGAAAGCCACCTCGGCGATCCAAGGCCCGAACGACCCTATCGTGCTTCCGCGCGGGGCGGAAAAGCTGGATTGGGAAATCGAGCTGGGCATCGTCATCGGCACGGCGGCGAAATATGTCAGCGAGGCGGACGCGCTGAAGCACGTTGCAGGCTTTGTGCTGGCCAATGATGTCTCTGAGCGCAGCTATCAAAAAGACCGTACCGGTCAATGGACCAAGGGCAAAAGCTGTGACAGCTTTGGCCCGCTTGGACCGTGGCTTGTGACGCGCGATCAGGTGGCTGATCCGCAAAACCTGTCGATGAAACTCAGCGTTAATGGCGAGGTGATGCAGGACGGCTCCACTGCGACAATGGTGTTTGGCGTGGCCAAGCTGGTGAGCTATCTGTCGCAGTTCATGACGCTGCATCCGGGCGATGTGATCTCAACAGGCACCCCGCCAGGCGTCGCAATGGGCATGCCTACCCCGCGCTTCCTGCGCCCCGGTGATGTGGTCGAGTTGGAGATTGAGGGTTTGGGCCAGCAACGCGCCGAGGTTGTGGCTGATACCTGAGAAAGCGGGGGGCGCTGCCCCCAACGGTCAAAGCCCGACGGCTTTGACCGTCTCCCCCGGGATATTTTGATCAAGAGGAAGGGCAGGGCGTGCAACTTGCGGCCCTGCCCACACCAATTCCTATCACTTCCGCGTAACGCTCCCTTGTGGCGCGCAGCCCAACACGATAGCTTCAAGGTAACTTGAAATCGGAGGGCGTTACTATGGCGCCCAGGCGTCCCCGGTCGGCGGGCGCGCTCCCGAAAACGGCACGCTCCGGTAAATCCGGAAAGCCGCCATTGGTCGAGCAGTCCGCGGCCCAGACCGCCGAGGCGGGGGAGCTTTATGCTGCCCTTGATCTTGGCACCAACAGTTGCCGGATGCTGATCGCCCGACCCATGGGCGCGCAGTTTCAGGTCGTGGACAGCTTTTCAAAGGCGGTCCAGCTAGGCCAAGGTCTTGAAACTTATGGCCGTTTGTCGCGCAACTCGATGGCGCGCACGGTGCAAGCTTTGCAAATTTGTCGCCGCAAGATCGACTCGCATGGTGTCAAACGGATGCGGCTTGTCGCGACCGAGGCCTGTCGGCGTGCCAAGAATGCGCGCGATTTCATGCGCTATGTGCGCCGCGAAACCGGTCTGCCGCTGGAAATCATCGCCGCCGAGGAAGAGGCGCAACTGGCCGTCATTTCCTGCGCCTCGCTGGTCAGTCCGAAATCCGAACAGGTGCTGGTCGTCGATATTGGCGGTGGCTCGACCGAGCTGGTCTGGATCGACCTTGAAGATGTGCCGCCGGGCGATCGCGCGCGCGCGATTATGCGGTTGGGGCAGGGGTTTAACCAACCTGACGGACCCATTCCGGCCGCGCGCGTGGTCGATTGGATCTCGGTGCCGCTGGGGGTGGCGACGTTGAAAGATCAGTTCGCGGACGTTGAAGATGACGCCGCGCGCTTTGCGCTAATGAGCTGGTTCTTTGAAGAAAAGCTGGCCGATTTCACGCCTTACGCCTCAGGCAGTCCGCAAGAGGGCTTTCAGATCATCGGCACAAGCGGCACGGTGACGACGGTTGCGGCCTGTCATCTTGGGCTCAAGCGCTATGATCGCAATCGCGTTGATGGTTTGATGATGAACTCGGCGCAGATTGATGCGGTGATCCGCTCGTTCCTGACGCTGGGACCGGCGGGGCGGCGCGCTGATCCGCGAATCGGGCGTGACCGTCATACGCTGATCATGTCGGGGGCGGCTATCTTGCAGGCCTTGATGCGGGTCTGGCCGACCGATCAGTTGAGTGTTGCGGATCGCGGTCTGCGTGAAGGTCTGTTATACGCGCAGATGGCCGGGGACGGCGTGTTGGAAGAGATGGAATAATGGCAAAGACTCCGAGTGGCAAAAATACCTCCGGGCGCGGCGAGCGCGATCTGCGCGTGCGCGTGAAAACCGCCAAGGGGCGCAAGCTGTCCTCGACGCTGTGGCTGGAACGCCAGCTAAACGACCCTTATGTCGTGCGTGCCAAGAAAGAGGGCTATCGCGGTCGCGCCGCCTATAAGATCTTGGAACTGGACGAGAAATATCGCTTCCTCGTGCCCGGCGCGCGGGTGGTCGATCTGGGCTGTGCGCCCGGTGGCTGGCTGCAGGTCGCGGTCAAGCGGGTCAATGCGTTGGGCGAGAAATCGGGCAAGCGCGTGGGCACGGTGCTGGGCGTCGATCTGCAAGAGGTCGATCATGTGCCGGGCGCGGAATTCCACCAGCTTGATTTCCTCGACGAGGGTGCGGATGACAAGGTCAAGGGCTGGCTTGGTGGCAAGGCCGATGTGGTGATGTCGGATATGGCGGCCTCCAGTTCGGGCCATCAAAACACCGACCACTTGCGCATTATCATCCTGTGTGAGGCGGCGGCCGAGTTTGCCTTTGACGTTTTGGAACCGGGCGGCACTTTTGTTGCAAAAGTGCTAGCCGGAGGGGCCGAACAGGGGCTTTTGACCACGCTAAAGAAGAATTTTGACAAGGTTGCAAATGTGAAGCCGCCTGCGTCGCGCTCTAACAGTTCCGAGAAATTTGTCGTCGCTCAAGGCTTTCGCGGGCGTCGTCATGAGGGTGCGCAAGCAGGGGACGCTGACGAATAAACCCGTCAGCGAAGATCCGCGCGCAATCCCGTCTGTCTCGGTTCTGAGACAGGTGCGCCCCTTAATCAAGCTGAATTCGCATTGTGAAAGGTCCGAATCGGGCTAACCTTACCGCTTGTACTTGCGCAAGAGGGGAGGCTTTCGCATGTCGCGACATCATGTATCGCAACGTCATCACGCCGACATCGTGCGTGAAGTCGTCTCCTCGCCCAAATCGGCGGGGCGCGCGGGCTTTGCCGCCAGTTGGCGCCGCTCGCTGATCCATCACAAAATCGACCCGGCGGCGATGCCCCATGACGCGCGCCTGACCGACGCCGAGATGCGTGCGCGCCGCGAAGCCTCGGGGCTGTTGCTGCAAATCGCGGCTCCGGTGTTGGACCGTCTGGCGCGCGCGGCCTGCGATGCGGGTTGCACGGTTTTGCTGTCGGACGCGGGTGGTCTGATCTTGGATGAGCGCGTGCATGCCGGTGATGTGGGTGCGTTTCATTCCTCGAACCTTGCGCCCGGTCTGGATTGGTCCGAGGGCGCGCAGGGCACCAATGGGATCGGCACCTGTCTGGCCGAGGGGCGCGCGGTCACGGTCTGGCGTGATCAGCATTTTCTGTCGGGTAATACCGGGCTGACCTGCATGGGCGCGCCGGTTTTTGGCGCGCAGGGCGATCTGGCTGGGGTGATTGACGTCAGCTCCGCGCGTGAGGATATGACCGAGGGCTATGCGAGCCTTGTCGCGCTGACCGCCCAAGACGCCGCGCAACGCATCGAGGGCGATCTGTTCCGCGCCGCTTTCCAAGGCGCGCGGATCCTGTCGGCGGGGCCGGGCGAGAACGCGGCGCAAGGGGTGATGCTGCTGGCGCTGGATCGCGATGATCTGGTGGTGGGTGCCACGCGGGCTGCGCGCAAATATCTGGGCATTTCGCCCGAGCAGATCGGCGCGACGCCTGCCAATGACCTGATCGGGCAGGGCGTGCGCGGTGGTCTGCAAGAGGCCCAGCGTGCCGCGATGGCGCGGGCTTTGGCGCGCAACGGTGGCAACGTATCAGCAGCGGCGCGCGATCTGGGGATTGGACGGGCGACATTTTATCGCAAGGCCAAGGCGCTGGAACTGGGCGTGTAGCGCCGCCCGGGGTTTCCCGGACGGCATTGGGCGTCAGCCAAGGCTGACCAGCGCGTGGCGTTTCTTGCCCGCAGACAGTTTCACCGGGCTTGCCAGATCGGCGGCGGTGAACATCCGGCCCGCGTCATTGCAGCTCTCGTCATTCACCTTCAACGCGCCTTCTGCGATCAGCCGCTTGCCATCCTTGCCCGTTTTCGCAAGGCCCGAGCGCACCACCAGTTGCGCCAGCGAAATGCCTTCGCCCAACTCGTCCGCGCTGAGCGTCAGGGTGGGCAGGTCATCGCCCACGCCGCCCTTTTCAAACACTTCACGCGCGGTGGCCTCGGCAGCCGTGGCAGCAGCGCGGCCGTGGCACAGGGCAGTGACCTCATTGGCGAGGATAATCTTGGCGTCGTTGATTTCAGACCCTTCCAGCGCGCCAAGGCGATCGCATTCCGCAACAGGCAATTCAGTATACAGTTTCAGGAATCGCCCGACATCGGCATCGGTCGTGTTGCGCCAGAATTGCCAGAATTCGTAAGGGCTTAGCATGTCCTCATTGAGCCAGATCGCACCCGACTGGCTTTTGCCCATTTTCTTGCCATCCGAGGTGGTCAGCAGCGGCGAGGTCAGGCCGAAAATCTCATGGTCCAGCACCCGACGCGTCAGGTCGATCCCGTTGACGATATTGCCCCATTGATCGGACCCGCCCATCTGCAACAGACAGCCGTAGCGGCGGTTGAGTTCAAGAAAATCATAGGCTTGCAGGATCATGTAGTTGAATTCAAGGAAGCTGAGCGATTGCTCGCGATCCAGCCGCGATTTCACCGACTCAAAAGATAGCATCCGGTTGACCGAGAAATGCCGCCCGATATCGCGCAGGAAATCGAGGTAGTTCAGCCCGTCCAGCCATTCCGCATTATTCAGCATCAGCGCGTCGCTCGGCCCGTCGCCATAGCTGAGATATTTCGCGAAAACCTGCTTCATCCCCGCGATATTGGCGTCAATCTGCGCAGGCGTCAGCAGCGGGCGCTCATCGGCACGGAAAGAGGGATCGCCCACCTTGGTGGTGCCCCCGCCCATCAGCGTGATCGGCTTGTGTCCGGATTTTTGCAACCAGCGCAGCATCATGACGTTGAGCAGATGCCCGACATGCAGCGAGCTCGCCGTTGCGTCATAGCCGATATAGGTCGGCACGACCCCTTTGACCATAGCCTCGTCAAGCCCCTGATAATCGGTGCAATCGGCGAGAAAGCCGCGCTCCATCATCACACGCATGAAGTCTGATTTGGGATGGTAGGTCATCGTGCTTGTTCCTTTCCTGACAGCGTGCGTATATCGGGGAGGGCGGCGAGAGGGAAGCCATGTTGAAACCGGGTCCGGTCTGGGCGGCAGGTACGATGTCGGGAACGTCACTGGACGGCGTGGATGCCGCGCTGGTGTTAAGTGATGGCGAGCAGATTTTTGACTTTGGCCGATCCGAGTATCGCCCATATTCCGACAGCGAACGTCACGTTTTGCATGCCGCTTTGGGGTGTTGGCCGGATGATGAGGGCGTTGATGCGGCCGCAGAAGTGGTCGAAACCGCCCATGCCGAAATTCTGTCAGGCTTCAGCGAAGCAAGCCTGATCGGCTTTCACGGCCAGACCTTGGCGCATGACCCCGATGGTCGCCACGGCCTGCGCCGCACGCATCAGGCGGGCGATGGCTCGGTTCTGGCCGAGGTGCTGGGGCGTCCGGTGGTTTGGGATTTCCGCTCAACCGATGTCGAGATGGGCGGGCAGGGCGCGCCGCTTGCGCCATTCTTCCATTTCGCCTGCGCGAAATATGCGGGTCTGACGGGGCCTGTGGTGTTTCTCAATCTGGGCGGGGTGGGCAATGTGACGTGGGTCGATCCGCGCCAACCGGGGCCGGAAGTGCCCGGCGCGGTGCTGGCCTTTGACACCGGCCCCGCTAATGCACCGATCAATGATCTGATGCGGATGCGGCGCAAGCTGGATCAGGATGAGGGCGGCGCGCTGGCGCTGGAAGGGCGCGTGGATGAGGCGGTCTTGCAAGGCTTTCTCAACCACCCCTATTTCCTGCGCATGCCGCCCAAGTCACTGGATCGCAATGATTTTCACGACATGCTTTCGCGCGTTTCCGAGTTGAGTGATGCAGATGCCGCCGCCACCCTGACCGCCTGCGCCGCTGCCTCAGTTGTGCGGGGCGGTGAGCATTATCCGGTCCCGCCCGAGGCGATCTATGTCACCGGCGGCGGGCGGCTGAACGCGGCGCTGATGGTGGCGTTGCAATCGCGCATGAATATCCCCGTGCAGCCGATTGAGGATATCGGCTTGGATGGCGATATGCTGGAAGCGCAGGCGTTTGCCTATCTGGCGGTGCGCGTGGCGCGGGGCTTGCCGACCTCGGGGCCATCGACCACCGGGGTCGGGGCGTTGATCGGGGGCGGCAAGATTTCCCGACCGGGGTAAAAAAGAAACCCGCCAGAGGCGGGTGCCTCCGGCGGGAGTATTTTCGGGCTAGATGAAATCCTTATTTCAGGATCGAACGGCCCGCGTATTCTGCGGTCTCGCCCAGCATTTCCTCGATGCGGATCAGCTGGTTGTATTTCGCCAACCGGTCCGAGCGCGCCAGCGAGCCGGTCTTGATCTGCCCGCAATTGGTGGCCACGGCCAGATCGGCGATGGTGCTATCTTCGGTCTCGCCCGAGCGATGGCTCATGACGTTGGTGAAGCCCGCGCGGTGGGCCATATCGACGGCTTGCAGCGTTTCGGTCAGAGTGCCGATCTGGTTCACTTTGACCAGCAGCGAGTTGGCGATGCCGTCCTCGATGCCGCGTGCAAGGCGCGCCGGGTTGGTCACGAAAATATCGTCGCCTACCAGTTGCACCTTGTCGCCCAGACGCTCGGTCAGCAACTTCCAACCTTCCCAGTCATCCTCTGCCATTCCGTCTTCGATCGAGATGATCGGATAAGCGTTCAGAAGTTTTTCGAGATAGTCGACATTCTCGGCGGCGCTGAGGCTCAGGCCTTCGCCCTTCATCTCGTATTTGCCGTTCTTGTAATACTCGGTCGAGGCACAATCCATCGCAAGATAGATATCCTCGCCCGGTTTATAGCCCGCTTTCTCGATGGATTTCAGGATCAGATCGAGCGCCGCCGTGGTCGAGCTAAGCTCGGGCGCAAAGCCGCCCTCATCGCCAAGCCCGGTGTTCAGGCCAGCCGCGCTGAGTTCTTTTTTAAGCGTGTGGAACACTTCCGAGCCCATGCGCACTGCGTCGCGGATATTGCCCGCGCCGACCGGCATAATCATGAATTCCTGCACGTCGATCGGGTTGTCGGCATGTTCGCCGCCATTGATGATGTTCATCATCGGAACCGGCAAGACGCGCGCCGAGGTGCCGCCCACATAGCGGTAAAGCGGCAGGGTCGAATAATCTGCCGCAGCCTTGGCAACCGCCAGCGAGACGCCGAGGATCGCGTTTGCACCCAGACGGCCCTTGTTGTCGGTGCCGTCAAGTTCGATCATCGCACGGTCGATTTCGACCTGCTCGGTGGCATCTTCGCCCACCAGCGCCTCGGCGATCTCGCCATTGACGGCCATCACCGCCTCAAGAACGCCCTTGCCGAAATAGCGGTCCTTGTCGCCGTCGCGGCGCTCATGCGCCTCATGCGCGCCCGTCGAGGCCCCCGAGGGCACAGCGGCGCGCCCCATTGTGCCATCTTCGAGGATCACATCGACCTCGATCGTGGGATTGCCCCGGCTGTCCAGAATTTCGCGGGCGTGAATGTCGATGATGGTGCTCATATCGCTCCCCTTATGGGTAAATTAAGGCTGAGAAACCTATAGACCGCTGCGGGGCGGGCGAAAAGGGCAGGCGGTATGAAATTTGCGTGGCGCCTATCTGCGGCGCAACCGGGCTTGGCGCCACAGCGTATAAAGCCCCGATCCCACGATCACCGCTCCGCCGATCAGGGTCCAGCGATCTGGCGGCTCGGAGAACACGCTCCAGCCGATGATCACCGCGAAAATCAGGCGCGAATAGCGAAACGGGGTGATCACCGAGACCTCACCGATCCGCATCGCGAGGATCAGCGCGTAATAGCCAAGCGGCCCGACGATCAGCGCGCCTGCGATCATCGCCCATTCGGCCGTGCTTGGCATCAGCATCGGCGCGGGGCTGAACATCTGAATCACCGCGCCTGCGGGCACCACCACGCCAAAACCATAGGTCGCAAGCTGCATCGAGGTGATCGCGCGGGGCACTTTGCGCGTCGCCAGATCGCGCGCGGCCAATCCCACCACCGCCACAACGGGCAACAGGGAAAGCAGCGAGAACCCCTCGGTGCCGGGGCGGATCACGATCATCACGCCTAGAAAGCCAACCCAGATCGCCGACCAGCGTCGCCAGCCTACCGCCTCGCCAAAGAACAGCGCAGCCCCCAAGGTGACGGCCAGCGGCGTGGCCTGCAAAATCGCCGACGCCTGCGCGAGGGGGGTGAAAATCACCGCCGCGACGAAACACACCGTGCCAAGGATCTCGCCGCCATTGCGCAGTAGGACCGACCCCGCCAGCAGATCGCGCGATATCAGTCGGTCGCGCCGCGACAGCGCGATCGCGCCAAACAGGGACGCGCCGCCAAAGCCGAGCAGCATGAGCACCTCGCCCACAGGCAGACGCTCGCCCATTGCCTTGACGAACATGTCTTCCAGCGCAAAGCCCGCCATTGCGGCGACCATCAGCAAACTGCCTTGGAAATTTTCGCGGCTCAGGTCCATGCGGCTCTCGGAAAACGGGAATGTATCGCAGCCTTATCGGGGCGCGCGATGCGGGGCAAGGGGCGGCTAGATTGGCTGGGC
>NZ_AUNB01000019.1 GCF_000714545.1 Thioclava indica
CCCTCCGGTAAACCCGGGGCGGTTCAATGCTAGATGAGACTGACCTTGCAAATGGTGCTTTCTGCGCATCGCGCACTTCTGTCTGGGCGTAAGCTACTTCTGCTTTATCGCTATCGCGTCGTAGGTCTTTCTTGTGGTCTTCGATCGGTTTCGTGAGACGACGTTTAATTCATGATCTTTTGCAGGATCTACCCCATCGCGCCACACCATTACTCACTAAGCATCTGACACTCCGGGCCGTTGGCCCTGCGTATCATATGCCGTTCGCCGGGGCGCTGCCCCGGACCCCGCGCCGTCCGCGGGACCGTTGGGGCGTCGTTCGCCACTCCCCCTCCGGCCTCCCCCTGGCGTCTTCCGACGGACCATAGGGGCGCTCGCCGCCCCCTCTGGACATCCCAGGCCGCTGTCTGCGCGACCAGAGGGTCGTCGTTCTGCACTCCCCCTCTGGACACCCCCTGCGCCCGGGGGAGGCCGCTTGGGCGCGCCTCCCCCGACCCCCCACCAGCATTGCGCCGAAACCTGACGGACCGCGGGCCAAGGCCCGAGCGGTTGCGCATGAATTGCCGCCGAGGCGTCCGGGTTTTGGTCGCACGGTCGGGATGACGCGCGACCAAAACCCGGACACCCCGTGGGGAACGGAACGGGAGCGTGTCGATCTTTCCCAAAAATGGAGAACCCCATGTTCGACAACCTTCCTGCTGTGTCTGAGAAAGCAACGCAGGCTTGGTCCGAGACCGTGCGCTCTGGCGACATCGTCTCGTTCCGCTTTCCCGCCAACGAGGGCAAGAGCGGCCCCGCACCAAAGGCCCGTCCTTGTCTCGTCCTTGCGGCAGCCACGATTGCCGGGCAGCGCTGGCTCACCATCGCTTATGGCACCTCGGTGACCGAGAAGGTCCGCAAAGGCTATGCGATCCCGCTTGGCTCACGCGATGCGCATCTGGCTGGGCTTGAACGCGCGACGGCGTTTCGTGGCGATCGCATCGTGATTGTGCGCACCAACCATTCCGCTTTCGCCATCAGCCCGATCTTTCGCACCCCGGTTCTGGGGCGGCTGTCCGGACGACCGCTGGCACGGATGCGTGCGATTCAGGCGCGGCTTCAAGCCGAGGCCGATATCGCTGCCGATCGTCGTGCGGAACGCCGCCGTGCCCGCGTCGATGAGCGCAAATCGCTGATCCAGGCAAGAGCCCGGGCTGCGGCGCGCGCGGTCATCACCGGCACCTGACGCTAACTCCTTCCGGCAGCGTCAGCTCGCCCGACGCTGCCGCCTTTCCCTCTCTCAACAGGAGTTCCCAAATGCGCGTTCCCAACATCATCCCCAGTGGAAATACCCACCGGATCATTCTTTCATCCCCCGATCAGCGGACACCGGATATCGACCGGATCCAGGACATCGCAGCCGATGCGACCGGCGCCCTGCGTGCGGCTCTGCAATCGGTCTCCGAGCTATCAGAAGGGGTCGCCGAAGACATCGCCACCGAGCTGACTGCGCTCGAACGCAGACTCGAGTTGCGCGACACGATCCGCGACGGGGCCCGGGCCGAGATTACGCTCTGCATCGACCGGCTCGAAGCCTTCCTTCCCGACGAAACGGTGGAGGCGTTTCGCGATGCTCTCACGAGGGCGCTGACCCTCTCGCAACGCGTCGCGGATCTAATCGCGGCGGAGCAAGATCTCCGCCGTATTCGGTGGGGTGGCAGATAAGCCAAACCACCCAACTTGGGGCGCGGTTTCAGTAAGGGATCTGCGCCCCCTTTCTCGAGGGGTCAAACTCAAAAATCCAAATAATTTCGAATTTTCTTTCGTTATTAAAACAATACTTTACGGCGAAATTAGACGCCTCCGCCCAAGTTTTTGCTTCTGCAACTCGGGGAGCCGAACACGTTCAATCCACCCAAAATTTAGACCACGAGGCGCACCCATGCAGGCACCAAAAACCACACTGACCGCAGCCAACGAAAACCCCGGCGGACCCACCCGGATCGAGATCGCGCCGACCGGCCTTGTCTCGCTTCTCGGCCGGGCTGCCGCTCGCCGTTTTGTCGAGGCCGCCACGCCCGCCAACAGCACCACCGCCCCGACCGAAAGGACCGCCCAATGACACGCGCCGCCATTTACGCCCGCTATTCTTCCGACCGCCAGAAAGCCACCTCGATCGAAGACCAGATCGCCATGGCGCGTCGCGAATGCGACCGCAAAGGTTGGACCGTTGTCGAAGTCTTCGATGACCGCGAGATGACCGGTCGCAACATGCGCCGCCCTGGGTTGCAGAGATTGAAGGACGCAAGTGCGCGCGGCGAAATTGATGTCGTCGTGGTCGAGGCGCTGGACCGCCTGACCCGCAAGGTCGCTGATGCTCTCAACCTATTCGATCTTTACCAGTTCCAAGGCGTGGAGCTTTATTCTGTTAATGAGGGCAAACAGGACTTCATGCGTGTCATGCTGCTTGGCTTTGGTGCTCAGGAAGTTTCGGCGAAGATCTCGGTTCATACGCGCCGTGGTATGCAGGGGGCTATTTCGCGCGGGCGCTTGCACACCAGCGCCTATGGCTACCACAAGCGGGAGGAGCCGGCTAACACGAACCGCGAAATCGCCCCGGAAGAGGCTCGGGTCGTGCTTCGGATCTTTCGCGAAACTGCCGAGGGGCGTTCGGCTATGGCGATTGCAAAAGGGTTGAATGCAGATCGTATCCCGGCACCCAAAGGCGGCACTTGGGAGCCCTCGACGATCCGCGGCCGCAAAGATCGCCAGGAAGGCATTTTGAACAACCGCCTCTATATCGGCGAGGCCTCGGTGTGCAAATTCGGCCGCCGCTACCATCCCGAGACCGGTGCAAAGGCCATCTATTCGACTGAGGAAGATATGGTGCAGAAAACCTTCGAAGAACTGCGGATCATCCCGCAGGATCTTTGGGATCAGGTGCAGGCCGAGCGCGCGACGCGCACGCGCCGCGCAACCGTCTCGGGAAACCCGCAGGCGGCGCGTCGTTCCAAGCACCTTCTGAGCGGCCTGCTGGTCTGCGACTGCTGCGGCGCCCCTTATATCAAGACGAGCAGGAACCGCTTTCAGTGTCGCGAAGCCCGCAAGGGGGCCTGCAACAATAAGGTCACGATCCGTCAGGACCGGATCGAGGCGCGTGTCTTCGACGCACTGCGCGCCGAGCTTCGCAACGCGGATCTGATGGGGCAATTCGAGGCTGCGTTTCAAGCCGAGCTGCGCGCGCTCGAAAGCACCGATTTCGGCGCTGCGATCAAGGCTGCAAAAGCGCAACTTGCGTTGGCTCGCAAGGCGCGCGACGGCATCATGCGCGCGATCGAACAGGGCGCTGATTTTGCGGATTACAGCGCGCGCGACAAGGAACTCAAAGCCGAGATGGCGGCACTCGAAGATCGGATCGCGCATTTGGAGGCCCAACAGGCCGAGAAAGACGCCACACCGCCCGATATTCCCGCGATCTTCGAGGCGGCGCTAAAAGACCTTGAAGCGTTGCTCGGCGATCCCGATCTCGTCGCGCGTGCCAACGAAGAACTCGCAACCTTGGTCCGAAGTATCACCCTCCTACCGGACCCCGAGTCCAAAGACGGCCTGGCTGCCGAGATCCACATGGATCTCGGCAGTTTGCGTTCGAGGGCATGGGATAGGGATATGTCGCAAGGGCAATCGTCGTGAGGCGGGGTCGAGAGATGCAAGGCGGGCCATCGCTCTTCGCCTCTGTCGAAGCGCAAGGGAGGCCATGTGGCGCTTCGATGCGCTGCCTGCGCCCGCACCAGGCCTAAGATGTTCGCCAGAGAGCGATCAACGGGCTGCGCGATGCTTACGGGTTGGCAAACCAAGCCTTCATTGTCATTCTAGCCCTTCAACCATCAAAGCCCGGAGCAAAAACGACAATCAACGGTCGGGCAAGGGGCGCTGCCCCCGCCTGCAGTGCAGGCTCCCCCGGGATATTTGCAAAGAGCGAAATGGGGGGGGCGCGCCTTGGGTTTCGCTCTTGAGAAATATCCCGGGGGTGAATGGCGCAAGCCAGAGGGGGCAGCGCCCCCTTTCCCGCTTACAAAAACGCGTCCGGTACGGCGGCTTTTTTCTGTGCCACATAGGCATCAAGCGCCTCGGCGATCGCGGGGTCAAGCGCCGGGGGTTGGTAGTCGCCCAGCATCTTGGCCACCCGTTTTTCCGCCAGCGCCATCGTGTCAGGTGCGCCCTGCTCGTCCCAAGTCTCGAAGGGGCGGTAATCCAACAGGTTGGTACGCCAGAAGGCGTCGATGTAGTTGGCTTGGGTGTGGGCGCAACCAAGGTAATGCCCCCCCGGCCCGACCTCACGGATCGCATCCAGGGCTTGGGCGTTTTCACTCATATCGATGCCAGCGGCGAGCTTGTGCAGATAGCCAAGCTGATCGGCATCCATCACGAATTTCTCATAAGATGACACCAGCCCGCCTTCGAGCCAACCGCAGGCGTGCAGCATGAAATTCACCCCTGCCAGCAGCCCGGTATTCAGCGTATTGGCGCTTTCATAGGCGGCCTGCGCATCGGGCAGTTTCGAGCCGGTAAAGCCCCCCGCCGAGCGATAGGGCAAGCCTAGGCGGCGCGCCAGTTGCCCCGCACCCAGCGTGATCTGTGCCGCCTCAGGCGTACCGAAGGTGGGCGCGCCGGAGTTCATGTCGATCGAGGTCACAAACGCGCCGAAAATCACCGGCGCACCGGGGCGGATCAGTTGGGAATAGGCGACGCCGGCCAGCACCTCGGCCAGCACCTGTGTCAACGTGCCCGCGACAGACACAGGCGCCATCGCGCCGCCCACGATGAAGGGCGAGATGATACAAGCCTGCCCTGCCCTCGCATAGGTTTCCAGCGCGCCCATCATCGTGCCGTCAAAGGTCAGCGGCGAGTTTATATTGATCAGCGAGGTCATCACTGCGTTTTCGTCAACGAACTGATCGCCAAAGAGAATTTTCGACATCTCGACGGAATCTGCGGCGCGCGAGGGCTCGGTGACCGACCCCATATAGGGCTTGTCGCCCAGCGTCATATGCGCGTGCAGCATATCCAGATGACGCTTGTTCACGGCCACATCGGTGGGCTCGCAAACGGTGCCGCCGGAATGGTGCAGCCATTTCGACATCTGCCCGAGTTTCACGAAATTGCGGAAATCGGTGATCGTGGCGTAGCGCCGCCCGTTCGCACTGTCGCGCACAAAGGGCGGGCCGTAAACCGGGGCCAGCACAAGGTTGCGTCCGCCGATCTCGACGTTGTGATCGGGGTTGCGAGCGTGCTGGGTGAACTGGCTGGGCGCAGTGGCGCATAGCTTGCGCGCCAGACCACGCGGGATGCGCACCCGCTCGCCGTCGATATCGGCCCCGGCCTCGCGCCAGAGCGCCAAAGCATCGGGATTTTCGACAAAATTGACGCCGATCTCTTCGAGAACCGTCTCGGCATTGGCCTCGATGATCTGGAGCGCCTCTTCGTTGAGCACCTCGAGATTGGGGATATTGCGCGTGATGTAGCGGGCAAATTCGATCCGCACCGCCGTGCGTTCGGCACGTCGTGCAGCCCCGCCACCGCCGCGTGCGCGCCGACCCGTGCGTTCACCCAATTCCGAATCGGCCATGCTTGCCTCCGCCCGTTGCTTTCCCCTGAAACTAGCCGGGGCATGCGAGCGCGCATGGCCTGCTTGCGACATCAGCGGTAAAGAAGCGACCGCCCGTCCGCGAAGAGATGGATCTTTTCAGGATCAGCCGCCAGCGTCACCGTGGTGCCGCGCAGCCCGTTATGGATGCCCGGCAGCTTGGCAATCACCGCATCACGCCCGCCTTGGGGTTCGAAATAGAGCAGCGTCACCTCGCCCAGCTTTTCGGTGATCGCGACCTTGCCGGTATAGCAGCAGTTTGTCGCGTCACCGGGGACGAAATCTTCGGGGCGGATACCGATGTTCACCTGACGGCCCATATCGCTATCGACCGTGGCCACATGCGAGCGCGCCTTGACGCCGTTTTCCAGCGTGACCTCGGTTTGCGCGCCCGTCCCGGTGATCTTGCCGGGGATCAGGTTCATCGCGGGACTGCCGATGAATTGCGCAACGAACTCGTTTTCGGGGCGTTCATACAGATCCAGCGGGCTGCCGACCTGCGCGATCCCCTTATTGGCCAGCACCACGATGCGGGTCGCCAAGGTCATCGCCTCGACCTGATCATGGGTGACGTAGATCATCGTCCGGTCTGGCATGGATTCCTTGAGCTGGGCGATCTCGATCCGGGTGGCCACGCGCAGCGCGGCATCAAGGTTGGAAAGCGGCTCGTCAAACAGGAACACCTTGGGATCGCGCACGATGGCGCGGCCAATTGCGACGCGCTGGCGCTGCCCGCCCGACAGCGCCTTGGGCAGGCGATCCAGATAGTCGGTCAGTTGCAACATTTTCGCCGCCTTCTCGACAGCGGCGTTGATCTGATCCTTGCTTTGCTTGGCGATCTTAAGCGCAAACGCCATGTTATCGCGCACCGTCATATGCGGATAAAGCGCGTAGGACTGAAACACCATCGCGATGCCGCGATTGGCGGGGGGCACGTCATTCACCCGCACCCCGTCAATTTCCATCGTCCCGCCGGTGATCTTTTCCAGCCCCGCGATCATGCGCAACAGCGTGGATTTTCCGCACCCCGATGGCCCGACAAACACGACCAGTTCGCCCGATTTGATGTCGAGGTTGATGTCTTTGAGGACATTCACCTCGCCATAGGATTTCGAGATATTTTCCAGTTTCAGATCGGCCATTCTTTCCCCCTCTGCGTCTTATGTATCGAGATGCAGGATGCTTGGTTGCCACGGGCCCAGATGCAGCGTGTGATCACTCATTGGCCGGATCGAGCCAAGCTCCCCGCCAATCGTAACCCAGTTGCCCGGCGGCACGGTGGCATTCACCGGCTGGTCGGACAGATTGAAGTAACACAGGATCGTTTCCTCGGCGTTTTTGCGCGTGAACACCAGCAGGTCGCCCGAGACATACATGTCCTCTAGCGTGCCATCGCGCAGCACCTGATGATTGCGCCGGAACGCGATGGCGCGGCGATAGTGATGCAACAGCGAGGCCGGGTCGTGTTCGGCCTGATCGGCGGCAAGGTTGTAATGCTGCGACGGCACAGGCAGCCACGGCCGCACGGGCGAAAACCCGCCATGCGCGCCGTCGCGTTCCCACACCATCGGCGTGCGACAGCCATCGCGGCCCTTGAATTCGGGCCAGAATTCCTTGCCGTAGGGGTCTTGCAGATCCTCGAATGTCAGCTCTGCCTCGGGCAGGCCCAGCTCCTCGCCCTGATACAGACAGACCGAGCCCTTGATGCACATCATCAAGGTTGCATAAAGGCGCGCGGCGGCAGGCGTCAGGTTCCAGCGCGAGATGTGGCGTTCGACATCATGGTTGGAATAGGCCCAGCAGACCCAGCCATCAGCGGCAACTTTCTCGACCCTGGCGAAGACATCATAGAAAAACTGCGCGCTGAGCGGTTCGTGGCCCGACAGAAATTCGAACGCGTAAGACATCTGCACCTTGTCCACGCCCGAGGTATATTCGCCCAGAATCTCAAGTCCGCGCTGGCTGTCGCCCACCTCGCCCACGGCTGCGGCGTTGTAATTGTTCATCAAGGTGCGCAGCTTGCGTAGAAAGCGCAGGTTCTCGGGGTTGTTCTTGTCGTAGATGTGGTTCTGGTGATTGTAGGGGTTCACCTTGGGCGCGGTCTGATCGTTGCGCTCGTTGGGCGGCAGCGCCGGATTGTCGCGCAGCTGATCGTCATGCATGTAGAAATTGATCGTATCAAGGCGGAACCCGTCCACCCCGCGCTCTAGCCAGAACTGCGCGACGTTGAGCAATTCCTGCTGCACTTCGGGGTTGTGAAAGTTCAGGTCGGGCTGCGACACAAGGAAGTTGTGCATATAATACTGCTCGCGGCGCGCATCCCATTGCCAGCCCGGCCCGCCGAAAATCGACAGCCAGTTATTGGGCGGCGTGCCATCGGGTTTCGGATCGGCCCAGACATACCAATCGGCTTTCGCATTGTCGCGGCTGACGCGGCTTTCCTGAAACCAGAGGTGCTGATCGGACGTATGGCTCAGCACGAGATCGATCATCACTTTCAGACCCAAAGCATGCGCCATCGCGATGACCTGATCGAAATCGGCCAGATTGCCAAACATCGGATCGACATCGCAATAATCGCTGACATCATAGCCGAAATCTTTCATCGGCGAGGTGAAGAACGGCGAGATCCAGACCGCATCCGCCCCGAGGCTGGCCACATGGGGCAACCGGCGCACGATGCCCAGAAGGTCGCCCACGCCATCGCCATTGCTGTCTTGAAAGCTGCGCGGATAGATCTGGTAGATCACTGCTCCGCGCCACCAGTCGTCACTCTTTTGTAGGGTATTCATCAGCCGCCTTTCACCGAGCCCGCCAGCAGGCCCCGCACCAGATATCGTTGCATCGAGAAGAACACCAAGAGCGGCACGGCGATCGACACGAAGGCGGCGGCGGCCAGAATGCCCCAATCCCCCCCGCGCGATCCCAGCAGATCATCGGCGATCTTCACGGTCATCACTTTGGAGCCGTCATTGGCGGGCAAAAAGACCTTGGCCACCAAAAGGTCGTTCCAGACCCAGAGAAACTGGAAAATTGCAAAAGAAGCGAGCGCCGGGAATGACAAAGGCAGCACAATCTTCATGAAAATCTGGAAATCGGTCGCGCCATCGACCTTGGCTCCCTCGATGATATCGCGCGGCAGGCCGACCATGTAGTTGCGCAGCAGATAGATCGCAAGCGGCAGGCCAAAGCCGGTATGGGCAAGCCAGATGCCAAGGAAACTCTGCCCGATCCCGACCTCTTGGTGAAGGCGCAACAGCGGCACCAGCGCCAGTTGCAGCGGCACGACCAACAGGCCAACGACTGCGGCAATCAGCAAGCCGCGACCGGGAAACTCCATCCACGCCAAGGCATAGGCGGCAAAGGCCGCTACGAGGATCGGGATGATCGTGGCCGGGATCGTGACCGTCAGCGTGTTGATGAACGCCTGCCCCATGCCGTCGGAAAACAGCACCTCTTTGTAATTCGATAGCGTAAAGGCCGGCGGCATATCGGCCACGAAATAGACCCGCGGGCCGCTGCCCTCGAAACTCGTGGCGCTGGTGGCGGTGTAGCTGCCATCCTTGTTCACAACCAACGTGCCGCCATCGCCCAAGTCAGCGACCTCGCCCGCCTTGTATTTATCCGGCTTGATCCCCGAGGTGCCAAAGGCCTTGATCACCGTGCCCGATTTCAGATCGGCTGCGTTTTGCCCGTTGGTCAGCAGATCGCCCGTCAGCACATATTTGCCATCCACCTGCGTCTCGCCATCGCCCGGAATACGGTCGCGAAACGCCTTTTCCACCGGAAAGGCCGCATCCCACCAACCCGACTGGCTGATCTGGTCGGTGGTGCGAAACGAGCTGACCAGAAGCCCCACCGTCGGGATCAGCCACGCCACAACCATGATCACGACCGAGATATTCACCGCCCAGGTCAGGCGCGATTTCTGTCCAGCAATAGCGGCCATCAGCGCAACTCCTTACGGGCTTGGATGATGTTCCAGATCATCACCGGCAGCACGATGATCATGATGACAAAGGCCACCGCCGTCGCACGCCCGTCATCGCGGAACATATATTGCATCATGTAACTGGGCAGGATCTGCGTGCCGAAATTGCCCCCCGTCGTCGCGTAGACGATATCAAACACCTTGAGCACAAGGATCGTGATCGTCGTCCAGACCACCACGATTGTAGGCATGATTTGCGGCACTTTGATCTTGAAAAACAACTGAAAGGAATTGGCCCCGTCCAACACGGCCGCCTCGACAGTTTCCTCGGGAATGCCCCGCAGCGCGCCCGACAGGATCACCATCGCAAAGCCGGTCTGGATCCAGATCAGGATCACCATCAGGAAGAAGTTATTCCAAAACGGAATTTGCAGCGGATCAACCGGGATCAGGTGGAAATAATCGCGCACCGCATTGATCAGACCAATCGTGGGATTGTTGGCATAGACGAATTTCCAAATCAGCGAGGCGCCCACAAAGCTGATCGCCATCGGCATGAAAATCAGGGATTTCGCAAGGTTTCCCCATTTCAGCCGATCCGTCAGCTGCGCCGCCATCAGACCGAAAAACGTCGCCAGCGCAGGCACGAACAACACCCAAAGGAAGTTGTTGAATACCGCTTGGCGAAACGTGCCGTCGCCTGCAAGTTTCTCGTAATTGCCCAGCCCGATAAACTGGGACCCATCGCGGTTAAACAGCGAGCGCCAGAACGAGCCGACCACCGGATAGGCCAGATAAATTCCCAGTGCCAAGATCGCGGGCAAAAGAAACAGCCACGGGCGCACCATGTTGGCGCGGTTGATATTGCGCCCCGGATTGGCCCCCTTGGGCGGGAAGATAACTTTGTCGAGCACCAGATTGGAGGCGTAGAAATACGCCACGCACCCCCCGACCCCCAGCACGATCGTAATCAAACCTTGCAAGATCGGTGACATCCGGCCCTCCCCCGAAACCGTTTAAAATACGCCCCCGAGGGTCATCCCCCGGAGGCGCAGCGTCTTATTTCTCGATGCTGTCCCAGCGCTTCTGGATCGCATCGGCGGCTTGCTCGGCGGTCTCGTCGCCAGTGGTGTAAGCGACCATACCTTTCCAGAACGCATCGGTGCCGATTTCGCCCGGCATCTGGTCCGACCCGTCAAAGCGGAAGGTCGTCGCATCCAGCAAGATCTTATTCATATCGCGCTGAACGTCATTGGCAAAGGCCGCGGGGTTGGCCTTTTTGTAAGGCGTCAAAAAGCCCGATTGCGCCATCCAGATTTCCGACGCAATCGGCGTTTCGAGGAACTTCACGAATGCCTCGGCAGCCGGGCTGTCCTTGGTGATGCCAAACAACGTGCCTGCGCCCAGAACCGGCTTGCCCAGATCCTTGCTTGCATAGGCGGGGAAGTAGAAGAAGTTCACGTCCTCACCCACTTTCGTCCCCTTGGGGAAGAAGGTCGGAATAAAGCTGGCTTGTTTATGCATGTAGCATTTGGGCGGGAAGTCGAACAAACCCTTGGGGCTGTCACGGAAATCGGTGGTGGCAACGGCTTGCGGACCACCTTCGACGTATTTCGGATTGGTTGCGAACCAACCGTAATCCTTGATCGCATCGACGACGCGGGGATCGTTGAACTTCACCGTGTTCTTGACCCAGCCATCATAGACCTCGGGGGGCTGGGTGCGCAGCATGAAGTCTTCGACCCAGTCGGTTGCAGGCCAGCCCGTCGCCGCGCCTGACCCCAGACCGATACACCACGGAGTGCCGCCATCTGCGACGATCTTCTTGGTCAGCGCCTGCAACTCTTCCATGGTTTGGGGCACTTTATAGCCCGCTTCCTTGAAGTTTTCGGGCACATACCAGACCAGCGACTTCAGATCGGCTTTGAACGGGAAGGTGTAAGTGTGTTTCTCACCATCTTTGCCGGTATAGGTCGACAAGTCTTCCCAGCTTTGACCGGCAGCGTAATTGTCCTTGATCCACGCGCCAGTGCCTTTGGGCATCGGGGTCAGGTAGCCTTGCTTTGCCAAATCGGCCGCCAGACCGGGCTGGGGAAAGACCGCAATGTTGGGGGGCGTGCCCGCTTTGGCGGCAATCACGATATCTTGCTCAAAGCTCTCCGAGCCGGAATAGTTGATCTTGGCTCCCGTCGCGGCCTCAAAATAGGCCAGCACGCTTTCAAACAGCTTTTTGTCATTGCCCGTCCACGGCCCGGTGATCGTCAGCGTCTGGCCCTTGAGGTCGGTGTCCTTGGCGAATTGGTCGTAGCTTTGCCAATCGAACCGGTCGGGCTGATCGCCCGGCTTGAACTTTAGGTCCTGCGCGCTGGCAAGCCCTGCCGAAAGCGCGAGCGCCGCGATGCCAAGCATCAGATGTTTGGTCATGAATTCCTCCCAGAATGGAGCGCTTCCCGATCGCGACGACTCGCCAGCAATTCAAAGCGCTTTGGACGGGCGAAGCGTTTCAGAGCAAGCCCCGCTTGTCAATGCAACCCCGGGTCGCAGAGATCAATTTTGCTTTAGTTCTCTGACCTTTGTGACGGATCAAATGCTGCATTGCAGAATGGCGCTCGCTGCACACGCATTATTGACGCTCATATCTCGTGCCTCTAACCTCAAAGCCTTCCAAAGCGGTTTGGCGCCATGAATCTCAAGACACTCGCACAAGAATTGGGGCTGTCGCCCACCACGGTGAGTCGCGCGCTCAACGGCTATCCCGAAGTCTCGGAGGCCACCCGCGCCCGCGTCACCGCCGCCGCCAATGCTGCGCATTATCACCCGAATACTCAGGCAAAACGGCTGGCAACCGGGCGCGCGATGGCCATTGGCCATATCATCCCGATTTCGGATCGCCACGAAATTGTGAACCCGGTTTTCGCGGATTTTATCGCAGGCGCGGGCGAGGTCTATGCCCGCTCTGGCTATGATATGGTGCTGACGATCGTTCCCGATGCAGACGAGGCACGCGCCTATGGCGAGCTGCGCTCTAAGGGCAATGTCGATGGCGTGCTGATCCACGCCCCGCGCGTCAATGATCACCGCATCACCATGCTGGAGTCGCTTGGCCTGCCCTATGTGCTGCACGGGCGCATCAGCGGGATCGAGAGCTCGTATAGCTGGGTCGATGTGAACAACGTGCGCGCGTTCGAGCGGGCGACAAATTTTCTTCTGGATCTGCGCCATCGACGGATCGCGCTGATCAACGGCATTGGCGATATGGATTTCGCCCGCAGACGCAGGCGCGGCTATGAGCGCGCGCTTGCGGCCCGTGCGATCGCGCTTGATCCGCAGTTGATCACCGAGGGCGAGATGACCGAGGCGCAGGGCCATGACCAAGCGCGCGCAATGCTGGCCTTGCCCGATCCGCCCACAGCCTTTCTGACGGCCTCGCTGCTATCGGCAATGGGCGCGCGGCGCGCTGTCGAAGAGGCGGGGCTGGTGATGGGGCGCGATGTGTCGATCCTGACCCATGACGACGAGTTGGGGTATTTGAAAAACGGCACCGCGCAAGAGCCGATCTTTACCGCCACGCGGTCGTCGGTACGCGAGGCCGGACGGCGCTGTGCGGCGATGTTGATTGCGCAGATCGAAAGCGGCAACCGCCAGCCCATATCTGAGTTGATGGAGGCCGTTCTGGTCCTCGGACAGTCCACGGGGCCCGCCCCCTCTCGTTAAGAAAAAGGTTTAAGATGCTTCCAAAACGCACTGATTTCCCTAAAGATTTTCTGTTCGGGGTTGCGACATCCGCCTATCAGATCGAGGGCCACGCACAGGGCGGTGCCGGGTCCACCCATTGGGACACGTTCGCGGCCACGCCGGGCAATGTGGTGCGCGCCGAGAATGGCGATCTGGCCTGTGATCACTACAATCGTTGGGAAGAAGACCTCGATCTGATCGCGGGTGCCGGGTTTGATCTTTATCGCTTTTCGACGTCTTGGGCGCGGGTAATGCCCGAGGGGCGTGGCGCGGTAAATGCGCAGGGGCTCGATTTCTACGACCGGCTGGTGGATGGCATACTGGAGCGTGGGTTGAAACCCGCGCTGACGCTGTATCATTGGGAATTGCCCTCGGCCTTGGCCGATCAGGGCGGCTGGCAGAACCGCGATATTGCCGGTTGGTTTGGCGATTTCACGCAGGTGATCGCGGACCGTCTGGGCGACCGGATCTGGTCTGCCGCGCCGATCAACGAGCCGTGGTGCGTTGGTTGGCTTAGTCATTTCCTTGGCCATCACGCGCCGGGCCTGCGCGATATTCGCGCCACCGCGCATGCGATGCACCATGTTTTGCTGGCCCATGGCACCGCGACGCAGGTGATGCGCAGCAATGGCATGACCAACCTCGGGGCCGTGTGCAACTTTGAGGCCGCCCTGCCCGCCGATGACAGTCCTGCCGCCGCGCAGGCCGCGCGCCTCTATGACGCCTATTACAACCGCTTCTTTGCCGAGGGCATCTTCAAGGGCGCCTATCCCGACGAGGTGATGGAGGGCTTTGCCCCCCATATGCCCAAGGGCTGGCAAGATGACTTCGCCACGATCCAGACCCCGCTCGACTGGTTCGGGCTGAACTACTACACCTGCAAGCGGATCGCGCCCACCGGCGGCGCTTGGCCCGCTCATCATGAGGTCGACGGCCCGCTGCCCAAAACCGCGATGGGCTGGGAGATCTATCCCGAGGGGTTGTCCGAGTTCCTCATCAGGGTTGCGCGCGACTATACCGGCGATCTGCCCCTCTATGTGACCGAAAACGGCATGGCCTCGCCCGATCAGGTGATCGGCGGCAAGATCACCGACCCCGAGCGCATCGGCTATTACGCCGCCCATCTTGAGGCCGTGCAAACCGCCATCGCCCAAGGCGTGCCGGTTGCGGGTTATATGGCATGGTCGCTGATGGACAATTACGAATGGGCCTTGGGCTATGAAAAGCGTTTCGGTCTGGTCCATGTCGATTTCGAAACCTTGCAGCGCACCCCGAAAGCGTCCTATCTGGCATGGAAAGACGCGCTGGGGAGCTGATGATGACCAAGGCCGACCACCTGACTCTGCTTGCCGATATTGGCGGCACGAATACCCGCGTGGCGCTCGCGCAGGGCACGGACATGCTGCCTGAGACGATCAAGCGCTATGCCAATGCCGGGCGCGATGCACTTGAAGACATCCTCAGCGACTATATGACGGCCCAAAACGTGCAGGATCTTGCAGGCGCGTGCGTGGCTGCGGCTGGCCCGGTGCGCGATGACGTGGCCACCATGACCAACCTGTCCTGGGTGATTAAAGCCGAGAACATCGCCCGCGTCACCAAGGCGGAACAGGTCTTTGTGCTTAATGACTTGCAGGCGCAGGGCCATGCGCTGGGTTACCTCGCCCCCGATGCCGTGCGCGAGATCGTGCCCGGTCAGCCCGCGCGCGCGGATGCTGCGCGTCTCGTGGTTGGCGTAGGCACCGGTTTCAACGCAGCCCCCGTGCATGAAGGCCCCGGCGGGCGTGTGGTTCCGCCCTCTGAAGCCGGTCACATCACCCTGCCCTGCCAGAGCGACGAGGATTTCGAACTCAAACGCTATCTTGAAGCCAAGCATGAATTTGCCAGCGTCGAGCATGTGGTCTCGGGGCGCGGGATCGAGCGTGTCTATGCCTATATGCAGGGTCAGGACGAGGCCACCGTGTCGGGTGCCGATATTCTTGCCGCGATCAGCCGCGGCGATGTGACGGCGCGCGCGGCGGGCGAGATGTTTGTGCAGGCGATGGGGCGCGTCGTAGGCGATCTGGCGCTGACTCACCTGCCCTTTGGCGGCATATATTTGGTTGGCGGCGCGGCACGGGGCGTGGTGCCATGGCTGGAAGAGTTCGGCTTTTCTGCTGCAATGCATGACAAAGGCCGCTTCTCAGATTTCCTACAAGCCTTCCCGGTTTTCGTGATCGAAGATGACTACGCCGCCCTGCACGGCTGCGCAGCCTTTTGCCAGTCCCGGATTGACGCGCAAGAACTCTGATCTCGTCAAGCTTATTTTAACGGCTGCGCGCTAAACCTCTTTCATCACCGCATGAAAGGGGATGCCAGTGCGTGGAAATTTGCCAGACCGCCCGGGGGCGTGCCGATGAGTGCGCTCTCTTTGCCCGCCAAGCTTGATCTATCCACGGTTGAGGCGTTTTGCGATGCGATCCGGGCACGCAAAGGCGGCGATCTTGTGTTGGACGCAGGCGACGTGACGCTACTGGGCGGGCTTGGGCTGCAAGTGCTGGCCGCGGCCGCTGCTGATTGGCGTCAAGCGGGTCATTCCCTATCCATTACGCCGCGATCCGAGAGTTTTGATAACGCGCTTACCCATCTCGGCGTGACCCTCAATGATTTGCAATCCACGGAGGCCGCATGAGCCTGAAAGTTCTCGCGGTCGATGACAGCCGCACCATTCGTGACATGCTCAAGCTTGCGCTTAGTAGTGCCGGGATTGAGTTGTATCTCGCCGAAGACGGGGTGCACGGGCTTGAGGTTCTTGAGGGGATCGAACCCGATGCCATCATCTCCGATATCAACATGCCACGCCTTGACGGCTTTGGCTTTATCGAGGCGGTGCGCGGTCAAGACAAACACCGCGCAACCCCGATCTTGGTGTTGACCACCGAATCCGCCCCCGAGCTAAAGGCTCGCGCACGCGCCGCCGGGGCCACTGGCTGGATCGTGAAACCCTTCGATCCCAGCAAACTTGTCAAAGCGCTCAATATGGTCGCTGGCTAAGGAGAGAGCTATGTCCAACGATCCGATGGCAGAAATCAAGGCCTCATTCTTTGTCGAATGTGGTGAGTTGCTCGAAAGCCTGCAAGATGCGCTCACCGACATGGATGAGGGCGCTTATGACAACGAAACGATCAACGTTGTCTTTCGCGCCGTGCATTCCATCAAGGGCGGCGCGGGGGCGTTTGGACTGGATGCGCTGGTCGCTTTTGCCCACCGCTATGAAACCGTCATGGATGAGGTGCGTTCTGGGCGCCTAGAGATTGATCACGACTCCCTGAAACTGTTCTTCCACACCGCCGATTTTCTGGCCGATCAGGTCGCGGCTGCGCGCGACGGGCTGCCCGAACCCGACGGATCCGAGGCGTGCCTGCAAGAGCTGGAAGCCCTGATGGGCGATGCCCTTCCCCCCCCCGAGGAAGAGGATATCTCTGATTTCCAACCGATGGGGCTTAGCCTTGATCTGGGCATTTCCGATGCCGAATTCGGCGATTTCGGATTGCCGCCACAGCTCGAAGATATGCCAGATGAAAGCGCTCCGTGGTCTTTGACCTTCACCCCCAGCAGCGCGCTTTATGCGTCGGGCAATGATCCCACACATTTACTGCGCAACCTACGTGATTTGGGCGAGGTTGTCCTGCGCTGTGATCTTGCTGCGCTTCCCGATTTTGACACGCTCGAGTCGCAACACTCCTATCTTAGCTGGCACGCAACTTTGCCGGGCGAGCTGGATGAAGGCGATATTCGCGACATCTTTGAGTTTGTTGAAGACGTTTGCACGCTAGAGCTGACGCGCACCTCACAAGACGCGCGCGCCGAGACCACAGAGTTCACTCTGCCCGACCTCTCTGATCTCGCTCCGCTCGGTGCAGATCCATCCAGTATGGCTGAATCGGTAGAAGCTGGCCCGGCTCAACAGGCCGATCCCGCGCCCGACACACCGGCCCCGGCAGAAACGCCCCCCCCGGCTGTCGATCCCCCCGCCGCCAAACCCACACCTCAAGCCAGTCCCAACGCCGAGGCACCGGGCGCGACCGTGCGCGTCGATCTTGAACGCATCGACCGTTTGGTAAACCTCGTGGGCGAATTGGTGATCAATCAAGCGATGCTCGCGCAATCCGTCGCCGAGGCGGGTCTGCCCCAAAATTCCAAGGTGATGACCGGGCTGGAAGCCTTCATGATGCTGACCCGCGACATCCAAGACAGCGTCATGATGATCCGCGCCCAACCCGTTAAACCGCTGTTCCAACGGATGGGACGGATCGTGCGCGAAGCCTCGGCTGCCGTGGCAAAAGAGGTGCGTTTACGCACCGAAGGCGAGGCGACCGAGGTTGATAAAACGGTCATCGAGCGCCTCGCGGATCCGCTAACACATATGATCCGCAACGCGGTCGATCACGGTCTTGAAACACCCGACATTCGTGAAGCTGCCGGAAAACCGCGCGAGGGGATCATCACCCTCTCGGCGCAGCACCGATCCGGGCGTGTGGTGATTGAGATCATCGATGACGGTGCGGGCATTAATCGTAAAAAGGTGCTGGAAAAGGCGATTTCAAAAGGGCTTGTGCCGGCGGATGTGCAACTCTCGGACGCCGAAATCGACAACCTCCTGTTCCTTCCCGGGTTTTCGACGGCCGATCAGATTTCGGCCCTTTCGGGGCGTGGTGTTGGCATGGATGTCGTGCGCAGCGCGATTCAGGCGCTTGGCGGGCGCATTGCGATCACGTCTGAGCCTGGAAAGGGAACGCGTTTCTCGATTTCGCTACCGCTCACCCTCGCGGTGCTCGATGGCATGGTGATCAGTGTCGCGAACGAAACCCTCGTTGTTCCACTGTCCGCCATCATTGAAACGGCGACCCTGACAACCGAAGATATTCGCTCGCTCGGCCCGCAAACAAACGTGATCCATGTGCGTGGCGACTTCGTTCCGCTTTACGATCTCGGGGCGGAACTGGGCTATCGCGCGCCGAAATCCTCTTATGAAGGCGGCATCGTCTTGCTGACGGCTCAGGATAATGGCGAACGCTCGGCCCTCGTGGTCGACGCCATCATGGAGCAACGTCAGGTCGTGATCAAAGGACTGCAACAGTCCTACGGCCACATTCCCGGCGTCGCTGCCGCCACAATTTTAGGAGACGGGCAGATCGCTCTGATCCTTGATCCCGCCGACCTCGTCCACAACGCATCCGGCCGCACCCGCGGCTTGGAAACCGCCCTTGCAGGATAGGACCATGACCCAAGACACGAGCAAAATAACCAGCGCCTCAGAAGTTGAACTCCTTTCGTTCCGTCTCGGCGAAGAGGAATACAGCGTCGACATCATGTCGGTGCGTGAGATTCGCGGCTGGACTCGCGCAACGCCGCTGCCGCACGCCCCCGCCTATGTTCGCGGCGTGATTAATCTGCGTGGAACGGTGTTGCCCGTCGTGGACTTGTCGGTGCGCCTTGGGATGGCCCCGGTTAAAGGCGACGCGCGAAACGTCATCATCGTCGTGCAAATGGGTGCCCAAACCGCAGGGCTGCTTGTTGATGCCGTCTCTGACATCTTGAATTTGCCGCGCTCAGAGTTGCAGCCACCGCCCGATCTCGCCGCAGATTCCGCGCATAATTATATCTCGGCACTGACCATCGTCGAAGGACGGATGATCCGCGTCCTTGATCTTGCATCGGTCCTTCCCGAAGACGCCGTCGAGGCCGCATGAACGCTCAAGACACATCATCCCCGCCCCTCGGGCAAATCGTTCCAAGCGAAACCGAACTTGGGGCGATCGCGACCATCTTACACGACGCGGCAGGAATCGTCATCGCACCGGGCAAGACCTCGATGGTGCAATCGCGCCTTGCCAAGCGATTACGCGCTCTGCACCTGCCCGATTACGCAAGTTATATCGCGCTCGTGCGCTCGGATGCCGGAACAGACGAGCGCCGAGAAATGGTCTCGGCCCTGACGACGAATGTGACGCATTTCTTTCGCGAAAAGCACCATTTCGACACGTTGCGTGATGCGGCATTGCCCCCTCTTCTCGCGCGCGCCCGCGCCGGCGGTCGCGTCCGAATTTGGTCGGCGGGGAGTTCAAACGGCCAGGAAGCCTACACTATCGCCATGGTTCTCGCCGAGTTGTGTCCCGATTTTGAGCGTTTTGATATTCGAATCCTCGCCTCAGATATTGACCCAACGATGATCGCGCGCGGGCGGGCAGGACGTTATCCAGCAACGGCAGTTGAACCGATCCCAGCGGAATTGCAGCGCAAATACTTTACGCCCTGCGATGGTGATTTCGAAGTGATCGCACCTTTGCGCAAACTGGTGTCGTTCAAAGAACTCAACCTGCATAAATCCTGGCCGATGTCGGGAAAATTCGACATCATTTTCTGCCGCAACGTCGTGATATATTTCGACCCGCCTGCACAAGCAAAGCTCTGGCTACGATTTGAGGCTCAGCTCGCGCCTGATGGCTGGCTGTTCCTCGGCCATTCGGAACGCATCACTGCGCGCCCTGACAGTCAGTTAACATCCGCAGGTGTCACCACCTATCGCCTGCCCGATACGGGCCCCAAAAGTGGAGGCCCAGCATGGCCCTAAGAGACCAAATTCGCGTCATGGTTGTTGATGACATGTCCACAAGTCGCGGACTGATCACGCAAGCGCTTGACGCAATGGGCGTTCGCCAAGTCGGCTCCGCAACAGATGGGCCTGGTGCGCTACAGATACTCGAAAAAGCGCCGGTTCATCTGGTGATTTCGGATTACAACATGCCGGGGATGGACGGGCTGCAATTGCTTCATGCCCTACGCACCAGCGCGAAATCAAAATCTGTCGGCTTCATCCTCATAACAGGACGGGCCGATCGCGAGATCATCGAGACCGGTCGAAAACTCGGAATGAACAACTTCCTCAAAAAGCCATTCACACCGCAAGAACTCAAGGCGTGTATCGAAGCCGTCGTGGGGCGTTTGTGAACATGGAGGAGCGTCAGCGCATCACCCCATCGGGGGATCATAAAGTGGCGCTAAATGCGCTAACTGCACGCGTGGGTGACGAACTAGAGACACTCGCGCGCCTCTCAACCGACGTGCAGCGCGCGCTATCAGCTTGCGGCGTTTCTGAGGGAACGGATGCGCAAGCGATACGCGAACTTCAGGGGATCGACAGGATCACGCAATCATTAGAAGATCTGGGGCGTTTAATGAGTGATATTTCGGCTGAAATTCCCAAAGACGTCAGTCTTCACGCGGAAACTATCCTGTCACGTCTTCGCCTTCACGAATTGATCGAAAACCTGGATCCAGCACACGAAAAAAACATCATGCCGCGCGAAGATGATGGGGAAATCATGTGGCTCTAGTGAAACGCGTGAAGAAAAATGAAAAAACCACTTTTAAAACGCCGAATAGCTACTTGAGCTTTGGGTTTGGCACGGCTGTCGGCTGCATCAAGCCATTTCACTCAAGCGCAAGCCCCCGCAGAGGCAGTTTCACGAATGGCCCTCGGTTTGCTAGGCTCGCCAACTCAAGTCCCGAAATCCGCATGAAATCAATGACCAACACGCCGCGCAGTGTATTTCCGCAATGGGCGTCAGGCACCGGATACTGCGGACCACGCCGCGACACCATTTCAAAACTCTTGCTGTTCACAATCGCCACAAACTGCCCAGCCCCAAACCCGTTTTCGCCTTGCCACCAAGGCACACGACCCCTAGAAGGGCGGCTGAAATTGCGAACCGGCCGCGATCCGCGCGGCGTTAAGAGACAAAGGACATTCCATGCAGGTCACCGAGACCCTCAACGACGGCCTCAAGCGCGGCTATGAAATCACCATCACCGCCAAAGAGCTGGACGACAAGGTTAACGCCAAGCTGGTCGAGGCTCAGCCCGAGATCGAAATGAAGGGCTTTCGCAAGGGCAAAGTCCCGATGGCGATGCTGCGCAAGAACTTCGGGCCGCGCATCCTTGGCGAAGCGATGCAGGAATCCGTCGATGGCGCGATGACCGAGCATTTCGAAAAAACCGGCGATCGCCCCGCGATGCAGCCGAAAATCGAAATGAAGGGCGGCGAAGAGTGGAAAGAGGGTGACGATGTTGTCGTGACCGTCGAATACGAAGCCCTTCCCGAGATCCCCGAAGCCGATCTGTCGGACGTGGAACTGGAACGTCTGGTTGTCAAAGCCGAAGACGCCGCGATCACCGAAGCGCTGGAAAGCCTTGCCAAGACCGCCAAGAATTTCGAAGCCCGCGCTGACGGTGCTGCCTCGGAAACCGGCGATCAAGTTGTGATCGACTTTGAAGGCTTCGTCGATGGCGAAGCGTTTGAGGGCGGCAAAGGCGAAGGTTACCCGCTGGAACTCGGTTCGGGTTCGTTCATCCCCGGCTTTGAAGAGCAGTTGATCGGCAAAAAAGTTGGCGAAGATGTCGACGTGACTGTCAACTTCCCGACCGAATATGGCGCAGAGCATCTGGCGGGCAAAGAGGCCCTGTTCAAATGCACCGTGCATGAAGTCAAAGCGCCCAAAGCTGCCGAGATCAGCGACGAGATGGCCAAGCAATTCGGCGCCGAAGATCTGTCGGGCCTGAAAGGCCAAATCGCTGAGCGTCTTGAGGCTGAATACCAAGGCGCTGCGCGTCAGGTGATGAAGCGCGGTCTTCTGGACCAGCTCGACACCAAGGTGAAGTTCGACCTGCCCCCGAGCCTTGTTGAGGCCGAAGCCAAGCAGATCGCGCATCAACTGTATCACGAAGAGCATCCCGAAGATCAGGGCCACGACCATGCCGAAATCGAGACCACGGACGAGCATAACTCGCTGGCCGAGCGTCGCGTGCGTCTGGGTCTGTTGCTGGCTGAAATCGGTCGCAAGCAAGAGATCGAAGTTACCGACGCCGAGATGACGCAAGCGATCATGAACCAAGCCCGTCAGTATCCGGGTCAGGAACGTGCGTTCTTCGAATTCGTGCAGCAGAACCAGCAAATGCAACAGCAAATGCGCGCGCCGATCTTTGAAGACAAGGTCGTCGACTACATCGCTGGCGTGGCCAAAGTGACCGACAAAGAGGTCACCAAGGAAGATCTGCAAAAAGCCATCGAAGCGCTTGACGAACTTTAAGTCTCGCCGCTTTGGATGAATGAAAGGCCGCCCATTGAGGCGGCCTTTTTGTATGCGTATTTGCGTGTAAATCGGGTGCGACCCGCACCCGCCGGGTCAGGTAAAACCGCCAACCGTTGCGTCATAGCTGAGCGGCGCGCTGACCCCTTGCAAAATTGCATAAGGCGCGTCCGGATCGCCCAACAGCAGTGCCGTGCCATCTGCCGAGACCGTCTGGATCACGCTGCTCGGGTCTATCGCAGACGCCTCATAGCGGTCATCCCAAAGCTGCAAAACATCTTCACCCGGCGTAAAATCAGTGATCACCGCGCTGTCCGACGTTTCGCCAAACTCTGCCAAATATGTCATCACCACCGTATCAGCCCCATCGCCTGTCGCGACATCAGCGCGATCGCCCAGCCTGATCAGATCGTCGCCTTCCCCCGCATCGACGACGCCCTGCGCATCCCCCGTCCAAGACCCGAACGGCCCCACGGTGATTTCATCCTCTCCTGAACCACCCGAAAGCGTCGATCCGCTAAAGAGCGATTGCAGCGTATCGTTGCCAGCGCCCCCGTCCAGAACTGCACCGCGATAGCACGTAAACGAGTCATCGCCCTCTCCACCCAGCAGCGTATCACTGCCGATGGTGTCGGTTGAGAGCAGACCATCATTCCCGTCGCCGCCCTCCAGCAGATCGCCCTAGAAGTCCTCTTTGCCATAGAGTGCATCATCGCCCGCGCCGCCCAAAAGCGTATCGGTGCCATTGCCGCCGTAAAGCACATCGCCGCCCTCCCCGCCCGCGAGCAGATCATCGGAGTCAAACGCCTCTTCGCCATCATACAAGGTATCATTCCCGGCCCCGCCCAGCAGCACATCGGGCGCCGCCACGCCCATCCAGCACACTGGGATCATCGCCCGCCGTAAGATCGTCATCGCCCTCGGTTCCTTCCACGAGCGTGAAATCCTCAATCGGCGTGTCGATCAGATCGGCATAGGGGGCCAGAAGATCGGTGAGCGTGGTATCGTCTGCGTCGTTCGCGCCAGACCTGCCCTCATCCGTTTCAGTGTCAGGAACGGCGTCGGTGTCCTGCCCGCTATCGACCAGACGGCGCTGAGAGAGACAAAGCTGAGCAGCAATAAAACGCTTGAAAACATGGCGTTACCTGAGTGTGAAATGTTCCGAAACAGTCGGCGCCATTCACAAACCTGCCAACGTCGATCACCCCCGCGAAAGGGAGGCGTGATAGCAGCCGCGCCATCGTTTTAGATTTCGCAACAATACTGGCGATGCGCGCCGATTTACCCTGATATCGGAAACACGCCATATCCGGCACCAGGATACCCCCGCAAGCATATATGCGAAAACGGCGCAGGGTTTCCCCCGCGCCGTTTCCCGATTTTCCTTGCGATGCGAAAGACTTAGTTGTCGTCTTCGTCGGCCGCAGCGGCCTCGGGGGTTGCCACGGGGCCACCCTCGTCATCGTCGTCCGCGGCTGCGCCCATATCGTCGAACAGCTCGGAGATCTCGAATTCGGCAGCTGCGTCTTCTTCAGCAGCCAGATCCTGGATCGATTTGCCCGAAGCCTGCAATTCGGCCTCTTCCGCCGAACGCGCCACGTTGAGCGTGATCACAGCCATCACCTCGGGGTGCAGATGCACCTCAAGCTCGTGCAGGCCCAGCACTTTGATGGGCTGACGGATGATGATCTGCTTGCGATCAACCGAGAAGCCCTCGTCGGTCGCAATCGTTGCGGCATCGCGCGTCGTGACCGACCCGTACAGGTTGCCACCATCGGATGCCGAGCGGATCACGATGAACTGCTGACCGTCAAGACGGGTCGACAGCGCTTCGGCCTCGGTTTTGGTTTCAAGGTTGCGTGCCTCAAGCTGTGCCTTGCGCTCTTCGAAAGAGGCAATGTTGGAGGCATTGGCGCGCAGCGCCTTGCCTTGGGGCAGCAGATAGTTGCGACCGTAGCCGTCCTTGACGGTCACGACATCGCCCATTTGGCCCAGCTTGGCCACACGTTCCAGAAGGATCACTTCCATTGGTCGGTCTCCTTATTTCACGGCATAGGGGAGCAGCGCGAGGAAGCGCGCGCGTTTGATCGCACGGGCCAGTTCACGTTGCTTTTTCGCCGAAACGGCGGTGATACGGGCGGGCACGATCTTGCCACGCTCGGAAACGTAACGCTGCAAAAGACGGGTGTCTTTGTAGTCGATCTTGGGCGCGTTATCGCCCGAGAACGGGCAGACCTTACGGCGACGGAAAAACGGTTTTGCCATGGTGTTGCTCCTATCTCTCGATCAACGGCGCTCGCGACGGGTGTCGCGTTCGTCGCGTTTCTGCATTTGGACCGAAGGGCCCTCTTCGTGAGCGTCGACCTTGATGGTCAGCACGCGCATCACGTCGTCATGCAGGCGGCACAGACGCTCCATTTCCTGCACGGCAGCCGAGGGGGCATCCGTTTTCAGGAAGGCGTAATGGCCTTTGCGGTTCTTGTTGATCTTATAGGCCATGGTCTTCACGCCCCAGTATTCCTGTTCGACGACTTTGCCGCCGTTATCGGAAAGGACCGTGGAGAAATGTTCGATAAGGCCTTCAGCTTGCGTGTTGGACAAGTCCTGACGCGCAATGAGGACATGCTCGTATAGCGGCATGCGAACTCCTGTTTTCAAGGCGGCTTCATAGATGGGCGTATGACTTCCGCAACCCATCACGAGAGGCTCCGCCGGTTCAATTCAACGCGGAAGATGGGGCCTTATAGGGGAATAGGCGTGGCGCGCAAGGGAAAAGGGGGCGCGGGGAACGGGGGGCGTTTCGGTTGGAGGGTGAAAAGGGGCTTGGAGCCCACAGCGAGCGGTCGTTAAGCTTGGTTGTTGTCGCCAACGACTTGTACCTTCGGCCATCGAGTTCGCCAGTTCTTGGCCCTAACTCGCGCAAGAAAAGCCGCGACCTTGTGTGGCGCTGCGGACGTGGGCCGTAGGATCAGCCTGTCTAGGTCGGAAAGGCCAAACGGCGCGATGATGATACAATCGTTGCCGGAACGCACGGCCGCGATAGCTGTGGCGGTTTCAGGCCAGAAGCGCATGGCGTTCTCGACCGAGATGTAAGGCGCGTCCTGATTACGTAAATGCATCCTAGCTTGATTTTTGACCGACCAGTTAAGGTCAGGTGCGCTCTCGCGGAGGGTAGCTTCGATTTCGGCGTCATATTCTGCATCGGTGATGTCCTGATCGTAGAATAGGACATCAATGTCTTCTTGGCGGCAATCACGGGCACCTCCGTGACGATGATCCCAGACAAGGTTGCGCACGAAACCGGCACCGATGCACCCTTGCGGCAGATCGAGAGCTTCCACTAGCCCCATTGCCTGCCACCGACGCCGATCACGCATCAATAGGTCGGCAACCCGGTATGTATCAGAGGCTGACATCCTTGGATTGTGGCGGAGACGCCGCAGGTATTCAATGGCAGCAATGAGTCTATTCCCCTGCCAACCTCACTCGCGCTGGCATATCGGTCAACGGCAGCTTTGTCCGCACTCCCGACACTCCCCGCTCCGCACATCTCAACGCGCGCCGGCATTGATGCGCCCCATCGCCTCCGCGCCGATCCGAAAGCTCTCGCGCCGCGCCTCTTGGTCGAAAATATGCCCCGTCAGGATCACCTCATCGGGACGATAGCGCGTGATCAGGTCGCGCAGTTGCGTCTCGATTTGATCGGGCGTGCCTACGGCTGCCACGCGCAGGGCGGCCTCGGCCATCTTGATTTCGGGCGCGCTGGCCACGGATGTCAGATCATCGACCGGGGTTGGCAGCGGGCCGGCCATGCCACGGCGCAGGTTGATAAAGCCCTGCACCATTGAGCTGCGCATACGGTAGGCATCGGCCTCGGTATCGGCGGCAAACAGGTTCACCGCCAGCATAAATCGGGGCGCATCGGTCACGCCGGGGCGAAAGCGGTCGCGATAGATCGCCACCGCCTCGCCCAACATATCGGGCGCGAAGTGGCTGGCAAACGCGTAAGGCAGCCCCAGATGCGCGGCCAGCTGGGCGCCAAACAGCGACGAGCCCAGCATCCAGACCGGCACATTCGTGCCCATACCGGGCACGGCACGCACGCGCTGCCCGTCGTGTTCAGGGCCCAAGAAACCCAGCAATTCCACCACATCCTCGGGAAAACGATCACCGCCCCCCATCCCGCGCCGCAACGCCTGCATCGTGGCGGGATCGGTGCCGGGCGCGCGCCCCACGCCCAGATCAATGCGACCGGGATAAAGGGTTTCGAGCGTGCCAAACGCCTCGGCCACCTGCAAGGGCGCGTGGTTGGGCAGCATGATGCCCCCTGCCCCCACGCGGATGCGATCAGTGTGGCCCGCCACGTGACCAATCACCACCGCCGTTGCGGCACTCGCGATTCCGGTCGAGTTGTGATGCTCGGCCAGCCAGAAGCGGTGATAGCCCAAGCCCTCGGCGTGCTGCGCCAACGCAACGGTATTGGCCAGCGCATCCGCCGGGCTGGACCCTTGCGGGATCGGGGAAAGGTCGAGAATGGAAAAAGGGATCATACGGGCGCTCCTGTCTTGGCTTGCCTCATCTAGTGCGCGATCCCCTCCTGCACACCCCCCTTGCCGCGACGAAAATAGCGCGCGAGGCTTCCCCC
The DNA here is from genome assembly GCF_000714545.1 of Thioclava indica. GTDB lineage: Bacteria > Pseudomonadota > Alphaproteobacteria > Rhodobacterales > Rhodobacteraceae > Thioclava > Thioclava indica. The sequence goes on from NZ_AUNB01000019.1 coordinate 27,063, forward strand.
GCGCGCCGTCATACCCGATGGGCCTTGGCTTAGTTGCCAAGCTGCATCCGCTCCATCACCTCACCCGTTTCTTCTGCGGGCAGCGACGAGTTGAGCGCAAACCAGATCACCACCAGCGACCAGATCGCGACAAGGATCATGCCGGTCCAGAACCCGACCAGCGCAAAGCCATGCCCCGTCGCCCCCAGCGCCGAGAGCACCCACATGCCGCCAAACCATGCCAGCAGCCATGTGATGTGATTCCAGCCAAATTCGGCGGCGGGTTTTTTCTGCACGATATGGAAGACAAGCGCATAGATCACAAAGCCTGCCCCCAAGATCAGGAACAAGACCGAATTGGTGTAAAACCCGGTCCAGTAGATCACGAGGTTGGACGCAATGAACGCCAGTGGCGCCAGAAGCCCCGCGCCCGCCAGTTTGAACGTGCGCGGCGCATCGGGCTGGCTGCGACGCAGCACCATCAACACGATCGGCCCCAACCCGTAGGTCAGCACGGTGATCGAGGTGATATAGCCCACCAGCAATTGCCACGCGGGGAACGGCAGCAGGAAGAACACGCCCACCGCCCACATCACGATAACGGCTAACCACGGAACGCCCGAACCTGTCGTCTTGGTCAACGATTGCGGCCCGCTATCGGTTTCGCCCACCGCATAAAGGATACGTGAGCCGCCGGTGATATACATCAGCCCCGTGCCGCCGGGCGAGACATAGGCGTCAATATATAGCAGCGTGGCCAGCCAACCCATGCCCAGTGTCGCCGCCAGACCTGCAAACGGCCCTGCCGAGCCGACAAAATTCAGCTTCGACCAGCCGTCCTTAAGATCAGCGGGCGACAGCGCCATGATGAACGCGACTTGCAGCAAAACATAGATGAGCGCCGCCAGCAGCACCGAGCCAATCACCGCAAGCGGGATATTGCGCCCCGGATTGGAACTTTCTCCGCCCAGATCAATCGCCGTGCGAAAGCCAAGGAACGAGAACACAATGCCCGCCGCCGGGATCGCGGTGAACATGCCTTGCGAGCTATAGGTGCTAGCAGCCGCATGCCATACGCCCCAATGCGAGGATGCCGCAATCAGCCCCACGACGGTGATCAGCGGCACGGCAATCTTCCACCATGTCACGGTATTATTGACCCGCAGCAAGGCGCGGATCGCCAGCATATTGAGCAGCGCGAGCACGCTTAGCAGCACCGCCGAGGCCAGAAACCCCATCCCCGTCAGCGTGCCCGACCCGTCTGGCTTGATGAAATAGGGCAGATAGTTATTGGCGTAAGTGACAATCCCCTCGGCCTCGACCGCAGGCACGGGCGCGTAGCTGAGAAACAGCATCCAGCCCCAAAGCCGGCCCAGCGTCGCGCCGTGGCTGGCATGGCTCATATGGACCAGCGCGCCCGATTTCGAAAACATCGTCGACAGCTCTGCGAAACACAAAGCGATCAGCATCACGATTGCCGCCCCGATGATCCAGGACCAAACGCTCAGCGGCCCTGCGATCTTTGAGGCGTGATAGGCCCCGAACAGCCACCCCGATCCGATCATCGAGGTGGTCGAGGCAAACAGCAAACCGATCACCCCCGCGTCTCGGCGCAGCTTGCCGGTTCCTTTGCCAAAAGCTGTTGCTGTCATGTTAATTCCCCCCATTGATGAAACCTTTTCAAGATTCATCGTAGGGCAGGCATTCATTTTTCCTTGTGAATACACGCATTTGTGCAAGGTCGCGATTGCCCGTGACGAAACCAAATTGTGATTTCATGGTGAGAAACCGGTCGCGAAATCGATTCCCTTAGCGCAGCACGCAAGAAAATTCCCTGCCCCAACGTAAGGTTAACGCCCTAGCGCCCCAGCACACGCGCCATCACGCGCACCAGCTTTTTGCGCGCGCCGCGATAGGGCGGCATCAAGGGCGCAATCGGGGCAAATCGGTTCTCCATCACCGATTTTTCATAGCTAAACGCCTTGAACCCCCAAATCCCATGCGCCGCTCCCAGCCCGGAATTGCCAATTCCGCCGAAAGGCAGGTTGAGATGCAGGAAATGCACCAAGGTCAGATTGACCCCCAACGCCCCCGAAATCGACGATTGCGTGACCTTGTCGATCGCCGCGCGGTCGCGTTCAAATACATACAGCGCCAGCGGGCGCGGCCCGGCCTCAATGCGCGCAAGCACCGCCTCAAGATCGTCAAACGGGATCACCGGCAGGATGGGGCCGAAAATCTCATCGCGCTCGACATCCATCTGCGCATCCGTACCCATCAAAACCGTAGGCGCGATATAGCGGCTGTCAACGTCACTCTCCCCGCCCGTCAACTTGCGCGCGCCGCCGGTTTCGGCCTGCGCGATCATGCCCGAAAGACGGTCAAAATGGCCGGGGCTGATGATGCGGGCGAAATCGCGCGAAGCGGCTTGGGCAGCCTCATCGCGGCCATACATTTTCGCGATGGCAGATTTCAGTTCAGCCAGAAACCGCGCCTCGACGGATTTCGCGACGAACACATGATCGGGCGCAATGCAGGTCTGCCCGGCATTGGCGAACTTGCCCCAGGCAATGATGCGCGCGGCGCGTTTCAGATCGGCCCCCGCGCCCACGATCACCGGCGATTTGCCCCCGAGTTCAAGCGTGACTGAGGTCAGGTGCTTCGCCGCCTGCCCCATCACGATTTTGCCGACGCGCGGTGAGCCGGTGAAAAAAATATGATCGAAGGGCAGTTCCAGCAAAGCCTCGCTGACCTCGACCCCGCCTTCGCACACGCTGACCAAATCTTCGGGCAGCGCCTCGGCCACGATCTGGGACACCACGGCGGCACTGGCGGGTGCAAGTTCCGAGGGTTTGATCACCGCCGCACAACCCGCCGCCAAAGCCGACACCAGCGGCCCCAGCGCCAAGGTCACCGGGTAATTCCACGGCGAGATGATCAGCGCCACGCCCTTGGGTTGGGGCAAGATGCGCGCGCGGGTGCCAAAGGTCGCCAGCGTGGCAGGGGCGCGACGCGGACGCATCCAGCGTTTGAGATGGCGCAACGTATGCGAGATTTCAGCCTGCACCGGCATGATCTCGGTCAGGCGCACCTCGGTTTCGGGTTTGCCAAAATCCTGCGCCAAGGCGGCAATGATCTGACCCTCAAATTCACGCAGGGTCTTGCGCAACGCGATCAGCGCCGCACGCCGCTCGCTATAGCCAAACTGCGCGCGCCGCTCGGCATTGCCCATGCTGAGGCGTGAAAACATCTTGTGCAACTGCGCCTGATGGGCCTGCGTCTCAGCGTTCATACTCACTCCTGGGATCTTGCGCGTCGGCGGCTCATTTTCAGTGATTTCAACGCTTTCCAGATCGGTTGCGCCCACGCTAACAGCGCGCAGACGCGATCTCAAGGCGCATCGTTGACCCGCATGGCCTCGTTGTTTTTGCACAGCGAAATAGCTAAACACCACAGCCTTGTGCAAAACCGCCCATACCGTTCTGCGCGATTAGGTGCTTGCCCGACACCCCTCGCCCTTGCAAAACTTGTGCAAGAATCGGAGATTAAATAAACAAGCGTTCAATTTATCGAAGCTTCCGGGGAGGACTATCATGGATTTCGCACTTAGCGAGGAGCAGCAGGCCATTTTCGATATGGCTTATGGCTTTGGTCAGGATGAGATCGCCCCGCATGCCCGCGATTGGGAAGCCCAAGGCACGATCCCCAAGGATTTATGGCCGAAAGTGGCCGCGCTGGGATTGGGCGGCGTCTATGTCAGTGAGGAATACGGCGGCTCTGGGCTGTCGCGCCTTGATGCGACGCTGGTCTTCGAGGCGCTTGCGATGGCCTGCCCGGCGGTCGGCTCGTTCCTGTCGATTCACAACATGTGCGGCGGCATGATCGACAAATTCGGCACTGAGGAAAACAAGGCGCGCTGGTTGCCAGACCTTTGTTCGATGGAGAAAGTCTATTCCTACTGCCTGACCGAGCCGGGATCGGGATCAGACGCCGCCGCCTTGCGCACAAGCGCGAAACGCAGTGACGACGGCTGGGTGGTGAATGGCACCAAGGCGTTTATCTCGGGGGGCGGCTATTCAGACGTCTACATCGCAATGGTGCGCAGCGGCGAAACCGGCCCCAAGGGGATCTCCACCGTCATCGTCGAGGACGGCACGAAGGGCCTAAGTTTCGGCGCGCTCGAGGACAAGATGGGCTGGCGCGCCCAACCCACCGCGCAGGTGCAGTTCGATGATTGCGAAATTCCCGCCGACAATCTGCTGGGCGAGGAAGGGCGTGGTTTCACCTATGCAATGGCAGGGCTGGATGGCGGGCGGCTGAATATCGCGGCCTCGGCCCTTGGGGGCGCGCAAGCTGCGCTTTCCCAGACGCTCGATTACATGGGCGAGCGCAAGGCGTTCGGAAAATCGCTCGATCAGTTTCAGGCGCTGCAATTCCGCCTCGCCGAGATGGAGATCAAACTGCAATCGGCGCGCATCTTCCTGCGCCAAGCGGCGTGGAAACTCGATCACAAAACGCCCGATGCGACGAAATTCTGCGCGATGGCGAAGATGTATGTGACCGATGTCGCCTTTGACGTGGCCAATCAATGCCTGCAACTGCATGGCGGCTACGGCTATCTTGCCGATTACGGGATCGAGAAAATTGTGCGCGATCTGCGGGTGCATCAGATCCTTGAGGGAACCAATGAGATCATGCGCCTGATCGTCTCGCGCACAATGCTTGCGGAGCGCGGCCAATGAGCGATGCTACCATGATTGCGCGCATCGAGGGGCGCGCGGGGCGGCTGACCTTCAACCGCGAAAAGGCGCTCAATGCGCTCGATCACGATATGGCGCTGGCGATTGAGACCGCGCTGGATGCGTGGCGCGACAATCCTGCGGTCGATCTGGTGATCATCGACGCGCGCGGCGATCGCGCGTTCTGCGCCGGTGGCGATATTGCCGCCGTTTACCGCGCGGGAATCGCGGGCGATTACGCGCCGGGACGTGAATTCTGGCGCGACGAATACCGCATGAATGCCAAGATCGCGGAATATCCCAAGCCCATCGTGGCCTTCATGCAGGGCTTTGTGATGGGCGGCGGCGTGGGTGTGGGCGGTCATGCCAGCCACCGTATCGTGGGCGAATCCACCCAAGTTTCGATGCCCGAAAGCGGCATTGGGCTGATCCCCGATGTCGGCGGCACGCTGCTGCTGGCGCGTGCCCCCGGTCATGTGGGCGAATATCTGGGGCTGACGGGCACGCGGATGGGGGCTGCGGATGCGCTTTATACCGGTTTTGCCGATCTGTTCTTGCCCGAGGCCGAATGGGAAGACGCCAAGGCGCGCCTGATCGAGACCGGCAATATCGACACGCTGCCAATGGCGCGCACGCCGCCCACGCCCGGCACGCTGGCCGAGCTGCGCCCCGATATCGACCGGATCTTTTGGGCCGATGATCTGGCCGCGATTGTTGCCAAGCTGGAAACGGCTGGCTCGGATTTCGCGGCGCGCACGCTGAAAACGCTGTATCGCAACTCGCCGCTGTCGATGGCGGCCACGCTGCGGCTGGTGCGCATGACGCGCGCTAACCCCACGATCCGCGCCGCGCTGGAACACGAGTTCCGCTTTACCTGGCGCGCGGCAGAGATGGGGGATTTTCTCGAAGGGGTGCGCGCGCAGATCATCGACAAGGATCGCGACCCGCACTGGAAACACACATTGGCAGAGCTGCCGCAAGAGGACGTGGCAGCGATGCTTGAACCGCTAGGCCCAGAGTGGGCCATCTGGGAGGAGAGATCATGAAAATCGCATTTATCGGATTGGGCAATATGGGTGGGCCAATGTCCACCAACCTGCTGGCTGCGGGCCATGAGGTTGTGGGGTTCGACCTGAGCGCCCCGATGCCCGAGGGCGTGACGCGCGCCGACAGCGCGGCTGCTGCGGCTAAACAGGGCGACGTCGTCATCACCATGCTGCCCAACGGCGCAATCCTGCGCGATGTGGCCGCCGAGGTGATCCCGGCGATGCAAGCGGGCGCTGTGTTTTGCGACTGCTCCACGGTTGATGTGGACAGCGCGCGCGCCGTCGCCGAGATGGCCGCCAAGCGCGGCCTTGGTGCGCTGGATGCACCGGTTTCGGGCGGCACGGGCGGGGCCGTGAATGGCACGCTGACTTTCATGGTCGGGGGCGATGATGCAGCCTTTGCCACGGTCAAGCCGCTGTTTGACATCATGGGCCAGAAGGCCGTGCATTGCGGCGCCGCAGGCGCGGGCCAATCGGCCAAGATCTGCAACAACATGATCCTTGGCGTGACGATGATCGCCACCTGCGAAGCCTTCGCGCTGGCCGACAAGCTAGGGCTGGACCGGGCGAAAATGTTTGACGTGGTGTCGACCTCGTCAGGGCAAAGCTGGAGCATGAACACCTATTGCCCCGCCCCTGGTGTCGGGCCGCAAACCGCTGCTGATAATGACTACCAGCCCGGTTTCGCGGCCGAGCTGATGCTCAAGGATCTGCGTCTCAGCCAGCAAGCCGCCGAAAGCGCGGATGCCGACACGCCGATGGGCCAGCTGGCAGCGGCGCTTTATGCGGCCTTTGTCGAGGCAGAGGGCGGCAAGGGGCGCGATTTCTCGGCCATGCTGCCCCGGTTCGAGAAACGCGCGCGCGCCTGACGCCCACACGCCTGAGAGGAATCGCCGCAGCCCGCAAGTAATCCTTGCGGGCTGCACCTGCGTATATGTATGCAAGCTCACAGGGAGCGATCAATCCGAAAGGGATTCATTATGTTCAAAAACAATGTTGGCGGTATTGACCGCGTGGTGCGCGTCGTGGTGGGGCTGGCTCTTATCCTGTGCTTCTTCCTGTTTCCGACCGCAGCCTATCGTTGGCTGTTTCTGATCGGGATCATCCCGCTGGCCACCGGTCTGCTGGGCACCTGCGCGCTGTATTCGATCATCGGGATCAACACCTGCAAGCGTTGATCGCGACAGAGAAAATAGCAAATCCCGCCAAGGCCCTGCGTGGTTTTGGCGGGATTTTCTTATGCGTCACATGGGGATGCGCGCGGTTGACCGAAGCGGCGGCGCTGGCTAACACAGGGGTATGAAACGCTTTTTGCTTGCCCTGCCCCTGATCGCCTGCACCCTAAGCGGTGCTGCGTTTGCGCAATCCAGCCTTCCCGAGGTGATGCGCGCGGGCAAGCGCCCCGCCCCCGACGGTCCCAGCGCGCAAACCAAGCCCGATGAACCCGAATGCAAGACGCTTACCACCGGCAGCACGTTTTGCAAGGTCACCGAGGATGGCGTGTCGCGTTGGGTGCTACAAGGCAAACTGCGCGCCGATTTCGGGGTTGGCGACGCATTTCCCGTCTACAAGCACTCGATGCTGATGGATCTGCGCCGCTACAAGCTGCCTTCGGTGACCGGACCTTGGCGCTATTATGTTGTGCGCGGCATGATTTACCGCGTTGATAATAAAACCAAAAAAGTGATCGAAGTGGTTGGCCCGACCTATGCCCGCTAGAGCCTGTGGCGCGCGCTATTGCGCCGCCATCTTCGCCCCGAGCATCGGCAACAAATACTGCCCGGTGTAGCTGCGCGGGTTTTGCGCAACCTCTTCGGGGGTGCCGGTTGCCACGATCTCACCACCGCCATCGCCACCCTCGGGGCCAATGTCGATGATGTAATCTGCGGTCTTGATCACGTCGAGATTGTGCTCGATCACCACCACCGTATTGCCCTGCTCGACAAGGCTATGCAGCACCTCCAGCAGCTTGCGCACATCTTCGAAATGCAGCCCCGTCGTGGGTTCATCAAGGATGTAGAGCGTCCGCCCCGTTGCGCGTTTTGACAGTTCTTTGGACAGTTTCACCCGCTGCGCCTCGCCGCCTGATAGCGTCGTCGCCTGCTGGCCGACCTTGATATAGCCAAGGCCCACCTCCATCAGCGCATCCATCTTTTCGCGGATGCTGGGCACGGCCTTGAAGAACTCTTGCGCATCCTCGACCGTCATATCAAGAACGTCCGCTATGCTCTTGCCTTTGAACAAAATCTCCAAAGTCTCGCGGTTGTAGCGCTTGCCCTTGCAGGTTTCGCATTCGACATAGACATCGGGCAGGAAATGCATCTCGATCTTGATCACACCATCGCCCTGACAGGCCTCGCAGCGCCCCCCTTTGACGTTAAAGCTGAACCGCCCCGGCTTATAGCCGCGTGCTTTGGCTTCTGGCAGACCGGCGAACCAGTCGCGGATCGGGGTGAAGGCCCCGGTGTAAGTGGCTGGATTGGAACGCGGTGTGCGCCCGATCGCGCGCTGGTCGATGTCGATCACCTTATCCAGATGCTCCAGCCCCTTGATCGTGTCGCAAGGCGCGGGCGTTTGGCGCGCACCGTTCAGCCGCATCGAGGCCGTCTTGAACAGCGTTTCGATCGTCAGCGTGGATTTCCCGCCCCCCGAAACACCCGTCACACAAACGAATTTCCCAAGCGGGAAATCGACCGTCAGATCCTTGAGGTTATTCCCGCAAGCCCCGACAACTGTTACCTTTTTCTTGTTTCCCTTGCGGCGTTTTGCGGGCACCGCAATCTCACGTGTGCCCGAAAGATATTGCCCCGTGATCGAGGCCGGATCGGCGGCGATTTCATCGGGCGTACCGCGCGCGATGATCTGCCCGCCATGCACCCCCGCGCCGGGGCCGATATCAAAGACGTAATCGGCATGGCGGATCGCATCTTCGTCATGCTCGACCACGATCACCGTATTGCCCTGATCGCGCAGGTTTTTCAGCGTTTGCAACAGGCGGTCATTGTCGCGCTGATGCAGCCCGATTGAGGGTTCATCGAGCACATAAAGCACCCCCGTCAGCCCCGATCCGATCTGGGAGGCCAAGCGAATACGCTGGCTTTCCCCGCCCGAAAGCGTGCCCGCCGCGCGGCTCATCGTGAGGTAATCCAGACCGACATTCACAAGGAATCCAAGACGTTCGCGAATTTCTTTAAGAATAGCCGCGGCGATTTCGTTTTTCTGTTTGCTCAGCGCGCCGGGCACGCTTGCGGCCCAGTCATGCGCCTCGCGGATCGACATTTCCACGACCTGACCGATATGTAGACCACCGATTTTCACGGCCAGCGCCTCGGGGCGCAGACGGTAGCCGCCGCAGGTGTGACAGGGACGGTTGTTCTGATAACGCTCCATCTCTTCGCGCGACCAGGCGCTGTCGGTTTCGCGGTAGCGACGCTGCATGTTGGGGATGATCCCCTCGAAGGTACGCGACACCTCATAGACGCGCCCACCCTCGTCGAAACGGAACTTGATTTCTTCGTCCCCCGAGCCGCGCAGGAACAGGTTTTGCACCTTTTCAGGCAGGTCTTTCCACGGCGTCTTCCGATCAAACCCGTAATGTTTGGACAGCGATTCAATGGTTTGCGTGTAATAGGGGCTTTTGGAGCGCGCCCAAGGCGCCAATGCCCCGCCTGCAACACTCAGCGTGACATCAGGCACCACGAGGCGTTCGTCAAAGAACAGTTCAACCCCCAGCCCGTCACAGGCCGGACAGGCCCCGAACGGCGCGTTGAACGAGAACAGCCGCGGCTCGATCTCGGGGATGGTAAAGCCCGACACAGGACAGGCGAAGTTTTCCGAAAACGTCACGCGCTCGGGCTCGACGCCCTCTTCGGCCTCACGCGGGGCGGCCTCGAAAATCGCGATGCCATCGGCCAGATCAAGCGCAGTGCGGAAACTATCGGCCAGCCGCGTCTCCATCCCCTCGCGCACGACGACGCGATCCACCACAACGTCGATATTGTGGCGGAATTTCTTATCCAGTGTCGGCGGATCTTCCAACTCGTAAAACGCGCCATTCACCTTGACGCGCTGAAAACCCTGCTTGCGTAAATCAATGAATTCCTTTCGATATTCGCCTTTTCGGTCGCGCACGATGGGGGCCAGAAGATAGCCGCGCGTGCCCTCCTCCATCGCCATGATGATATCGACCATATCCTGCACCTGCTGAGCCTCAATCGGCTCACCAGTGGCGGGGGAATAGGGCGTGCCTGCGCGCGCGAATAGCAGGCGCATATAGTCGTAAATTTCGGTGACCGTGCCAACCGTCGAGCGCGGGTTCTTGCTGGTGGTTTTCTGCTCAATCGAGATCGCAGGCGACAGGCCCGAGATGTGATCGACATCGGGCTTTCCCATCATATCAAGGAATTGGCGCGCATAGGCCGACAAGCTTTCGACATAACGGCGCTGCCCCTCGGCGTAGATCGTATCAAACGCGAGGCTCGATTTGCCCGATCCCGACAGCCCCGTGATCACCACGAACTGATCGCGCGGAATATCAAGACTGATATTCTTGAGGTTATGTTCGCGCGCGCCGCGCACTTCGATGAACTTCTGCTCAGCCATTCATGCCCCCGGGGTTTCCTGCCCCTAGATAGGGGTTGGCGGGCGAGTCTCCAATGGAAAAACGCGAACGAAGCGCGAACTTTCGCACTTTCTCGCCTCTTTGGGGGGCCTGCGCACGCCGCTCCGGTTCAAATCCCGCTCAAATTCCCGGCACTTTCGCAACAAATTCGGAATTTTGAATGTATTTTTAACCCATGCCCCCCTAAATACTCTTGAATGCAAGACATGATCTGCCACATCAGGCAGGACCGGGCTGCGGCCCCAGAGATGACAAGAGGTATCGAGATGTTCAACTTCCTACGCCCGTCGGGCTCTCAAGTCGGCAAGATCGACCCCAAGGCCGCTGTCGCCCAAGCCAAAGCGGGCGAATTGGTGGTGATCGACGTGCGCGAAGGCATGGAGGTCAAAAGCTCGGGCAAGGCCAAAGGCGCGCTGCATATCCCGCTGGCGACCTTGAAAATGAAATGCGACCCGTCCAGCCCGGAAAAACACCCCGATCTGGATACGTCCAAGCCGGTCGCGCTGTATTGCGCTTCGGGTGCGCGCTCGGCAGGCGCTGCGCAAATGTTGGCGCAGATGGGCTATGAAACAGTTTACAATATCGGTGGCCTGTATGACTGGCATGGCGCTGGCGGCGAAGTCGAGCGCTAGGTTCGCGCCATCCACAGACCGTAAGAAGGGGCCAATCGCGGCCCCTTTTTTATGGCGCTCTCCCTGCGCAACTGATCGTGCGCCCTGACGCGCGCCCTGCTAAGGCAAATCACCCAAACTTAGGCGATGCATAGCGCGGTCTTTGTGCTATTTCCCCCCTATGGACATCGTCGTCGTCATCACCGTTATCGCGTCACTCTTCGTCGTGATCGCCGCAGCCGAGCCGCTGGCGGCGCGTTTGCGCCTGCCCTATAGCGTGATCCTCGCCATGGTCGGCGTGTTGATCGGGATGGGCGCGATCTTTTTCCTGCGCACCGATCTGACCGACGCGCTTAACCCCGTGGCCGAAGCAATCGTCGGCCTTCCGACCCGCTCGAACGTCTTTTTGTATGTTTTCCTGCCAACGCTGCTGTTTCAGGCCACTCTGGGGATGAACCTGCGCCGGATGCTGGATGACTGGGTGCCGATTCTGGTGCTCGCGGTCGTGGCGGTGGTGGTGGCCACTGTCAGCGTGGGCTATGCGCTGTCATGGGTCAGCGCGCTGCCACTGGCGGCGTGCTTGCTGATCGGGGCCATCGTGTCCACCACCGACCCGTCCGCCGTGGTGTCGATCTTTCGCTCGATCTCGGCGCCGCGCAGGCTGGCGCGCATCATCGAGGGCGAGAGTCTGCTCAATGACGCCGCCGCCATCGCGATTTTCGGCCTATTCATGGGCTTTGTGATGCTGGGCGTGCCCGATCCCAGTTTCAGCGATGCGCTGGCCCGCTTTCCCGTTTTGATCGCGGGCGGGGCATTTGCGGGATGGCTGGCGGCGCGGATCGCGGTCTGGCTCATGGCGATGTTTGGCCGCTTCGAGTTGGCGCAGCTTTCGATCTCGGTCGCGCTGCCCTATCTCGCCTATATCGGGGCCGAGCAAAGCATCGGGGCCTCGGGGGTGATTGCGGTCGTCGCGGCGGGCCTGTCGCTGAACCTGACCGCGCCGGGGCGGCTGCCACCGCAAGCGTGGGTGAACCTGCGCGAGTTGTGGGATGTGCTGGCCCATTGGGCGGGGGCGCTGATCTTTATCCTTGCTGCTCTGCTGATCCCGCGCCTTTTGGAAGAGGTCCGGCTGTCGGATTTCGGTCTGGTCGGTGTGGTCGTGCTGGCCGCTATCGCTGCGCGGGCGGTGATCTTATTCGCGCTGCTGCCGCTTTTGACGTGGTTCAAACTCTCGCCCGAGATCGAGCGCCCCTATCGCGTTGCGATCCTGTGGGGGGGCTTGCGCGGGGCGGTGACGCTGGCGCTGGCGCTTGCCGTCACCGAGAGTTTCCGCGTGCCCCCCGAAACCAAGCGCCTTGTCGGCATCCTCGCCACCGGCTTCACGCTGTTCACGCTGATCGTGCAAGGTACCACGCTGCGCTCCGTGATCGGCTGGCTTGGGCTGGACCGGCTGTCTCCGATTGACGAGGCGCTGTCGCGTCAGGTCGTCGCGGTGGCGCTGCAAACCGTGCGCGAAGACGTGGCGCGTACCGCCGAGAATTACGACCTCAGCGCCAATATCGTGCGATCCGAGGCCAAGCGCTTTGGCAAGCGGTTGGACGGGGCCGTGAAGGGGGCCGAGGCCAGCGCCGATATTCTGGATCGCGACCGCGTCACCTTGGGGCTGATCGCGCTGGCCGGCCACGAGCGCGACACCATCCTTGCCCGCCTGAAAGAGCGCACGATCTCCTCGCGCATGGCCGAGCAAATCCTGTCCGATGCCGACCGTCTGATTGAGGGCGCGCGCAGCGGCGGGCGCAGCGGATACCAGCGCGCAGCCCGCAAAAGCGTCGCTTATGGCCGGGCGTTTCGCGGCGCGGATCTGGCGCATCGCCGGCTTGGCCTGTCCGGCCCGCTGGCGCGCATGACCGCAGACCGCTTTGAACATCTCTTGGCGCAACGCTTGATCCTGCGCGATCTGGGCACCTTCATCCGGGGCCGGATTTTGCGCATCCACGGGCGGCGCGTGGCGGACCTGCTGCAAGAACTGCTGTCGCGGCGCATTGAGGCGGTCGAGACCGCGCTGGAGGGCTTGCGCCTGCAATATCCCGGATATGCCGAGGAGTTGGAGCGCCGTTTCATCCGACGCACCGCCCTGCGCCTTGAGGAACGCGAATACACTGCCATGCGCGAGGACGAGCTGATCGGGGCCGAGGTCTACACCGCGCTGATGCAGCAAATCACCACGCGGCGCAACAAGGCAGAGCAACGCCCGACTCTTGATATCGCGCTGCAACGCACCGAGCTGGTCCGTCAGCTCTCGGTCTTTGCAGATCTCGACGAGGCTGCGCTAAGGCGACTGGCGCGCGCGCTTCGGACGCGACACGTCAATGCGGGCGATCTGATCATTCGCAAGGATACCGCCGCGAAATCTGTGTTTTTCATTGCCTCCGGCGCGGTTGAGATTGAGGCCGCAGGTCAGACATGGCGGCTCGGGCGCGGTGAGATGTTCGGTCAGATGGCGATCTTGATGAAAAAGGCGCGCCGCAACGAGGTGCGCACCATTGCGCCCTCAACGCTTCTGGTGCTAGACGAGGCACGGTTCCGCCGCCTGCTCAACCGCAGCAAAGCCTTGCAAGAGGCGGTGCGGGCCAGTGCGCAAAAACGCGGGATTGTGTTGTCTGCGCTGAGCGAGAAAAACCCCGAGAAGACCTAGCTTATCCCCGATCTGCGCGGGCGCGCATCACCCCCGCCCTTGCGCGGTAACCCCCAATCGTCAACAGAACCGCCCCCAATGGGCAAAATGCTATTGCTTTACTGACTCTGCGATCTGCCCCAGCCTTGTGGAAACATTTTCACCCATGGCAAAAGGGCACATCCTCAGATGAGAATCGGCTTTATCGGACTTGGCAATGTTGGCGGGAAACTTGCAGGCCGCCTGCTGCGCAACGGGGTTGATCTCAGCGTACATCATCTCAACGCAGCGCATGTCGCCAGGTTTGTCGCCCTCGGGGCCAAATCCAGCAGCACCCCGCTGACGATAATACGCCCGTGCGACGCGGTGATCCCGACCGGGCGCGCGGCCCCCGCCGCCAAACCCGCGATGGCCGGGGAGTAGGCGCGATGGTAGAGGCATCCCCCACCCCGCCCGCAGGCGCCAACCTTGACCATTGGAGCGAACGAGCAGACCTGGCCGCGACGTTCCGCTGGGCAGCACGGCTGAATATGCATGAGGCGGTGACAAACCATTTCAGCCTTGCGGTCAACGCCTCGGGCAGCGGATTCCTGATCACCCCCAACCAGATGCCTTTTTCGCGCATCAAGGCGTCGGATTTGCTGCTGCTCGACGCCAACAATCCAGACGCGCCAGAGGCCGCCAATGCGCCCGACTCGACCGCTTGGGGGCTGCACGCCGCAATCCACCGCACCTGCCCACAGGCGACGCGAAACGCGGGCGGCGCGCTCGGCGCTGCCGGTCTAGATATAGACGACGGCAAGGCCATAGTCGGTGTCATTGGCCATCGCGATGCCCTCGGCGTCGGTATCAAAGGGCGTGATCACCAGCACGGGGCCAGAGTTTTCCTCACGCCAGATCGCCATATCCGGCGTAACATCGCAAAATACCGTCGGGCGCACGAACCAGCCGGATTGTAGAGCCTCAGTTAGGCCGTCGGGACGGCCCAGACTACCTGCCAGCAACCGCGCGCGGCCCTCAATGCCCTTGGCGATCATGACTTGCACGTGCTCGCATTGGACGGCGTCAAACAGCGGCCCGATGTGATCGCCCTCCTCGGCAGGGTCGCCTATCGCCTGCGCGTTGGCTGCGGTGCACGCGATTTCCAGCGTCCGCGCATAAACGGGGCGTTCAACCAGCATCCGCGTGGGTGCGTCACATGACTGGCCGGTATTGTAAAAACACGCAGCGCCCCCTTCGCACACACGAGTTTCCAAGTCGCAATCGGCAAAGACCAGATTGGGCGATGTGCCCCCAGTTTCAGCCTCACACGCTTGATCAAAGGGGCCGCATCACGCGACACGGCGCTGCCTGCACAGGTCGATCCGGTAAAGGACATCATCGCCACATCGCGGTGGCGCGAAAGGGCCACGCCGACCGTCGGGCCATCGCCATGCACGAGGTTGCACACGCCAGCGGGATAGTCCGCCTCATACACGATCTCGGCGTAGATTTGCGCCGGTAAGGGCGTGTGTTCCGAGGGCTTTAAAACGCAAGTCGCCCCCGTCGCAAGCGCTGGCACCACCTTGAGCGCGATCTGTTTGATCGGCCAGTTCCACGGCGTGATCAAACCTCACACGCCAATCGGTTCGCGGCTGAGACTATCGCCATTTGGCGGGGTTTCTTGCTCTCCCAGCGCCTCGAGCGCGGCGATGAACTCCTCAGGGTGGCCAATTCCGGCATCGGCCTGCACCTCGCGCGCCATCGTGGCGGGTGCGCCTATTTCCGCCGTGGAATCTGGCGCAACCCACACCCCGTCGATGTAAAATTTATCAAACGTAATCATGTCGGCTCCCCTACGGCGCCACATGGCTCTGGGCTATGTCCAGATGCAATGCGTCACTGCGATAGGCCATTTTCGCGACCGCTTCGTCGTCGATTTCGATCCCCAGACCGAGGTTGGGCGAGGGCCGGATATAGCCGCCGTCCCAGTCAATTTCCCCCTTCACGCCTTGCATATAGGGGCCATCAACGTGCCGATGCTTTCGAGGATCAGGAAATTGGGCGAGCGGGCCGCGATCTGAATATTGGCGGCGGCCACAATCGGCCCGCAATACAGATGTGGCGCGATCTGGACCTGACGGGTTTCCGTCATTCCAGCGATCTTCTTGGCCTCTAGCAATCCGCCAACCCGACCCAGATTCATTTGCAAGATCGAGGCCGCGCCGGTCTCGATCAGACGGGCAAATTCATACTTGGTGCACAGCCGCTCTCCCGCCGCGACTTGGATCGAGGTAAACGCCGCCACCTGCGCCATATCGGCGAGGCTGTCGGGGGCACCCGCTAGTCACACCACAGCGGATCATAGGGTTCCAGCGCGCGCGCCAGACGTTGCGCACCCGACACGGTGAACTGGCCATGCGTGCCAAACAACAGATCCGCGCGGTCACCAACTGCGGCGCGGATTTCGCGGCAAAACGCGACAGAGCGGGTGATATCCTCGCGCCGGGGCTGGTGACCGTCAAAGATCGCAAACGGCCCGGCGGGGTCGAATTTTAACGCGGTGAACCCCTGCTCCACCATGCCCAGCGCGACCTCTGCCGCCATCGAGGCATCATTGTAAACATTGGGCGTATCGGGATCGGGATAGACATCGCCGCTTGCGGGATACACATAGGAATAGCTGCGCAGCCGGTCATGCACGCGCCCGCCCAGCAACGCGTGAACCGGCTTGTCCGCCGCCTTGCCCAGAATGTCCCAGCACGCCATTTCCAGCCCGCTGAACGTGCCCATCACGCTGACATCGGGGCGTTGAGTGAACCCAGCCCCATAGACCTTGCGAAACAGCAATTCCAACTGGCTTGGATCGGCGCCCTCAAAGTGGCGCGCAAACATATCGCGCGCCATCGCGCAGCACACATCAGGGCCGAATGTGGCGTTGTAAATCTCGCCCAAGCCGGAAATCCCGCACGCGGTCGTCAGGCGCACAAAGATGAAATACCGCCCGCCGTGGCGCGGCTGGCGGGTTGGCGTGATTTCATAGGACGCGGGATTACAAAACAACTGCATATCGGGCGCAGCGGCGTCGGGACGTGATCACACCTCATATGCTTTTGAGCAGCTCGCATGGCCCGGGCATCGGCAAGGGCTTTGGCAGGAAAGAAGGCGAGGCTTCCTGCGCAGATTGCCCCATGTCACTTGGCTGCGCGCCTTCGAGGCAGCGGCGCGTCACAGCGCGTTCATCTCGGCGGCGGATGAGTTGCACCCGACCCCGGCAGCTGTCAGCCAGCAAATCCGCCTGCTGGAAAAGCATCTGGGCATTCAGCGGTTCAAACGCTTCGCCAAAAGGGGGCGAGCTGACCGATCTCGGGCAGGCCTGCGCGCAGTCGATCCGCAAATCGTTTCTTAAGATACAAACGGCGACCGACGGGCTATTCAGCGATCAGAGCAAATCGACGATCCGCGCGGGCTCGGAAACCGGTTGGGACCGGATGCTAAAGCAATGCGGATTTAATGGCCCACGTCCCGCGCATTGGATCAAAGCGGATACGTCCTTGATCGCGCTGCAACTTCTGGGCGGTGGACAGGGCTGCGCGATCATCAGCCGGAGCCTTGCAAAACAGGCGCTGGATGCGGGCCATCTGGTCGCGCCGTTTAATCTGGACATCGCGATGGCGCAAAGCTTTTTCGTGGTCGAGCGTGACGATCCGGGCCATCGCCGCGATGTGCGCGCCTTCGTCGACGGGATCTGTGCGCAACATCTGTAGCGCGGTGTAAGCATTCTGCGCTTGACGGCGCGCGTTTACAGGCGTGAAACTGGCGCCGAAGCGCGGCGCGTGTCTCCATCATCCGGGGATGATCGCGAACTGTCTGCGCAGCTTAGGCCAAGGCACGGGCGTGCATCGCCTGCCCCCTTGGCATCGTTTAGTAAGGAGCCCTCCCATGCGCCCTATTCATCCCCATCAACCTGTCACACAGCGCCACCGCGCGCTTGAGGGCACCCACTGATGGCCAAGAACACAACCGACACCGCCACAAGCGCCGATCCCTATGAAACGCTTGGAGTTAAGAAAACCGCCACGCAGGCCGAGATCAAGAAAGCCTATCGCAAGCTGGTGCGCACCAGCCATCCCGACATAAATCCCGATGATCCGGGGGCCGAGGCGCGGTTTGTCAAAGTCTCGGCCGCCTATGACCTGCTCAAAGACCCCGAGACGCGGGCGCGCTTTGATGCAGGCGAAATCGACGCCTCGGGGCAGGAAAAACCGCAACGTCAATATTATCGCGACTACGCCGACGCCCAGCGCTCAAGCCGTGACAGCGCCGGATTTGATGGCTCAGGGTTTGAGGGCATGGACCCGCAAGATATCTTTGCCGAGATGTTTCGCCAACGCGGCGGCGGCGGCGGTCAACAAACCCACGGGTTTTCCGCGCGCGGGCGCGATCTGGGCTATACGCTGGAGGTGCCGTTTCTGGATGCGGCGCGCGGTGGCTCGGCCCATATCACCCTGCCGGGCGAAGGCCAGATCGATCTGAAAATTCCGGTCGGATTGCGTGACGGTCAAACCCTGCGTCTGCGCGGCAAAGGCGGCGAAGGATTGGGCGGTGGTCCGCGCGGCGATGCGCAGGTCAAGATTCACGTCAAGCCCCACCCGCTGTTTCGCCGCGAGGATGACACCATCCTTCTGACGCTGCCAATCACGCTGGCCGAGGCCGTTCTGGGCGCCAAGGTGACGGTGCCCACGATCCACGGCGATGTGGCGCTGTCGATCCCGAAAGGATCAAGCAGCGGCAAGGTTTTGCGCCTGCGCGGGCGCGGTGTGGAGCGCAAGGGCAAAGCAGGCGATCAGCTTGTGGAGCTGCGCATCGTTCTGCCCAAAACGATCGACGACAAACTGGCGGCCTGCATTGAGGACTGGGCAAAAACCAACAGCGACGACCCCCGCGCAGCGATGCTGAAAGGAGTGCCGAGATGACGCAAGTGTTCACCCTGACCGAGACGGTTTCGCAAATCACCCGGCTGACGGAAATCCGCCTGAGCGCCTATATCGAGGCCGAGGCCGTCACCCCCGCCCAAAGCGAGAGCGGCCCGCTGTTTGATCGCGCCGATCTGGCGCGGCTGGATCTGCTGTGTGAGTTGGATGATCTTTATGATCTGGGTCCCGATGGGCTGGCGGTGCTGATCTCGGTGCTGGATCAGTTGCACAGCGCGCGCGCGGATCGCCAAGCTCTGCTGGATGCCATCAGCACCGAGCCCCCCGAGGTGCGCGCGCGGATCGCAGCGGCACTGATTGCTGGGGACGGTGAGCCAGAGGGCGAAACTTAGGCGCGGCGCGCCAAGCGGGGTCTATTTCGCAGACCGGCGCGGCCACATCCGCGCCATCACCCCGTCACGCAGCCAAAAGGCGTGAAACAGTGCCGCGCAGATATGAACCGCAATCAGCGCCACAAGCGCAATTCGCGTAATCGCATGCGTGGCCTGCGCGGCCTTTTCCAGCCCCTCATGACGGCCCACGAGATGAGGAACCCCAAGCGCATCCAGCCCCTCAATCGGATAGCCCCCCGCGATCACGCGCAGATAGCCAGAGCCGACCATGACAAAGATTAGCGCATATAGCAGGAGATGCGTCAGCCCCGCGATCTTTGCCTGAACAGCCGGAACCGAGGGCGGTAGCGGTGGCGGCGGATAGATCAGGCGATAGCCCAGTCGCACGATCATCAACAGACCGATCACAACGCCGCCATTCTTATGCAGCAGGAACAGCGCGTCTTGCAGCTCGCGCGGCAGCCCCTTGAGGATCATGATCTGACCCGCGGGGATGGTCGCCAAAACCAGCGCCGCGATCAGCCAATGCAAAACCCGCGCCGTCGGGCGATAGGAAGGTGTGGCGGTGATATCCTTGGTTGGCATATTTCTGCCCCTTCTGCATCTTATTGCGCCGCACGGCGTGACAAAGTGCTGCATGCGAGAAAAACGTGAACCAAAGTCTACGCGATCACGTTTACTTGACAACAGACAAGGCGCAATACCTATCCTCGCATGAATACACCCGTCATCACCCCCAACCGCGTGAAGCGGATTAAGCCGACAGAGGCGCAATTGCTCTCTGGCGCGGGCGCGCGATTGGTTTGGCTTGCGCTGCCGCTTGGGGCGCTGAGCGCTGCGCTGGCGACGCGTCTGGCTCCGGGCGGGGCGGTTGTGTCTGTGGGGCTGTTTGCGCTGCTGGCCGCTGTGGTCGCCTATTTGATGCGCGCCCATTATCCCCATGCGCGCCTTGGTCCTGCCAACGCGGTGACGCTGCTGCGCGCCGCCTTGGTCTGCGCGCTTGTGGCACCGCTCGCGGCGGAGGTATTTGCCCCCGCGCCGATCCCGTCGCGGGCACGCTGGCTGATCACAGCGATCGCAACGCTCGCGCTGGCGCTGGATGGTCTGGATGGCTGGCTGGCACGGCGCAGCGGGCTGTCATCGAGATTTGGGGCGCGCTTTGACATGGAGGTCGACGCGGCACTTGGTCTGATCCTGGCGCTGCTCGTGGTCGTTTCAGGCACAGTCGGGATCTGGGTGCTGGCCCTCGGGGCGATGCGCTACGCCTATGTTCTGGCAAGCTTTGCCCTGCCTTGGCTCAACGCCCCCCTGCCCGAGCGGTTTCGCCGCAAACTGGTATGCGTGGTGCAGATCGTGGCGCTGGTCGTGCTAACGCTGCCGGGTCTGGGCGCGCTGACCGCGACGTTTATCGCAGCCGCAGCCACGCTGGCGCTGACCGGATCGTTCACCGCCGATATTATCTGGCTCGCACGGAGACGCGCGACATGAGCGCTATCCGCCGCGCCGTCTGCCTGATCGCGGCGGCGGTGATTTTGGATCTCGTGCTGGTGATGCCAAACCAAGCCAAGGGACTGGTGATAGGGGCGGTTTTGCGCCTGCCACTGGAACTGCCCGTGATCTTGCTGGTTCTGGCCGCCCTGCCCCGTGGCGCGGCGATTAGCAAGGCCGTTCGCGTTGGTCTCGTCGCGGCGCTCGTCGCGATGGTCGCCCTGAAACTGGCCGATATCGGCACGTTCACCGCCTTTGCCCGCCCGTTCAATCCGGCGGTGGATCTGTTCATGATCGAGGCCGGCACGCGTCTTGGCATCAGCACCATCGGCCTGCCCTTGGTGATCCTCGCGGCATTGGGCGGCGCGCTTGTCTTGGCGGTGCTGATCATGGCGCTGTGGTGGGCCAGCGGGCAATGGGTGGGGTTTGCGCGCGGACGCATCGCGCGACCCCTAACGGGCATCGCGGCGGGTCTGGGCGTGTTGGCGATTAGCGCGCAAGTCAGCCAAACCCTGCCCCTGCCGTGGCACGCCTCAACAACCTATCTCGCCAAGGCACACTGGCGCAGCTACGTCCAGACAGTCGCCGATCTAAAGCGGTTTAGCATCGCGGCTGCCAACGATCCGTTCGCGGGAACACCCGATTTGTTTGACCGCCTTGAAGGGCGCGATGTGCTGATCGTGTTCATCGAAAGCTACGGGCGCGCCAGCTTTGAGAACCCGCTTTATGCGCCCACCCATGTCGCGACGCTTGAAAACGCCGCGCCGAAACTGGCAGCTAAAGGGCTGGCGATGCGCTCGGGCTGGCTGACCTCGCCCACGGCGGGCGGGCAAAGCTGGCTGGCCCATTCGACGTTGGAATCCGGCCTGACGATTTCCGATCAAACCCGCTATCGCGCGCTGCTCGCCAGCCCGCGCCGCACGCTGTTTCACCTTGCCGCCTCTGCCGGTTTACGCACGGCCACCGTGATGCCCGGCATCACACTCAGCTGGCCCGAGGGCCCGATGCAGGGGTTTCACACTATCCTTGCCGCAAAGGATCTGGGTTATCAGGGCCAGCCGTTTAATTTCGTCACCATGCCCGATCAATATACGCTGTCGGCTTTTGACCGGAGGGTCGCGCGCGGGCCAGACGCGGGGCCGCTATTTGCCCAGATCGTGCTGCTCTCCTCGCATGCGCCTTGGGTGCCGGTGCCCGAAATGATCGACTGGGATCAGGTCGGTGATGGGCGCATCTTTGACCGCTGGGCCTTGTCGGGCGATCCGCCCAAAGTGGTCTGGCGCGACCGTGACCGGGTGCGCGATCAATACCGTCAGGCGGTTGATTATTCCTTGCAGGCGATCCTGTCTTACGCAGAACGCCACTCGGACAATCCGCCACTGATGGTGGTGCTGGGCGATCATCAAGCAGCCCCGTTTGTCGCCCAGAACGACAGCCGAGATGTGCCCGTGCATCTGATCGGCCCGCCCGATCTGATCGCGGATTTCGACGCTTGGGGCTGGACGCCGGGGCTGGTGCCCGATGCGCAAACCCCGGTCTGGCCGATGCGCGATTTCCGCGACCGCTTTATCAAGGCGCTCTCCACGTTGCCGATTGAGGTGGCGCAATGATCGGCCTCGCCCTGCGCGCGGGGGCGGCCTTGGTGCTGCTAGCGCTGGTCTGGCATTTCGCCAATGGGCGCGCCGCGCTGGATCGCCTTGCGCAGGCCGATTGGCGCTGGCTGGCGGCTGCGGTGCTGGCGGTAAATTTGCAAACGGTGCTGTCGGCGCAGCGCTGGCGGCTGACGGCCGGGGCACTGGGTCAGCGGATCGGTCGGGGGCATGCGACGGGCGAATATTACCTTGCCCAACTGGTGAACCAGACCCTCCCCGGAGGCGTTCTGGGCGATGCCAGCCGAGCGGTGCGCGCGCGCCACTCGGCAGATCTGTTGCGCTCAGGTCAGGCCGTGGTGATTGAACGGCTGGCGGGGCAAATCGCGCTGGGGGCGGTGTTGCTACCCGCGCTGGTGGTGACGGGGCACGGGCTTTGGGCGCTGGGGATCGTGGCGGTTGTGGCTGTGGGCACCGGTGTTGCAGGCGCGCTGCCCAAGCTGCGCGCGCTTGTGAGACCGCTGCAACAGGCGCTGCTGGGTCGCGCGGTGCGCAACCGCCAGATCGCGCTGGGTCTTTCCATCGTGGTCTGCAACCTCGCAAGCTTTGCCTTTTGCGCCTATGCCATTGGCGCGGCGCTACCACTTTCGGCCATTGTGACGCTGGTGCCGCTGATCCTGTCGGCGATGCTGGTGCCCCTTAGCATTGCAGGTTGGGGCTGGCGCGAGGGGGCGGCGGCGGCGCTGTTTCCGCTGGCCGGTGCCGCCCCCGAGGCCGGGCTGGCCGCGAGTGCCGCCTTTGGTGCGGTCTTGCTGATCTCGGCCCTGCCGGGGCTGACCTGGCTGACACGACGACAAGAAATCACGGGAACGCGATGAGGCCGCGCGGCGTTGTAGCCAAAAGTCTGCGCCATATTTAGACACGAAGGAATGAAGATAAACATGACGCGTAACAGCATTTCACGGCGCGGATTTCTAGCCACAGGCGCGGGCGGCGTGCTGGCGGCCTCGTTTGGGGCAAGCCCGGCGCGCGCGGCCACGGACGTTGCGTTTCAACTGTCATGGCTGCCCTCGGTGCAGTTCGCAGGCAGCTATATTGCAAAATCGCGCGGCTATTGGAACGATTTGGGGCTAAGCGTGTCGCTGAACCCCGGCGGGCCGAACGCCCCCGTCGAGCCGCCCGTCGTCGCAGGCAATGCGCTGCTGGGCATCTCAGCCGCCGATTACACCGCCGCCGCTGTCGCCCAAGGCGCGCCCTTTCGCATCATCGCCGTCGCGATGCAGAAAAACCCCTTCGTGATTGCCTCGCTGCCCGACAAGCCGGTCAATGTGCCCAAAGATCTGGAAGGGCGCAAACTTGGCATGGCGCTGGCCAATACACCGGTTTTGAAGGCGCTCTGTAGCCTCAACGATGTCGATTTTGACGCGATCGAGATCGTGCCGACGCAATATGATGCCGCCCCCTTGCTCGCCGGTCAGGTCGATTGCCTGCTGTGCTGGGAGACCGATTTGCCCGTTGCAATGATGATGCGCGGGATCAAGCCTGTCACGATGCTGATGGCTGATTACGGCTATGCGCTGCACTCCCAGACCTATATCGCGACGCAAGACAGCATCGCCAATCGGCGCGCCGATCTGATCGCGTTGCTGCGCGGGGAAATCCATGGCTGGAACGATTTTCACGCCGATCCCGATGCCGCTGCCGCGCTGACGGTGGACATGTTCCCCGATGTGGGCCTCAATCTGGACGCCCAAAAGCTGCAAGCCGCGCTACAGGTGCCCTTGATGTTCACCGATGTCACCCAAGCGCACGGTTTCGGCTGGTTCACCGATGATAGTATTGCCGCCAATATCAAGACCTTGGCGCTACTGGGTCAGGATGTCAGCGCCGATCTTTGGGACCGCTCGCTGCTTGAAGAGATCCATGCAAGCTAACGCCCCGCCCCCGATCCAATGCCGCGATCTATCGCGCAGCTTTGGCCACGCAGGTGCGCGGGTCGACGCGCTTGAGCCTGTGGAGCTGCATTTTGCAGCCGGAGAAACCACCGCGATTGTCGGCCCCTCGGGCTGTGGCAAATCTACGCTTTTGCGCCTGATCGCGGGTCTGGATACGCCAAGCACCGGCTCGGTGCGCATCGGCGGCGAGACGCCGTTGCAGATGCGTCAACGCGCAGCCCTTTCGGTGGCGTTTCAGGATGCTGCGTTGCTGCCGTGGCGCACGGTGCGGGGCAATATCGCGCTAGCGCGTAAGCTGGCGCGCCTGCCCCCCGATCCTGCCAGCGTGGATCGGCTGATTGCGCTGGTCGGCTTGGCCGGATTTGAGGACCGCCGCCCCGCCGATCTGTCGGGCGGGATGCGCCAACGCGCCGCGATTGCGCGCTGCCTTATCAGCGATCCGCGCGTTTTGCTGCTGGATGAGCCGTTCGGTGCGGTAGATGAGTTGACCCGCGCGCGGCTCAATCACGAATTGCCCGCGCTGTGGCAGGGGCGCGGCGTGACGACCCTGCTGGTAACCCATTCCGTTTCTGAGGCCGTGATGCTGTCAGATCGCGTCATCGTTCTGTCACCCCGCCCCGCGCGTGTTGTGGCCGATATCGCGATTGATCTTGCCCGCCCGCGTGCTACTGGCGCAGAGGCCGATGCGTTGATCGCGAATGTAACCGAGGCCCTCGCCCAAAGCGCCCCCCCGCGCCCGCAACCCGCATGACCATCGCGCTGCATCAGCTGCGCCGACGGGGTGCGGATCGGTTCTATCCGGTGCTGAGCGCGCTGGTCGCCCTGCTCATGTGGGAGTTGCTGGCGCGCGTCTTCGCGCAGACCTATTTGATCGCGGGTCCGGTCGAAATCAGCCGCTATCTTTGGGATCACGCGGGGCTGGTTGCGCGCGCGGCGGGCATCACCACATTTGCAGCGGCGATTGGGTTTGTGCTGGGCAACGCGGTGGCGATTGCGCTGGCGGTGGCGGCGGTGTTGCTGCCCTCGCTGGCGCGGCTGATCTCGGCGCTGGCACTGGTGGTGTTTTGCCTGCCGCTGGTGGCAACCGGCCCGATTTTGCGCGTGATCTGGGGGCCGGGTCTGGGGCCGCAGATCACGCTGGCCGCTTTGGCCGTTTACTACACCACGTTTTTGCCGCTGATGGTGGGGCTGCGCGCCGCGCCGCCTAGCTGGTTTGATCTGGTGCGCAGCTATGGGCGCGGGCGGTTCAGCGCGCTGGTTGAGGTGCGCGCGATGGCCTCGCTGCCCTATCTGTTTGCGGGGCTGCAAATCGCGGCGCCTGCGGCGTTTCTTGGCGCGATGTTTGGCGAGTTCACCGGGGCCGAGCGCGGCATGGGCGTGCTGACAATCCGCGCGATGCGCAGCCTCGATGTGGCGGGAACTTGGGCGCTGGCCAGCACGGCGGCGGCGATTTCGATGCTGGCTTACGCGGGGCTGGGGCGGTTGAGCCGCGCGCTGAATAATGGCCCGCCGCCCCTGATCCTTGCGCCGGTTCTTGAGGGCGAGCGGCGCGCAAGATGGCGCGCGCTGTTGCACCCGATCCTTGTTACGCTGATCCTGCTTGCGATCTGGTGGCTGTCGATGGAGGCCGCCAATCTCAGCCCGTTTTTCGCCAAACGCCCCGCTGATGTCTGGGCCTTTCTGATCACCGCCCCCGAGGCCGCCGCCCATCGCGCCACGCTTGGTGCGGCGCTGCTGGAGACGCTGGTCTTGGCGCTGCCCGGTTATCTTTTGGGGCTGGCACTGGGCTTGGGGCTGGCCATCGTGCTGGTGCTTGCGCCAAAACTGGCACGCGGCGTGATGCCGGTGGCGATTGCCCTGCGCGCGATCCCGATTGTGATCACCGCGCCGCTGATCGTCGTGGCCCTTGGGCGGGGGCCTGCGGGCACAATCACCATCGTCGCCTTGATGATCTTTTTCCCCAGCCTTGTCGCATGTTATCAAGGCCTTGCGCGCACGCCCCGTCAGGTGCTCGACCTGTTTGACAGCTACGCCGCCAGCCCGTTGCGCCGTATGGCCAGTGCGCAATTCCCCGCGATGCTGCCTGCCTTTTTCGCCGCCGCGCGGATGGCCGTGCCTGCCGCTATTCTGGCCGCGACCACCGCCGAATGGCTGGCGACCGGGCGCGGAATTGGCGGGCTGATGGCGCTCACAGCCTCGACCTCGGGCTACAAGATGCTCTGGAGCGCGGTGGTCGTTCTGGCGGCGGTGGCCGTGGCGGGCTATGTCGTGGTCGCGCAGATCGAGCGCGCGGTTTTGCGTATTTATGGCGCGGAACAACTTACCCGCTAGGCGCACCAACCGGAGGCAAAAATGATCCCTGCCGCCTTTGCTATTCCCGGCGATATCGCGCAACTGACGGGCGGTTTTCTGTATGAGCGCCAGCTTCTTGAGGCGCTGCAAAGCTCGGGGCGCGCGGTGCGCCATCTGCAACTGCCCGCCGGGTTTCCCGATGCCAGCGCAGAGGAAACGGCTCGGGCCGCTGCGATTTTGGCCGGCGTGCCTGCCAACACGCCCGTGATACTCGACGGGTTGGTGTTCGGCGCGATCGACCCCGCCGCGTTACGGGCGATGCGCGCGCCAATCATCGCGATGCTGCATCATCCGTTGGGGTTGGAAACGGGCCTGTTGCCTGCGCGTTCGCGTCACCTGCTGGCGCGCGAGGCGGAAAACCTCACCCTCGCCGCCCATGTCGTCGTACCAAGCCCGCACACCGCGCAGATCCTGCAAGCTGACTTTGGCGTCGCCCCCAATCGCATCACCATTGCGCTGCCGGGGTTCGCGCGCCCTGCCCGCATCGCGCCCCCGCCGCTGCACCCGCCGCTGATCTTGTCGGTTGGGCTGCTGGCCGCGCGCAAGGGCCATGACGTGCTGCTGCAAGCGTTGTCGCAGATCACCGATCTGGACTGGCAGGCCGAGATCGTGGGCAAGGCGCATGACCCCGAAATCGCCGCCGCGCTGAGCGCACAGCGTGACGCGCTTGGGCTGGCGGATCGGGTGCGGTTTTGCGGTGCCGTGTCGCGCGTTGATCTGCAATCGCGCTACCGCGCCGCGCATATCTTTGCGCTCGCCACGCGCTATGAAGGCTATGGGATGGTCTTTGGCGAGGCGATGCTGCATGGCCTGCCCATCGTCACCTGCCGCACGGGTGCGGTCCCCGACACAGTCCCCGAGGGCGCAGGTCTGCTGGTGCCAACGGACGCCCCCGAGGCCTTCGCGCAAGCGCTGCGCAGCGTGCTAAGCGATGCGGCCCGGCATCGCGCGATGTCGCGCGCCTCTGCCGCCGCGGGCGCGCGACTGCCGACGTGGGACGACACCGCCGCCGTAATGGGGCGGGTATTGGATGCGGTGGGCGCCGAGCATAAAGATCGACGCCCAAGCTCTTGATCAGGCAGCCGAAACGGCGTGCACGTCTGCGGCGTTGATTTGGCAAAGTTGCAACGCCGCCTGCGCAGCCTCGCGGCCCTTCTCTACGAAATGCGCATGGAAGAAGGCGTGGTGTTGACCTGTCGGTTGATAGTGATGCGGCGTGAGCGAGACCGACAGCACCGGCACCCCGGTTTTCAATTGCACCTCCATCAAGCCAGACACGACTGCCTGCGCGACAAAGTCATGGCGATAGATGCCGCCATCCACCACCAGCGCCGCGGCAATAACCGCATCATATCGGCCCGAGCGCGCCAGTGTCTGCGCCAGCAGCGGCATCTCAAACGCGCCGGGCACGTCAAAGACCTCGACCTCTGCGTTTGCTGCCGTCTCGGCCAAGGTCTCACGAAACCCGACCAGCGATTGATCGACGATATCACCATGCCAACCGGCCTTGATGAACGCGAAGTTTGGGGATTTTGTCATAGCTCCAGATCCTTTCCAACATGACAAGATCCCAGAGCGTGAGAAACGCCCGGCCTAGGCCGTTCGCTCTCGTTCTCTACCATCCGGACTATACCGTCGGCCCCGGAATTCCACCGGATCTGCTGACCCACCCACCGGATGGCGCTCGCGGGCTGTGACCGCCGGTCGGGAATTGCACCCCGCCCTGAGAACGCCTTTGCGATAGCCAAGGCGGGCGGCGCTGTCAAATCTGATCGGGTGGGACGCTGTGGCAGGCCAAGGCGGCCAGCTAGATCAGATGCCTTGCAGCAGCGAGATCACGCGGCGGGTCGCGAGTGCATAGCCCTCGATCCCGAAGCCCGCCAGCACCCCATCGGCGCGCAGGCTGACATAGGAGTGATGGCGAAACGCCTCGCGCTTGTGCACGTTGGAGATATGGCACTCAAACACCGGCCCCTCGAAGGTGTTTAGCGCATCCAAAATCGCCACCGAGGTATGGGTGTAGGCGCCCGGATTGATCACGATGGCGCAGGCGGTGTCGCGCGCTTGCTGGATCTGGTCGACGATCTCGCCCTCGTGGTTGGACTGAAACAGCGCAATCTCAAAGCCCGCAGGGGCGGCCACATCGGTGCAGATGCGTTCCACATCTTCAAGCGTGTCAGAGCCGTAAATCTCGGGCTCGCGCTTGCCCAGCAAGTTCAAATTCGGCCCGTTGAGCACATAGATGGTCTTTGACATAAGGCTTCTCCGCTTGCGCCGCGCCCGAGGGATAAGACGCGTCTTGCCAACGTCTTTACCCTAACCCAAGGATAAACACAGCAAAAGATGGATCATCGCGGCAGAGCGCCGCAAACTCTGGCGTGGCGCGGGGGCGCAATTTATGATTGGAATTGGGCAAGCAGCAGGCGTTCCAAAGCCTGCGCACACGCAAGTTAAAGGCGGATCATGAGCAAAAATCCCTATTACGCACCCTCCGGCGGGCTGCCACCGCAGTCGCAAATCCTGACCGACCGCGCGATGTTCACGCAGGCCTATGCGGTCATTCCCAAGGGCACGTTCAGCGATATCGTCACCAGCTTTTTGCCGTTCTGGGAAGGCGCGCGATTTTGGGTTCTCTCGCGTCCGCTCTCGGGCTTTGCCGAGACATTCTCACAATATATCGCCGAGGTGCAGCCCGGCGGCGGCTCGGATCGCCCCGAAACCGATGCGGGTGCCGAGGCGGTACTGTTTGTTGTTTCGGGTGAGATCACGGTGACCATCGCAGGCAAGCCGCACAGGATGGCAGAGGGTGGCTATGCCTATCTGCCCCCCGGTTGCGAGTGGACCTTGCACAACCGCGCAGATGTCCCCGCACGCTTTCACTGGATCCGAAAGGCCTATGAAGTCGTCGAGGGGCTAGAGGTGCCCGAAGCGTTCGTGACTAACGAAAACGACATCCCCCCGACCCCGATGCCGGACACGGATGGCGCATGGGCGACCACGCGCTTTGTCGATATGGCCGATATGCGCCACGACATGCATGTCACGATTGTCACCTTGCAGCCCGGTGCCGTGATCCCGTTTGCCGAAACCCATGTGATGGAACACGGGCTGTATGTGCTTGAAGGAAAAGGGGTTTACCGGCTCAACCAAGATTGGGTCGAGGTCGAGGCGGGCGATTACATGTGGCTG
>NZ_AUNB01000020.1 GCF_000714545.1 Thioclava indica
GCTCAGCAGCTCGCGGATTTCCATTTCAACCAGCTCGAGCAGCTCTTCGTCGTCAACTTGGTCCACTTTGTTCATGTAGACGACCATCGTCG
Source organism: Thioclava indica (assembly GCF_000714545.1). Taxonomy (GTDB): domain Bacteria; phylum Pseudomonadota; class Alphaproteobacteria; order Rhodobacterales; family Rhodobacteraceae; genus Thioclava; species Thioclava indica. The sequence continues at coordinate 93 of NZ_AUNB01000020.1, forward strand.
GGATGCCGACCTGGCGACCGAGCAGGATGTGCTCGCGCGTTTGCGGCATCGGGCCGTCAGCGGCGTTCACCACGAGGATCGCGCCATCCATCTGCGCCGCACCGGTGATCATGTTTTTCACATAGTCAGCGTGGCCGGGGCAGTCGACGTGGGCGTAGTGACGGTTTTCCGTCTCGTACTCCACGTGCGCGGTCGAGATCGTGATCCCGCGCGCTTTTTCTTCGGGCGCACCGTCGATCTGGTCATAGGCCTGGAAATCACCAAAATATTTCGTGATCGCGGCCGTCAGAGTGGTCTTGCCGTGGTCAACGTGGCCGATCGTGCCGATGTTAACGTGCGGTTTGTTACGTTCAAACTTTGCCTTAGCCATATCGCGGTGCGCCTCTGCTTTAGGGGGCCGCTAGCGCAGGCCCGAGTCAATATCGCGCGCTACCTATTGCGCTGGCGAGGGAAAATCAAGCCCGGATCGTGCGAAATCCATCATCGGGCCGCGCGGAAAGTTTGCGCAATCGCCTACGCGCCCCTACCTTTGCAAGATGGATCAGACCCCCACCACTGCCCCGCCACGGCTTCCCGCGCGCGCGAACCTTGCACGCAAGCCGCTGGGGATTGCCGCCAGCCTGCGCGCCGCGCGGCGCAACGTGCTGGAAATTATACCGGAACTGGCCACCCATGCGCCGATCATCTCGGGCAATACCGGGGCGCGCTGGCATATGGTGATGGACCCTGATGCCGCGCGCCATATCCTGAAAGACCGCGTCGAGGATTATCCGAAATCGGTCGTGACCAAGCTGATCCTTGGTCCGGCGGTCGGTCAGGGGCTGTTTGTTGCCGAGGGCGCGGAATGGCGCTGGCAACGCCGCGCGGCCTCGCCCGTATTTGCCCTGCGTAACATGCAGGCGCTCGCGCCGGTGATGCAGGCCGCCGCCCAAGCCAGCGTGGCACGCATCGCCCAACATGCCGGCACCGGGCGCGCGGTCGATCTGCATCAGGAAATGGTCACCGCGACATTCGAGGTGATCTCGGAAGTTACCTTCTCGGGCGATGAGGGGTTTGACCGCGCTGCGATCCACCGCGCCATTGACGCCTATATCGCGCGCACCGCCAAGGTCTCGCTGCTCGATTTCTTTGCCCTGCCCGGCTGGGTGCCGCGCCCCCATCGCCTCGCCTCGGCCCATATCGTGCGTGAGCTCAAGCGCCATGCCGATGCTGCGATCAGTGCACGCAATGCCGGGCACGCCAAGGATCTGCCCGATTTGCTGGACCTGCTGAAAGGCGCAAGCGATCCTGAAACGGGGCGCGCAATGAACGCGGCCGAGCTGCGCGACAATCTGCTGACCTTCATCGTGGCGGGGCATGAGACGACCGCGCTAACGCTGGCGTGGGCGCTGTATCTGTGCGCGTTTGATCCCGCCATCCAGACCGCCGCGCACGAACAGGCGCAAGCGGTGCTGGGCGGGCGTGTGGCCGGAGTCGCAGACCTTGATCAGATGCCCCTGATCCAACAGATCGTGCAGGAAAGCCTGCGCCTTTACCCCCCTGCGGGTTTTTTGTCGCGCACCGCGCAAAAGCCCGACCGCCTGCTGGGCCGCGAAGTGCGACGCGGCGATACAGTGATGCTGCCGATCTACGCGCTGCACCGCCATCACGCGCTGTGGGAAGACCCAGACGCCTTTCGCCCTGCCCGCTTTGCCAACCCGACGCATGACCGCTACGCCTTTTTGCCCTTCGGTGCGGGACCGCGCATTTGCATCGGCGCGGGGTTTGCACTGCAAGAGGCCGGGATTATCCTTGCCACGCTGCTGTCGCGGTTTCGCTTTAGCGCCGTGGCAGGACGTGAACCCAAGCCCGAGATGATCCTCACGACGCGGCCCAAAGGCGGCATCTGGCTGACCGTCGAGCCAATGTGAGCCAAGCGCGGGATTTTTCCCATGGCGTTAAGGCGCCCGTCGCGTAAAATTCCGTTAACGTAAATCAAAAGAGGGAACACGATGTCTTTGATGGGAGCACTCGCGAAAGTCGCGATCGGCGTTGCGGTGGCCAAAGGCGTCTCCAGCATGGGGCGCAGCGCATCGGAAAGCACATCGGACGCGTCTGGTGGCGGCCTGGCCGATATGATGGGCTCGCTACTGGGCGGCTCGGGCGGCGCTGGCTCCGCAGGCGGCTTGGGCGGCCTGATGGAAAGCCTCAGCGGCGCAGGGTCAAGCAACATCGCCACCCGCTCATCACCGCGTGGTCAAACCAGCGGTGGCTTGGGCGATCTGCTGGGCCAATTGACGGGCGGCGGCGCGTCCTCGGGCGGATTGGGCGATATGCTTGGCTCGCTTGCGGCGGGCGGTGCAGCAGGCGGCCTTGGCGGGATGCTTGGGGGCATGCTGGGCGGTGGCGCGGCGCAGGCCACCCCTGCGCAGACGGCCCCGACGCAGAGCTTTGGCGATCAGCTGAATTCAGCCTTCGCCAATGGCGGCGAACCCGCCACCCCGCCCAGCCCGGCGCAAAATGCGGCGGCGGGTGTTATGCTTAAGGCGATGATCCAAGCGGCGAAATCCGACGGCAAGATCGACGCCGCAGAAGAAAATAAACTGATGGGCCAGCTTGGCGATATCAGCCCCGAAGAGCGCGCCTTCGTGCAACAGGAACTTGCCGCCCCCGTGGATGCCCAAGGTCTGGCAAGTCAAATCCCCGACGCGCTAGAGGCGCAGGCCTATACGATGTCGGTCACCGCGATTGATCTCGATAACCAGACCGAGGCGCAATATCTCGACAGCTTCGCCAAGGCGCTCGGGCTTGATGCGCAATCGGTCAACCACATTCACGCCCAGCTTGGCGTGCCCCCGCTTTACACCTAAGCGCGGGGACGCGCGCTAGTTGAACTTGTTGTCGCGCGGGAAACCGCGCGGCGCCATACGACCGGCCGAGGCGCGCTTGCCGGTCCACTCGCTTAGCTCCAACTCGGTGCGCGTGCGCCCGGCCGGATCTTTCCAGCTTAGACCGTCGGCTAGCGTGAACGTAGTGGCATCAGACAGCCCGCCATCCTTATATTTCTGCAACCGCACACCCTTGCCGCGCGCCATTTCGGGCAATTCATCCAGCGCAAACACCAATAACTTGCGGTTTTGCCCGACGCAGGCAACATGATCGCCGTGCGTTTTGGCACAAACCATCGTCTTGCCATCGCCGCGCACATTCAGCACCTGCTTGCCCGACCGGGTTTGCGCGATCAGCTCTTCGGCGGGGCAGATGAACCCGTCACCATCGCTTGACGCCAGCAGATATTTCTCGCCCGCTTTGGGTAGCAACAGATGCGTCACCTCGGCCTCATTGGGCAGATCGACGATCAGGCGCACCGGCTCTCCCATGCCGCGCCCGCCGGGCAGATTAGCCCCGAGAACGGTATAGGCCCGCCCGTTCGCGCCCATCAGCACGATGCGATCCGTGGTTTCGGCATGCATGGCAAACATCGGACCGTCGCCATCCTTGAACTTGACTTCGGCGTCCAGCGCATTGTGCCCCTTCATCGCGCGCACCCAGCCCATCTTGGACAGGATCACGGTGATCGGCTCGCGCTCGATCATCGCCTCGATCGGCACCTCTTCGACCTCGCCTGCCTCGGCAAAGCCAGTGCGACGCGCGCCACCGGGGGCGGATTTGCCAAACTTCTTGGCAATATCCTTCAACTCGCCACTGATCTGCTTCCATTGCAGTTTGTCCGAGGCCAACAACTCCACAAGCCCCGCGCGCTCCAGCGTTAGTGCTTCGTGCTCGCGTTTCAGCTCCATCTCTTCGAGCTTGCGCAAGCTACGCAGCCGCATGTTCAGGATCGCCTCGGCCTGCACATCGCTCAGGTCGAACTCGGCCATCAACAGGGCTTTCGGCTCGTCCTCATAGCGGATGATCTCGATCACCCGATCAAGATTGAGGAAGGCAATGATATAGCCCTCAAGCACCTCAAGACGCGCGTCGATCTTGTCCATCCGGTGCTGGCTGCGCCGGATCAACACCTCACGACGGTGATCAAGAAAGGCGCGCAACACCTCTTTGAGCGAGCACACCTTGGGCACACGCCCGTCGATCAGCACGTTCATATTCATACTGAACCGCAGCTCCAGATCCGAGCTTTTGAACAGCATCCCCATCAGCATTTCCGGCTCGATGGTGCGGGTTTTCGGCTCTAGAACGATGCGGATATCATCGGCACTTTCGTCACGCACATCGGCCAAAGCAGGCACTTTGCGGGTCTGGATGACCTCGGCCAGACGCTCGATCAGCTTGGATTTCTGTACCTGATAGGGAATCTCGGTGACCACGATCTGCCACTGACCACGCCCCAGATCCTCTTTCTCCCAGCGCGCGCGCAAACGAAACGCCCCGCGCCCCGTGCGATAGGCGTCACGGATATTTTCGGGTGGCTCGACCAGCACGCCCCCGGTCGGGAAATCGGGGCCGGGAATATGCTCGACCAGCTCGTCATCCGTAATGCCGGGCCGCGCAATCATCGCCAGACAGGCCTGCACCAACTCATCCAGGTTGTGCGGCGGAATGTTCGTCGCCATCCCCACCGCAATCCCGCTGGCACCATTGGCCAACAGATTCGGGAAGGCGGCGGGCAGAACGATGGGTTCTTCGAGCGTGCCATCATAGTTCGGGCGATAATCGACCGCGTTTTCAGCCAACCCATCCAGCAACGCCTCGGACGGATGCGCCAGTCGCGCCTCGGTATAGCGGCTCGCAGCAGGGTTATCGCCGTCGATATTGCCGAAATTCCCCTGCCCGTTCACCAACGGGTAGCGCATCGCGAAATCCTGCGCCAAACGCGCCATTGCATCATAGATCGCAGCATCGCCATGGGGGTGATAGTTCCCCATCACGTCGCCCGAAATCTTCGCCGATTTGCGAAAGCCTCCGGTCGGTGACAGCTTCAACTCGCGCATCGCAAACAGGATGCGGCGATGCACCGGCTTAAGCCCGTCACGCGCGTCGGGCAGCGCGCGGTGCATAATCGTGGACAGCGCATAGGTCAGATAGCGCTCGCCGATTGCACGGCTTAGCGGCTCGGAAACCATGGATAGGGGATTTTCGTCGTCTTTGTTCATGATCTTGGGTGTAAAGCCGCGCCGCGTCCCGGTCCAGCGCGAAAACGAGCCGGCATGATTTCGCGCGGAACTTTTTCGGCTCTGGCGGATTTCCACCACACGAGATGATAACAAAATGTGATAAACTAAACGTGATCCGATTCTGCCGCGGGTCATGGGGAAGACTGGGGGAAGATATGGGAAAGCTGCTTTTCACCACGTTCGCGGGGATTTTTGTCACGCTCACGATCTTCGGTCGCGACCTGCCCGACGAGCCTGCAACCACCAAGGCCGAACCCGCGCCGCAGGTCACCCGAAGCGCCAGCACTCCCGATCCGCTTTACGCGCCGGGCAAGATCACGGCGACACCCGCGCCGCAGGTGGTGCCCGCATCCGCGACCGTCACGCCCGTGATCGCGAAATCGCGCATGCCCGGACCCGCGCTGCGCCCCTCCCCGCAATATCGCGCGACCGAAGCCCCGCAAGTCGCGGGCGGCGCGCTTTGGACCGTTTCGGCCAATGCGCTCAACGTGCGCTCTGGTCCTTCAACCGCCAACAGCGCGGTCGACCGCATCCGCAAAGGCGAACAGGTGCTCGTTGTGGCCGAAAAATCGGGCTGGGCCCATATCAAGATCGAAGGTGACGGCATCGACGGTTGGGTCGCATCACGTTTCTTGACGCCCGCGAACTGACCCAGCCTACGTCCGCCATCTTGCCTTTTCATCTAGCTCCAAATACTCCCGCCGGAGGCTGAGACGCCAAACGCACCCTTGGGTGCGCGCGGCGGCGAACAGATAAGGCGGGACAGATGGCCAAGACAATCCTGATCACCGGATGCTCCTCGGGCATCGGTTATGACGCAGCTCACGGGCTGAAAGCGGCGGGCTGGAAAGTGCTGGCCACCTGCCGCAAGGAAGAAGATTGCGAGCGCCTGCGCGCCGAAGGTCTGACCTCGTTCCAGCTTGACGTGGCTGACCCGGAGTCGATTGATGCGGGCTTTAACGAGGCCCTCGCGCGGGGCCGTGGCCGTCTGGATGCGCTGTATAACAATGCCGCTTTCGCCTGCCCGGGTGCCGCCGAGGACATTCCCACCGGCGCGCTGCGCGAGATCTTTGAGACCAACCTGTTCGGCCTGCACGACCTGACCAACCGCGCGATCAAGGTGATGCGCGCGCAGGGCGATAATGGCGAGGGGCGGATCATCCAGTGCTCGTCCGTGCTGGGCATGGTCGGCTATCGCTGGCGCGGCGCCTATGTGGCGACGAAATTCGCGCTTGAGGGACTGACCGACGTGCTGCGTCTGGAAATGCGCGACACCGATATCAAGATCGTGCTGATTGAACCCGGCCCGATCACCTCGAAATTCCGCAAAAACGCGATTACGCATTTCGAGAAATGGGTGGATTGGGAAAACTCGGCGCGCCGCCAGCAATATGAAGACGATCTGCTCAACCAGCTTTACAAAAGCCGTGGCCCCGCCAAGTTCGAATTGCCCGCCTCGGCGGTAACGAAAGTGATCCTCAAGGCGCTGGACGCCCCGAACCCGAAACCGCGCTACGCGATCACCGTTCCCACCCATCTGATGGAGGTCGCGCGGCGCATCCTGCCGGGGCGCGCGCTCGACTGGGTGCTCGCGAAAGGGTGAAAACTCTTTCGCAATCCCCCACCTTGCGGCTATGTCTAGGCCAAGAGGGAGAGGAATTTCATGCGCAGTGACCCGTTATTCTATTTGGTGGCCGCCGCCAGCCTTGCGGTTCTGGTCATCTTGATGATCGGCATCGCCGGGTTCGGGCGCGGCGGAGATTTCAACCGCAAACATGCCAATAAGCTGATGCGCCTGCGCATCGCGGCGCAGGCGGTGGCGATCGTGCTGATTCTGATTTTTGTCTATCTACGCAAGGGGGCCTGAATGGTCGTTCTCAATCGCATCTACACCCGCACCGGCGATGCCGGGGAAACCGCGCTGTCCAATGGCGCGCGGGTCGCAAAACACTCCCCCCGCGTCGCCGCCTATGGCAATGTTGACGAGCTGAACGCAACGGTCGGGCTGGCGCGCCTACATGCGCAAGACGATGTGCAGGCCGCGCTGTCGCTGATCCAGAACGACCTGTTCGATCTGGGTGCCGATCTCGCCCGCCCCGACATGGAGCGCGACGATGAGGCGGGCTATCCGGTCCTGCGCATAATCGAATCTCAGGTGACCCGGCTTGAAACCGAGATCGACGCAATGAACGCCAAGCTCGAACCGCTGCGCAGCTTTATCCTGCCCGGCGGCACCGCGCTGGCCGCGAACCTGCACCTGTGCCGCACCGTCGCGCGCCGTGCCGAGCGCGGCGCGGTCGAACTCGCCACGACGGAAAGCGTGAACGAATGGGCAGTAAAATATCTCAACCGCCTGTCCGACTGGTTCTTTGTCGCTGCGCGCATCGCCAACAACGACGGTCAAGACGACGTGTTGTGGATTCCCGGAGCGAACCGGTGATCTCATCACCGGCGGGGCTTCCAGTGGAAGCACCGGCGACGGGAAGCGCGAACCGTTAAACCGCCAACCCGTCCTCATCAAAGAACACCAGCTTTTCAGGCTCGAACGCCAAGCCAACACTGTCGCCGGGCACCAGATCGGTATCGCCCGCGACGCGCACATTGATCGCACCAAGCGCCCCGCAATCGAACAGAACAAACGTATCCGCGCCAAGGAATTCGACCACATCGACGCGGCCATCGCATTGCCCGGCCCCCGGTGCGACCAGCGTGATATGTTCGGGCCGGATACCCAGTTGCGTGGCGCTTGGCGGCGCATTATCGCCCCCGCGCCCACCTTCCAAAGTATAACCCCCGCCCGAAGCCGCGCAGGGCATCACGTTCATCTTCGGAGAGCCGATGAACTGCGCCACGAACAGGTTTGCGGGACGTTCATACAGCTCGCGCGGGGTGCCAACCTGCGCGATTTTGCCAAATTCCAGCACGACGATGCGGTCGGCCAGCGTCATTGCCTCGACCTGATCATGGGTGACGTAGATCATCGTGCGGTGCAGCTTGCGATGCAGCCGCGCGATTTCCAGACGCATCTCGACGCGCAAGGCGGCATCAAGGTTGGACAGCGGCTCATCAAACAGGAACGCCGTCGGATCGCGCACAATCGAGCGCCCGATCGCCACGCGCTGACGCTGCCCGCCCGACAGATCCTTGGGGCGGCGATCCAGATAAGCATCAAGCTTGAGGATCTCGGACGCCTCAGCCACCTTGGCGCGCCACTCCGCCTCGGGCGCCCCCGCCATCTTCAGCGAAAACCCCATGTTTTCGGCCACCGACATATGCGGATACAGCGCGTAGGACTGAAACACCATCGCCAGCCCGCGCTTGGAGGGCGGCTGGTCGGTCACATCGCGCCCGTCAATCGAGATCGCCCCGCGCGAGGTATCCTCGAGCCCGCCGATCATGCGCAGCAACGTCGATTTCCCGCAGCCCGAGGGGCCAACGAACACCACGAACTCGCCATCGGCAATCTCAAGGTCAATGCCCTTAATAACCTGCACCTCGCCGAACCATTTCTCGACGCCTTTTAGCGTAATCGCACCCATGTTCAGCCCTCCTGCCCGGCCCAGGCCAGCCACACGGCGGCTGTCCATGTAAACGCTTTGCCGCCCGCTGCGGCACCGGTCATCGGGTCGAAATACTCGACAAACCCGTATTTCCCGATCACTTCGCGGGTGCGCGCACGCACCTCCTCGCCCAGCGCTATGCCCTGCTCGCTCGCGCCCTCACCGATCATCATGTTCATCATCGCCCAGGTCGGCCCGCGCCAATAGCGCATGGCGTCAAAGCGCGGATCAAACGGCGCAAGCGAAGGCACGCCGTAGGGCGCCGCATCCAGCACGCGCGCCAGATGCGCACCCATCTCGGGCGCTTTCAGCCCGCCAAACCAGCACAGAAACGAGGCGTTGGTCAGCGCATTCGACCAGATGCCATTGGCGCAATTATAGCTGTCATAGAACCCCATGCCGGGGTTGAACAGCGCCTGCGCACCTGCCTCCAACGCGGCGAGTTGATCGGCCAGCCCATCAACGTCCAATCCCTGCGCAGCCCCAGCGGCCAGCAGATCGCGCACCCCGCGCATCAAGGTGAAATGCATCGTCGGATCAGCCACGCGAAACGGGTTATCCTGCGCCATCGCGGCGTCATCCCACCCCAACGCCCTAGCGCGCTTCACCAGCCAGATATAGCGGTCGTAATCATATTTCGTAGGCCGCATCGAGGCATCAACATGTTGCGTATCGCGGCGCTCGTAATAGCCCACATCCTGCGGGTCGATGGCGTCCATCGCATTGTCCCAATCCGGCGCATTGTCCCGCCCCGATTCCCACGGATGGATCACGAAAACCGCGCCCTTTTCATCGCGCCGCCAGCGCAAAAACCAATCGGCCCATTTACGCATCTTGGGATAAAGTGCTGCAAATCGTGCGGCCCCCAACGCCGGATCAGCGGCCAGCAGGCGCGTCGCGAAACTTAGCGCGACGGGCGGCTGGGTGATGCCAGAGGACGCAATCGGGCCGCTGCATCCCCAGACATCGGGGCCGGGAAAATAGCCCGGATCGGGTTTGTGAAACAGAATATGAGGCACCATGCCGCTGTCCCATTGCCCCGAAAACAACGTCTCGATTTCCTCCCAGGCGCGCGCCAGATCAAAGCGCGCAAACCCGAGCGCCGCGAACGCGCTGTCCCAGTTCCACTGATAAGGATACAGCCCCGCCGTGGGCACGGTATAGCCGCCCCGATCATTGGCGATCAGGATCGCGCGCGCGGCGGCGTCACGCTCGGACAGGTCGGCCGCAGGGGCCAAGGTCTCGCTTGTCATCATCTTATCCTTTCACCGCGCCAGCCGTCAGCCCGCGGGTCATGAAACGCTCCAACCCAAGGAACAGCGCCATGATCGGCACCGTCGCAATCACCGCCCCCGCCATCAAATGCTGGCGCGGGATCTCGGAGGAATTGAGCGAGGCAATGCCCCGCGTGAGGGTAAATTTGCTGGGATCATCGAGCAGCATGAACGCCAGCAGGAACTCGTTCCACGCGATCATAAAGACATACAAACCAACCGACGCTAGCGCCGGCAGCGCCAGCGGCAGCGTGATTTTCCAGATCACCTTGAGACGGCTCAGCCCGTCCATAAGACCGGCCTCCTCAACCTCAACCGGCAGGCCACGGAAGTAACCTTGCAGCATATAGAGCGCGACCGGAATCGTCGTGACCGGATAGATCATCACGATCCCGAACACCGAATTGCGCAGCCCCACCATCGAATAAGCGATGTAAATCGGCAGCGCCAAAACGATCATCGGCACCATGTAAATCAGCAAAATCCCGCGCGAAAACAGCTTGCGCCCGGAAAACCGTAACCGCGCCACCGCGTAAGCACCCGGCACAGAAAACAGCAGCGTCAACAGCACCGTCAGCACCGAGACATAGAAGCTGGTCCACAGGTAGCGGCCGAAATGGAACTTGGTCATCAGCTCGTAATAGCTGTCAAACAGGTGCCAGCCCTTGGACAGATCAATCGAGAAATCAAGCGGGTTCAGCATCAGCTGTTGCTGTGATTTCATCGAGGTCATCACCATCACGTAAAACGGAATGATCACGATGGCGGTGAAAAACAGATAGCCAAACCCGGTGAGAAACGCGATCACCGCCGCTTCAAACTCATGCCGGGTCGTCGCGCCTAAGGGCAGATCGCGCAGGATGACGCGCAACGGGATCGCCACGCTGCCCGCCAGCGCGATGTTCAAAAGGTTGCGCCAGAGGGGCGAGACCTCCGCGCCGTAATGCAGCGGACTCGCACCAATAAACGGCAGCACGAGCACCAGAAGAACCGCAAGCGCGATTGGCGGCACAAGGCGCATCGACGGCGCCACCATCGCCAGCCCGCTCACCACGCCAAGGATCAACGCCCCCCATAGCGCGGGCCGCACCGGTTCTCCGGTGGCAAAGGAAATCGCGACGCCCAAAGTGACCGCCATCACCAGCCCCCAAAGCGCGCCAAGGATCGGTCCGGTCAGATAGCCTTTATAGAGCAGCTTCATAGCCCCTCCTCCCGGCTCATAGTGCGGAAAAACAGCGCCGCAAAGATCAGCAGACAGCCAAACACCACCACTGCCACCGCCGCGCCCGCACCGATATTGCTGACTGCGAAGGCCTGCTCATAGACATCAACGGTCAGCGTGCGCGTGCCCGCATTGCCCCCCGTCAGCAAGAAAATGTCGTCGAATTTGTTGAACGTCCAAATGAAGCGCAGCAGGAACAGCACCGACAAAATCCCCAGCAATTGCGGCATCGAAAGATACCAGAATTTCTGGAACGGCGAGGCCCCGTCCATATCGGCGGCCTCATACATATCGGTGTCGATGCTTTGCATCCGCGCGAGGATGAACAGGAAGCTCAACGGAAAATAGCGCCAGATTTCAAACACCGTCACCATAATCAGCGCCAGCGGTTTCTGTCCGAAAAAGTTGATCGCGCCTTGGCTGACTCCCATCTGGATCAGCAACGCATTAGCCGAGCCCGAAAACGGATCAAACAGCGTGATCCAAGTAAACGCCACCGCGATCACCGGTGCCACATAGGGGAACAGATACAGCCCGCGCAAAATCCCCTGCCCGCGAAAATCCTTGTTGAGCAGCAGCGCCGCAAACAGCCCGACCAGCAGCGCGCCAAGCGTGCCGAAGATGGTATAAAACAACGTCACACCCAGCACCGACCAGAACTCGGAGCCGTCAAACAGCTTGGTGAAATTCTCAAGCGTAAAGGTCGAATTCGTCAGGATGTTGTCAGCCTTGCCCCGCGCCACCGTCGCGGAATCACGCACCGGGCGTTGCAGCGATTTCGCGTCACCTGTGACCCGCGCGTCAATGCGATAACGCTCGTTGAAACGCGGCGCCAGATCGCCAAACTCACAGTGCAAATCCTGCCCGCTCAGCGCGCAGCCCTTGGGCAGATCGCCCGTCAGGGTCACGCCCTCGGGCAGCGTAGTGTCAAATCCCGCGCCGTGAATGACATGCTCGCGCGAGGGGTTGATGACGCGATATTCCACCTGCGACTGGGCGTCATTATCGCGCAGGCTGATGCGCAAACGCATCTCGGCAGGGCGCAGATCGCCCAGCTTCACCGGCTTGACCGAGATCCAGAAAATCGCAAGCAGCGGCACAATCACCACCAGCGCGACAATTGCAATCGTCGGAAAAAGCAGGCCCCAGGCCAGACGCGCCTCGCGTTTCGCCAGCGCGCCGCGCCCTTTGGGCGGCGAAATATCGGTCATGACAGTCTCCTGACTTGCCCCCATCTTTAGAGGGCGCGCAAAAGGGGGCGGGCGCGCACGCCCTGCCCCATAGCTCTCAGATCAATTGATCTTGGACAGCGCGTCATTCATCTTTTTGACCGCATCCTCAGCCGAAATACCGCCGTCGATATATTCGCGCACCACGCGGTTGATCTCTTGGCTGTTAAGCATTTTCGACGCCAGCGCCAGTTGCCCATCTTCCACGCCCCAACGCTGCGCGGTGTCCAGACCCTTGGTGATTTCTTCAATCACCGCAGGTGCATAAAGGTCTTTCAGCGGCGCTTTGCGATCCACGCCGACGGGCAGCGTTGCCCAAAGCGTGGTGAATTTGGTGGGATCATCGGGCGTACCGCGCCGCACCGGGAACTTGCCTTCGGGCGCGATCGAGAGCGTCTCGGCGTAGCCGTCATTCATCGAGAAATCGACAAACTGCTCAGCCGCGTCCGTATCGGCGTCGCTGGTGATCCCGAAATAGCGAATATCGGCCCAGCTTGCGCCCGCCGGATCGGACGGCCCCGACAAGTTGGTGACAACGCCCGTGTCTTTCGCCAGCGCGGTCGAGGTAGGATCGCCGTCAATCATCGGCGGCGCAGAGTCACGCAGACCGGCCAGCTCGTCCAGAATGAAGGGCGACCACATGATCATCGCCGCCTTACCCGCAAAATACAGCTCACGCGATTGCTTCCAGTAATTGTCACCGGGGGGCGAGGCTTTGGCGAGATCCTTGTAGAAATTCAACACCTCGATGGTCTTTTTCTCATCCAGCGGCTTGAACCCGTCCGGACCAACCGGCGAGACGCCATTGGCCAGGAAAATCTGCTCCAGCACCTGGCTCATGTAGTTGTCATCCACCTTGGTAGCGGCGACAAACCCATACATAGCCGGCGGATTATTCAGCTTTTTCAACGCCGCTTCGATATTGGCGAAATTCGTGGGCGGGGCGAGCCCGTCTTTCTCGAACAGGTCTTTGCGATAGAGGATCATCTGCGTCCAGCCATCGACCGGAACGGCAGCATAATCACCATCCGTCTCCACCATCTTCAGCGCGCCGGGCGCGAAGGTTTTGGGGTCCAGCTCGTCGATCACATCCGTTGCGGCGGCGGAATCAAGAATGCCCGCCTCGGTCCAAGGCAGCACGTTCTGGATCGGCGTGTAGATCACATCCGGCAAATCGCCCGCCGCAAAGGCCGCCGTGGCGCGGGTGTTGAGATCGCTTTCGCTGACCGGGATCACTTCGACATCAATGCCGGTTTTCGCCTTGAAGTCATCTGCCAGCTTTTGCTGTTTGGCCAGACGCTCGGGTTGCTCCTCGGTCGTCCAGTATTTGATCGTTTCGGCTTGCACCCCGACCGCGCCAAGCATCAGCGCCATGGCCGCAGATCCAAGCAATCGGGTCATTCCAGCATTGGTCATAAGTTTCATTTATTTTCCTCCCGGTAGATTAAGTTTGTCTTATGTCATGCGCGGCGGCCCGTCCGAGCCACCCGGTTGCAATTGCGCCGCAACCAATTCCGTCAGCTCCTCCGCAGGCGTGCCGCGCAATTGCGCGATGAGAAGTGCGGCCAGCCGTTCACCGGCATGACGGCTGTCCACCGCGAATGTCGTCAAAGGGGGCTCGATCATACGCCCCTCGGGGATGCCGTCATAAGCGATCAGCGACAGGTCACGCCCGATCGTCAGACCGCGTTCGCGCGCCACGTCATAGGCGCCCAGCGCCGTAGCATCGGTGGCGTAAACGATCGCCGTGGGCGGCTCGGGCAGATCAAGCAGCGCACGCGCCGCCACCGCCCCTTCGGCGCGATCCGAAACGCCCATGATCTCAAGTGCGGGGTCATGCGCAATCTGCGCCAGCGCCAGCCCCTCGCGGTAGCCATCGCGGCGCAGCATCGCGAAATTGAACGCCTCGCACGGCCCGACAAAGCCGATCCGTTTGTGACCCAGCCGCACCAATCGCGCCACGCCATCACGCATCGCACCGCTGCCATCCACATCATACCAAGACAGCCCCGCATCACGCTGGCCATATCCGACGCGCCCGAACAGCACGAACGGCACGCGCTTGGACTGCAAGAAGATCGCGCGCGGATCCTGCACGCGGGTGCGCGGCAGGATAAACCCGTCGACCTTGTGTTCTTGCAACAGCCGCGTGATGGTCGCTTCCATATCCGCACGCGAGGTCGATGAGGCGATCGTCAGCGTCCAGCCTTCGACCGAGGCCGCCTGCGTGATGCCGCCCAAGAAATCCGCCAGAAACGGGCCGTAGCGATCGGGCGCATCCAGTTCCAGAACCAGACCCAATGCGCGCACCCGCCCCGTGCGCACCGCCTGCGCTGACGGCATCGGCGCGTAGCCCATTTGCGCGGCCATCTTGCGCACGCGGTCGCGCGTGTCGGGGGAAATGTCGGCATAATCGTTGAGCGCGCGCGAAACGGTGCTCTTGGTCAGCCCAAGCGCGGTCGCGAGATCAGAGAGGCGCACCCGACGGGCGGGGGCCTCTTGGTCGTGCGATACGGTGTCGCGAATCTCCTCCATTTCGGCAGCGTAAAGTACCGAAACCGATTTCGTAAAGGCAGAAACCGATTTCGATTAAGGAATAGACAAGTTTTCTCCCGCGTTTTGGGTGAAACTCACTTGATCAACAAAGAGCAGCGCAATCAGCGCCGAGCGGCTTTGAAAATCGCCCACATCACGCGCCAGAGCTTTTCGCAGTTTCGACCAATTCCCCCGGAAATTTTGCGTCTCATCACGTGAAGATCGTAAGTTTCCCCGATTTCTGCCTGATTTTGAAAGGGTTTCTTAAGACAGGATGCCTATTCTCGAATGCGAGGTCGCTCACGGTCATTTGCTCGACTTACCTCCGCCACCTGCGCGAAAATAGGAGACACCTCGATGCGTTTCATACTTATCAAGCTCTCGCTCCTCGCCATTGCTGTCGGGGTCTGCGCCAGTCCGACCCTGGCCGCTGAAACCGTAACCGCCGAGCTTAACGTCTCGGCCGAAGTGGTCGACACCTGCGTGTTCACCTCGGTCTCGCCACTGGGCTTCGCCACAATCGACACGACGAAAGACACAACTGAAACCTCCATCGGGTCCGTCGAGATCGCTTGCACGTCGGGCCATACCGGCGTGTCGGTCACGCTTGACGGTGGCGAAAATGCCAGCGGGGGCGTGCGCAGCATGATCTCATCAGCAACCGATACAGTGCCCTACAAAGTCTATACGCAAGCCAATCACACCGGAGAGATCGCAATCGACGGTAACGCCTGGTCTGGCAACCTTATCGCGGCCGTCGCACAAACGATCTCGGTCTATGGCATGGTGCCCAAAGGCAATTACCTTCTTGGTACCTATGCCGACACGATCACCGTGACGATGAACTACTAAAGCGCGTGGCCCGCCGCCGCCGGCCGAACCTCCAGACCGCATCAAGCAATGATTATAACGAGGTAGAGCTATGATCACGTTTCCAAAACTTTCCCTCCTGCGTGCACTTGCCCTTGCCTTGCCGTTGCTGGCAATGGCGCCAAACGCGCAAGCTGGCAGCGTTTCAGTATCGCCGACGCGCCTTGACGGGATTCACTCCAATCAGACCATGCTCACAGTAAAAGCGGGCGGGCGCGATGCCTCACTGGTGCAATTGCGCATTGTGAAATGGAAAAAGGGAACCGACCCCAATCGCTATTCAGCGACGCGTAATGTCGTGGTGTCGCCGCCGATGGCCAAGCTGGGCCCGCGTCAGGAACTGACAGTACGGATCATACGCACCAGCAAGAAAAAACCGCGCGGGCAGGAATGCTATCGCGTGCTGATCGACCGCCTGCCCGGCCCCAAGCAGCGCGGCCAAACCGTGAAGCTGCTCGTGCGCCAATCGGTGCCGCTGTGCTTTTCGTAAGCGCCGAAACCCGGTGACGGCTTTCGCGGACGGATCGACCCCGCGCGGGCCGCTCGAAAGGGGCGAAGCATGACCATTCACCCAATTCTTTTGATCGCATTCTGCGTATTGATGGCCTCGGGTATCGCCGCATCGGCACAAACAGCCAGCACCGAGCTACAGGCCAACGCCAGCATTCCGGCAAGCGAATTGGAGAGCATGCCGCTACATCTGGCAGTGACGGTGAACGGGCGCGACAGCGGGTTGATCGCGCGGTTCAATGCGGGGCTCGAGGGTGAGAATATGTCTTCTCCGCGATCCGAGCTAAAGCAGGTCGGCATCGCGGTTCCGGCGGGCTTGGGCGATGAGGTCTCGCTGAGTGCGCTGCCCCGTGTGAGCTATCGCTATGATGCCTCTGAGCAGCGGGTGTATATATCGGCCCCGATCCGCGCGCTGCTGCCCGATGTGATCTCGGCTGCACGCGCGCCCGATTATGAGGCGCCTGAGAAAAGCTGGGGCGCGGCGTTGAATTACGCCCTGACGCTTGACCATATCAGCGTGGCCAATGGCAGGGGCAGTTCGAACGTCGCGGCTGCGTTTGACGGCTGGATCTTTTCGCCCTTTGGCACCTTGCGCTCGACCGGTCGCTATTTCCGCCCGATTCTGACACAGACCGGCACCACGCCCGGCGGCCGTTTCGTGCGCGAGGAAACCACGTGGCAATATCATGCGCCAAGCAAGGCGGTGACGCTGAGCGTGGGTGATTTCACCACGCGCGGCCCGACTTGGATGCGCCCGATCCGGATGGGCGGCGTGCAGCTTCGCCGGGATTTTTCGCTACGCTCCGATCTGGTGACCGATCAGCGGCTATCCTTTGCGGGCGCGGCGGCGGTGCCATCATCAGTCGATGTTTTTATCGAAAACAACCGCGTTTATAGCGGATCGCTTAATAGCGGGCCGTTCCGGCTTGAGGACATCTCCGTCAATACCGGTTCGGGGGATGCCGAAATCGTGGTGACAGGCGATGACGGGCGCACCCGGCGCAAGAAAGTGTCGTTCTTTTCCTCGGGCAACTTGATCAAAAAGGGCATGGCCGATTGGAGCCTGTCTGTCGGACATGCGCGTCAGGCCTATGGGCTGGATAACGCCAGCTATGACGCCAGCACGATCCTGTCGGCCAGTCTGCGCTACGGTCTGAGCGATGCGATCACTGTCGAGGGCTATGCGACCACGACGCAGGATTTTCAGATAATCGGAGGCGGGTTTGTGGCGGTGCCGCTGGCGCTGGGCGAGGTGTCGCTTGCCGCGGCGCGCAGCCGGTATAATGGGCGTTCTGGCAATTTTTGGCAGATCGGTCTGTCCACCCAAATCGGCGCGGTGGATATTGACGCGCGCAGTTCGCGCTCGGATGCGGGCTATGCGGATTTGGCCTATGTGACGGGGGTCGCGTATCTGGGCGCAGGCGCGCTGGCGAACTCGGCCTCGTTGCTGGAAACGGCACGCGCGCAGGACGTGATCACCGTTTCGATCCCGGTTACCGCGCAAGCCAATCGCGTCGGGCTGTCTTATGTGCGCTCAAAGCGCAGCAATTCCCATGATCGGCTGATATCGGCGAGCTATGCGATGCCCTTGGCGAGGGGGCGGGGCGCGCTCAGCGTGTCGGGTTCGCATGATTTCACCGATGGTGAGACGCGCATTTCGATGGGGCTGTCGCTGAAACTGGGCAAGCGCAGCTATCTGCGCACCGCCGCCTATACCAGTTCCAGCGGGCGCCAGACCCGGGATGTCACATGGTCGCGCCCGGTGCGCGATGAGATCGGCGACTTCGGTTATCTCGCGCAGGCAGGCCAGCAATCGGGCCAGACCGCGCTGCGCGCCAAGGCGCAATATCGCGGGCGGCTGGGTTTGGTCTCGGGCGAGGTGCAGAAGTCTGAAAGCCAGACCTATCTGCGCGGCGAACTGGATGGATCGCTGGTCATGGCAGGCGGGCATCTTGCGGCGGGAAATCTGGTGAATGACAGCTTTGCGATCGTAGATACAGGAGTGCCGAATATGCCGGTCATGCTACAAAACCGCGCGGTTGCGAAAACCGGACGGAACGGGCGCGCGCTGATTGCGGGGCTCAATTCCTATCACCGCAACCGCGTGTCGGTGGATGTTGCAGATTTCCCCCACGGCAGCTCGCCCGGCCTCACCGCGAGCGATGTGATCCCGGCGCGGCTGTCGGGGCGTTATGTCGATTTTCGCGGCGCGCAAGGGGCCGGGGTCATCGCGGTGCTGCGTGATGGCAGCGGCGCGGTTTTGCCCCCCGGAACGTTGATCCATGTCGCGGGCGGCACCGATACATATGTCGGCTATGACGGCCAGACCTGGCTGGAAAACGCCAGCGCCCGCAACAGCTTGCGCGCCGAATTGGAGGGCGGAACCTGCAAGGCAACATTTGCCTTCCACGCCAGCGGCGATGTGCAAGATGTGATTGACCCGGTGGTGTGCCAATGAGCGTGCTGACGACATACGCGGCGCGCCTTATCGCGCTGGTTGCCCCACTGATTCTGGCGCTGATGATGAGTGTGAGTTCGGCTCGCGCAGCCACCTGTGATGCGGTGATGAGCGATGTTGATTTCGGCTCGGTCTCGCTACGCGCGGGCGTCGTTAATCAAAGTTCGGGGACGCTCAAGATCAGCTGCAGTGGTTTGGTTGGTCTGTTGCTTGAAATGTGCGTCACCTTTGGCCCCGGCTCGGGTGGCGCGGGCGGTGGCAACAACCCACGCTACATGACGGGCAGTTCGGGCGACAGCCTGTCCTATCAGCTATCCGAAAGCGCCACCAACCTGACGGGCGCGCCACTTGATACCGTCACCCAATCCGTGACGATCCTCTTGCTGAACGGGGCGCTGCTCGGCCTCGGCTCGGGGGAAGCGACCGTGCCGGTTTACGCCCGCATCCTCAGCACCGGCAGCGCCACCCCGACCGGGCATTACGAGTCGCAATTCTCCGGCGCGGGGAATATCTCGATCAGCTACGGTACGGCAAGCTGCACGGGCGCGCTTAGCCAAACGGCACCCGTAGGCAGTTTCACGGTGTCTGCGGATGTCACCGCCAGTTGCGAACTGTCGGTAAGCCCGATGAATTTTGGCCAGTTGAGCTCGGTCATCAACAGCAATGTCGATGCCACCGCGTCGGTCGATGTAAGCTGTTCGCAAAACACCCCCTATTCAATCACGATGGATATGGGCACAGGCTCTGGCGTGTCTGATCCAGCCCACCGCAAGATGCGCAATGCCGCCTATTCGCTGGATTACGGGCTGTATCGAGACAGTGCGCGCAGCCAGCCTTGGGGGAAAACGCCCGCGCAATCCGCCAGCGGAACAGGCAGCGGCACCAATCAGCATTTCCCCGTTTATGGCCGATTACATGCCGGTCAGACGGGGTATCTTGGCAGCTATAGTGATTCCGTGATCGTGACCATAAATTATTAATGCAGGGTCACTTTTCGCCGCACCCTTGAATTTTTCCTCATACCTATACCTTATGGCAGCTGGCGATCTGGGTTATGAAAAATATGTAAGATGACCCGAGCGCCTTTCAGCGTCATAGTGAGTGAGTGAATATCAAGTTGACCTCCGAGAATGGGCCACGCCTGTCGTCCATAACCGACCCCCAGCGCCTGCGGGCGCTGCACCAAACCGGGCTGCTGGACGCACCGGCTGAGGAAGCGTTTGATCGTGCCACCCGACTTGCGACGCGTATCGTGGGCACGCCGGTGGCGCTGGTGTCTCTGGTGGATGAGACCCGCCAGTTCCTGCTGTCGCAAACCGGGGTCGATCCGGCCCGGCTGGCAAGCCGGGAGACGCCGCTCAGCCATTCGTTTTGTCGCCATGTCGTTGAAAAAGACGACACGTTTCGGGTGACAGATGCGCGCCAAGACGCCCGGGTGGCTGACAATGGCGCGGTCAACGATATGGATGTGATCGCCTATCTTGGGGTGCCGCTGCGCTCGGTCGAGGGGGATGTGCTGGGTTCGTTTTGCGTGATCGGGCACGAGCCGCGCATCTGGAGCGATGAGGATCACGAGACCCTTCTTGATCTTGCCGCCGGGGTCGAAGCTGAAATCAGGCTGCGTCGCCAGACCAACCTCGCGCGGCAAGAGCAAGAGGTGTTTCGCACGATTCTTGATCAAATGCCGGTCGGCGTGGCTTTGGCCGAGGCGGAAACGGGACGTCTAGTTGATATTAACAGCACCGCGCGCAGCTTGATGAATCTTGGAAACGATGAAACCGAAGGTCTAAATCGCCCCGATATGTACGCCTTTGACAGCGCGGGGCGTGCCATCAGCAATGACGCGCTGCCACTGAACCGCGCGGCGTTGCGCAATGAGGTGATCACCGCCGAAGAGGTCACAATCAAACAGCCCGCTCGCAGGCCGCTCGATCTGCTGATTTCCGCGCGCCGGATTGAAAGCGATCCGCCGCTGGCGGTTGCGACGCTGCTTGATGTCACCGAACGTAAACGCGCTGAACGCGAGGCCCATGAAAGCACCGAGCGGCTGGCGCATTTCCACGAGGTGACACGCGACGGGATTCTTGAACTCGATGCGACGGATTGCGTGCGCTATTTCAACAGCGTGATGCGCGAGAGGGTGCGTGGAGCCTATGGGGCGCACCTGGCCGATGCTTTTATGGGCACCAATTTCTGGCAAGCTTTTCCGCATTTCAAAGGCACCGATACCGAGGCGGCGTTCAGGCGTGCGCGCGCAACCTCGCTGCCTCAGACGGCTGATTTTGTGGGCTATGACGGGCGCATCCTTGAGGCGCGGCTGTTTCCCGAAAATGGCACGCTGCTGATCTATCTGCGCGATGTCACCGATGAGCGCACACTTGCGCAGGCCCGTGAGATGCTGGCGCGCGAGATGAACCACCGCGTCAAGAATGT
This sequence comes from Thioclava indica, assembly GCF_000714545.1. Classification (GTDB taxonomy): domain Bacteria; phylum Pseudomonadota; class Alphaproteobacteria; order Rhodobacterales; family Rhodobacteraceae; genus Thioclava; species Thioclava indica. The sequence goes on from NZ_AUNB01000020.1 coordinate 21,298, forward strand.
GTTTGCGATGATGTCGGGTTTGATCGGGATGACGGCGCGCCATGCCGCCTCGCCCGATGCGATGGCCAAGGGGTTGCGCGCGCGCATCAACGCTTTGGCGCGCGCCCATGATCTGGTCAGCCCGACCGCGACGCTGGAAACCGGTTTTCGCGGTGAGGTCGATTTCGCCGATCTGATCCGCGCCGTTCTGGCACCTTATACCAACGCGCAAGATCCGCGCCTCGTGTTGGAAGGGCCCGCGGTGATGCTGAACCAAGCGGGCGCGACGAATTTCGCGCTGGTCTTGCATGAGCTGGCGACCAACGCGGTGAAATACGGCGCGCTGGCGCATGAGGGGGCCGAACTGCGGCTAGACTGGCAGATCGAGGCCGGCGACGCGGGCGCGATGCTGGCGTTTGACTGGCGCGAAACCGGCTGCCCGACGCGCGACGAACCGCCCCACCCTACCGGTTTTGGCAACCGTCTGATCGACATGACCATTCACGGCCAGTTGCGCGGGGACTACGGAACCGAATGGCCCGCTGACGGGTTCCTTGCACGAATACGCGTGCCAATGGAATTGATTAAAGGGTAACCCGATGTGTATCGAGCCAAGGAATTGCTGGCTACAAGGCTACAAAGTTCTTGTGGCCGAAGATGAGATGCTGATCGCCTATGATATCGCTTATTCTATTGAGGAAGCGGGCGGATGCTGCGCGCGGCGGGGGTGAGCACCAGATTGCCCGCCGATGCGATCTGTTATGCCGCTTGCCCCTATATGTTTGCGGGCGGTCGGAATCGGGTCGCAGACGCGCGAGGCAGATTTGGCGTGCATCAGGAACATATCGCCCCGGACAGCCCTCAAGATAGCGCCCGGACTGCGGTCGATGTGCAACAGTCCAGCGCGCAGGTCATGCGCTATCTGGCCGAAATGGGCGTCGATCTGGGCCTGATGGAGCCCACGATGGCGACCCCTCCGGATCGCATTCATATGCTCAGCCCGCTGGAACTGGCGCGCTATCATCTGACCACCAACCCACGCCCGAACTAAGAAAATCAGGCTTTGGGTTGGACCCAACCGAATTCTGCCGTAGTCTTCCTTCCATCAACAAACTGTGAAAACACAGGCATGGGGGAAAGATGTTTAAAGAGATCATGGTGCCCGTGGACCTGCGCCACGTGGCCAATCTGACCAAAACGCTTACGGTTGCGGCCGATCTGGCGCAAAAATACGGGGCGCGGATCACCTATGTCGGCGTCACCGGAAGCGAGCCCAGCGCGGTCGCCCACAATCCCGAAGAGTATTCTGAAAAGCTTGCGCAATTTGCGGCCTCAGAAGCCGCGAAGAACGGGTTGAGCGCGCGTGGCCATACGATTGTCGCCCATGATCCGGCGGTCGATCTGAACCACAAGCTGGCCGATGCGGTGAAGGAATTGCACGCCGATCTGGTGATCATGGCGACCCATCTGCCCAATGTGGCCGATTTCATCTGGGCCTCACATGGCGGGCATCTGGCCGCACATTCCAAAGCTTCGGTGTTTCTGGTGCGCGGCTAAGCTGCGCGCCCGATCCGTCAACAATAACGAAAAACTGCAATAACAAGGAGGACGCCGCATGGCAGAAGCCGACGAAAGTCAGGGCATCCCCGCCCCCGAGGGCGACACCCAACTCATCGACACCGAATACGAAATCGGTCAGGACAACTTTGAGGGCTCGCTTGGCCCGATCGGCTTTGACGTGCACAACCCTGTGTTCATGGTCTCGGCGCTGGCGGTCATGGCCTTTGTGTTTTACGCGCTCGCGCTGCCTACGCAGGCCAGCGAGATCTTTGGCGCGCTGCGTCCGTGGCTGACCTCGACCTTTGACTGGTTTTTCCTGTCCTCGGCCGATTTCTTTGTGCTGTTCTGCCTGTTCCTGATCGTCAGCCCCTGGGGCAAGGTCCGGCTGGGCGGCAAAGACGCGACTGCCGATTATTCCTATATCGGTTGGTTTGCGATGCTGTTTGCCGCGGGCATGGGCATTGGCCTGATGTTCTTTGGCGTGCTGGAACCCGTCTATCACATGGCGATCTCAAGCCCGCTGGGCACGCCTTCGCCCTTTGATGCCGATGGCAATCTTATCCCGGCCAATGTGGATCGCGCCAAGGCGATGGGGCTGGCCGCAACGATTTATCACTGGGGGCTACACCCTTGGGCGATCTATGCGGTCGTGGCGCTGGCTTTGGGGCTGTTTTCTTATAACAAGGGTCTGCCGCTGACGATCCGATCGGCGTTTTATCCGATCTTTGGTGAACGGATCTGGGGCTGGACCGGCCATGTCATCGACATTCTGGCCGTGTTTGCCACGCTGTTTGGCTTGGCGACCAGTCTGGGCTTTGGCGCTCAACAGGCCAATGCGGGGCTCAACCACGTCTTTGGCATCCCCATCGACATCACCGTGCAGGTGATCTTGATCACGATCATCACCGGGATTGCGCTGTTTTCGGTGCTGCGCGGGTTGGATGGCGGGGTCAAACTGCTGTCCGAGATCAACATGGGGCTCGCGGCCTTGCTGTTGCTGTTCGTGCTCTTCGTCGGGCCGACCTTGCTGATCATGGCTGACTTCGGCCAAGGTCTGCTGACCTATGCCAAAGAGATCATTCCGCTTTCCAACCCCTTCGGGCGCACCGATGACAGCTACCGCGATGGCTGGACCGCGTTCTATTGGGCGTGGTGGATCAGCTGGTCGCCTTTCGTTGGCATGTTCATCGCGCGGGTCTCGCGCGGGCGCACGGTGCGTGAATTCATCACCTGCGTGCTGATCATCCCCTCGCTGGTCTGCGTGTTGTGGATGGCGGTGTTTGGCGGCGTGGCGATTGACCAAGTGTTAAGCGATCCGGCCACCTCGGCGGTCAAGGCGCAGGTGATTGACAGCTACAACCCGCCGCTGTCGCTGTTTGCGATGCTTGAGGGGCTGCCGCTCTCGTCGATTACCTCGGTGATCGCGATTGTGCTGGTGATCGTGTTCTTCGTGACCTCGTCTGATAGCGGCTCGCTGGTGATCGACACGATCACGGCGGGCGGTAAGGTCGACGCGCCGGTGCCCCAGCGCGTGTTCTGGGCCACGTTTGAAGGCGCGGTGGCGATTGTGCTGCTGGTCGGCGGCGGGCTAAGCGCGTTGCAGGCGATGGTGATTTCGACCGGCCTGCCCTTTACGCTGGTGCTGCTTGTGATGTGCTGGGCGATCATCAAGGGGCTGCGCGCAGAGCCGCGCTAGTCCCTGCCCCTGCAAGACAAATGAAAGCGGCGGGTTCATGGCCCGCCGCTTTTGCATTTAAACGTCGCGCCGCCTTTAGACGGGCATCCCATACTCGGCCACGATGGCCCAGATTTCCGTATTGAGCGCGCCCAATTCGCCAAGCGCTGCGTTCAGATCGTCCAGCGAGGCGCGATCCAGCACGGCCTCTTCACCGATCCGCAGGCTGGTTTTGCGATCCGCGATACGCATCTGGATCGTGCGCACCGGGCCACCGCTGGCATCAAAGGCATAAAGACAATGGTTGTAATGGTTGCGCAGGCCAGAGACTTTCTTCATCCGGCCTGCCACTTTTAGGATTCGCGCGCGCGCCTCGGGTGGCACCGGACACGCGCTGCGCTTGGCCAGACGTTCCACGAGATCAAGCCGCGCCCGCGTCGTATTGAGCGTGAGGTGCAAGATCACCGCCGTCTCTTTGTCGGTCTGCGCCAGCCCTGCGATCAGGTGGATCAACAAACTCTCGGTATTCGTCCAAGCGTAGTTGATCCGCCCGATCTGCATCAGGAAGGAGTCAAACTCTGGCGGCGGTGCGCCGGGCGGCTCCTCAGGCACCGCCATTGCGATGAAACCAGATCGCCGCCTCGGTGCGATTGGAGACGCCCAATTTACCGATAATGCGGTGGATATGCAGCTTCACCGTATGCTCGGACAGATTGAGTTGACTGGCGATGATCTTGTTGGCCTGCCCTGAGGCGAGCATTCCCAAGACCTCGGTTTCGCGCGGTGTCAGACCGGTGACCGGACGTTCGCCGTTCTCTGACGTAATCCCCGGACCCGCATTGATCCCGTTCATCCCCGGCAAATACGGGTTGGACGGGCGGCAGCGCACCAGAACCGGCGGAATGTAATGCCCACCAGACACCACCATCCGCAGGATCAAAAGCCATGTCGTCAGATTGACGTTCATCGGCAGCACGCTGATCTGATTGCTGATGATTTGCACGCCGTAGCGTTCCATCAGCGCACGACCGAACTCTTCGTCCTCATAGGCGATCACGAATTTCACCCGAGAGAAATGTGAGTTTGGCTCTTGTGCCAAGGCGATCAACGCCTCGGCATAGGTTTCATCCGCAACGAGCGTGCAAAGATGGCCCACACCATCAAAGCGCCCGTCAGGGTGTATTTCCGAACGCACCGTATCGATATCAGCGAGCCGCAGGCTTTTGGCCGGCGATATCTCTGCGTCGACTGTGCGCAGAACGGTTTCGGAAAATTGCTGCCCCGATCCGACAAAGCAGATAGCAGCATCATCACGACGACAAGATGGACTCATACGCGAGCCCACGAGTTCACTATTACGCAACGCATTCATGGTGGCCCCTTTCCCCAACCAAGAACTATTGACGTTTATGTCAATCGCAGAGCCCACACGCTCTACGGACTATACGATAACACAAAGGCGTGAGGTCTACGTCATACAATAGGTTTACCTAGGGGTAAGGAATTCCAGAAATATTTTCTAACCCGTTCTAAACCCCGTCTTTTTCACTGATTCTCTGCGTTTTTAACGATCCGTCATGGCAGGGTTTGCGGGTCAGTTTTCGCGCCCCACAACCCTTAGTAGGTTGACCGAAAACAATGCTGCGCCGCAAAAAGTCGCTGCGCCTGCACAAAAAAGAGAAAAATCACGCAAATATCACAAAAAAGAGTGCATTTTGCGCAATTTTTTCAGGCGATTGGCCTCTGAAATCCCGCTGTTGACCCAATTGTTAACTATTTAACGCCCCCCCGCTGGCACAGGATATTGGTATCGCAGCTGGGGGCTGTGATCCTTTCTGTTTCTCGACCGCCGTTGCAAGCGGGTCGATCGCAAAGCACCTGTTTTGCGCAGCGATAGAGGCTTGCCTGTTGGCAAGGCAGCAAGGCGGGGAAACCCGGTCAAACCCCCGAAACTGGTTCGGTACCCGCTTGAAAAATGAGTGGCGGAGTCCGGACCCTGTCAAACAGGGAGTTAGACAGATGAGTGGACGTAGACATCACAACTGGGCCGATCCTAACAGCGACCAGTCGCAGGATCAGTCGCAAGACCAGACCGAATTGCAGGCTCAGCTTCAGGCTGAACTGCAGGCACAGGGCCAGTCGCAAGACCAGACCTCTACCACCACGAACAACTCCGATTCCGGGTCGGCTTCGGATTCCGGGTCGGACGCTGGTAGCTTGTCTGGTGCCGGCAGCATGGCCGGGGCTGGAAGCATGGCCGGTGCAGGCGCGGGTGCAAATTCCGGTAGCCATTCCGGTTCGGGCAGCATGTCGGGCGCAGGCGCCAATGCAAACAGCTCGAGCGCCAACATGAATGCCAACGGGAACATGAATGGCAATCTCAACGGCAACATGAACCACAACTCGAACACCACCTCGACCAATGTCGATGTGCAGGTTGGCATGAACATGGAAGGCTATGTGCCGACCGATGACGACTTTGCCGATTTCGACCTGAAGGACTCGTATGTCAGCGATACGATGATCGCCAAGGGTGACATCAACTATGATCCCGGCAACGAGTTGAACATGTCCGATATCCTTGACGGTGCCCTGACGGGTGCGGGCAATGATGTTGGCATGGTCTTCGGCCAGTCCAACAACCTCGTGGATAATGACTCGCTTGAAGACGCCAGCGTCAGCAATGACGGCGATTTCACCACGAACGGCACGATCTCGGGCAACTCGGCGCGTTCCGATGACGGGATCAATGCCGAAGGTAGCCAAGGTGGTAATGGCTCGGATGGGGCATCTGCCGATGGCGGCGGAGCACTGGCCACGGGCAGCATCGCGCTGGCCACTGGCGGTGTTGGCCTGTCCAAAGCAAGCGCAGACGGTGACGGCGGCGAAGGCGGCGACGGCGGTGCTGGCGGTGCGGGCTTGGGTATGGGCCTTGGGCTTGGCATCGGGGCTGCAGGCGCAGAAGCGACCGATGGCAGCGCCACTTCGGCGGCCAATGACGCAGGTGCTGGCGGTGGTCATCACGGTCATCACGGCGGGGGCGCCCCTGGCGACTTCTCCTCGGCGGTTGATGGCGGTGCAATGGCTGGCGCAACCGGCATGGGGGCTGGCATGGGTGCCGGCATGGGCACCGGCGGTGACGGCGGCAACGCTGGCGACGGCGGCTGGGGCTACGGCGCTTCGGGCTCGACGGCTGATGCCACGGGCGGCGCGTCGATGGCAACTGGCGGTCTTGCGACCGGCGGGGCTGGCGGCACGGTGATGGGCGGCAATGGCGGTGACGCTGGCGGCCTTGGCCACTGGGGTTCGGGCAATGGTGACGATGGTATCGTGACCGGCCAGTCCTACTCCGATGCCAGCGGTGTTATCGACACTGCAGCGTTCAACCAGTCGATCGTGATGGGTGCGAATATCCTCGGCAATAGCGTGGATACGACCGTGGTCGGCGGGTCGATGACCTCGACCTATATCGGCGACGACGACGCAAGCTGATAGCAAAACGGCGGCGCGCCTGGGTAACCGGGCGCGCCTGCGTCCCACATCATGATCGCAACCTGTCCGCGATCGTTGAAGGGACACCAAGGGGGGACAGGGTCAATTGCGGTGCAGGACGCAGCGACGGGCAAGCCCCGGCATTTGCATCCCGCCCCGAAACAAGGGACCTGAACAATGCTTGACCGTCAGACAGAGATCATCGCCCATTTCATTGGCGCGTTTCAGCTGACAACCGAGCAGCTAACGTCCCGCCATCAATATGATGTTTTTCGCGCCCAGCAACTGGTTCCGCAAGAGCAGGGTCCGTTGCTCAACGTCAAAGTTCATGTGACGTCTGATTATGCGCTTCAGGATTTCACGCCGGGGTTGCGAGTGGTGATGCCGCCGCCTCTGCCACCCGAAGCGCCGTGGCTGCCGCATTCGGATTTTCTGCGTCTGCCCCAGATCGGGATGCCCGAACTGGGTTGGGGCGAGGAACAAGCCACGCCCGCCTTCTCGCTGGAATTCTATCAACCGCTCAATTTCTTTGTCACGCTCGCGCCACCTTCTTCGGTCGCGACGGTGACGTTTCAGGCGAACCATCTGTTGGATGATGACCGCCTTATCAACGTCCCGTTCACCTTGCCCGAACAATATGTGCAAGATTTTTCGCCCGAGGCTATCGCTGCGAAAATGGCGGTGCTGATTGAGACCGCCGAGACATTGGGCGCGCCAAGCGTAGATGCGCAATGGCTGTCGGTGAGTGCGCAAGCCAGCGCTTTGCGCGACACGTTGGACACGCTCGACACGGCAGATGCGCCTGCGGGGGCCGAGGTTGCGGTGTTTCACAACACGCCTTGGGAATTTGTGACAAGCGACGCGGCTGGCGAGGGCGACACGGCTGAGCTGCCAGACGATACGCAAGACGCCCCTGCCCCGACGGCCTTTAATGGTGGCGTCGTGGTGAACGGACAAATCGTGAGCGACGCGCCCGATACGCTGAGCGCACGTCTTGAGGCACGCTATCCTGACACAAGCGAGACCGAGGCCCTGCCCGGTCAGGTTCAGGTCGAAGACGGCGCGGCTGGCACCGTGAACAGCGGGACGCTTACTGGCGGTGCGCTCTCTGCTACGATGAGCCTGAGCACCGGCGACAACCTGTTGCTCAACCAAACGCAGATCGCGCATGACTGGATCGACGCGCCGGTGATCGCGGTGGCGGGCATGGCGCAATCGCTTAGCCTGATTTCGCAAATCAACGTGCTGCGCGATTACGACACGGTTGATGGCGGTGGTTTTGCACATGGGATCGGGTCCGACCCCGCCTCGCAGATCGTCAATATTGCGACGCAAGAGACGCTCTCCAATCCCGCCAGCTTCATTGCTCCCACTCTGACGGGCGGCGCAACGATGGTCGGGATGGTGTGCATCAAAGGCGATCTGGTGATCGACAACACCACCTACCAGATCAACGAGATCAGCGATTCCGATGTCGTCAGCTACGAATTCGGCACCCATCAAGCCGAGATTTCGCTGGGCGACAACTCGGCGACCAATCTGGATTTGCTGCTGGAAATCGGCTCGCGCTTTGACGTGATCATGGTGGGCGGCGATATGATCCAGATGGCCGCGATCAACCAGATCAACGTGCTTCTGGATGATGATCTTTATCTGGGCGATGGCACCGGTGGCGGGCTTTACTCGGGTCATGACAACCTGCTTTGGAACGAGGCCGGCATCACCCATATCGGCACCGATAGCGTGCAAGAGATGTCGGGCGCATTCCAATCGGCGCTGGGCGCGTTGGGCGAAACCTCGGGCGCGGGCGACGGGTCGGGCACCCCAAGCGGGGCCGAGTTCGCCGCCGTTTCCGGGCTGTTTGCCGACCCGCTTTTGGCCGGCCTCGATACGCTGCGGGTTTTGTGGATCGAGGGCGATCTGCTGATCCGCGACACGCTGACCCAGATCAACCTGCTCACCGATAGCGATGTGATTTCGGTCGCCCTTCCCGGCGATAGCGCGGGTGCCGAACTTTCGGCGGGGGATAATATTCTGGCCAATGTCGCAGGGCTCAGCGTGGCGGGCGTGGATAGCACGATCATGGCGGGCGAAGGCAGCTATTCCGACGCAGTTCTCTATCAGGCGGGCATGTTTGAGGGCGATCAGTCTCCGTTGGATCTGGCAGGCACGTTTAGTGCGCCGCAAGGCGATCTCGCCTCCGAGGCGGTGGTGTTTCTCACCGATGATTTCAACGACGGACCGGGCAGCGGTTTCAACGAGGGTGCGGGCTTTGTCCCCGATACGATGAACTCGGGGGCTTTGGATGCACTGCACAGCGTTTTGGCGTGACCGTGGGGGTCACCAATACGCGCTAAATTCACACTAAACTCGAAGGGGAGAGTGACGTGAGCAAGACTGGGGATGCTGCCGGTGGGGGACCGGATCGCACAAACGGGGATAATAAGACCGCAGCGGGTGAGCGCCTCGTGCTGGACGCAGCGATGCGCACCGAGCGGTTCAGATCCTGCAGAACAAGAGACGGGATCACCCCTGTCGATGAAACCGGACGGAGTAAAGCGTCGCAAGCGGCGCCAGTCCGGGAGGAGGGTGGTGTGGAAAGCCCTATGGGGGTGAAAAACGTCCCCGCGAAAGACGCCTCCGGCTCCCCACCCGCACCGCCCTCCGCCAAATTTCACAAGCGCGTCGCGCCGCTGGATTACACGCGCACGCTGGCGCAGATGAAAAGCAAGCTGCGCGCCAATCTGGCCTTTGTGGTGCTGATGACCTGCGCCACCAATATCCTGATCCTCGCCGTGCCGATCTATCTGTTCCAGATCTCGGACCGCGTGTTCACCTCGCGTTCGATTGACACGCTGGTGATGCTGACGATCGTGATCTTGGGCGCGATCATGGTGCAGACGATACTGGACGCATTGCGGCGGCTGGTGCTGATGCGCTCGGCCGTTGATGTCGCGGCCCGCCTGGGTGCGCCGGTTCTGTCGGCGGCGGCGCAGGCCTCGCTGCATTCCAACGGGCGCGAATATCAGGTGCTGGGCGATCTGGGCGCGCTGCGCAGCTTTCTGGTGTCGGGCACGTTGCTGTCGTTTCTCGATGTTCCGTTCGCGCCGATCTTCATGCTTGTGGTGTTCCTGATCCACCCGCATCTGGGAATGATCGTGGTGGGCACTGCGGCGCTGCTGGCAGTGTTCGCTTGGGTCAACCAAAAGATCACCAGCGACGGATTTCGCCGCGCCAACATGGCGCAAACCCGCGCCAACCTGCATCTGGAATCGATGTCGCGCAACAGCCAGATCATCAACGCAATGGCGATGATCCCCGAGGCGGTGGCGATTTGGGGGCGGGACACGGCGCAGTCGCTCAAGGCGCAGATAGAGGCGCAGGACCGCAACGTCTACACCGCCTCGCTGTCGCGGATGTTTCGCCTGTTTACCCAGATCGCAATGCTGGGTTGGGGGGCGTGGCTGTCGCTGGACGGGCAAATCACCGGCGGCATGGTGATTGCCGCCTCGATCGTGGCAGGGCGGGCGCTGGCCCCGATTGAGGGCGCGATTGAGGGCTGGAACAGCTTTCTGCTGGCGCGCGGTGCCTATGACCGGGTGAGCAACTTGCTGGCCTCGGCGAAAAGCCGCAATGACAAGCTGCGCCTGCCCAAGCCGCTGGGTCGGCTGGATGTCGAGCGGCTGCTTTATGTCCCGCAAGGCACCAAGCATGTGGTGCTGAATGCGCTGACCTTCTCGCTGGCTCCGGGCGATCAACTGGCGATCATCGGAAATTCCGGCGCGGGCAAAACGACGCTGGGCAAGATGCTGGTGGGCTCGATCCTGCCGACCTCGGGGGCGGTGCGGCTGGACCTGATGGATCTGCGCAACTGGGACCCGCGTCAGTTGGGCGAGATCCTTGGCTATCTGCCCCAGGACGTGCAGCTCTTCCCCGGCACGATCAAGGCCAATATCGCGCGGATGCGTGAGGATGCCAGCGACGAGGAAATCCACCGCGCCGCCGATCTGGCCGATGTGCATGACATGATCGCCAGCCTGCCGCAGGGCTATGAGACCGTGGTGTCCAGCGATGGCGCGCCGCTATCGGGCGGGCAGAAACAGCGCATCGGTTTGGCGCGCGCCTTCTTTGGCGATCCGAAATTCGTGGTGCTGGATGAGCCGAACTCGAACCTTGATACGCTGGGTGACGCGGCCCTCGTGCGCGCCTTGGGCCACGCGAAACGCTCGGGGATCACGACGATTGTGGTGACGCAGAAACCCTCGCTGCTGAGTGCGGTCGACAAGATCATGCTGCTCTCGGAGGGCAATATCGCCCTGTTTGGCTGGCGCGATCAGGTCTTGGCGGAACTTGAGCGGCGCAAACGCCCGCAGCAAACCCAAGTTCCGCCGCAAGCGCATGCGCCTGAATTACAAGGAGCACCGGCATGAATGATCGTCAGGACGTATCCGATAGCGATGGCTGGTTCTCCGAGGTGCCGCGCTCGATCCGGGGCATGGTGATCATGGGGATGGCCGTGTTTATGGCAGCCTTTGGCGGGTTTGGCGTCTGGGCCTTCACCGCGCCACTTGCGGCGGCGATCATGGCGCCGGGCTCGTTCGTGGCGACCGGGCGCAACAAGATGATCCAGCACCTTGAGGGCGGGATCATCAAGGAAATCCATATCTCAGAAGGGGATTTCGTTGAAAAAGGGCAACCGCTGATGCGGCTGGATGAAACCTCGGCGCTGGCAAACGAGCGCGCGCTGTTCCTGCGCCGCGCCCGCCTTGAGGCGATGGAAGCGCGCATTACCGCCGAATATGACGGCTGGCGTGAGATGCGTTTGCCCGATTGGTTGCTTGAGGCGCGCGCCGATCCGGAAGTGGCTGCGATGCTTGACGCGCAACAGCTTTCGTTCAACGTCACCAAGGCCAAGGTGGAAAGCGAGTTGGACTTGCTGTCGCGCAACATCGCCGCGATGGAAAGCCGCATGCGGGGCTACACCGCGCAGCTTGAGGCCACGCGCGCCCAGCGTGAAATGCTGGCCGAAGATCACGCCAGCAAACAGCAACTGTTTGACCAAGGGCTGATCCGGCGCACCGAGTTCAACGCGATCCGGCGCGCGCTGGCGGATGCTGACGGTCAGATCGGGCGGCTGGCTGCGGAAGTGTCCGAAAGCGAGGAAATGCGCGCCAAGTATGAGGCGCAGACCACGCAGACGATTGAAACGCACCGCCAGGCAGCGCTGGACGAGTTGGAAACCGTGCAGGCCGAACTGGACAGTGTGCGTGAGCAGGAGCGCAAGGCCAATTCGGTCTTGAAACGCGTGGTGATCGAAAGCCCGGTTTCGGGCACGGTCGTGGCGCTGAACTATTCGGGCGCGGGCGGCGTGGTCGAGGCGGGCAAGGTTATCGCCGAAATCCTGCCCTCGGAAGCGCCGTTGATTATCGAAACGATGATCGCGCGCACCGATATCGACGCGGTGAAGATCGGCCAGACGGCCTCGGTACGACTGACCGCGTTGAACCAGCGCACGACGCCGATCCTGAAGGGCGAGGTTTACTATATCTCGGCGGATGCGATTGTCGAACGCTCGGGGAATGCCCCGCGCGAGGTCTATCTGGCGCGCATCCGTCTGCCGCAATCCGAATTGCGCCGCGTGCCGGGATTTGCGCCAATGCCGGGGATGCCTGTTTTGGTGATGATCGAGACCGCGTCGCGCACATTTGCGCAATATATCGCCAAACCTGTGTCGGATTCGATGCAGCGCGCCTTTCGCGAACATTAAAGCGCGCCGCAGGGTTTGACGCGGATTGCAACGCGGGGCCATATGGGTTGGTCCCGCGTTTTCATGTCAGGTTTTTCAATGTTGCACCGCTCTGTCTTTCCGATCGCTCTTGTCGCCAGCTTGCTGCCCGTGGGCGCAAACGCGTTTGAAATCGGGGTGAGCTATGACAGCCTGAACGATCCGCGCACCCCGATTGAGGGCCTCGCGCGGGTCTATTTCGGCCGCGACATTGGGCATGGCATCAGCTTTGGCCAGTCGATCTATGCCGGGGCCAAGGGCGATGGCGGGGGCGCGTTCTTTTGGGGCGTTGAGGGGGTCAAACGGTTTGCGTTGAGCGACCGGTTGTCGCTCAATACCTCGCTGTTTTTGGGCGGCGGAGGCGGCGCGGCGGTTGTCGTCGGGGACGGGTTCATGACCCGCGCGGGCGTTGGGCTTGGCTATGCGCTGAGCGATCGCGTCGATGCCGAACTGGGCGCGAGCTATATCAATATCGCTGGCGCGGATATCGAGAACACGGCCCTCAATGCGGGGCTGACATGGCATATCGGGGCGCGCGAGGGCCAGCGCGCGCTGACCGGATCGCCGCTGTCGATGCCGCTGCGTTCGGTCACGATCCGCGGTTCTTATGCGGATATGGGCGGCAGTCGCGACCGCACGGGCGCGGCGCAGGCGAATCTGAAACTGGCAGGTGCCGAGGCGAGCTTTTTGCTGGGCGGGCGCAATGAGCTGATCTTGTCAGCCGATGGCGCGGCCAGTGGCGGCGAGGGCTATATGCAGATCTTTGGCGGGATGCGCCATCGGATCGCGCTGGGGCAACGCGCCTCGGTTTATGGGCAGGCCGCGCTTGGCTTTGGCGGCGGCGGGCTTGTCGATACCGGAGGCGGCGTGTTGCTGGATGCGGGGCTGGGTGTCAGCGTCGCGCTGCTGCCTTGGGCCGATCTGGACCTGTCGGTTGGCAAAACCATCGCGCCCGATGGCGATATGAACGCCACGGTGGCGCGGGTTGGGCTGACGCGGGTGTTCCGGCGCAGCATCGAGGCCGGACCAGTAAGTGCCGCGCCACAACGCTGGGCCTATACGCTGGGGATCTCGATGCAGGACGCCAACGCGGCATTCCGCAAACCGGGCGCAACGGCGACGGGCAATCCGGTGATGCAGGAAAGCTCGGTCGATCTGTTCCTGAACGACAATATCTACGTTACCGGCAATGCGCAGACGGCGTTGGGGGGCGATGTCGCGGGCTATGCGATTGGAATGCTGGGTCTTGGCTGGCATCAGCCGATCTCGGATCGCTGGTCGGTTTCGCTGGAAGGGCGGATCGGCGCTGCGGGCGGCGGTGGTGTTGATGTGTCAGGCGGCGTGATCGGATCGGTGGCGATTGAGGCCGATTATGCGCTCAATGATACGATGAGTCTGTCGGTGGGCTTGGGCAAGATCAAGGCGCTGAAAGGGGGCGGCATGGCCCCGACCACGCTGACGGCGGGGCTGAAATTCCCGTTTACAACGCATTGAACGAAGAAACCCGAAGGGGCGTTTCCGCGTCAAATTTCAGCAAGTGAGAGATACCTGACAAAAATAATCGTCATATTTTTGTGAAAATACCAGAGTCGAATTGTCAGAGATCAAATCAAACGCTATCTCCTGATTGTAAGGATCGAGAGATTGAGTCGTATCCGCAATGGAGTTGATCGCATGATGGCCAGCCCTGAAAAAATTGAAGCCGCCGTTTCCGCCCTGCCCCTCGGCGCATGTCGCCGGGGTTTTCGCGGCACGCTGGTCTCTGTCTCGCCCGTTGCGACGCAAGGCGGGTTTGATCCCGAAGAACTTGAACGCCGCTTGCTTGAACTCGGCTTTATCGAGGGCGCATCGGTCCATATCCTGCACGAAGGCCCGTTTGGTCGCGATCCGATCGCGGTGCGTGTGAATGACACGACGGTCGCGCTGCGCCGCCATGAAGCTATGGCCATTCTCGCGGAATGAGTTCGGCACCCGCCATATCCCAGCCCGCCGCCAATCAGACAGATCCCGACGCGCTCCGCCTTGAGGTGGCCCTTGTAGGTGCACCCAATTGCGGCAAAACGGCCCTGTTCAACGCGATGACAGGTGCGACGCAGAAGGTCGGCAACTATTCCGGCGTCACGGTTGAACGCAAGGTTGGCATTGCCACCACGGCGGCAGGGCGGAAGTTTTCCGTGATCGACCTGCCCGGCACGCATTCTTTGCGCGCGCGCTCCCCTGATGAGGAAGTGACCCGCGATGTGCTGCTGGGTCAGCGCCCCGGAGAGCGTGTGCCCGACATGATCCTTGCGGTGGCGGATGCGACGAACCTGCGCGGCGCGCTGCGTCTGGTTGGCGAGCTGAAAAAGGTCGGCCTGCCGATTGTTCTGATCCTTAATATGATCGACATCGCGCGCCATCGTGGCTTGCAGATTGACCACGAGGCGCTGTCAGATGATCTGGGCATTCCCGTTGTCACCGCGACCGCTGTGCGCCGTGGCGGGCTGGATGCGCTGTGGGAATGTGTCGATCCGATGCTGGAGGCCGGGGTCGAACCTGCCCGTAAAAGCACATGGCAAGCGCCCAGTTCACACGATCTGCGCGTGGCAATGCGCGAGGCAGAGCGGTTGGTCAACGCCCATGTGATCCGCCCGCCCGAACCCGATACCGTGTCTGCCAAGATCGACCGCGTGGTGCTGAACCCGGTTGCCGGGCCGCTGATCTTGCTGGCGATCCTGTTCACGATGTTTCAGGCGGTGTTTAGCTGGGCGACCCCGTTTATGGACGCGATTGACGCCGCCTTTACCGAATTGGGCGTGCTGGTCAGTGACGTGATACCCGAGGGCTTGATCCAGAGTTTCCTTGTGGATGGGGTGATTGCGGGCATCGGCTCGATCATCGTTTTCCTGCCGCAGATCCTGTTTACCTTTTTCTTTATCCTGCTGCTCGAAGATTTCGGCTACATGGCGCGCGCGGCGTTCCTGATGGACCGGATCATGGGCAAGGCGGGGCTGAACGGGCGCGCGTTTATTCCGCTTCTATCAAGCTTCGCCTGCGCGATCCCCGGTATCATGGCGGCACGCGTGATCGACAATAAACGCGACCGCCTGACAACGATTTTGGTCGCACCGCTGATGACCTGCTCGGCGCGCATTCCCGTTTACACGCTGATCATCGCGGCCTTTGTCCCCAACACCAAGGTCGCCGGGCTAAGCCTGCAAGGTCTGGTGATGTTCGGGCTGTATGGCGCGGGCGTGCTCAGCGTATTGGTCGTGGCCTTTGTCGCGCGCTATCTGTTCTCGCGCGAGGAACGCAACGCGCCCCTCATGCTGGATTTGCCCGATTACAAACTGCCACGTGCGCGCAATATCTTGCTGGGACTTTACCAGCGCGCCAAGGTGTTTTTGCGCCGCGCAGGCACCGTGATTTTCTGGGCGATGGTGATTATCTGGGCGCTCTCGACATTCCCGACGGCCCCCGAAGGCGCGACCGATCCCGCAATCAACTATTCCTTCGCCGCGATGATTGGCAAGTTTATCGCCCCGGTGCTGGCCCCGCTTGGGTTCAACTGGCAGATCTCGGTGGCGCTGGTGCCGGGCATGGCCGCGCGCGAGGTTGCGGTGGCGGGTCTGGCGACGGTTTATGCCGTGTCGGGCGATGGCGGGCTGATCAATACGATTGCCGGCCAATGGAGCCTTGCAACCGCACTGTCACTGCTGGCGTGGTATATCTTTGCGCCGCAATGTATCTCGACGCTGGCGGTGATCCGGCGCGAGGCGGGATCGGCGAAATGGATGTGGGTCGCGCTGATCTATATGTTCG
Source organism: Thioclava indica (assembly GCF_000714545.1). GTDB lineage: Bacteria > Pseudomonadota > Alphaproteobacteria > Rhodobacterales > Rhodobacteraceae > Thioclava > Thioclava indica. The sequence continues at coordinate 37,590 of NZ_AUNB01000020.1, forward strand.
CGCTGGCCTATCTGGCGTCGCTGCTGACCTATCAGATCGCGGTGGCTCTCGGGGCGGGTTAGGGTTCGATTTGCGCATAGCGCGCTTGACCACCCGATAAACATCGCAAATCTTGCCCCGCGCCCCGAACGCGCGCAGCGACGGTTATCTCATCAGGCGCTTTGGCTGAAGGCTTGCATCGCAACATTTCTCAAGGGATGGTGAGGGGAAACGGCGCTTTATCGGCTTGAGTTCTCGGAGCCGATACAGAGTATGCCGCCACATAATCACAACCGAAAGACCGTCTATGTCCCATCGTCGCCTTGCAGCTCTCACGGCCCTGATCACGCTGTTTGTCCCGCAACTCGCTGCGGCCCATATTACCAGCACTGGCTCGGGCGGGTTTACCGCAGGGTTTGAGCATCCGCTGAGCGGATATGACCATTTCCTTGCGATGTTCGCAGTCGGGCTTTGGGGGGCGCAGATGGGCGGACGGCGTGTCTGGTCACTGCCCGTCACCTTCCCGATGATCATGGTGATCGGCGGCATCGTTGGCATTTTGGGGCTGCCCGTGCCCGGCATCGAGGTCGGCATCGCGCTGTCGATTGTCGTTCTGGGCTTGGCAATTGCCGCCGCTTGGAAACCTGCGGAATGGGTGTCTCTGGCGATCATCGCGGTGTTTGGTTTCTATCACGGTTATGCCCATGGCGCAGAGCTTCCGATGGCGGCGGACCCGGCAGATTACGCGATTGGTTTCGTGCTTGCGACCGGCTCTATTCACGTGCTCGGCGTGGGGGTTGGGCTGGCGCTGAACCCGGTCTGGAAAGGGCGTCTGTCGCAGCTTTTGGGGGCGTTCATTGCCTTTGTCGGCTGTGGCTTCCTCGTGCTGGCCTTTGGCTATATGCAGGGGCAATTGGGCTTTCTTCAAGGCGGGTTGAGTCTTTTTGGGAACTGATCGAACCTCCCCTTATGCTGGTCGGATGTCTTGGCTGCGCCATCTGTGGGTGCTGGCAGGGCTGGGCACGCTGATCGTGCTGGCGCTGATGCCAGTGGCGCAGCGCGGCGAGGTTGGCGCGTGGCTGATCCGCGATGCGCTGGCCGTCGAGCGGCTGTTTCCGCTGTTCGGCTTTGGCATCGCGCTGGCGCTGGTGCCCAAGCGCCCGGCCCAGATCGCCTGCGTGCTATGGGGGATCGGGCTGGCGGCAGGGTTTGCGCTGCGCATCGAGATGATGGCCGCGCTACAACAGGTTCCCGGCGCGATCACCCATCACTTTCTGACCATGCCAATCTCTGCCCTCGCTATCGGGGCCACCTTGGCGCTGGGGCGCGCGCCGCGCCCGATGTTGATCCTGCCCGCGGCGCTGATTTTGGGCGCGATGTATGCGCTGGCGACAAAACTCTCGGACCCGAGCTATGGCGGCAAGCCGTGGGTCTTTCTGGCGGGAGTGGTACTGGGGATCTGGCTGATTGGCGCGGTGGCACTGACCTTGCGCGCGTGGCGCGCGGGCTGGTTTGAGATCGCGGGGCGGATTGTGGGCAGTTGGCTGGTGGCAATCGCGGTTCTGTATGGCGGTGTGGCTTTGATGGGCAACAAGCTGAAACCCAAGAACGCGCCGCCGCAAAATGCCGCCTCGGAAAACGCCCCTGCCGCGCAATCTGCGGTGCCCGAGGCCGATGCTTTCCCATCCTTCGGAGCCCCGCCCCCCGCTGCCCCGCCGGGCGAGAACAAGCCAGAGTTCCAACCATGATCCGCGCCCTCGCACTGACCCTGCTTTGCACTGCGATCCCGCTGACCGCGAGCGCCCATCCCGAGGATGAGCTGCTGGTGCGTCTGCTGGTGGGCATGGACAAGGGCAAGATCACCCATATCGGCGAAAGCTGGACGTTTGACCCTTCGGTTTCAGAATGGCTTTTGCAGACCTATGACGCGAATGGGGACGGTAAATTTGACGGGGCCGAGCTGGACGCGGTGCATGAGGCGACGCTGCAAAATACGCAAGGGTCGTTTTACTACACCCGGATCTGGAAGGGGGACGCGCAACTGCCCAACCCGCAGATTTACGGCTTTCAAGCGACGGTGAAGGATGGCGTGGTGACGCTGGCCTTCGCGCTTGGCTTGGCGACACCCGAAGACCCCAACGCCCTGCGCATCGAGATGTATGATCCGCAAAATCTGACCGGTCTGGTGCCGGTGAAATCCAATCCGGTGGTCATTCGTGGCGCTGCCGAGGGGCAGACATGTGTGCCTAATATCGCGATCAACAAGCCCGATGTGCATGGCGGGCCGGATGATATTCCGATTGCCTTGACGCTGGCGTGTAGCGAGTAGCCTGCGTGGGGGGGCTCTGCCCCGCGTCGCCCGAGGGCGACAATCATCGGATAGAAAGGGGGCGCTGCCCCCGTCGCCAGACGGCGACAATCATCAGTTAAAACAAAGGGGCTCTGCCCCCGTCTGCGTGCCGCAGACTCCCCCGGGATATTTTTCAAGAGCGAAGCCGAAGTCAGCCTTCGCCCAGTTTCGGGGCGGGGCGCGGCGGGGCCAGCGGAGTGTCTGACAGGCGGATTGGAGTGCGGATGCCGGCGATGCCTTCGGCCTCGATGCGCATCTCGCGCGCTTGCACCTGCGGGTCGTCAAACACCTGATCGAGCGTGTTGATCGGACCGGCGGGCACGGTTGCGGCTTGGAGCGCGGCAAGCAGATCGGCGCGCCGCCATGTCGCGAGCGCAGGCAGCAGGCAGGTGCGTAGGGCGGTGCGATTGGCGACGCGGGCCTCATTGGTGGCGAACTCGGCTCGGTCGGCCAGATCGAGGTGAAGCAGGTCGCAAAGCCGCACGAATTGACCGTCATTGCCGACAGCTAGGATCAAGTCGCCATCGGCGGCGCTGACGACCTCGTAAGGGGCGATATTGGGATGGGCATTGCCAAGGCGGTGCGGCGGGGTGCCGGTGGCGAGGTAGTTCATCCCCTGATTGGCGAGCACGCCGACCGCGCAGTCGAGCAGCGCCATATCGACCAATTGGCCCCGCCCGGTGCGGATGCGCGCGGCCAGTGCGGCTTGGATGCCGATCACCGCGTAAAGCCCCGTGAACAGATCGGCAAAGGCCACGCCGACCTTTTGCGGCGCACCTTCGGGATCGCCTGTGAGGTCCATCCAGCCCGCCATTCCTTGGATCAGAAAGTCGTAGCCTGCGCGGGGCGCATAAGGCCCGTCCTGGCCAAAGCCGGTGATCGAACAATAGACGAGGCGCGGATTGAGCGCGCTGAGGCTGTCATAATCCAGCCCGTATTTCTTGAGCCCGCCAAGTTTGAAATTCTCGATCACCACATCGGCGTCGGCCACGAGATCACGCACGATTTTCTGGCCCTCGGGCGTGCGGAAATCGGCGATGACGGAGTGCTTGCCGCGATTGGTGGCGTGGAAATAGGCGGCCGAGCGATTTTCGGGACCGTCGCCTTCGCGCGCAATAAAAGGAGGGCCCCAGCGGCGCGTATCATCGCCCTCGGGGGCCTCGACCTTGATCACCTGCGCACCCAGATCGGCCAGCACCTGACCGGCCCAAGGGCCAGCCAGAATGCGCGCCAGTTCGACGACCTTCACCCCCTCAAGCGGGGCGCTCATGCGAAGGCCTGCAGGCCCGTCTGCGCGCGCCCCAAAATCAGCGCGTGCACGTCATGGGTGCCCTCATAGGTGTTGACCGTTTCAAGGTTCACCATATGGCGGATCACCTGAAATTCGCCCGAAATCCCGTTGCCGCCATGCATGTCGCGCGACAGCCGCGCCACGTCCAGCGCCTTACCGCAATTGTTGCGCTTGATGAGGCTGATCATCTCTGGGGCGGCCTTGGCCTGATCCATCAGACGGCCCGTTTGCAGCGCGGCTTGCAGGCCCAAGGTGATCTCGGTCTGCATATCGGCGAGCTTTTTCTGGAACAGTTGGGTTTGCGCCAGCGGCTTGTTGAACTGCTTGCGATCCAGACCGTATTGGCGCGCGGCGTGCCAGCAGAACTCGGCCGATCCCATCACGCCCCAAGCGATGCCGTAGCGCGCGCGGTTCAGGCAGCCAAACGGCCCCTTGAGGCCCTGCACATGGGGCAGCAAAGCGTCCTCGCCGACCTCGACGCCCTGCATCACGATCTCGCCGGTGATGCTTGCGCGCAAGGACAGCTTGTTGCCGATTTTCGGCGCGGAGAGGCCCTTCATGCCTTTTTCCAGAACGAAGCCGCGGATTTTGCCGCCATGGGCATCCGACTTGGCCCAGACCACGAACACATCGGCGATCGGCGCGTTGCTGATCCACATTTTGGTGCCTGTCAGGCGGTAGCCGGTGGCGGTTTTCTCGGCTCGCGTTTTCATCCCGCCGGGGTCGGATCCGGCATCGGGTTCGGTGAGGCCAAAGCAGCCGATATATTCGCCGCTGGACAGTTTGGGCAGGTATTTGCGGCGCTGTTCCTCGCTGCCATAGGCGTAGATCGGATACATCACGAGGCTCGATTGCACCGACATCATCGAGCGGTAGCCGCTATCGACCCGCTCGACCTCGCGCGCGATCAGACCATAAGACACATAACCCGCGCCAAGCCCGCCATATTCCTCGGGGATGGTCGCGCCGAGCAGGCCCATCGCGCCCATCTCGGTGAAAATCGCGGGGTCGGTTTCCTCATTGGCGTAGGCATCAATCACGCGGGGTTGCAGTTTGTCTTGGGCATAGGCGCGCGCGGCGTCACGCAGCATCCGCTCGTCCTCGGTCAGTTGTTCGTCAAGACGCAGCGGGTCGTCCCAGCTGAATTGCCCCAGATCGGGGGCGTCTTTGGCTTTGAGCATGGGGCGGTCGGTCATCTCGGTCCTCGCGTTTGTCGGTCTTGGGTTGGGCGCGATCTTAAAGATATGGCGCACACAGGCAAACGATTTTAATTTTGAACATGATGAGATTTGCGCATAAACTGGCGGAGCCTTTTCAGGAAACCAAAGCCATGCGCAAAGCCTATATTCCGACCGTCAGCGAGCTGCAGGCTTTCACCGCCTGCGCGCGTCACGGCACGACGACCCGCGCCGCCCAAGAACTGAACCTGACGCAAAGCGCGATCTCGCGTTCGCTGGGCACGCTGGAGGAGAGGCTGGGCGTTGCGCTATTCAACCGGGTGCGCAAGCGGCTGGTGCTTTCGCCAGCAGGGCAAGTGTTTCTGGACCGTGCCGAAGAGATTCTGGCAAGCCTTGATAGCGCTGCGATGGGGGTGATGGCCTTTGGCGGGGCGGATGCGATTTTGCGCATTGCGGTGCTGCCTTCGTTTGCGCGCAGTTGGCTGATTGCGCGGCTGGCCCGGTTCGAGCAGATCGCACCGCAGATCAGTCTGGATGTGACTGCGCGACTGCATCCGGTGGATTTTCAAAGCGACCCGTTCGATCTGTCGATTATGCGCACACAGCATGAAGGACCGGGAACGCAAGCCGTGGAACTGCTGCGCGAGACGCTGGTCGCGGTCTGTGCGCCGGGGCGGTTGAACGGGGGCGCGCCGCTGGGCGATGATGCGTTGTTAAGCCATCCGCTGTTGCAGCAATCGACGCGCCCGACGCTGTGGCTGGACTGGTTCCGCGATACCGGGCGCGACCCGCGCCACATCCTGCGCGGCGCGCGGTTTGATCATTTTGACATGATCATGGATGCGGCGGGCGCGGGGATGGGAATTGGACTGGTGCCCGAGATCATCGCCGCCCCGGCCTTGCAACAGGGGCGGCTGGTGCTGGCCTCAAGGCGACGGTTTGAGACGGGCGAGACCTATTCCCTGATCCTGCCCGAGCGCACGATCGGCAGCGCGCCCGTCGCGGCGTTTCAAGATTGGCTAATCGCAGAGCTGGGCGCAGGTTAAAGATCAAGCGCACTCAGGCGGTGCCACGCGATGCGTTCGACCTGCGCGCAAGCCTCGGCCAGTTCGTCGTTGCGGCTATTGGCCAAGCGGCGATGAAACGCGTGCAGGATCGAGGCCTTGGTGTTGTCTTTCACTGCGATGATGAAGGGAAAGCCGAATTTCTTGGTGTATTGCGTGTTGAGCGCCTCGAATGTGGCGCGCTCGCCATCGCTGAGCGCATCCAGCCCGGCGCTGGCCTGTTCCGAAGTGCTTTCCGCTGTCAGCCGTTTCGCCTGCGCCAGCTTGCCCGCAAGATCGGGATGCGCGGCCAGAACGCCAAGCCGTTCATCGGCGCTGGCGCTGCGAAAGATCCGCGCAAGGGCCGAGGCCATGCCCTCATGGCAATCATGCGCGGGGCCAAGTTCGAGATCGAAGGCGCGCTCGGCGATCCAGGGCGAATGTTCGTAGATCCCGCCAAAGACCTCGATAAAGCGCGCGCGGCTCATCTGGCTGGGACGCTCGCGCCGGATTGGGGGATGCGTGGCCGCCCAATGCGCCGCGATCTGGCCGCGCGTGGCAAACCACACGCCCTCATGCCCGCGCGCGTATTCGAGAAAGCGTTTCAGCCCGGCAAGTTTGCCCGGTCGTCCGATCAGACGGTTGTGCAGCCCGACGGAAAACATCTTGGGCGCACCGTCCAGCCCCTCGGCGTAAAGCGTGTCGAAACTGTCCTTGAGATAGGTGAAGAACTGTTCGCCCTCGATATAGCCCGGCGCTGTGGCGAACCGCATGTCATTGGCCTCAAGCGTGTAGGGGATCACCAGTTGGTCGCGTTCTCCGGCCTCGATCCAATAGGGCAGATCATCGTCGTAAGTGTCGGAAATCCAGTCGAAACCGCCCTCTTCGGCGGTCAGGCGCACGGTATTGACGCTGCAACGGCCCGTGTACCAACCGCGCGGACGGGCGCCCACGACCTCGGTATGCAGGCGGATCGCCTCGGCGATCTGGGCGCGTTCCTGATCCTCGGGCATATCCTTGTGCTCGACCCATTTCAGACCGTGACTGGCGATTTCCCAGCCCGCCTCTTTCATCGCGGCAACCTGTTCGGGGGCACGCGCAAGGGCCGTCGCCACGCCATAAATCGTCAGCGGTAGGTTGAGCGATGTGAACAGCCGATGCAGCCGCCAGAACCCGGCGCGCGCGCCATAGTCATAAATCGACTCCATGTTCCAATGGCGCTGGCCGGGCCATTGCGCAGCGCCCGCGATATCGGACAGGAACGCCTCGGATGCAGCATCGCCATGCAGCACGCAATTTTCGCCGCCCTCTTCGAAGTTCAGCACCATCGAGATCGCCACCCGCGCCGCGCCGGGCCATTGCGGGTCGGGGGTGGTGCGGCCATAGCCGCGCAGGTCGCGGGGGTAGCGGGTCATCAGGGGCGCTCCGTCATGATTTTAACCGCGCCAGAAGAAAGCAAATCGCGGCAAAGGGAAAGCCCCCATCCGCCGGAAAGACGGGCAGGTTGGCGATGGACAGGATATCAATGAATTGCGTATGATCTGTCGGTGTAATCTAAACAAATTATCGGAGTTCTCCCCGACATGGCCGCAGGAAATCGCCGCATCGTCTCGTCTCGACATCTGGCTGATGGCCAGACTTGGGAAGCCTCGGAATACGAATACGGGCTGATCATCGCGTATAACAGTTTCGCGCGATGGATGCAGCGTTGCATGGGCGCGGCGGGCATGGGCGAACTGTCACCGCTTGAGATCTTGGTCCTGCATAACGCCAACCATCGCAATCGCGAAAAACGGCTGAGCGATATTTGCTTTCTGCTCAATATCGAAGATACGCATACGGTCACTTACGCGCTGCGCAAGCTTGTTAAGATGGGACTTTTGACTTCGGAAAAGCGCGGAAAAGAAGTGTTTTATCGCACATCCGACACCGGGCAAGCGCTGTGTGATCGCTACCGTGTAGTGCGCGAGGAGTGTTTGTTGGAGCCGATCGAAAAAGGCGGTCCCGACGGGGCAGAACTGCGCGAGATCGCCGCCGCGATGCGCGTCTTGTCGGGCCTTTACGATCAGGCGAGCCGCGCGGCGTCCTCCCTATAGGGCCACCGCGCGACAGCGTTAATTCCCCATCGCGTCGGGCAGGAATGTCACGATCTGCGGGAACAGGGTGATCAGCAAAACGCCCAGCAGCAACAGCCCAAAGAAGGGAAAGGCGGCGCGCGCGATTTTCATGATATCGAACCCTGTCAGCCCTTGAATGACGAACAGGTTAAAGCCGACGGGCGGGGTGATCTGGCTCATCTCAACCACAAGCACCAGATAGATGCCAAACCACATCGGGTCGATCCCGGCCGCCTGCACCATTGGCAAAATGATGGACGTGGTCAGCACCACCACCGAAATCCCGTCGAGAAAACAGCCCAGCACGATGAAAAACACCGTCAGGACCGCCAGCAGCGCATAGGGCGTCAGGCCAAACGTGCCGATCCAAGCGGCCAGATTGCGCGGAATTCCGGTAAAGCCCATCGACACCGACAGCACCGAGGCCCCCATCAGGATAAAGGCGATCATCGCACTGGTGCGGGTCGCGGATAGCAGCGCCTCGATGAAATCACGGCGCGAGAATGTGCCACTGGCCACGGCGAGGATCAGCGAGAACACCACCCCAATCGCGGCGGCATCCGTGGGCGAGGCAACGCCGGTATAGATCGTGCCAATCACGCCTCCGATCAGCGCTACAACCGGCAGCAGATTGCGTGAGGCTCGCAGCTTGTCACGCAGGCTCGGGGTGCCCTCCTCGGCCGGGATCATGCCCGGATTGAGCCACGCTCGCAGCGCAACATAGCCCCCAAACAGCACCACCAGCATCAGCCCCGGCAAGATGCCCGCGATGAAGAGGCGCGCGATGGATTGCTCGGTCGCGACACCGTAGACGATCAGGATCACCGAGGGCGGGATCAGAAACCCCAGCGTAGCCGAACCCGCCAGCGTGCCCAAAATCAGGCTTTCGGGATAGCCGCGTTTCGTCAACTCGGGCACCGACATGCGCCCGATCGTGGCAGCGGTGGCAGCAGAGGAGCCCGACACGGCGGCGAAAATCGCACAGCCCAGCACGTTGACATGCAACAACCGCCCCGGCGTCCGCCCCAGCCACGGGGCAAGGCCGCTGAACATGTCCTGACTAAGCCGCGAACGCAACAATATCTCGCCCATCAGAATGAATAACGGCAGCGCCGCCAGTGGCCAGCTATGGCTGTTACCCCAAAGCGTCGTGGCCATAACCAACCCGGTCGGCGCGTTGGAAAAGAAGGTCAGCCCTGCCAGCGCAACCACCAGCAGCGACAGCGCCACCCACAGCCCGCCCGCGAGAAGCACCAACAACAGGCCCAGCAAAATCGAGAAAACAACCGGATCGGACATTGTGCTCATTCCACCGTGTGATCGACAATGACCGAGCGACCCGCGCGCAGGCTCTCGATCAGCGTATCAAGAAAGGCCACGCCAAGCAGCGCCAGCCCCGCCACCATCACGCTTTGCGGCATCCAGATCGAGATCGCGACGATGCCGGTGGATTTGTCCCCGTATTGCCAGCTTTCCATTGTCATTAAGGCGGCGAACCACGTTGCGTAAAAACTGGTCAGCGTGGCAACCGCCAGCGTGACACATTCCAACACCCAGCGCGGGCGCTCGGACAATCGCGAGATTACGAGGTTCACGCGGATATGCGTGCCATGGCGCAGCGTATGCGCCAGCGCGAGAAAGCTGGCTGAGGCCAGAAGATAGCCCGAGAAATCTGCGTAGGACGGGATTGTGAAAGACAGGTCAGGCCCGCCCAGCCGCGCCAGGATATTGAGGCAGACTTGGGCGCTGACCAACAGGCAAATCGCAAGAATCGAGAGGGCGGCCAGCCCTGCGGAATACAGATAGGCTTTATCAAGCAGCCGACGCATGGCGGATCGCTCCTGCAAGGGACAGAAAACTGAAAAAGAGCGGCCCGCCTTTGGGAAAAGACGGGCCGCGCATGGGTCAGTTGGCTTGATAGGCCTGCAAGACGCTCATCGCGTCGGGCAAGGCTTTTTCTTTCCATTTCACCAGCATCTCATCGCCGATCTTTTGCAAGCCAGCCTCAAGTTCGGGGCTTGGATCGACGATATGCATCCCGTTTTCCTGCATCGCCGCGATCTTGTCGGCGGCCTCTTTCTTGGACATCTCCCAGCCGCGCGTTTCGGCTTTGGCCGCTGCCGCCATCACCGCGCTTTGCTCATCGGCGCTGAGGCGGTCGAACGCGCGTTTGTTCACCACAACGATATTCTTGGGCAGCCAAGCGTCGATCTTGGTGTAGGTATCAACGAAATCCCAAGCCTTGGAATTGGCCCCGGTCGAGGGCGAAGTGATCATGGCCTGCACCTGTCCGGTGGTGAAAGCCTGCGCGATATCAGAGGCTTCGACCTGCACAGGCGCGGCCTTGGCCATCATCGCGAACTCCTCAAGCGCGGGGTTATAGGCGCGAAAGCGCAACCCGGCGAGGTCGTCCACCGTCTTGATTTCCCCATTGGTATACAGCCCTTGGGCCGGCCACGGCACGGAAAAGAGCGGCATCAAGCCCTGCTTGGCAAGCAGCTCGGTGATCACAGGTTTCTGCGCAGCCCACAGCTTGGCCGCTTGTTCGTAGCTGGTGGCAAGAAACGGCTGGCTGTCGACGCCAAAGGCCAGATCTTCATTAGCGAGCGTTGACAAAAAGAACTCGCCAATCGGCACCTGCCCCGAGCGCACGGCGTTCTTGATTTCGCTATGGGGAAACAGCGAGCCCGCGGAATGCACCGCAACTTCCAGCTTGCCATCGGTCGCGCCAGAGACGTCCTTGGCGAAATCACGGATATTGATGGTGTGGAATGTCGTGTCGCCATAGGGCGTGGGCATGTCCCAAGTTTGCGCCTGCGCGCCACCGGCCAATCCGATCGCCGCCGCAAGGGTTATCGCGAAATGTCGCATCTTATCTCTCCTGTCGGGTTAGGGCGGGGTTGGTCCTCGCTCACTTTCATAACGTTGACATTTTGTCGGTAATTTGAAATCAAAGTCAACGAGAAGTTTTTATCCGCACCGTCCAAGCCCCGCAGCGAAAGCCGATATGAGTGTTGAATACGCCCTTTTGCCACCAAGTGCTGGCCCTCAGGATGTGCAGATTCTGCCGCTTGGGCAGGACGGCATTCTGGTGCGCTTCGCGTTGCGGGCAGAGCCGTGGGCGACCTCGGCGGCGCAGGCGTTTTATGACACCGCCCGCGCCGCCCCCCTGCCCCATCTGCACGAGATCGTGCCCAGCCTGACCTCGGTTTTGTTTCGCTTTGATGCGACGAAAACCACGCGCGCGGAATGTGCCCGCCAGATCGCCGAACTGCTATCGGGGCGTGATTGGCACACAGCTATGCCGCAGCCCGCCACGCGGATCTGGCGCATTCCGGCGGCCTTTGGCGGCGAACATGGCCCCGATCTTGAAGCTGCCTCCAAGCTTGCGGGCCTTAGCCCCGAAGCCGCCATCGAGATGATCACAACAACGCCTTTGCGCGTTCTGGCGATCGGGTTTGCGCCCGGTCAGCCCTATCTGGGACTGCTGCCCAAACCGTGGGATCTGCCCCGGATGCAAAGCCTCAACCCGCAGGTTCCCAAGGGCGCGATTGCGGTGGCGGTGCGCCAGTTGGTGCTGTTTTCCAATGCCTCGCCCACCGGATGGCGCCAGATCGCGCGCACGGCTTTTGCGCCGTTTCGCCCCGATGCCGAGCCCGCCGTGCCGTTGCGCGCAGGCGATGCACTGCAACTCGTTCCGGTCTCGGGTGATGACCTGACCGGGCTACTTGCGAGCGGCGATCCGGCAGGCGGCGCGATCTGCGAGACGCGGGAATGAGCGGCCAGATCTTTATCCACAAAGCCGGGCCGGGGCTGAGCGTGCAGGATTTAGGCCGCTTGGGGCAAACCCATATCGGACTGTCACGCGGCGGCGCGGCGGATCGTCTTGCGCTATACGAGGCGGCGGCATTGTTGGGGTTGTCCGTCCCCATCGCAGCCATCGAAATGGCCGCGATGGGTGGCGATTTTGAGGTCACACAGCCCAGCCGCATTGCACTGACCGGCGCTCCGATGCGCGCCTCTATTGACGCGCACCCTGTCGCGTGGAGCGCGAGCCACCTTTTGCAGCCGGGCCAGATCCTGCGCATCGGCGCCGCGACCGCGGGAGTGTTTGGCTATCTCACCTGTGCGGGCGGGATTGAGGTCCCGCCGAAGCTTGGCAGTCGTGCAACCCATCTGAGCGCGGGGCTTGGCGCGGCTTTGACGGCGGGCGCTCGCCTGCCGCTTGGCGTCGATAACGCCCTGGAAAAGGGTGCGCGCGTGTTGCGCTGTGATAACCGGTTCGAGGGCGGCACGCTGCGCTATATCTCTGGCCCGCAAACCGAATTATTCGATGCCACGACCCGCGCGCGCTTTGATCAGACGTGCTTTACGCGCAGCCCGTCCGGCAACCGTCAGGGCGTGGCGCTGGACTTTGAGGGCACCGCATTCGCGGCGCAGGCCCCCAAGGGGCTGGCCTCGGATTTTATTCAGGAAGGCGACATCCAGATGACCGGCGCGGGTCACCCCTTCGTGCTTTTGGCCGAGTGTCAGACCATCGGCGGCTACCCCCGGATCGGCACTGTTCTGGACTGCGACATTCCCAAGATCGCGCAGGCACCCGTGGGTGCGCGGCTACGCTTTGCCCATGTCACCTTGGCCGAGGCCGACCGGATCGCCGCGACCCAAGAGAACCTGTTGCAAAACCTGCGCCGCCAGAGCACAGATTTGATACGCGACCCGCGCATGATCCCCGATCTGTTGGCCTATCAACTGATCAGCGGCGTCACAGCGGGGCGCGACCTAGAGGAGTAAGCGATGCGCAAAGTCGATCTGAATTCCGATATCGGCGAGGGCTTTGGCCCTTGGGTGATGGGCGATGACGCCGGGCTGCTAGAGGTCATCACTTCGGCCAATATCGCCTGCGGTTTTCACGCCGGCGACCCGGATGTGATGGCGGCAACGATGGCTCTGGCGCAGGCGCGGGGCGTGGGGCTTGGCGCGCATCCGGGGTTCCCCGATTTGCAGGGGTTCGGGCGGCGCAGGCTGGCGCTGTCACATCGCGAGATCCGCAATATGATCACCTACCAACTGGGCGCGGCGCAGGCGATGGCGCGGGCTGCGGGCGGGCAGTTGCGCCACCTCAAGCTGCACGGGGCGCTGTCGAATATGGCCTGCGAGGATGCTGAGCTGGCGCGCGTCTGCTTTGAGGCGGCGCTGCGTATTCAGCCCGATCTGGTGATCTTGGTGCAGCCCCAAACCGCGATGGATCAAGTCGTGCGCGATCTGGGCTGTGCTTGGGCGGGTGAGATTTTCGCCGATCGCGCCTATAACGACGACGCCACGCTGATGGATCGCAAAGCGCCCGGCTCGGTGCTGCATGACCCCACCGAGATCGCCGCGCGGATGCTGGAGATGCTGCGCGCTGGCGCAATCATTGCGCAATCTGGCAAGCATATTCCTTGCCGCATCGACACGATTTGCGTGCATGGCGACACCGCAGGCGCGCTGTCCGTGGCGCGCACGTTGCGCCAAACCCTTGAGGCCGCGCAAATCACCATCGCCCCGCTTTGAGCCAACATCAACTGGGTCGACCGAGATCGGCGCCTAGCCAAAGCCAGAGGCAATCTGCCTAAACCCAAAGCCGCAAAGCCCGCACCCGAACGCCCGGTTCGATCCCTTGCAAATCTGTTAAAAAATCTTCAAAATTTCTGCCCACAAGGCATTGCGCTTCCCCACGCGGTGGCCTATCTAGCCCCCATTGGCGCGGGGTGGAGCAGCCCGGTAGCTCGTCAGGCTCATAACCTGAAGGTCGTAGGTTCAAATCCTACCCCCGCAACCAATAAAATCCCTCAAAAATCAAAAAACTTGCAGGCAACGCGGCCTCGCCATTTTCTACTGGCCAAAATGGACGGTGCTACACTGGTGCTACAAATTTGATCCTCAAACGTATCGCGCCCTGACGAAGTGCGCGAACCGGGCAATATCAGAGAATCAGTGGCGGGCTTGCCAGCCATGCGTTGACGGGTCTCCATCATGCGAAACGGTAAACGCTCGGATCGCCCCTAGGTGCATCCTTCTACCCTGCGTCTAGCGTTGACAGCTGGGGCAGGCAGGGCGGAGAGCGGGCATTCGCTGCATTTCGCTCGAATGGCAGCAACGCGCAGGGAGCTGGCTTTGCAAAGTCGGGCCGACGTCACAGGCCCTTGAACCATGGGCGGCGATCTCAGATGTTTCTAAGCCTGCCTATGATTTTGGCATATACCGAAAATAGGTGAAGCGGTCGGTCTGCCCGATCTCTTGATATTGGCTAAAAACGCCAGACCAAGCGGGATCTTGTGCCATGAAGGTTAGCCAGGGGAACCGGGACGTCGAAAAATACCCAGAGTCCCGGTCGATAACGAGAAGATCTGGATGATATCTGGCGATGTCAGAAATGTTGTCGGACCGATTGAGCGCGGCGATGGCTTCAAGTTTTGCGCAGGCGTCGGGCCGTTTTTCGCAGTCGGTTTTCGCAATCCTGTTTAACGCACCTGGTACCAGCCAATTCGAAGAGTAATGACTTACCCATTTCGCATTGCTCGCAATCGCGGCAGGTGGTCCTGCATAAACATGCGGCGTGAGAACCATCAGGCTATGCACATCGCCGATCTCCTTGGCCACATTGGCGATCTGCCTTGCCGCGCCATTTTGATAGAAGCCGCGCTGGACAAAGAGTGACAAAAGGCCAGCAATAGCGACGGCTGACGCGATCACCGCAGGATCCACGCGGCGCGCGCGCAGAATTACCAAAATGCAAGCGATAAGCGCGAAGGCACGGAAAGGAATCGCGTGATAGCTGAAACCTGTTCCTTGCAAGAAATACGATCCCAGCCCCGCAAGTGCGACAAACGCGAACGGAGCGACGCCTGCCTTGTCCCGACGTGTGACGAGTAGGATAACGGCAGGAAGCATCACTAAGAGGAGTTCGGGTAAAATTCTTACGAACACGGTTGCGAACGGTGCGCCGTAAGCGCCGTAGACTTCGCGCGCCATCGGAACAATCTTTGTCAAATAGGCCGGATGGACCGTCGCGACGAAGGCGATAAAGGCAAGACCAACGGCGAGAAACGTCAGGTTCGCGGGCGACAAAATGGGCCTTAGCGAGCGCTGCCGCAGGATGTTCAGAACTGTCATTGCCAGTGGAAAAAGCACGAAATGAGGCTTCAGACAGACGCCCAATGCGGCCACAGCGGCGCGCACAATTTGCTGCCGCAAGGACGCAGGTTTCGCGCTCGCCTCACCCAAAAGCCAAGGCATGCTAAGGATGACCAAA
The DNA here is from genome assembly GCF_000714545.1 of Thioclava indica. GTDB lineage: Bacteria > Pseudomonadota > Alphaproteobacteria > Rhodobacterales > Rhodobacteraceae > Thioclava > Thioclava indica. Next base: position 52,842 of record NZ_AUNB01000020.1, read on the forward strand.
ACCTGCTCGCGTTGGCCGAAATCATTCAGAGCGGGCACAACCAATGATATCGCAATCCCGATTAGCAGCAGCGAGCCGCGAAGAGGCGAAAACCCGAGCGAGTCTTGGATGATCGCGCGACACCAAACCAAGATTGCAAACAGCAAAAGCGCTAGCGCCAGATATTCCCCGTTCGTGTCACTGATCCCGAACAGTTCGGCGAACCCGATCGCCGGCAGTGTAAAGTAGAAGTTGAGGGGCGGGTTTACCTCGCTAATACTGGTATAGAGCCCTTGCCCTGCCAGCCAATCGCGCGTGGCGATAAGATACCAAGCTGTGTCGTGGTTGATCGCGCGCCCCCAGAATACTGCCAGCACAATAAGCGATAGCGCGGCCGCAAGCCCCAATCCGATCCAGTCGGGTCTTGCATGTTCACGCGCGCTCTCAAAAACCCAAAACCTAAACATCAGAAATGTCATCATCGGAACGACAACGGCCACAGCCATCATGGCGACACTAAAGTCAATTCCCAGAACGCTGTCGAGTAGCCAAACTATAAAACTGCTCGTTCCGAGCGAGACGAGTGCGGCAGTGATGAAGCGCAGAAACTGGTCGCTCCGGTTCACGGCGCGCCTGAAGGTGAAACGCGTATGGCCAACGTAAGAAAAGAGGACCGCGCAGATGAAACCCGCGAAATTCGCTTCTAGCGGGGCAAGATCAATCGCCTCCCGCGCCATCATCGCGATGAGGACGTGCACAAGTGTTGCAACGCCACCGACGCCACCAAAGCGGATAATTTGTCCCATCACAGCGATATCAACCTTTTTCTGCGACGGCCGCCACGCGCGACGATCCGAATCGAATATGAACACGTCAGATCTCCGTATTTTTGGCGAGGTGTTGCGAGCGCACGATGTAGACCGGTCTCTGGCGGACCTCGGTGTAGATGCGACCAACATATTCGCCGATGATCCCAAGCGCGAACATGTTGATCCCTCCGAAAACAAGGATCAGCATGATCGTTGAGGCATAACCGGGAACATCAACGCCAAACAGCAGTGTTCTGGTGAAAATAAATCCCGAATATGCCAGCGACGTAAAGGCCATCAACATTCCGATATAGGTCCAAATGCGCAAAGGGATTGTGGACGAGGCGAATATCCCATCCAAGGCAAGTTTCCAGAGTTTCCAATAAGACCAGCAGGTTTCCCCCGCGGTCCGTGCCGGGCGATCATAGATCACCTCTTCCGCCTCAAACCCGACCCAAGAAAAGAGCGCCTTATTGAAGCGCGAGCGTTCACCAAGCTGGCAGATTGCGTTAACCACTTCGCGGTCGAGTAGGCGAAAGTCACCAACCCCGCGTGGAATCGGGTGCTCTGCCAACGCGTTGAAGATGCGGTAAAAAGCGTTCGCTGTCTGTTTCTTGAGCCAGGTATCGTTGTCACGGCGGGCGCGGCGCGCATTCACCACCTTCGCCCCATCCAGCCAAAGCGCGATCATCTCGATGATCACCGCAGGGGGATCCTGCAGATCAACGTCGAGAGGAATCACGGCGTCCCCCTTGGCGTTGCGTAGGCCGGCGAATAATGCAGCCTCTTTTCCAAAATTGCGCGACAGGTTGATCAGTCCGATATTATCGCGCTCGGCGGCGGCAGTAAGGATCAGCTGTTCCGTAGTGTCACGGCTACCGTCGTTGACGAAAAGAACGTCGAAGCAAATGTCCGGCCCGACCTCGCCAAGAACCGACGTCACCTTGTCAAGAAACGTTGGGATGCTCGCTTCCTCGTTATAGATCGGCACGATCAGCGTGATTGAGCGGGTGTCTTGAAGGCCTACGGAGGCCTTGCTATCGACCTTAAAATGTTTCAACTTTTCTCTCGCGGCTAAAAAATAACATGCCCCATTTAATGATCCGAAAGTGGCATAAAGGTGTCCGTGGCAGGCCTATTGTATGCCAATTGAAAACAACGAGCGGTAGGCTCAACACAACCACGCAGCACACTGCGCAAATGTCTCTACTGGTGTTTGATAATGGCTCTGTCGCGCAAATGGGCTGGGACAGGTCATTTGCTGACTTTGGGACGAATGACAGCAAAGGGCCGACCTCTCCAATGCACTGTCCGCCTTGTCCGCCGTTGTCCGCCCCCAAGTGTACAAAGATTGATCGGCGGACAAGGCGGACAATGGCGGACAACGTCAAAGCGCTTTTAGGACAATGAGCCTTTGCCGTGACTTGCCCTCGCGTAGGTAGTCCACTCCAACACCCTGGCGGCGTAGCAGCGGCATCACGCGGCGCAACTCGCTGCCAAAGTGATTGGGTTTGCGGGGAAAGGTCTCGGCGCTATCGGTTTCCACCGGGAAGCGCTTGCGCAAAGCTATAATCAACTCGCTCGCGGTCCCTCGCCACTCGGCGTCCTGTTGCATAAAAATAAGCACCAGAGCCGCCACCATGTTGTTGTCGATGGCGATGGCCTCACTTTCGCGCCGATTGGCTTGATACGCGGTCAGGAACGCCCCCTCGGACCAGCCCAGGGCAGGCTCCGCCGCCGTGACCCATCTGGCGAAGTCTGCGAGCCTGGGGCGCTCTGAGAGTCGCACAGTGGCGCTATAGGCAAGCGCATGGGCTGACGCATCCAGCAACCCCGCGAGAATACGCGGGCGGGCTTTCTCGAAACGCTCCCAGAAATCGCTTTCAAAGCTTCGGGCGGTTTCGGGAATTGTCGGCAAGGTCAGAATGATAGCGCGATCTGCCAAGTCTGCCCGCTCGGCTAGGTCGGGTATGCCATTCAGGATCAAGGGCCGAGTGGCTTTGAACAAAACCTCGTCGGCGTCGCTATGCAGTTTGCGCGTGGCAAAGCCGTCCCCGTAGCAAGCCGACATAGGCAATCAGCCATCACGGGTTTGATTCGCGAAAGATTGTCGAAAGCTAAGACATGCGCACCTTGCGCAGCAATCACCAGGTCGCGCTCGTCACCAGGGAAAGAGCGGGTTTCCAATGTGGACGGATCAACCAGCGCGCGCAGCACCTTCGTGACGGTACTTTTGGCGCTGCCCTGTTCGCCCGAAAGCACGAGGATAGGATAAGGGCCATCCGCTCGCAGCGCGCCCAATAGCCAGCCCACGACAAGCTGGAAATCCGCTTCGCTGCCCACGTTCACGAACTCACGCAATAAGCTTATGTCACCGCTGCCAGGGACGGGCAGCGGCAAGCCTGCCACCCCATTGCTGCGTCGAAATCGTGGCTCTTTGCTTTGGCGCATTTTCCAGCCCTCGGGCGTGATTTCTACAGACGACCAGTCGGGCGCACCCAGGTCCAAGGCAAAGCCTTCAGCGGTTTTGCTAATGCGCAGAGAGGCTGCGCGTTCTTTCTCCTCAAATAGCGCCTGCCCAACCAGGAGATTGCCACGGTCACCGCTAACGGGGCCTATGGCACGCGCAGATGTCACAATGTGATTGCCGCTCGAGGTACCGCTGCCGTCATCCCGCCGCGCAAGAATGCCCAACTTTGGAAGCCAACAGGCGGGTGCTATTGGAGCTATGCCAGAATTTGGGTGATG
>NZ_AUNB01000021.1 GCF_000714545.1 Thioclava indica
CGTGGTGTCGAAAATCCTCGCTTGATTGAAGGGTTCGGGGCCGGGTTGCCGGCCTTGAAAACCTGACAGCGAAGAAGAATTTGGATGGTGCGCTGCAAGGCGCGCCATTCGCTCTTGACAGACTCAGGGCAGCCCCGTAGGGGACGCCTCTGATCTAGCTTAGATTAAAGGTTCGATGCAGGCGCGCATGAGGTGTCGTCTGCCTCTCAATCTTCACGCCATGCGAGAGGCATGACACATGAACGGCCAAAATATCCGTATCCGGCTCAAGGCGTTCGATTTCCGTGTGCTGGACGCCAGCACTCAAGAAATCGTTAACACCGCAAAACGCACGGGTGCTACGGTGCGCGGGCCCATCCCGCTGCCCAATAAAATTGAGAAATTCACGGTTCTGCGTGGTCCGCACATCGACAAGAAGTCGCGCGACCAGTGGGAAATCCGTACGCATAAGCGTCTTCTCGACATCGTCGATCCGACCCCGCAAACCGTGGACGCGCTGATGAAGCTCGACCTGGCTGCCGGTGTCGACGTCGAGATCAAGGTGTAAGGAGGGTCACATGCTTCGTACTGGTATTATTGCCAAGAAGTTGGGTATGACCCGGCTTTTCCTTGAAGATGGCCGCCAGGTTCCGGTGACCGTTCTTCAACTCGACAGCTTGCAGGTTGTTGCACAGCGCACCGCCGACTCGGATGGCTACACCGCCGTTCAGCTTGGCGCGGGCGAGGCGAAAGCCAAGCGCACGACCGCTGCAATGCGTGGTCACTTCGCCAAGGCGAATGTGGCGCCCAAGCGCAAGGTCGCGGAATTCCGCGTCGCCGCCGAAAACCTGATCGAAGTGGGTGAGGAAATCACCGCCGATCATTACTTTGAAGGTCAGTTCGTGGATATCGCGGGCACTTCGATCGGTAAGGGGTTTGCGGGCGCCATGAAGCGTCACAACTTCGGCGGTCTGCGCGCCACGCACGGCGTGTCGATCAGCCACCGTTCGCACGGTTCGACCGGTCAGTGTCAAGATCCGGGCAAGGTGTTCAAAGGCAAGAAAATGGCTGGCCACATGGGCGCTGCCCGCGTGACGACCCAAAACCTGCAAGTGGTGAAAACCGATGCAGATCGTGGTCTGATCATGGTCAAAGGCTCGGTTCCCGGTTCCAAAGGTGGTTGGGTGACGGTCAAGGATGCGGTGAAAAAGCCGATCTCTGATAATGTGATCTATCCGGCTGCGCTGAAATCAGCTGCTGAAGCTGCGCATAAGGCTGCTGAAGCTGCTGCCGCCGCTGCCGCCGCCGAGGAAGAAGCTGCACGTCAGGCCGCTGAGGCCGAAGCTGCTGCAGCCGAAGCCGCCGCGCTCAAGGACGCCGAAGCATCGATCGAGGCCGATAAGGCCGAAGGTAGCGATGCTGCGCCTGAAGGAGACAAAGAATGAAACTCGATGTGATCAAGCTCGACGCCGGTAAATCCGGTTCGATCGACCTCGCCGACGAGATCTTTGGGCTCGAGCCGCGCGCCGACATCCTGCACCGTGTGGTGCGCTGGCAGCGTGCGAAAGCACAGGCTGGCACCCACTCGACGCTGGGTCGCGCGGACGTGTCCTACTCGACCAAGAAGATCTATCGCCAAAAGGGTACGGGCGGCGCACGCCACGGCTCGCGCAAGGCTCCGATCTTCCGCAAAGGTGGCGTCTATAAAGGCCCGACCCCGCGCAGCCACGCTCACGACCTGCCCAAGAAGTTCCGGGCGCTCGGTCTGAAGCATGCGCTGTCGTCCAAAGCCGCAACCGGCAATCTGATCGTTCTGGAGAACGCTGAGATGGCAGGGTCCAAAACCAAGGATCTGGCAAAAGCTGCCAAGGAGCTGGGTTGGAAGCGCGTTCTGGTGATCGACGGGGCCGAGGTGAATGAAAACTTCGCCAAAGCCGCGCGCAACCTCGAAGGCATCGACGTGCTGCCCTCGATGGGTGCCAACGTGTATGATATCCTCAAGCGTGACACTCTGGTGATCACGAAGGCGGGTATCGAAGCTCTGGAGGCCCGTCTGAAATGAGCAAGCCTGAAATGAATGCGAAACCCGAACATTACGACGTGATCGTCAAGCCGATCATCACCGAGAAAGCCACGATGGCCTCGGAGCATGGTGCGGTGGTTTTCGAAGTGTCGAAAGACAGCTCGAAACCGCAGATCAAAGAAGCCGTCGAAACCCTTTTCGGCGTCAAGGTGAAGGCGGTTAACACCACCATCATCAAAGGCAAAACCAAGCGTTTCCGTGGCACCCCCGGTCGCCGCTCGGACGTGAAAAAAGCCTATGTGACGCTTGAAGAAGGCAACACGATCGACGTCTCCACCGGCCTGTAATCCGGCTGAGGCAAGACATTGGAAAGGTCCTCGCGCAAGCGGGGGCCTTTTTGTTTGCGGGAGAGAGAAGGGGCCAATGCCCCGCGCCTCACTTCTCGCGCAGATAACTTTCCGAGACATAGCCCTTAAGGCCGCGCGCGCGCTCAAGCGTGACCTCGCACCAGCGCGTATTGCCAAGGCGCTGACAGCTCTGCACCTTGACCCGCGTACCGTTGGGCAGCCCTACGATCACCTTGTATCCGACACCCGGACCTTCACGCATCTTGAGCATATCCCCGCCCTTGACGCCGGTGACCTCATAGCTGCCGCGCCAACTATCGGCGAGAGCGGGGAGGGCCATCAGGTTCGCTGCAATGAGCGCGGTTATCAGCGCGACTCTTCGCGTTGGGATTCGGGTTGGGTACATCGGTTTCTCCTGTTATGTCTAATGCCTCGCCCGCCAGTTTGCCTGTTGCGTGTGCCAAGCGCCAGTTCCTCGCGCAATTGAGCGCAAAACAAGGGCGCGCCTATAGACACCTCCCCACATCCCTGCTAGCTACGCGCCAGTCTCGTGGCCTCGGATTCGTTCCGGGGCCTGTGACTTTTGCATTCGGGGACCTTCGGGGCCCTACACATAAGCAGGCGGGGCAACCCGTCTCAAGCTAACGGAAGACAGAAAGCATGGCACTCAAGTCGTATAAACCGACGACGCCGGGCCAGCGTGGGCTGGTTCTGATCGACCGTTCGGAGCTTTGGAAAGGCCGTCCGGTCAAAGCCCTCACAGAGGGTTTGACCAAGACTGGTGGCCGGAACAACACCGGGCGGATCACGATGTGGCACAAAGGTGGTGGCGCAAAGCGTCTCTATCGCATCGTCGATTTCAAACGTCGCAAATTTGACATCTCGGCCACGGTCGAGCGTATCGAATACGATCCCAACCGCACTGCCTTTATCGCGCTCGTGCGCTATGAAGACAATGAAGTTGCTTATATCCTCGCACCCCAGCGTCTTGCTTTGGGTGACCGCGTGATCGCATCGGCCAAGGCCGACGTGAAGCCCGGCAACGCGATGCCCTTCTCGGGCATGCCGATCGGGACGATTGTTCACAACGTCGAACTCAAGCCCGGCAAAGGCGGCCAGATCGCACGCGCCGCAGGCACCTACGCCCAGTTCGTGGGTCGTGACGGTGGCTACGCACAGTTGCGTTTGTCCTCGGGCGAGCTGCGTCTTGTGCGTCAGGAATGCATGGCCACCATCGGTGCCGTGTCCAACGCCGATCATAGCAACCAAAACCTCGGTAAAGCCGGTCGTAAGCGCCACATGGGCGTGCGTCCGACCGTTCGCGGTGTTGCAATGAACCCGATCGACCACCCGCATGGTGGTGGTGAAGGTCGCACTTCGGGTGGCCGTCATCCTGTTACGCCGTGGGGCAAGCCGACCAAAGGCAAGCGCACCCGCGTCAACAAGAAGACGGACCAGTACATCCTGCGTTCGCGTCACGCGAAGAAAAAGGGTCGTTAAGATATGTCTCGTTCTGTTTGGAAAGGCCCTTTCGTTGACGCCTATCTGCTGAAAAAAGCAGAGAAGTCGCGCGATGCGGGCAAAAACGATGTGATCAAGATCTGGTCGCGTCGCTCCACCATCCTGCCGCAATTCGTGGGTCTCACGTTTGCAGTGTATAACGGCCACAAGCATATCCCGGTGAACGTCACCGAGGAAATGATCGGCCAGAAATTCGGTGAATACTCGCCGACCCGCACCTATTACGGGCATGCGGCTGACAAAAAAGCCAAGAGGAAGTAATCGTCATGGGTAAGGAAAAGAATCCGCGCCGCGTGGCGGACAACGAAGCAATGGCAAAAACCAAAATGCTTCGCACCTCGCCGCAAAAGCTCAACCTTGTTGCTGCGATGATCCGCGGTAAAAAGGTCGACAAAGCTCTCACCGATCTGACCTTCTCGAAGAAGCGGATCGCGGGCGACGTCAAGAAATGCCTGCAATCGGCAATCGCCAACGCTGAGAACAACCACGGTCTTGACGTGGACGAGCTTGTCGTTGTCGAAGCCTGGGTTGGCAAAAACCTGGTGATGAAGCGTGGCCGTCCGCGGGCACGGGGCCGTTTCGGCAAGATCATGAAGCCGTTTTCGGAAATCACCATCAAGGTGCGTCAGATCGAGGAGCAAGCGTAATGGGTCAGAAGGTCAATCCGATCGGCATGCGCCTCCAGGTCAACCGCACCTGGGATAGCCGCTGGTACGCCGACACCAAAGACTACGGCAACCTGCTGCTGGAAGATCTCAAAATCCGCGAGTTCATCCACAAGGAAGCCAAGCAGGCCGGCGTCAGCCGCGTCATCATCGAGCGTCCGCACAAGAAATGCCGTGTGACCATTCACGCAGCACGTCCGGGCGTCATCATCGGCAAGAAAGGCGCAGACATTGAATCGCTGCGCAAGAAGCTGGCGAACTTCACCGACAGCGAGCTGCACCTGAACATCGTCGAAATCCGCAAGCCGGAACTCGACGCGCAGCTTGTGGCCGAGTCGATCGCTCAGCAGCTTGAGCGTCGTGTTTCGTTCCGTCGCGCGATGAAGCGCTCGGTGCAAAACGCAATGCGCATCGGTGCACTGGGTATTCGTGTGAACGTCGCTGGCCGTCTTGGCGGCGCCGAGATCGCGCGTACCGAGTGGTATCGTGAGGGTCGCGTGCCGCTGCACACCCTGCGTGCCGATATCGACTACGCCTTGTCCGAAGCCATGACCCCTTACGGGATCATCGGGATCAAGGTGTGGATCTTCAAAGGCGAGATCATGGAACATGATCCGCAAGCTCGCGACCGCAAGCACGCTGAGGCCCAAGAGGGTCCGGCACCGCGCGGCCCGCGTCGCGATCATCGCTGAGGGAGTAGATAGTCATGCTGCAACCGAAACGGACGAAATTCCGCAAGATGCACAAAGGCCGCATTCACGGCGAAGCCAAAGGCGGCTTCGACTTGAACTTCGGTCACTTCGGCCTCAAGGCCACCGCTCCCGAGCGCGTCACGGCACGCCAGATCGAGGCGGCTCGCCGCGCGATCACGCGTCACATGAAGCGTCAGGGCCGTGTTTGGATCCGGATCTTCCCGGATACCCCGGTGACCGCGAAGCCGACCGAAGTGCGTATGGGTAAAGGTAAGGGTTCGGTCGATTACTGGGCCGCCCGCGTCAAACCCGGCCGCGTCATGTTCGAGATCGACGGCGTCAACGAGACCATCGCCCGCGAGGCTCTGCGCCTCGGCGCTGCGAAACTCTCGGTCGCCTGCCGTATCGTCGAGCGTCAGGACTGGTAATAAGGGCGTAGCTGTCACTGGCAGCTACGACCCCGCATGGTGTAGGCAAAATCGCAGATTTTGGCCGGGCCATGCTCCGGTTCTAATGACAGACAAACGAAAGCCCCGCCGGAAACGGTGGGGCTTTTGGTTTGTGGGGAGGATGCCAGCTTAGAGTCCACTTCCCTGATTTTCTGCAACGCAACTGATGTCCGCAGTCATGGCATCGATGCAAACCTTCACCAACAGCCTAGATTTTGAACACGGGCTGTGGCAACGTCAAACGATGCGGTTTGCGATTGTTCCCACCGGAAGCGATGTTAATGAGATGCGCTATCGTTTAAGCAGCTGTTTGGCTGTGCTTATAGGCATCTCACACGGTCCTGCGACGTAAGGATCTGACCACAACGATTTAGTGTACCGGAAAGTCTTTACATTACTATGACTGAAGCCAGCTCTCAGCCTCCCATTGATACCCGAAACCTCGACTTCGAGTGGATTCGACAAGAGGTAGAAGCTGCGAATGGCAGCTTCTACGAAACCGAACACCACGTCATCACTCATGTGCCGGGCCAAGAACGGCTGGTGGTGAGCTTTGACAACCTAGCTTCCTTGGAGGCTCAAGGACCTCGAAAGCCTTGGGGATATGAGATGGTGCGGGAGCGGCAATGGGGATCACTCGGAGTGATGATCAAGGCTAAGGATTGGTTCCGCTCGATCGAGCTTTCTAGCTATCTGACGGAGTTGCGCGATCAAGGCCTGTTTTCCAGCTATCCGGCTGTTTCCATGTACGGGTCGTCGATGGGCGGTTACGGTGCCTGCTTGTTCGCGCCGTTGGCTCCCGGCTGCACGGTCGTAGCTTTTGCGCCCCAATCGTCGCTTTCTGCTCAAGATGCACCGTTTGAGAAACGCTATCGTTATGCACGCCGCAATTATGACTGGACTAGGCCCGAATGGCGCGACGCCGCACAGGGCCTGCCACATGCCGGCAAGGCGTATCTTATCTATGACCCGACCGTGTCCGAGGACCAGCTGCATGCACGACGCCTCCATGGATCAAAAGTCATCGACCTTGCTTGGCCTGATCTCACTCATAAGGTGCCGCCCAGCTTAAAGCGGATGGGAATTCTGAAACCAGTGTCTCTAGGAATGCTAGAAGGTTCAATGACAAAGACACAGTTCCACAAATTGCTTCGCGTAAGAATGAAAACGTCTGTTTATGTCCATCGCATGCTTGAGCGCGCCAGCGCCAAGGGGCATCACGCGTTGGTAGAGCAAGCAATTTCTGGTTTGCCAACTGATGTTGTTAACTGGAAAATTCGCCAATTACGCCGTCAAAACAGCCGAATGGCTCATGCTGTGCCGGCGCTATAACCTTCGCATGGCCCACACCGGCCACCTAAAACTACCATTTGCGGAGTGAGTTCATCGAAGCCGACATTGGGGCAACCGCAGAGAATTCAAAGCCCATATCGAACTTCACGCCCAACCTCACTCCACCCACTTATAATTAAAACTTACCGAGATCCGCTCCTCCTCGGCCATGTTCATCGGCACCTCGTGGCGCAGCCAGCTTTCCCAGAGCAGCACCTCGCCGATCTCGGGTTTGATGTAGATGAAGGGTTGCAACTCGCGGCGGGCGGTTTTTATGCGGGTGGGGGCGGCCATCATCATCGCAAGGCGCGGGTCTTCGAGTTTGAGCGCCGAAGCCCCCTCGGGCATCGCGACATAGGTGGTGCCGGAAATCACCGAATGGGGGTGGATGTGGGACGAATGGGTGCCGCCCTCGGGCAGGATGTTGATCCAGATATCTTCGAGCACCAGCTTGCCCTCGCCGAGATCGAATTCCAGATCCTTGGCAAAACCCGCGACATGTTTGTCCAGCGCCTTCACGATGTCCTTGAAGATCGGAAAGCGCCAGGGCAGGTCGGTCAGCGAGGCGTAGCTGGTATAGCCGGGGTAGTCGTTCTCCTCGCACCATTGCTGGCCGGCCTCGTCATCCTCGGCGATGGCATAGCACGAGTGTTCCAGCTCTGCGGTGTCGGTTTTCGGCGCATAGGCCGACAGCGGCGCGCGATAGAGGCGGGTGGCAAACAGCGACTCGATCTGCGATGCTGCGCCGGCTTTGCCGGCAGATTTGGCCGCGGCCTTCTCGCTGGCTTTTGCGTCGGCTTTTTTCGCGGCTTTCGCGGGCGATTTGGATTTGGATTTCGATTTGGACATGGGCTTTTCCGGACTCGATAGGGTAGGGGTTGCCTGCGTGCTTACGCCAAAGCGGGGCAAAGGCCAATGAATCCTTGCCATCCTCGATTCGCTCTGTTAGATGCCGCGAGTTCCTGACAACAGGACCGACATAACCCATCAGATCAAGGGTCACCCTAAGGGGCCCTCTGATGCCAAGAAAGGACCCGGGATGAACGCCCAAGAACTCAAGGCTAAGACGCCTGATGAGCTGAAAGACGAGCTCGTTTCGCTGAAAAAGGAAGCCTTCAACCTCCGCTTCCAGCAAGCCACCGGTCAACTCGAGAACACCGCGCGTATGCGCAAAGTTCGCCGCAATGTTGCGCGGATCAAGACCGTGTTGAACCACAAAGCTGCTGAAGCCGCGAACTAAGGAGAGCTTCCATGCCCAAACGTATCCTTCAAGGCACCGTGACCTCGGACAAAAACAACCAAACCATCACGGTTTCGGTTGAGCGCCGCTTCACGCATCCGGTTCTCAAAAAGACGATCCGGAAATCCAAGAAATACCGCGCCCATGACGCGGCTAACCAATTCAAGACCGGTGACATTGTTCGTATCGAAGAATGCGCGCCGATCTCGAAGACCAAGCGTTGGACGGTCGTCACGGCCTAACGGCCAAGACGAGCGTTCAGCTCAATCGAAACCCTGGGGCCCCTGACTGCACGGTGGTCCCCATAGGTCGGGAGAAACCTAATGATCCAGATGCAGACCAATCTGGATGTTGCTGACAACTCCGGCGCTCGCCGAGTTCAGTGCATCAAGGTCCTGGGTGGTTCGCACCGTCGCTACGCGTCGGTTGGCGATGTCATCGTCGTTTCCGTCAAGGAAGCCATCCCGCGCGGCCGCGTTAAAAAAGGGGACGTCCGTAAGGCCGTCGTCGTACGCACCGCCAAAGAAGTTCGTCGTGAAGATGGCACCGCCATCCGTTTCGACCGCAACGCTGCCGTCATCTTGGGTAACAGTGGTGAGCCGGTCGGTACCCGTATCTTCGGGCCGGTCGTGCGCGAGTTGCGCGCAAAGAACTTCATGAAGATCATCTCGCTTGCTCCGGAGGTGCTGTAATGGCTGCTAAGCTCCGTAAAGGTGACAAGGTCATCGTGCTTGCTGGCAAAGACAAAGGTAAGCAGGGGGAAATCACCTCTGTCTCGCCCAAAGCCGGCAAAGCCGTCGTGGCAGACGTGAACGTCTCCATCCGTCACACCCGTCAGACCCAGACCGAACAGGGTGGTCGCCAGCCCAAGGCTATGCCGATCGACCTGTCGAACCTGTCGCTGATGGACAAAAATGGCAAAGCCACGCGCGTCGGCTTCCGTGAGGAAGACGGCAAGAAAGTGCGCTTCGCCAAGACCACTGGGGAGGCGATCTGATGCTCGATCAAGCAAGCTATACGCCGCGCCTTAAGGCCGTTTATACCGACCAGATTCGCGCCGCGATGAAAGAAGAGTTCGGCTATAAGAACGACATGCAGATCCCGCGTCTGGACAAGATCGTCCTGAACATGGGTGTCGGTGAAGCCGTCAAGGACACCAAGAAGGTCAAGCACGCCGCCGAGGAGCTGACGCTCATCGCTGGTCAAAAGGCCGTCATGACCATGGCGAAAAAGTCGATCGCTGGTTTCCGCGTTCGGGAAGAAATGCCGCTGGGCTGCAAAGTCACGCTGCGTGGCGACCGGATGTATGAATTCCTCGACCGCCTGATCAACGTCGCAATGCCGCGCGTGCGTGACTTCCGTGGCGTGAAACCGTCCTTTGATGGTCGTGGCAACTTTGCCATGGGCCTGAAAGAACAGATCGTGTTCCCCGAAATCGACTTTGATAAAGTCGACGAAGTGCTGGGCATGGACATCATCATCTGCACCACGTCCAACGTGGATGCCGAAGCGAAATCGCTGTTGAAGCTTTTCAACATGCCGTTCAACAGCTGATCGCGGGGAGAGAGATTAATGGCTAAGAAATCCATGGTTGCGCGCGAAGTGAAGCGTCAAAAACTGGTCAAACAGTATGCGACGAAGCGCGCCGCGCTTAAGGAAATCATCGCGGATCAAGAACGTCCGATGGAAGAGCGTTTCAAAGCGTCTCTGAAGCTCGCCGAACTGCCCCGCAACTCGTCGGCTGTCCGCCTTCACAATCGTTGTGAACTGACCGGCCGCCCCCACGCTTACTACCGTAAGCTTAAACTCTCGCGGATCATGCTGCGCGAACTGGCCTCCTACGGTCAGATCCCCGGCATGGTAAAGTCGAGCTGGTAAGGGAGACCGAGATATGTCTATGAACGATCCCCTCGGCGATATGCTGACCCGCATCCGCAACGCGCAAATGCGCGGTAAATCCACCGTCCGCACCCCGGCCTCCAAGCTGCGCGCCTGGGTTCTCGATGTGCTCGCGGACGAGGGCTATATTCGCGGTTATGAAGCCGCTTCGACTGCCGCAGGGCACCCGGAGCTTGAAATCAGCCTGAAGTACTACGAAGGCACCCCCGTTATTCGCGAACTCAAGCGCGTGTCGACCCCCGGTCGTCGTGTGTATATGGGCGCGAAGGATGTGCCGACGGTTCGTCAGGGTCTGGGCGTTTCCATCGTCTCGACCTCTAAAGGTGTGATGTCTGACGCGTCCGCACGCACTGCCAATGTTGGCGGTGAAGTGCTCTGCACCGTGTTCTAAGGAGGGCTCAATGTCTCGTATTGGTAAAAAACCGGTCGAGCTTCCCAGCGGCGTTACAGCGTCTCTGTCGGGCCAGACCATCGAAGTGAAGGGCGCCAAGGGCACCCGCACATTCACTGCCACGGATGACGTGACCTTCACGATTGAAGAGAACGCCGTCAAAATCACGCCGCGCGGCTCGTCCAAGCGTGCGCGCCAGCAGTGGGGTATGACCCGCTCGCAGGTTGCGAACCTTGTGCAGGGCGTCTCGGAAGGTTTCAAGAAAGAGCTTGAAATCCAAGGGGTTGGTTATCGTGCGCAGATGCAGGGCAATGTCCTGAAGCTGTCGCTTGGTTACTCGCACGAAGTGAACTTCGAGGTTCCGCAAGGGGTGACCGTTACGGCCCCCAAGCAAACCGAAATCGTTGTGGAAGGTATCGACCAGCAGCAGGTGGGCCAAGTTGCGGCCAACATCCGCGAGTGGCGCGCACCCGAGCCCTATAAGGGCAAAGGTATTCGCTACAAGGGCGAGTATGTCTTCCGCAAAGAAGGCAAGAAGAAGTAAGGGGCGCAAAAATGGCAAACAGCAAAAGAGATCTGTTCCTCAAGCGCCGCCTGCGCGTCCGGAACAAACTGCGCAAGATGGCCGCTGGTCGCGCCCGTCTTTCGGTGCATCGTTCGTCCAAGAACATCAGCGTTCAGCTGATCGACGACGTGAACGGTGTGACGTTGGCTTCGGCCTCGACGCTCGAAAAAGATTTCGGTGTCGTGGGCAAGAACAACGTCGAAGCAGCCACCAAAATCGGTGCTGCGATCGCTGAGCGCGCCAAGAAAGCCGGTGTCGAAGCCTGTTATTTCGACCGCGGCGGCTTCCTCTTTCACGGCAAGATCAAGGCTTTGGCCGATGCTGCGCGTGAAGGTGGCTTGAAGTTCTAAGATTGGTGGGGGACGTTCGCGTCCCCCCGATGATCCGGGGGCGTTCCTGTAGCGGCCCACTTGGATTGACATAACTGGCGTGCAAGCGCGCCATCTTGAAAGGATTTGCCACATGGCAGAACGTGATAACCGTCGGGGCCGCCAGGATCGCGACGAGACTCCGGAATTCGCAGATCGCCTGGTTGCGATCAACCGCGTCTCCAAAACCGTTAAAGGTGGTAAGCGCTTCGGCTTTGCTGCTCTCGTCGTTGTTGGCGATCAGCGCGGCCGCGTCGGTTTCGGCAAGGGTAAGGCCAAAGAGGTCCCCGAGGCGATCCGCAAGGCAACTGAATCCGCCAAGCGCAACATGATCCGCGTGCCGCTACGCGACGGTCGCACCCTGCACCACGATATCGAGGGCCGTCACGGCGCTGGTAAAGTGGTCATGCGCACCGCTCCGGCTGGTACCGGGATCATCGCCGGTGGTCCGATGCGTGCTGTGTTCGAGATGCTCGGTGTTCAGGACGTTGTTGCGAAGTCGATCGGCTCGCAGAACCCCTATAACATGATCCGCGCCACGCTCGACGGTCTTGGCAAAGAAGCCAGCCCCCGTCAGGTGGCTGCGCGTCGTGGCAAGAAAGTCGCCGACATCCTGAAAAAACCCGAGGCCGAGGCACCCGCCGAAGCTGCGGAAGCGTAAGGAGAACGGACAATGGCTAAAACTATCGTCGTAAAACAGATCGGCTCGCCGATCCGTCGCCCCGCGATTCAAGCCGCGACCCTCAAAGGTCTGGGCCTGAACAAGATGAACCGCACCCGCGAACTTGAAGACACCCCCGCCGTGCGCGGCATGGTCGCCAAGATCCCGCACATGGTGAAAATCATCGAAGAGCGCGGCTGAGCGTAAGCTTGGTTTGGTAAAGATAGAGACGCCCCGGTTGGAAACAGCCGGGGCGTGTTTTGTTTTCATTGCGTCTAATCAGTAATTGGCGAGCTCGGAGAGGTTGGAGATGGTTGAGGAATATTCAACCAAATAAGTTTTGACTTTGTCGCTGTCGGAAATCTTGACCAAGGATCACACGATAAGCGTGCAATCGCATCATCCCGTAAGTT
This sequence comes from Thioclava indica, assembly GCF_000714545.1. Lineage (GTDB taxonomy): Bacteria > Pseudomonadota > Alphaproteobacteria > Rhodobacterales > Rhodobacteraceae > Thioclava > Thioclava indica. Next base: position 12,546 of record NZ_AUNB01000021.1, read on the forward strand.
GTCGATTGCCGCGCGTATATGGGGCACTTTGGCAGCGCATTCTTCGAGAGGATAGACTCGCTCGCCATGTACGATTTTGTTCCTCCACGTTATCGCTTCCTTCGCTTGGGACCAGTGAGCCTCCGTAACTATCGTTTGAAGCGTTTTGTGGTCCCTGTCGAAAATATCGTAAAGCGTCTTGATGTGTTCAAAGCCTCCTCTTCCGAAAATTGCATCGCAATGCTTGGTGGTGAAACCTCGATTTATAAGCCCGAAGCGGACAATCCTTTTCGCGGTTTTCTCAAAGACGAACGTTGACGCCAGCATACTTTCGGCCTGATGTCCGTTGTCCTGTAGCGTGTCCAGACGCGAACATACTTCGGAATAGCCTTGGGTGATTGGATACATGAATTACTACCTTCAGAATAAGTTAAGATCTCATTGTGTGTCGTGTTTGGTAGCGAAATAATGTATCTCTTGAATGAGGTCTGCAAGACGTCTATACGCCCCCGGTGGCCCTGTGCCCGCATAAGAATCAATCACGAAAAGCCGTGTCCCACCCAAAACGCTTCGATGGTGGTGTTCCGGCAAGGAGAAGCGACATGAAACTGCATGAACTAAGCGACAATCCCGGCGCTGCGAAGAAAGCCAAGCGCGTTGCGCGTGGTCCCGGCTCGGGCAAGGGTAAGATGGCTGGCCGTGGTATCAAAGGTCAGAAATCGCGTTCCGGTGTGGCTCTGAACGGCTACGAAGGCGGCCAGATGCCGCTCTATCGCCGTTTGCCCAAGCGTGGCTTCACGCCCCCGAATGCAAAGAAATTCAACGTGGTGAACCTCGGCCAGATCGAGAAATTCATCGCCGAAGGTAAACTCGACGGCAAAGCCGAGATCACCGAAGACGCGCTGATCGCAGCGGGTCTGGTGCGTCGCAAGCTGGATGGTGTGCGTGTGTTGGCCAAAGGCGAGCTGACCTCGAAGGTCACGATCACCGTCACCGGCGCTTCGAAATCCGCGATTGACGCGGTCGAAAAGGCTGGCGGCAAGATCACGGTGGCGACTGCTGCTGAATAAGCTGTTGTGAGCGGGCGCGCGCCCGATTACACAGTCTTAGTTTTCCAAGGCGCCGCCCGACCGGGAAACGGTCTGGCGGCTGCTTACATGAAAGAGACAGGCATATGGCATCTGCTGCAGAGCAAATGGCGGCGAACCTGAGCTGGGACGCCCTGGGCAAAGCCACCGAGCTTCGCCAGCGCATCTTCTTCACTATCGGTTTGCTGATCATCTACCGTTTGGGCACCTACATTCCGGTCCCCGGCATCGACGCGCAATCGCTGCGTGACTTCATGCAAAGCGCCGGCTCGGGTCTGGGCGGGGTGCTGTCGATGTTCACCGGCGGCGCGCTGGGGCGGATGGGCGTGTTTGCGCTTGGCATCATGCCCTACATCTCGGCCTCGATCATCATCCAGCTGCTGACCGCCTTGGTCCCCGCGCTGGAGCAGATGAAGAAAGAGGGCGAGCAGGGCCGCAAAAAGATCAACCAGATCACGCGCTATTCGACCGTTGCTTTGGCGACGTTTCAGGCGTGGGGTTTGGCCGTAAGCCTTGAAAAAGGCGATCTGGCGCATGATCCGGGCCTGTTCTTTGTTGCCGCTGTGGTGGTGACGCTGGTGGGCGGCACGATGTTTTTGATGTGGATGGGCGAGCAGATCACCGCGCGCGGCATCGGCAACGGCATCTCGCTGATCATCTTTACCGGCATCGTGGCGGAAATTCCCGCAGCCCTTGCGCGCTTCCTAGAGCAGGGCCGGGCGGGTGCGATCTCGACCCCGGTGATCCTTGGCGTGATCGTGATGATCGCTTTGGTGATTACCTTTGTGGTGTTCATGGAACGCGCCTTGCGCAAGATCCATATTCAATACCCGCGCCGTCAGGTTGGCATGAAGGTCTATGATGGCGGCTCCAGCCATCTGCCGATCAAGGTCAACCCCGCAGGCGTTATCCCGGCGATCTTTGCCAGCTCTCTGTTGCTGCTGCCGACGACGATCGCGACTTTCTCGGGCTCCAATACCGGCCCTGTGATGTCGACGATCCTGGCTTATTTCGGGCCGGGTCAGCCGCTGTATCTGCTGTTCTACGTCGCGATGATCGTGTTCTTTGCCTATTTCTACACCGCCAACGTGTCGTTCAAATCCGACGAGGTGGCCGAGAATCTGAAGAACCAAGGCGGTTTCGTGCCCGGCATTCGCCCCGGCAAAAAGACCGAGGACTATCTCGATTACGTTGTCTCGCGCATTCTGGTGATCGGTGCCGGCTATCTGGCGGCTGTCTGTCTGCTGCCCGAGATCCTGCGTTCGCAGCTTTCGATCCCGTTCTATTTCGGCGGCACCTCGGTGCTGATCGTTGTGTCGGTGGCGATGGATACGATCAACCAGATCCAGTCGCATCTGTTGGCCCATCAATATGAAGGGCTGATCGAGCGTTCGCAACTGCGCGGTCGTGGCAAGAAGAAAGGGCCGCGCAAGCCGCCCGCACGCCGCTAAATCGAGATATCGGGGACACAGACGATGACCAATATTATCCTTTTGGGACCGCCCGGCGCTGGCAAGGGCACCCAAGCCCGCCGTTTGGTCGAAGAGCGCGGCATGGTGCAGCTGTCAACCGGCGACATGCTGCGCGAAGCCAAGGACTCGGGCACCGAGATGGGCAACAAGGTTGCCGAGGTGATGGCCAAGGGTCAGCTTGTGACCGATGAGATCGTGATCGGGTTGATCGAAGAGAAACTGGCCGCCGATGAGGGGGCAGGGTTCATTTTTGACGGCTTCCCGCGCACCTTGGGGCAGGCCGATGCGCTGGGGCGGTTGCTGTCGCGTATGGGCCAAAAGCTGGACGCGGTGATCGAGATGCAGGTCGATGACGAGGCGCTCGTCAAACGCATCACCGGGCGCTTCACCTGTGGCGATTGCGGCGAGGTCTATCACGACGAAACCAAGCCGACGAAAGTTGCGGGCAAGTGCGATGTGTGCGGGTCCACGAACCTCAAACGGCGCGCGGATGACAACGAGGAAAGCCTGCGCACCCGCTTGATGGAATATTACAAAAAGACCTCACCGTTGATTGGCTATTACTATCACGCGGGCGAGTTGTTCCAGATTGATGGTCTGGCCGAAATGAGCGCGGTTTCGCAGGCAATCTCACGTGTTCTCGATCAGCAGAGCTAATCTGTTAAACAAAGCTTGACCCTGCGGGCGTTTGCCTCTAGGTCACGGCGTCTCTTGTCAGAATCGTTTCCGCTTGGGAAAGATTCTTCGGGGAAGAAATCACGGGCCCGAAGCGCCAGTTTCGGGCCTTGTGTTGTGAAAAAAGGTTCTGGGATCACGGAACCGCAACGAAAGGATAAACGCTTTGGCACGTATTGCTGGCGTCAACATTCCGACCGGGAAACGCGTCCCGATCGCACTCACCTACATCACCGGAATCGGTCAACACACAGCGCGTCAAATCTGCGAAGCCGTTGGTATCGATTCGACCCGTCGCGTCAACGAGCTGTCCGACAGCGAAGTGCTTGCCATCCGTGAGTATATCGACGCCAATCTGACCGTCGAAGGCGATCTGCGTCGTGAGACCCAGATGAACATCAAGCGTCTGATGGACCTCGGCTGCTATCGCGGTCTGCGTCATCGTCGCAACCTGCCCGTGCGCGGCCAGCGCACCCATACCAACGCGCGCACGCGCAAAGGTCCGGCGAAAGCTATCGCTGGCAAGAAGAAGTAAGGGGAGGCAGGACAGATGGCTCGTGAAAAAGTTCGCGCTAAGCGCAAGGAACGTAAAAATATCGCCACTGGTGTTGTGCATGTGAACTCCTCGTTCAACAACACCAAGATTCTGATTTCGGACGTGCAGGGCAACGCGATTTCGTGGAGCTCGGCTGGCACGATGGGTTTCAAAGGCTCGCGTAAATCGACGCCTTATGCTGCCCAGATGGCTGCCGAAGATGCTGCCAAAAAGGCGCAGGATCACGGTCTCAAGACCGTTGATGTCGAAGTTCAAGGCCCCGGTTCGGGTCGTGAGTCGGCTCTGCGTGCGCTGGCGGCTGTTGGTCTGCAAGTGACCTCGATCCGCGACGTGACGCCGATGGCGCATAACGGTTGCCGCCCGCCGAAGCGTCGCCGCGTCTGATCTAAGTTTCAACGGCCGGGCCGTGCGGGATTGCCGCGCGGCCCGACCGTGTTTTTCGGTTTTTTCCTCGGGCGTCCCGACTTTGGACATGGGTCTGGGACAAGTATGGAGGCAAACGCATGATCCACAAGAATTGGGCCGAATTGATTAAGCCCACGCAGCTTGACGTGAAGCCGGGCAATGACCCGCTGCGCCAGGCGACCATCGTAGCGGAACCGCTGGAGCGCGGCTTTGGCCTGACGCTGGGCAACGCGCTGCGTCGTGTGCTGCTCAGCTCGCTGCAGGGCGCTGCGATCACCAGCGTTCAGATTGACAACGTGCTGCACGAGTTCTCGTCCGTTGCCGGTGTGCGTGAAGACGTGACCGACATGGTGCTGAACCTTAAGGGTGTGGCGCTGCGTATGGATGTCGAAGGGCCCAAGCGCCTCTCGATCTCGGCCAAAGGGCCGGGCGTGGTTACGGCTGGCGACATCACCGAGACTTCTGGCATCGAAGTGCTCAACAAAGAGCATGTGATCTGCCATCTCGATGACGGCGCCGATCTGTTCATGGAACTGACCGTCAACACGGGCAAGGGCTATGTTGCAGCCGACAAAAACCGTCCCGAAGATGCGCCGATCGGTCTGATCCCGATTGATGCGATCTACTCGCCGGTCAAAAAGGTTGCCTACGAAGTCCACCCGACCCGCGAAGGTCAGGTTCTGGATTATGACAAGCTGACGATGAAGGTCGAAACCGACGGCTCGCTGTCGGCAGATGATGCGGTGGCATTCGCGGCGCGCATCCTGCAAGACCAGCTGTCGATCTTCGTCAACTTCGACGAGCCGGAATCGGCTGGCAAGCAAGACGCGGATGACGGTCTCGAGTTCAACCCGCTTCTGCTCAAGAAAGTGGACGAGCTGGAATTGTCGGTGCGTTCGGCAAACTGCCTCAAGAACGACAACATCGTGTATATCGGCGATCTGATCCAGAAAACTGAAGCAGAGATGCTGCGCACGCCGAACTTCGGGCGCAAGTCGCTTAACGAGATCAAGGAAGTGCTTTCGGGCATGGGCCTGCATCTCGGGATGGAAGTCGAAGACTGGCCGCCGGAAAACATCGAAGATCTGGCCAAACGTTTCGAAGACCAGTTCTGATTGACGAATAGGGGGGCGTTGGATAAACGCCCCTCACAAATGCCCGGACCTGCCGGGGACGATCTGGATCGAAAGATCCCAAGGTGAGTTGGTGACACGCATCGCCAGCCTGACAAAGTAAAACGCTAGATTTGGAGACTTCACATGCGTCACGCTCGCGGCTACCGCCGTCTAAACCGCACCCACGAACACCGCAAAGCGCTGTTTGCTAACATGGCTGGCTCGTTGATCGAGCACGAGCAGATCAAAACGACCCTGCCCAAAGCCAAAGAACTGCGCCCGGTCATCGAAAAGCTGATCACACTTGCCAAGCGCGGCGATCTGCACGCACGCCGTCAGGCTGCCAGCCAGCTCAAGCAAGATCAGTATGTTGCGAAACTGTTCGAAATCCTCGGCCCGCGCTACAAAGAGCGTCAGGGTGGCTATGTTCGCGTCCTCAAGGCGGGCTTCCGCTACGGCGACATGGCTCCGATGGCGATCATCGAATTTGTTGACCGTGATCCGGCTGCCAAAGGCAAAGCTGACAAAGCCCGCGTCGAAGCAGAAGAAGCCGCCGAGGATTGATCCTCGGGCATCCTGCTCACCGCTTAAAAAAGTGGCTAAGACGAAAACCCGCCCTCATCGGCGGGTTTTTTTATGCGCTTATGGCGATTTGCCCTAGAAATGGCCTAATCATTCTTGAAGAACTTTGACATCCTGCACTTTGCAAGCCGTGAAAAATTGCGTAGTCATCTAAAAAGAAACGAGAAAAGCCTCGGTATAATTCACTTTAAAGTTGACCGATTTTTCCCCAACCTGTCTAAAAAGATATGTCGATACAGAGCAGAATCGATCTGAAGTTAAAAGAGCTGGGCCGCAGGGCGCCGCTTGGGTATTTTGTTGGATTGCATATCCGCTTTACCGCCCCGCTAATGACCTACCAAACCTATAGTAAGGCTTGGTTGGATCATTACACGGAAAACGGGTTTGTGTTGCGCGATCCAATGACGGCCTGGGGGTTTTCTGTCAACGGTTCGATCCGATGGAGTGATCCGGGTCTGCCTGATCCGTTTCATCTTTTCGTCGAGGCGCGAAAATTCGGCCTCAAATTCGGGTGCACAATTTCCTGTGGCCCGATTAAATCCCGTACCATCGCAAGTTTCGCGCGCGACGACCGGGAATATAGTGACGAAGAGATCGCGGCGCTGGGCGGAATCGTGTCCGAATTACACGAGATGACCCAGCCTCCCGAGAGCCTGACGAAAGCCCAGATCGAGGCGCTGCGCTGTGTTGCTGGGGGCGATCGACATGCGGCAGCAGCCGCGAAACTGGGGATATCAGAAAGCGCCCTTAAGGCGCGGCTGAATTCTGCGCGAACGAGGTTGATGGCCAGAACAACGGCCGAAGCTATCCAACGCGCAAAGGACTATCGACTGCTTTAGTGTTTGTTGCCCTCCGCACGGCTGTTTGACCAACCAACCCTGCAGGAGGAAGACATGCAGACCACCACACTTTCATTCGATAATTTCCACAACCACGGCACGTTGTTCGCCAACATGCTTCGTGCGCGGCGCGAACTGTTCATCGTGCAAAACAAATGGGATCTGCCCGAGGCGATGGGCATGGAATACGACCAGTATGACACCCCCGCCAGCCGCTGGGTTGTCGTGCATGATGAGCTGGGCAAGGTGCTGGCAGGCAACCGTTTGACGCCCACCACCACTAAATGCGGCATCTATAGCTACATGATCCGCGATGCGCAGCGCGGGCTGTTGGCCACGATTCCCTCCAACCTGCTATATGATGAGGCACCGGTGTCTGAAACCGTCTGGGAAAGCTCGCGTCTGTTCGTGGCCCATGACGTGCCTGCCGGAATCCGGCGTCGCGTTCATGCCAAGCTGGTGATGGAGATCGGCAGTGCCGCACGGCGTCTTGGCGCGCGCTCGGCTCTGACTTTGCTCAACGCGAACTGGCCGCGTTGGGCGGGGCGTGTCGGGGTCGATATGACCGCGATGGGTCCGGTGATGGAAATCGACGGGATCAACAATCAGGTCGTGTCGATGGACTTCTCGCAAAACCTACACTGAACTTGCTTGCCATTCCCCCGCGCGGCTGCTCGCGCGGGGGCTTTCCTCGGATCGCGGCAAGCACTAGATTGCGCCCCTATGGCCGATCTGTTTGACACCCCCTCTGATCCCTCCACTGACGCGCCGCAGGCCCCGCGCCCGCTGGCCGACCGTATTCGTCCGCGCACCCTGTCCGAGGTGATCGGGCAAGAGCAAGTGCTTGGCCCCGATGCGCCGCTCGGCGCGATGTTGGCGGCGGGCTCGCTTGGGTCGCTGATCCTGTGGGGGCCGCCGGGTGTGGGCAAAACCACGATTGCACGGCTGTTGGCGGATGCATCTGATCGCGCCTTCGTGCAAATTTCCGCGATTTTTACCGGCGTGCCCGATCTGCGCAAAGTCTTTGAAGCCGCCAAGCTGCGCGCCACCCAAGGCCGTGGCACCTTGCTGTTTGTCGATGAGATCCATCGCTTCAACAAGGCGCAGCAGGATAGCTTCTTGCCGCATATGGAGGATGGTACGATCCTTCTCGTCGGGGCCACGACCGAAAACCCCAGCTTTGAGCTGAACGCCGCTGTGCTAAGCCGCGCGCAGGTGATGATCCTTGAGCGGCTTGATCTGGCCGATCTCGAACGCCTCGCGCAGCGCGCTGAACAGGCGTTGGATCGGGCCTTGCCGCTGACGGGGCCCGCGCGCGAGGCGCTGCTTGAGATGGCTGATGGCGATGGGCGCGCGCTGCTGAACCTGATTGAACAGGTGGCGGCGTGGAAATTGGACAAGCCGCTTGATGTCGACGCCCTTTCAACGCGGTTGATGAAACGCGCGGCGAAATACGACAAATCGGGCGATGAGCATTACAACCTGATCTCGGCTTTGCATAAATCGGTGCGCGGCAGCGACCCCGATGCCGCCGTTTACTGGTTCGCGCGGATGCTGGAGGGCGGCGAAGACCCGCGCTTTCTGGCGCGTCGACTGACGCGCATGGCGGTCGAGGATATTGGCTTGGCCGATCCGCAGGCGCAGACCCTGAGCATCGACGCGTGGAATACATACGAGCGCCTTGGCAGCCCCGAGGGCGAATTGGCACTGGCGCAACTGGTGCTCTATCTTGCGCTCGCGCCGAAATCGAACGCGGGCTATGTTGCCTATAAAGCGGCGCGCGCGGCGGCCAAGCAAACGGGGTCCGAACCGCCACCCAAGCATATCCTGAACGCGCCAACCAAGCTGATGTCAGAGCAGGGCTTTGGCGCGGGCTATCAATATGATCACGATTCCGAGGACGGCTTTTCAGGGCAGAACTTCTTTCCCGAGACGATGAAGCGTCCGGTTCTGTATCAACCCGTCGAGCGCGGCTTTGAACGTGAGCTGAAAAAGCGCCTCGACTGGTTCTCCAAACAGCGCACACGCCGCCAAACTTGACATTTGCCGCCCCCTTCGGTCCAAGGGCGACAAAGGAGACACCAATGCTGACAACGGTTTTGCAGGTCGCGCTTGGCGGCGCGATCGGCGCTTCGGGGCGCTATCTTTTGGGGGTGGGCGTGATGCGCACCTTTGGGCCGCAGCCGATGCCGCTGGGCGTGCTTACGGCCAACATCCTCGGGTCGTTTTTCATGGGGGCGCTGATCGTGTTTCTGGGCGACAGGCAGCTAACCCATTGGAACGCGTTTCTTGCGACCGGAATGTTGGGCGGCTTCACGACGTTTTCCTCATTCTCGCTGGAAGCCTACCGGCTGATCGAGCGCGGCCAGACCGGAATGGCGGTTGGCTATATCGCGTTATCGGTTCTTGTCGCGCTGGTCGGGTTGTTTGCGGGCGTGTCAATGATGAGGGCAGTATTATGAGCGGTGTGCAGCATGTTCAGGTCACCGAGGATGAGGGCGAGCAACGTCTTGATCGCTTTCTCAAGCGGCGATTCTCGCAGCTTTCCCAAGGCATGATCGAAAAGATGTGCCGCAAGGGCGATCTGCGTGTCGATGGCGGGCGGGTCAAGGCCAACACGCGGATCGCGCCGGGCCAGACCGTGCGCGTGCCGCCGATTCCCGATGCGCCACCGCCCAATGACGTTGCGGGAATCTCTGACGCTGATGCGCAGTTCATTCAGGGCTGCGTGTTGTGGAAGGATGAACATATCATCGCGCTCAACAAGCCCGCGGGGCTGCCCAGTCAGGGCGGCTCGGGGCAGGGCAATCGCCATGTTGACGGACTGTCCGAGGCGTTGACCTTTGGCTACAAGGACAAGCCCAAGCTGGTGCATCGTCTGGATAAGGACACGTCCGGCGTGCTGCTGCTGGCGCGCACGGATCGGGTCGCGCGCCGCCTGTCCGAGGCGTTTCGCTCCAAGACCACGCGCAAGATCTATTGGGCGGCGGTTGCCGGTGTGCCCAACCCGAAAATGGGCACGGTCCGTTTCGGTCTGGTGAAAGCGCCGGGGCACGGGCGCGGTGGCGAGGGCGAAAAGATGCATTGCATCCACCCCTCGAAAGTCGATCAGACCGAATATGCCAAGCGCGCTACAACCGATTACGCGGTGCTGGATGCGCTGGGGACGCGGGTGTCTTGGGTGGCGCTGGTGCCGATCACCGGACGCACCCATCAGCTACGCGCGCATATGGCCGAGATCGGCCACCCGATTGTGGGCGATGGCAAATATGGCGGCTCTGGGCAGGAAAATCTGGGCGATGGCTGGGGCGCGCAACTGGGCGGAGAGATCAGCCGCAAGCTGCACCTACACGCCCGCCAGATCAGTTTCGATCACCCCATCAGCGGCAAGCGGATCACTCTGGTCGCGCCGATGCCCGATCACATGAAGCGCACGTGGAACACACTGGGCTGGAACGAGCGCGATGTGCCCGCCGACCCGTTTGAGGATCTCGCATGAAGCTGGCGATCTTTGACGTCGATGGCACGATTTCGGACAGCCAGACCCATATCACCCACGCGATGGGGCTGGGGTTCGAGGCGGCGGGGCAGGCGGCCCCTGCAGCCTCGGCGGTGTTGCAGATCGTGGGGCTGTCGCTGCCCGTCGCGGTGGCGCGCCTTGCGCCGGATCTGGATGGCGACACGCAGGCGCGCATCGTCGAGGGCTATAAGCAAAGCTACATGAGCGCGCGCGCCGCCGATCCTGCGCCGCTTTATCCCGGTGCGGCGGAACTGCTGCATCGCCTGGCTAAGCGCGATGATCTGCTGCTGGCGGTGGCGACGGGTAAATCGCGCCGGGGCCTGCGCGCGCTGATCGAACATCACGGGCTTGAGGGGATTTTCGTCAGCCTGCAAACGGCCGATGATCACCCCTCCAAACCGCACCCGTCGATGATCGCCACCGCGCTGGCTGAGTCGGGCGTCGGGGCAGGGGATGCGGTGATGATTGGCGATACGAGCTATGATATCGAGATGGGCCGCGCCGCAGGGGTCAGCACCATCGGCGTGCGTTGGGGCTATCATCCCGCCGTCGAGCTGGAAGCTGCGGGTGCGCATCGCATGGTCGATGATTTCGGCGCGCTGGAAACGGCGCTGTTTGACGAGTGGGGGATGCGCGCATGAGCGAATGGGCCGCGAAGCGATTCTGGAAAGAGGCGAGCGTCGATGCCGGCGCGCAGGATTTCGGTATCCTGCTGGATGGTCGCCGGCTGCGCACACCCGCCAAGGCAGAACTGCGCGTGCCGACCCGCGCTATGGCGCAGGCGATTGTGGCGGAATGGGAGTCTCAGGACGGCGCGATCCGCCCTGAAACCATGCCCGTCACCCGCTCGGCCAATGCTGCGATAGACAAGGTCGCGGTGCAGTTTGACGAGGTGGTCGACATGCTGGCCGAATATGGCGGCACCGACTTGCTAAGCTATCGCGCCGATGGCCCCGAAGAGCTGGTGGCGCGTCAGGCGCAGGCTTGGGATGCGCTGCTGGATTGGGCGGACGACGAATTTAACGCGCGGCTTGCTGTCACATCCGGGGTGATTCCGGTCGATCAGGACGCGGCAGCAATGGCGCGTTTGCGTGCCGAATTGGCCGCGCTCAGCCCGTTTGCACTGGCAGCGATGCATGATCTGATTTCGCTCACCGGGTCGCTTGTTTTGGGGCTGGCCGTGGCGCGCGGGCGGTTGGATGCGCAGCAGGCGTGGGACTTGTCACGCATCGACGAAGACTGGCAGCGCGAGCAATGGGGCGCGGATGAAGACGCCGATGACCTCGCCTCTCTGAAAAATGAGGCGCTGTTACAAGCGGCGCGAATTTGGTCGCTCGCCCATTCGTGAGACTGCGCGATTTCATTTCCGACCAAGAATGCGCCTAATTCAACGGCTATTGCCGATCAATTGTGCAGATGGTCTCACGGAAAGCTGAAAGCAGCCTTGACCTTCTTTCCTGATCTGGACCACACTTTCGTTACGATGTGTCACTGGGCACTGTAATTTGGTCCATTGCGGGCCGTCCAAGAACCGTTCCCCACAGGACGGCGAAACAGGAAGAGGTAAAAATGAAGAAATCCGTGTTTATCGGCGCGCTGACTGCGGCCACCTTGGCTGCCGGTGTTGCTGGTGCAGCGACGCTTGACGACGTGAAAGCGCGCGGCGAGCTGATCTGTGGTGTCAACACCGGGCTTGTCGGCTTTGCCGCTCCCGATGCAAACGGCAACTGGTCGGGCTTTGATGTCGCGATCTGTCAGGCTGTCGCGGGTGCCGTGCTTGGCGATCCTTCGAAAGTGAAATACGTGCCGACCTCGGGTCAGACGCGTTTCACCGCACTGGGTTCGGGCGAAGTCGATCTGCTGGCGCGTAACACTACTTGGACGTTCTCGCGCGACACCGACCTGAAGCTGCAATTCACCGCGACCAACTACTACGATGGTCAGGGCTTCATGGTGCGCAAAGATTCCGGCGTGACTTCGGCCAAGGAACTCGACGGCGCGTCCATCTGTATCCAGACCGGCACCACGACCGAGCTGAACCTGGCGGACTACTTCAAAGCCAACAACATGAGCTATCAGCCGATCACCGTCGATTCGAATGCTGAAGGCGAGCAGCAGTTCCTTGCTGGCGCTTGTGATGCGTACACCACCGACGCATCGGGGCTGGCTGCCACGCGCGCAGCCTTCGCAAACCCGAGCGATTACGTTATTCTGCCGGAAATCATCTCGAAAGAGCCGCTCGCTCCGGCCGTTCGTCAGGGTGACGACCAGTGGACCGATATCGTTCGCTGGACGGTTTATGCGCTGATCGCAGCCGAAGAATACGGCGTGACCTCGGCCAATATCGACGAGCTGGCAAAAAGCACCGACAACCCGGAAATCAAGCGTTTGCTTGGTGTCGAGGGTGATCTTGGCGCAATGGTCGGTCTGGACAAAGACTGGGCTGTGAACGCGATCAAAGCCAACGGTAACTACGGCGAGATCTTTGCGGCAACCATCGGCGAGCAGACCCCGATCGGATTGGCCCGCGGGCTGAACGCCCAGTGGACGCAGGGCGGCCTGATGTACGCTCCTCCCTTCCGCTAAGATAACATTGTCAGGGGCGCGGTTCATTCCGCGCCCCTGACCTTTTATCAAAAGACCGTGCGCGGGGAAGACAGCATCCCCAAGGCCCGACATAGAATGGCCACATAAAAACAAGCGCTACGGCAACAGGGGAAATACAGATGACGACTGCGCCAGACGCGCCGGAGCACCAAGGCTTCCGGCTCAGCCAACTTATATATGATACGCGTTATCGCTCGATGACGATCCAGATTGTGGTGCTGTTTCTGGTGATGGGGTTTGTCGGCTGGCTGGTCGATAACACGATCCAGAACCTCAACGCGCTGGGTAAGGATTTCAACTACAGTTTCCTCGGACAACGCGCCGGCTATGATATCGGCAACGCCCTGATCCCGTATAACAACGACATGACCCATGGCCGCGCGCTATTGGTCGGGTTGCTCAATACGCTGTGGGTGTCATTCTTGGGCTGTATCGCGGCAACCGTTCTTGGGGTTATCATCGGGGTGCTGCGCCTGTCGAAAAACTGGCTCGTTGCGCGCATGATGACGATCTATGTTGAAGTGTTTCGCAACATTCCCGTGCTGCTCTGGATCTTGGTTGCGCTCGCGCTGCTGACGGAAGTCGCGCCGTCCCCCAACCAATATAAGGTGAACGCGGCGACCGGTGAGGCGAAAACCTCGATGCTGTTCGAATCGGTTGCCTTTACCAACCGGTATACTGCGATCCCCTCAATCCATTTCGATCGCAGCCTCGGCTCTCTTGATACCGCGCTGGCCCCGATTTCGCTGAATTTCCTCGCGATTGTGCTGGTGCTGCTGGCGAGTTGGTTTGTCACCAAAGCGGTTAACAAGAACGCGACGAAGGTGCAGGCGGCCACGGGTGTCCGTCCCACGACATGGTGGCAAAATGCGCTGATCTGGCTGCTTCCGGTCGCAATCGTTGTCACTGTCCTGGGCATTAACCCCGAGGAGCCGGTGCTCAAGGGCTTTAACTTTACCAAGGGTACGAACGTCTCGAACGCCTTTGTGGCGCTTTGGGCGGGGTTAAGCCTGTACACCGCCGCTTTCATCGCCGAGATCGTGCGCGCCGGTATTATGGCTGTGTCAAAGGGACAGTCCGAAGCCGCCTTCGCGCTTGGGCTACGGCCCAGTCGCACGATGCGTCTGGTGATTTTGCCCCAAGCGCTGCGGGTGATTATCCCGCCGTTGATCTCGCAGTTTTTGAACCTGACGAAGAACTCCTCGCTGGCCATCGCGGTCGGCTATCTTGATCTGCGCGGCACGCTTGGGGGCATCACGCTGAACCAAACGGGGCGCGAGCTAGAAGCGATCACGCTGATGATGCTGATCTATCTGGTGATCTCGCTGCTGATTTCGGGCGGGATGAATATTTTCAACAATCGCGTCAAGCTGAAGGAGCGGTGATATGAGCGACACGCACGCCCAAACCGTCGCCTATGTGCGCGAGACAATGCTTCCCCAACAGGCCGCGCCAACTGGTCAGTCGGGGGTCATCAAATGGCTGCGCGAGAACCTGTTCTCGGGCTGGGTCAACACGCTTCTCACGCTCGCGGGTCTCTATGTCGCCTATAGCTTCGTGATGCATTTCTACCCGTGGTTCGCCCATGGGGTTTGGGATGCGAACTCGCTTAAAGAGTGTCGCGCTATCATCACCGACCGCTACGGCGCGGGGGCTACCGGCGCGTGTTGGGCCATGATCCACGAGCGCTGGCACCAGTTCCTCTTTGGATTTTACCCGTCCGAACTGTATTGGCGCCCGGTTCTGACCTTTGCGCTGCTGTTCGTGGCCGTCGGCCCGTTGATGTTTCAGTGGGTGCCCAAAAAGGTCGTCTGGTTCACGCTGGTCTTTCCGTTCCTCGCCGTCTGGCTGCTTTGGGGCGGCTCGGTCTGGGCTCCGCTGTTGGTTCTAGCCGGGTTCGTCCTGGGCTGGATCGTGTTCAGCTTTGTGGGCAAGTTCGGCCCTATCGCGGGCTTCTCGGCCGGCGCGATCGTGACAATCTTGTATTTCCTTCTCGCCGTCGGGCCGCTGATTGATCTGTTTCATTCAATCATCCCGCTGGGGATCGAGCATGTCGACTCGGCCAAGTTCGGGGGCTTCTTGCTGGCGATCACGCTGGGCGTCGGGGGCATTGCGATGTCGTTGCCTGCGGGAATTATCCTCGCGCTGGGGCGGCAATCGGATATGCCGCTGGTCAAGGGTTTGTCGATCATCTTCATCGAGTTCATCCGCGGCGTGCCGCTGATCACGCTGCTGTTCGTCGCCTCTTTGTTGCTGAACTACTTCCTGCCGCCGGGCACGAATTTTGACATCATTCTGCGGGTGATGATCCTCGTGACGATGTTTGCCGCTGCCTATATCGCCGAGGTGATACGGGGCGGGCTGGCCGCCCTGCCACGCGGTCAGTACGAGGCAGCGGATGCGCTGGGTCTGGATTACTGGAAGGCGCAACGGCTGGTCATTCTGCCGCAAGCGCTGAAAATCTCGATTCCGGGCATCGTGTCCACCTTTATCGGGATGTTCAAAGACACCACGCTGGTCGTCTTTGTGGGCCTGTTTGACCCGCTCAAGGGCATTCCCGACTTCATCCGCGCCGACTTCAACTGGAAAGGGATTTACTGGGAACCCTTCGTCTTTGTCGGTGCCATCTTCTTCATCCTGAACTTCGCAATGTCGCGCTACTCGATGCATCTCGAGAACCGGCTGCAACGTGACAATCACTAAGGGCGAACGCACATGACCGAACCACATTTTGAACGCGAAGTTGACCGTAGCCACATGCAGGTCAGCGATGAGGTCGCGATCCAAATCGAGAATATGAACAAATGGTATGGCCAGTTTCATGTTCTGCGCGATATCGACCTGACCGTGCAGCGCGGCGAGCGTATTGTTATCGCGGGGCCGTCCGGCTCGGGGAAATCAACGCTGATCCGCTGCATCAACCGGCTTGAGGAGCATCAGCAGGGCAAGATTATTGTCGATGGGATTGAGCTGACCAATGACCTCAAGAATATCGATAAGATCCGGCGCGAAGTGGGGATGGTGTTCCAGCACTTCAACCTGTTCCCGCATCTTACGATCCTTGAGAACCTGACGCTGGCCCCGATCTGGGTGCGTAAAACGCCCAAGAAGGAAGCCATCGAAACGGCGATGCATTTCCTTGAAAAGGTGAAAATCCCCGAGCAGGCGGATAAATATCCCGGCCAGCTTTCGGGCGGTCAGCAGCAGCGCGTGGCGATTGCGCGCTCGCTCTGCATGATGCCCCGCATCATGCTGTTTGACGAGCCGACCTCGGCGCTGGATCCCGAGATGATCAAAGAGGTGCTTGATACGATGATCGAGCTGGCCGAAGAGGGCATGACCATGCTGTGTGTGACCCACGAGATGGGCTTTGCGCAGGCCGTGGCGAACCGGGTGATCTTTATGGCCGACGGTCAGATCGTTGAGCAAAACAACCCGCATGATTTCTTCAACAACCCGCAATCGGATCGCACCAAGCAGTTCCTAAGCCAGATTCTGGGGCACTAAGCGGACAGGCTGGGGGTTTCACACCCCCAGACCCCCGTGGGATATTTCTCAAGAGCGAAGAAGGGTCGGGGTTTCCCGGCCCTTTTTTATCACCGCGTGGGCGTGAAGAAATCGAGCATCGCGCCCTGGCCCAATTCCAGATCGCCCCAACTTTCGATTTGGAAATCGACGATCAGCGTGGCGCAGGTCGGGAAGCGGCGGAAATCCGGGTCAAGAACCTCGCGCGCAAGCAATGTGCGGGCAAATTCCGCAATGCCGGGATTGTGGCCCAGCATCATCACCGTGGGCGCATGGGCCGTTTTGAGCACCTCAAGCAGGGTCTCGGGGCCTGCGTGATAGAGACGCTCGCTAAAATGCAGTTCGGGGCGTGTCTCGATCACGGCACCGGCCACGCGCTCCCATGTTTCGCGGGTGCGTAGCGCGGTTGAGCAAATGACCTCTTCGGGTTCCAGCCCGCGCGAGGCGAGAAAATCGCCCAACTCGGTGGCGGCGAGGCGGCCGCGCGCATTGAGCGGGCGGTCTTGGTCTTCGATGCGCGGATCATCCCAGCTCGATTTTGCGTGGCGGGTGAGGATCAGGCGGCGGTAGCCGATTGGGGTCATGGGTGAAATTGCCTCATATGCCATGCGGATTGTTTTTCCAGCCTGCCATAGCTTTGACCGGCGGGGCAAGCGCGCCGTGCAAGACAGCCCGAATTTCGACAGGCTTCCCCGTCGGGCGCGTCGAGATGGGCGTGACAGGCGGGCACGTCATAGCCCTGCGGACCAAGGGCTGCGACGGGGCAGGCGGTGGTGCAGGGCGCGGTGCAGCGGATGCAGGGATTGGCGGCGGAGGTGGGCAGGGGCAGATGGTATGGCACTACCAGCGCGCCGCGCACACTTGCCCAAAGCCCCATGCGCGCATGCACCATCAAGTGAATGGGCGAGTCGAAACTTTGCCCCGAGGCGATGGCCCAAGCCACGAACGGGTGCCATGGCGGGCCGGTAAAGGGAAAGCGTGCCTGTGCGTCGAACTGTGTCGCAAGCGTCGTGATCACGCGGCTTGACCAGCGATCCAGCGGATCTGGGGCGCTGTCGTGAAATTCGGGTTGGGCGGTGACATGCGCCCAAAAGCCCGGCTCGTCAGGTGAGATCAGCAGAATCGTCTGCGCCCCCTCATGCAGCGCGCCCGAGACGAAAAGGTGGTGGCTGGCCAGGGCCTCGGGCAAGCCGGGGAGCATGCCCTCAGCGCCTGCGCGGGGTCACGCGCGGCGTGGTTGAGCGGATCAGCGAGCCTGCGCCATGTTCGGTGAACAGTTCCAGCAGACAGGCATTTTGCACCCGCCCGTCCACGATCACCACCGCGCGCACGCCCTCGCTCAGCGCCTTGAGCGCGGTTTCGGTTTTCGGAATCATCCCGCCCGCAATCGTGCCATCGCCGATCAGCGCCTCGATGTCGTCGGGCGTCATTTCGGTGATCACTTCGCCATCCTTGTTCTTCACGCCTGCCACATCGGTCAGCAGCAACAGACGATCCGCCTGCAGCGCGCCCGCGATGGCCCCCGCAGCCGTGTCGCCATTGACGTTGAAGGTCTCGTTATCGGCCATGCCTGTGGCAACCGGCGCAATCACCGGAATGATGCCGGCGTTGTAAAGATCGCGGATCACCTGCACGTTCATCTCGACCGGACGCCCGACAAAGCCCAGTTCGGGGTCGTCGGCCTCACATACCATCAGGTCGTCATCCTTGCCCGAGATGCCCACGGCGCGCCCGCCCTGATCGTTGATCGCTTGCACGATGCGCTTGTTGACCAGTCCCGAGAGGATCATCTCGACCACCTCGACCGTGGCTTTGTCAGTCACCCGTTTGCCGCGCACGAATTTGCTTTCGATCCCCAGCTTGCCCAGCATCTCGTTGATCATCGGGCCGCCACCATGCACCACGACCGGGTTCATGCCGACCTGACGCATCAGCACGATATCGCGGGCAAATTCCGCCATCGCATCCTCATCGCCCATCGCGTTGCCGCCAAATTTCACCACCACCACCGCGCCGGAATAGCGTTGCAGATAGGGTAGCGCCTCAGACAAGGTGCGGGCGGTGGCGATCCAGTCTTGGTTCATCGTCTGTTTTCTCATCTGCTGGTTCCTGAGGAGGGGCGCGGACCTCCACTTGCTAGCCCTTAAATTTCACCTTGAAAAGAGCGAGGGCGTTGCGCATGTGCCAAAACACAATAGGGTCGCCCCAGCGCAAGGAGAAACGAACATATGGATGACCGCAAGGTGATGTTGCTGACGGGGGCGAGCCGGGGCATCGGACATGCCACGGTGAAACGCTTTGCCGCCGAGGGCTGGCGGGTGATTACCTGTTCACGCCAACCCTTCCCCGAGCAATGCCCGTGGGGCGGTGGGCGTGAGGATCACATTCAGATTGATCTCTCTGATCCCGCCGACACGATCAACGCGGTAGAGGTGATCCGTGAGCGTCTTGATGGCGGCAAGCTACATGCGCTGGTGAACAATGCGGGCATTTCACCAAAGGCAGACGATGGCGGGCGGCTGAATACGCTCGATACCGATCTGATGACTTGGGGCCATGTGTTTCACGTCAATTTCTTCTCCTCCATCGTGCTCGCGCGTGGGCTGGTTGAGGAGTTGTCCGCCGCAGGCGGCGCGGTGGTCAATGTGACCTCGATCGCGGGTTCGCGGGTGCATCCGTTCGCGGGGGCGGCCTATTCAACGTCAAAAGCCGCGCTGAAAGCGCTGACGCGCGAGATGGCGCATGATTTTGGCCCGCTTGGTGTGCGGGTGAACGCGATTGCGCCGGGAGAGATTGAGACCTCGATCCTGTCGCCGGGGACGCAAAAGATCGTCGATACGCTGCCGCTGCGCCGTCTTGGGCAGCCCTCGGAAGTGGCCGATGTAATCTGGTTCCTGTGCTCGGATGCCTCAAGCTATGTCACGGGCACCGAGATTGAGGTCAACGCAGGTCAGCACGTCTAGGCGCTGATCTGGGGGCCTCAGCGGCGTTTGCGTGGCACCGTGGTCCGGTTGCCACGCGGCCCCGTTAGCACGGGCGTATTCAGGCGGTTCTCATCTTGCAGCTTGCGCCACCGCTCTAGCCGCGCGGGGTCAAGCGTGCCTGCGTCCACCGCCGCGCGCACCGCACAACCCGGCTCATGCGCATGGGTGCAATCGCGAAAGCGGCAGTTGGGGGCCAGCTCGGTAATCTCGGCGAACAGCATATCCAGCCCCGCCGCCGAGTCGCTGACATGCAGCGAGCGCATCCCAGGCGTGTCGATCACCCAACCGCCCCCCGCAATTGCATGGAGCGAGCGCGAGGTGGTCGTGTGACGCCCCTTCGCATCATCTTCGCGAATAGCGCCGGTGGGCTGGGCCGCGTCCCCTGATTTGCCCGATAGCGTATTGAGCAAGGTCGATTTTCCGACGCCGGATGAGCCCACCAAGGCCACCGTCTGCCCCGCCCCGCACCACGGCGCCAAGGTGTCAATCGCATCTGCGGCCTTGGCATTCAGCGTCACCGCAACAAGATCGCGTTGTAGCGCCTCGGCCTGTTTCTGATACTGCGCTGGATCCTCGGCCTGATCGCTTTTCGTTAGTACGATCACCGGGGTCGTGCCCGCCTCATTGGCCAGCGCGAGATAGCGCTCCAGCCGGGCGGGATTGAAATCCTCGTTGCAGGACGTGACGATGAACAGCGTGTCCACATTGGCCGCGATCAGTTGCGGCACGCGCGCCCCTTCAGTGTGGCGTTCGAGCAAGGATTTGCGGCTCAGGCGGCGTTGCACCGTCAGGGTTTCCGGATCGACCAAGACCCAATCGCCAACCGCAAAATCCGTCGTTTTGACCTGATGCCCAAGGGCCAGCCGCACCGCGCCCGTTTGCGATTGCGCCGTCAGCCGCGAGCGATGAACGCTTGCGATGCGCATGCAGGTCAGCGCGGTTTCCTCAGGCGTGAGTTGATCAGCAAAAAACGCCGACCAGCCAAGGTCAGCCAAAGAAAGCGCGGGTTGATCATTAAAATGGGTCACGCCGACCTGCATGGCCGCGCCGCCGCGATGATGCAAGCATTTCCGCGCTATCACAGGGTTTTCGTGCGGATCAGATGGCAAAAAAGCGGGCCGGCCGTGATGTATCACTATTCATTTATGGGAATATTTGGTGGAGCCTAGGGGGATCGAACCCCTGACCTCCTGCATGCCATGCAGGCGCTCTCCCAGCTGAGCTAAGGCCCCATCGTAGTGCTGCATCGGCCAAGGCCGCGCTGCGTGGGAGGCGTATAGGCAAAGCGCCACGCGGGTGCAAGAGGGTTTTTCTGCGCGACGGGGAAAATTGGCATGCACCCAATGCGCGCTGTGGGGGCATCCTGCGGCATACAGACTGAAGGCGCGGAAGGTCTCCCTGCCGCGCCTATCAATGCCATCCAAAGTCAACCGTGATCAGTTGTCTTCTTTGTCTTCCGTGCTCACATCGGCGATCTCGTCGAGTGAGACGTTATCGTCGTCGTCGTCATCTTCCAGAAGATCATCGTCGAGTTCGACATCATTGGTATCGGTGTCGAGGTCTTCTTCTTCCTCGATAACCGGTTCATCAGCCTTGGCAGGGCTTGCCTTGCTTGACACAAGCGTGCGGCCGCGTGCCGAGGTCAGGCTTTCCAGCGTAAAGCTGTTGGCGCAGACCGGGCAGGTCATCGGGTCTTTGTTCAGGTCGTAAAAGCGGTTCGCGCAATGCGGACACAGACGCTTGACGCCCCATTCCTCTTTAGGCATGGAAATCTCCTGCGCTGGTAATATCAGAGTCGCAGCCAACTGCCACACCTCCCGCTGGGTGTCAAAGCCTTTCGTGCGGTTATCTGCGATCTGCGTCCCAACTGCCTAAGGAGAGCCCGCGTGCCCAGCCCGCCCCATATTCCCGAACTGCCCGAGCTGGAGCTGGTCTTGCGCCGCTCGGCGCGGGCGCGGCGGTTCTC
Source organism: Thioclava indica (assembly GCF_000714545.1). Lineage (GTDB taxonomy): Bacteria > Pseudomonadota > Alphaproteobacteria > Rhodobacterales > Rhodobacteraceae > Thioclava > Thioclava indica. Next base: position 33,859 of record NZ_AUNB01000021.1, read on the forward strand.
GTTGCGGGTGTCGCGGGCGGATGGGCGCGTGGCGCTGACGATCCCGAAAGGGGCATCGGAGCGCGAGGCGCTGGCCTTTGCACGCAGTCAGGCCGAGTGGCTGCGCCGCACGCTTGGGGGGATCGCGCCCGCGCGTGTGCTGCGATTCGGCGAGACTGTGCCGTTTGAGGGGCGCGAGTTGCTGTTGGAGCCCGCCACCTTGCGCGCGCCGCGCCTTGAAGGGGACCGGCTGTTGGCCCCGAATGATCCCGAAAAGCTGGGTTTGCGCATCGAGACATTTTTCAAACATGCCGCGCGTTTGCGCCTGCATCAGGCGAGCGCGGATTACGCAGCCATGCTTGATCGCCCGATTGCGCGAATCACGCTGCGCGATACCCGCTCGCGCTGGGGATCTTGCAGCCACACCGGGGCGCTGTCTTATAGCTGGCGGCTGATCATGGCACCGCCTGACGTGCTGGATTACGTCGCCGCGCATGAGGTCGCCCATCTGGTCGAGATGAACCATTCCAGCGCGTTTTGGGCGCAGGTGGCGCGTCTGCGACCCAGCTTCAAGGCGGAACGTGCTTGGCTGAAACGCGAGGGCTCGCGCCTGCATGCGATCCGGTTTCGCGACTGATCTTGTGCGTGATTGCACCTTTCGCGATTGACGGCGCGTGTGAATGTGATCACAAATCCTGCCATGACGACGATCTCCACCCGCCCCATTGAAACCGCCGCGCATGATCGGCTGTATCGCTACCTGCGCCAGCAGATCATGGTGGGTGAGTTGTTGCCCGGTCAGGCGCTGACGCTGCGCGGTCTGGCCAAGCAGCATGGCGTGTCGATGACGCCGGTGCGCGAGGCTTTGCGCCGGCTGGTGGCGGAGGGGGCGTTGACGCTGACGGCCTCGGGGCGGGTCAGCACGCCCGAGCTGTCCAACGAGCGTATCGAGGAGCTGGCCGCGCTGCGCGCGTTGATCGAGCCGGAGCTCTCGGCCCGCGCCTTGCCGCGCGCCCATTTCGCGCTGATTGACCGGCTGAGCGCGATCAACACCGCCAATGCCGAGGCGGTCGCGAAACATGATGCGGTGAGCTATATCCGCACCAACCTGGACTTTCACCGCACGTTGTATCTGCGCGCCCAATCGCCCGCGATTCTGGCTGTCGCCGAGACCGTCTGGCTGCAACTGGGGCCGACGATGCGCGCGCTTTACGGCCGGGTGCAGCGCAACGAGCCGCCGCGTCATCACCGCATGATCCTTGCCGCCCTGCGCGCGGGCGATGAGCCTGCGCTGCGACTGGCTGTGCGCGCGGATGTCACCAACGGGTTGCGGCATTTGGCGCAGCGCGGGTGGTGAGCGCCGGGGGTTTTGCACCCCCGGACCCCCGCAGGATATTTGGATCAAGAGGAAGTTGGAAAACGGCCTGTCTTCCTCTTGAGCGAAATATCCCGGGGGAGGCCGCAGGCCGGGGGCAGAGCCCCCGAAAGATGGTTCAGACCTGACGGTGCGGGTCGGGGCCGTAGGCATTGTCACCGGGCTGGGAGCGCTGCACGAAGCAGAACAGCAATATTAATCCGCCGATCAGCGGAATCAGGGACAGCAGCACCCACCAACCCGATTTCCCATTGTCGTGCAACCGGCGCACCGTGACGGCGAGCGCTGGCACCAAAAGTGCAAAAGCTGCGATAATCGAGAGCGGGCCCCCTTGGCTGTTATAGGCCCAAAAGCCGGGGCCGCTTGCGACCTCTCCGGCCCCGAAGAATAGCGTGTCGAGGATATTGGTGGCAATTTGCACGAGCGTGTAGAATAGGGTGAACCACCAGAATTCCGCACGCGGGGCGCGGCCTGCGAAGGTTGCGTATTTCTGTTTTACGCAGGTGCGAACGCTGTCACCGAAACTCATCATACTTGGTCCCTCACTTTGGGTTTAGCCCTTTTTGCCGATTTTGGGCTCAACGCCCGCGGCCAGTCGTGCGATATTACTGCGATGGCGCCAAAAGATCAGCACCGAAAGCCCCGCCGCCAGCATCATCAGGTCGCGATGCCCGAAGGCATAGGCGAGTGGCACCGTCGCCGCCGCCGAGACCAACGCAGACAGCGACGAGATCCGTGTCACCACCGCTGTCAGCAGCCACACCGCACAGGCGGCCAGCCCGACAGGCCAAGCCAGCGCGATCATTGTGCCAAGAAAGGTCGCAACGCCCTTGCCACCGTGAAAGCGCAGCCAGATCGGATATATATGACCGATGAAGGCGGCGGCGCCCGCGACCTGCGCCGCTGTCTCGCCTAAGAAATACCGCGCGATCAGCACCGCAATCGCGCCCTTGCCGCTATCGAGCAGCAGGGTTGCCAGCGCCGCCGGTTTATTCCCGGTGCGCAGCACATTGGTGGCGCCGATATTGCCCGATCCGATTTTGCGCAGATCGCCCATGCCAAGCATGCGCGTGATGACCATACCAAACGGCACAGACCCTAATAAATAGCCTAAAGCGGCCACCAACCCTAGCCAGGTGGCCCCGTTTTCAACTCCTGGCATTGCCTGCCCTCGCCTCTGCTCGCGTTATTTTTATTCTTCGCTGGTATAAACTTGCACGCCCGCGACGAAAGTCGCAAGTGTTTTGCCCTCCATGCGGGCGGTATCAAAAGGTGTATTTTTCGATTTCGAGCGCAATTTGAAGCGATCCAGCACGAAGGGAGCATCCGGATCAAACAGCACGAGGTCTGCGGGCGCGCCCTCGGCCAGCCGTCCTTGGGGCAGGCCAAGGCGGCGCGCCGGGTTCAATGACATCGCGCGAAACAGTTGCGGCAGGGTCAACTGACCCGCGTGATAGAGGCGCATTGCGGCGGGCAGCAGCGTTTCCAGTCCGACCGCGCCCGAGGCGGCTTCCTCAAATGGCAGACGTTTGGATTCTTCATCCGCCGGGGTGTGCAAGGAGCAGATCACGTCGATCACGCCATCGCCCACCGCGCCGATCACGGCCAGCCGGTCGTCTTCGTCACGCAGAGGCGGGGTGAGTTTGAAGAAGGTCCGATACTCGCCCACATCCAGGGCATTCAGCGTCAGGTGATGGATCGACACACCCGCCGTGACATCCAACCCTGCCGCCTTGGCGCGCGCCAGCGCGGGCAGGGCGCGCGCAGTGGTGATCTGGTCGGCGTGATAGGCAAGCCCTGTCATTTCCACGAGCGCGAGGTCGCGTTCCAACCCCATCTGCTCGGCCATCGGCGAGACGCCGGGCAGGCCGCGCAGGCTGGCGAATTTGCCCGATGTTACGACCGTGCCTTTGGACAGGCCGGGGTCTTGGGGATGGCCGATCACCAGCGCGCCGAGGCTGGCAGCATAGCTGAAGGCGCGCTGCAAGACCTTGGTTTGCTCGCAGACATGCGTGCCATCGGTGAAGGCCACAGCGCCCACATCGCGCAGAAAGCCGATCTCGGTCATCTCGCGACCTTCGCGCCCCTTGGTCAGCGCCGCCATATGCAGGATGCGCACGGGGGCGTCAGCGGCGCGCCGGGTGACGAATTCAAGCGTTTCGGGGTTGTCGATGGCCTGCGCCGTGTCAGGGCGCGCGATAATCGTGGTGACCCCGCCCGCCGCCGCCGCCATCGCAGCAGAGCGGAAGCTCTCCATGTGCCGCTCACCGGGTTCACCAATCTTGACGCCCAGATCGACGATACCGGGGGCCAGATATTTCCCGCCACAGTCGATCACCTGCGCGTCGGGCGGGGCGGACATGTCGCCGATCGCGGCGATCTTGCCGTTATCGATGACGATATTTCCGGTGGTTTCGCTTAGCGCCTCGGGGTCGATCAGGCGGGCATTTTGTAAGAACAGGGTCATGCCATGGCCTCCTTGAGGCGGAAGATGTCGATGCGCGCGAGATCGGGGTTCATTCGACGTCGCCCTCGGTCGCGCGCTGGGCAGCGCGTTGGTTTTTCATACGCTCGATCTGCGCGACCACGGGGCCGGCGTCGGCGAGGTGGCGGATCAGATGCTTGCCGCCCGATTTTGTCACCAGTTGCACATCGCCCATCAGCGCGCGCACGGTGGCAAGCTCTAGCAGCATCACCTGACGCCCCTGCGGGCCGATCAGGCGGCGGTCGGTCAGTTGCCAACGCCGCGCGAAGGCTTCAGAGCGAAAATACAGCCCGCGCGCGGCCATCCCGATCACAATGGCAAAGCCCGCAATCGGCACTTGCGCGGGACGGTTGAGCCAAAACAGCGCCGCCGAGACCAGCACCGCCCCCAGCACCGCCAGAATCGCGTGATCGGTCCAGTAGCGTTTGCGGTCGGGCAGGAAGGTTGCGACGACGTGCTCGCCCTCATCCAGCGGCAATTCGCTGTCGGGGCCGGGGCGATAGTTGAGAACCTCGTCGCGTTCGATCTCAGACATAGGTTTCTCCTGCCAGCGCACGTCCGCGATCCTCACGCAGGTTGCGCGCCAGCAGATCCATCACCGCCATACGCACCGCAACGCCCATCTCGACCTGCTCCTGAATAACCGAGCGGTGGATATCATCGGCAATCGTGCCGTCGATTTCCACGCCCCGGTTCATCGGGCCGGGATGCATCACGATGGCGTCTTCCTTGGCGTAGGCGAGCTTTTCCGCATCCAGCCCGTAGCGGTGGAAATATTCGCGCTCGGACGGGATGAAACCGCCATCCATGCGTTCCTTCTGAAGGCGCAGCATCATCACCACATCGGCGTCTTTCAGACCCTCACGCATGTCGTCATAAACCTCGCAGCCGAACTCTGCCACGCCCGAGGGCATCAGGGTGGGCGGCGCGATCAGACGCACGCGGTTTTCCATTTTTCCCAGCAAAAGCAGGTTTGAGCGCGCGACACGCGAATGGGCCACATCGCCGCAAATCGCAACGGTCAGGCGGTGAATGCGCCCCTTTTCGCGCCGGATCGTCAGCGCATCCAGCAGCGCCTGCGTGGGGTGTTCGTGCTTGCCATCCCCGGCATTGATCACCGCGCATTCAACCTTTTGCGCCAGCAGATCGACCGCGCCTGAACTGCCGTGACGCACCACCAGCAAATCGGGATGCATCGCGTTCAGCGTCAGCGCGGTGTCGATCAGCGTCTCGCCCTTTTTCACGGAACTCGTCTGCATCGCCATGTTCATCACATCCGCGCCCAGCCGCTTGCCGGCCAGCTCGAAACTCGCCTGCGTGCGCGTCGAGTTTTCAAAGAACATGTTGATTTGCGTCATGCCCGCCAGCGCGTCAGTCTTTTTCACCGTGCGGCGGTTAAAATCGACATATTGATCGGCCAAGTCGAGAACGGTGCGGATGTCTTCGGGGCTGAGATGTTCAATCCCCAGAAGGTGGCGTGGACGAAAAGCCATGCGATTGCTCCGATTTTCACTGTGCCCGCTTATGGCAAAAGGGCGCGCGCGCGTCCAGCCGCTTTACCGCAGCCCCGCGCGCGCGTAACTTGGCCTGATGGAGACTCACGCCCCGCCCGAACTGGACTATTACGCCGCCCTCGCTGCGCTGGAATGGCAGCTTGAGATGGGCGTGGATACGGCGATTGGCGATGATCCCGTCGATTGTTACGCGTTGCCGGAAAAGCGGGTCGAGGCGAAGCCGGACACCCCCGAGTCCACTGCTGCTGGCGCGAATCTACCCCCTGTGGCCGAAATCGCGCAAGCTGTCGGCCCCGATCCGTTGGCACATGCGCGCGATCTTGCGGGCAAGGCGGAGTCGATTGAGGCATTGCGCGCCGCGCTTGACGACTATGATTTGTGCGATCTCAAAAAGGGCGCGCGCAACACGGTGTTTGCCGATGGCGCTCCGCGTGCGCGGGTCATGATTGTAGGCGAGGCACCGGGGCGCGAGGAAGACCAAAAGGGGCGGCCGTTTGTCGGTCAGGCAGGGCAGTTGCTGGATCGGATGTTTGCGGCCATCGGCTTGTCGCGTGACGCGCCCGATGCGTTGGCGGGGCTTTATATCACCAATGTCTTGCCGTGGCGGCCACCGGGCAATCGCGACCCTCATCCAGATGAAATCGCACAGATGTTGCCGTTTCTGACCCGTCATGTCGATCTGGCCGATCCCGATCTGGTGGTGCTGATGGGCAATGGCGCCTGCATGGCAGGTTTGGGCAAACGCGGGGTCACCCGGCTGCGTGGCACATGGGCCGAGGCGTTCGGGCGTCCCGTTCTGCCAATGCTCCACCCGGCGTATCTACTGCGCAACCCGGCTGCCAAGCGCGAGGCCTGGGCCGATCTGCTTTCGATCCGTGCGCGGCTGGATCAGCAAGGCTAAAGCGCGATAAACGGTCGCAGTTTCGTGAAAAAGTGACGGAAATGACGCCTTGATGCGTATAGAAAGTCATTCCCTCGCCCTTGTTTGGCAGGATAACATGACCTCGCGCGATTGTGGGCGTTTGTGAAACGCCCCACCTAGGATGACACTGGAGACGATATGCGGTTCCTGACCCGTTCCCTGATGGGGCTGTTTTTGCTGGCGCTGACGCTTGGCCTTTTGGCGATCGGCGGGTTTTCGATTTATAGCGCGATCGAGGCCCGCAAAGCGGGCGCAGGGCGCGCCCCGACGGCGCGTGAACGCGTCTTTGCGGCCAATGTGATGGCGGTGGAATTTACCACGTTGTCGCCCACACTGACGGCTTATGGCGAGGTGAACTCGACGCGTGAGCTGGAATTGCGCGCCGCAAGCGGAGGCACAATTGTCGAACTGGCTGCCAATTTCGAAGATGGCGCATCGGTCGAGAAGGGGGAGCTTTTGGTCAAGCTCGATCCCGCAGAGGCACAGGCAGCGCGCGACAGTGCTGTGGCCTCGGTCTCTGAGGCAGAGGCTGCTTTGGCACAATCTGAGCGCGCGCTGGCGATTTCGCGTGATGACGTGATCGCCGCGCAGCGTCAGGCCGAATTGCGCGTTCAGGCGCTGGCCCGCCAGCAATCGCTTTCGGATCGTGGCGTGGGTGCGACGGCCACGCTGGAAACCTCGGAACTGGCCGCATCGGCCGCCGATCAGGCGGTGCTCAATCGCCGTTCGGCCCTGTCCTTGGCGCAGGCGCAACTTGACAGCGCGCGCACCGGGTTGACGCGTGCCAAAATCACCCTCACCGAGGCCGAGCGCAAGCTGCGCGACACCGAAATTCGCGCCGAGTTCAGCGGTCGTCTGGCAGATGTGAATGCCGTTCGGGGCGGGCTGGTGTCGAGCAATGAAATGCTGGGCATGCTGATTGATCCAAGCGCTTTGGAAGTGGCGTTTCGCGTCTCGACCGGGCAATTCTCGCGCCTGACTGACGCGCAGGGCAATCTGCGCGATTTGCCGGTTACGGTCTCGCTTGACTCAGCAGGGGGCGCGATTGAGGCGCAAGGAACGCTCTCGCGCGTGTCTGCCGCTGTCGAGGCCGGGGTGACGGGTCGGTTGCTGTTTGCCACGATTGCTCAGGGCGCGCAGGTGCTGCGCCCCGGTGATTTCGTGACGGTGCGCCTCGCAGAACCTGCTTTGAACAACGTGGCCGAGATTCCGTCATCGGCAGTGGATGCGCAAAATACCGTACTGGTGCTGGGCGTTGAGGACCGTCTGCAAGAGGCCCCCGTCACCGTGCTGCGCCGTCAGGGCGATGATGTGATTATTCGCGCCGATTTCAAAACCGGGACCGAGATCGTGGCCGAGCGCACGCCGCTTTTGGGGCGCGGGATCAAGCTACGTCCGTTGCGTCCGGGGCAGGTCGGCGCGCCCGAACCTGCCGATACCGTCACTCTTGATGCCGAGCGCCGCGCCAAGCTGGTCGCCTTCGTGCAGGCCAACACGGCGATGCCCGACAATGCCAAAAAACGGTTTCTGGCCGAGTTAAACCAAGACGAAGTGCCGGTGGCCACCGTTGAAAAACTAGAATCGCGGATCGGGGGATAAGATGGCCGATCCAAACAAAACCAAAGGCTTGCCGGAATCGCGCGGCCTGATCGGTCTGTTCACGCGCCATGCCACGCTGGCCAATATCGTGCTGGTGGTCATGCTCTGCGCCGGGATCGTGGCTGTGCCGCGGATGCGCGCGCAGTTCTTTCCCGACTCGGTCGAAGAATCGATCACGGTTTCGGTGCAATGGGAAGGCGCGGGGGCCGAAGAGGTGGACCGCGCGATTGTGCAGGTGCTCGAACCCTCGCTGATCGCGGTCGAGGGGGTGGAAAGTTCGGAAAGTCGCGCCTCGGAAGGATCGGCGCGCATTTCGCTGGAATTTGAACCTGACTGGGATATGTCGCGCGCGGTGAATGACGTCGAAAACGCGCTGGCGACGGCGGGCGATTTGCCCGAGGGGTCTGAAGATCCCGAAGTTTCACGCGGTGTCTGGCGCGACACGGTGACCGATCTGGTGATCACCGGGCCACTCTCGCCCGAACAGCTTGGGCGTTTGGGCGATGAAACCGTGGTGCGGCTCTATCAGCAGGGCGTGACGCGCACCGCGCTGGCGGGAATTGCCGCGCCTGAAACGGTGGTCGAAGTGCCCACCGTGTCGATGATGGCCCATGACGTGACGCTAAGCCAGATCATCAGCGTGATTTCGGCCGAGGCCGCCACCGATCCCGCAGGCGATGTCGCAAGCGGCGCCGCGCGTGTCACCACTGGCACCGAGCGGCGTTCCGCGCCCGAAATTGCAGCGCTGGTGATCCGCACCGAGGATGATGGTTCGCAACTGACCGTGGGCGATGTCGCCAAGATCCGCGTCGATGGCGGAGATCGCAACCGCGCCTATTTCGTCGGTGATCATCCGGCAGTGGTGATCAACATCGCGCGCTCGGCTGCGGGGGATGCGATTGCGATCCAGAAACAGGTCGAAAGTGTCATCGACACGATGCAGCCCACGCTGCCTGCGGGCACGTCAATGGACCTCGTGCGCACGCGCTCGGACAAGATCACGCAGCGTCTGGATTTGTTGCTAGGCAACGGGATTTTGGGCCTTGGTCTGGTGCTGGCGCTGCTGTTCCTGTTCCTCAATGCGCGCACCGCGTTTTGGGTCGCGATGGGGATTCCGACCTCGATGGCGGCGGCTTTGGCGGTGATGTATTTTTCCGGCATGACGCTGAACATGATCTCGATCTTTGCGCTGATTTTGACGCTGGGGATCGTGGTCGATGACGCGATCGTGGTGGGCGAGCATGCCGATTTCCGCGCGCGCCATTTGGGAGAGGCACCAGTGATCGCGGCCGAACACGGTGCGCGGCGCATGGCGGCCCCGGTCTTTGCCTCGACGCTGACCACGGTGATTGCCTTTGCCGGTCTGACCGTGATCGGCGGGCGCATGGGCAATATGATTGTCGATATTCCCTACACGGTGATCGCGGTGCTGCTGGCCTCGCTGATTGAATGTTTCCTGATCCTGCCCAATCACATGAGCCACGCTTTGGCCCATAGCGCGGATCAGAAATGGTATGACTGGCCCTCGCGCAAGGTGAATGCCGGGCTGGACTGGTTCCGTGCCCGCGCGATGAAGCCGTTCACCCGCGCGGTGGTCAAGCTGCGCTATCCGGTGATTGCAGCGGCGATTGCGCTGTTGGCGTGGCAGGTGTCGTTCGTGATGGGGGGCAAGGTGCAATGGCGGTTCTTTAACCCGCCCGAGCAAAGCACGGTGAACGGTGCGTTCTCGATGGTTGAGGGCGCGACACGTGCGGACACGACCGAGATGATGCGCACGATGCAGGTCACGATTGATCGCGTCGCCAAGGAGTTTGAGGACGAATACGGCGTCAATCCGGTGGAATATGCCATCGCGCAGATCGGGGGCGCATCGGGGCGCTCTCTCGCATCAGCCGACACCAAAGACACGGATCTGCTGGGCTCGATCTCGATTGAGGTGATCGACCCCGATTACCGGCCCTATTCCAGCTTTGATTTCGTCGCGCGGCTGCAACAGGAAATGCCGCGCCTGCCGTTGGTCGAAGAGATTAGCTTCCGCCGCTTCCGTTCGGGCGGGGCCGATGACGGGATCGCGGTACAATTTTCGGGCGCGCAAACGCGCGACCTCAAGGATGCCGCCGAAGATTTCAAAACCGCACTGGCGCAGTTCCCCGAGGTCTCGGCGGTCGAGGATAACCTTGCCTACGACAAACAGGAACTCACGCTGGATCTGACGCCGCAGGGCGAGGCGCTGGGCTTTGACATCGCCTCTTTGGGTAGTGAGCTGCGCGCGCGCCTCAATGGCACCGAGGCGGCGAGTTTTCCTGACGGGGTGCGCTCGGCCACGATCCGGGTGGAACTGCCCCCCGAGGAACTGGCCGCCGATTTCATCGACCGGATGCAGTTGCGCACGCCTGCGGGGCAATGGGTGCCGCTGGCCGATATCGTCTCGGTGCGCTCGCAAACCGGGTTTTCCACGATCCGGCGCGAGGACGGGGTGCGTCAGGTGGCTGTCACCGGCGATATCTCCGAGGACGATCCCGCGCGCGCCAATGAAATCAGCCGACAGATCGAAGACGTGATCCTGCCGCGCATTTCCGAGGAACGCGGCGTGGCTTGGGTGTTGTCGGGACAGGCCCAGCAAGAGCGCGATTTCATGTCGGATGCGCTGGTCGGGCTGACGATGTGTCTGATCGGGATTTACATCGTGCTGGCGTGGATTTTCGCCAGTTGGACGCGGCCCGTCGTTGTGATGTCGGTCATTCCCTTTGGCGCGGTGGGCGCGATCTGGGGGCACTATATCTGGCAACTTCCGATGTCGATGTTTGCCGTTGTTGGCGGGATCGGGATGATCGGGATCATCATTAACGATGCTATCGTGCTGATCTCGACCGTCGATGAATACGCTGAGAAACGTGGCATTATTCCTGCCATCGTGGATGCGGTATCAGACCGTCTGCGCCCGGTTTTACTGACCACATTAACCACCGTTCTAGGGCTTGCACCGCTGTTGTATGAACAATCGAGTTCGGCGCTATTCCTGAAATCTACCGTGGTCACGCTGGTTTACGGGCTTGGTTTCGGGATGGTGATCGTATTGGTCGTGGTGCCTGCGATGCTGGCCATCCAGCTTGATTTCGGGCGTCAGATTACGGCGGTGCGCCATGGGACGCGGGTCTTGCGGCTGCGCGGCGTTCTGGCAGGCGTTGCGGCGCTGCTGGTGGTCGGGTTCGTGATCACGCTGGGGCGCGCGATGCTGGACGGGGGCGCGTTGATGCCCGCTTTCGGGGGCTTTGCGCTGATCTCTGCAATGATCGTGGTCGGGGCGGGAATTATCGCGCCGCGCTTGCTGCGCGGGCATATTCGCCACGTTGCGCCCCCCGAAGCCTAAGGCTCGGGCGAGCCGCGTTTATTCGGTGCAGCCGTCAAACTGCACCGCGCCGCGATCTGACAGCACGGTGATGCGCAGATCGCTGAGATCAAGGTCGAACGGTTTGGCCTCGGGCGGCACGAAATCCGCCGTCGCGACCAGCGTATCGCCTTCGCGGCGGCTGGTGCTTTCGGACACCCAAACCGGGGTCGAGCGCAGTTCAAACAAGGTCGCCTCGGGGCCGATAGCCGCGGGCAGATCAAAGCGTGCGGTCAGTTTGACACCATCGCGCACGGGCGTCGTTTTACACGTTGCATGCAGTGAAATCGTCTTGGGTTCGGCCTGCAATGCGGCCTTGATCTGCGGATCGGGGCGACCGTCGCCCGCGATATGGGCGTGGAGATGCAACGACACAGGCACACAAATCTGATCGCAAATCCCGATCGCTGCATGGGCGCTTAGATCGACGGGCTTGGCGGGGTCTTTGGGCGTAATCTCAATCGGCAAAAGAAGATCGCCCTGATAGCCAATCGTGCGCATTCCCGCGGACTGAAACACCTCTGGCGCAGGCCAGTGCAGCGTGATGTTCGCGACGTTTTCAGAGCCTTTGAAATCAATCTGGGGCGGGATGCCCGCATCGCCCGGCGCGCGCCAATAGGTTTTCCAATCCGGCTTAAGATCAATCGACAGCCCCGCCATGCGGCTGCCATCGGCGCGCATCCAGCCTTGCAGGAGTTGCGCGCCCTCCACTCCCGGCGGTGGTGGCGGTGCGGGATGCTCAACGCTTTGCTGTGCCGCGACCAAATGCGGACACACGGCGAGGGTGAGGGCGAGAACGGACAAAAGTTTGATCATCTGCCTTGGTTAGCCTCACAAAGCGCGCGACCAAAGTCACAAACGCGACAGAAGGCTGCAACAATTGCGCGCATTGCCGTTTTTCGCGCCGTCGCAGAAACGCGGCAGTCGTGACATGTCTTCGGCCTTGAACCTGCGGCCCAGTCGGACCACCTTAGAAAGACGCGCATCCCGCGCGAGAGGGGTTTGGCGATGGATTTGACCGGAAAACTGCTGATTGCGATGCCGGGAATGGGCGATCCACGCTTTGAGCACGCGGTCGTCGCCGTCTGCGCCCATTCGCCCGAGGGCGCGATGGGGCTGATCGTGAACAAACCTTTGCCCAAGCCGGACCTGCCGGAACTGTTGCAAAATCTCGGCATTACCCCACCCAATTCCGATCACGCGATTCACGCGCCAATCCTGTTTGGCGGTCCCGTTGAGACCGGGCGCGGCTTTGTGCTGCATTCGCCCGATTGGGGGGCCGAGGAGGGGCAAATGCGGATTTCCGACCGGTTGCGCATGACGGGCACGCGCGATATCTTGGAAGATATTGCCGCCGGGCGTGGCCCTGATCGCGCGCTGATGGCGCTGGGCTATGCGGGCTGGGGGCCAGGCCAGCTTGAGGCCGAGATCCTAGAAAATGGCTGGCTGACAAGCGAGGGCGATGCCGATCTTGCGCTTGATGACGATTACACCACGAAATGGACCCGCGCATTGGCCGCGATGGGGGTCGATCCGCGCACGCTGTCGGCGGCTGCCGGACACGCCTGATGGGCGGCTGCGCGGCCGCTATGCGATTGCGGCATAGCGGGGCTGCAGAGGAATCTTGATGCAAGTCAACGCTATGCTAACCGTGACATGCGACACCGACCACAAGCGAAACGAAAAGGATTTTTGACATGAGCTACAAAGCCAAGATCGACGAAATGCGCAACGAGCTGCGCGTGATGGGCAAATCTATTCCCGACACGATGAGCGGCTTTGCGACGCTTTCCAAAGCGGTCAAGGATAACGGCCCGCTGGATACCAAAACCAAGGAATTCATCGCGCTGGGTATGGCGGTCGTGCTGCGCTGCGAGCCTTGCATCATGTTCCACACCGAGGCGCTGATGAAAGCGGGTGCCACGCGTGAGGAACTGGGTGATGTGCTGGCGATGGCGATCCAGATGGGTGGCGGACCGGGCGTCATGTATGCCGGTCACGCGATGGCATGCTGGGACGAGCTGGCGGCTGCCAAGGGCTGAACCTCCCCTAATCCGACATAGTGTCCGGCCCGCGTCGAAAGGCGCGGGCCGTTTCGCTTGGACGATAGGCATCACCAAGCATGGTCCGCTGCGATGAAATCGCCTGCACCTGCCGCATGTATCGCAATGCGGATGGGATGATCACGGCGGCGGGCTTTGGCCGCGCGCAATGGGCCTGGCGCTTTGTAGTATAGCCAGCGCATTACCGCTGAATCCCTAAAAAGGCCCGACTGCCCCCGTGACAGCCGGGCCTACTCATGAAATCGTGATCGCAGTGCGGTATCAGGGAGCGGCGTATGGACCTTTCAAGACGGATTTTCCTCTCGGGGGCGGCGTTGACGCTTGCCGGATGTGGGAGCAAGCCTAAATCGGCCCGGCTGATGGAGCCGAAGATGCTGAACGCGATGCAGTTTCGCGCCGATGGTATTCCCGCGCGCTTCGGCGATACCGCGCCGCATGGTTGGTCGGGCATGTCCCCGATCAATCAGCCGATCCACGGCATTGACGCGGCGCGCTATCAGGGTGTGATCGACTGGCGGCGTGCGCGTGCGGCCGGGGTGTCGTTTGCATGGCTCAAGGCCTCGGAAGGGGGGGATCATATCGACCCCGGTTTTCATCAAAATGCCCGCGCGGCACGGGCCGCTGGGGTGCCGGTAGGGGGCTATCACTTTTTCTATTTCTGCCGCCCCGCTGTCGAGCAGGCGCGTTGGTTCATCAAACAAGTCAAGCGCCACTCGGGCGACCTGCCGCCGGTGCTGGATATCGAGTGGAACCACACCTCGCCTAGCTGCCAACGCCGCCCTGACGCCGCCAAAGTGCGCGACGAGATGCGGGTGTTCCTGCGCACGCTTGAGGCGCATTACGGGACGAAACCGGTGATCTACACGACGATTGATTTCTGGGAAGATAACGGCCTCGATCAGTTCCGAGGCTATGATTTCTGGCTGCGCTCGGTCGCGGGGCATCCGTCCTCACGCTACGCTGATGCGCGCTGGACGTTCTGGCAATATAGCGGCACTGGCGTGGTTCCCGGCGTGCCCGGCACGGTAGACATGAACGCGTTTCACGGCTCGGACGCGGCGTGGCAAAACTGGCTGGCGATGCGGAGGCAGTGAGTGTGGGGCGCAAATAGCACGGTCAGGCGATGCTATCGCGCAATTTTTTTAGGCAAGCGACGAGGCGAGCTCGATCTGAAGTTTCAAGATGACGAAATGCCCAACCATCGTGCTCAATCTGTTCGATGATATTGACGCAGGCTTCGATTTTTTCCGGTATCCCGCTGAGTTCGATAATCCATCCGGTCGGGCCAAAATGCTCGAACTGATTTCGCAACTCTATCAGATTCATGACATGCCATGTTTGAGCGTCATTCACTTGCAGTAGTGGGAATTCACGGTCGCGGGAAAAGCCAATCTTGTCGGGATGCTTCCGATCTTGAACTCCGTAAACCGCACGCTCGAACAATTTTCCGAGCGGCGCTAGCTCTTTCTCTTTTGCGGGCGGGCCAGACTTCCCGTTGAGATAAGTGTTCCATGCCTTCCCCGCGTCGACGCGCAGGGCACCGGTATTCATCGTTCCTGACAAATAGCAAACCAAGGCTCCCTGCAGGGCTGACTGCAGCGCAATCAGCAACCACTTAACCGACGCCGGATTTTCTTCGAGTCTCTCTTTGCAAAGCAAAACGTGTTCTAACGAGTGCAAAACATCATGCTGTTCGTCTGTCTCAAAGAACTCTGGAATGTCGTTTATGTCTTGGTCCCCTTGGCTGTTTGTAGGGCTAAGCGCGCGCTCACTGCAAGCTGCGCACGTTCACATCGCCCTCTTTACGGCTCTTGATCGCCGACACCGCAGCAATGCTTGCCGCCGCCGTGGTGAAATAGGGGATCTTGTCATAAAGCGCGACGGCGCGGATGTCGCGGCTGTCGGAAATCGCCTGCGAGCCGTCGGTGGTATTGAATACAAGCGCGATTTCGTCGTTTTTCAGACGGTCCACGATATTGGGGCGGCCCTCATAGACCTTGAGCACCGATTGCGCCTCGACACCATGCGTGGCCAGCCATTTCGCGGTGCCGCTGGTCGCCACGATTTCAAAGCCCATCGTGATCAGATCGCGCGCGGCATCGGCCAGTTCTTCGTATTTGTCGCTATCCTTGATCGAGAAGAACACGCGGCCCGCATCGGGCAGAACCGTGCCCGCGCCAAGCTGCGCTTTCCAGAAGGCGCGCGGGAAGTCGCGATCCCAGCCCATGACTTCGCCGGTCGAGCGCATTTCCGGCCCCAGCAGCGTATCGACACCGGGGAAGCGCGCGAACGGCATCACCGCCTCTTTGACCGAGAACCACGGCGTGATCGGATCGGCCAGCGTCAGCGGGTCGGCGAAGGGCAGCGGCGTGTCGGGGCCAACACCTGCGGGGTAGGGCGCGCGCGCCGGGAAAGCCGCCATCTTTTCGCCCGCCATCAGACGCGCGGCGATCGAGGCAATCGCGCTATCGGTCGCCTTGGCCACAAAGGGCACGGTGCGCGAGGCGCGCGGGTTGACCTCAAGAACGTAAATCACGCCATCCTTGATCGCGAATTGCACGTTCATCAGGCCGACCACATTCAGCCCCAAGGCCATCTTTTCGGTCTGCACCTTCAGCTCGGCCACGGTCGCGGCATCAAGCGAATAGGGCGGCAGCGAGCAGGCCGAGTCGCCCGAGTGCACGCCTGCCTCTTCGATGTGCTGCATAATGCCCGCGACATGCACGGTTTCCCCGTCGCACAGCGCGTCGACATCGACCTCAATCGCGCCCGACAGATAGCTGTCAAGCAGCACAGGACTGTCGCCCGACACGACCACGGCGTTGGTGATATAGCGCTTGAGCTGGTCCAGATCGCGCACGATTTCCATCGCGCGCCCGCCCAGAACATAGGACGGGCGGATCACCAGCGGATAGCCGACGCGGCCTGCAATTTCAAAGGCTTCGGCGTCGGAGTGGGCGATCCCGTTCACCGGCTGCTTGAGATCAAGATCGTTGAGCAGCTTCTGGAAGCGCTCGCGGTCTTCGGCCAGATCAATCGCGTCGGGCGTGGTGCCCAAAATCGGGATTCCCTCGGCCTCCAAGGCGTTAGCGAGCTTGAGCGGCGTCTGCCCGCCGAACTGCACGATCACGCCATGCAGCGTGCCGTTGTCCTGCTCGACGCGCAGGATTTCCAGGACGTGTTCGAGCGTGAGCGGTTCGAAATACAGCCGGTCCGAGGTGTCGTAATCGGTGCTGACCGTCTCGGGGTTGCAGTTGATCATGATCGTTTCATAGCCCGCATCCGTCAGCGCGAAACAAGCGTGACAGCAGCAGTAATCGAACTCGATCCCCTGGCCGATCCGGTTCGGGCCACCGCCCAGAATAACGACCTTTTTGCGATCACTCGGGCGGGCCTCGCATTCCACATCGCCCATCGCGGGGGCCTCGTAGGTGGAATACATGTAAGGCGTTTGCGCCTCGAACTCGGCGGCGCAGGTGTCGATGCGTTTGAACGCGGCCTGTACCCCCAGATTGCGACGCGCGCGGCGCACCTGTGCCTCGTCGCGCCCCGTCAACGTCGCCAGACGGGCATCGCCAAAGCCCATCATTTTAAGCGCGCGCAGCCCCTTGGCGTCCAGCGGCAAGCCCTGTTTGCGAACCTCGGCCTCGGCATCGACAATCTCGCGGATGCGGGCAAGGAACCACGGGTCATAGGCGGTCGCGTGCTGGATTTCGTCGTCGCTGAGGCCGTGGCGCATTGCCTGTGCAATCAGCCGGATGCGGTCCGGCGTCTGCGCCGAAATCGCCTTGATCACAGCCGCCTTTTCGGGCGCGCCGGGGATGTCGATCTCGTCAAAGCCGCTGAGGCCCGTTTCCATCGAGCACAGCGCCTTTTGCATCGACTCGTGGAAGGTCCGGCCAACCGCCATCACCTCGCCCACCGATTTCATCGCGGTGGTGAGTTCGGCTTTCGAGCCTGCGAATTTCTCAAACGCAAAGCGTGGGATTTTCGTGACGACATAGTCAATCGTTGGCTCAAAGCTGGCGGGCGTGACGCCGGTGATGTCGTTGTCCAACTCATCCAGCGTGTAGCCGACCGCCAGTTTCGCCGCGATCTTGGCAATCGGGAAACCGGTCGCTTTCGACGCCAGCGCGGAGGAGCGCGACACCCGCGGGTTCATCTCGATCACGACCATGCGGCCATCTTCGGGGTTGATCGCCCATTGCACGTTCGAGCCGCCGGTTTCGACGCCGATCTCGCGCAGCACGGCAATCGAGCCGTTGCGCATTATCTGATATTCTTTGTCCGTCAGCGTCAGGGCCGGGGCGACAGTGATCGAATCGCCGGTATGCACGCCCATCGGATCGACGTTCTCAATCGCACAGACGATGATCGCATTATCGGCACGGTCGCGCACGACCTCCATCTCGAACTCTTTCCAGCCCAAGAGCGATTCATCGACCAGAATTTGTGCCATCGGCGAGGCATCCAGCCCCGAGCGGCAGATCGCCTCGTAATCGTCGCGGTTATAGGCCACGCCGCCGCCGGTGCCGCCAAGGGTAAAGGCGGGGCGGATGATCGCGGGCAGGCCGATATGTTCAAGAGCGTTCATCGCCTCGGCAACGCCTGCATTGATATCGTAACGACCGTTATCCAGTTTCGGGGCGGCGATGATCGTGGCCTTGGGGTTCTCGATCCCGATCCGGTCCATCGCCTCGCGAAACAGCTTGCGATCCTCGGCCATTTCAATGGCACCGCGGTTCGCCCCGATCAGCTCGACCCCGAATTTTTCCAGCACGCCCATATCTGCCAGCGCCAACGAGGTGTTCAGCCCCGTTTGCCCGCCCATCGTGGGCAACAGCGCGTCGGGGCGCTCATCCTCGATGATTTTGGCAACGATTTCAGGGGTGATCGGTTCGATATAGGTCGCATCGGCAAGGCCCGGATCGGTCATGATCGTGGCCGGGTTAGAGTTCACCAGGATCACCCGGTAGCCCTCTTCGCGCAGCGCCTTACACGCCTGAGCGCCGGAATAGTCAAACTCGCAAGCCTGCCCGATCACAATAGGCCCGGCACCGATGATGAGGATGGACTTGATGTCGGTTCTCTTCGGCATGGGATTCCCCTTTGATGATTCGGCGCAGGCTAACGCGCGCGCCCCAAGTAGAGGGACGCGCAAATTGGTGCGGGTTATATTCGGCTATAGCCTGCGCGCAAGCCCAGAAAGCCCCCTGATCGTGCCATATTCACACCATATTCGCCCTACAGTCTTGTCGCTACGGGGCACTCCGGCCAGTTGCAAACAGGCTGCAAATATTTGCAGGCACGGCGCTTTGGGTGTGGGCAAGAGCAGATCGAGGATAAAAACGGACATGGAACAGGTGGAAGTCATTGGCGGGGA
>NZ_AUNB01000022.1 GCF_000714545.1 Thioclava indica
CAAGCCAAGGGCCGGATGAATTTGGCGTTTTGCCCAACAAGCCGCTGCAAATGCCCGAAAATCTTAGCCAGCTTCCGACCCCGACACCCGGCGGCAAGAATCTGACCGATCCGACCCCCGAGGCTGATGCCGTCGCCGCCCTTGGTGGCAATCGGAACAGGCTTGATTTGACGGGCACGGTGCCCGGCTCTGATCGCGCGCTGGTTTCGGCGGTCTCACGCTATGGCGCGCAGGCTGGCATTCGCAAGACGCTTGCCAGCGAAGATCTGGAGTATCGTAAGAAGCATGACGGTCGTTTGCTAGAGCGCCTGTTCAGTATTTCGGTCTATTACAAAGCCTATAAACCGATGGAACTGAACCAGACCGCAGAGCTTGAACGCTGGCGTCGCGCCGGGGCCCAGACCCCCGCAGCGCCGCCCTCGGGCGAGGCGCAGGAAAACAGCAAGTAATCCTGCGACGAAAGATCGGTGATCACGTCACCGTCAGCCCCTTTCATCGACGCGCATGTAAGCCTATCTTGTCACCAACTGTATTTGGTAAGGAGTTGGGCATTGCGCGCATTACTGGTCGCCCTGCTGTTCATGGCAGGACTGAGCCCGGCAATCGCCGGAAATGTCTCAACATTCGAGTTACCCAATGGCCTGAAGGCGGTCGTGATCGAGGATCATCGTGCCCCGGTCGTGGTGCATATGGTTTGGTACAAGGTCGGATCGGCTGACGAGCAGCGCGGTAAATCCGGCATCGCACATTACCTTGAACACCTTATGTTCAAGGGCACCGACACGATGGCGCCCGGCGAATTGTCAAAAACCGTCGCGGCGAATGGTGGCTCGGATAATGCCTTTACCAGCTATGACTACACCGCCTATTTCCAGCGCATCGCCGCAGATCGTCTGCCCTTGGTGATGAAGATGGAAGCGGACCGGATGCGCAACCTGCGGATCTCGCCCGATGACGCGAAAACCGAATTGCAGGTGATTCTCGAAGAACGCTCGCAGCGCACCGATTCCAACGCCAATGCGCTGTTTTCCGAACAGGAACGCGCCGCGCAATTCCTGAACTCGCCTTATGGAACGCCGGTGATTGGCTGGCGCAAAGAGATGGAAGGTCTGACGCGGCAGAACGCGCTGGATTGGTATCACGAGTTCTACGCCCCTAATAACGCGATCCTCGTGGTGGCTGGGGATGTGACACCTGACGAGGTCAAAACGCTGGCCGAGAAATATTACGGCCCGCTTAAGCCCACCGAAGACCTCAAACCTCGCGCCCGCCCGCAAGAGCCTCCGCAACGCGCTGCGCGCCATCTGACGTTCAAGGATGACCGGATCGCGCAGCCCTATCTGATGCGCTCGTATCTGGCCCCCGAACGCAATCCCGGCGATCAGAAAACGGCTGCTGCGCTGACCGTTCTGTCCGAGATTTTAGGCGGCAATCAGGCGACCTCGGTTTTGGGTCGCAAACTGATTTATGGCGATGGTACGGCGATCTATGCGTCCAGCTATTACGACGGAATGTCGATTGATCCGACGACGTTTAATATTTCTGTCATGCCCGCCAAAGACGTCACCCTGCCCGAGGCGGAAAAGGCACTGGACAACGCGCTGGCGCAATTCCTGAAAGACGGGATCGACCCTGATCAATTCGCCCGCATCAAAACGCAGGTCAAAGCCTCCGAGATTTATTCGCGCGACAATACCCAAGGTCTGGCGCGCCGTTATGGCGAGGCATTGGCATCGGGATTCAGCGTTCAGGATGTGGAAAACTGGCCCGATGTACTGACCTCGGTCACGGAGGCCGATGTCATGGCCGCCGCCAAAACCCTGTTCCAGGCGCGTGAATCGGTAACCGGCTACGCCGAGCCTGTCAGCGCCACCCCGACGCAAGCCTCGGCCCCGATTGCGCCGCCCGTCACGCAGGAGGTCACGCAATGATCCGCGCCGTTTTTACGCTTCCCGCACGGCTTGTGCTGGCGGGGCTGTTCGCCCTGATCCTCGCGCTGCCCGCGCGCGCGATCGAGATCCAGCAGGTCACCTCGCCCGGCGGGATCAAGGCTTGGCTGGTGGAAAACCACGACATTCCCTTCACTGCGCTCGATATCGCGTTCAAGGGCGGCGCCAGCCTTGACGCGCCGGACAAACGCGGCGCGATCAACCTGATGACCGCCACGCTTGAGGAAGGCGCGGGCCAAATGGACAGCCAGCAATTTGCCGAGGCGCAAGAGGCGCTGGCCGCCCAGTTTGGTTTCGATGTGGGCGACGATTCGCTGGATATCTCGGCGCGGATGCTGACCGAGAACCGTGATAAATCCGTCGACCTGCTGCGCTCCGCCTTGATCAATCCGCGCTTTGAGCAAACCGCGATTGATCGCGTGCGCGCGCAGGTATTGGCGATCATCGCCTCGGATCAGACCGATCCCAACGCAATCGCCGCCAAGACGATGCGCAAACTTGCCTTTGGCGATCACCCCTATGGCAGCTCGCTTAACGGCACGGTCGAGAGCGTTAAGGCGCTGACGCAGGAAGATATGTTTGACGCCAAAGACCGAGTGATGAGCCGCGATCACATGGTGGTTTCGGTGGTGGGCGATATCACCCCGGCCGAACTGGGCCCGATGCTGGATCATCTGCTGGGCGACTTGCCCGCCAAAGGTGCGCCGATGCCTGCTACGATCACGCCCGATCTGACAGGCGGAGTCACCACGGTCGATTTCGACAGCCCGCAATCGGTGGTGATCTTTGCGCAAAAGGGTATCGGGATGAGCGACCCTGATTTCTTTGCTGCCTATGTGCTGAACCAAATCCTTGGCGCGGGCGGGTTTTCCTCGCGGCTGATGGATGAGGTGCGCGAAAAACGCGGGCTGACCTATGGCATCGCCTCCTATCTGGTGGACAAGGATCTGGCCAAGACATGGCAGGGCAGCTTTGCCTCGGCCAACGGGAAGGTCGCGCAGGCGATTTCCGTGGTCAAAGAGCAATGGGCCAAAGCCGCGACCGGCAAGGTCACCGATAAAGAGCTGCAAGACGCCAAGACCTATCTGACCGGCGCCTATCCGCTGCGCTTTGATGGCAATGGCACGATTGCTGGGATCATGACGGGGATGCAGCTGAACGGGATGCCGATCAGCTATATCGACACACGCAACGACAAGGTGAACGCGGTGACCAAGGCCGACATCGCCCGCGTCGCCAAACGCATCCTTGACCCGTCTGCGCTGCGCTTCGTTGTGGTCGGTCGCCCCAGCGGGCTGAACTGAATTCGCTGGGGATAAGGCGCGCGAATCTGTTGGGTTGAGCCGCGCGCCATGCTATCTCTGGTGGTATGAACCAGCATAACCGCAATATAGGCGCGGCTGAGCGCCCCGTTATTCGCCAGCTTGATGACGCTGCCGCCAACCGCATTGCGGCGGGCGAGGTGGTCGAACGCCCCGCCAGCGCCGTCAAGGAACTGGTCGAGAACGCGCTGGATGCCGGAGCCTCGCGCATCGACGTCACCTATTGCGATGGTGGCAAAACGCTGATCCGCGTGTGCGACGATGGCTGCGGGATGACGGGCGATGATCTGCCTCTTGCGCTGTCACGCCACGCCACGTCGAAGATCGACGGCTCGGATCTGCTGAATATCCACACGTTCGGATTTCGCGGTGAGGCATTGCCCTCGCTTGGGGCAGTCGGACGGCTGACGATCACCTCGCGCCCAGACGGGTTTGACGCAGCACAAATCACCGTCACGGGCGGGGCCATCGGCCAAGTGAAACCCGCAGCACTTAATCAAGGCACGGTCGTTGAATTGCGCGATCTGTTCTACGCCACCCCCGCGCGGCTCAAATTCATGCGCACCGACCGCGCCGAGGCGCAGGCGATCTCGGATGTGATGAAGCGGTTGGCGATGGCCGAGCCCTATGTCAGCTTTACCCTCACCGATATTTCGGGCGATAAATCGCGTGAGATTTTCCGCGTTGATGGCGAGCAGGGAGAGCTGTTCGACGCGCTCGCAGCCCGCCTGTCGCGGGTGATCGGACGGTCGTTTTCCGACAATTCCGTGCGGATTGATGCCGAGCGCGAAGGCGTGCAGCTAACCGGCTATGCTGCGCTGCCAACCTATTCGCGCGGCGCGGCGGTGGAACAGTTCCTGTTCGTCAATGGCCGCCCGGTACGCGACAAACAACTGACCGGTGCCCTGCGCGCCGCCTATATGGATTTCCTCTCGCGCGAGCGTCACCCAGCCGCCTGCCTGTTCCTGACCTGCGATCCCGAGTGGGTCGATGTGAACGTGCACCCCGCCAAGGCCGAGGTGCGTTTCCGCGAGGCAGGCACCGTGCGCGGGCTGATCGTGACGGGGCTGCGCCACGCGCTTGCGCAGGCGGGCCATCGCGCGTCCTCAACCGTGGCCGATGCGACGCTGGGGGCGATGCGCCCCGAACCTGCCGCAGGTCAGCCGCCACGCATCTATCAGATGGATCGCCCAAGCCTGGGTGCCGCGCGCGCGTCCTATGACTGGCAGGCCCCCGCCTTTGCCGAAAGCGCCCCCGCGTTCGACTATGCGCCCTCTGCACGTGCCGAGGCCCCCGCCCCGCCAGAACCCGCGCTGACCGAGAAACCGCTCGGGGCCGCGCGCGCGCAGGTGCATGAAAACTACATCATCGCGCAGACCGAAACCGGCATCGTGATTGTCGATCAGCACGCCGCGCACGAACGCTTGGTCTATGAAAAGCTGAAACATCAGATGGCCGAAAACGGCGTGCCCGCACAGGCGCTGTTGATCCCCGAAATCGTTGAACTCTCGACCGGTGATGCCGCGCTATTGCTGGAACATGCCGACACGCTGACCCGGTTGGGCCTGGGCATCGAACCGTTCGGCGGCGCGGCAATTGCGGTGCGCGAAACCCCCGCTGTGCTGGGGGAAATCAACGCCGAGGCGCTGCTGCGCGATGTGCTGGATGAGCTGTCCGATCTTGGCGATAGCCAACTCGTGCAGGCGCGCATCGAGGCCGTTCTCTCGCGCATGGCCTGCCACGGTTCGATCCGCTCAGGCCGCCAGATGCGCGCAGATGAGATGAACGCGCTGCTGCGCCAGATGGAGGCCACGCCTCATTCCGGCCAATGCAACCACGGCCGCCCCACCTATGTAGAGCTGAAACTCAGCGACATCGAAAGACTGTTTGGCCGCACATGATCCAGATCGGAAATATCACGCTGGATCTGAACGATCCGCTTGTGCAAGGCCTGCTTGGGGCGGGCGCGCTGGTCTTGGTGCTGGCGTTTCTGTGGTTTTCCACGCGTCGCAATCTGGCCGAGGCAAACGCCGATCTGGCCGATGCGCTGCCCTATCGCGATGAGGCGCAAAACCTGCGTGAAGCGCTCGCCGCTTCCGAGGCCGCCGCCGAACGTCTGCATGAAGTCGAAACCGAACTGAACCGCACGCGGGACCAGCTAAACGCCGAATACCGCGCGCGCATCGCCAAATCCGAGGCCTATGACAGCCTGCAACGCGAACATCAGGCGCGGCTGGATGAATTACGCGGCATGAAAAAGGAAATCGAGGATCGGTTTTCGACCGTTGCCTCGGGCGTGTTGCAAAAGAACTCCGAGACGTTCCTGAGCCTCGTGAGCGAACGTTTCAAAGCGCATGAAAAGACCGCCCAAGACGAGTTGGACCGCCGCCGCGACGCCATCGAACATCTGGTCAAACCGCTGAACCTGCGCCTCAACGAGTTCGGCGAGCAGATCCAGTCGATCGAGAAAGCCCGCAACGAGGCTTACGGCGCGATCCACCAACAGGTGCGCGCGCTGGCCGAGGGGCAATCCTCGTTAGGCCAAGAAACCCGCAAACTGGTGCAGGCCCTGCGCGCGCCCAAAACGCGGGGCCGTTGGGGTGAGATGCAATTGCGTCAGGTTTTTGAAATGGCCGGCATGAGCGAAAATGTCGATTTTCATCTTGAGCATCACATGAATACCGACGAGGGCGCGCGCCGCCCTGATGCCATCGTGCATATTCCCGGCGGCAAAAGCATCGTCGTCGATGCGAAAACCCCGCTCGAGGCCTATCTCGACGCGCTGGAAGCCGCGACGCCAGAACTTCAGAACGCAGCACTCAACCGCCACGCCCAGCAGGTGCGCCAGCATGTGAAAATGCTCGCCTCCAAGGCCTATCAACAACAGATCGCCGAGACCCCGGATTTCGTCGTGATGTTCATCCCCGGCGAAACCTTTGTCGCCGCCGCCGCCGAGGCCGATCCGGGGCTGATCGAATATGCGTTCCAAAACAAGGTGTTGATCGCCAGCCCGACCACGCTGATGGCGCTGGTCAAGGCGATTGCCTATGGCTGGCAGCAAGAAAAAATGGCGAAAAACGCGGTCGAGGTGCAAAAGACAGCGCAGGATCTGTATGAGCGGATCAAGACTTTTGGCGGCCATATTGACTCTGTCGGGCGCGCGCTGACCCGCTCGGTGGATAGCTACAACAAGGCGGTCGGCTCGCTGGAAAGCCGCGTTCTGCCCTCGGCGCGCAAATTCGAGGCGATGGGCGTGGTGGCCGATGAGGGCCAGTTGGACACGCCCGCGCTGGTCGACAGCCAGCCCCGCCCCCTCTCTGCGCCCGCCTTCACACAGGAAGACTAAGCTTTGCCGCTTGCGAAATTCGCGCGGCGGGGCGAAAATACCCCAAATCGGAGGGACCATGCTCAACATCAGCACGGCAAAAATCGCGACTGTCATCCTGCGCGCGCGCAAATACGATGCGGATGTGCCCAGTTCGGGCCATGCCCGCGAGCTGCGTGCGTTCATCGCGGCGCTTAACGAGGACGAGCAAGCTGCCCTCACGGCGGTGATGTGGATCGGGCGCGAGACGTTTGACGCATCGGAACTCGACGAGGCGGTCAACACCGCCAAGGCCGAAGCCACCGTTCCCACCGAAGATTACCTGCTCGGGATCCCGATGCTGGCCGATTACCTTGAAGACGGTCTCAGCGCTTTGGGTGTCAGCCTCGAAGAGGCTCAGGAAGACATCGACCCCTCGGTCTGACTCCCCAGACGAATACCCGGAACGAAAAAAGCGGCCCCCGAAGGGACCGCTCAGGTTACGTGTCACACTGGGAGTGTTCGACGAATCTCGCTTTAGCCAACCAGGCGATAGCCACCTGATTCCGTCACCAGCAGGCGCGCATTCGAGGGATCGGGCTCGATCTTTTGACGCAGGCGGTAGATGTGGGTTTCCAGCGTGTGTGTCGTGACCCCCGCGTTATAGCCCCAGACTTCATGCAGCAGCACATCGCGCGGCACGACGCCATCGGTGGCGCGATAGAGGAACTTGAGGATATTCGTCTCTTTCTCGGTCAGACGGACCTTTTTATCCTTGTCGTCCACCAACATCTTCATAGCCGGTTTGAACGTATACGGACCAAGCTGGAAGACGGCATCTTCTGATTGTTCATGCGTGCGCAGCTGGGCGCGCAACCGGGCCAGCAGCACCGGGAATTTGAACGGTTTGGTGATATAATCATTGGCACCGGAATCGAGCCCAAGGATGGTATCGGCATCCGTATCGTGGCCCGTCAGCATCAAGATCGGGCATTTCACCCCATGCTTGCGAAGCTTCTTGCACAGTTCGCGACCGTCCGTATCGGGCAGCCCTACATCGAGCACAACCAGATCATACAGCGCCGATTTCGCCTTATCGACGGCATCGTGACCATTCTCGGCCTCAAAAACCTCAAAGTCATCGGTCGCGACCAATTGCTCGGCCAAAGCCTCACGCAGGTCGGTATCATCATCGACCAATAGAATTTTCTTTAACGATGCCATCTTCTTTGCCTCCGATTGCATTTGAGACATAGCTGTTACCCTCTCACGCATATGGCAAGGGTGGTGAAACCTATCTCACGCGCTCGTGTCGAATCGCGCTTGGTTATTTCAATTTGTTACAGTCAGGGCTATCTGAAGGACGATGAAACCAGAATTTACCCTTGGCCCCAGCCCGACCGAACGGCTCAACCGCGCCCGCGCCGATTTGCGCATGGGGGTGCCTGTTGTGCTGGACGGTTACGGGCTTGCGGTGGCAATCGAATCCCTCAGCCCTGAACGGCTGGCTGCGTTGGGCGCGCTCGGCCCGCTCACGCTGGTGCTGACAGCGCGGCGGGCGCAGACGCTTAAGGCGCGTGTCTATGACGAGGATATCGCGCGCATCGCGGTGCCCAAGGATGCGGATCTGGGCTGGCTGCGCGCGCTTGCCGACCCGGCGGATGATTTGCGCGTGCCGATGAAAGGGCCGCTGCAAGCCGAACGCGGGGGCGATCCCGGTTTTGCACGCGCCGCGATCCGGCTTGCGAAATCGGCGCAGCTTTTGCCCGCCGCCTTGATCGTCGCCTTGCCGCACAGCGCACCGCCAGACCTCACGACGATCACCGTGCAGGACGCGCTGCAAGCCGCCGACATTCCGCAAGCCTTCGGCCCCGTCTCTGCCGCGCGTGTGCCGCTGCGCGCCGCCGAGGCAGGCCGCTTGCATATCTTCCGCCCCGATGATGGCAGCGAAGAACATTACGCCATCGAGATCGGCCAACCTGACCGCAGCAAACCGGTGCTGGCGCGGCTCCATTCCGCCTGTTTCACCGGCGATGTGCTAGGCTCGCTGAAATGCGATTGCGGACCGCAGCTTGACGCGGCCTTGACCCGGATGGGGCATGAGGGCGCGGGCGTATTGCTGTATCTCAACCAAGAGGGGCGCGGCATCGGGCTGGCCAACAAGATGCGCGCCTATTCCTTGCAAGATCAGGGCTTCGACACGGTCGAGGCCAATCATCGCCTCGGCTTCGAAGATGACGAGCGCGATTTCCGCATCGGCGCGGCGCTGCTGAAAAAGCTCGGCTTCGGCGCGGTGCGGCTGCTGACCAACAACCCCGCCAAGGTGGCGATGTTGCAAGCCAATGGCATCGACGTGACCGAGCGCGTGCCGCTCAAGGTCGGGATGAGCCGTCACAACGCGGGCTACCTTGCGACCAAGGCGGCGAAATCGGGCCATATCCTGTGATGCGGC
Organism: Thioclava indica; assembly: GCF_000714545.1. Lineage (GTDB taxonomy): Bacteria > Pseudomonadota > Alphaproteobacteria > Rhodobacterales > Rhodobacteraceae > Thioclava > Thioclava indica. Next base: position 9,028 of record NZ_AUNB01000022.1, read on the forward strand.
TAACGCCCTCGGGGCTGCTGTTTCGCGGCCGCCGCTTTCCGGTGCAAATCGGGCGCGGCGGGATCACGGCAGACAAACACGAGGGCGATGGCGCCACGCCCACCGGCACCCTGCATATCCTGCGCATGCTTTACCGCCCCGATCGCCTACCCGCGCCGCAAGACTGGGCCGAACCCATCGGGCCGCGCGATCTGTGGTGCGACGCGCCGGAACATCCCGCTTATAACCACGATGTGCGCGCGCCCTTCCCCGCCAGCCACGAGACCCTGCGCCGCGCCGATCCGCTTTATGACATCGTGCTGATCACCGACTGGAACTACCCAGATGCGCAACCCGGAAAAGGTTCGGCGATCTTCCTGCATCAGCGCCGCCGCGCGGGGTATCCCACGGCGGGTTGCCTTGCCTTTCGGCGCGATCACCTGATCTGGATCGCACAGCGCATCACGCCCGGCGAGGCGCTCGATATTCCCATTCATCTAGCCAAAAATACTCCGGGGTCCGGGGCAGCGCCCCGGTCCGCCCTGACCGTGCGCGATAAAGCCTAGGAATAGTCCCGCGCGCCGAAAATGGCTGACCCGACCCGCACATGGGTCGCCCCCGCCGCAATCGCGGCTTCGAAATCAGAACTCATGCCCATCGAAAGCTGATCCAGCCCGTTGCGCGCGGCCATCTTGGCCAGCATCGCGAAATGCGGGGCGGGGTCTTCGCCCTCGGGGGGGATGCACATCAGCCCCTTCACCGGCAGATCCAGCCTCTGCGCATCCGTGACGAATCGATCCAGATCATCGGGCAGCACGCCTGCCTTTTGCGGCTCGCATCCCGTATTGACCTGCACGAACAGATCGGGCGAGGCCCCGCGCGTTTGCGCCAGCCCGGCAAGCTTTTTCGCCAGCGAGGGGCGGTCGAGCGTGTGGATTGCCTCGAACAGCTCTACGGCGAGTTTGGCTTTGTTGCTTTGCAGCGGGCCGATCATATGCACCGCGCAGCCGGGGAATTCAGCGCGCCACTCGGGCCACTTGCCCTGCGCTTCTTGCACATAGTTTTCGCCGAACAGGCGATGGCCCGCGCGTAGCACGGCCTCGACCCGATCATCGGGCTGCACTTTGGACACCGCGATCAGCTGCACCGATCCGGGCGCGCGTCCGGCGCGGGTTTCGGCGGTTGCGATGCGGTCTTTGATCTCGGCCAATGCCATTTTGCGCCTCCATATATTGCGCGCAGAAAACACGCTTGGCGCGCAAAAGAAAAGAGCGGGCACAAGGCCCGCTCTTTCATTCGTTCTATCCGTAAGGATTAGAATGCGAATTTCACACCGAAGTCAGCAACGGTTTCTGCGTCGTAACCGTCCCCAACGCTACCGTAGCCGCGCTGGATGCTGCCCTTCAGGACTGCGCCACCGAGGTCATAGTCAGCGCCGATACCGAAAGCGGTGTCGGTGTCGTTGTCATCGGCATCGTTATTGGCAACATAAGCGCGGAACGTGGTCGCACCCATCGTGTAGCTACCGTAGCCGGTGATGGTTTTGCCCATGTCGAGCCCGGTGCTGTTAACACCTTCGTCGGCGTAGTTCAGGCCAACTTTGATCGCGTCGTTGACTTGGTAAGCAGCACCGATGAAGGCGATGTCGTTGCCGTCGATGCCCGAACCGTTCCAGGTACCAGCCGCAGCAACGGTGAGCGGGCCCGAAGCATATGCGAGGTACAGCGACGATTCTGCTGCCACATTAGCAGGCAGCGACGAAGCGGTTTGATCGGGGTTGATGTACGACAGCATACCGCTGAAAGCACCCATCGAGTACGAAGCCGAAACGCCCATGCGGTTGCTTTCAAGAGCCGAGTAAGCGCCGGTGTTGTAGGCGTAGAAAGTGGAGCGGATGTCGCCGTAGGACGAGTCAAGCAGACCGAGTTCCGAATCATAAACCAGCGGAGCCGAGTCAAGCGCGGTGTTTGCGTTGCCAACTTCCATACGGAAACCATTATAGGTCGCATACATCAGCGCAGCATTGCCACGGCTATTCGCATAACCATTGTCGTATTGGGCGCGAATGCGGCCACCGAAGGTCACGCCGCCATCGGTTTCCGTCGAAGCGTCAAGGTTGACGCGCATACGGGTGCTAACGGTGGTTTCCGAATTACCAGTACCAGCTTCGCTGTTGTACTGCAGACCAAAGCGGCCGTAGCCCGAAAGCGTCACATCAGCGGAAGCAAAGCCAGCCGAAAGCACAAGAGCGGTTGTCGCGAAGAGAACCTTTTTCATCGTTTTCCCTCATCTTCATTTAATCTAAAGGTAACCCCCAACTCCGGGGAAGTCCGAACTGGGTATGACGTTGTTTTCCTCTCAAGCGCCCTTCATTGCAACTCAAAGCGCGGGCCGCGCCGCAAACCCCCGCAGGATGGTGCAGACTTGTCACAGTCCTTTTTGCGCCCTGCATGGCCGTGTTTGGCTGGAAAACAGATAAGCACCGGAAAAACCTTGTCGCTCTGGGGGGCATAGGCTAGAGACGAGACAACCATCTTTAGTGAGCCGACAGGGACAGCGCCTCATGATCAGCAGACGTCTTTTGCACATCACCGCAGCTCTGGGTCTTAGCCTGGCACTTACCGCCTGCGGGGGCACCTCTAGCGGCAAGCTCTTTTCGGCAAGCCCGGAAGACGCCGCGAAGGCGAAACTGCCGACGAACGAGGTCAATGCGCGCAAGCAGACCAAGATTTGGGATCTGTTTAGCAACAAAGGTGACCCCAACATCACTGTCGAGGTGAACAAATACCTTTGGCAGGCATCGCTGGACGTGCTGAACTTCCTGCCCGTCCAAGAGGTCGATCCTTTCTCGGGCGTGATCGTGACGGGTTATGGCACGCCTCCGGGTGGTGGTCGTGCGTATATGGCGACTGTTTATGTGACCGATCCGGCGCTGGATGCGCGGTCGTTGAAAGTGTCGCTGCGCTCGCGCAGTGGTCCGGTCTCAGCCGATACGCAGCGCGCGGTCGAAGACGCGATCCTGACCCGCGCCCGCCAACTGCGGATTCGTGATTCGAAGCTGTAAGCAGCCTGCTTTCAGACATCCGGTTTTCAGTATCCCCCGCCCGAGCCTGTCTCTGGCGGGGATATTTATGTCCAGATGACGGCTGTGGCTGGACCTTGCCCCCGCGCGCGGTGTAGCAAGCCTGCGCAGAATATGACCGATGAGGGCCAAGATATGTCGCGCTACGAACCAAGCCAAAGCGAAGCGAAATGGCAAAAAGCCTGGGACGCCGCACAGCTATTCGCCGCGCGCCACGATCCGGCCCGCCCGAAATATTATGTGCTCGAGATGTTCCCCTACCCGTCCGGGCGCATCCACATGGGCCATGTGCGCAACTACACGATGGGCGATGTGGTCGCGCGCTATAAGATGGCGCAGGGGTTTTCGGTGCTGCATCCGATGGGCTGGGATGCGTTCGGGATGCCGGCTGAAAACGCCGCGATGGAACGCGGCGGCCACCCCAAGGATTGGACCTACGGCAATATCGCCGACATGAAGGACCAGATGCGCCCGCTTGGGTTCTCGCTGGACTGGACGCGCGAATTTGCCACTTGTGACCCGGAATATTACGGCCAGCAGCAGGCGATGTTTATCGACATGCTAAGCGCGGGTCTGGTCTATCGCAAGAATGCGGTGGTGAACTGGGATCCGGTCGATATGACCGTGCTGGCAAACGAGCAGGTGATCGACGGCAAGGGCTGGCGGTCTGGCGCGGCTGTTGAGCGGCGCGAGTTGACGCAATGGTTCTTCAAGATCTCGGATTACTCCGAGGAATTGCTGGATGCGCTGGATGGCCTAAAGGATTGGCCGGAAAAGGTGCGCCTGATGCAGGCCAACTGGATCGGCAAGTCGCGCGGTCTGCAATTTGCGTTTTCCACCAAGGGCGCGCCCGACGGGTTTGAGGCGTTGGAAGTTTACACAACGCGCCCCGACACGCTGCTGGGCGCAAGTTTCGCCGCGATCTCGCCCGATCATCCGCTGGCGAAGCATCTGGAACGTCACAATCCCGCGATTGCTGACTTTGTCGCGAAATGCCGGGCCGGTGGCACCACCGAAGAAGCCATCGAGACCGCCGAGAAGCTGGGGATGGATACCGGCATCACCGTGCGCCACCCGCTCAACACCGAGGTCGAGCTGCCCGTCTGGATCGCGAATTTCATCCTGATGGATTACGGCACCGGCGCGATTTTCGGCTGCCCCGCTCATGACGCGCGCGATTTCGAATTCGCGACGAAATACGAGTTGCCCATTGTTCCGGTGTTTGAACCGCTTGAGGGCGACTATCCCGCCGCCGAATTTGTGCCGCTGAAATCCGAGAAGGTCCGCTACATCCGCGGATTCGCGGGCGACGAGGTGCAGACAGGCGAGCAAGGCGTGGCCACCGCCATCGCAATTTGCGAAGAAAACGGCATTGGCCAAGGCGTGACCAAGTTCCGCCTGCGCGACTGGGGCCTGTCGCGCCAACGCTATTGGGGCTGCCCGATTCCCGTGGTGCATTGTGACACTTGCGGCGTCGTGCCCGAGAAGAAAGAAAACCTGCCCGTCGAGCTACCCTACGATCAGGACGGCGCGCCGATTGATTTCTCGATTCCCGGCAACCCGCTGGATCGCCACCCAAGCTGGCGCGACTGCCCCTGCCCGAACTGCGGCGCACCTGCGCAACGCGAAACCGACACGATGGATACGTTCGTCGATTCGTCGTGGTATTACGCCCGCTTCACCTCGCCGCACGCGGCCACGCCGACCGATCTGACCGAGGCCGCCTATTGGATGAATGTCGATCAATATATCGGCGGCATCGAGCACGCGATCCTGCACCTGCTCTACTCGCGCTTCTTCGCCCGCGCGATGGCAAAAACCGGCCATCTGCCCCCCGAGGCAATCGAGCCGTTCAACGCGCTGTTCACACAGGGCATGGTCACGCATGAGATTTACATGCGCGAAGAGATTGCTCAAATAATAAGCGAAGGCGACACGCAACTTGATCCGCCCAAGACAATCAAGCGCAACGTCTACTTCCTGCCGGAAGAGGTAAACAAGACTGAAAATGGTGCATTTGAAATAGCTACCGGCGCCCCAATCGAAGTCATCCCCCCAACGAAAATGTCGAAATCCAAAAAGAACGTCGTCGATCCGATGAATATCATCGCCGCGTTTGGGGCCGATACCGCGCGTTTCTTCGTGATGTCCGACAGCCCGCCCGAGCGCGACGTCGAGTGGACGGCAGCGGGCGCTGAGGCCACATCGAAATTCCTCAACCGCGTGCACCGAATCGCGGATGAGATCGCCAGCTCCGACGCGCCCGCCGATGCGGCCGAGGATGCGGCGCTGCTCAAGGCGGCGCATAAGGCGATTGACGAAGTGACCCGTTCCATCGAGGGCTTCACCTTTAACAAGGCAGTCGCGGCGCTTTACGCGCTTAGCAACACGCTGTCGAAATCCAAGGCAGGTGCAGGTGCGAAACGAGATGCCATGCGCCTGATGGCGCAGTTGATGGCCCCGATGGTGCCCCATCTGGCCGAAGATGTCTGGCAAATGCTGGACGGTGAGGGCTTTGTGATCGCGGCGCAATGGCCCGTGGCGGACCCTGCGCTTCTGGTCGAAGACAGCGTGACGCTGCCCATTCAGGTCAACGGCAAGCGGCGCTCGGAATTGACCGTGCCGAAAGATATGCCCAAGGAAGAGGTTGAAAAGCTGGCGCTGGCGGATGAACATGTCATCAAGGCGTTGGCGGGTGGTCAGCCCAAGAAACTCATCGTCGTGCCGGGGCGCATCGTCAATGTGGTCATCTAATCGCAGAACCTTTTTGCTCACCGGCGGCGCTTTGGCGTTGACCGGCTGCGGCTTCACCCCGGCTTATGGCCCGCAAGGGGGGGCGGCGGCGTTGCTGAACGGTGTCGCGCCGGATGCGCCCGACAGCCCGGATGCGTTCGCGCTGGTGACGCAACTGCAAGAACGTCTCGGCCCGGCCAATCCCAAGCGCTACCGGCTGAGCTACGCGATCCAGACGACCGTAACGGGCCAAGGGATTGCGACCGATGACACCACGACGCGCTATCAGCTTAGCGGCACGGTCGACTACACCTTGCGCGACGCGACCAGCGATGCGGTTTTGCTGACAGGGCGGGTGAATTCCTTTACCTCTTGGTCGGCGACCGGCACCATTGTTGCCAGCCAATCCGCTGAACGAGACGCCCATACCCGCCTGATGACCATTCTCGCCGATCAGATCGTGACCCGTTTGCTGGCACAAGCCTCGAGCCTGCCGCAATGAAACTGGCCGGGGCCGCTGCGGCGCGCTATTTCGCCAAGCCCGATCCCGACCGCGCTGGCCTGCTGATCTATGGAAGCGATGCGATGCGCGTGGCCTTGCGCCGCCAAGAGGTGATCGCCGCATTGGTCGGTCCGCAAGGCGAAGAGGAAATGCGCCTCACCCGGATCGCAGGGGCCGATCTGCGCAAAGCGCCGTCCCTGCTACTGGATGCCATCAAAGAGGTCGGTTTTTTCCCCGGCCTGCGCGTCGCCTTTCTCGAAGATGCGACCGAAACCATGTCGGATGCGATCACCACCGCACTGTCGCAATGGCGCGAAGGCGATGCGCGTATCGTTGTCACTGCAGGGTCGCTGAACGCGAAATCAAAGCTGCGCAAAGCGTTTGAGGCCCATTCCAGCGCCTATGCCATTGGAATTTACGACGATCCGCCCTCGCGCGAAGAAATCGAGGATATTCTGCACCGTGCCGGTCTGCGTGAAATCGGAACCGAGGCGATGACCGATCTCGTAGCGCTATCGCGCGCGCTTGATCCCGGCGATTTCCGCCAGACGGTCGAAAAAATCTCGCTGTATAAATATGGCGACGACACCGCGCTGACCCCGGCTGATGTTGCCGCCTGCGCGCCCTCATCCGTTGAGGCCGGCGTGGATGATGTGCTCGAAATCGTGGCCGAGGGGCGCGCGCCTGAACTTGGCCCGGTGATCCAGCGGCTCGAAAGTCAGGGCGTGCAACCGGTGCTGCTGGCAATCATGGCGCTGCGTCATTTTCGTGCGCTGCACGCGGCGGCCTCGGACCCGCAAGGCCCCGGCTCGGGCATCGCGCGCATCCGTCCGCCGATCTTTGGTCCGCGTCGCGACAAGATGCAGCGGCAGGCGCAAAGCTGGGGCATGTTCAAACTGGAAACCGCGCTGAAAGATCTGGTCGAGGCCGATCTGACCCTGCGCTCCGCCTCGCGCGCGCCGCAAATGGCGGTGATCGAACGCACGTTGATGCGGCTGGCAATGTTGGCGCGACGATGAAAACGGCGCTGGTCATTGGCGGCGGCCCTGCGGGCATGATGGCAGCCGAGGAATTGGCACGCGCCGGGGCCGATGTGACCCTGATCGAGGCGAAACCCACCCTCGCGCGCAAATTCCTGATGGCGGGAAAATCGGGGCTGAACCTGACCAAACAGGAACCGCTTGAGGCGTTCTTGTCGCAGTATTCGCACCCGCAAATCGCCGCCATCGCCCGCGCATTCGGTCCCGATCAGATGCAACAGTTCGCGCGCGATTTGAACGTCGATCTGTTCACCGGCTCAACGGGGCGTGTCTTTCCCAAGGCCATGAAAGCCTCACCGATGCTGCGCGCGTGGATTGCGCGGCTCACGGAACTGGGCGTCACCATCCGCACGCGCTGGCGCTGGCAAGGGTTCGACGGCGCGGCGCTGGTCTTTGACACGCCGGACGGTCGCAAGACCTTAACCCCCAACGTCACCGTGCTGGCGCTTGGCGGGGCGAGTTGGCCGCGCCTTGGATCAGACGGTGCATGGCGGGACTGGCTGATGGCAAAGGGCGTCACGGTCACGCCCTTCCAGCCCGCGAATATGGGGTTTCAGATCGCATGGTCCGATCACATGGCGCCGCATCTGGGCCAGCCCGTCAAAGGCGCGGCACTGATCACGCCCGCAGGTCGCTCACGCGGGGAGTTTGTGCTGTCAAAGCGCGGTATCGAAGGCGGCGGCATCTATCAGATCTCATCAGAGCTACGCGCCGGCGCGCCGCTGCATCTTGATCTCGCACCAGATATCGACGCAGATACCCTCGCCCAGCGCCTTGCAGCAATTCCGGCCAAGCAAAGCCTGTCCAACCGCCTGCGGCGCGGCGCCAAGCTTGACCCGGTCAAACTGGCGCTCGCGATGGAATGGGGCCGCCCCTTGCCAAGCGATCCGCAGGCGCTGGCCGCTCAGCTGAAATCGCTGCCCGTGCCGCTTGGCCCGCCGCGCCCCTTGGCCGAGGCGATCTCCAGCGCCGGTGGCATTGCGTGGAACAGCCTCAACGATGACCTGGAACTCTCCACCCTGCCCGGTCTTTTCGCCGCCGGAGAGATGCTGGATTGGGAGGCTCCGACCGGAGGCTACCTGCTCACCGCCTGCCTCGCCTCGGGGCGTCATGCCGGACGCGCTGCGGCGCGCCGCCTCTTGTCTTCCCCTGATTGAAATATCCCGGGGTGAATGGCCGCAGGCCAGAGGGGCAGCGCCCCTCCCCTTCACGTTTCGCCACCCGTCTGATCCAAAAGCGCGCGCAGGCCAGCGCGATATGTCGGGTAGCGCAAGGTGACGCCCAGATCGCGTTTGATCTTGTCGTTTCGCACCCGCTTGCTCTCGGCATAAAAGCTGCGCGCCATCGGCGATAAATCCGCCGTTTCGAAATCGACAGCGGGCGGCAGCGGCAAACCGAGTAACTCCGCCGCAAAACCGATCACGTCTTGCGGCGGGGCTGGATCATCGTCGCAGACGTTATAGACCGCCCCCGGATCGGGCCGATCAATCGAGGCCAAAAGCACCTGCGCAATATCCGCGACATGGATACGCGAAAACACCTGCCCCGGCTTGATGATCCGCCGCGCGCTCCCGTCGCGCACCTTCTCGAACGGGCCGCGACCGGGACCATAGATCCCCGCGAGGCGAAAGGTGTGTAGCGGCAGACAATGGGCAGCAGCAAGCGCGCCCCATGCCGCCTCGGCCTCGACCCGCGCCTGCCCGCGCTTGGTTGACGGGGTCAGCGGCGTTGCCTCATCCACCCAGCCGCCCGCGTGATCGCCATAGGCTCCGATGGTCGAAAGGTAACCCACCCAATCAAGCTGCGGCGCGGCCTGTGCGATTTGCGCACCCGCCGCCGCCAGCACCGGATCGCCCTGCGGCCCCGGCGCGACCGAGGTCAGCAGATGGCTCACACCCTCTAGCGGCAAGGTGCCGCCTTCCCAGATCACCGGCTCCACCCCTTGTGCGCGCAAGCGTTCGGCCTTGTCAGCCGAGCGCGTCGTGCCGATCACCCGCCAGCCACGCGCCAGCAACAGCGGTGCGAGGGCCTGCGCGCTATAGCCATGTCCGATGGAAAGAAGCGTGGGCATGTCCGCCCCCCTTTGCCGTTTTGTCATCTGACCTAGGTAGAGCTTGCGTGAACGTATCACAACGTCTCTTGAACCTTCGCGCGGGCAATGACAGGCTGGGACATGGAGCTTAACAACAAAATCAAATCTTGGCCCGAGGCTGCTGCGCGCTTGATTGCCGTTGCCGCCGGGCGTGAGCCTGCCGACCTTGTGATCAAGGGCGGCAAATGGGTGAATGTGCATTCGCGTGAGGTGCTTGAGGGCTACGATATTGCCGTCGCCGAGGGGCGCTTTGCCGCCATCGCACCGGATCTGTCATCTGCCATCGGACCCGACACCGAGGTGATCGAGGCAAACGGGCGCTACATGGTGCCGGGCCTGTGCGATGCGCATATGCATATCGAATCTGGCATGCTGACACCGGCAGAATTTGCCGCCGCCGTGATCCCGCATGGCACGACGAGCATGTTCACCGACCCCCATGAGATCGCCAATGTGCTCGGCCTTGAGGGCGTCAGGATGATGCATGACGAGGCGCTGATGCAGCCCGTCAATATCTTTACCCAGATGCCGTCCTGCGCGCCCTCGGCCCCGGGGTTAGAGACGACGGGTTTCGAAATCACCCCCGAGGATGTCGCCGCCGCGATGCAATGGCCCGGTATCGTGGGCTTGGGCGAGATGATGAATTTCCCCGGCGTGGTGGCGGGCGATCCCAAGATGCTGGCCGAGATCGCCGCGACGCAGAACTCCGGTAAAACGGTGGGCGGGCATTACGCCTCGCCCGATTTGGGGGCGGCGTTTCGTGCCTATGTCGCGGGCGGTCCGGCGGATGATCACGAAGGCACCTGCGAGGCCGATGCGATTGCACGGGTGCGTCAGGGGATGCGCTCGATGATGCGGCTGGGCTCGGCGTGGTATGACGTGGAAACGCAGATCACGGCAGTCACTGAAAAGGGGCTTGATCCGCGCAACTTCATCCTTTGCACCGACGATTGTCATTCCGGCACGCTGGTGCATGACGGGCATATGAACCGCGTGTTTCGTCATGCGGTCGATTGCGGGGCCGAGCCGCTGGTCGCGCTGCAAATGTGCACGATCAACACCGCCACCCATTTCGGGCTAGAGCGGGAACTCGGTAGCATCACGCCGGGTCGGCGCGCCGATCTAATCCTGACCTCGGATCTGGCAACCCTGCCGGTCGAGCATGTGATCGCGCGCGGTAAAACGGTGGCGAAAGATGGCAAGTTGCTGGTGGAGTGTCCGCATTATGACTGGCCCGACAGCGCGCGCAACACGGTGCATCTGGGCAAAACGCTGACCGCCAGCGATTTCGAGATCACCGCCCCCGAAGGCGCGAACTCTGTCACCGCCCGCGTGATCGGGGTGGTGGAAAACCAAGCCCCCACGAAGGCGCTGACGGCAGAGCTGGATGTGACGGACGGCCTGGCCCAGCCCGATGCCGCCAAAGACATTGCCCAGATCGCGCTGGTCGAGCGCCACCAAGGCACCGGCGGCGTGACCAACGGGTTCGTCTCGGGCTTTGGCTATAAGGGTCGCATGGCGATGGGGTCGACCGTCGCACATGACAGCCACCACATGATCGTCGTGGGCACCGACCGCGAGATGATGGCCGCCTGCGCCAACGCTTTGGGCGAGATGGGCGGTGGCATTTCGGTCTGGAAAGACGGCGCCGAAATCGCCGCCGTGCCGCTGCCAATCGCGGGGCTGATGTCGGATGACCCAGCCGCCACCGTGGCCGAGCGCGCCGGAAAAATGGTGCAGGCAATGGCCGATTGCGGCTGCACCCTGAACAACGCTTACATGCAACATTCGCTGCTCGCGCTTGTCGTGATCCCCGAAATCCGAATCTCGGATCTGGGACTGGTCGACGTGACGCGCTTTGAACTAACGGAACTCTTTACATGAATGAACCCCTGACGACACTCAGCCCGGACGCGCGCGATCCAGAGCAATTCACCGATGCGGCGGCAGCCGTGAAGCGCCTTGAAGACCTGTATGAAGAGGCCACTGCCTTTTTGCTGGAGAAGTTTAACGACACGCTGGAATCCGGACGCGCAACGGCCCGCTTTCGCGCCTTCTATCCCGAAGTGCGTATTACCGTGCCCTCGCATGTCAAAAGCGACAATCGGCTGAGCTTTGGCCATGTCGCGGTGCCCGGCGTCTATACCGCGACGCTGACCCGGCCTGATTTGTTTCGCAATTATCTGACTCAGCAACTGGGTCTGCTGATGCGCAATCATGGCGTGCCGGTGCAAGTTGGGCCTTCAAATACGCCGATGCCGGTGCATTTCGCCGTCGCCGCGCATCCCGATGTGACCGTGCCCCAAGAAGGGGTGTTGGATTTCAGCCTGCGCGATGTGTTCGACGTGCCCGATCTGGCCTCGATGAACGATGATATCGTGAATGGCATGGCCGACCCGAACCCCGATGGCTCGGGGCATCTAGCACCGTTCACTGCCCAGCGCGTGGATTATTCGCTGGCCCGGCTGTCGCATTACACCGCCACCCATGCCGAGCATTTCCAGAACCACGTTCTGTTCACCAACTACCAGTTTTACGTTGATGAGTTCGAGGATGTCGCCCGTCAAATGCTGGCCGATCCGAAATCGGGCTATTCCAGTTTTGTCGCACCCGGCAATCAGGAAATCACCGACCCGCAAGACCAGATCCCGGGCCTCGCGAAGCTGCCGCAAATGCCAACCTACCACCTCAAGCGGCCCGATGGGCAGGGGATCACGCTGGTCAATATCGGCGTTGGCCCGTCCAATGCCAAAACCGCAACCGATCATATCGCGGTGCTGCGCCCGCATGCTTGGCTGATGGTCGGGCACTGCGCGGGCTTGCGCAATTCCCAAAGCTTGGGCGATTTCGTGCTGGCCCATGCCTATCTGCGCGAAGATCACGTGCTGGACGACGACCTGCCCGTTTGGGTGCCGATCCCGGCTTTGGCCGAGGTGCAAGTCGCGCTGCAAGAGGCCGTGGCCGAAGTAACAAAGCTGGAGGGCTATGATCTGAAAAAGATCATGCGCACCGGCACTGTGGCCACCATCGACAACCGCAACTGGGAGCTGCGCGATCAATCCGGTCCGGTGCATCGTCTGAGCCAGTCGCGCGCCATCGCGCTGGACATGGAAAGCGCGACGATCGCGGCAAACGGGTTTCGTTTTCGCGTTCCCTACGGCACGCTGCTGTGCGTTTCCGACAAACCGCTGCATGGCGAATTGAAGCTGCCCGGCATGGCGACCGAGTTCTATCGCTCGCAAGTGTCCAACCATCTGTTGATCGGCATCCGGGCGATGGAAAAGCTGCGCCAAATGCCCCTTGAGCGCATTCACAGTCGCAAATTGCGAAGTTTTGAGGAAACCGCCTTCCTGTAACGCAGGAAAATCCATGAAATAAGGCGAAAAGGTCTTGCCTTGCTGACTGAAAACGTGTCGAACATTGCCGACCAACCGCGTGATGCGGACGAAATTGACCCCGGCCAAGCGGGGCGAAGAGAGGATTGAATATGTCGAAACCGATGACCAAGACCCAGCTTGTGGCTGCACTCGCCGAAGCAATGGACGCCGACAAGAAAACCGCGTCGGCCGCGCTGGACGCAATGACCGACGTGATCACGAAAGAAGTCGCAGCAGGCGGCGCCGTGACGCTTCCGGGCATTGGCAAAGTCTACTGCCGCGAGCGTCCCGAGCGTATGGTGCGCAACCCCGCCACCGGTGAGCAAATGCAAAAGCCCGCCGACAAGCAAGTCAAGGTTACCGTGGCCAAAGCGCTTAAAGACAGCGTCAACGCCTGATCCCCTCTCGCTTGACGAGGGACACACGACAGACAGGGCCGCTCGCGCAATGACGCAGGCGGCCCTTTTCATTTCCGGCATCACGCTTTGGGGGACGTATGGATCTGCGCGCAATTGGAATGGGGCTGGCCTTTGCCCTGATGTGGTCGTCGGCGTTCACATCGACCCATATCATTGTGGCTCAAGCACCGCCCCTTGCCTCGCTGTCGTTCCGCTTTCTGATCTCGGGTGTGCTGGGCATCGTGCTGGCCCTTGCGCTGGGACAAAGCTGGCGGCTAAGCCGGGCCCAATGGCGCGCCACAATCCTGTTCGGGATCTGCCAGAACGCGCTGTATCTGGGCTTTAACTGGGTCGCGATGACGACGGTTGCGGCCTCGGTTGCCGCGATCATCGCCTCGACGATGCCGCTGATCGTAGGCGCATTGGGCTGGATCGTCTTCCGCGAGCGTCTCTCGCCCTTGGGGCTATTCGGGCTGATCGCGGGGTTTGCAGGCGTCGCGATTATCATGGGCGCGCGGCTGCAAGGCGGGGTTGACCCGCATGGGCTGATGCTGTGTGTGTTCGGTGCGCTGGCCCTTGCGGTGGCGACGCTGACCGTGCGCGGGGCGAGTTCCGGCGGGGGCGGTGTGTTGATGGTTGTGGGCTTGCAGATGTTGATCGGCGCTGCGGTGTTGGCCGTGGCCTCGGGGCTGGCCGAGACGATCTCGGTCGATGTTACGCCCAAGCTTGCGACCGCTTTTATCTACACGATCCTAGTGCCGGGGCTTGCCGCGACCTGGATCTGGTTTCAACTGGTCGGGCGGATCGGTGCGGTGCGTGCGGCGACCTTCCACTTCCTCACGCCGGTCTTTGGCGTGGCGATTGCGGCGGTCGTTCTGGGGGAGTCACTGGACTGGCATGACGCGCTGGGTGTGGCGGTGATCGCCGGGGGTATTCTGGCTGTGCAGCTTTCCAAACAAAAGGTGGTGCGATGAACGGCTGGGGTGAATTTATACTAGCGGGTTTTGCGTTTCTCGCCTCGCATGCGATCCCGTCGATGCCGCGCCTCAAGGGTGCATTGGTCGCATCTCTGGGTGCGCGCGGCTGGACGATTGCGTTTTCCACACTCTCCACCGTGCTGCTGTTCTGGCTGATCTTTGCTGCCGGACGCGCACCCTATGTCGAACTGTGGCCGCAAGACACGTGGGCGCGCTGGCTGGTCAATTTCGCGATGCCTTTGGCGATTTTGCTGGGCAGTTACGGGGTGGGTGCGCCCAATCCCTTCGCCTTTGAAGGGCGCGCCAGCGGGTTTGATCCCGCCCGTCCCGGCGTCGCAGGGCTGACCCGCCAGCCGCTGCTTTGGGCGATCCTGCTTTGGGCGGGCGCACATCTGATTGCCAATGGCGATCTCGCCCATGTTATCTTGTTCGGAGCGTTCACGCTGTTCACCGGCGCAGGGATGCGCGCGCTTGAGGCCCGCAAGCGCCGTGTCTGGGGTGCCCGCGAATGGCAACGCCTCAGCGCGCACACCGCGTTGATCCCCTTCGCCGCGCTGCTGTCCGGGCGCTGGCGGCCCAAAGCCCTGCCCTCGCCGCTGCGCCTGATCGTGGCGGTGGTGGTGTGGGGCGCGCTCTATTACCTGCACGCCCCCGTCATCGGTGTCAGCCCGCAGCCCTAGCGCAGGGTCTGCAACAGCTCCACGGTGGCATAGCCATCGGGCGCAAGCCCCTTGGCCTTCTGATAGGCTACGATCGCCTTGGCGGTGTTCGGCCCGATCTTGCCATCGGTGCCATCGGTATCATAGCCCGCCGCCGTCAGCCGTTCCTGCAGCTCGATCTTCTGCGGCGCGCTCAACGGCTTGCCGGTGCGCGGCCAGTCCCGCACAAACGGCCCCTTGCCCTTGATGCGATCCGCCAGATGCCCAACGCCGATCACATAGCTGTCGGCGGCGTTGTAACGCGAGATCGCCCGGAAATTCCCGAAGATCATGAAGGCAGGCCCTTTCGCCCCCGCAGGCACGAGGATCGAGGCGGCACCGTAATTCGCAATCGATCCGCCCGTCGCCGAGCGCACGCCCATTGCGGCCCATTGCGCAGGCGACTTTTTGGTGCCCTTGCCGGTCAGCCCGTAGTTGAAGCCCGAGGGCAAGATGACCTCAACGCCCCAAGGCTGCCCCTTCGACCAGCCCGAGCGTGCCAAGTAAGCCGCAGTTGACGCCAGCGCATCGGTCGGGTCATTCGACCAGATGTCACGCTTGCCATCGCCGGTGAAATCAACGGCATAAATCTCATACGAGGTCGGGATGAACTGCGTATGACCCATCGCACCGGCCCAAGATCCGGTCATGTGGCGTTCATCGACATCGCCCGACTGGATGATCTTGAGCGCGGCAATCAGCTGCTTGGCAAAGAACTCACCGCGCCGCCCGTCATACGCCAGCGTGGCCAGCGCGGGGATGACTGCGGTGGTGCCACGATGGGCGCCATAGCGGCTTTCCATGCCCCAGATCGCGACGACGACCTCTTTATCGACGCCGTATTTCTTTTCGATGGCGTTCAACTGCGAGCCATATTGACTTAGCATCTGTTTGCCGTTTGCGACCCGCTCAGGCGAAACGGCGCTATCAAGGTAATCCCAGATCGACTTGGTGAATTCCGATTGGTAGCGGTCGCGCTCAATCACCTTGGGATTATAGCGCACATCTGCCATCGCGCGGTTCCACGTCGCCTCGCTGATACCATTCGCCATCGCGCGCGATTTGAACCCGCGAAGCCACGCCTCAAAGCGCGCCTCGGTCGCGGGATCGGTGGCGGGGATCGCATCAGCCACGGGCGTTGCCCCTTTGGCCATCGGTCGCGGCGAGGATTCGGGCGGGCCTGCGCAGGCCGCCAGCCCGGAAAACGCCACGAAACTCAGAGGGATAAGATAGGAAAGGTTTGCCATGTTCTGCCCGAATGTTTGCCATTTCGAAGCAGTCTAACAGGCGCAGGGCGCGTTTCAACGGAACTCGTCGCGCCGGGCGGTTTATTGCAAAGGCTTTTTCTCATCGCCGTAATAAGGTGTCATCTGCGCGACGATCACCGAGTTTTCGGCCAAAGCGCGATCCATCAATTCGCGTTCCTCATCGGGAATCTCATGGCCCTGCTCTTCGCGCTCGGCAATCGTGCCGTAGCCCGTCACATCCAGCGGCGCCAGATCGGCCTGCTTGAGGATCGCCACGGTCTCGCGCACCGCCTCGGCCTCATCCACGCCACTCGCATAGCATAGCAACCCCGCGCCAGACGCGCCCTTGGGCAAGCCATCATTGGGCGCGCGGCCGACCTCGACCAGCAGGGTATAAACCTGCTGGCGTGAGGGTTTCTTGGCGGGTTTTTCCGACTTATCGGTCATCAGTCACGCAGCAGATCATTGATGCCGGTTTTCGAACGGGTCTGGGCATCAACGCGCTTCACGATCACCGCGCAATACAGGTTGATCCCGTTTTTCGACGGCATCGTGCCCGACACGACCACCGAATAGGGCGGCACTTCGCCATAGGTCACATTGCCGGTTTCGCGATCCACGATCTTGGTCGACTGGCCAATATACACGCCCATGCCCAGAACCGAGCCCTCGCGGATGATGCAGCCTTCGACCACTTCCGAACGCGCGCCGATAAAGCAGTTATCCTCGATGATCGTGGGGCCGGCCTGCATCGGCTCCAACACGCCGCCGATGCCAACGCCGCCCGAGAGGTGCACGTTCTTACCGATCTGCGCGCAGGATCCGACCGTCACCCAAGTATCCACCATCGTGCCGGTATCGACATAAGCGCCAAGGTTAACGAAAGACGGCATCAGCACCGCGCCCGGCGCGATATAGGCCGAGCGGCGCACGACCGCGTTGGGCACCGCGCGGAAGCCCGCAGACTTCCACTGGCTTTCGTCCCAACCGGCGAATTTGCTGTCGACCTTGTCATACCAGCTGCTGCCCTGCGGGCCGCCCGACTGCATTTCCATGTCTTTCAGACGAAAGCCCAGCAGAACCGCCTTTTTCGCCCATTGATTGACATGCCAATTGCCGTCTTCCTGCTTTTCAGCGACACGCAACTCGCCGCTATCCAGCGCGTTCAGCGTGTCTTCAATCGCGTCGCGCGTCGCGCCTTTGGTCGTGGGCGTGATTGTGTCGCGGGCTTCCCAAGCGGCTTCGATAGCCGTTTCCAGCGCGGCGTTGGACATGTCGGTCTTCCTCTTTCAGGTGGCCTTTATCGAGATCACGCTATAGTTGGTCAAAGCCCAACGCGCAATGAGCAGGACACCCATGAAAGACGATCCGACGCACCCGTTCCGCCGCTCGCATGAAGATGCGAAGACCGCCAAAAGCATCCCCGACACCCCCCAGACCCGCGCACCCGCCTATCGGCTGGCCTATACGGATGTCGATTTCATGATGCGCGAAGAGTTGCGCCCCGTGCGTTTGCAGCTTGAACTGCTCAAACCGCAATTGATCATGGACGAGCGCGGCATCGAATCGACCATCGTGATGTTTGGCGGCGCACGCATTCCCGCGCCCGCAAACAAGGACAGCGCCAAGACGCCCTATCTCGCCGAGCTGTCGCATTACTACGAAGAGGCGCGGCTTTTCGCCAAGGCGATGACCCAGCGCTCGATGCAGGAATATGGCCGGGAATTCGTGATCTGCACCGGCGGCGGCCCCGGCGTGATGGAGGCGGGCAATCGCGGCGCTCATGAGGCGGGTGGCCAGTCCATCGGGCTTAACATTGTGCTGCCCCACGAACAGGCCCCCAATGAGTTCGTGACTCCCGATCTATCCTTCAACTTCCACTATTTCGCGATCCGCAAGATGCATTTCCTGATGCGCGCCAAGGCGATCTGCGTCTTTCCGGGCGGTTTCGGCACGCTGGACGAAATGTTCGAGGCGCTGACACTGATCCAGACGAAGCGGATGGCGAAGATCCCCTTCATCCTGTTTGGTCGTGACTTTTGGTGCGAGATCATCAACTGGGAGCGGTTGAAAGAGGCAGGCACGATCTCGCCCGAAGATCTGGACCTGGTGAGCTTTGTCGAAACCGCCGAGGAAGCCGTGGCTGTGATCGACGGTTGGGATTACGAAAACTGCTCCTGAGGCGGGGGCTTATAGCCCCGCCTCGGCCGCGATCTCGGCGCGCGACTTGCGCGACCGCTCGGTTGCGGATTTTAGCTGGCCACAGGCGGCCATGATATCCTCGCCGCGCGGGGTGCGGATCGGGCTGGCGTAACCGGCCTTGTAGATGATGTCGGCAAAGCTCTCGATGCGCTGATAGTCCGAGCGTTCATACGGCGCGCCGGGCCATTCGTTGAACGGGATCAGGTTGATCTTGGCGGGGATCCCCTTGATCAGCTTGACCAAGCGGTGCGCATCTTCGTCGCTGTCGTTAACCCCTTTGAGCATCACATATTCAAACGTGATCCGTTCGGAGTTGGACAGGCGGGGATATTCGCGCAGCGTATTCAGCAGCGTCTCGATGTTCCAACGCTTGTTGATCGGAACCAAGCGGTCGCGCACCTCGTCGGTGGTTGCATGGAAAGACACCGCCAGAAGGCAGCCGATTTCCTCGGCGGTTTTGGCAATCTCTGGCACCACACCTGACGTGGACAGCGTGATGCGACGGCGCGACAATGTCAGCCCCTCGTTATCCATCACGACCTGCATCGCGTCGCGCACGTTCTCGAAATTATACAGCGGCTCGCCCATGCCCATCAGCACGACATTACTGATCAAACGCGTCTCGTTCTTGGGGGTATTTTGCTCGGGCCACTCCCCCAGATCATCGCGTGCGACCATCACCTGACCGACGATTTCGCCCGCCGTCAGATTGCGCACAAGCTTTTGCGTGCCCGTGTGACAGAACGAACAGGTCAGCGTGCAACCGACCTGACTGGAAATGCATAGGGTGCCGCGCGAGTCTTCGGGGATATAAACCGCCTCGACCTCATGCCCGCCCGCGATGCGCAGCAGATATTTGCGCGTCCCGTCATTCGAGACCTGTTTCGTGACGATCTCGGGCAGAGTGATTTCAAACTTTTCCGCCAACATCGCACGGTAATCTTTGGCGAGATTGGTCATCAAAGCAAAGTCGCGCACGCCCCAATGATATATCCATTGCCAGATCTGCCCCAGCCGCATTTTCGCCTGCTTTTCGGGCGTTCCCGCTTCGATCAATGCATCGCGCAATTGCGCACGCGTTAAGCCGACAAGATTGATCTTGCCGCCCTCGGGCAATTTGCGCGGGATGGTGTGCACGTCTTGCGTGATCGGTGCGTTGGGCTGGGTCATGGCGCGTTTCCTTGAAATCAAGGGCCTCATATAGGGGATTCGTGCTCACGCGTGTAGCGGAAATCAAAAAAATAACGCCCCGACCAGCGGTCAGGGCGCATCGAACCGTTTCGCAACGCTTACTTACAGCGCGTCGCGGCCTCGTCTGTTGCAGCGGTAAAGCCCATCAACGAGAATGTATCTTTGGTCTGCGTGCCCCGGCCCGAACGACCGGTGAGTGTCACATCGCTACCCGCTTTAAGCGCGGCGATCACTTTGGCATCGTCAGCCGGCGATCCGGCCCACGCGCCTTCGCCATCGGTGAAGAGCGTGAATTTATTTCCACCCACATCCAGCTCGACGGTCGAACCCGACGCGAAAGGATATCCGCCACGGAACGAAATTTCGGGCGCTTTGCCGGGGCGATAGGTCACAAAAAGCAAGATGTCGCCACGGCGCACTTGCACGACTTTGCCCCCCTTGGTGTTAACCGTTTTCTTCGGCTTCGACACGCCCCAACACTCCTTGGGATTGTCGTCGACGAAGACACTCCAATCAGTCTCAGCCGCAACGCGGTTGGTGCTTTCCTGTGCAACCGCGCTATGCGTCACCCCAAACGTGAGCCCAATTACGGTCACGACCCGCAGACACATATTTTTCATGCTTACAGCCTCCAGCTGCCATTTGCCTCTACATCGCCCGGGCTGATCACCCTTTTCTTGCTGGCGGATGCGTTTTCCACTCGATAACACCTGTTTAACCGATAAATGCCTAGAGGGAAAACCCCTGGTTGGCGAGAAATCGCGCATAGGATGAGGAGTGTGAAGATGACAGCGGCACCGATGATCGAATTTTGGCGCGGAGGGATGCTGGAATCCTTTCACTCGGGTCACGCTGTCGTCTTTGGGCCCGACGGTATCGAAGCGGCTTGGGGCGATCCGGAAGCCGTGATTTTCCCCCGCTCCTCTGTGAAAATGATCCAAGCCTTGCCCTTGGTCGAGAGCGGTGCGGCGGACGCTGCGGGGTTGAGCGAACGCCAACTGGCCTTCGCCTGCGCCAGCCATTCCGGCGCGGCTTTGCATCGCGATGCGGCGGCCGAGTGGCTGTCAGGTTTGGGTATGCACGAGGAAGACCTGCGCTGTGGCGTCCACATGCCCTGGGACGCCGAGGAAAAGACGCGGCTTGTCTGTTCGCATGAAGCGCCCTGTCAGCTGCATAACAATTGTTCAGGCAAGCATGTCGGGTTTCTCACGCTGAACCGGCATTTACGCGGCGGCTCGGAATATGTCGAGGTGACGCATCCACTCCAGCAAACGATCAAAACGGTGTTTGAGGAAGTGACGGATGTGACCTCTCCCGGGTTCGGGATTGACGGTTGTTCCGCGCCAAATTTCGCAACGACTGTGACCGGATTGGCACGCGCGATGCAGCTATTCGCAGCCGCCAACCCCGAGGGTTCAACACGAGAACGCGCCGCCGCCCGCCTGACCCAAGCGATGGCGACCTTCCCTGAAATGGTTGCCAATGACGGGCGCGCCTGCACGGAATTGATGCGTGCAATGGGGGGCAAGGTGGCGGTGAAAACCGGTGCCGAAGCGGTGTATATTGCGATTCTACCCGAACAAAAGCGCGGCATCGCCCTCAAGATTGTGGATGGGGCGACGCGCGCCGCGGAAGCCGCAATTACGGCATTGCTGATCCGGCAGGGCGTATTGGATCGCAATCATCCGACTGTAGAAACTTGGCTCACCGGCGCGCAGAAAAACTGGCGCGGGATCGTGACTGGGGAAATCCGACTTGCGCCGGGATTTGGCTGATTGCTAGAGCAGCAGCGACAGGCTCCCGCTTGAAGTGTTTTGCAGCAATGTTAGGGCCGCATCGCCTGAGCTGATTGAGCTGGTCGTGCTGAGTTGCGAGCGCAGCAAAAAGTCGCGCGTGAGCTTTTCAAGCTTGTCGGTATTGCTGAATTGTGCCGGATCGGTGGAGCCATAAAGCTGCTTGGATTTGGCTGAATACATGCGCACTTGCGCGTCTACATCCAGCGAACCAACACTACTTGGTAGGCCAAGCGCGGTTTGAAAAACGCTACTCATCGTCGACGACCCGATAATGGTGTACCATTTTGTTGTCTCGGAATTGGTTTTGGCTGCGAGTTCGGGCAAATCGCGCTGCAACGCCAACGCAAGACGCATGTCATTGTCGCTATTCCCCACCGCAATTTCGAATTGCCGCGTTTCATATTGCGCCAAGATTTCGTCTGGGAAATCCGATAGCGTGGAGCGAGGGATAGTATAGTCGCCAAACCCGAAAGCTTGGGTCAACGCCAGATAGGTCTTGTCTGACAGCTTATTCGCAAGCGAGTCGGCATCGAGAGACCCTTCATCAAGAACTTTGCGAATGAAGAATTTATTGTCGATATCATCGTCCAAACCGAACGCGCCCAGAGCAACTGTCAAGAGCCGGCGGTCGTCCACCAGCTCTTGCGCAGTCGTTATTGAGCCGATCTTTTCGCGAAAATAATCTTCGTTGCCCTGAATATCGCTTGAGGCGGAAAACGCTGTTTGTTGCTTCTCCATCGTACGATTGAGAAAACTCCACCCGGCGAAGCCCGTGAACGGAACGATCGGCTGATAACTCATTGTGGATGAGCGGCTAGAAGCCGCGCCTCCCGTGGCAAAAGACTGCGCAGGAATTTCAACGCCTGATAGGTCTGCCCTTCCAGTACCGCGTGGCTGGCCGCGTTCAACTGCGCGCGACTGTCAAAATCGGTCAGCACGTGGCTTAACTGTTCGATGCCGCGCAGAAGCTGCATTTTGGCGTCCTCTGGCTCTGCGTCCCCCGATAACACGAGCTGCGCGATATAGCAGACGCGCCGCACCGGGGTATTCACCTCTTCAGGGTGGATCGCATCGCGCAGCCGCAGAATGTGCGCGTTGGGTGTCATGATCGCAAGCCGCGAGCGTCGCTCGCCATTTTCGATCACAGCGCCATTGATCAGCACCCGCTCTTTGGGAGCGAGTTTAAGTACGAGACCGCTCATGCCGCGCTCCCTTCTTGACGCAACCCGCGCATAATCGACGTGTTGATTTCGATCAAAATATCAACGGAGGCATCCCCTGCCAGCACTTTACGGCTATGCGTCTGCGTGAATTTATTGAGATAAAACAAACGCGCGCGCAGATCATTGGGCAATTCGTTTTCAGGATCGGCAACATCGGATGCAAGCACCGTCCAGAGCTTACGGTTGTCATAAACCGCAGTTGCAAGGGCTGGAAATTGCGTCTTTCCTGCTTCGGCGGCTTGTTTCAGCCGCCTTGTGATACGCGCAAACACTTCGAATTCGGTGCCACGCGCGGTACGCGCGGGTTGTTCGGGGTTTGCATAGGCCGTTTTGGCCAAAGTTGTAGCGAACACGGGAAATCCTTCCTGTGACTGAAGCCATCAGATCGCGGCTTTGCCGCGGCGAAAGGGGGCGCCGAATTCGGCGCCCCGATTTTTTATTAACGGAACAGCGACAGGATGTTCTGCGGTTGCTGGTTGGCAATTGACAGCGCCTGAATACCCAACTGCTGCTGGGTTTGAAGCGCTTGCAAACGTGCCGACGCCTCTTCCATATCGGCATCAACGAGCGAGCCGATACCGCTCGTCATCGCATCCGTTATCTTGCCCACAAAGGTGCTCTGGTTGTTCAGACGGGCAGCCGAAGCGCCCAAGGCAGCTGCACCATCCACAGCCGTCTGAATGTGAGTCTCAATCGCCGCAAGCGACGTGTTCGCAGCAGTCGCATCGGACACGTCGATGTTGGACAGGTCAAGATTCGCTTCGAAGTCAACCGATGCGACAGCGATGAACTTTGCGCTCACACTATTGTCGGCAGCACGATCAAGTGATGAGAGAACGTTGATACCTGCCGTTCCCTCCGTGTTCAGAAGGTTGGATCCGTTGAATTGCGAACCGCTAATGATTGATGTGACCTGACTCGTAAGCTGAGTCACCTCAGCCGTGAGTTTAGTGTGGTCAACATTCGTCCCCGTAGCCGATACGATTTTCTCCTTAACTTGCTGAAGAAGATCAGTGATCTGCTCTGCGCCGTCCACTGCAACGGCCACCGTCGATTCACCCAGTGCCAACGAATCCGAAATGGCATTGAAACCGCCGACATCCGATTCCATCACCTTAGAGATGGCCCAGATGGCCGCGTTGTCTTTTGCCCCGGCGATCGATTTGCCGGTCGAGATTTCCGACTGTGTGCCCGCCAGATTAGAGTTGATGCCTTTGAGAGTTTGCAGGGCAACCATGGCACTGCTGTTCGTCAGAATGCTGGACATATCATATTCCTAAATTTTTGGCGCTTTACGCCAGATTTTCCAAACCGTCTTTGAAACGGCGCTCATGTCATTCTGACCTTTGCGCAGCGATTTATCGCGACGCGCCATCACATGTGATGCAGGGACTAGATTGCACAACTTCCCCTAATGAATTGTTAAGGCCGGCGCTGTGGCCGGCCTTAAATCGATAGAATTTTCGTTAATGATTAATGGCTTATACACGATGCTCTAGCGAGCCATCGCCGCGCCGGATCGGTTTCATCTTTCCGGATTTATCATAAGCATTGAACCCTTTGGAGGCGCTTAGAATGGCTTTCAAACGCCGCTGCGCTGCGCGCACGCCCTGTAATGCGGCCCCCAGCAGGCGATGATTTTCGGCAGCGATGCCCTTTAACTCCGCAAGACGAGTCGGGTCAGACCCAGCCAACTCCGCGATCAAAATTTCCTTACGATTCGCCATCTCTATTAGGGTCGAAAAATCGCCCGCACGAATCGTATCTCTCTCAAGACGCAGCAAATCGATCAGCTCCGCCGTCTTGTCACTTTCAGTTTCGTACATTTTCATCCTCTCGCGCTTTCATCGCCTCAAAAATTGTTTCCGCCAAACCGATTCCACCTGCCTCGGCCATAAGTTGCGACTGCTCCTGACGCAGGAATGAGGCAAATTGCTCTTCGCCCACGCCCCCGCTGAACGCGCCCTCCATCTCTCCAAGACCGGCGTGTTTCAGCATCTCGGCCAGAAAATTCGCCTCAAGTTTGGTCGCAGCCGCGCGCATCGCCTCCTCGTGTTTTGTCTGAGAGAGCTGTGGCGCACCACTGAGTGGGATCGACGGTGTCGGGGTCATGGATTGCTCCAATTGATGCGAATTTTTTTGAATGTGCCATGTCGGGGTAAAGAATCAGTAACTCTCTGCTGACATGTTGAGATAGCCGCAGACAGAAAGTCGTGAGGATCATGATTCCAATTGCCACCAAAGACATGCTGACAGTGAAAGCCGCGCCGTCGAATCGAGATGTCAGCGTGGCATTGACGCAAACGGCCTCGCCCGAAATGCATTTCTCTCTCGAGTTTGAACTGAGAGGATCAACGCCAGGCGGGCGGCAAGGTCAGTCGGCAAACGCGGTGGAACACCATGCGGCTGGCACGGCCAGTGACATTGGGGGTGCGCTCAATTCTACAGAGCAACGCATTCACGCATTTGCTCAGGCATCGAATTCAACTTCCGCAGAGGAAAGCGATCTGTCGTCCCAAGATTGGGACTCCTTCACGGGCAAGCTAAGTTCCGACGATACGTCATTGCAGGATCCAGCCGCCCAGATGCCGCTAGAGCATACATTGTCCAACCTTGCACCGCATACTGGCGAGGGTGACGTAGCAGACGCCACGCAAACGCAATCGCTACGTCAGATGCCACCACACGATCCGGCTCAAACGACCTTCCCGCTTACCAACGTGGAAACGTCCACGTCTCACCCAAGCCCCCCTGCAATAATGCTAGCGCGTGCGGCAGTACCGTTCGAAACAGCATATTCCTCAATATCCACCGCGAGCGCATGGCCTGCTGAAGGTAGAACGACACACAATAACGAGGCTACCGGGCAGCAAGGCGCGCTAGAGACGGCTCATCCAGCCATTCAACAGTCGGGGAAAGCGATCACGTCGCTCGACCCGGAACAAACTGTCGGGCGCCAGCGGCAGCAGACGGCGGTGGGTGACCTCTTAGAGGCTCAAGCCGTAGGAACCAAACCCGAATCGACGACAAACGGGGGAGCGGTTACGCAAACACCGCTGAATACGATGCCCAATCACGCCGACAGCTCGACTCTCGGAAATGGCGCTGCCTCTGAGGCGCGGCTTGAGCAGAGCGTTTCACAGAAGCAGCTTTTATCGGGTGATCTTACGTCAGCCATTCAGAACCTACCCTCTAATAGCCTTGGCTTGCCGGGTGATCGGATGGTCGTGGCGGCGGAGCAACCGCCTATCGCCAATTTAACGCCGCCGGCCGCTGCCACCCTTAGCACGCAAACGCCGAAAGCCGAGCAACGCACCGCATCCTTGCCGCATGACACGCGCCACGTCATCGCTCACGCCGCGACGATCCAGCCTAATTCGGACGGGTCAAATGTGAACGCGGCTCAGGCACTTGGCGCGCACATACTGACGAGCCAGACCGATCACGGCACAACCACACAACCTGCGCCACAGCAGGGTGCCACGCCGCAATCTGATTCTGCGCCCCAGAGCGGGCTGACGAGCACACCAGTTCAGGTGAGCGCCATACGCAAAGTTGAAAGCGGGCCGATGAATGCGGTGTTTCTTGGATCACAATCGGGGCCAGAATCCGGCGACACCTCGATGCTTGAACCTACCCTGTCTCGTGATTTCTCTACGGCTGGTGAAACGCGTTCAGACGCACGGCTAGATCGACTTGCCACGTCATCTCCGCAGGCTTCTGGTTCGGATTTTCAGATGAGTACGACGGCCCCGCAAGCGGCGAGCACAATGCTATACAGCAATCCGCAAGCAGCCCTGAATCTCGCGGCGCGCATTCAAAATGACGAGGCTGGATTTGATCCGGGAGATGACATTTCCACCGATGCCGCAGTCGCGGCCCATGCCAGCACAGCAGCGCGTAGCGAGGCGCTGGGAAACATCGGTTCGACCGCCGCCACCATCGCCCAATCCGTCAGTCGTCAAATTGCGACTACAGTCGTTCAGATGGCCGATCAACCCGTAGAGATCGCGCTGTCTCCCGAAGAGTTGGGTAAGGTTCGTCTGGTTTTGCATGCATCAGAACACGGCATGGTCGTGACGGTGCAGGCTGAGCGACCCGAGACGCTTGATCTCATGCGGCGCAATATCGGTATGCTGGCAACCGACATGCGCGATCTGGGCTATAGCGAGCTGAGTTTCAGCTTCAGCGATCACCCCCAACAGCATTCCGGTCAGGCCGGATCAGACACCACGGCGCAGAGTCTCAATAGGGACGGACATCGCAACCTCGAGACCGCCGCACCCATTCTCACCCCGCCAAAGACCCCGCATGACGCAAATGCCTCCGGGCTTGATCTGCGCATCTAGGAGACCGCTATGACCACTATTTCCTCTCTCGCCGCGACCACGACAACCACAGCCCAAGCGAGCACCAGTTCAAATTCGGAAATCAGCGGCGATTTCGAAACGTTTCTGACGATGCTGACTGCGCAGTTGAAAAACCAAGATCCTTTGAATCCGGTTGATAGCACCGATTACGCCACGCAATTGGCGACGTTTTCGGGGGTCGAGCAGCAGGTGAAAACCAACGATCTGTTGCAAACACTCGCCGCGCAACTCGGGGCTTCGGGTATGTCGGAATTGGCGGGATGGGTCGGGATGGAGGCACGCACAGAAGCGCCTGCCTGGTTTGATGGAAGCACGCCCGTGACGCTGGCCCCCGCCCCCGTGCACGGCGCGGATCAGACTGTGCTGGTTGTGACAGATGCCAACGGCAACGCCGTTTCACGCGAAGCCATCTCGCCAACCAATGAGCAGCTATCGTGGGCGGGGCAGGACAGCTCTGGCGGCACGCTTCCAGAGGGACTCTATTCGTTCAGCCTCGAAAGCTACAATAGCGGAACCTTGATCGACACCAGCACGGTCGAAACCTATGGCCGCATCACCGAGGCGCAAGGCAGCGCAGATGGCACGCAACTGATCCTAAGGGGCGGTGCGGTGATCGCAACCAGCGCCGTAAACGCCCTGCGCGAGGGTTAAAGAAGATCGCCCAAAATCACCCCGATCATGACAAGCCCTATCGCGCCGGCCCCCAGCAAGACATAGGGCCAACGGCGCGGGGTCGGTGGTGTGACAGCCGGTTCGGTTTGCCTGCGCAAACTCGCCTTGAGCAGATCGGGCAGTTCCGGCCCAAAGCGCGCAAGCACCTGAACCGTGCGGCGCAAATCGCGCAGCGCCGCGCGTGGCCCAAGGTTTTCGCGGATATACTTCTCGACAACGGGATGGGCCACTTCCCACATATTGATGCTCGGATGAAGCGACCGCGCCACGCCCTCAACCACAACCATCGTGCGCTGTAGCAAGATCAATTCGGTGCGGGTTTGCATCCCGAACCGCTCGGTTACCTCGAACAGATAAGCAAGCAGCCGCGCCATCGAGATATGCCCGGCATCCATCCCAAAGATCGGCTCGCCTACCGCGCGCAACGCCAGCGCGAAATCATCAACACTCTGATCGGCGGACACATACCCCGCCTCGAAATGAACCTCGGCGACACGGCGATAGTCGCGCTGGATGAAGCCCATCAGAATCTCGGCATAGACCCGGCGCGTGTATTCGTCGATCTGCCCCATGATGCCGAAATCATAAGCCAGAATATCGCCATTCGCGGCAACCTTGAGATTGCCGTGGTGCATATCCGCATGGAAGTACCCGTCGCGCAGCGCGTGGCTGAGAAACAGCTGCAACACATGTTCGCCCAGCGCTTGCGTGTCATGCCCGGCGGCGATCAGCCCCTCGCGATCCCCCATTGGCAGGCCTTCAGCCCAGTCCAGAACCATCACGCGCTTGGCCGAGAGATGCCAGATCGGCTGGGGCACTTTGAACCCCGGATCGCCTTTGGTATTAGCCCCGAATTGCGATGCAGCCGAGGCTTCAAGCCGTAAATCCAGCTCCCCCATCACGACCGATTCGAAATGCTTGATCACCTCGGTCGGGCGCAAGCGGCGCGATGATGGCGAAAGCCGCTCGATCATGGTGGCGACGAAATAAAACGCATCAATATCGCGAGTGAACGCGCGTTCGATCCCCGGGCGCAGCACTTTTACCGCGACCTGTTCCCCCGTATCGGCGCGGCGCGCAGAATGGACCTGCGCAATCGACGCCGCGGCAACAGGCTCGGAAAACTCCATGAACAATTCGTCAGCGGGCGCCCCCAGCTCTTCGGCGACCATCCGTTTCGCAATCGCACTGCCAAAGGGCGGCAGCTTGTCTTGCAGCACCCGCAATTGATCGGCCAGTTCTTCGCCCACAACATCAGGGCGCGTCGATAGAATCTGCCCGAATTTAATATAAGCGGGGCCAAGCGCCGTAATCGCCCGCGTCACCGGCGGCAGGGATTCGTCGCCCTTATAGCCAAGCCACGCAAACGGCCAGCTGATGCCATAGGCCAAGGCACGCAACCGGGGCGGCGCGTCCATCGCCTCAAGCGCCTGATGCATCGCCCGCGAACGCACGAATGTCGCGCCGGTGCGAATCAAGCGCCAGATATTATGCGGTCCGCGCATTTATAACTTCCAACCGGAATGCAGCGCCGCGATCCCAAGCGAGAGATTGCGATAGCTGACATTGCCGAAGCCAGCGGCGCGGATCATCGTCGCAAAGCTTTGCTGATCGGGGAAATTGCGGATCGATTCGACAAGATACTGATAGCTGTCACGATCCCCGGCCACGATCTCGCCCATCTTGGGAATGATGTTGAACGAATACAAATCATAGGCCTTCTGCATCATTTCATTCGGGATCTGACTGAATTCCAGCACCATCAGCCGCCCGCCCGGACGCAGCACGCGATACGCCTCGGCCAAGGCATCTGCGATGCGGGTCACATTTCGAATCCCGAAGGAAATCGTGTAAACATCAAAGCTATTATCAGCGAAGGGCAGCGCCATCGCATCGCCCACCACCCAATCAAGACTGTCGGCCATGCTCTCGGCCTCGGCGCGTTTGCGTCCTTCGATCAGCATTGGCTCGGTCATGTCGCAAACGGTGGCATGGGCCTGACCTGCGCGCTTCAAGAACCGAAACGCCACATCGCCTGTTCCGCCAGCAACATCAAGCAGTTGCTGGCCCGGACGTGGTGCCAGCCAATCCATCATCGCGTCTTTCCAAACGCGGTGAATTCCAACGCTCATCAGATCGTTCATAATGTCGTATTTCGAGGCCACACGCGAGAAAACGCCATGAACCATCCCGGCTTTGGCATCCTCATCCACCGTCTGAAAACCGAAATGCGTCGTCTTGAAGGTGTCTGCGCTCATGTTTTCGCTCTCAAGCCCTTGCCGATCCTGAATTCTCCCCCTTCTTATAAGAGCCCTTCCGGCCATTACAAT
Organism: Thioclava indica; assembly: GCF_000714545.1. Classification (GTDB taxonomy): domain Bacteria; phylum Pseudomonadota; class Alphaproteobacteria; order Rhodobacterales; family Rhodobacteraceae; genus Thioclava; species Thioclava indica. The sequence continues at coordinate 38,937 of NZ_AUNB01000022.1, forward strand.
GCGACAGGAGTGAACAATGCCCGAACTGCCCGAGGTCGAAACGGTGCGACGCGGCCTTGCACCGGCGATGGAAGGTGCGCGGATCGAGCGGGCCGAGGTCAATCGCCCCGATCTGCGCTGGCCTTTGCCCGAGCGGATGGCAGAGCGGTTAACAGGCGTTACGGTCGAACGGTTGCGGCGACGATCCAAGTATATCCTCGCCGATCTTGATACGGGTGAGAGCCTGCTGATTCATCTGGGCATGTCGGGGCGGATGATGGTGTCGGGCGTGATGTTGGGTGAGTTTCACCTCGATCATCCCGCGCCACTGAAACATGATCATGTCGTGCTGCATATGGAGGGCGGCGCACGTGTGACGTTTAACGATGCCCGCCGTTTTGGCGCGATGGATCTGGTGCGCACGGATCGTGAAGCGGCGCATTGGCTGCTGGCCGGGTTGGGGCCGGAACCTTTTGGCAATGACTTTCACGAGGAGTATCTGGTCGAGGCACTTAAACGGCGCGCAACGCCGATCAAATCCGCGCTGCTCGATCAGCATGTCGTGGCGGGGCTGGGCAATATTTATGTTTGCGAGGTGCTGCATCGCGCCGGAATTGACCCCCGCCGACAAGCGAAACGCATTTCCAATCAACGCATTGCCAGTCTTGTGCCGATCATTCGCGACGTTCTCAGCGAGGCGATCGAGGCAGGCGGATCGAGCCTGCGCGATCATCGTCAGGCAGATGGCGAACTGGGATATTTTCAACACAGCTTTCATGTCTATGACCGTGAAGATGCCCCTTGCCAGCATTGCGCCACACCAATCCGGCGCATCGTACAGGCCGGACGTTCCAGCTTTTTTTGCCCGCAATGCCAAAAGTGACGTCACGCGTTGGCGCAAACAAGGTGCTTGATCTGGTCTTCTCACCTGATAGGACTCTCGTTCAAAGTTAAGGAAAGGCAAGACCGAATGGCCTACCAGACCCTGATCGTCGAGATTGAGGATTACGTTGCCCTGATCCGGCTTAACCGCCCGGATGCGCTGAATGCGTTGAACGCCCAATTGTTGGGAGAACTGGCAGATGCGCTGAAATCGGCGGATCAAAATGACAAGGTGCGCTGCATCGTCATTACCGGCTCGGACAAAGCGTTTGCCGCTGGCGCTGACATCAAAGAGATGTCGGAAAAAAGCTATGTGGACATGTTCACGTCTGACTATTTCGGCCCCGAATCCGAGGCCATCACCCGCACACGCAAGCCGATCATCGCTGCGGTGTCGGGCTATGCGCTTGGCGGCGGATGCGAATTGGCACTGATGTGCGATTTCATCATCTGTTCCGAAAGCGCGAAATTCGGCCAGCCCGAAATCAACCTCGGCGTCATCGCCGGGATTGGTGGCACGCAGCGCCTGACGCGCGTTGTGGGTAAGGCGAAGGCGATGGATATGCACCTCACCGGGCGCTTCATGGATGCGGCCGAAGCCGAGCGCTCGGGGCTGGTCAGCCGCGTTGCGCCCAACGCCAAGCTGATCCCCGAAGCAATGGCCGCCGCGAAAAAGATCGGCGAGAAATCCATGCTCGCCACTGCCGCCGCGAAAGAGTCGGTGAACCGTTCGTATGAAACGACACTGCGCGAGGGCATTTTGTTCGAGCGCCGCTTGTTCCACGGGCTGTTTGCAACCGAGGACCAGAAAGAGGGCATGGCAGCCTTCCTTGAAAAGCGCGAGCCGCAGTTTCGCGACAAGTAAGCTGCGCGGCGCAGCAATATGACGATGCAGACGGGGCTTCGGCCTCGTTTCGCATTTTCAGGGCTTTCCTTTGCACCCCTTTTGCCTTAGAGACGCCGCTTACATGCGCGTGGAGCCCGCTCAGGCTAGAATCAACTAGGTTCGCTGGAACCCGGGCTGTCGTGCAATTTTGATATTTGAACAGACCCGGAAAGTGGAAGAACACCATGGCAAACACGCCCCAGTCCAAAAAACGCGCCCGTCAGAACGAGCGCCGTCAAGACGTCAACAAAGCGCGCCGTTCGCGCATCCGCACCTACCTGCGTAAAGTCGAAGAAGCGATCGCTTCGGGCGATCAGGAAGCCGCAACCACCGCGTTGCGCGCCGCCCAGCCCGAATTGATGCGTGGCGTCACTAAAGGCGTCGTTCACAAGAATACCGCTTCGCGTAAAATGTCGCGTCTCGCGTCGCGCGTGAAAGCGCTTTCGGCCTAATTCGCAAAAAGCGATTAGAACATTAGAAATCTGGGCGCCGCTTTGGCGCCCTTTTTCATTTTCACAACATTTTCATACGCTTGCAGCATCAGTGTTGCCTTTTTGCGCAGCCTTGTCAGATTCGTTTTCGGAAATCCGCCGTCAAGAGAAAAGGTCAGTTGCCTGCGCGCTCACCAAGTTGCTAGTTTCACCAAGCGATTCACGTCGCCTTGGGGGACATAACGTATTCTTCTGCTAACGAGGGCGGTAATAAGTCTGCCGTTTCAATAAAGTAACGCCGTAACCTCGGTCAGGAAAAATACGATTCCGATTCTATAGGGCCTTTGCCCTTTGGCTTCGGCAGTTAGTGCTGCCACCGACTTTTGTCGGGCGGTCAGCTATGTCCCGTTGCGTGGTTAAGGCGGCTGCCATCCGCTTTGACCGTTCTCCGCCCAAGGTGACACGCGTCGCAACTGATGTGTGTATTTGATGGGCGGGATCATGACGGACGAAACCTGGGGGCAGGTCTGCAATCAGCTTCAAAAGGCTGTTGGACAAAATAATTACACGACTTGGATCGCACCGTTGGAGCCTGCGGGCCTGACCGACGGAATCGCGTCTTTTCACGCGCCGACGAAATTCATGCGGGACTGGGTGTCGCGCAATTTTGCCGAACCGATCCTGCGCGAGCTGCGCCACGCTGGCGTAACCGTAGAGCGCATCGAGATTCTGGTGCATAAGCATCGCCCGGCCAATTCGGCCCCGGCGCCGGCCCCGGTGCGTTCCAACGCACCCGCAATGCGCAAACCTGCCAATGCGGGTGACGCCTCCCTGCCCAGCGCGCCTCTTGATGGCCGCTTCACCTTTGACAGCTTTGTCGTCGGCAAGCCCAACGAGCTGGCCCATGCCGCCGCTAAACGCGTTGCCGAAGGTGGTCCCGTAAGCTTCAACCCGCTGTTCCTTTATGGTGGCGTTGGCTTGGGGAAAACGCACCTGATGCATGCAATCGCGCATGATCTGCACCAGCAGCGTCCCGACCTGCGCGTGCTGTATCTTTCCGCCGAGCAATTCATGTATCGCTTCGTGCAAGCCTTGCGCGACAAGCAGATCATGGATTTCAAAGAGATGTTCCGCTCGATCGACGTTTTGATGGTCGATGACGTGCAATTCATCGCGGGCAAAGAAAGCACCCAAGAAGAATTTTTCCATACGTTCAACGCGTTGGTCGATCAAGGAAAGCAGATTGTGATTTCCGCAGATCGCGCGCCCGGTGAGATCAAGGATCTTGAGGAACGCATCAAGTCGCGCCTGTCCTGTGGTCTTGTGGTTGATCTGCATCCGACCGATTACGAACTGCGCCTTGGCATCTTGCAAACCAAAACCGAAAATTACCGCGTCGAGTATCCGGGGCTGCAAATCGCGCCCGGCGTGCTGGAGTTCCTCGCCCATCGCATCACCTCGAATGTGCGCATTCTCGAAGGGGCGCTGACGCGTTTGTTTGCGTACGCATCGCTGATCGGGCGCGAGATTTCTCTCGATCTGGCGCAGGAATGTCTCAAAGATCAGCTGCGCCAATCCGAGCGCAAGGTCACGGTCGAGGAAATCCTGCGTAAAGTGGCCGAGCATTACAATATTCGCCTCTCCGATTTGGTCGGGCCCAAGCGCCTGCGTGCCATTGCGCGTCCGCGTCAGGTGGCGATGTTCCTGTCAAAATCGCTGACCACGCGGTCGTTGCCCGATATCGGGCGTCGGTTTGGCGGTCGCGATCACACCACGATCATGCACGGCATTCGCAAAATCGAAGAGCTACGTGCGTCCGATTCGCAACTTGCCGAAGATATCGACATGCTTCGTCGCCTTCTTGAAAGCTGAAACGGCCACACGGGCTTGACCCTTGGTGCAAAGCAACAGAATGTCTCGGAAAATCTATTGTGCCGGCGCGGTGAGGTGCTACGTTGCCTTCCCCGGACACTCATGAGGGATCGACATGAAATTCAGCATCGAACGCGCTGTGCTTCTCAAAGCCGTTTCGCAGGCCCAATCTGTGGTCGAACGCCGCAACACGATCCCGATCTTGGCGAACGTCCTGATCGAGGCCGAAGGCGACACCGTGCAGTTTCGCGCGACTGACTTGGATATCGAGGTCGTCGATAAGGCGCCTGCCAAGGTTGAACAGGCGGGTGCTACGACCGTTTCGGCGCTGATGCTGCATGAAATCGTGCGCAAACTGCCCGATGGTGCGCTCGTGGCGATTGCCGATGATCCCGCCGCCGGACGCCTTAGCGTGCAAGCGGGACGGTCAAGCTTTAACCTCGCCACGCTGCCCAAAGAAGACTTTCCCGTCATGGCAAGTTCGGAATATGCGGCGAATTTCGCGGCCAAGGCCGGGGTGCTCAAACGCCTGTTCGACAAATCGAAATTTGCGATATCGACCGAAGAGACACGCTATTACCTCAACGGCGTCTATATGCATGTGGCCACTGGCGAAGACGGCCAGGTGCTGCGCTGCGTGGCGACCGATGGCCACCGTCTGGCGCGCATCGATGCAGGTCTGCCCGATGGCGCATCGGATATGCCCGGTGTCATTGTGCCGCGCAAAACGGTGAACGAGCTGCGCAAGTTGCTCGATGATGACGATCAGGAGATCGCGGTCTCGGTGTCTGAAACCAAGGTCCGCTTTGCAACGCCTGCGATCACGCTGACCTCAAAGGTCATCGACGGCACCTTCCCCGACTACACGCGCGTCATTCCCGTGGGCAATACCCGCCAGTTGGAAGTCGATGCCAAGGAATTTGCCAAAGCGGTGGATCGTGTGGCGACGGTGTCGTCGGAACGCTCGCGCGCGGTGAAGCTGTCGCTTGAAGCCGACAAGCTGGTTTTGTCGGTGAACGCGCCTGATGCGGGTGCCGCCGAGGAAGAGCTGGTCGTGGCCTATAATGACGAGCCGCTCGAAATCGGGTTCAACGCGAAATACCTGCAGGAGATTGCCGATCAGGTGGATCGTGAAAACGCTGTTTTCCTGTTCAATTCCTCGGGCGATCCGACCTTGATGCGCGAAGGCGGCGATACGTCGGCAGTTTACGTCGTCATGCCGATGCGCGTGTAACGCCTGCCGGATGCCTCCGGCGGGAGTATTTTTAGCCAGATGAAAGAATGCGATGCTGCGTGAGCTGACAATCTTGCAGTTCCGCTCGCATCGGCGCGCCGAGATTGCTTTTGATGGGCGGCCCGTGGCGATTTACGGGGCAAACGGGGCAGGCAAGACCAACATTCTTGAGGCGGTATCGCTATTTTCGCCCGGCCGAGGTCTGCGACGCGCAACTGCGGATGAGTTGATGCGCCGCGATGAGGCGGTGGGCTGGAAGCTGCGCGCGCGCACCGAATCCCATGAAATCGAAACCTCTGCCCTGCCCGGTGAGCCGCGGCGCGTTGAAATTGACGCCAAAGCCGCGCCGCAAATCGCACTGGCGCAGATTTTGCGGGTTCTGTGGCTGGTGCCTTCGATGGATCGGCTTTGGATCGAAGGGGCCGAGGGGCGGCGGCGGTTTCTGGATCGCATGGTGATGAGTTTCACTCCGACCCATGCCGAAGCCACGCTGACCTATGAAAAAGCGATGCGCGAACGCAACCGGCTGCTGAAAGACATGGTGCGCGATCCGGCGTGGTATCACGCGCTTGAGGCGCAAATGGCCGACGCAAGCGCCACCATTCGCGCCAATCGTGCAGAGGCGTTGAGTCGGATCGCAGCGGCGCAAGACGGTGCGGCAACGGCCTTTCCAGCGGCGAGTCTGATGCTTGAAAATCAAGGCCCCGAGGATCTTGCCGCAGCGCTAGATGCCAATCGCGCGCGTGATATGGCGGCGGGACGCACGCTTGAGGGGCCGCATCGCGCCGATTTACTCGCCATTTACGCCGAAAAGAATGCCCCCGCCTCGCTCTGTTCGACTGGCGAGCAGAAGGCACTGCTGATTTCGCTGATCCTCGCCAATGCGCGTGCGCTGTCGGGCGAGGCGGTGGTACTGTTGCTGGATGAGGTCGCAGCCCATCTGGACGCGGCACGGCGCGCGGCGCTTTATGACGAAATCTGCGCGCTTGATGCGCAAGTAATGATGACGGGAACGGGCGCGGAGCTGTTCGACAGTCTTGGCGCGCGCGGGCAGTTTCTAGAGGTGAGCGAGGGTCCGCAGGGTTCACAGGTGGTAGAGGGCACGACATGAGCTATCCGGCGCAGCGCGTCACGCTTATCACCTTGGGCGTGCAAGATTTGAACCGTGCTAAAGCGTTTTACACGGCGCTTGGCTGGCAGCCTGCAGAAGACCAAGAGAGTGCCGTATTCTATCAGTTAAACGGTTTGGTTTTAGGTCTGTTTGATCGGGTTGCATTGGCGGAAGATCAGGGGCGCGCCGGGGCAGCACTTGGCACGGGCGCGATGACTTTGGCGCAGAATTTCGACACGCAGGAAGATGTGGACGCAGCGTTTGAGCAAGCGCTCGCCGCAGGCGCCACGGCGCTCAAACGCCCCGAGAAGGTGTTTTGGGGCGGCTATTCCGGCTATTTTGCCGATCCCGACGGCCATGTCTGGGAACTCGCGCACAATCCCTTCTGGCCCTTGGCCGATGACGGAGGCCTGACCCTGCCATGACGCTCACCTTGGCGCAGATCGCGCTGTATTCCGGCGCGCTTCTCGTGCTGTTCCTAACCCCCGGCCCGGTCTGGCTGGCGCTATTGGCGCGCGGCATGTCGGGTGGGTTTGCGGCGGCATGGCCGCTCGCGCTTGGTGTCACCGTCGGCGATATGATCTGGCCTGCATTGGCGATACTTGGCGTGTCGTGGCTGGTGCAGGAATTTAGCTATTTCCTGATCGTGCTGCGCTGGGTCGCGGTGGCTGTGTTTGTCGGCATGGGATATCTGCTGATCCGGCATGCTGATCACAAAATCAGCTCGGACAGTCGCCTGACACGGCCCGGCAAATGGGCGGGGTTCGTTGCGGGTCTGATCGTGATTATCGGCAACCCAAAAGCGATCTTGTTTTACATGGGCATCCTGCCGGGCTTCTTTCCGATCGCCACCATGACCTGGGTCGATATCGTGCTGGTCAGCCTGATTTCTGCGATTGTTCCGCTGACAGGAAACCTGATCCTTGCGGGCTTTGTCGACCGCATCCGCAGCATTGTTGCAAGCCGGGGCAAGATGGCGCGGCTCAACCGGATCGCGGGCGGGTTGATGATCTTTGTGGGGCTTCTCATTGCGGTGACCTGAACACGCTAAATCTTGTGTCTCAGGCGTGACATTGCCCCGCCCATCCCCTATAAAATCCACAGATAAATAAGGACGAGCGGGCATGGCCGAGAATACTCCGAACACGAGCGCTTATGGCGCTGATTCTATCAAAGTTCTCAGAGGCTTGGAGGCGGTTCGCAAACGTCCCGGCATGTATATCGGCGACACGGATGACGGCTCGGGGCTGCATCACATGGTCTATGAGGTCGTCGATAATGGCATCGACGAGGCTCTGGCCGGTCACGCCGACTATGTTCACGTAAAAATTCACGCCGATAGTTCGGTTTCCGTGCGCGATAACGGGCGCGGTATTCCGGTCGGAATTCACACCGAAGAAGGCGTCTCGGCGGCCGAGGTCATCATGACCCAGCTGCATGCGGGCGGCAAATTCAACAACACCGATGATGACGGCAACGCCTATAAAGTCTCGGGCGGTTTGCACGGGGTTGGCGTGTCGGTCGTGAACGCATTGTCGGACTGGCTTGAGCTGACAGTCTGGCGCGATGGCAAGATCCACAAAGCGCGGTTCGAGCATGGCGAATGCGTCGAGCATGTGCATGTCGTGGGCGATGCGCCGGGCGAAAAGGGCACGGAGGTGCGCTTTTATGCGTCCAACAAAGAAACCGATCCCGAGGGCACGTTCTCGAACCTCGATTACAGTTTTGCGACGCTTGAAAAGCGCCTGCGTGAGCTGGCTTTCCTCAATTCCGGTGTGCGCATCATCATCGAAGACGACCGCCCCGCCGAGCCGGTGCATGTCGAACTGCACTATGACGGTGGCGTGCGCGAGTTCGTGAAATATCTCGACCGTTCCAAAACCGCTGTGATGCCCGAGCCGATCTATATGGTCGGCGAGGTGCGCGGCATCGGTGTTGAGGTCGCGCTGTGGTGGAATGACAGCTACCATGAAACGGTGCTGCCCTTTACCAACAATATCCCCCAGCGCGATGGCGGCACGCATATGGCGGGTCTGCGCGCGGCCCTGACCCGCACAATCACGAAATATGCGCAGGAAAGCGGCATCGCGAAACGCGAAAAAGTCGATTTCACCGGCGATGACGCGCGCGAAGGGCTGACCTGCGTGCTATCCGTCAAAGCGCCCGATCCGAAATTCTCCAGCCAGACCAAGGACAAGTTGGTGAGTTCCGAGGTTCGTCCTGCGGTTGAAAACCTGGTGAACCAGAAGCTCTCGGAATGGTTTGAGGAAAACCCGAACGAGGCCAAGCAGATCGTCGGCAAGATTGTCGAAGCCGCTTTGGCGCGCGAGGCCGCCCGCAAAGCGCGTGAGTTGACCCGTCGCAAGACGGCGATGGATGTCGCCTCGCTGCCCGGCAAACTTGCCGATTGTCAGGAAAAAGACCCCGCGCTCTCCGAAGTCTTCCTCGTCGAGGGGGATTCCGCAGGGGGATCGGCCAAGCAGGGACGCGAGCGAAAAAATCAGGCGGTTCTGCCGTTGCGTGGTAAGATCCTGAACGTCGAGCGCGCGCGCTTTGACCGGATGTTGTCATCGGATCAGATCGGCACCCTGATCACCGCGCTCGGCACCGGAATTGGCCGCGATGAGTTCAACATCGACAAGCTGCGCTACCACAAGATTGTCATCATGACCGATGCTGACGTGGACGGCGCCCACATCCGCACCCTGCTGCTGACCTTCTTCTTCCGCCAGATGCCAGAGCTGATCGAACGCGGCTATCTCTATATCGCGCAACCGCCGCTCTATAAGGTCGCGCGTGGCAAATCCGAGGTTTACCTCAAGGATCAGACCGCGCTGGAAGATTATCTGATTGATCAAGGCGTCGATGGCGCGATCTTGCGGCTCAATACCGGCGAGGAAATCTCGGGGCAGGATTTGCGGCGCGTGGTCGAAGAGGCGCGCGTGATCAAGCGCATCCTTGGCGCGTTTCCCACCCACTACCAGCGCCACATTCTGGAGCAAGCCGCCATCGCGGGTGCCATGTTGCCCGGCAAGATCGACTCGGACGCCCAAGGTGTCGCCGACGCGGTGGCCAAGCGTCTGGATCTGGTCGCGTTGGAATATGAACGCGGCTGGCAAGGCCGCCCAACGCAGGATCATGGCATTCGCCTGACTCGCGTGTTGCGCGGTGTCGAAGAGGTGCGCACGCTTGACGGGGCCATCCTGCGCTCGGGCGAGTCGCGTCGTCTGGGCCAACACACCGAGACGATGACCGACGTTTACGACCGCCCCGCCACGCTGATGCGCAAAGAGCGTGGGATTTTGATCCACGGACCGCTCGAGCTGCTCGACGCGATCCTGAAAGAGGGCGAAAAGGGTCTGTCCCTGCAGCGCTACAAAGGCTTGGGCGAAATGAACCCCGAGCAGCTTTGGGAAACCACGCTTGATCCGTCTGCGCGCACGCTCTTGCAGGTCCGCGTCGAAGATGTGACCGAGGCCGAGGACATCTTCTCGAAGCTGATGGGAGACGTTGTCGAACCCCGCCGCGAGTTCATCCAGCAAAACGCGCTGTCAGTCGCAAACCTCGATTTCTGATTCTCTGTAGGGCAGCGCATAATGCTTCGCGCTGCCCATAAGTTTTCGCAAAACGCCCATAAGGCTTCGTTTTCGCGGTTTGGGCCTACAAGGCGAACGCGAGAGATTCTCGGCCTCTGGTCACTCTTTTTTGAAGGGTTTCAGGCCCAGTTTCGGTTCCCGAACAAAAGGTGTGCTTGACCCAAGGAGGACCGTCTGATTGGGGCTGACTCTGTCCGAGGCTCGATCGGCAGTTTTTGATCGCGGCGCGACAAAAAGGGCGGGGAAACGGAAGTTCGCTGCGAAGTCTACGGACGGCCGCTTTGGGGCCGAGAGGACACTGGCAGCTTTTGTTCCCAATCGCCAAAAGCGGGCTTGGTCACCCGACTCTCACTCGGTGTCAGCGCGCTGTTTAGTGCCGCAGCCAATTCGGGGACAGAGTGATAGGTCCCTGAATCGAATCCGACGATCTTGCCCTGCTCCTACTTCGGAGAGCGCCCCGCCCCGAGCCTCAGTCCAGCTTGCGACGAACGGACGTGACCGCTTGGGCTTCGGCCGCCGCTGTGACGCGCCGCTCCAGATCATACGCCTCGGCGACGCCGAGCGCCACCAATCGGCCCAGCGTCCGATCGATCCGCGCGCGCTCCGGATGCGCTGGCTCGAGCAACCCCGGGTCTTCGACAGCGCACGCTTCGAACCATTGCACAACTTGTCGGCCGACGCCTGCCGCGATCCACAGCTCCGGTGACATCGTGCGAACGAACCAAGCCTCGACCGCCTCAAGCAGGAAACCTACATGGCGCGAGCGCGGCGCGACGAGCAGCAGGTTCATGGTGCAGCGCGCCACGAACACCGTTTGACCCCCGGGCAACATCGGGCGGAGCACCGGCAGGAACGGATCTACCCGGTCGAACAAAGCCGGCGAGAGATAGCTGTGCGTCCCATTGAACATACAATAGGTGTTGAACAGCATCTTCGCGATGACGCCAGCGCTTTCATGATCGATGTGAGCTTCGGCCGGGTTGCGAGCGCTCTTCCACCGGCTAAGTGAACCGCCCCGAGTTTACCGGAG
>NZ_AUNB01000023.1 GCF_000714545.1 Thioclava indica
CCATCACCCAAATTCTGGCATAGCTCCTGACTTCCCATCCTAATGCACACACAGTTGAAAGGCATGGCCCACAAGTTACGGACCAACAGTTGGAAGCCAGAGCACTTACAGGTGTCGCGCCCGATGGTTCAACATTGGCTGGAAACAAGATCCCACCGCTGTCGTCTGCATTCAATTCGGAAGGTGCGATGCTGCGTGCAGATAGCGTGATGAGAGGGCAGCCTTTGCAAGATGCGATTGCAGCAAACCCAACAGCCAATACTCATAGGTTTACATTTGACGTTGGCGAAGACGTTGGCTGAGGCTATCGGCGCATAGGGTCAGCTAACCCAAACAATGTCGGGCGAAATGGGCCACCAGAAAGGGTTGATGGACTAACACACGTCCAAGTCGCAGTGGAACGAAATCCAACAACAGGGGCATGGGAAACAATAACAATGATCCCATCACTACCATGATGAATTATTCGCAAAAGTTTCCCAATCTGACACACCTACTCAACGAAGTATCTATCGGCTTAACAGAGACAGAACTGAAAGGTCTTGTTAAGCGTGAAGCAGAACGTCACTCAGCTTTGAAACTCGAAATCATCAGGTCCTTCGAAGCCCCTAATTTCTCGTGGATGGAAATACTGAACTACCCCGAAATTGGTGAGGTCTACGAAGCAGAAACCGAAGAAGAAGCACGTGAATTTGCCGCTGAAATGTTCCTAAAACCTGTAATGAGCTAGTCATGTTTGATGTTAGGAAAATGAAACGAGCCTGCCGAACATGATCTCGATCCGGTTGCGGCGTTTGTAGCGGCGCTTGTCATACCTTATTGGCGTCTTGCGTTGCTTTCGGCCTGGTATGCAGGCGCGTATCCCCTTGTCCTGCAACGCTTCCCGGAACCAATCGGCGTCGTAGCCACGGTCCCCGAGCAGCCAGTCTACATTCGGCAGGCTGCTCCGCAGTGCCCGCGCGCCAATGTAGTCGCTGACCCGACCAGCGGCCACGCCCCCCTTTTTTCACGCCCATACTGGTCGCGGTTCGGTGAGCCTTCAGGTATGTCGCGTCCGCTGCCCGGCAGCGGTTTGTTAGCAAACCGTTGCCGGGCAACGGATCATCGACGCGTGGTTTGTCGTGGGACTTCGGGAGGTAAGGCTCCAAGCGCGCCATCCGCGCGTCGCTCAGCCAGAAAAAATCAGACATGTCACCGCTTTGTTTGCAGATGGTGAATCATGACGCTGCAATGAAATCAATGGGTCCTGACCCGAGACACTGAAAAGGCATGACGGAAGCGCCAATGGAGCTCATTCCGCTAGCCTCTGAATGTCTTGCGTGCCCGCATTTCAAATGCTTCGCGATGGTATTGCGCGACAAACCAGTGCGGCGCGAAATCTCGCGGATCGATAGCTTCTCTCGCTCAGACAGTCGCAGGTGCGCACTCCACGAATGGCCGGGTTTTACCTCGTCGTTGACGGCCGGACGTTTCATCTGCCACTTAGGCGGAGATAGCAGACAACCCCAACCATCTTTGCAGCCTTGGCCAGATCAGCGCATCCAGCGAAACCATGCCACCGCCCAACCAGAGCGGTATCAACAGCAAGAACCCCCACAGCAGCCGCTGATCAAGGATCAGGCCGTAAGGATCGGCATCAAACATACCCCCGATTGTCGCTCCGTCTACGCCATGGCCGTAGAGATCCGTCAGCGACATCACCACGAGAAACCCCATCATTGCAAGCGCAGCGGGGCGGGTGGCGAGGCCGAAAATGACCAGAAGCGGCAGGATCAGTTCGGCGAGCGCTCCTGCGAGGACCACAAGATGAAGCGGCCAAGCCAACGCTGAAGGGTCATATCCTGCGGTCTCCATCTGGCGCGGCAGAACCTGAATGTAGGCCCCAGCCGAAAGGCCGAACCCGTCGATTTTCGTAACAAACGAGTTCAGGAAGAACTGCAGCAGGATCGAGGCAAACAACAGCCGTGCGATCAGTGAAACGGCGCTCGCAGCAAAACCTTGAGTGCGGTCCCACGGGTTGAAAAGGGTTCTCAGGGCGAGGGTTAGCATCGGCTGTCCTTTCGCGATGAAGTAAGGGAAACGGATGCGCCCCGTGATGAAAGGGCGCATCCAGACGGTTCAGCTTTTCGGAAGGTCGCGATCAAGCGCACTTAGCGAGCCTACCCGATCGCCGGGCAGTTCGATCGTTGTGCAGGTGCCCGCTGGAACAAGTTTGAATGAGTTGCCCTGATAATCGACCTTCGAGGTGCCTGCGCAGGTCGTACCGGGTCCTGCGGCACAATCGTTCTGGCCTGCCAGCGCGACGCCGAAGCACTGTTCTTGTCCGGCTGCGGCGGCGGGGGTGGCGAATTGAGCGGCAAGCCCTGTGCTCAGGGCTGCGGCGATCATCAAGCTTTGTTTGTGAATGGTCATTTCTCTCAGTCCTCCAGTTGGTGCGAAAGCGTCATGCCTTCCGATAGTCGACTGCGTTGGGGGCCAGACGTTACGGCGATCACGCTTTCGTGACCGCAGGTCGGATAGCCGCGATCCCGAGAGCGCGCGGCGCACGCAGCGAAGCAAAAATTACATGGGCGATGTAACATTCGCGCCGCGATGGCGACTTGTAACTGCCGGGGAAGAGATGGCGAGACAGTCCGTTCAACTGTCGAAAGCCGCCTGAAACCCGCCTGTTTGACTGTTCAAGGAGATGTTTAATGAGCCGCCCAGCCTCGCACACCTTCCCCGGCACGATCCCGCCCCGCGCGGGCGTTGGTCTGAAACCTCAGCATTATCACGAGATACTCGAGACCCGCCCCGAAGTCGGCTTTTTCGAAGTTCACGCCGAGAATTACATGGGCGCAGGCGGCCCGCCGCACCGTTATCTCGAGGCAATCCGCGCCGAGTATCCCCTGTCGCTACATGGGGTAGGATTGTCGATTGGTGCGGATCGGCCGCTGGATAGCGATCATCTCGACCGGCTTGCGGCGCTGGTGACACGCTATCAGCCCGAGTTGTTCTCAGAACATCTCGCGTGGTCGTCTCACGATGCGGGCTTTTTTAATGATCTTTTGCCGGTGCCTTACACCAACGAAACCTTGAACCGGATCTGTGACCATATCGATCAGGTTCAATCAGTGCTTGGGCGGCAGATGTTGCTCGAAAATCCCTCGACGTATCTGGCGTTCACCGAAAGCACTTGGGAAGAGGTCGACTTCATCGCTGAAATTGCCCGGCGTAGCGGGTGCGGGTTGCTGCTGGACGTCAATAATGTGCATGTGTCGGCGGCCAATCAGAACTGGTTTCCGCGCGATTATATCGCGCGCTATCCGCTGGCACAGGTCCGCGAACTCCACCTCGCGGGGTTCGCCCCCGAGAGGGATGAGGCCGGGCAACCGCTGCTGATCGACAGTCATGACCGGCCGGTGGATCACGATGTCTGGGATCTTTACGCCTATACCTTGTCGCTAACCGGCCCGCTGCCGACGCTGATCGAGTGGGATGCCGATGTGCCGGCGTGGTCCACGCTTTTGGCCGAGGCGCAGCGTGCAGACGCCGTAATGGACGCAACTTGTAATGAGGGTGTCGAGCATGCCGTCGCTCTTTGAACGTCAAGCCGATTTCGGTGCCGCGCTATTGGACCCGGCGCGCGCTGTGCCCGAGGGGCTTGTCGGGCCCGATGGTCGCCCGAGCGCCCGCCGCTTTGCCGTCTATCGCAACAATGTGGTCTTAAGCTTGATCGACGCGCTGGCCGAAGCTTATCCGGTTGTGCAGCGTTTGGTGGGAGAGGATTTCTTTGGCGCCACGGCGCGGGTTTTTGTCACCGAAAATCCACCCGATAGCCCGGTCATGCTGCGCTATGGCGCAGGTTTTGCTGACTTTCTAGATGGCTTTCCCCCGCTGGAAAACCTGCCCTATATCGGTGACGTCGCGCGGGTGGAACGGGCCTATCTGGCCTCGTATCACGCCCCCGAGGCGACGGCGCTTACGGTCGAGGCGATGATGGCGACGGCCCCCGAAACGCTGCTCGAGATGGGCATGGTGCTGCATCCGTCATGCCGCATCGTGACCTCGGATTATCCGGTGGGCACGATCTGGCAGGAAAACAGCGCTGCCGGACAGCCGGCCCCGATCGACCTTGCCGTTGGGGGCGAGACTGTGCTGATCGCGCGCCCCGAAGCGCGGGTCGATCTGCGCCTGCTGCCCGAGGCCCCCGCACAATTTCTTCTTAGCCTTGGCGCGGGACATAGCCTGACGCGGGCCGCCGAGACCGCGCTGCGCACCACGCCTGATCAGGACATATCCTCGTTGCTAAGCGGCGTGATCAGCCTTGGTCTGATCGTCGGCTTGCAACCGGTAGCCTGCGAAAGTGCGGCAACGCGCGACTGATTGCGCCAATGCCCGCGATTGGGCGGGACGCGCAAAGCGTCGCTCATGGCCTTGAGCGGCAAGCCCGGTTGGGCAGGACAAATGATGCCACCTCCGTGGCGAAAACAAAGGGATCGCATGCAAATCGATTTTTCAAATGAGGACACTCTTGTGCGCTTGCTCGTATCGGGCGATCGCGCGGCGTTTGAGCATGTGTTTCGCAAGCACAATGCCTCGCTGATCCGCATTTGCGCTGGCATCTGCAAAAACCGCGCGACAGCGGAAGAAGTGGTTCAGGATGCCTGGGTGGCGGTTCTCAAGAACATCGGCGGTTTTCAGGGGCGCTCTAGCTTGGCTGGCTGGATCTATACCATTGTTTTGAATAAGGCGCGCACGCGGGCGAAGCGCGATGGACGCTCGGTCTCGTTTGATGACGGGGGCGATGACAACAGCCTTGCCGCCGCATTTGACGGGCGCGGGCGCTGGAAGGATCAACCTGATCTTTGGGAAGAGGTAACCCCCGAACGCATCGTTGCCGGGCGTAGCGTGATGGCGCATGTGAGTGCCGCGATTGAGGCGCTGCCGTCGGGCCAACGCGCCGTGATCGAGCTGCGCGCACAACAGGGGTTGGACGCCGCCGAGGTTTGTTCAATTCTCGATATTTCCGAGGCCAACATGCGGGTGCTGCTCCATCGTGCCCGCTTGGCCGTAAGGGCGGCACTTGATGGGCTGCTTTAACGGGGGGTTGAATGTCGCTGGAAGAAAAGCAATCTGAAATCTGTAACACTGCGTGGCTTTGGTTGTCTAATGACTGTGAGCCAACGGAAAGGGCATCGTCGGATGATTACTTGCAAAGACGTTTCTGAGCGTGCCAGCGATTTGATCGACGGGAAACTAGGCCCGTGGCAGACCCTTCAAATGCGACTGCATCTTGCGATGTGTCGCGGGTGTGAGCGGTTTGTCGGCCAGATGCGAACGACCCGCGATCTGACCGAATCCACGCCCGTATCAGACAGCGCAGCACCCGAAGGTGGCGATGACGCAGAGATCGATACAATCCTTTCCAGGCTGCACGACACACAGCAACCAGAGGACTGACGTCCTCTAGAGAAGGATAGATGTCATGCAAAAACTACCAGCCGGCCTTGTTGCCGGGTTCATAGGGACTGTCGTTTTGTCGGCGATGATGCTCGTCAAGGCGATGATGGGGCTGATGCCGCAGCTTGATGTCGTTGCGATGCTCAGCGCGATGATGGGGGCGCCGATTGCCTTTGGATGGCTCGCGCATTTCATGATCGGAACGCTGGCTTGGGGCGGTGCCTTTGCGCTGTTTTATGACCGGATTCCGGGTGGCTCCGCGCCAATCAAAGGCGTGGTCTTTGGCGTGGCTGCTTGGCTTGCGATGATGCTTTTCGTCCTGCCAATGGCGGGTGCGGGTCTGTTCGGACTGGCGTTGGGCATGATGGCGCCGGTGATGACGCTGATGCTGCACATCATCTTTGGCCTCGTCCTTGGAGCCACATTCCAGATACTGGCCACACCGCGATTGCAACATTCGTAACCGAACGCTTGGGCCCGGTCGCGTCTTGGCCGGGCCGCATTTCGCACGGAGAAGCCGATGGACAATTGGATCACCCGAAGCTGCGATACGTTTCTCGATCGGATCGGTCGACGCTTGGCGGGCAAGCTCAATCGGCCAAGCTCGGGATATATCCCCTTCACCCCGTCCGATTTCGACACGCTTTGCCGTGTGCTTCAACCCGGCGATGTGGTTCTGATTGAAGGGCGGGAACGCGTTGCGAACGCGATCAAATACCTCACCCAATCCACTTGGTCTCATGCTGCGATGTATGTTGGCGACGCGCTACCCGCGCCAGATGGCGGCGCAGAGCCGCACAGGCTGATCGAGGTGAATTTGGGTGAAGGCTGCGTGTCGGCGCCCCTTGGCAAATACGCAAGCTATAACACCCGCATCTGCCGCCCCGTCGGGCTGACTGCCGCGGAATGCCAGAAGATTATCGGTTTTATGAAAGACCGCATTGGACTGCGCTATGACTTGCGCAACATTTTCGATCTCCTGCGATATTTTTTTCCAACGCCGCCGGTGCCTGTCCGATGGCGCAGGCGGATGCTGGCCGTTGGTTCGGGCGATCCGACGCGCGCGATCTGTTCATCGCTGATCGCTCAGGCCTTCCAGTCGGTTCGCTATCCGATCTTGCCAGAATCGCGCGTTCCGGAAATCGGGCCTGCGATGGATCCCGATCAGAGGGACCTCCTGCATATTCGTCATCACTCGCTGTTCGTGCCGCGCGACTTTGACCTCTCGCCCTATTTTCAGGTGATTAAGCCCTATCTGGTGGAGTCGTTTGATCCACATTTACTGCAATGGGACGAAACCCTACCGTCTGCCTGACGAGAACGCTACGCCCTCGCGGGGCGACGTCGGGGCCTGTCTTTTGGTCTAAATCTGTCGGATATTTGTGCTCATCCAGCAAGAGGAATCCTGTCAATCGATCGCCCCGGTCCCGGCCCAAAAACAGTTGCATGATCGAGCCTTTGGACAAATGCGCCCCGCCCGATTTTCGATCTGTATAAAAGTGACCGGGCGCCCGCATGTTGCAGCCGCCCGGTATCTGTCGATTGCAAACGGATCAACCTTCGCGGCTCGGAGGGTCGACGAGGCCCGTCTCAGGAAAATGGGTCACATCCACAAGATCACCCGCCTCAAGGCCCATACGCACCCTCTCTTTGTTAAAATAGAGATCACCGGCTTTGACCTGAACCTTATGCTCGGAAACGACGGCGGTCGGCGGGGCACCGGGGCGCTCGTTCGTTTGCGGACCGGCAGCGAATGCGGCACCTGCGAACAGTGCCAGAACGGCAGAAGTTGCAACGATACGTTTCATGATAGTCTCCTTGATTTAAAGTGTCCTACGGTCAGTGTCTTGACCGTGACAGGCCGTTATGACCCGTTACCTTAAAGACTTCTCACACGGCGATCGGTTACAATTCGAATGATGATTTGTTGCACGCGAATGACTGTCGTAGCGTAAAGTGCGCCGCACCGACCGGCCTATTTGCGTAGGTTCCGCACCCCACCGAGACCGCAATTCAGCGCCAGACACTCGGTCCGTGTTTTCGGAAAACGGCTTGCCTAAGTTGGACACCATCGCGCAGTTCGGAAAACCATCTCCAATGGTGCGGGGCCTTGATTGTCTTCGCGCTCTCAGATGAGCTTGGCATGTGCCGGCCCCGGTTTCGTGCGGCAACGAATGACCGGTTCGACGAGCTGCACCGCAGCATCACGATACTCCATTGAAGGTCCCCTCTCGGCCGACTGCTTCGCATTCGCCTGCCGGGCAATGGACGGCGCGATCTGCAGGGGTCTGCCCAAGACAGTGCAGCATGGCAGCTTTGACGGCCTCGGTCGTCCGATGCTTGAAATGGATGAGGTTCTGGCGCGTGCTTTGATCCCGCTGCTGGATGCGCGTCGGGTCTTGTATCAGCACTTTCTGGAACTGGATCGCCTGGTCAAACGCGCCGCCTCCCGGGATGCGACATGCCTGCGGATGATGACCGTTCCCGGTGTCGGACCTATTGCGGCGCTGACTTTCAAGGCTGCCGTTGACAATCCTGGCCGGATTTCAAAAGCCGGAGACCGGGATGTCCGATCAACTCATTACGCGGCCGCGAACGCCCTGCTGATGCGCAAGATGGCCAGCTCTCAGATCAAATCCTGAGGGATGCGACTGATGAAAACCAGAGCGCGCCGCCGCGCCGTTGTCGTCGTGGCCAGAAAATTGGCTGTTCTGCTGCACCGTATGTGGGCAGATGGCACCGGGAAGCGCGTCCCAAAGCAAGGCTCTCCACTGCCAATCCGACATATGCGTGCAGCGATGCCACCACGGCATCACCCAGACTGCGAAGAGAACCCTGACCCGGAGGCGTGAGAGGCGGCAAAGCCGGACGAAGCCGATGGTTGCGTCCTTGTCGTCTGGCTGTTGTCTGAGATGCATCATCGGCGCGACCGTTCAGCCGGGAAGCCCGTCGATCCTTTCGATGGAGGCCAGGTCGTTGTCCCAGTTCGCGCGACTGGAACAGCAGATATGCGCGTTGGGTCGTATGTCGATCCGGCTGTCGAGCGACCCTGCAGGCACCACAAGTAAACCAACCTCCGGCTGGGAAACAGGCAGCGCAGACCCGCAGTCGGAGCAAAAGCTCTTCACGTGCCGTGACCCGGAGAGCCGGAACGTCTTGATGTTTGCCTCGCCTGAAACCCAAATGAGTCTCGCCGTGGACGAAAACAGGTTTGCCGAATGGGCCGAACCGCTATCCTTGCGGCAGCGGGCGCAGTGGCATAGGAAAAAGCTCTCGAACTCTCCCGATATGCGGAACGTCACAGCGCCACACAGGCATTGTCCCGTAGTCGGATTGTCGTCCATTCACACTCCTCGCGACAGACAAGCCCCTGCCGCCAGTCGACCGCATTTTCATTGATCCCTTGTATCCACGTGTTGGATCACGGTCAAAGCTTCAACGGCCGAATGCGCGACGAGCTGCTGGGAGGCGAGCAGCGAGATCGACTAGCATAACGACGCGCGCGCGTGTCTTTGATCCGTTTTTCCGTGTCGACAGCAGCGGGACAAAACCGGGCTGCGGGCTGGGTATGTCGCTCATCAAGGCGATTGCAGAGCGTCACGGTGCAGACATCACGCTAAGCGACAATGCGCAGGTCCTGCGGGTGACGATCCGCTTTCCTGATCGCAGGGCGAACCCGACGCGCGTTGAGACCCGGGGGGCTTGAATACGCTTAACAAGCAAAATTTCGCGCGGCGCGACAAGCTGGAGATCACCCCCATCCTCAGCGCAGCCCCGAAAGCCGCGTCGCGCAACGTATTTAGCAACGAGACGCTGGCCCCAGCCGCAGGCGATCAAAAGCGCGCAAACCGTGAATGCTGCGATTGCCGTAAGACCGGCCCGGCAAACACGTCTGAGGGGGCTCGGAAGTTGCCCTTTCCCCAACGAGAGCCATTATTGATCTGTGACAGCAACCCAGTATTCTCTTGGAAGGAAGACAGGTATGGATGAGATCGACGCCAATGTCGGGCTGATATTTGACAAGCTGGACCTTTGGCTGGACGGCTTTTTCAAACTGCTTCCCAATATCTTCGTGGCAATTGTGGTCGCGGTGTTCTTCTGGTTCGTCGGTCTGGGCGTCGCCAAGCTGGTGCGGCAGGCCGCCATCCGGCGCGGGCGCGAAAACCTTGGCGAGGTCGCGGGGTCGCTGTTTCGCTGGTCCCTCGTTGTCGTCGGCTTCATGCTGGCGGTGACAATCGTGGCGCCATCGGTCTCGCCGGGCGATCTGATCGCGGGGCTCGGGGTCAGCTCTGTCGCCATCGGTTTCGCCTTTAAGGATATCTTGCAAAATATGCTGGCGGGCATCCTGATCTTGCTGCGCCAGCCCTTCGAGATCGGCGACCAGATCGTCTCGGGCGGGCATGAGGGCACGGTCGAAAAGATCGAGACCCGCGCGACGATGATCACGACCTATGATGGCCGCCGCGTCGTTATTCCAAATTCGGTGATTTATACTGACAGCGTCGTCGTCAACACCGCGTTTGAGACGCGGCGGTCGCAATACGATATCGGCATCGGTTGCAATGACGATTGGGACAAGGCGCGCGACATCATCGAGAAAGCCTGCGCAACTGTCGAAGGTGTCCAAAGCGATCCAGCGCCGGAAACCATCCCGATGGAGCTGGGCGATTTCGCCAATGTCGTTCGTCTGCGCTGGTGGACGAAATCGGACCGCGCATCGCAGATCCACACCTTTGGCAGGGTCTTGCAGGCGGTCTATATCGCGCTGGATGACGAAGGTATCGACATGCCCTATCCGACGCAGGTGCATCTGTTCCACGATCAGACCGAGGAAACGGATGGCGACCGCAGATTGCAGCGCGAAGGCTGGCCCGCCGGACGTGGCGATGTGCCCAAACCGCGCCACGCCGCATCGGCTGATAAGTGATCCAAGAACCGGAAGTGATGGGCATAGCGGCTCCCCCATCCGGCCATGATGCGCAACTTCTAGTGTCGGTCGGGTGCATTGCGGTGCTTGGAATACGCTGATGCTTGGGAATATCGTGGGCAGCCTTACCGTACCCGACCTTGATTGGATTGCGGACACGGTTTGCGACCTTACTGCCGGAAAATGCAGATATGCGTTGTCGGGCACTTGCTAATTTGGTGCACAGCAATAGCGAAAATCACATCCAAATATCGGTCGATGCTTCACCCCATACCAGAGCGAGCCGGGCGCGTCTTTGCCCGGTTTCTATCGTCTCGCCAGCTTAAAAGGGATATCACCCCCCAAGTCAGGCAGTAGATTGCACCCAAACCCAGAACATATTGCCCCTGCACAGGCCCGATGGTCGCGCGGTCTATCAATTGCGGTGCTGAGGTTAAAGGGTCGGGATGAACAAATAGCTTCCCGAGATAGGCTGTGCTTTGAATGAGCAGTATCCAGAAGTAATTTCGCCGAATACGCCGCCCGATTGCCACAGCCATGGAAACGTGGTGCGTCGGTCTCCAATAGTCTTCGGCGAGAACGCGTTGCCAACCCTCCTCCATGTGCAGATTGCCATCGTGCAGCATTGGCGCGAAAAAATGCAATTCCATCCATCTGCAACGCGCACGCCAAACATTGAAATAGCGATACCGACGCGCCTCTAGCATCAAGAAGAAGAAGATCAAGACACCCACAAGTATCAAAGGCAACGGGGATGCGGCGGGTGACGAAAACGCAATCGAGAGCGCGATCCCCAGCGTTACAACCGCCCAGTTCGTCGTCGTGTCGAGCCGTGTACGCCAAAGCGTCGATCTGTAGACTTCGCCGCGATATAGATGCGCTATCGCCCCAATCTCGGCTGCGTCAAGCTGTTTGCGTTCTTCGCCATTCTCAACCGCCATAGCGAGCCTCCCCCACGGATAGCGTTGCATGAAGCACATTCACCACACAACAATTATCCTGACCGGCGCCATGTATGTCGGGTCAAAGCGGTCTTTATCTTGGCTCACAACAAGAACGCCAAGAGAGGTCGAAGACCACGCTTGGCCTTTTAAGACGCTCGATAACCGATGAAAGCGGTGGAGGTGGTTGGTTGAACGCGACCGGTTCGAGAGAGGCCACAAACGGGGTATTTTCGCAAAGATGATAGCGGATTTGGCCGCCATGCACGGTGACACGAAAACCGTCATGATTGATGCGACCTATCTACTGCCCGGCGGGGATTTGCCTGCAAACCGCGCAAGGGTTCGCCTCCATCAGACTTCGGGCATGATAGCCCGAGAATCGTTTCCATTTCGCCCGCCCAAGGCGGCCGGTCGCCCTAAGAATGATCGCGCGGGCGCTTGCTGCGAACACTCGCTCCACCGTCGCAATCGACACCAAGGTTTAGCAACCTGGCGTTGACTTCAATCGATATTTATATGAGGTATTTGAGGTGTCTGAAGCGAATTGGGCTTTCGTTAGCAGCCTGTCTTGAGCGCCGTCACATCCTTGGTCAATAAAGACCTCGAAAGTGGGCGGCGCTTTGCCAAGCTACATGCCCCGGAGGCGAACCAAATGACTGGACTTCTGCCAAGTGATCGCGCAATCGCTCAATCCTCCCTTCTTCTCAACCAGCTGCCGCAGGATGTGCAGGATATGCTGCTCGAAAGCGCGCGCGCGATCGAGTTTGATCGCGGCTCCACCATTTTCTTGCAGGGCGAGCAGGCGCGCGCGATCTATATCGTGGCCAAAGGTTGGGTGAAACTATTCCGGATTTCGCCCAACGGCGCAGAGGCGGTTGTCGGCGTTTTCACCAAGGGGCGCAGTTTCGGGGAAGCCGTGGCCTTTCGACATGACATCTACCCCGTATCGGCCGAGGCGGTGACCTATTGCCGTCTGATCCGCATTGAGGCCTCGGTCTTTTTGCAGATGATCCGTGAAAATCATGAAGTGACTCTGGCGATCCTTACGGCGACATACACCCATCTGCATTCGCTGGTCGCGCAGGTCGAGGCGCTGAAAGCGCGGACAGGGGCGCAGCGCGTGGCCGAGTTCCTGCTCGACCTCGCCGATTGCAGCACCGGGGACTGCCGGGTGCGCCTGCCCTACGACAAGGGGCTGATTGCAGGGCGTTTGGGAATGAAACCCGAAAGCCTGAGCCGCGCCTTTGGCAAATTGAAATCCATCGGAGTCACGGTCACGCGCGAGACCGCCGAAATCGGCGATTTGCACGCGCTGCGCGATTTCGCCGACGAAGATCCCGCAAACGCTTGGAATAAATCATGAAAACGCCTCTGCAAACCGCTCTCGATGCCGTTGACGCGGCCAATGCCGCCGACCCTGACACCAGCGAAACCCGTCCCGCCGCGCTGCTTTACGGCGAGCGGATGACAACCGAGCTTGACCGGCTTTTCCCCGAGGCCTCCGATGTGCTGCGCATCGCCGCGCGTGGCCAGCATATCGAGCGCTGGCTGCTGCCGCGCAAGGACTTCCCCGAAGGCCGCACGGGCTATCTCGACTGGCGCCGCGAACAGGGTCGGCGGCACGGTGCACGCGTGGCCGGGATTATGGCCGAGGCGGGCTATGAGGCGGAGGACTGCGACCGCGCAGGCGTGATGCTGCGCAAGGAAGGGATCAAGCGCGACGCAGAGGTGCAGGCGCTGGAAGACGTGATCTGTTTCGTCTTTCTCAAGTGGTATTTTGCGCCCTTCTCGGGCACGCAGTCGCCCGAGGCGCTCGACAAGATCGTGCGGCGCACGGCGCGCAAGATGTCGGCTGAGGGGCGCGCGCGGGTGCTGGAAGAATTCGATCTGCCCGAGGCGCTGGCCGGGGCGTTCCGCGATCAGGAGGCCGGTTAAACGCGCGGCCAAGACGGCCCCATCAAACCCGTCTCAAACCGCCCCGGCGGCCACGGCAAGCCCCATCGCCCCCAGCATGAATAGCCCGAGCACAAACGCAAAGCCCCGGCTCCACGCTGGCACCTGCGACAGGCCAAGGTAGACATTCAAAACGATCTGCGCCTTGACCCAGGCCAGCGCGAGGATCGCCACGGCGGCCACTGCCCCCGTGCTGCCAGACCATGCAAGCAGCGTGCTGCCCACCGACAGCGCCACCAGAACCAGCCATCCTTGCGTTGCGGTCATTGCCTCACCTCAGCAGATAGATGATGGGAAACAGCAGCACCCAGACCAGATCGACCATGTGCCAAAACGCGGTGCCAACTTCGAGATTGCGCGGGCTGGCCTTCCAGCCGACCAGCGCGAGAATGACGATCCCCGCCAGCACATGCAGCGCATGAAAGCCGGTCAACAGGAAATAGAAGGTGAAAAACGTGTGGGTCTCGAAATTGATCCCCTCCGCCGCCTTGCCCGCATATTCCATCCCCTTGATCCAAAGGAAAAGCATCCCCAGCGACGCAGCCGCCGCCAGCAAAAGACGCACCCGCGCCACCTGCCCCGCCTCGCTTGCCTTGAGCGCAAGGGCCGCGAGCCAGCCCGACGTGACCAGCACGACGGTATTGATCCCCGCCGCCGTCGCATTGAGATGACCCTGCGCCGCCGTGAACCCCGCCGGATCGGTCACCCGCATCGCCATGAACGCCAGCAGCCCCGCGCCGAACACCAAAAGTTCCGAAATGATGAGAATCCACATCATCAGATCGCCCGGCAGCGCATAGAAATCGCTTTCACCCCCGCTTTCGTCGCTGTCGCTCATCCCATCCCCACCAACTCGCGATAAATGCGCGGCAACGTTGCGGTCAGCTTGTCGGGGTCAGGGATCACGGCAAAACCGCCCTGCCCGAAAATGCGCGGAAACCACGCTTTTGCATTGCGATCCACAGTGATGCCAAAGACGGCATGCCCCGCGCGCCGGGCCTCGCGCACGGCCATGCGGCTGTCTTCAATCCCGTGGCGCCCCTCGTAATGGTCCAGATCATTGGGCTTGCCATCGGTGATCACCAGCAACAGCCGCCGCTTGCGGGGCTGGCGCGACAACTCGGCCGAGACATGGCGCATCGCCGCACCCAGCCGGGTGTAAAACCCCGGTTTGAGGCTCGCGATCCGCGCCTCGACCGCGCGGCTCATTGGTGCGCCGAAATCCTTGGCCGTCTGGACATAAACCCGTTGTCGGCGCAGCGAGGAGAACGCGTTGATCGCGAAATCATCTCCGCAGGCATCAAGCCCCCATGCAAAGGCGGCCAGCGCCTCGCGTTCAACGTCGATCACGGTGCGGCCCTCATGGCCATGACCCGGAATTGCGGCTTCGGTCGAGCGGGACACGTCCAGCAGGATCGACACCGCCAGATCGCGCTTTTCCGCCCGCGTCTGGCGCCAGACGCGATCATAGCCCTCGCCGGTCGCGGCGAAATCGACCTGCGCGCGCACGGCACGTTCCATGTCCAGCTCATCGCCCTCAGGATGGCCCGGCGTCGAGATCCGGCCCGGACGCAACGCCTCGAACTGTCGCTTGACCGCCTTGATACGGGCGCGGGCGCGCGGGTCGTCGGCAAAGGCGCTGATCCCGGCTTTCGCCTCGATGCGCGTGGCCAGCACGCGGGCATGGGCGGGCATGTAGGCGCCTGTGCGCACGTCCCATTCGGGATAGGTCGTCTCGGCCGAAAGCGCCTCGCGATCCACGTCTTCGGGTGCAAGATCAAGGTGCAGTTTCAGGCGCGTCGCAGGGGCTTTGGAAATCTGGCCCAGCCCGATCTCGTCCTGATCGTCAGCGGCCTTGCCCGTGTCGTCTTCGTCATCCTCGTCAATGCGACGGTTGATATTCATGAACTGCGCAAAGCTGAGGATCGACTCGAACTTGTGCAGGACGAGACTGTCCTTCTTTTCTGCTTCATCGGCCTTATGACGGCGCGCACGCCGCGATGGGCCATCTTCCGAAACTTCGGGCGCGCCTGTCGCATCGGGGCTTTCGGCGGCGGCGGTGCCGGACGCGTTAAGCGCGCGCAGATCGGGCCAAAGTGGCACCGGACGCGTCGGGCGATAACGGCGCGGCGCGGTAAAGTGCGCGACATCGCCACTTTCGATCGCGGCGCGCATGGTTTGCGCCAGATCGCCCGATGCGGCAACCTCATCGCCCAGATGCGCGCGTAGCGCCGCTTCCAGCGCGGCCTCGATTGGCGGCAGATGCGGCACCCGGCGCAGCGCCAGAACCGCGCCGCAAAGATCGGCGTAAAGCCGGGCGTAGCCGGGCGCCGCCTCAAGGGCTGCGCGAACCGTCACCTGCGCGTGATGCAGCGCCAAAAGATCGGCCTGCAACGGATCTTGGGGTATCTCAGCCCCCGGCGCGGCCTGCGCCGCACAGGCAGCAAGCCAAACATACAGCGCCGCGTTGGCCTCGCGCGCGGGAAACACCGCAAGCGATTCCGGCAGGCGCAGCGCGGCCCCGTCAAAGCTGGCTCGCGGCGCGGTTTCGGCCCATGTGCCCAGCTTGCGCCGCCAAGACAGCCGGTGATGCGAGACCTCGTCTCCCACCGGTTTGATCTCGACGGCATGATCACCGCCCAAGCCCCGGAAAAGAACTGCCAACCGCCCGCCGACCTCAGAAAGGCCGACACGGGCTCCGTCGTGGACGCTCGGCGCGTCGAGGCGGCTGGCATAAGCGTGCCACAGTTTCCCGACGGTTTCTTCGGGTTCCCATGGCTCGATTTCGACCGTTGTCATCGCTTTGCCTCACCCGAAGATGGCGGTGACAAGATCGAGGAGCCCGCGTTTCACATCCGCGTCGTCCGTCAGCGGCTCGATCATCGCAGCGGTGATCGCGCGCTCGACCGGCATGCCCTGCTTGATCAGCGTGGCGGCATAGATCACGAGGCGGGTCGAAACCCCTTCCTCAAGGTCCTGCCCTTTGAGATCGCGCAGTTTGTCCGCAAGCCGCACCAACGGTTTCACCCGCTCTGGGTCAAGCCCGCTTTCGCGCGCGACGACGGCAATCTCATGTTCCTGCACCGGGAAATCGAATTCCACCGCGAGAAAGCGCTGCCGGGTCGAGGGCTTTAGCGTCTTGAGGATATTCTGGTAGCCGGGGTTATACGAGGCCACCAGCATGAATCCCTCTGCTGCTTCCAGCTCTTCGCCGGTGCGGTCGATGGGCAGGATGCGGCGATCATCGGTCAGCGGATGCAGCACGACGGTCACGTCCTTGCGCGCCTCGACCACCTCGTCGAGATAACAGATCGCGCCCTCGCGCACCGCGCGGGTCAAAGGGCCATCGACCCAGACAGTCTCACCGCCCTTAAGAAGATAGCGCCCGATCAGGTCAGCCGCCGACAGGTCATCATGGCAGGCCACGGTATATAGCGGCCGCCCCAGCGTCGCCGCCATATGGGACACGAACCGCGTCTTGCCGCAGCCCGTCGGCCCCTTGAGCAGCAGCGGCAGATCGTTGCGGGCAGCGGTCGCAAAGATCTCGCACTCGTCGCCCTGCGGGAGGTAGAAGGGGGCGTCTGCCGCCCCCTCCATCAAGGTATGTGCATTCATTAGCTTCACTCCGCAGGGGTTTCGGCTGATTTATGCGATTGCACGGGGCCAGCCTTGACGACCTCGCGGCGCGGGAAGGCGAGCGCATAGATCAGGATGTAAGCCCCGATCACCACCGCAACACCGGACCCAAAGCGCATGACGTAGAAGATCCAGAGTTGATCCTGAACGCTCATGTAGTCCACGCCCTCGACCCGCTGCATATGGGTCTGGATCGTGCCCGCAAAGGTCAGCGTGAAGGTCATAAAGGCCATCCCCGCCGTCATCAGCCAGAACGCGCCCATATTGAGCACCTGATTATAGGGATCGCGGTTGCGCAGGATCGGCATGGCATAAGAGAACATCGCCAGGTTCAGCATCACATAGGCGCCGTAAAAAGCGAGGTGCCCATGCGCGGCGGTGATCTGCGTGCCATGGGTGTAGTAGTTGATCCCGTGCAGCGTGTGCAGGAAGCCCCAGACACCGGCACCGAAGAAGGCCACCACAGAGCAACCGAGGCTCCACAAAAGCGCGGCCTTGTTCGGGTGATCACGCCGCCCCTTCCAGACCATCACAAAGGTGAAGGCCATCATTGCGAATAGCGGCGCCACTTCGAGAGACGAGAAGATGTTGCCGATCCACTGCCAATAGGGCGGCATGCCGATCCAGTAGTAGTGATGCCCGGTCCCGAGGATTCCCGAGAACAGCGCCAGCGCAACAATGATATAAAGCCATTTCTCGATCACTTCGCGGTCAACCCCGGTCAGCTTGAGCACAAGGAAGGCCAGGATCGACGCCATCACCAGTTCCCACGTCGCCTCGACCCAGAGGTGGATGACAAACCACCAGTACTGCTTATCAAGCGCGAGGTTGGCCGGGTTGTAGAAGGCAAACAGGAACAGCAGCACCATCAGCCACAGGCCAAGCAACAGGATATTGGTGATCGCCGTCTTGCGCCCTTTGAGCACCGTCATCGAGATGTTGTAGAGGAAGATCACCGCCGCAACGGCGATCCCGATCTTGACCCATATCGGCTGTTCGATGAACTCGCGCCCGCTGAAGCCGAAAAGCAGACTGCCCTTGAACAGGCTGAACAGGTAGGTGACGACAACGCCAAGCGTGCCCAACACCAAAATCCCCAGTTGCAGATAGGCAAGGAAGGGCGAATGTATATCGCGCTCGGATTCCTCGGGAATGAGGTAATAGGCCGCGCCGAAAAAGCCCAGCAGCAACCACACGACAAGCGAGTTGGTATGCAGCATCCGCCCGATATTGAACGGCAGGACCTCGGACAGGAAATTCGGGCTGACATAGATCCAGCCGATGAGAAGGCCCATGCTCACCTGAACGGCGAACAGGCCCAAGGCGACCGCAAAATACATAAGCGCGATCTTCTGTGTCGGATATTTCATGGTTTCATCCCCTCAGCCCGCGTCATTAGGCGGCCAGTCCTGCGTGCGGATCGTGTTGGTCCACAGCAGGAAATCCGCAAGCTCGCGGTATTCTTCATCAGTCAGGTTGAAATTGGGCATCTGTCGGCGGCCTTCGATGCCGGTGGGCATCGCGTCCATCCAGGATTTAAGAGAGTCGTAGGCCCCTTCGTGATCGCCACGATCCACACCCCAGCGGTCCATCACATTTCCCAGCTCGGGCGCGAAATACGCCCCTTCTCCCAGGATCGTGTGGCAATTGACGCAAGAGTGCTTTTCCCAGATATGCTTGCCCGCCGCCACGCTGTCGGTCAGCGTTGCTTTGTCGGTCGACGTGGTGACGATATATCTGTGCGAATGCACCGACAGGCCCACAAATATGAGGATAAAGAACACGGAACCGCCATAAAAGATATTGCGGGCCATGCTCTTGGTCATGACTTCACGCATAGCGCTCTTCCTTCCCTCGAGATTGCTGTCTGCAAAGGGACGATCACCCGGCAGCGCGATTCGCCTCCTTAACCAAAGTCAATTGTTTGTGAATTCCGCGCCTCAGCCGAGATATTCCAGCCGGGCGTCAGGAAAAGCGGCCAGCGCATCGGTGATCTGCGCCCGCGTCATCAGGCAAAACGCGGTCGACAGGCCATCGGCGAGCGCCGCCGAGGGGGCCGAGACCGACACCGTCTGCCAAAGCGCGCTGCGCCCGTCGATATGCTGGATATGCGCGGCATGCGCGGGGCCGACGCGGGTGGCCCCCGGCGACGAGGTCGCCAGCGCCCGGTTTTCCAACGCGCGCGTGTCCAGCAGCGCGCCATCCGCCCCCGCAATCCCGACACGCCACGGGGTGTGGTCTGCGCCCTGCCCCAGCGCCATGATTTCGCCCGCATCAATCAAGACATTGTCCAGCCCCTCGCGTCGCATCAGCGCCGCGATCTGATCGCCCGCATAGCCCTGCGCGATGCCGTTGAAAGTCAGCGCGCCGCCGGGGGCAAGGCGAATACGGTCGTCACCGATCTGCACGCGATGCCAGCCCGCCAGACGGCGCGCCTGATCGGGCTCGCGCCCCTCGGCCAAAGCCTGCCAGATCACCTGCACCGAGGGATCGAACGCGCCGCCAGTGGCCACGTTGAGATCCCCCGATAACCCCATCAGCGCGCGCATTGCAGCGCTCGGATTCACAAGGATGCCGGTTTCGTTAAGGCGCACCAATTCGGATCGCCGAAACAGAGAAAACCGCGCCTCGACCTGCCCTAGAACGCGTTCGACGCGCCGCCAAAGCCGCGCGCTCGCTGCGGCGGGCAGACCCTCGATCCGCAGGCTTACATCGGCCCCCAGTGCGCGGCCCTGCCATTGCGCGCGCTCGCCAGCGCCCACCGCAAAGGGAACCGCTACAGCCGAGCCAGAGATCACCAGAAAACGACGCCGCGAAAAGGTCATGCGGTGGCCCCTTTTTCCGGGAGGTCCGTCTCGCCCCAGAATACCGGCCAAAGCGAGATAACATAGAAGGTGAACAGCACAATCCAAAGTGCCCCCGCCAGCAACACGCCGGGATAATAGAACGCCGGGAAAGCCGACCCGGCAAACCGCGCCAGCGTCGCAACCGGCACCAGCGCATAGGCAAAGACCAGCTCGCCCGGCGCCACCAGCGCCCGCCCGGAATGGCCAATCGCGGCGCGTGACATCACCGAAAGGGTCATGCCACCAACCCCGCCAATCCCCAGCACATGCAGCGCCGCCACCTCAGAGCCAAGCCCCAGCATCGACACGCCAAGCGCGATGAACCCCAGCGCCACAGCCGCGTAAGACAGGTGCAGCGTCCACAGGATCGGCTGGCGCAACGCCCAAAGCCCGCGCCAGAACATCAGACGCGCCAAGGCCGCCGCCCCCGCAACAAGTGCGAGCACGCCAGTCACGCCCTCGGGCAGCCCCGCCAGCATCGACAGCGTCACGGCGATCCCCCCGCCGATGGCGGGAATGGCCAGCGCAGGCAGATCGCGCGGCAGCCCGTCCTCGCGCCCCGCGCGGCGCATCGCGTTGCGGGTAAAGGCGGGGGTCACCCGCCCGCCAAGAATGAGGATCAGCGACGACAGCGCCAACAACCCGACGCGCAACCCGGCATAGGCGGTGTCCTCGCTGATGCCCATCCATTCCAGATGCACCATCAAATTCCCCGCCCAGATCAGCGCGATCATCCCCAGCAGGATCATCTGCTGCGGCTTTGGGCGGGCCAGCAGCATCGCCAGAATGCGCCCTGCCACCACCGGCAGGAAGGCCAGATCAACCACGGCGACCAGCACAGGCGACAGGCTGCCCGACCACCAGATCGCCATACGCCCGGCCAGCCAAAGCGCCGTCATGGCAAGGAAGAAGACGCTGCCAGCACCCTTCGCCTTGGTCCAGTTCGGCGCGGCGGTCATCAAGAACCCCGCAATCGCAATCGAGCCATAGCCAAAGATCATTTCATGGGCATGCCACAGATGCGGTGCCATCGCGAATGGCTCGTCCGAGACCAGCCCACCGGCCGCATGAATCGCAAGCCAGCCCTCCCAGACGATCATCGAAAGGATGGCGAAAAGCCCGGCCAACAGGAAAAACACCCGGTATCCGGCAGAGAAAAGGTGCTTGAACGCGATCATGATATTTCCTCGCAACAAGGCGGCCGGGAGTGGGCCGAGCGTCTTTGACATTATGCCCGCCCCGTCGCCTGCCACCTTAACGAAAGTCAAAAGCGGCTTGATCGGATGCCACGGCGATCAGGCCAGATACATAGCCTACGATTGCCAGCACCAGCGAAAAGGCAAACCAGTGAAGCCCATCGAACCGATCAGTTCTGAACTGCGTCTCATCACCGGTGACGATAGCCAGATGCTTGAGCCGATTGTGCCAGCCCGGCCCCGCCGCGCCCGGCATGAACAACACTGGCGCGGTCGCAAAGACCGAAAACAGCCCAAGCGCGAGACATTGCTTGAGCGTCAAAAGCAGCCCAAAGCGCGTTTCGATCAGGGCCGCGAAGCCGCCTGCGGCGCTCAGATGCTCGCCATACATCCAGAAACCGGTTCCAAACAGCGGCACCAGCGCCACCGGATAGGCCCGCCGGATACGGCGAAACAGCAGGAACTCGATCCGCCGGAACTCCTCTTCGCTTAAATAACGGCGCAGCGGCGCGAGGGCGAACACCTCGGTGAAGATCGCCCCGCCAAAGAAGATGGCACAGACGAGATGCACGATGACGATATGGGAATAGTCCATGACAGCGCCCTTTTTCCAATTTCCGACAATTTAAGTCAGGTTAAGGGGCGGCTGATTTGACCAAAGTCAAGACTGCGACGTTTGCGCCGGGGCTGCGGGCGTTTGCGGGCGCGCGCGGCGCTTAAGCACGGGGCATTGCGCATCGTCATTCATGATCACCTGGCAGCGCAGGCACAGGATACACTCATTGGGGTTAATGCGCCCCACCGGATCAATCGCGCCGACCGTGCATTTTCTTTCACACAGCCGACATTCACGGCCACATTGCGGGCGGCGGTGCAGCCAGTCGAAGATTTTGAACTTGGACGGAATCGCCAGCGCCGCACCCAGCGGGCAGAGATAGCGGCAATAAAACCGCTCGATGAACAGCCCCGCAACAAGCAACACGACGACGAACAGAACAAACGGCCAGGCCCGCAGCATCCGCATCGAGATCGCTGTTTTGAACGGTTCGACCTCGGCCACCACCAGCGCGTCATGCATCGAATAAAACGACAGCGCAACGATGCCAACAAACGCGGTGTATTTCAAAATCCAGAGCCGTTCATGCAAAGCCTGAGGCACTGCGATCTGCTTGATATGCAGCTTGACCGCTGCCGCGTTAAGCAGCTCTTGCAGCGCGCCGAACGGGCAAAGCCAACCGCAATAGACCCCGCGCCCCCAGAACAGCAGCCCCAACGCCACAAAGCCCCAGAGCAGGAAGATCACCGGCTCGATCAGGAAGGTCTCCCAGCGGAACCCATTCAGCAGCGAATGCAGGAAGGCGACCACCTGCACGATGCTCAGCTGCCCGCCCAAGCCCCAGCCCAGCACGACAAGCGTGACCGCCAGAAAGCTTAGCCGCAAACCGCGCCAGAGTTTCGGGCGGTGAGTGACCCATTCCTGCGCAAGAAACAGCAACGTCAGCGCGACCAGCATCGCGCCCGTGATGGCGATGGACAGCTTATCCTCCTGCCACGCGCGGCGCCAAAGTGGCTCGGGCTCGGCTGGGGGCGCGGTGCGATAGGCCCCGGGCAAGGTGTAATCGGCCTTTATCACGGTCGCGATCTCCTCGCCGTTTTCGCCCGGTCGCGTGGCACGCACCTCGACTGTAAAGGGCAAAAGCGGGTCGATATCGGAGGGCAATTGAAAGAGGCTGATTTCCTTCACCTCCGGCGCACCCTCGATGCGCAGGCGTTTGACCATGTGATAGCTTTCGGCGGAGGGCTGCAACCGCGTGTCGCCCTGAACCAGCGTCAGCCGATCAAACACGCCCGAGCGCCGCCAACCGGTGCCGCGATGGGAATAAAGCCCCGAGGAAATCACCAAAAGCGCCGTTTGCCCCGGATCGAGCCCGCCGATGGCGGCGGTGTATTCCTGCTGGCCTAAAAGGTTCTGCCCCACGGTGGGAGGATCGGCCAGCCCGGCCCAGAGATGCAGAAAATCGCCATCGCTCGGGGGGATCGCCACCTTGGCCTTGGCAAAGACCTGCGCCGCATCCTGCATGCTAAGCCGCCCCTCGGCCAGCCCGCCGGTCTCGATCAGATCACCCCAGACTGCGGGGTGCCATGTCAGCCGGTCAATCCCGCCGCCAATGTCGATCAACCCGCGCCCCGCAGCCAGCGTGCGCGCGCTGCGCAGGATGCCGTCGCGGATCACACCGGTCGAGACAGTCGCGCGGCTGATTACATCGGGAAGACCGGCTTCAACCTCGGTGAACGGCTTGCGCAGGTCATGTCCGGCAAAGCCTGACACATATTGCGCGATATCCGCATCGGAAATGCCCAGCGTCAGCACCGGCTCGTTATGGCGCACCAGCTTGGCCCCGGTGATCACCGCCTCGGGGCTGATGGCGACCAGCACCTCAAGCGGACGTCCGGAATAGCCCACCGAAGCCGCGATTTCCCAAGTCGAGCCGATATAGCCCGCAAGGCCGCGCGCATCCTGCACGCTCCAGCCCGGCACGCCCTCACTGACGCGCTCGATCGTAATTGGCGGGGAGATACCCAAAAGCGTTTCGGCCATAGCCCGGTCCGGGGCTGTCGCTGGATCAGAGGCACTTGGCCCAACGCCCTGCGCGCTCGCGGACATGGCCAGCGAGACGAGCAGAAAAATCAGCAAAACTCCGGTTCTGAACATGGCCACTATCGCTGTTCCGATCCGGCGAGACTTTCCGATCCGTCGTGAGTCGTCCTTGAGAAAAGTCAAAGTTTCGTGATCGCGACTATGCCACGCTCACGCTGCCTTACCCACGCAACGGAGAGTTAGCCATGAGAATCATACCGACCACAGCCAGACGCCTACTCCTGAGCAGCGCCGCCGTGGCCTTGATGCTCACCGGAAGTACGGTGTGGGCACAAGACACCAAAGAGCCGATCCCCGAAGACCCGAAGGTGGTCCACGGCGACAACCCTGCCGACGCCTACCAGCCGTCGATGACGACGCTGGCGGAAATTCAGGTTCAGATCCCCGGTCGCAAGGAAGGCGACCCGGTCATGACACAGGACGAATTCCAGCGCGGCACGAAGATCTATTTCGAACGCTGCGCCGGGTGTCATGGCGTGTTGCGCAAGGGCGCCACGGGCAAGCCGCTGACACCGGATATCACCCGCGAGCACGGTTACGACTACCTGCAAAGCTTTATCACCTACGGCTCGCCCGCCGGGATGCCCAACTGGGGCACGTCGGGTGAATTGAGCGAAGCCGACGTCGACCTGATGGCGCGCTATGTGCTGCTTGAGCCACCGACGCCGCCCGAATTCGGCATGCCGGAAATGTTGGACTCCTGGAAGGTGATTGTCGCACCCGAGGATCGTCCGACCAAGAAGATGAACGATATCGACATCGAGAACCTGATGTCGGTCACGCTGCGCGACGCGGGCGAAATCGCACTGATCGATGGCAATACTTATGACATCCGCGAAGTGATCAAGACCGGTTATGCCGTGCATATCAGCCGGATTTCAGCCTCGGGGCGCTATCTTTTTGTCATCGGTCGCGATGCGCGCGTCAACATGATCGATTTGTGGATGGAGCACCCGTCCTCTGTTGCCGAGATCAAGATCGGTATGGAAGCGCGCTCGGTCGAGACCTCGAAAATGGAAGGCTGGGAAGACAAATATGCTATCGCCGGGGCATATTGGCCGCCGCAATATGTCATCATGGATGGCGACACGCTTGAGCCGAAGAAAATCGTCTCGACCCGCGGCAACATCTATGACGAGCAGACCTATCACCCCGAACCGCGCGTGGCCGCGATTTTGGCCAGCCATTACCGGCCGGAGTTCATCATCAACGTCAAGGAAACCGGCAAGATCCTGATGGTCGATTATACCGACCTGAAGAACTTGAAAACCACCGAGATTGAGGCCGAGCGCTTCCTTCACGATGGCGGTCTCGACAGCACCCATCGGTATTTCATCACCGCCGCCAACGCGCGCGGCAAGCTGGTGGTGATCGACACCAAAGAGGGCAAGCTGGTCGCCATCACCGAGACCGGCGGCGAAACGCCCCATCCGGGTCGTGGCGCGAACTTCGTGCACCCCGATTACGGTCCGGTCTGGGCGACGTCGCACCTTGGCGATGACTCGGTGGCGCTGATTGGCACCGATCCCGAGGGGCACCCCGAGCAAGCTTGGAAAATCGCCGACAGCTTCTATGCGCTTGGCGGTGGGTCGCTGTTCATCAAGACGCACCCGAACTCGGACAACCTGTATGTCGATGCAACGCTGAACCCGGATGCCGAGACCTCTGCTTCGGTCGCGGTGTTCAAGATCAGCGACATGAAGGAAAGCGTCGAGCCGGAATACACCACTTTGCCGATTGGCGAATGGGCCGGTATCGCCGACGGCCAGCCGCGTGTGGTGCAGCCCGAGTTCAACAAAGAGGGCACCGAAGTCTGGTTCAGCGTCTGGAACGCCAAGGACAAGGTCTCGGCCATCGTTGTGGTGGATGACAAGACGCTGGAGCTGAAGAAGGTGATCAAAGACCCGCGCCTGATTACGCCGACCGGCAAGTTCAACGTCTATAACACCCAGAAAGACGTCTACTGATCGTCTTCTCGCGGAAGGGGGGCTTCTCCCCTTCCGCATCTCTTTTCAAAGCCAATCGAAAGATAGAGCCATGAAAGATCTGACACGCGGCAAAGTCTTCCTCATCGGCGCCGGTCCCGGCGATCCCGACCTTCTGACGCTCAAGGCGCTCAAGGCCATGCAAGCCGCCGATGTGGTGGTCTATGACCGTCTTGTTTCGCCCGAGATCACGGCGCTGGTGCCCGCGCATGTCGAACGCATCGACGTGGGCAAAATGCCCAAGCGCCACAAGGTGCCACAGGAACAGATCAACGATATTCTCGTCAAACTCGCGATGCAGGGCCAGCGCGTGGTGCGTCTTAAGGGCGGCGATCCGCTGATTTTCGGGCGCGGCAGCGAAGAGGCCGAAGAGTTGCGCCTTGCTGGTGTGGCCTATGAATATGTGCCCGGTATTACTTCGGCGCAGGGGGCTGCTGCCTCGACTGGGGTGCCGCTTACGCATCGCGGGCTGGCCAGCGGTGTGCGCTATGTCACCGGGCATCGTGCCAAGGATGCGACCCTTGATCTCGACTGGGCCAGCCTTGCCTGCGAGGACACCACACTGGTGATCTATATGGGCGCGATGAATATCGGCGATATCGCCGCCGAGCTGATGCGCAACGGCCTGCCGTCTGCGCTGCCGGTGATGGCCGTGGCCTCGGTCACAACGCCGCGCGAAAAGCGGCTGATCTCGACGCTGGCAACCATCGCGGATGACGTCGAAGGGGCCGCGCTGGCCGCGCCGGTGCTGTTCGTCGTGGGCCATGTCGTCTCACTTTACGAAGCTACCGCCCTGCCTGCCGAGGTCGCAGCCTATGCCTGACGCCCGCGCGATCCCTGCCCTTCTGCTGTCACTGGCGCTTGCGTCAGCCCCGGCCCGGGCCGAGGTTGCAGGGCAGATTCCCGGCCCCCGCGCCGCCGAGCTTGAGCACATGGTGATCCAGGATTGCGGCTCGTGTCACGGGCTGACCATGAAGGGCGGGCTTGGCTCGCCGCTGACCCACGATGCCCTTGACGGGGCCGATCCGGGCGCTTTGGCCTCGATCATCCTCGACGGTGTGCCGGGCACCGCGATGCCGCCTTGGCGCCCGCTTCTGACCGAGGACGAGGCGCACTGGATCGCTGACTACCTTTTGCAAGGAGAGAAAGAGAAATGAAACGCCTGCTCGCCGCGACCGCCCTCGCCCTTTTGCCTTTCGCCGCGCTGGCGATGGATGCCGATCAGTCCCGCGCCACTGGCGACATGGGGCTGGTGATCGAACGCGCCACCGGCTCGGCACTGGTGATTGACCGGTCCGAGCATGCCGCCATTGGCCGGATCGAGGGGCTGGGCGATACCAGCCACGCCTCGATGACCTATTCACCCGACGAGCGTTTCGCCTATGTCTTTGCGCGCGACGGAGGGTTGACCAAGATCGATATGCTGACCCAGAAGGTGGTCGCGCGCACCATGCAGGCGGGCAATTCGATCGGTGGCGCGATTTCGGATGATGGCAAGCTGGTGGCGGTTTCAAACTACACGCCCGGCGGCGTGAAGGTGTTTGACGCAGACACGCTTGATCTGGTCGCTGACATCCCCGCCGGTGGCAAGACCATCGGTCTTGCGGATCTTCCGGGGCGGCGGTTCGTCTGGACGGTCTGGGATACGGGCCATGCGTTTATGGGTGATTTCTCTGGCGAGACGCCAGTGGTCACCGATCTGGGCGAGGTGGGCGAAAACCCGTTCGACGCGGTGGTGACGGATGACGCGCATACCTACCTGATCGGGCTGTTTGGCGAAAAAGGCGTCACCTCGATCGACCTTTGGTCAGAGCATCCCAAGCCCGTCAAGTTCCTCAAAGATTACGGCAAGCTTGAGGACGACATGCCCGTCTACAAGATGCCCCACCTGCAAGGCTGGGCCTTTACCGAAGGGCAGTTTGTTCTGCCCGCCGTGGGGCGTCACGAGTTGCTTTGGGTCAATCGTGAAACGCTGGAGGAAGTGGGGCGTACGCAGGTGCATGGCCAGCCCGTCTTCGTGATCGCGCAGCCCGCCTCGCCCTATGTCTGGGTCAACTTCGCCACGCCGCTGAACGGTGTGGTGCAGGTGGTGGACAGCCGCACGCATGAGGTGGTCAAGACGCTGGAACCCGGAAAGGCGATCCTGCACATGGAATTCGCCCCGCGCGGCGCCGAGGTCTGGATGAGCTCGCGCGATGACAACAAGATCATCGTCTATGACACCCGCACCTTCGCGGTGAAGGCCGAAATCCCGGCGCAGTCGCCCTCGGGGATCTTCTTTACCGCGCGTGCGCACCAGCCGGGGCTTTGAGCGCAATGTTGGACGCTTTCGCCCCCCTCGACCGCTCCCTGCTGAATGATTTCCAGCGTGGCTTGCCCGCATGCCCGCGCCCGTTTGCATGGATGGCCGAGCAGTTGGACAGTACCGAAGCCGAGGTGATCGCGCGCCTGACGGCCCTGCGCGATGATGGTGCCATCACGCGCGTCGGGGCGACCGTGCGGCCCAATACCGCCGGGGCCTCGACACTAGCCGCGCTGGCCGTGCCCGAGGCGCGCCTAGAACAGGTCGCGGCGTTTCTGGGCGGTTTCGACGAGGTCAACCATTCCTATCTGCGCGAGAATGATTGGAACCTGTGGTTTGTCGTCACCGCCAGCGATAGCGCGCATCTTGATCAAACGCTCGATACCATCCGCCGCGATACGGGGCTGACCCTGCTCGACCTGCGGCTTCTGCGGCCGTTTAATATCGACCTTGGCTTTTCGCTGTCGGGCGCGGGCGCGCAGCCGCTGACCCGCAAGCAGATCGACCTTGATGCCCTGCGCGAAGACGACCGCCCCCTGCTGCATCACTTGTCGCGCGGCCTGCCGCTATACCCGCATCCGTTCAAGGCGGTGGCCGACGCACTGGGCCGCCCCGAGGATACCGTAATCGCGCGCACCGACGCGCTGATCAAGGCGGGGATCATCTCGCGCTTTGGCGTGATTGTGCGCCACCGCCGGATCGGGTGGAGCGCCAATGCGATGGTCGTCTGGGACGTGCCCGACGCGCAGGTCGAGGCCGCCGGCACGGCGCTGGCCAGTCTCTCTGGCGTCACGCTGTGTTACCAGCGCCGAACCGTGCCCGATCTCTGGCGCTTTGGCCTGTTCTCGATGATCCACGCGCGGTCGCGCGATGAGGCGCATGAGGTGCTGTCGCGCGCCAAAGCCCTGCCCGAACTGGCGGATATCGAGCATCAGGTGCTGTTCTCGACGCGCTGCTTCAAGCAGACCGGCGCGGCCCTGACCAATTCCCGCAGCACGGAGGCCTGATATGCGACGCACCCCCCTGCCCCCAGACGCGCTTGATGACATTGACAGGGCGTTGATCAACCGCCTTCAGGATGGCATCGCGCTGACCTCGCACCCGTTTGCCGGGATCGCCGCGGATCTGGGCCTAAGCGAAACCGAGGTCGTCGATCGGGTCGCGCTGATGCGCGATCTGGGCGCGATCACGCGGTTTGGACCGTTTCTTGATGCCAAAGCGATGGGAGGAGATTTCTGCCTGTGTGCGATGGAGGTGCCCGAGCCGCGGTTCGAAGAGGTCATGACTTTGGTCAATGCGCATCCCGAGGTCGCGCATAACTATGAACGCATCCACCGGCTGAACATGTGGTTCGTCCTCGCCTGCGACAGGCCTGACGACATCGACAGGACGGCGGACCGGATCGAGGCGGAAACGGGTCTAACCGTGCTGCGCTTTCCGAAGCTGAAAGAGTTTTTCATAGGGTTCCGGGTGAGCGCATGATCGACGCAACAGACAGACGCATCCTTTCTGCAACGCAGGGCGGCCTGCCGCTTGTTCCGGCGCCCTACGGCGAAGTGGCGGGCTGGCTGGGGCTGAAAGAGAGCGAAGTGATCGCGCGGTTCGAGCGGATGATGAAAGAGGGCATCGTGCGCCGTATCGCCATCGCCCCCAATCACTATGCGCTGGGGATGATCGCCAACGGGATGAGCGTTTGGGACGTGGATGATGCCCATGCCGAGACCTTGGGGGAAAAGGTTGGCGCGCTTGATTTCGTCAGCCATAGCTACCTGCGCCCCCGCGCCAAGGGCTGGCCCTATAACCTGTTTGCGATGATCCACGGACCCAACCGCGAGGCCGTCGAAGCGCATCGGGGCGAGATCGCCGACATCCTAGGCGATGCCTGCCGCGAACGCGATATTCTCTATTCCACCCGCATCCTGAAAAAGACCGGCATGCGCCTTAAAAAGGAGGGCTGAACGATGTTTCGCCTCACCCAATACATGCAGCAACTGGTAAACCCGACCCCGGTGCGGGTGCGCCGCGGCAACGGCACTGGCGGCGTAAAACCGGTGGTGATCTGGAACCTGACGCGGCGCTGCAATCTGAAATGTCGGCATTGCTATACCGTCTCGGCGGATGTGGATTTCCCCTTTGAGTTAAGCCATGAGCAAGCGATGGGCGTGCTGGACGACCTTTCGGGCTTTGGCATCCCCGCGCTGATCCTGTCGGGTGGCGAGCCGCTCTCGCGGTTTGATTTCTTCGATATCGCGGAACGCGCGCGGGCGCTGAATTTCCGCTACCTTGCGCTGTCCACCAACGGCACAAAGCTGGTGGGCGATACCGCCGCGCGGGTGGCCGATATCGGCTTTGATTACGTCGGCATCTCGCTTGACGGGATCGGCAAGCATAACGACTGGTTTCGCGGCAAGGACGGCGCGTTTGACGAGGCTTTGGCAGGCCTGCGCGACTGCAAGAAGCGCGGAATCAAGGTGGGCTTGCGCTTTACCATCACCGACAGCAACGCGCATATGCTCGCAGATATGCTGGACCTGTGCGACAGCGAGGGCGTGGACAAGTTCTACCTTTCGCATCTCGTCTATGCCGGGCGGGGCGACAAGAACCGGGGCGAGGATACGCAGCATATCCGCACCCGCCGCGCCATGGATGCGCTGATCGAGCGCGCCTGGATCGCGGTGGCCGAGGACGAGTCGCTGGAAATCGTGACCGGCAACAATGATGCCGATGCGGTGTATTTCCTGCAATGGGCGCGCCGTAATTTCGACGCAAGCCGTGTCGCCCATGTCGAGGATCATCTGCGCGCTTGGGGGGGCAATTCCAGCGGGCTGGGCGTGGCCAATATCGCCCCCACCGGCGCGGTGCATCCCGATACCTATTGGTCGGATTACACCGTGGGCAACGTCAAGCAGGTGCCGTTCACACAGCTCTGGAACGGCGATGATGCGATGCTGGCCACGCTGCGCCAGCGCCCCCGCCCGCTGAAGGGGCGTTGCGGGGCCTGCGCGTTCAAAGAGGTCTGCGGCGGCAATACCCGCATCCGCGCGTTGCAAATCACCGGCGATCCCTGGGCCGAAGATCCCGCCTGCTACCTTTCCAACGCCGAGATCGGGTTGGATCAGGACGCCCTGACCGACTCCGAACGGCTGACCGTCACCCCCTTCCGAGGCAAACGAAATGATCCCGAACACCGCTTTTTCTGAACGTCTGCGCCAAGGGGCGCGCGTGCTGGCGGTGGCGGGGCTGTCCCTTCCTGCCGCCGCCAGTCACCTGAATGCCGCAGAGCAAGGCCAGACGATTTACAACGATCTCTGCGCTTCGTGCCATGCCGAAAGCCGCCTTGGCGGGATCGGACCCGCGCTGATCCCGGAATCGCTGGCGCGGCTGCGCGGTGCCTCGCTGGAAGAGGTGGTTGCCCACGGTCGCACGGCCACGCAGATGCCTGCCTTCGCCGATCAGTTGACGCCAGATCAGATCGCCGCCGTCGCCGCCTATATCGAGACGCCGCTTGATCATATCCCCGACTGGACCGCCCAAGACATCCTGGCCGTGCTCGAGATGAACCCCGATTACGTGGCCGCCGACACACCCGTGTTTGACGCCGATCCGATGAACATCACGCTGGTGGTGGAAACCGGCGATCACCACATTAGCGTTCTGGATGGCGACACGTTCGAGGTGCTCGACCGCTTTCCCACGCCCTTCGCGGTGCATGGTGGCCCGAAATTTTCACCCGACGGGCGCTATGTTTTCGTGATGTCGCGCGATGGCTGGGTGCAGAAATACGATATCTGGTCGCTGCAAGAGGTGGGGCGCACCCGCGCGGGCATCAATTCGCGCAACATCGCGATGAGCGCGGATGGCAAATGGCTGGCGGTGGCGAATTACCTGCCCCACACGCTGAGTATCCTGTCAACCGAGGATCTGACACCTGTGCAGGTCCGCCGCGTCGTCGCCCGTGATGGGCGCGAAAGCCGTGTCTCTGCCGTTTATCAGGCCCCGCAGCGTGAGAGTTTCATCCTCGCGCTCAAGGACGCGCCCGAGATCTGGGAGATCGGCACGACCGAGGCGTCAGGCCCGTTTCATGACGGTTTCGTTCACAGCCACGAGGCGGACATGAAGGAATCGCTGGGCGCGGAACAGGGCCTGTTTGCGCGTCGCCGGATCGAGGTCGCAGAGCCTCTGGATGATTTCTTCTTTACCCCCGATTACCGCAACCTGATCGGGGCCAGCCGCTCGGGCGACAAGGGGGTTGTCGTCAATCTCGACGTGGGCCGTGAAATCGCGCAATTGCCGCTGCCGGGAATGCCCCATCTCGGGTCTGGCATCTCGTGGGAAAGTCAGGGTCGTCAGGTCATGGCCACGCCGCATCTGCGCGAAGGGCGTCTAAGCGTGATCGACACCGCCGACTGGTCGCTGGTCAAGACGATCGAGACGCTTGGCCCCGGCTTCTTCCTGCGCAGTCATGAAAATACGCCCTATGTCTGGGCCGATGTGTTTTTCGGCCCCAACAAGGACAAGATGCATATCATCGACAAGGACACGCTGGAAATCGTGCGCACGCTCGACCCCGCGCCGGGCAAGACCGTGGCGCATATCGAGTTCACCCGCGATGGCAAATATGCCTTGGTTTCGATCTGGGAAGACGACGGCGCGGTGATCGTCTACGATGCCAAAACGCTCGAAGAAGTCCGCCGCCTGCCGATGCGCAAACCCTCGGGGAAATACAATGTTTGGAATAAGATCACATTCTCCGATGGCACCAGTCACTGACCCCTCCCTGCTCATTGTCGCCCATGGCAGCCCGTCCGAACCTGAGCCACAGGAAGAGGCGATGCGCGCGCTGGGTCGCGCGGTGGGCGAACACCTGCCGGGCTGGCGCGTCGAGGGCACGACGCTGGCTGCTAAGGGCTGTTTCGAGGCCGCTGCCGCGCGGCTGGGGCAGCCCGTGGTCTATCCGTTCTTCATGTCCGAGGGCT
The DNA here is from genome assembly GCF_000714545.1 of Thioclava indica. Taxonomy (GTDB): domain Bacteria; phylum Pseudomonadota; class Alphaproteobacteria; order Rhodobacterales; family Rhodobacteraceae; genus Thioclava; species Thioclava indica. The sequence goes on from NZ_AUNB01000023.1 coordinate 32,867, forward strand.
GGTTCACGGGCCGGTTCCTTGCCGGGAAGACGTCAGAACTGGGCCTTGAACAGCTCGCCCCCTTTGGCGTTGATCCCGCATTGCCAGCTTGCGCGGCAGCGCGGCTCACGGACACGCTGGTATCGCAGGGCTGGGCCAGCCGTGACACCGCACTGCTGCTTGCCGCCCATGGCAGCGCGCGCTCGCGCAGCAGCGCCGATGCGCCGCGCGCCTTTGCCGAAAAACTGGCGCAGGCCATTGCGTTTCGCCACGTGACGACCGGTTTTGTCGAGCAGGAGCCTTTCTTAACCGACGCCGCCCGCGATCTGGGTCAGGCGCTGTGCCTTACGTTCTTCGCCCTGCGCTCGGGCCATGTTGAGGGCGACCTGCCCGAAGCGTTCCGCGCGGCGGGCTTTAGTGGTCCGGTCCTGCCCCCCTTCATCGAATGGAGCGAGGTGCCAGAGTTGATCGCGCAAGGCACCCTGCGCCAGATCGGCCATCCAAAGGAGGCGATCGGATGAAACTGCGTAAACCCCTGCCTTCGTGGAAACTTCTCCTCGGGCTTTACCCGTTTGCCGCAGCCGCCGTGGCGATCAACCTTTTCATGCTGTTCCTGATGCTTCAGGCGGTTGGCGTGGCGGCGCTCACGCCGTTGAATGCGGTTCTGGCGGCGATCCCGCTGGGCCTGCCCGCGACATGGGCGGCGGCACGCTGGGTGCAACACCTGATCGCCGAGGCCGAGCGCACCCCTCAGTGACCACCCCATACAAAACTGTCAGGCTACACGATCATGCAATCGCCCCTTTGCACCTCCGCGAAAGACCTAGAGTGTGCAAAGACCAGTGAACCCTTGGCCAGGCGAGTTGCTGTAGAACTTGCAAACTCGCCTGTGTATCCGAGCCAAAATCAAGCGTCACGTGGGCAGACGCTGCGGTTTAGGTATTACTCCGCAGCCATCTGTTGATCATACGCGTTGTCCTGCTGTGCGTCATCGCGATACAGGTAGTCGCGCGTCAGCGGCACGTCGCCCACCTCATGGGCCAGTTGATATTGGAATACGACCTGCCCGCCATGGCGGAATGCCATTTCCGACGCGATCAGATAGAACCTCCACATCCGGGTGAATTCTTCGTCATACAGCGCTGCCGCCTTGTCGAGATTGGCCTCAAATCGGGCGCACCAATGTTTCAACGTCTCGGCATAATGCAGCCGCCAGACCTCTAGATCGGTGACAATCAAGCCTTCATGCTCCAGCGCGTGCGAGGCCTCTGACATCGCCGGGCAATAGCCACCGGGGAAGATGTATTTGGTGATGAACTCTGCCGTGGCCCCCCCCGGCCCCGAGCGCCCGATAAAATGAATAAGCGACACGCCGCCGGGTTTCAGCATCTCGCGGATATGGCGAAAATACTCGCGATAATGGGGCACGCCGACATGTTCGAACATTCCGACCGAGACGATCCGGTCAAAAGTTTCGCGCACATCGCGGTAATCGGTGAGGCGAATGTCGACCATCTCCTCAAGCCCAGCCTCGCGAACGCGTTTTATAGCCAGCGCATGCTGTTCCGTCGATAGCGTTACGCCCACGACTTTAACGCCATAATCGCGCGCCAAGGTGATCGCCATGCCGCCCCAGCCACAGCCGATATCCAGAACGCGCATGCCGGGTTCAAGCAGAAGTTTCTTGGCGATATGATGTTTCTTGGCCTCTTGCGCCTGATCCAACGTCAGATCGGGATGCTCGAAATAGGCGCAGCTATATTGGCGGTCCGCATCCAGAAATAAATCGTATAATTCGCCCGACAGGTCATAATGATGAGCCACATTCGTGCGCGCTTTGTTAACCGGATTGAACTGCGCGAACCTGCGTCCAAAGACCCGCGAGACCTCGCGTGGCTTTTCAAACCAAGGCATCCCCGAGCCCGTCTGATTGCGGATCGCCAGCGCCAGAAATCCGCGCAGATCGTCGTTCTCAATGGTGTAATCGCCAAGCATATAGCCCTCGCCAACCCCCAGTTCCGGATTGACGACGATCTTCTTGACGGCATCGGGGGATTGGACGGTGACGTTGACAGGTTCGCCCGTCCCGTCCCCATATCGGCGGATAGTGCCGCAGTGGTAGGTCAACTCCAACGTGCCAACGCGCATCAGATGGCGCAGCATACGGTCTAAAATGGCATCCCAAGGTTTCATGACAGTCTCCGAAATGATCGATCCTTTATCTTTCGACTGCGCAAGCGCATGACATTGCGGGAACCGCACTGGCGGCGGATCGGTTCCCCGAAGGGGGCAACCTTACCAAAAAGTGAACGAATTTTCGAGCATCAGACGATCTATGCGAACATAGCTTGCGGAGAGGCGGTTGAGTGCATGGCTATGATCCGGGCTTGATTGATCCAGATCATGGCGCTACTTCCCGCTTATGCGCAAATGCGCATTAAGGAGATTGCCCGATGATCCTAACCGTTCTATCCGCCCTTGCCGAACCGACGCGCCTTGGCGTGATTGCCCTGCTTGCCGATGGCTCTGAGCATTGCGTCTGCGAGTTGATGCCGAAACTGGACGCCACCCAAAGCCGGATGTCGCGCCATATGCAGGTGCTGCGACAGGCCGGGCTGGTGGTGGATCGGCGCGACGCGCAATGGGTGCGCTATCGGCTCAACCCCGACATGGCCCCGGAAATTCGCCAGATCATCAAGGCGGTTCTTGAGGCCAGCGAAAAACACGAAAGGGCCGCCGCATGAGTGCCGATATCACGAGTCCCCCGCAGCGCGCCCCCCGCCCCGATTGGGTTTGGCACTTGGGCGTCGTGGCCTTTGTCGTGGTGTGGTGGCTGGTCTATCAGCAACTGATCCCCGCCTCGGAATGGATCACCGCGCTATTTCCAATCGCGCGCCACAGCCACACGGGCGAGGCCGTCGCCTTCTTCTTTTATGACACGCCGAAGGTGATGATGCTGTTGACGCTGATCGTCTTTGCGATGGGTGTGGTGCGCAGCTTTTTCTCGCCCGAAAAGACCCGCGCGCTACTCTCGGGGCGGCGCGAGGGCGTGGGTAACATCTTTTCCGCTGGGCTTGGCATTGTGACGCCGTTTTGTTCGTGCTCGGCGGTGCCGCTGTTCATCGGCTTCGTCTCGGCGGGGGTACCTTTGGGGGTGACGTTCTCGTTTCTCATCGCCGCGCCGATGGTGAACGAGGTCGCGCTGGTCTTGCTGGTCGGGCTTGTCGGTTGGCAGGTGGCCGCGATTTACCTAATCTTCGGGCTGAGCATCGCCATCGTCGCCGGATTTATCATTGGCAAGCTGCATCTGGAAGGCTGGCTGCAAGATTGGGTGCGCGACATTCATTCCGGCGCCAACACCGCCGCTGTCATGGAGGAATACCACCTCAGCATGACCGATCGCTATCGCCTTGGCATCGAAGCCGTGCGCGAGATTTTCTCTAAGGTCTGGGTCTGGATCATCCTCGGGATCGGGATGGGCGCGCTTATTCACGGCTATGTCCCGCAGGATCTGATGGTGCGCATCATGGGGGCCGGGGCGTGGTGGTCCGTTCCCGCCGCCGTACTGATGGGGGTGCCGATGTATACCAATGCTGCGGGCGTCATTCCGATTGTCGAGGCGCTTTTGGGCAAAGGGGCCGCGCTTGGCACCGTGCTGGCCTTTATGATGAGCGTGATCGCGCTGTCCTTGCCCGAAATGATCATCCTGCGCCAGGTTCTGACGCTGCGCCTGATCGCCGTGTTCGTCGGCGTCGTCGCCAGCGGTATTCTGGCGGTCGGCTTCCTCTTTAACGTCATCTTCTGAAAGGACATCCCATGAAATCCATCAAGGTCTACGGCCCCGGCTGCAAACGTTGCGAAACCGCCGAGGCAATGGTGAAAGATACCGCTGCAAATCTTGGCGTCGAGGTTGAGGTCGAGAAGGTCACCGACCCGAAAGCCATCGCAATGGCGGGCGTAATGTCAACGCCGGGAATAGCGATTGATGGCAAGCTGGTACATGCGGGCGGGCTGCCCGATGCCGCGAAACTTGCGGGCTGGCTGAGCGCCTAACCCGCCCCTTCTTTCTGCATGACCTCACAGGATGTGAACGCAAATCATGGATTATCACGTCACCGCCCGCCGTATCGACAGCCATCGCTCTGAAGCCATGACGAAAGAGGCCCGGATCGTTCTGGACACCGATATGGCGGGACGGCTTGATGCCTTTAACCCCGCCGAGATGCTGCTGGCGAGCCTTGCGGCCTGTATCCTCAAAGGCACCGAGCGGATCATTCCGATGCTGAAGTTCGATCTGCGCGGGATCGAGGTATCGCTGCGCGGTGTGCGCCAAGATGCCCCGCCAAAGATGGTGCAGATTACCTATGAAATCGTGGTGGACTCCGATGAGACCGACCAGCGGATTGATCTTTTGCATCGCAATCTTCAGAAATACGGCACGATCTATAACACATTAGCCGGTGCGACCGAGCTTTCGGGGACGATCCGGCGAAAGGACTGACCCATGCCACATGATCACGCGCATGCGCACGCAGCCCCAACCGATCTTGGGCCCGCGTTTCGCTGGGCGGTGGGGATGAACACTGCCTACGTTTTGATCGAGGGCGCGGCGGGGTTTCTGACCGGCTCGCTCGCGCTGTTGGCGGATGCCGCGCATAACCTCACCGATGTTGCGGGGCTCTTGATTGCGTGGGGGGCAACGGTTCTGGCCAAGCGCGCGGGCAATAGCCGCTACACATTCGGTTATGGCCGCGCGACAATTCTGGCGGCAATGCTCAACGCCACGGCCATTCTGATCGGCGTCGTGCTGGTGATCTGGGAGGCCGCGCACCGCTTTGGCACGCCCGTCAAACTGCCCGGTGCCACGATTATGTGGGTCGCGTTGATCGGGATCGCGGTGAACGCAGGATCGGCGCTGTTGTTCATGCGTTCGCAAAAGGGCGATCTGAACGCCAAGGGCGCATTTTTGCACATGGCGGCGGATGCGGTGGTCTCGGGCGCGGTGGTGCTGGCGGCAGCGGGGATCATGCTGACCGGCTGGGAGTGGCTTGATCCGGCGGTGGCGATTGGCGTCAGTCTTGTGATCGCTGTGACGGCGTGGGGTCTGCTACGTGACTCGCTGCGGCTGGAACTGGACGGCGTGCCCGACACCATCGACCGGCAGGCGATTGCCGACTGGCTGGGCGCGCAGCCCGGCGTGAGCGACGTGCATGACCTGCATATCTGGCCGCTCTCGACGACGCGCACCGCCCTGTCGGTGCATCTGGTCTGGAGCGGCGAAGACGGCGATGCGCTGATCCAGCATCTCGCGCACGAACTGGCCGAGCATTTCGCCATCGCCCATGCCACGATCCAACTTGAAGCCACCCCCTGTGACGCTGCGGCGGCCTGTGTCGCGTAACGCGCTGCCCCGTCTTGGGCGCTGAGATCGCGACGCCATCGTCATATAAAATTGCGCCCCCAAAGTGGAGAAACCACGATGGGGGCGTATTTGGTCTTTGAGTGTCACTCGGCCAGATCGGCGATCTGTTCAGGTGCCGGGGGCGTGGTTTCAGCCCCCTTCCCTTCTTTCTCAAACAAATCGGCAACCATGCCGGTCATGCCCTTGTCCATGTTCAGCCCGACCTGTTTGCCAATCGCATCCAACGCAGGCAGTTGGAACGCCATTTTGCGCATTTCGTCAAAGGCTTGGTTGACCAGACCGTCACCGCCACTTGAGTGCGCGGCGCCCACGCCGCCGCCCAAAGCACCGGTCAGCCCCTCGACCTTGTGAATGATGATGCCACCGATTTTCTCGGCCGGATTGACCATTTCAGCCACGATTTTCGGCATCGCATCAAGGCACGCTTTGGCCAGACGGAAGTCGATGATCGAGGCGGACAAGCCGTTTTCAGCCTCGGCCAGAGCCTCGCTTTTGGCGGCTTCGGCACGCAAGCCATCGACCAGCTTACCCTCAACCATCTCGCGCAGCGCGCGTTCGTCAAAGGTGCGATCGCCCAAGGTTTGGGCGGCGCGCGCGATGCCCTCTTCGTTGGCCTGAACCGTGACATAAAATTCCACGCCCACATCGACGCGCATCCGGTCTTTGGTGATCAGTGCCGAATTGCCGTCACGGCGAACTTCCAGACGGGTGGATCACCAAGGTGCCCCCGTCGATGATCACCTGACGCCCGCCCGTCCCGGTTTTGACAAGGCTGACCTCGCGTGTCGAGCGCACATACATGCGTGAAAACGCCAAGACCACCACAAGGAAAGCGAAGATAATCAGCAAGACAGGCATTGCCAGGCCAAAGAGAAGGTTCATAGGGAAAGGTCCTGTTTTGAACTTTTAGGAAGGGGAAAGGGTTGAGGGGCTGATCAGCCCAGTGGAACGAGACGCAGCAGGCCGCGCGGCAGGCGTAGCACCAGCACCTTGCTGCCTTGGGTGATTTCATCGCTGTCTGACAGCGGTTCGAGCATCGTGTAATGGGTGTTGCCATAGCCATCGGTGATGCGCACCTGCGCCGGGCTGCGCCGCCGCGCGGTGCCGATGATGACCACGCTACGGCGCCGCCCCAGACTATGTTCAGATATCGCAGGGGTTTCTGTGCGCGGGATCAAGCGCGCAATGCCGCTTGCGATGGCGCGCGTCAACGCCAGCGCAGGCACCAGCGCAATGGGCACCGCGATTATGCGTGGCAGCATCCAGCCAAAGGTCGCAGACAAAAGCGTCTGCATCACCAGCCCCGCGCTCGCAAACAGCGCCAGAAAGATCGCAAGCCAAACCGTCATCGGCACTTTGCGCATCCCCAAGATGTCCAGAATGCCGCCAACAGAGGTGCCAGATACGTCATGCGTGATCTCGCCGGGGCCATCATAGCCGTCCAGATCCAGCTCAACCTGCGCCGCGATATCGCTTGGCAGATCAAACTCGGCGGCGAGTTCGGGCGCGCTCATCGCTGTGACATCAAGATCCAGATCGGGCGCATCGCCAAGGGTTGGCGCATCACCCGCGCTGGAAAACCCGCCCATCATCAGTGCGATTTCCAACAACAACAGAAGGACAACAAGCCCCGCCGCACCCAGAAATGGAAACAAGTCAGGATTGAAAATAAAGGACATTATGGGACCGCTCAAAATCACGGCTCAGATTACGCGACCTATGCCGCGCGTTTCGTTTTAAGCAACCTAGGCGTAAAAAAATGCGCTGGCAGGAAAGACCTGTGACAGAGACGAATGAGGGAACGCCGCGTTGCCAAACGCATCTTTGAAGGCGCTTATCTCCCGTCCATCGCGGTTGCCAGCGCCTCACCGCTGACACGGCGATAGTTCACGAATGCATTGGCACTGACCACGACGAAAAAGCTGTCCATATCGATCACGACAAAGCCGATTTCAAACGCCGCGCGGGTCAGCTGTTCGATGTCATCGCGATAGATCCGTTTGCGCCCCAGCAACTCGCGGACCTGCTTGGCGGTCAGTCGAAACCTTCACCCGCGACGGGACGGATTTGGTGCGCTTTAGGGTGCAACAAGATGATGAAATGCCCGAAGTCGCGGTGGAATCCCCGATTTTCGAGTGGCGCCACATCAAGCATACCAGCGGCATCCCCGAAGAGCGCATCGTGATCCGCACCACGTAATAGCTGATCGACCGGGCCTGGACCATCGCGGTGTCGCTGACCGATCGCAGCAATATGCGCTTTCCGACGATTGTCGGGCGCACCGCGCGGAAAAAACACAATATCGCAGTGCACACGCGCCGCGCCAACCTGACTTGCGACTTAGGTCGGTAACGCCCCTGTGGCAAAAGGAGTTTTCTAATGAAAATCGCAATGATGGCGCGCGGGCACGAGCTGCACATCATCAACACGCTGCGCTGCTATATGAACATCGCCTCGCGCCGCCCCGAGATGTATTACAATGGCGAAAAGCTAGAGGGCTTTGACGCCGTGATCCCGCGGATCGGAGCGTCGGTGACGTTTCACGGGCTGGCCGTGCTGCGCCAGTTTGAAATGATGGGGGTCTATCCGCACAATGAAAGCGTCGCGATCGGGCGCAGCCGGGACAAACTGCGCTCGATGCAGCTTTTGGCGCGCGACGGTGTGGGTCTGCCGGTCACGACCTTTGCCCATGATCCCAAGCAAACCGATGAGGTGCTGGAGTTGGCGGGGGCGCGCCCGTCGTGATCAAGCTGTTAGAGAGCACGCAGGGTATCGGCGTGGTTCTGGCTGACACCAAGCGTTTCGCGGCGCAGGCGTGAACATTCTGCTGCAGAAATTCATCAAGGAACCCGGCGGCACCGACATTCGCGCCATCGTCGTGGGTGGTAAGGTGATCGCGGCGATGAAACGCACCGGTGCCGAGCGCGATTTCCGCTCGAACCTGCATCGGGGTGGATCGGCGCAAGTGATCAAACTCTCGCCCGAAGAACGCGCAACGGCAGTGCGCGCGGCAAAGTCGATGGGGCTGGATGTGGCGGGTAAGATTATCGAATATCTTGAGAAAAACGTGCCCACCGGCAGCACGAAAACCAAGGGCAAAGGCTGATAGCCAAGCGCGCAGGATTTGAGATTGGCGGCCATGTGATCGCGCCCGGCACCCGTCAGACCGTTGACCTGCCCGTCAGCGTTCTGTCCGATCACACGCCGGTGTCAATGTCGGTGCATGTCATTCATGGCAAGGCCGACGGCCCCACCATGTTCGTCAGCGCAGGCATTCACGGCGATGAGGTGATCGGAGTGGAAATCGTGCGTCGCTTGCTGCGCACGCCCCATCTTAAGTCGCTGCGCGGCACGCTGATCGTGATCCCGATTTTGAATGCGTTCGGGTTCATCAACCACGCGCGCTACCTGCCCGACCGGCGCGATCTGAACCGGATGTTTCCGGGCACGCCGGGGAGCTTGCTGCGCATCTTTCACGGGCGCGGCGATGTGGTGGCAAGCGGTGATCTGATGGCGGTGGTTTGCGACCCGTTTGGCGAAAACGAGCAGGAAATCACCGCCCCCTTTGATGGCATCGTCGTAGGTCGCGCCGTGCTGCCCGTCGTGAACGAAGGGGATGCGATCATTCACCTTGCGCGGGTGCAGTCAATGAAACGCGCCGAAGATGCGGTAGGCGATCTGAATGACCAACTGTCAGACGATCCGCTTTTTGACGAGGACGAGATTATCTGAGATTAGCTGCGGCAAATATCAGCGCCATGCCTTACAGCGCCTGTTGCGTGAGCTGATGCAGCTTTTGCGTGATGTCCAACAGCGTCTGCGCCTCGGCATCCGAAAATACGCGATCAGACCGCGTGAACCCCGAGATCGAGCGCGAACTCGATGGCCCCGTTGCGCAGGCCAGCCCATTGGTCAAGCCATGCGCCGCCGCATCCGCGAGAATGCCGATGGGATCCTCAAGATCGCTCCAGCGCATCACGCCGGTCTCGCGAAGCCCCCATTTCACCACCGGATCTTCGATGATCATGCCCTTCGCATCGTAGTGCGAAATCCAGCTTTGGGGATAGGTGCGATACATGAAACTTGGGCGTGTAAAGCGGATATGCAGGGCAAAAGCATAGCCCGTATCGCAAAGCGCACCTGTCTCGCTCAGCAATTGCTCTACCGAATGTCGAATTTCGGTTTTCATATGCCGCATACAATCATAGGTTAAGTCCCAACACCTACTCATCGCCCCTCAAGCGAGATTAGGTTTCGCCCTTTTGAAACGCAAGCGGTTTGACCTGCGAATGACCTTAAAGCACAGCCAGTCCCTGTTCCAGACGCTAGCGCCTGCTGGCTATTATGTGGCTTTGCGCGTCGGATATTCCTTTCCTGAAGAAGAAATGAACTGCCTCAATCAGGACTGGATCGAGGAATACACACAGCGCGGTCTGTTTGTTCACGATCCCTCGATGCGTTGGATTTATGGCAACCAAGGCGCGATTCGCTGGAGCGAACTCACGCTGCCCGACCCTGCCGGCGTTCTGAATTTGGCACGCAGTTTGAACCTGAGCTATGGCGCGACGATCTCGGTCAGCGGTGGTGCAGATTGTGGGCGGCGTAGCTATGGTGTGCTGTTTCGCACCGACCGCGAGTATGAAGATCGCGAGTTGGACGAAGCGCTTCAAACGCTCAAAAGCCTGCATTCACGCGCGCAACGCGGGCCAAGCCTGACCGATGCCGAGGCCGAGGCCATCCGAATGCGCGCTGACGGGCTGTTGCTGAAACAGATCGCGGCAGAGCTTGCGATTAGCGAAAGCGCAGTCAAAGCCCGCATCGCCTCGGCCTGTCGGAAATTTGGCGCTAAAAATGCCATAGAATTGCTGGCAATTGCATCCGCAAGACGATTGATTTAACGACCCACAACCCAAAGTGGTGAAAATTTTACGAATTCGTGTTTGTGGTTAACCATCCTAAAGGAGGTTAACATGCACAATCAGACATTTGAATTTTCCCAGCTTCATCAACACGGAACCGCATTTTACGACTTTTTGCGCCTGCGCAAAAAAGTCTTTGTGGATCAGCTTGGTTGGGACGTGCCCCATAATAATGACGTTGAGATGGATCAATATGATACGCCGCTCGCGCATTATTCGATCGTGATCAAAGATGGTGAGGTGGTTGGCGGCGCGCGTGCGATGCCCACCACGGCGATCTGGGGGCCAAATACCTACATGCTGCGCGATGCGCATCTGGGCAAGCTCGCCCACATCCCTGCCGAGGTGCTGCCCGACGATATCGCCTCGGAGTCCGTGTGGGAATGCACCCGGCTGGTGATTTCCGACACCTTAAGCACGCAGGTCGAGCGCACGACCTGTCTGCGACTGATCGTCGATGGTTTGGTTGAGCGCGCGATGGAGCGGGGCGCGGATGAGATGATCTGCCTCTCGTCGCTGGCGCTGATGCGGGCGCTGCGACAGGTCGGCCATGATGTTACCCGGATGGGGCCGATCTATCGCAATGACGAAGACGGTCGCAGCTATGCCGCGCTAAGCATGCCCGTCGCCTTTTCCAATGCCCGGCGGGCAGAGATGGGCATACTTGGCCACGCGCTTTCGGCGCAAAGCGGCAGGCGCGACATCCGCCCTGCCGCCTAATCTGGCGCAACCGATGAAACGATTGCCCCCTGATGGCGCGCCAAAGGGGGGCTTAGACCAACAGGTGGTCGGGCATACGTTCCAGCAAGCGCTTGAGCGTTTCGATCGCTTGACGGAACCGCTCTTCGCTGACCCCGCCCGACAGCGCGATGCGCACCGCATTGGGCGCCTGCCCGTCTTGCAGCACATATTCATCCGCCGCGCGCAGCAGCACGCCCTCGGCCTCGGCCATGCGCACAAACGCCGAGGCGCGCCAGCCCAGCGGCAAGGTCAGCCAGACAAAGCTCAGCCCCGATTGCCAGCCCAGTTCCTGATCGCCAAGCGCCTGTAACAACATCTGCAACCGTCGCCCCATTTCGGCCTGCGCGCGGTGTTTAAGATCGAGCGCTTCGCCGCTGTCAAACAGCCCCGCCATGATGTCGGTGACCGGGCGCGACAGGCCGAAATAGCTGTGCTGCGCGGTCAGTCGGCCCGCCTCGCCCATGCCCTCAGGCGCGACCACAATGCCAAAGCGCATCCCCGCTGAAATGGATTTCGACAGCGAGGTGATATGCCAGCAGCGTTCAGGCGCAAGCGTGCGCAGGCTCGCCAAACCGGTGACGGGGGCGGTGTAGCAATCATCCTCGATGATCTGCAAATCATGGCGGCGTGCAACCTCGACCAAGGCATGACGGCGCGCCATGCCCATCCGCCCGGCGGTGGGGTTTTGCGCATCAGGCGTAACACAAACCAACTGCCCGCCGTGGCGACGACAGGCTGCATCCAGCGCCTCGGGGATCATGCCCTCATCGTCAATCGCTACGGCGCGTATTTCGGCCCGGTTCAGGCGCGCGGCATGGCGAAACCCCGGATAGGCCAGCGCCTCGGCGTGAATGACGGGGCGCTCACCGCGCAGGCAGCATTGCATCACGACGTTGATCCCGTTCTGCCCGCCATGGGTCAGCACCAGATCATCGGCCGTGATCGCATCGAAATCGGTATATTCCGAGAACCAGTTCAGCGCGGCTTGCCGGCAGTATTCGTCGCGCTTGAGGCCGGGATATTCCAGATAGTGCCAGCCGATATCATCGGCTGCTGCAATCATCGCGCGCTTGAGTGCCTCGGACTGCCCGATATCGGGCAATTGCGGCGAGCGCAGATCGACCACATTTTCATCAAGTGCAGGATCGCGCGACGCCATCGTGTACAATGTCTCGGTTGGCCCCATGCGGCGCGATTGTGTCGATACAAACGTGCCGCGCCCCACAACGGCCTGCAAAAGCCCCTCTTGCGTGGCAATTTGATAGCCGCGCGCGATGGTGCCCGGCGTAACCCCCAAGCGCCACGCCAAGTCCCTGACCGTTGGGAGTTTTGCGCCCGGTGCAAGGTCTCCGTTGCGGATCCCTTCGCGCAATGCCCGCACGAGGGCGAGGTATTTCGGGCCGCTTTGGCGGGCGAGATCTGCTGTCCAGCTTGTATCAGTCACAATGTTTCTCTGGCCGACTCAATTTGCTATTTGTATTCATCACCTACCAGAACAACACACATTGTATCAACACAAGAAAGGTATCCCCATGTTGACCCTTACGCGGACCCGCCCCGCCCTCGCCCGTCACGCCGCCAATGGTCTGACTGCGCGCGTTGCGCGTGCGCTGTCTGTGTATCGTTCGCGCAAGGCGCTGGGGAAACTGGATGATCGCCTGTTGAATGATATCGGACTAAGCCGCGCCAGCGCGCAAATCGAAATGCGCCGCTTCCTGTGACGCAAGCGGGCCTTCTGTTCCCCGGAGGGTCTGCACTTAGGCCGGGCCACGCGCCCGGCTCTTTTTTATGATCCGCAAGAGTTTATGACCGGCAAAAGATGAAGGCCGGATGCAATCGCATCCGGCCCATCGTGCAAACCGTGTCAGAGGTCGGTTGGCCTAGGAAACTTTATGATCCACCAGCGGCGCATCGGGGCGCACAGGGGCATATTCAACAGCGTCGGGAAGCGCGGCCATCAGATCGGCGCGCGATTGCGTCGAGAGAGCTGCGATATTGTCTGCGTTAGGGCGAAAGCTCTCGGACCAGATGCCGTTGGCCAACACCAGTTCATGGTGATCAAACAGCAATTGGAAATAGGTCACCTCGGGACAGGCGCATTGTGTCACGCCCTCAAGCCCGATCAGATCGCGCGCCATCACCAATTGTTCGCCGTTTGCGCCCAGTGCGGGCATACTGGACAGCAAGCGGTGATTGGGCGACACGGTGATTTCGGTTTCCGGCAGATCGCGGCCCAGCGCACTGGCCGCCAGTCGCACCGGGCGCAGCAGCGGGTTCAGACCCAGCATGTGCCAGCCAAACCGACGCGCGCCGATCCAGCGCAGCTCTTGCAAGCCATTGTCGCGCGTCACAACCCGCTGACCTGCGCGCAAGTCCGAGACCGCCACTTCGCCCGCCTCGGTGACGATACGTGCATCTTGCGTGAAACAGGGAAGTGCCGCGATGACAGTCGCAATCTCACCGTTGAACAGCGCCTGCCCCTGCGCATCATAGCCGCGCACCATGCCGTTGCGTTCGTCATGATCGCTGAATTCAAGCCGAAGCATCTGCGCACAATCCGGCCCCTGCTCTGTGAAAACAGAGGTCAGGAAAGGGGTTTGCCCCGTGCTGTTCGTCGTCAAATCCATTTGCATGTCTGCCGCAGTCATCTTTGCCCTGTTTCCTTGGCGCTTTGCCAAGTCACTTGAGCCCCCATAAAAAGGTATGGCAGAACGGGACTTAAAGAAACGTTAAAACGCCCAAACTTCGCCAAGTTAGACGAAATTGAGCGTTTCCTGACATGAAACAGACATAATCTGTTCACGACATGTTTGCGCCCGGAACCGTAGCCCCGGGCGCGATAGGTCTGGCGATCAGCCCTTGAGAAGAACCGCAGCCTCGTGCTTTTTCAAGGTCTTGCGTGCCGCTTGGTAGTCTTCGCGACCCGCCGAGGTTTGCAGCTCGGGGAACAGTTCGAAGATTTCCTGACGTTGCGCATTACCCATGCCACCCAAGGTCAGATCGCCCGGCTGGAAGCTTTCAGTCCAGGCACCGTTGCCCAGAACCACCTCGTGACGGTCGAACATAAAGTGCAGATAGCTTGTGCCCAGCGTCTGCGCCGAGGCGATGCCGTCATTGCCGATCAGGTGCTTGGCCGCGACGAGAACCTCGTGCTCTTCGAAGTAGAGCGCAGTCTTGTCATTGGCGACCAGCATCCGGTGGTTGGGCGAGACCAGCATATCGCGCTCGGGCAGATCGTTGCCGAGGCTTCCAGCCTTGATTAGCACCGGAGCCAGATGCGGCGCATCGTGCAGCATATCGCGGGTCAGATCGCAACGCCCGGCCCAACGGATTTCCTGAATGCCGTTGTCGCGCGTCAGAACCTTGTCGCCTTCTTTGAGCGTCTCGGCAGGCACTTCGCCTTTCGGCGTCGCAATCATCGTGCCCGGCGTAAAGCAGGGGATCACTTGCTCCATATTGGAGAATTCAAGCGTTCCATCCGGGTTGCCGTCGCCATCGAGGAAGGTGACCGTGCCCGCATAGGTGCTGACACCCGAGACCGGATCATAATCCGTCACCGTCTGATCAACCCGCAGCGGACCGGAGCCGGTCAGATCGAGCGTGTCGAAGTCGTCGCCACCCTCGCCACCATCCAGCGTGTCGCCTGCCCCGTCTTCAGCCGAGCCGACCACGAACAGATCGCGATCATCGCCACCCGAGACCGAGTCATTCCCCGTGCCGCCGTTCAGCGTATCGTCGCCCTGCCCGCCTTTCAGCGTGTCGTTGCCAGCATCGCCAAACAGCGTGTCATTGTCGATCCCGCCATCCAGCATGTCATTGCCGGTGCCGCCATGGATCAGGTCGTCGTCATCCTCACCGTAGATAACGTCATTGCCCGCACCGCCCGACAGCGTGTCCATGCCGTTATCGGTGACCGGATCAGGGTAGATCGAGCTGTCATTGGGGACGTTGAGGATATCGGGATAGCTTGGGCCAAGACCACCATAGATCGTGTCATTGCCATCGCCGCCATCGACACTGTCCGAGCCTTCGCCCGAGGTGATCACGTCATTGCCGTCACCGCCAAAGACCGTATCGGCATCGATGCCGGAGTCGATCACGTCATTGCCGGTGCCGCCATCGACATAATCCGCATCGTCGCCGGTGATGATCGTGTCATTGCCCGCGCCGCCATAGACAGTGTCGAGATCGTTATTGGGGTTGGGGTCAGCGCTCCAACCGCCCGGGAAGGCGAGGTCCGGCTGGCCATCGCTGCCCGAGGTGTTGATGTAGTCATTGCCATCGCCACCTTCGGCCAAATCATTGCCGTTGCCGCCGATCAGGCTGTCATTGCCGGCGCCGCCGTTCAGCGTATCGTTGCCCGATTCACCGATAAGCGTATCATTGCCGCTGTCGCCGTTAAGCAGATCATTGCCCGAGCCGCCGTTCAGGCTGTCATCGCCGGAGCCGCCATTGAGCGTATCGTTGCCCGCTTCGCCATAAAGCGTGTCATTGCCGCTATCACCGTTGAGCAGGTCATTGCCCGTGCCGCCATAGACAAGATCATCGCCCAGCCCCGCATCGACGGTATCGTTGCCCGCACCCGCTTCGACGATATCGTCATTGGGCGTGTCATGGGGCAGGATCGCGTCGCCATGGTCGATCATGTCGCCTTGGGGGTCGCCGGTGTAGTCATAATCGATCAGATCATCGCCATCGGTGCCTTCAACGATGCCGTCGCCATCGGTCACGATGTTCTCGATATTCTCGAATTGCAGCGTGCCGACAGTGTTGCCGTTATCATCCAGGAAAGACACGGTGCCCGCATAGGTGCTGACACCCGTGACCGGATCGGTCGCCGTGACAGAGGACTCCACGCGCACCGGGCCTGCGCCCGTCAGATCGAGCGTGTCATAGTCATCGCCACCTTCCGAGCCATCAATGCTATCGCCCGAGCCATCGGCCGCCGATCCTACATTGAACACATCGCGATCATCGCCGCCAACAAGGCTATCCGCGCCCGTGCCGCCGTCGATCGTGTCATTGCCAGCGCCACCGGTAACAGTGTCATCGCCCGCATCGCCCGACAGGCTGTCTGCGCCATCATCGCCGGAAAGGCTGTCATCGCCCTGCCCGCCCGACAGCGTGTCATCGCCCGCATCGCCCGACAGCGTGTCATCGCCTTGCTCGCCGTAAAGCACATCGTCGCCGGTGCCGCCGTTGATCACGTCATTGCCCGGCGCGCCAGTATCGGTATTCAGCGGAACCGTCTCGAAGTTGATGTCGGTAACCGTGATCGCCTGATCGGTATCGGCGCCGTTGTTATAGCCGATGGAGAGTTTCGCCGTCGGATCAGCGATCTCGACCAGAACCGAGCCCGTAGCGTCATCTGGGTCGATATTTCCGGAGTCGGAATCGGTGCCGGTAATCGTGTAGGTGCCGGAGCTGGCATCATAGCTGACGGTCTGGTCGCCCGAAGGCGTAATGGTGATATCAACCGGGTTGCCTTCGTCATCGACAGCGAGCAGCGTCACGATATCGACGTGGTTATCGTAGCAATTGCCCTTGTCCAGATCGTTGATGCGGAACGAGAGGTTTTGCGCCTCGCCGGTGTAGTCGTCATTATCCGAGCTGAAGCTCAGCGTCGTCATCGAAGTCTTGTCGACCCCGCCTTCACCGCCGCGCCCATAAAGCTTGAGGCCCGAGTTTTCGTCAAAGCTGGCACCGCCGGTATATTCGGTGGTGTTGGTGTAGCTCGCCGTGGCACCGTGATCGAGCACGGTAAAATCGAACGCCACCTTGGTGTCGCCCAGATCGACGGTCTGATCCTCGATCTTGCCGCAATCGGTTTTAAAATCACCCCAATCGACGGTCTGATCGACCGGATCGGCGG
>NZ_AUNB01000024.1 GCF_000714545.1 Thioclava indica
CCCTCCGGTAAACCCGGGGCGGTTCACTTCAGGCTAGTGCTGACCTCGAAATTTATCTTGGCGGTGGTATCTCAGATTTGGAAACCGCGCGAATGCTGAGCGCTAAGCTCGGCAACCAGACTTTGGAATTGGACGACCATCTGACCCAGCAGCGCGCGCAGCGCTCCCGTAGGGAGGCCGTTCGGGAAGCCATCTTTGGAGGTGGCGACCCCTTAAAAACGGGATCGGCTTTGCGGGCGCTCGATTATGAGCAGCAACACAAGCGCAAGCTCTCTCGGCCTTTGCGTACGCCAGAAGAAATTCTCGGTATGTCGCAAAACCAGTCGCTCGTCATGCCATCCGGCTATGGCATTTCTCCCTTCATGGCCGACAAGACGCCATACTATACCAACGCGGCCTACACAGGTCTTTACGGCCCGAATCCGTATTTTGACCGCGACTTTAGCAGCGTCAGCATACCGGGCCGCTGGGGCGGCAGGTCCAGCCTCCACGTGATCCATGAGGCTGTGCCAGCAAGTCATGCGCACCTGCCTCAATACAAGCTTGGCGAATGGAGCTTCATCGAAGGCCATCGCCCGAAACCATAATCCCAACTCCTACCTTAAATAAGAAAGCATCCCATGACTGAACAAACCAAAAATCCGCCTGAAACCCGCAGAATTTGTGGTGATAGCATAAAATATGCTAAACTGGAAAAAGATGGAGCAATTGCGGCAAGCAACGTCCGCAGCGATACCCAAGCTCCTGTTTCAGAGTGTTCACAAGAAATCGCGCATCCGCGTGTAGCGGATGATTGCAGACGCGCGCCTGCACACCACCAACTTATGGAGGTTGCAGAAATGGTGAATAATGAAAATGGCCACGGCTTTGATGGGGCTCCCGTTCTTGCTGAGGCCCTCGGCATGGCGCTGGAAGTCGCGCCGAAGAAGATGCTTCAGGTCGATATAGCAAAATATCAGGCTTGGCTCGATGATCCTGATTTGTCTGAAGAAAACAAAGAACAGATCATCCGGTCAATTTGGCAGATTGTCATGTGTTTTGTGGACCTTGGCTTCGGCGTAGTGCCCTTGCAGGATGCATGTGGACAAGTGCCCGAAGGTGAAGGTTTCTGCGGGACAGCCAAGCAAGTTGTGGTAAAGTCAAAGGCACACACCTTGAGCGAAAAGTTTAACCTGATTGCAGGCTCTTGAGCCCCGCATTGCAAAGGAGGATTCATGAGTAATGTGCAAAAAATCGAAGGGGAAGCACATGCGGCGCTGATTTACTGCCGCGTGTCCTCGGTCAGGCAAAGGACCGACGGCGGCGGACTAGAATCTCAGGAGAAGCGGTGCCGATCCTACGCTGAAAGCCATGGGCTCAATGTGGAGGCCGTGTTCCCCGACGATGTATCCGGCGGCGGTGACTTTATGAAGCGCCCCGGCATGGTAGCGCTTTTGAGCTATTTGGATGCACAGCCAGGCAAATCCTATGTGATTGTTTTTGATGACTTGAAGCGGTTCGCGCGCGACCGAGAATTTCACTGGAAACTAAGACAAGAGCTTGCCGCGCGCGGCGCGGTGCCCAAGTGTCTAAATTTCAATTTTGAGGATACGCCTGAAGGCGAATTCATTGAAACGATCATGGCTGCGCAGGGCCATCTTGAGCGCGAACAAAACCGCCGCCAGGTGATCCAGAAAATGAAGGCACGCGTTGAAAGCGGCTTTTGGGTATTCCGCGCGCCCGTCGGATATAAACGCGTTTCCGCCAAAGGAGGCGGCGGCAAAGTGCTTGTACCCGACGAACCTCTGGCGTCCAGCGTCCGTGAAGCTCTGGAAGGATACGCCATTGGGCGTTTCGCCACGCAGTCCGAGGTTAAGCGCTTCCTTGAGCGTGATCCATATTTTCCGAAGGACCGCAAAGACGGCTCTCTTCGCCCCATGACGGTGACGCGCCTGCTCAAGAAGGTTGTCTACGCTGGTCATGTCGAGGCTCCCAAATGGGGCGTCGCGGTTCGTGAGGGCCAGCATGAGGGGCTCATCTCATTCGAGACATATCAGCGTATTCAGGATAACCTGGAAGGCAAGAAACGCGCTCCAGCTGCACGGAAGGACTACAACGTCGATTTTCCGTTGCGTGGATTCGTGGCCTGCAATTCCTGCGGCAATCCCATGACGGCGGCTTGGTCGACAGGAAAGTATCGGCGTTACGCTTATTACCGTTGTGAAACACGAGGCTGCGACGAGAAGAGCAAGTGCATCCCGCGCGCAAAGCTCGAAGACGGCTTTGAGGACATCCTTAAGAGCCTGACGCCTTCGCAGAAGCTCTATGGTCTGGTCAAGGCGATGTTTGCTGACGCTTGGGAAATGCGCGCCCAGCAAGCGCACGCTGCGAAGGGCGAGTGGAAACGCCAGCTAAGGGATGCCGAGAAGCAGGTCGAAGAGCTGATCGACCGCTTGGTTGAAACAGACAACCGGACGGTCGCCAAGAAGTTCGAAGAGCGTATCGACAAGCTGGAACGTCAGAAGATTGTGCTGGCTGAGAAGGCTGAGAAGAAGGTGCCAAGTAAGGCAAGGCTGGAGGAATGTATGGAACTCACCCTAAAATTCCTCTCAAGCCCCTGGAATATTTACAAAAATGGTAGTCATGCAGCAAAGCAAACAGTGCTTAGATTGGCCTTTGCAGAGCCGCCGAGATACTGCCGAAATGAGGGGTATGGAACTCCGAAAACAACCTTCCCCTTCAAGGTGTTAGGGGATTTGACAGGCATAAATGGAGAAATGGTGCTGTGAGGGAGGATTGAACTCCCGACCTCGTCATTACCAATGACGCGCTCTACCACTGAGCTACCACAGCGCCGGTATATGTCGCTTCCGACCGTGGCGGGGATTTAGACTCAATCGCGCTATGGTGCAAGGGCAAATCTGCCCTCTCTCTCGACAGGATTTGCCTTGCAGGGTAAACGAGGCGCCATGACACAGGATCGCAGCGATATATCCAGGGGTAAAGGCGCGCCCAAACCCAGCCGGGAAGAACGCCTGGCCGAGGCCTTGCGCGCCAACCTACAAAAGCGCAAGGCACAGGCGCGTGCGCGTAAGAACGATGCGGCGACATCGCAAAATGACAAGAATGAGGGCAGTTGAATGGACAGTATCATCGTGCGCGGGAATGGCCCGCTTAAGGGTCAAATTCCGATTGCGGGGGCGAAAAACGCCTGTTTGGCGTTGATGCCCGCCACGCTGCTGAGTGACGAACCGTTGACGCTGACCAATGCGCCGCGCCTGAGCGATATCCGCACGATGACCGAATTGTTGGCATCTCTCGGGGCCGAGGTGACGGCGCTGCAAGAGGGCAAGGTTCTGGCCGCGTCGTGCCATGGCGAGATAAATCCGGTCGCCGATTATGATATCGTGCGCAAAATGCGCGCCTCGAATCTGGTGCTCGGGCCGCTGTTGGCGCGGCTGGGCCATGCCGTCGTGTCGCTGCCCGGCGGCTGTGCGATTGGCGCGCGCCCGATGGATATCCACGTCGATGCGCTGAGCGCGCTGGGCGCTGAAATCGAGCTGCGCGATGGTTATCTGCATGCCAAAACGCAAGGTGGGCTGAAAGGCGCGGTGCATGAAATGCGCTTTGCCTCGGTAGGCGCGACGGAAAACTTCCTGATGGCGGCGTCGCTGGCCAAAGGCTCGTCCGTGCTGAAAAACGCCGCCCGCGAACCCGAGATCGTTGATCTGGCGAACTGCCTGCGCGCGATGGGCGCGCAGATTGAGGGCGATGGCACAGACACGATCGAAATTCAGGGGGTGGACCGGCTGCACGGCGCAACCCACCCCGTCGTTGCCGACCGAATCGAGCTGGGCACCTATATGCTGGCCCCCGCGATCTGTGGCGGCGAAGTGGAATGCCTTGGCGGGCGCATCGAGCTGATCGAGAGCTTCTGCGAACGCCTTGATGCCGCAGGCGTCTCGGTCGAGCAAACCAAGGCGGGCATCAAGGTCAGCCGCAAAAACGGCCGCATCCGCGCGGTTGACGTGGTGACGGAACCCTTCCCGGGATTCCCCACCGATCTTCAGGCGCAGATGATGGCGCTTTTGTGCACCGCCGAGGGCACCAGCGTTCTGGAAGAAAAGATCTTCGAGAACCGCTTTATGCACGCCCCGGAATTGCTGCGCATGGGCGCCAATATCGAGGTCCACGGCGGGCACGCGACGGTGCATGGCGTCGACAAGCTGCGCGGCGCGCGGGTGATGGCGACCGATCTGCGCGCCTCGGTCTCGCTTATTCTCGCGGGGCTCGCGGCAGAGGGCGAAACGATGGTTAGCCGGGTCTATCACCTTGATCGCGGCTATGAGAGGGTCGAGGACAAGCTGAGCGCCGTGGGCGCGCATATTGAACGTGTGAAGGGCGAGTGATCGCTTTGCGGATGTAAGACGTAAGCCGATCACAGCGCGAAAGGGAAAACGGATGGTAGATGCACGTTTTGAGGATGGCGGAGAGGGCGCAATGGCGCTGCGCGCTGAAACGCAGGCCGATCTGTCGGTGATGGCCGCATTGGTGCAAGACGCGGTTCTGCCGATCACCGAAATCGTCTGGGAGGCCAAGGCCCGCCGTCTCGCGCTTCTGATCAACCGCTTTCGCTGGGAAGATAAGGCGCAAGCCGAAGCCGAGAGGCGCGCCTACGAACGGGTGCGCGCGCTTCTTGTGGTCTCGGATGTCACCCATGTGGCAAGCCAAGGCATTGATCGCGCCGACCCAGACCTCGTGCTCTCAATCCTTGATATCGCTTTTGAACCCGGTCAAGACGGGGCAGGGCGTGTCGTCATTACCCTCGCAGGCGACGGGGCCATTGCCGCTGATGTCGAATGCCTGGATGTCGACTTGCGCGATGTTGAGCGCCCCTATCGCGCGCCTTCGGGAAAAGCGCCCCATCATCCCGACTGAACCGGTTTCATCTGGCCGGAAATACTCCCCGCGGAGCGTCCAGCAGAAGGTTCGGGAGCCTCCGGCGGGAGTATTTCGAGCTAGATGAAACGGGAAAACGCACCGAAAATCGGGGCGGCGCTTGCGGGGGCGGGCGAGACTGTCTAATTCCGAAGGCGGATAAGGAGACGAGTGATGGTGCAGTTTCTTGACACGCGTGAAGACGGGTTTGCGGCCCAATTCCAAAGCCTCTTGGGTATGAAGCGCGAAGACAGCCCCGATGTGGATGCCATCGTGGCCGATATTATCGCGGATGTACGCGCGCGCGGGGATGCGGCATTGATTGAGCTGACCTCCAAATTCGACCGCTTCGATATAACCGCAGATCGGCTCGCATTTTCCCTTGAAGAGATCGCAGCCGAGATCGCGAAAGTTCCGCCAGCCGAGCGCGCCGCGCTGGAACTCGCGGCAGAACGTATCCGCGCCTATCACGCCCGCCAGATGCCCGAGGATCAGCGTTGGACTGATGCGGCGGGCGCGGAATTGGGCTGGCGCTGGGGGCCGGTCAGCGCGGCGGGGCTGTATGTGCCCGGCGGGCTGGCGAGCTATCCCTCATCTGTTTTGATGAACGCGATCCCTGCCAAGGTTGCCGGGGTTGAGCGGTTGGTTGTCGTCTGCCCGACGCCGGATGGCGTGGTCAATCCGCTGGTGTTGCTGGCGGCGCAGATCGCGGGGGTCGATACGGTTTACCGCGTCGGGGGCGCGCAGGCGATTGCGGCGCTGGCCTATGGCACGGACGCCATCGCACCGGTTGATAAGATCACCGGCCCGGGCAATGCCTTTGTTGCCGCAGCCAAGCGGCGGGTGTTCGGGCGCGTCGGCATCGACATGATCGCGGGGCCGTCAGAAATTCTAGTAATCGCAGATGGTACGGGCGATCCCGACTGGATCGCGCTCGATCTGCTTAGCCAAGCCGAGCATGACGAAAGCGCGCAGGCGATTTTGATCACCACGGATGCGGCTTTCGGCGATGCGGTGAGCAAGGCCGTCGAGGCGCGCTTGCAAACCTTGCAACGGCGCAAGATCGCAGGCGCAAGCTGGCGCGATTTCGGCGCGGTGATCGTGGCGCAGGATCTGGCCGAGGCCGCGACCCTGTCCAACCGCGTCGCGCCCGAGCATCTTGAACTCTGCGTGGCCGACCCCGACGCGCTGGCAGAGCAAATCACCCATGCCGGCGCGATTTTCTTGGGTGCCTATACGCCCGAGGCAATTGGCGATTATATTGGCGGGCCGAACCACGTGCTGCCCACGGCGCGCTCGGCGCGGTTTTCAAGCGGGCTATCGGTGATGGATTTCCTCAAGCGCACGACACTTGCGAAAATGACGCCCGGCGCGCTGAAGGCGATTGGCCCGGCAGCCGAGACGCTGGCGATCTCGGAAAGTCTAGAGGCGCATGGGCTGAGCGTGCGCGCGCGTCTGGATGCGCTCAATAAAGGAGAGCTGTGATGGCCCGGATCAGCCAACTCGAACTGGATACCGGCGGCATGCCCGCGCCCTCGCCCGAGATCGAGCAAGAGCGCAAAGTTGCCGTGTATGACCTGCTTGAAGACAACAGCTTTGTGCTACCCGGGCGTGACGGTTCGCCCGCACCCGTTGGGCCTTTTGCCCTGACCCTTGGGGTGCGCGACCGGCGCCTGGTGTTTGATACGCAAACCGAGGACGGCCAGAAGGTTGCGGAATTTCACCTGTCGTTCGGCCCGTTCCGGCAAGCGGTAAAGGATTACTTCCAAATCTGCGAAAGCTATTTCGAAGCGGTAAAAAAACTGCCCCCCAGCCAGATCGAGGCCATCGACATGGCCCGGCGCGGGATCCACAACGAGGGCGCGCGAATTTTGCAGGAACGTCTTGAAGGCAAGGCCGAGGTCGATATCGACACCGCCCGGCGGCTGTTCACCCTCGTCGCCGTTTTGACGCCGAGGTAAGGGATGGGCGCGCTTCCCTCATCGGTGCTGTTTGCCTGCGACCATAACGCGACACGCTCGCCTATGGCCGAAGGCATGATGAAGAAATTCTACGGCACCGATGTTTATGTCCAATCCGTAGGTGTGAAGGCCGATCTGGAGATTGACGGGTTCACAATCGCTGTGATGGCTGAAATCGAGGTGGATCTGGAGCGTCACCGTTCGCGCTCTTTTACCGAATTGCAGGAATGGGGCGATGATCTATCGGCCTTTGATCTGGTCGTCGCGCTCTCGCCTGCGTCGCAACGTCAAGCATTGGAATTAACGCGGTTTTTTCATCTCGACGTAGAATATTGGCCGATCTTTGACCCGACCGGAATCGGTGAGAGCCGCGACGCCAAACTGGCCGCCTATCGCGATACCCGCGACCAGATCCGCAAGCATCTCATCGAGCGCTTTGGCCCGCCGCGTATCTAAAGCGCGACTCAGTGCGGGTGCAAACCGATCTGTCACAGGTTTTTGGTGTGCAAGCCCCTGTAAACACGGCCTCAAACGCGCTTTTTTCGGCCAAACAGGCTGGTTCTGACGCGAAAACCCCGACACCGGCCGACATTACGCTTGAATTTTCGCCCATCCGGGCGCATTTAACGCTCGCCCGCATTTTTTGCGGATTTTCAAATACGGAGTGACCATGGCCAAGGAAGAAATGCTCGAATTTCCCGGCGTCGTTAAGGAACTCCTGCCTAACGCGACGTTTCGGGTCGAGCTGGAAAACGGCCATGAGATCATCGCGCATATGGCAGGCAAGATGCGCAAGAACCGCATCCGCGTTCTGGCAGGCGACAAGGTGCAGGTGGAAATGAACACCTATGACCTGACGAAGGGTCGCATCAACTACCGCTTCAAGTAAGCGGGTCTGTTGAAACTTATTCTGGGATCGGCAAGCCCGCGTCGGCGGGAGCTTTTGGCCCAATTGGGTCTGGAGCCTGCTACCCTGCGCCCTGCTGATATCGACGAAACCCCGATCAAAGGCGAGGCCGCGCGCGATTACGTTGCGCGCATGGCACGCGAAAAGGCGATGGCGCTAGAGATGGCCTTTGATGAGGTCATCCTGAGCGCCGATACCACCGTGACCTGCGGTCGCCGCATCCTTGGCAAACCCGAGGATGACAAACAGGCGGCAGAGTTTCTGTGGCTGCTTTCGGGGCGACGCCATCATGTGCTGACTGCCGTGGCCGTGCGTAGCGCTGATGGGCTGCGCGAACGGCTGGTTGATACGGTGGTGAAATTCAAACCGCTCAGCAATGAAGACGTGAACGGCTATCTGGCAAGCGGCGAGTGGCGCGGCAAGGCGGGTGGCTATGCGATCCAAGGTTTAGGCGGGGCCTTTGTGCCGTGGCTGCAAGGCAGCTACACGGGCGTTGTCGGCCTGCCCTTGGCCGAGACCGCAACGCTTTTGGCCGCAGCCGGTATCAAGAGAGAGAGCGCATGATTGGACGGGTCGTCTTGCTGGATCAGATCGCGGGTCGTGAAGCCGCTGCGCTGATGGTCGATGGGCAGTTGGAAGATTTGCTGATTGATCCCGGTGTGGCGCTGGCCCCCGGTGCGATCTGCCGCGGCGTGATCGGGCGTCAGATGAAGGGGCAAGGCGGCGTGTTCGTCGATCTGCCCCAAGGCGCGCGCGGTTTCCTGCGTGAAGTAAAGGGGCTTAGCCCCGGTCAGACCGTGATCGTGCAGGTCTCGGGGGGAACCGAGCCCGGCAAGGCGCTGCCCGTCACGTTGCGCGTGCTGTTCAAGTCGCGCTTTGCAATTGTGACTCCCGGCGCGCCGGGGCTGAATATCTCGCGCCGGGTTCGTGACGAGGACACGCGCGAAACCCTGCAAGCGCTCGCCGAGGCTGAAATGGCAGATGCGCAGGCCGGTTTGATCCTGCGCTCGGTTGCCGCGCATGCGGATGGCGATGAAATCACCGAAGATATCGTCGCGATGCGCGCTCTTTCTGAGGCCGTGATGGCCGATCTCTCGGGTGCGCCGGAATTGCTGGTTGATGCGCCCAGCCCGCATGAAGAGGCGTGGCGCGACTGGGCCGATCCCGCCCCTGATGAGGTGATCGAGGGCGGATTTGATGATCACGGCGCGACGGATGCGATCGAGGCGCTGTTGCAGCCGCGCGTCGAGCTAACGGACGGTGCGCATATGATGATCGAACCCACCCGCGCCCTGATTGCCGTGGATGTGAACACCGGCAATGACACCTCTCCGGCGGCGGGCCTCAAGGCTAATATCGCCGCCGCGCGCGCCCTGCCGCGACAGTTGCGTTTGCGCGGCTTGGGCGGTCAGATCACCGTCGATTTCGCGCCGATGCCCAAACGTGACCGCCAGCCGCTCGAACAGCAGCTCCGCACCTCGTTCAAAGGCGAGGCCGAAGCGTCACTGGCCGGCTGGACCCCGCTTGGCAATTTTGAGTTGCAGCGTAAACGCGATCGTGTTGCGTTAAGGTCTCTGCTTGGGGACGCGCTATGAGTTGTCCGATCTGCGCCAAAGAGTCTGATCCGAAATACCGCCCGTTTTGTTCCAAACGCTGCGCCGATGTCGATCTGGCGCGCTGGCTGAACGGATCCTATGTCATCCCCGGCGACATCGCCGAGGAAGAAGAACGCGCCCCCACCAACCCAGACGACTTGCAGGGCGGCGCGCAAAAGCCCCACTGATCCGCGCAACGCCCGCGCGGTTCAATTTTCTAACAAATCCCTCTGGACAGCCTCCCCGCCCTGATTTAGTAACCGCCCAGCAAGGCCGAAAGGCCAGAGTGCCCGAATAGCTCAGTTGGTAGAGCAGCGGATTGAAAATCCGCGTGTCGGTGGTTCGAGTCCGCCTTCGGGCACCACTTTTATCAAGGAAAAATAGTATCTTAAAGTGGCTGCCGTTTCTGCACCTCTTGGCTTCAAGTCCCGGGACTGCCCAGGGGCTGCAAACTGGATACTAGTAGCCCCCGTAAGTTGAATCGCGCGGGTTCGTCGGAGACCATCAACTTAGCTAAGGATGATGGTTATTACGAAAAGCAAAATGGCAAATCGCTACTCACCTGAGATCCGCGCACGAGCAGTCAGGATGGTGTTTGAGCATCAAGGCTCCTACGAAATGCAGGCGGGCGCGATTGCAGCCATTGCATCGCGCTGCCTACTGAAGCGATGATCGCCTTTATTCGCGGCCCTCTCGCGTATGTTTACATGCGCGAGAGGGGAAGATCAGCGCGTTGTTTACGGCGTCGAGTCGATCTGCAGGGGTCTGACGATCGCGCCATCCACTGACCGGCAGGGATCTGCACGCAAATCCCGAGAGGGGTCAGGGACCGTGGCGCAACATGCAGCATCTGGAAATGGCCACACTCGGATGGCCTTATGGCGATGCAAGCATCGCCTACCGGCTAATAGGTCGATTGGTTCAACAACCGCCGGCGACTTGAGCCCATCGGAAACATCCCGCCAGCCGAGGCAGAAGAGACCTTCGATGCACAGCGCGACGTGCTCGATATAGTCGCGTGAAATGAAGCTAAAGGTCTCCGGTAAAACCGGGGCGTTTCATCCTGTCTGTTCATTGACCCGCGCAACAGGCGTTTAGCAGCGTTCTTATCGTGCCCACGTTGAAGAATCTCATCCAACAGAACGCCATTCTGATCGACGGCGCGCCACAGCCAGAACTCCCTGCCTTTGATCTTCACGATTCATCGCCGGATGGCCTCGTACGAGGCATCAATTCCTCGTTCCAGAAACATCTCTTCAACCTCACGAAGACTGAGCTTGAAGCGACAATATAGCCAGACAGCATGAGTAATGATTGCTGGCGGACGTTTCCTCCCGTGCGATGACGCTTTCGATACGCTGCTCGAGGTCGCGGATCTGAGTATCCAGCACGGCTTTGAGCGCATCATCAAGATCGTCAGCATCCGCTGATTAGATCAATCGTTAGCTCACGTCGGGCTACGAATACTTGCACTTCGCTGCGCGAGACTTGGCGGAGGTCGCACACGCGGTGCGTAAGTTTGGGTGCGCCTCTGTTTGTTTCGGTCAATCCTACCTCGGCCATCCTATCTCGGCCATGACCAAAACTGCGGCCAGCAAATCTTTTGCGGAGTGGAACAAATGGCTGCGTTGCTTTGAAAGCTTAACGCAACGGAAACTAATTTGGCACTGTAGGGTTAAAACCCTTGAAAATCTTGGAAATTGCTCGCTAAATCAAGGCAACACAAAATTAGAGGGGACGATGCGTTGAGTTTCTCGCGCATATCTGGGGACGCCGCGCGCCGTAATCTTGTCGATCACAGATCGTCAAGGCGGCGTGATATGTGCTTATTTATATGGCCCTGTCGGGCCGATTTGCAGGCGTCTCCTTTGGGCATAATGTCGTATTCGCAGCGCCTGTTCAGTCTTCGAAATGTTGCCCGCGTGGTACGATTCGTTTGCCGTTTGCAAAAGGCATCATTGCGCGATCTCCGTTCTGTCCTCTTGATCTTTGAGAATGTTGCGCGCCACACCTGTGCGCGCCGAAAGCCGGGCGTGATGAGCCGTTTCGCGATCATGCCAGGTTCATATGACACAGTTGGGGCAAGCCTGCTCCGAGCCTTATAATTCACCCACGAGGACCATATGTCGTTTCGCCCAAATTTTTCTGCCCCCCACTCCCTTCTTATCGCGATTGGCATGGCAAGCATGCTCGTGGCCGCACCTGTCGCCCCCGCATTTTCTGAGACCACAACGCCCACGCCTCTACCAAAACCGACGGCGGCTATCAGTGCGCGCGCAAAGCCAGAGGCGGCGGTCACCCCCCGTTCGACGATCATGGTTGATGGCTTTCGCTCTGCAAAATTCGGGATGGACGAAAAGGCGGTCCGCGCCGCAATCGCCAAGGATTTCGGCGCGAAGGATGACAAGATTCAAGCCGGGGAAAACGCCGTCGAGCGGACCCAGATCCTAACCATAGAAGCGCCAGATCTGATCCCCGAAGGTGGCATGGCCCAAGTGTCTTATGTGTTTGGGTACACATCCAAGAAATTGATTCAGGTGGGTGTAACGTGGAGCGGTAAGACCGATCCGAAGATGACGGCGAAGATGTTGTATGACAACGGCGACGTGCTGCGCAGTCACTTCATGGCTGAGGGTTACGCGCCCGACAGCATCAAGACGAATGTCGCTTTGCCCAACGGAATTCTGATGTTTCGCGCAGCCGATAGCGACAACCACGCAACGCTGTTGCTGCTGCAAGGGACCTATACGACAGGCGAGGACGGTCGCAAGACCCTGACACCGGCCAGCCTCGATTTGCTCTATTCGGCGGATCCCAACTCTCCTGACATCTTCAAGCTTCCGGAAGGGTCGTTCTAATGACCAAAACTGCCAGCCCCTCAAGATCAAGCAGCCAGCCAGCCGAAGCTGGTGTAGAATCGTCGCAAGCTGACGTGGCGACTGAGGCCGCAAAGGGTCAAGCCGAGGCTCAGCTTGACGCCTCCGAGCAAGCAACAGCCCCCGCAACGGCTGTGGTCGACGGGTTCCGCTCTGCGCGCTTCGGCATGGATGAGAAAGCAGTTCGCGCCGCGATCCTGTCAGATTTCGAGATCAAGGATGATGCGATTCAATCCGGGGAGCATTCGGTCGAGCGCACGAAAATTTTGACGGTTTCGGTGCCAGACCTGATCCGGCACGGCGGCGTGGCGCAGGTGTCTTATGTCTTTGGCTACCTGACCAAAAAGCTGATTCAGGTGGGCGTCACCTGGAGCGACAAGACCGATCCCACGATGACGGCCACGATGCTGTACGAAAACGGCGAGTTGCTGCGCAATCACTTTATGTCCGAGGCCTACGCGCAGCCCTCGATCCAGACAAATGTGGTGATCGGCAGCGGGATCATGATGTTCCGGGGCGTCGATGCCCAAGGGCACGTGACGCTCTTGTTGCTGCAAGGCGCATTCTCGACCGGACAGGACGGAGGCAACACGCTGACGCCTGCAAGCCTTGATCTGCTGTATTCCGCTGCCCCTAACGAGCCTGATATTTTCAAGCTTCCTAAAGGATCATTCTGATGTCCAATCGGGCCCAACGTCGTCGTTCCAGCCGCACTAGGACTTTGGTCAAGCCAAAGCCTGCGGCTTTCGCACATGGGCCCGAACCGACGCATCGCACACTTGCTGACAGTCTACGCTTTGGCGCCAGCACAATCGCCCTTGGCGCGATCGCTGCCTTGGCTGGCAGCGGGAGTGTGTATGCGCAAGACGCTGTTGCGACGGGCAACACGATCATCACGGATGGCCGCACCAAAACCACGGTAACGGTCAATGGCACCGAAACCGGAATCA
The DNA here is from genome assembly GCF_000714545.1 of Thioclava indica. Taxonomy (GTDB): domain Bacteria; phylum Pseudomonadota; class Alphaproteobacteria; order Rhodobacterales; family Rhodobacteraceae; genus Thioclava; species Thioclava indica. Next base: position 13,207 of record NZ_AUNB01000024.1, read on the forward strand.
CGACCGCAACGATCTCGCAAAACACGGGCTACAACTCGTTCAGCAAGTTCGAACAAAGCGCGGGCACCACGGTAAATCTTTACCTGCCCGATGGCACCGGAAACCTCGTCAATATCGTGCGCGACGGACCGGTGATGATTGATGGCGTTCTGAACTCCTACAAGAGTGGCCAGATCGGCGGAAACGTCTTTTTCTCGGATTCTCATGGCTTTATCGTGGGGCAGTCCGGTGTGGTCAATGTTGGTTCGCTGACGGTCAACACGCCGACCGACAAGTTTCTGGACTCTGTGATCGGCGCGGATGGCACGATCAATCAGGACGCTGCGGGCAAGTTGATGCGCGGCGAGATCCCGCTTTCTCCCGGTGGTTTCATCTCGATTTCGGGCGTGATCAACGCCGAGAATGGGATTACCCTCGATGGGCAGAACGTGACTCTGACCGGTCCGACCGGCACGCCGGTAACGGCCAATATGTTGACCCAGCGCCAGCGCTTTGAGGCGACGGTGAATTCCAAAGGCCTGAGCGAAGGCGGCGCGATGGTCAGCCGTAATGGCGTCATCTCGATCGTGGCGGCGGGCAATGCCAACATTCGCGGCAAGATCCGCGTCGGGGCAAGCGCCTCAGGCAAGGGCGGCAAGATCAATATCAAATCTGGGGGCAACACGACCCTCGCGCCCACCGCAAAACTGAACGCCGACGGCGCGGGCAAGGCGGGTATCGGCGGCACGATTGTGGTTTATGCCGGAAGCTCGCTTTTTGCCCAGACGGGGGCGGTGATTTCGGCCCATGGCGCGGGGAGCGGTGCGGGTGGCTTTGTCGAACTGAGCGGCAAGAATGCCGAAATCGGCGCGGTTGCGCTTGACCTTCTGTCCGACACCGGGGCGGGCGGCACACTTTTGATCGACCCGATTGACGTGACAATCACCGCTGGAAACTCGATCCTGAATGCGGGCGTCAATACCTCGGTTCTGGCCGATAATTCGATTACGATTCAAGCCGGTGGTAGCATTGACACGACGCTGTCGGGCGGGGCCTCGGGCGATATCACCTTGACCGCGCCGACGATCAGCGTGGCTGCCGGTGGCTTGCTGAATGCCGAAGCACTTGGCGGCGGCACTGCGGGCAATGTGACCCTGAATGCGACCCAAGCGTCAGGTGGCACGGCCCAGATCACCGTTGCTGGCGAGATCCGCGGTGGCGACGTGAATTTGCTGGCCAGCTCGACGGCGGCGCCGTTGACGATCATCGCGTCGACGCCAACCGCCAATGCGGCCATCTCGATCGATGGTGGCACAATCGCCGCATCTGGCGCTTTGGCGGCGCGCGCCACGGCGTCGACTGCGGCGACGGCGGTCAACCTGCCTGTTGGCGTTGTGGTGACGAATGTCAGTGCCTCGGTTGATGTCACCGGTGGCGCGAATATTCAGGCCGCCAGTGCGGATCTGTCGTCCACCGCAACCGCTGAAAGCCAAATCGCGACCAAGTCGCTGGTGCCCGCGGATTCCGGCGCAGATGGCGCGGTGGCCGTTTCAACGGTGAACAGCTCGGCCACTACCCATATCGGCACCGCCGATCTGATCATCACCGGCGACGCGCGCCTTGGTGCGACCAACACGGTCACAAGCCATGCCGACGCCACCCCGATTTCAGCGGCCTTCGGTGCCAGCGTGGCTGTTAGCGTCGTGGATGTGACGACCTCTGCCACGGTTGATTCTTCGGGCTATATTAGCACTGACAGCCTGTCACTTGATGCGGCGACCTCGACCGATATTGTCGCCAGGGCTGCTGCAGCCGAGGGGGGTGCGACCGCGCCTGACTCTGGCAGCGAAGCGTCCAATTATCTCAACGATTCCGAATATCAGTCGGCCGCCAGCACGTCTGAAGGCGGTGTATCGGTCGTTGGTGCGCTTGCGATTTCCAATCTGTCCTCGAACACCACGGCGAGCCTAGCGTCGGATCGCGCCTCTGACATTGCAGGCGATGCGTCGGTGCGGAGCTCGACGGCGAACGTGGCGGATGTGACGGCGGATGGCTCTGCGCTGGAGTCTGACGTGGGCGTTGGTGTGGCCGTTGGCATCAACATCGCCAAGGTAACGAATGACGCAACCGTAGGCGGTGCGGGCCTTGCCGCTGGCGCGCTAGAGGTTGGCGCGGAAATGACCGGGGCGGGGCGCAACAGCTTTACCACGCACGCGACTTCGGGTGCGGGTGGCACCAGCGTCGGCGTGGCCGGGTCTCTGGCCGTCAACCTGATCGACACGCAAAGTGTTGCGACGATTTCGGCCACTAGCCCTGTGGCGATCTCGGGTGGCGCTGTCACGATCACTGCCGAGGACGAGTCTGTCTCAAGCGCGGTGGCAGATCCCGACACCACCGGCGCAACCGGCGATGTCGGCGTTGGGGCCTCTGTCGCGACCAATATCGTGGGCAACCGGACCATCGCAAGCGTTGCTGACAACACGGCGATCACGACGCCCGGCTCTTTGACCCTCTCGGCGCGCTCGGTGCGCGAGATCACGACCACCGCTCAGGCCGGATCGTCTGGCGGGGTGTCTGCTACGCCCGCACTCGCCCTGTCGCTGGTCAACAATACGACCACCGCCCAGCTTGGCGCGAACGCCACGGCGCAAAAATCGACCGGCAATATCAGCATCCTGGCCAGTCAGCAGGCAACCGAGGAGACGACCGCGTCGGGCAAGGCCGCTGGCAGCAAAGCCGCGATTGGCGCGGCTGTTGCGATTGCGCTTGTCAACGACACGACCTCTGCCACGACGCTGCGCGATCTGGACGCAAGCAACAACATTACCCTTCGCAGCTGGGGGGCCTCGCTGAACACGCTTGAGGCCACAGCCAGCGCATCGGGGGCCGAAGCTGCCGATGACAGTGGCGATGCGCCCGCCGGTCAAGACAGCGATGTCGACACCACCGTCACAAGCAACCTGACCCATGCCTCGGACCAGCAAACCACCGCAGACGTCGGCGATGCCGAGCAACAACAAGCCAGTGCCGATGGTGCTGCGGATGAAACCGGGCGTTCTGCCTCGACCAGCGAGGGCAAGGTCACCGTGGCGGCCGCCGTGGGCGTCAATGTTCAGAATTCGTCGGTGAGTGCGGGTGTGCCCGATGGCCGCGACATCAAAGCCGGCGGCGCGCTAAGTGTTTCCACCTCGAACAATACGACCGGCTCGGTCACCTCGGATGGCACGGCGGCGGGTGATGCGCCTGCGGCGGTTGGCATTGGTGCCGCGGTTGCGATCAACCTGATCCACACCTCGAACGACGCCACTCTGGGCAACGGGTCCGTCACTGCGGGCTCTATCGAGATCACCGCGCTGAAACAGGATGTAGCGAAATTGGTCGCGGGCGATCCCGCCGATCCGGTCACGGACACCTACCTTGCCAGCGCAACGTCCGGTGCGGGCGGCTCCAAGGTGGGCGTGGCGGGCTCGCTTGCGCTTAACCTGATCGACACCCAAAGCACGGCCAGCATTGCCGACAGTGCCACGATCACGCTAAGCGGCGGCGATCTGACCCTGAGCAGCGACAACCAGACCAACACCACCGCCAGCGCGCTTCCCGATGAAACCGGGGCTGCGGGGGGCAAGGTCGGCATCGGGGCCTCGGTCGCGATCAACATTCTGGCCAATCGTTCAAGCGCGACGCTGGGCGATGAGGCGGGTGTGACCGGCGCACAGGATGTGACCCTTTCGGCCAGCTCGGTTCATGAGATCACGACCTCTGCCGAAGCCGGCGCTGAGGGCGGCGTGGCGATCATGCCGGTGGTGGCCTTGTCGCTGGTGAACAACACCACAACGGCGCAATTTGGCACCTTGGCGGCGGGCATCGCCACCACGGGAAAAATCAGCATTACGGCCAGCCAGCAGGCCAGCACGACGACCTCTGCCAAAGGGCAAGCGGCAGGCGGTACGGCGGCGATCGGCGCGGCGCTTGCGCTTAATCTGGTCAACGACAAAGTGACCGCAACCACCAATCGCGACATCTCTGCGGGCGGCGATGTGACACTGGCAGCCTATGGCGCGTCGCTGGGCACGCTTACGGCCGAGGCCAGCGCCTCTGGCGGGGCGCCTGCCGATGACAATGGCGATGCGCAAGCAGGGCAAGAGGCCACCGTCGATGACACGGTCGACACCCAGTTGAGCGACGCGCGCGATCAGCAAACGGCCTCTGGCGTTGGCGATAGCGAGCAGCAGGGCGAAAGCGATGCGGCCGCCAGTGAGAACCACTCTGCCGAGACGTCCGAGGGTAAGATCACTGTGGCGGCGGCGGTTGCCGTCAACGTGCAAAACGCGAGTGTTACGGCTGATGTGCCCAATGCCATCAGCATCACCTCGCCCACGGGTGCGTTGCGTATCCTGACCGCCAGCAACGCCGACGGCAAAGCCACGGCTAACGCCTCTGCCGTGGGCGAAGAGGGTGCGCAGGCGAAAGTCGGGATCGGCGCTGCGATGTCGGTGAACGTGGTCCATGCGGCTAATAACGCGACGCTTGGCAATGCGACCCATGATGTCAAAAGCCTCAATATCTCGGCCAGCAAACTTGACGTGGCCGCCCTTGCGGCCAACCCCTCCAGCACCGCCACCCGCAAAGACACCTACCTTGCCAGCGCCACGTCGGGCGCGGGCGGCTCAAGCGTCGGCGTCGCAGGCTCGCTGGGTCTGAACCTGATCGACACGCAAAGCATGGCGAGCGTTTCCGATACCAGCACGCTGACCTTGCATGGCGGCGATGTGGCGATCTTTGCCGACAACCAGACCTCGGAAACGGCCAAGGCATTGCCCGTTGAGGGCGCTGCGGGCGGTACCGTCGGGATCGGTGCATCTGCGGCGATCAACATCGTTGGCAATCGCTCTATCGCGGAACTTGGCGATGATGTGACGCTGGCAGGGGCCAAAGACCTTAGCGTGAAAGCCAGCGCCGATCATGAGATCACAACCGAAGCCGAAGCAGGTGCCAAGGGCGGCGTCGGCATCGTTCCGGTTGTCGCCCTGGCCCTTGTCACCAACACGGCCAGCGCCACAATCGGCAGCAATGCCAATGCTTTGGCGGTTTCGGGTGACCTTGAGGTCGAAGCCGAACAAAACGCCTCTGAAGAGACCAAAGCCTCTGCGACTGCCGCTGGCGACAAAGCAGCTATCGGTATCGCGCTGTCTCTGGCGCTCGTGTCTGACAAGGTGGTCGTGTCCACCGGTCGTTCGATCACCGCCGGTGGCGATGTGACGTTCAGCGCCTCTGGCTCCTCTATCGGAAGCTTGTCCGTCACTGCGGGGGCCGCAGGGGCCGAGGGCACGGATGAGAACGATGAGGCCAAGGATGGCGAAGGCAGCGTAGATGACCGCGCAAACAGCCAGTTTGCCCATGCCCAAACCACGCAGTCTGACAGCAATGTCGGTGACGCCGAGCAACAAGCCGACACGACCGAAACCGCAGATAAAGAACATTCTGCGAAAACCAGCGAAGGCAAGTTGTCAGTCGCGGCGGCGGCGGGCGTTAATGTCGTGACCTCGTCGGTCAGCGCGCAAATGAGCGATGGCAAAGACATCGCAGCGGGTGGCCGCTTGACGGTCATGGCGATCAACGGCACGGACGGGACTGTGACGGCGGATGCAAGCGCGTCTGGCTCTGCGATCTCGATCGGGGCTGCGGCTGCGGTGAACGCCATTACGCAAACCAACACTGCGAGCCTCGGTGCGGCAACCTACACCGCCAATGGTGTGACGGTTTCGGCGCTTAAGGGCGACCCGGCAGATGCGGCGCATGTCGATACGTTCTCGACCACCGCGAAATCGGGCGCGGGGGGAACCAATGTCGGCATCGCAGGCGCGCTTGCGCTGAACCTCATTGATGCGCGCAGTGCGGCCACCGTATCTGGCAGCGCAATTGTCGATGCGGGCACGGGCGCCTCTGTCGTCTCGGCGGATCAGCAGATGGTGGCATCGGCCACCGCAGCCCCGCTCGATGAGAGCAATACCAGCGGTGGCAAGGTCGGCATCGGAGCCTCGGCGGCGCTGAACCTGATCACCACCAAATCAACGGCCGAAATCAAAGACGGCGCGGCGTTCGACGATGGCGCAGGTCTGTCGGTCACGGCGAATTCCGATATTTCCACGGTGACAGACGCCAAAGCCGGTTCCGAGGGCGGCATCGCCGTGGACGCTGTAGTCGCGCTTGCACTTCTGGATGTGGATACAACCGCGCGCATCGGCACGGGGAATGCGATCACCACGGCGGGCGATGTTGAAATCGCAGCCACCAGTAGCGGTGAAAATACGGCCACCGGCTCTGGCGAGGCCAAAGCGGGCAAAGTCGGCGTGGGCGCGGCTGTTGCGGTTATCGCAGGCGGTGGCGACAAATCCACCGACATCAAGAACACCTCTGTCACCTCGGCAGAACTGGCGCGCGATCTGACCGCCGCCTCCTTGAGCATCGAGGCCGCATCCGCGCGCAGCTACGAAGCTTATGCGACCGCCAGCGCGGGCGGCGGCAAAGACAAGGACGCATCAGAAACATCTGACGCGGAAAGCACGAAAAACCTCGAAGACACAAAAGACTACCAACGCGGAACCGACGGATCCGACCAGAAGACCGGCAAAGGCGGGGCCAAGGTCACCGTGGCTGCCGCCGTTGGTGTAGCTGCGGCCCAAGACCTCGTCACCGCCACGATGGATGACGTCACCGTTTCGTTAAGCGATGATCTTAGCGTTGCTGCTACGAATGATACCAACATCGCCACCAAGGGCGACGGCACCGCCTCGGGCGCGCAAATCGGCGTTGCTGTCGGTGTGGCTCTGAGCATCTCGAACAACACGGCCAAAGCCCGGATAGCAGATGGTGCGACTGTGTCTAGCGCCGGCGCGATTAACGTCACCGCCAACACCAGCCAGAACATGGCGCATGAGGCGGGCAAAACCGATTTCCTTAACGGGCTGTCCGCAATCGCCTATGCCGGTGCCTCGTCGAAAAAGGTCAGTGTTGCAGGCGCTTTGGCGGTCGATGTGTCCAACACGACCACCTCTGCGACGATTGGTGACACTGTCACCATCGGCAACGTAAGCCGCGTCGGCGCCGTCAATGTCACAGCCGACAATTCCAGCCGCATGGCCGCGAAATCCACCAGCATGGCAAAATCCGGCAAGGTCGGCGTTGGCGCATCGGTTGCCGTTGTTGTGTCGGACAACAGCTATACCGCTAATGTCGGTGCTGGGACGGATATCACGTCTGGTGCGGTTACCGTGCGCGCGAGCAACGCGAAAATCCCGCCGATGCCCGCGTTCAACTTTACCGATCTGAAACACTTCCAGGAAAATATCGTTAACCAGCCGCTCTTTGGCGCAGGCAATTACTACGTTGAGGCCATCGGCGGCGCACAAGCGAGCAACGTGGCCGTGCAAGGCTCGTTCGGTGTCATGGTGTTTTCGGACAAAACCTCGGCGGCGATCGGCAACAGCCTGAATACCCCGACGAGCACGGCCGTCACGGTCGTGGATTCGGATGGGGCGGATATCGCCGTTTCGGCCAATAACGACTTTGACGCCAAAGCCTTGTCGGGTGCGGTCGCACTGAGCAGCAAAGTCGGGGTCGGGATCTCCAGCTCGGTCATCGTTGGCAGTGGCGAAATCACGTCGCAACTGGGCGTGAACACCAGGCTGACCGATGCGGGTGCAGTCGAAATTTCCGCCGATGGCAAGCAATCCGTCGACGTGGTCGGGATCAGCGCTGCGGGTGGTAGCTCTGTCGGCGTGGCGGGTGTCGCGACGGTTTTGACATCTGAGAACGATGTTGAAGCATTGATCGGTGCAGGGTCCGAAATCAAGGCGAGCGGGGATCTGTCCCTGATTGCGAATAACGATTTTGACTCGCTTAGCGTGGCGGGTGGTCTGGGCATTGGCGGCAGCGCAGGCGTTGGTGCCGCGGCCTCGGTCGTCACGGTCAACAATGTGACCCGTGCCGCGATTGCGGATGGAACGAATGCCACAAACGCTGTGAAGATCTCGCAAGCGGGAGCGTTGAACGTCAAGGCAAAGGCGACGGAAAAGGGCGAGACCTTCGCTGTTGCGGGCGGCGCGTCGCAATCGGTGGGCGTGGGGGCGGGAACGGGCGTTTATGTGCTCGACACCACCACCGAGGCCTTGATCGGCAAATATGCCCAGCTCGGCCAGACCGGAACGCTCGGAGATATCGCGGTTGAAGCGCGCGATGACAGCACGCTTGATACTTACCCCGGTGCGGCGGGGGTCGGCGGATCTGTCGGCGTCGGCGCGGGTGTGGGTGTCGGCGTTATCACCAAGGCGGTGCGCGCCGAAATCGGCGATTACGCAGCGGTCAAAGGCAGTGACGTTCTGGTCAATGCGCAAAGCGGCGAGGCGGCCAATATCCTTGCCATCAGCGCAGGCGTCGGGGGCGATGCGGGTCTTGCCGGGGCTGTCGCCGTCTATACGATCGAGAACACGACAACTGCGCGCATCGGCGAAAGCGCCAAGGTCTTTGCCAGTGATGACGTGGCTGTTTTGGCCAATGACATAGCCACGGTCGACTCGTTTGCAGGCTCGCTCGGTGCGGGCGGCAGTGCGGGGGTCGGGGCCTCTGTCGGGATCGTCATCATCGACAATAAAACCCACGCCACCATCGCGGATCTGGCTGAAGTCACAGCACTTGGCGCGGGCGCAGGCGTCACTTATGTCTCGGATTTCGAAGCCGGGTTCACGTCATTTGCCGATAACTTCAAAGGCGCGGGTCTTCCCGATTGGGACGCCAGCTCGGGCCTAACGGCAGCCAATGCAAGCTCGGCCACCACCGTCGGTCTGACTGCGGCTGACGCACGCAACAGCGGTCTGTCGCTGTTGACCAAAACGCGCACCACGACCCCGACCCAGACCACCGGGCATGGCGTTGTGGTCAATGCGGCGGCGTCCAATTCGGTGCGCTCCCTAGAGATCGGCTTTGGTGCGGGCGGCAGCGCGGGCATCGCGCTTTCGGGCAACGTGCCTGTCATTACTTCGGATACCCAAGCCACCATCGGCGCAGCGCAGATCAACAAAATGGCCGGAGCAGCGAGCGCCAATCAAGGCGTCACGGTCGCGGCGGCAAGCGACACCTATGACCTCGGCATCGCCGGTGCGGCGGCTGTTGGTGGGGCTGTGGGGGCAGGCGCCGGTGTGACGGTTGCGGTGGTTAAAAACACCACCAAAGCCACCGTCGATGACAATGCAGACATGAAGGCCGCCGGCGATGTCGCGGTTACGGCCAACGCGCAAGCCGATTTCGCGGCCTTCTCGGCGGCGGCGGCGGGGGGCGGTAGCGTCGCGCTTGCGGGGGGCGTCGGGGTCATCTCCCTTACGGATGTGACCGAAGCGACCCTTGGCGGGACAACCGTCGCGGGCGGCAACGTTCAGGTGTTGGCGGACGACCAGACGCGCGTGGCCACGATGGACGGCTCGGTCTCGGTGGGTCTTGGCGCGGCCGGGGTTGGCGGTGCGATCGGTGTATTGTCGCTCAACAAAACCACCACGGCAGATATTTCGGCAGGGGCCCGTGTGACGGCTCTTGGCAACAGCAGCAATACCTTCGCGGCCTATCTTGGTACCGATATGACGGCCTCGACCCTGGCGGCGCGTGGCCTCAACGTGGCGGCGACCTCAGGTGAGAGCAACCTCACCATCGCGGCCTCGGCTGCGGGCGGGCTTTATGCGGGTATCAGCGGTGTGGTGACGGTTCAGCTTCACAACATCACCACCTCGGCCAATATCGGCGACAACGCGTTGATCAACAAAGACGCGTCTCAATCTGGTGCCAACGCTGCGCAGGACGTCTACGTTACCGCGCGTGATACCTCGATCTCGAATGTCTACGCGGGCGGCCTGGCGGTTGGCTTCGTGGGGCTTGCGGGCACCGTGGATGTCGGCGTTATCAAAACCACGACGAGCGCCACCATCGGCGACGGCGTGCAAATGGCTGCCAAACGCAATGTTTCGGTCAGTGGCCTGTCCAACAAGGCAGGCAACTCGGTCATCGTGGCGGGCGCTGCGGGTGTCGTGTCGGTCGGGGCGGCGGTTGCCGTCTATGACTATGGCAATGGCATCACGCCGGGCGGCGAAGCCGATGATAAAATGAGCGACGCCACCGACGGTAAATATGCGCTCTCTGACATCACCGGTCAGGCTCAGGGCCAGACCAATGACAATGGTGGCGATGGCATTACCAGCCTCTTTGATGACCCGGGCACCGACAGCCGGATCAAAAGCGCAAGCGACAAAGCCCAGGCCGAACGTGCGGCGATCGTCCTTGATGCCGCGCCGGCCTCCGGGCTTGTTGTTCCGGCGGGTACTTCTGCCAATATGGGCAGCGCCACGATTTCGGCGGGTGGCACCATTGGCGTTCGCAGCTATGACAAGCTGACGACCACCTTCACCGCGGGGGCGGCGGCCGCAGGGATCGCGGGCGTGGGCGCGGGCATTGTTGTGCAAAGCGTCGACACGACGAATACCGCCCAGCTTTCGGGCGCGGCGAACATCACGGCGGCAAGCCTGAAGGTCAACGCGAGCACGCTACATTCACTGACGACACATTCGGTCGTGGGCGCGGCGGGCGGATTTGGTCTTGCGGCGGCAGTGTCGACGGTTTCGGACGACTCCGATACTTACGCCTATATCAACGGCGCGACGATTCAGGTGTCTGGCGATACGGCGGTCAACGTGGCCTCAACCCGCACTGTCGATACCGAAGCGCTTGGCGTAGCCTTCGGGCTGTCTGGAGCGGCAGGTGTGTCCTTCTCGCAAGCGAGCGTGGGCGGTGAGACCAAAGCGGCGCTTGGTGCGGATGCGTCTGGCGCGACTGCGGATGCCGGTGTCGATATCGGCGAAGATCCCGGCATCGGCACCCGCAGCGGCAGCGTCACGATGGGGGCAACCTCGGGCGATTGGGCCAAGTCCAATACGATTGCAGCCGGTGGGGGCATCGGCTTCTCGCTGCAAGGCGCTGTGTCGTTGGCGGATGTGACCACAAGCGTCGGCACCGAGATGAACGACGCGAAGATCTACACCAATAACGCGATCACGAACACGGTCAGCGCGGCCAACAGCGCGACCACAGACTCGGGTGGCGCATCGCTGTCCGGCGGGCTTGCAGCCGGTGTGTCGCTGTCGCATTCCACGCTGAAAGTGACCCTGGCAAATGACGTCCACAACGGGTCTGTTCTGGATGGTGGCTCTGTCACACTTGGGACGGCGATTACCAAAGGGCGGGCTGATGCCGATGCGATCGCGGTTGCAGGTGCGCTTGTCGGACTTGCGGGCAGCGATGCGAAAAGTGTCAATGCGTCTTCGGCGCAAACCCTTGTTTCGGACAGCACGATCAAAGCGAACGGAGCGGTCAACGTCACGGCGAATTCGTCGACGAACCAGACCACAGCCGCCAAGGGCTATGTCGGCGGTCTGGCCGCATTTGGCAGCAACGACGCCAAATCCACATCCGGCACCGTCACGCGGGCGGTGATGACGGATATGGGTGGGGTGAAGGCCGGGACGCTGAACGTCACTGCCACGGGCACAGATACTAATGACGCGGTCTCGGTCTCGGGATCGGGCGGCGTGGTCGCGGGGGCTGCGTCCTCGGCAGACACGATCACAAACAGCACGACAGAGGCGCTGATCAACACCACAGCACCGGGCCAGAAATTCCTGATCGACGTGACCAATGGCACAGCGACCATCAACGCCACGCACACTGCGACTTTCGGTGGCTCTGTGAACAGCACGCAGGCCTCGCTTGTCGGGGCCAGCGGCGCCTCGCTGGAGCACGTCGTGGATGCAACGGTGAATGCGGGCTTTGGCGATTACGCCTATTTGCGCGCGGCCAATCTGGACGTCGGATCTGCCAGCTATGTGCACAATGTCTTCGGGTCCGGCTGGAACGTGAATTCGGGCTCTGGTGGCCTTGCCAGCGGGCCTGCTGGCAAAGTGAGTGTCGACATCACGCAAAACACCAAATCGACGGTGGGCAATGAGGCTGATGTTCGGTTGCTATTGCCAACGTCCGGGCTCTCGTCGCTTCAGATTGAGGCCTATAACGACGTCATCACGCAACAAAAAGCCAAGCTGGACTCTGCGGGTCTGGTGGCGCTGGCGTCCTCGGTTGTCGAACTGGGCGCGACCCAGAACGCGACGATCGACATTGGCGACAACGGCACGCTGCTTGTGGATGTCGGCGACATCAACATGGGGGCGTGGAACAACGCCGTTCTGGATGGTCGCAGCTCTGCCACGACCTATGGGGTTGCGGGCGCGCCCACGGGGCATAGCCACGCCAATCTGACGGTTGCGAATGCGGTGAATATCGGCAGCGAAATGCGTGTCGAGGCCACCGACGGGATCTCCCCGACCGATGGATCGACCCCGACCCACGCAACGGTGGATATCTATGCTGGTCGCAGCCCGACCGGTACGCGCTCGGTGAACAATCTCAAGGCCACGATTGACCTCTTTAACAATTCGGCCGTTCCGATCCCCGGTTCTCCGGATGCACAGGCGAACCTGGCCAATAATGCGACGATTACCCAAGGGACGACAGCGAACCCGGCGGGATCACAGCTGAAGGGCATTCTTGCGGCAGGCGACATCACAATCGGTGCGGATCGTGGCGAGAATACCCTGTCCGCCGTGGGCACGGGCACCGACATTTACCGTCAGGCCCTTGCGGCTGCCGCCAGCGCCGTGAGCGAGCTGTTTGGCGGCGATGAAGTCACGTTCGACTATCATGGCGGCACCACCAGCAATACCGGCTCCGGGGCGCTCAAGCTGGATGGCTTGGTCTCGACCGGTTTGCAGCGCTACAAATCGCTGACTATCGACTACGTCTCGGGCTGTGCTGATCCCAACACTTTGGCCTGCATCACGACCAGTGGCACGATCGATTCCGACGGCTACACCAAAGAAAGCGTCACCTCCGATAATTCGGTGATCGTACAGCGTCTGACCCAGTTGGAGCTGTTGAAATCGCTGACCGATGGCGACACGGTCGCGCTTGGAGCCTATCAGAACGAAATCGACTTTCTGCAACAGAAACTTATCGCACTTGGTCTGGGTGAGATTAACAGCAGCGGTGAATTCCAGCTCAAGGCCTATGCCTCGGGCAAGTCGGAGCAACAGCTGCTTATCGATCAGAAGTCGAGCGCTGAATCGCAGCTTGATATCGTGAAAATCCGCTTTGGAAATCAATCCTCTTCCATCGTGGATGTCTCGCTGCCCGAAAGCATCACCGAGATTTATGACAACGGCACGAGCAACGATTTTGCATCCTTCGCAGCCGCATCGCGTGACGAAGCGGCGTCTCTGACGGCTTACACGGACGCCTTGAATACGCCTGCGACCATTCCCGATGGCAGCGGCACCAAACCGAACCCGGATTACGCAGCGGCTCAGGCCCTGATTGCCGACTACAACACCTATAAAGGGCGCGTGAATGCGGGCTTGAATGACGCGGCAGGCTTTAATGCTACCATCGTCTCCAAGGTCGCGGCGAACAAGACGCTGCAAACCGAGATCAACACCCTTGCGGCCACCATCGCCGACCCGGCCTCGACGGCGACGCAGGTCAGTGACGCACAGTCTCAGATGGTCGCGAAACTCAATCAGCTTGTCACCAACAACACAGCGATCAAAACCGCGAGCGACAGCCTGAAAGGCAAGCTCGATTATGTCTACACCAACCTCGAAAACCTCGCGACAACGGCCAATGGCGGCACTGGGGTGGACGGCTCGACGTCTTTGGGAACCAAGCTTGCCCAAATTGACAGCGTGAACACGACGGTGGGCGATTGGACAACAGCGATTGGCACAACCAATAGCGCGACAAGCGACCGGGTCACAACGCTGGTCGGGTCGCCCCCCCCGGCGGGTGGCTATACCGTGAGCAGCTTCACGACCACGGCGTCTGGCCTTGCATCAACCATCAGCGCGCTCAATACCCAGATCCCGACGGCATCGGACACGCCCGCCACGGCGCCCTCGACGCCAAGTATAACGGTCAAGGATCTTGCCGCACGTCTGGGCAATATCTACCTGACGGGCAATACGTTCGATGGCGGCGGAACGGGTATTTTGTCCGCGCCCGGCAATGCCGAGATCAACCTCACAAACAACACGGCGGCCACGCTTCAGGTCAACAATATCATGATGCCGTCCTATGACGCGGGCAACATCCGCGTGAACGGTGTGATCGTCAACACGGTCGACGAAGTGGCGGCATTCTCTCCGACGTCGGCCAGGTTTGCCCATGTGGTCAGCGGCCTGAACAGCAGCCGTCCGAGCGTGACGATCACCAACAATTACAATCCAACCAGTTCCGCCTTCCCGCTGGGCTTGGCACCGCCTGATCTGGTGGTGAAGGGGGTTATCAACAATGTTGACGGCAAGGTCGATCTGACCAGCGAATATGGCAACATCTATGTTCAGGGCGCGATCAACGCGGGCTCGGTCAATATTCTGGCGCGCAACGGCGATTTCGTGTCGAGCTATGTCAACGGCTTCAATAATATCGGCGGCGACCCGGCGAGCTTTAACAACCCGACCCAGTCTGCCGAACGCGGTATCGGCATCATCGCCAATGGCGCGATCTCGATCAGCGCGCGCTATCTCAATATCAACAGCACGGTGCAGTCGGGCATCGTCGATCTGCAGCTCAATCTGGCGGCCTCGCCCACGCTTTCGGCGACCAAGCCGACCGATATCGGTGTGACGCAAGCGGCCTATGACGCGGCGAAAACGGCGTATCGCGACAGCCTCACGTCGGGGTCAGCCGCTCCGGCGTCGACGGTCACCAACATCTACGGCAAAACGATTTCGATCAACTTTAATCCGACCGGTCTGGATGTGCCTGAATTGAAGGCTGCGATTACGGCATACAAAGCGGCTATTGCGCAGGACCCCGCCGCGAACCCGATGTATGTGGTGCCGGTGACCGGGGGCGGCGATCCGCAACTGATCAATATCAAAGATTACATCAGCGGCACCGGGCTGGAACCGCGCCTGGAATTTGATATTGCGCAGGCCAACACCTTCAAGACGGATTCCGGTGCAAGCGGTCTTGCCTATAGCGTTGTCGGAAGCCTGACGGATAATATCGGCGCAAGCTATGATGTTGATAACGCGAATTATGTTGTCAACGGGGCCGAGGTTCACGGCGGCTTCATCCAGCTTTACGGGCAGATCCTCAACACCTCTTCGACGGGCGGGGAATTGAATGTTCTCGACGGGTTCGGGCGCATCAATGTCACCAACCTCAGCGCGATCCCGTTGGTGCTTCAGACTTTGGACGCCGGAAGCGATACAACGGATGTCGCAGGTCGCGGTACGGCAGGCGTGATCGACATCACCGATATCACAAGCGTGGATGCCTCGGTCAATCCATCGACAGTTGATGTAAAACATACGGTTTACACGCGCGATTATACCCCCGGCGACAGCTCCGGCACGATCATGGTCGCCACGCAGACCGGCACATTGAACACAACGACAGGCCTTCCGGATTATACCAGCGGCAGCAGCGTCGCTGTGGCCGATAGCTCGAGCAGTGTCGACGGAAATGACCGCAACGCATCTTACGCGACCACGGCGGATCAGCGTTACATCTGGACCACGTCGACGGATTACCGGCTCAAGACCACCGTGACGACAACGAGCCGCCAGTTGTTCGGCTCCAGCGCGCTTGAGATCGACAGCAGCACCAACTTCAAGTCGATCAGTGCACCGTCGGTCGAATCCATGACCCGTCTTGCGAGTGGCACCTATCTGAGCCAGGCGGACGGCTACACGCCGACGGGAACGACACAGTTCAAGGACTCGAGTGGGCATTTCACAACCAGCACCGGAACGGGCGCACAGGCTCCAGCGATCCTGATTACGTCCAACACGAATTACGATCCAAAGTCGAACAGCACGTTGAGTGGCCAGACGTTCGTCGAAGGCGACTTCTCGTTTAGCGACCCGCGTTCAAGCTACACGCAGACCGGGCAAAGCAGCAGAAACTGTAACTGGCTGACCTTGTGCATCGATTCCACGGTGACAACGAAATATCTGCTCGATCAATATTACACGACGATCAAGACGCACTCGCTTAAGGCTGACAATCCGATTTCGATCAACTTTATCGGTCAGAATGCGCCGAGCGTGATGGTCACCTCGCCCACGGACGTGACGATGAACGGTCAGGTCTCGGCCCATAGTGGTGATGTCAGCATCGCAGCGACGGGTGCGGGGCATTCCATCCTGGCGGGCAATGACAGCGCGCTCGTCACCGCACGTCGTATCAAGCTGGCGGCGGGCGGATCGGTCGGAACCTCGGGCTCTGCCGTGCAGCTGCGCATGGACGGTGCGTCCAGCGGCAATGGCGCGTTGGTTGCGACCGCGGCTGCTGGCAACGTTAACCTGAAGGCTCCGAATGGCGTCGTGATCGAAAAGGTCACGGCGAGCGGCAACCCCATCAGTGGCAATGGTGTCGTCAATATCGACGCGACCTCTGGCATCGCGTCTGGCCAAGGCGCCCAGTTCTTCACCGCTGACCCTTCGGCCAAAGGCCTGATTCAGGCGCCGCGTGTGTCATTGGCCGCTTCCAACGGCACGATCGGCTCGATCGCCGATCCGTTGATGGTGAATAGCGGTGCCGCGCTGGGCAGCCGCGTCTTTGGCGACTCGGTTGATCCCGACCCCTATTACGGTCTGAGCGCCTCTGCCGCTGGCGACATTGGCATCACCTCCGGGATCTGGGGCACGAATGCGTCGGATTGGACGGGTAATGCCAATGGCACCATGTTGGTCGATCAGGTCATCTCGTTGGGGGGCGATGTCTTGTTGGCCAGCACCGGACAAATCCTTGACAACAACCCCAATGAAATCATCGACACCCGGAGCTATGCCGAACTGCTGAGCTACTGGAACTCGCTCGGTCTGGTCAAAGGCTCGGCCGAGAATACGGCGAAAGTCGAACTCGCAAAAACCGCGTTTGAAAATGGTCGCAATGCTGATTACCAATCCTATTGGATGATCCGCGAGAGCCAGCCTGATGGCGGCGCGGCCTATGATGCAAGCTACAGCTACACTCTTGATCCGACCTCGCAGCGCTACAAGGCGCTGGTTGATCAGGGTGTGGATATCGCCGCCTATCAAACGGAGCAGACGGATCGCTACCATGCGCTCAACCAGACCGTGGGCGATCTTACGGCGAGCTATGACGCCAGCTATGTCTATTCGCTGAGCGATCACCCCGACGAGGCGGCTAAGCTTGAAAAGGGATCCAGCTGGTCCGAGCGGCAATTGGCCTTTGCCTTGTCGCCGGGCGCATTGAAAACGATCACCGGCACCAACCCTGTCATCAAGGCGCCCAACGTCTCGGGGCGTAACGTGACCTTGAACGCCGGTATCGGGATCGGGGAAACCGTGGGCGCGGATCTGGGCGCGGCCAATGCTGGCGTGCTGATCCCGGCGGATCTTGCACCAAGTGCTTTGACCGATGCGCAAAAGATCGCGCTGGTCACGGCGGAACGTTCGGACATGCTGATCAAGGTAACGCATATCAGCGCACCGGATGCGGGGGCCGATCAAGCTACTCTTGATGCCTATACCGAAGCCAGCGCGGCTGGAATCCTGAACGCGACCACCATCGTGCCCTTGGGCAAAGATGAAAGCGCGATGACCGCCAATGAATTGGCGGCCTATCATGCGGCGCAGCAGGGCCTTGTGAAAGGTGGCGATCTGACGATCCAGATCCTGAACAAGCGTCCCTTCAACTTCGAGGCAACAACCGGGCTGAACGTTGATGTGACCGGACCGACGGGCGCATTGGATCACGGCACCGCCTATCTGGCATCGCGTGGCAACGGTCTGTTGCACACCATCTCGGTTCCGGGTGAGACACGGATCAAGACGGTTGGCCCGATCGCCAATGTCGGCACGGGCATTGTGGCCACTGGCAACCTGATCCTTGAATCTGCGCAAGGCGGCATCGGAACCGGAATCGACCCGTTCAACCCGTCGACCTTGTTTGGGCCGATGCGTCTTTCGCCGCTGGCGGGGGCGTCGATCACCGCGCGGGCGCAGGGCGACATCGACCTTGATGTGGCGGGCAAGGCGTTGATCGATACGCTTTACTCACCGGGCGATATCAAGGTCGTGGCGGACAAGGGTATTCTGAATGCCAATGACGACGATCTGATCAACATCCTTGGCACTGACGTTGTGCTTCGCACGGCGAAGGGCAATATCGGTGACGCGGCGCGCACGCTCAATGCAGGTGTGAACTTTGGCGGCGGGATCACGGCATCGGCGCTTGAGGGAGCGATCTACCTCTTTGGGCCGCAATACCAGAGCTTCGTGATCACCTCGGCGCTTGCACCCAACGGGATCGAGCTGTCCTCGGCCAGCGCCGCGACGATCAATGGTCCCGTGACCACGGGCGGGCCGATCAAGCTGATCGCGGGCGGCAAGTTGTCGATCACCGGTAATGCGGCTGTCTCAAGCGCAGCGGGCGATATCATCACATCGGCCGGATCGCTGCAGATGTTCAACGGGGCCACGATGGTGGCCTCGAGCGGCACAATCGACATCACGGCGCGCACGGGCGAAGCGCTTGTCACCGGGGTTAGCGCCTCGGGCGATGTCACGATTGCCGCCGCAGGGCACGTTCTGGCGGGCACCGATCCGGCGCGCGCCTTTGACATCGAGACAACCGACCCGAGCGCTTTGGTGAAGATTACCTCGGGCGGAGGGATCGGCGATCAGACGCGGCAGAATACGACGGCTCTCGATTGGCCCTATGACGGGGCAGGCGTGGCCGATCCGCTTAGCAATGTTGCGAACCCGCTGATCATCAAGACCAACAAGATCGATCTGGCGGCGAGCGCGGGCGACATCAATGCGATCACGCCGCTTGCCATCACCGAGGCCAAATTGGCCGCAGATACCGGCAGCATCAATATCGCAGCGGGGTCGACGTTCTACACCGCTTCCACGACGGCGGGCGCCAATGTCCAACTCGTGTCGCAGGGCGATCTGACCGTCGATACTTTGACGGCGGGGACGGCAGGGCCGGGCACGGTGCATCTTGAGACCGTCGGTGGCGCGTTGACTGTTGGCACCGCGACAAGCACAGGGACGCAGACGTGGCTGGCGCTGAATGATGTGACCTTCGATCAGATCACAACGACGGGCGCATTGCCCACCGATCCGGGGGATGTGGATGTGACCTCGGCTGACGGGGCGATCATCGGTGGTTCGATTGATGCGGCTGGCAGTGTCAGATTGACGGGCAACGGGATCGACTTCGACACGATCCGTGCCGGGGTCGATGCGGCGCTCAATTCAAGTAAGGACATCATCGGAAATCTGCTGGATGTCGGAAACGTCGTCGATTTGATCGCTGGCAGCGATACCTATGCTGGCGACATCCTCATCAACGTGGTCAAGGCCAAGTCGATGTCCTTCGATGCGACGGGCATTTTGAATCTGCCCGACTTGCAGGTGGCGGATTCGTTGGTCTTGCGTGGCGGCACCGTTACGGCCGGGATCACGCAGGTGCCTAACGGTCCCAACCCGCTTCGCCTGACCCTGACGGGCGGACGTGGCAGCGTTGGAACCTTGGCGACGATCACCGCCAATGTGCCTGCAGGTCTTGATATCGACGATCTGTTCTTCGTGGATGCGACGATTGACACCACGGCCGAGGATGTAAGCATTGCAAATGCTTATGTGCCGGGCTCGCTTTGGTTGCGCACGCCGCTGCAATCGCTGTTGTTCGACAACCGCACGCCGCTGCCGCATTACAATGCCGACGTGCAGTACTTCGAGCCGACCTACGCCTTTGCTCTTGATCTGAAAGGCTACGCGAGCACCTCGGACGCCTATGTTGTGCAATATGTCGTCTCGCCTGACTCCACCAACGAGCTTGAGTTGCTGGACTTCCCGGGCGCGGGCCTTGTGCGCGACACAATCCGTGTGATGCGCAACGGCCTGGATTGGGGATATGGGCCGGGCACGCCGTTCTGGGCGTTCAACACGCTGCAGCCTCGCACCAGCACACCCTATACCGACGGAGAGAAAATTTACATCGACGGTGTCGCCTATGATGTTGGCCCGCTCGGTGGACAGGCACCTGCCGTGCAGCTAGGCAGTGCACAATGATCAAAAAAGAAATGGAGAGCGGCGCGGTGAAAGCACAACAAAAGGCAGTCAGGCACCGCGCATCCAGTTTCCTAAGCCTGGGGGCTGCGGGCTTGATCGGGTCGCTGGCGCTGATGCAATCGGCGGCCGGGGTGGAGGCGCAAGCGCTTAATCCTGCGACCACGATCGAGCAGCAAAATGCTCGCCGCGTGCAAGAGCTAAGCGCAACAACCCCGCTCACCGGGCCCGTGGTGATCAGCCCGACGGCGGCGCGCGGCGAGATGGTCCCGCCCGGCGGTCCGACGGTTTTGCTGACCAAGGTTGAGTTCACCCCCGGATCAGCCTTTCTGACGCAAGCCGATCTTGACGCTATTCTTGTCGACTACGTTGGCAAACGGGTCGATTTCTCGCAGATCCAGCATCTCGTGCAGGATGTGAACGACCTCTACACGCGCAAGGGCATCGTCACGGCAAGCGCTGTCTTGCCGCCGCAAACGCTTGATCGCGGCCTGCTCAAGGTGCAGCTCGTCGAGGGCAAGCTTGCCACGGTCGCCGTGAATGGGGCCCAGCAGGTGCCGGCGGATTTCATCTTGCAACGGGTGCGACTGACGCGGGGCGAAAACACGGTGGACGTGCCATCTGCCGCCAAGGACATTACGCGGTTCAACAAAGTCTACGATGCGCAGCTGCGCATGTCGCTGCAGCCGGGGACTGATTTCGGGACCACAGATGTCGCGCTGCAACTGATCGAGCCGCAGAAGAACCAACTGTCGTTCTTCCTTGATAATCAGGGTGTGCCGTCGACGGGAAAGACCGAGTTGGGTGTCTTCTATCACCGCTACAGCTTGCTGATGCCCGATGATAACTTTCTTGCCTATGGCACGCATGCGCAGGGCAGTGACTCGGGCACGCTATCATATGATGCGCCGATCACGCCTATGGGCACGCGTCTGGGCCTGACCTTCAGCCGCTCGACGATCAACGTGATTAGCGGGCCGACGCAGCCGCTCAATATCTCGGGGCGCTCGGGATCTTTTGGGGCGACGCTAAGCCAGCCGCTGTATGTTTCGCCGACCTGGTCGCTTTTCGCGATTGGCGGAGCCTCGTATGGAACCTCGAAATCCTTTTCGAACGCGACGCCGCTGGTGGATTCTACGACGAAGGAATATTCGCTATCACTCAACGCCAATTATAACAAAGAGCGGCTGGCCTTCTCGATTACGCCCCAGATATCGCACGCCTTGACCAACGATCATCTCGCGCCGCTCAAACGCGACATCACGCTGTTCACCGGCTCTTTCAACGGCTCTTACCAGTTGAAAAATGGGATCGTTCTGATCGCTAACGGCGCTTGGCAGTATACCGATGCCAAGCTTGTGCCGGGGGATCTGTTGTTCCAAGTCGGCGGGCCGACGACGGTACGCGGCTTTCCCAGTGACGCCTCTTCGGGGGACAGCGGCTATTTCGCCCAATTCGAAGTGCATAAGGCGCTTGATATAAAGGGCTTGGCAAAAGGTCTTGATGTTTATGGCTTTATCGATGCTGGGTCTGTGTATTCAACCTTCCCCAAAAGCGTGTTCTTTGTCTCTGGAGGCGCAGGCCTTTCCTATCCTTTGACAAAAAATGCCAAGCTTGAATTCGGGGTCGGGTTTCCCCTAAGGCAGGTTGTGGCGAACCAATCGCCCGCGACAGTCTATACCCGCCTGACGGTTGCAGCATTTTAGGAGCGTGCGCGCTGTGAACCTGACCTGTAAGGTGCGGTTGCTCATGGAGCATCAAGTTTGGCGGTCGTAGCTTATCTCGGAGGGCTTCATAAGGCGTTTTGCCGTTGTGTTCGCCAAGAGGCCTGTGGACGTTGAAGAACCGCTCCCATTTGCCCAGTTTTTGCTTCGAGTTCTGGCGCCGTCCCATTGGCGTGACGTTTAGGGATCGGTGGCGCGTTTAGCAGGCCGACTTCCCGCGCCCTGCGTAGTCTTTGCTCCATCGGTAAAAGCTCGTCCTACCAATCCCAAAACAGCGGCATGCTTTGGCGACCTCGCCGATCTCCTTGGCTGGAAATCTCCCAGCTTGATGAAACTGTTCCGCGAGTAACGGCATTCTTATATTCCATTGTGATGAACGAAGCATGGACTCGACAGGATTCAACTTGATCTGAAGGCCAATACTTGAAGCAGACTAAACCTAAAGGGCAGGGCTGCATCGTGACCGAAGCAGACCAGGCTGGACCGCTCTGCTCGAATTGGCTCTTTCCGGGAAATCGGATTGAATCGTCCCCATTTTACCGGCGACCTTTAGCTTCATTTCACGCGACCACATCGAGCACGTCGCGCTGTGCATAGAAGGTCTCTTCTGCCTCGGCTGGTGGGATGCAATGGCCGCAAACGCGCCCGCCTGCGTTTCGTATGAACCTTGATGCTCAAAGACCATCTGGACCGCGCGCGGACCTCAGGTGAGGCGCGATTTGCCATTTTGCTTTCCGTCATAACCATCATCCTTGGTTAAGTTGATGGTCTCCGACAAACCCGGGGCGATTCACTTCAGTTTTTGCTATCGCCGCCTTCATGCGGGAACCGGTGGTAAGCGCCCCCGGCGAGGCCGAAAGCCACAGGGCTGAACGATGGATTCCGCGAAAGCACGTAAAGCTGGCGCGAGGTGCTCCTCGATCTTAAGCGACGCGGCCTGAAACAGGCCCACAGAGATCATCGGGGACGGCGCTCTGGGCTTCTGGGCCGCTCTCCGGGAGGTCTTCGTCTCGACCCGGGAGCAGCGCTGTTGGGGCCACAAGACGATGAATGTGGTGAACGCGCTGCTGACGTTCTATGACTATCCGGCGGAACACTGGAAGCACGTCCGGACGTCAAGCCCCATCGAGAGCCCCTTCGCAACCGTAAGATACTGCACCAAACGCATTAAGGGGGGCCTAAGTCGGAAGACCGGACTCGCCATGGCCTTCAAGCTGATGATGTCGGCGCAGAAAAAATGGTGCAAACTCGATGGCCAAAACCGACTGCCGGAGATCAATTTGAGCTTCGCGACGGTCTCCGTCACCTTCAAATCGCCGCCTGATCAAGCGTCACCAACTTTCGTCCATATCTGCGGAGATTGGGTGGAGACTTCAACGGCTAGAGATAGTCGACAGAAAGCGATCAGCGGAGTTTTCGCTGCTCGCGGGGATGGCGCGCCGGACTTTCAGTGTTATCTTGACCCTCAACGGTCAAAGCGGCGCTCAAGAATGACAATCATCGGTCAAGCTGGGGGCGCTGCCCCCTCTGGCTTCGCCATTCACCCCCGGGATATTTAAATCAAGAGGAAGGGCGCGCGGAGTCTGGCTTCTAAGTGTTGGAAATATCCCGGGGGAGCGCGTAAGCGCGGGGGCAGAGCCCCCTATTGGTTCGACGTTAGTGAGACGAAGACCTCTTCGAGACCCGGTTGTTCGGTCGCGACATCGCGGATCTCGATTCCGGCGGCGCGGATGGCGTCGAGGATGTCCTCGGCAGCGGTCTTGTTGCGGGCATAGGTGAAGGCGAGGCGGCCGCCGGGGCGCGCTTCCATGCTGACCCCGTCGGGCAGCGCGATTTGACCGGGCGCGGGGGCGCGCGGCTCGACGACCAGCGCTTTGCGATCCATTCGGCCCAGAAGGTTGGCGGTGGTGTCACGCACGATCAACTCGCCATGGTTGATGATCGCGATTTCGTCACACATTTCTTCGGCTTCTTCGAGGTAATGGGTTGTCAGGATAATTGTCATGCCCTGTTCGTTCAGCTTGCGCACATTGCGCCACAGCATCGCGCGCAGCTCGATATCGACGCCTGCGGTGGGTTCGTCGAGCACCAGAATTTGCGGGCGATGCACGAGTGCCTTGGCCAGCAGTAAGCGCCGCTTCATCCCGCCGGAAAGGTTGCGGGCATAGGCCTCGGCCTTGTCGCTTAGCCCCACAAGGTCCAGAATCTCATCGGTCCAGCGTTCCGATTTTGGCACACCATAAAGCCCCGCCTGGGTTTCGAGCGCCGCGCGGGGCGTGAAAAACGGGTCCATGTTGATTTCTTGTGGCATCACGCCGATGGCGGCGCGCGACTGGCGCGGGTTCACGTCTTGATCGAAACCCCAGATCACGACCTGCCCGTCGGTCTTTTTCACCAAGCCGGCCAAGATATTGATTAGCGTTGATTTTCCGGCGCCGTTCGGCCCCAAAAGCCCAAAGATCGTGCCCGCCGGGATTGTCAAATCCAACCCCTTGATCGCCTCTTTCGGGGCCTGCTTTTTGCCCCCGGCATAGGTCTTGCGCAAACCTTTGACTTCGATTGCCTGCTGTTCCAACTTGCCCCGCCTTTCGCGATTGCTAGAATGGTGCCCAAGCGATGGGCGCGTCCCTTTGCGCCCCTATATAGACGGAGCTGCCATGACTGCCACTTCTTCGCAACCTGCCCCCGAGGCACCCGAGACCGAAATCGTCACCCATTGGAAGGTCGCCTGCGATGGTGGCGAGGGCGCGTTGGGCCATCCGCGCGTTTGGCTGTCGATCCCGCGCGATACCGGGTTTGTCGAATGTGGCTATTGCGACAAACGCTATGTCATCGACCGCGAACATGCGCATGATGATCACTAAGCGCGGTTTGCGTTTATTTAGGAAGGGCGGCGTTTAGCCGTCCTTTTTCTTTTGCGCGGCGGCCTTCATGCGCGCCAGCAATTCGGCCTTGGGGGGCGCTTTGCCATAAGGGTTCTTTTCCGATCCCTTGGCGTTGTGTTCGTTATGGGCGGGGGCATGTTTGGCCATACTCGCACCTCCTGATTTGGAATAATCCATCGCGTGATCCTTTTGCACGGGCTTTGCAGACAGATGGGCTATCACAGGGTTTTGCGCAAGGGCATGCGCGAAGACGGGCGAGTGCTGGCACTGGGTGGCGCGCTGTGGCACAACCAACCCAAAGCGCGCGAAGGAGGGCTGTTTTCATGGCATTCGGCAAAGGTTGTCACCTGCATCTGATCGACGGATCGGCCTTTATTTTCCGCGCCTATCACGCGCTGCCGCCGCTGACGCGCAAATCCGATGGCTTGCCGGTTGGGGCTGTGGCCGGGTTTTGCAACATGCTGTGGAAATATATCGAAGACGCCAAGGGCGCAGATGCGCCGACCCATGCAGCGGTGATTTTTGATAAGGGCAGCCATACGTTTCGCAATGACATGTATGACAAATACAAGGCCAATCGCGACGAGATGCCTCAGGATTTGCGCCCGCAAATGCCGCTGACGCGTGAGGCGACAAAGGCATTCAATATCGCTTGCGAAGAGCTGGCGGGCTATGAGGCTGACGACATTATCGCCACATTGGCGCGTCAGGCGCGTGAGGCGGGCGGGCGCGTGACGATCATTTCTTCGGATAAGGATTTGATGCAGCTCGTCGGTGGCGGCGTCGAGATGTTTGATGCGATGAAAAACCGGGCCATCGGTGTCGAAGAGGTCGAGGCCAAATTTGGCGTTGGCCCGGATCGCGTGATCGACGTGCAGGCGCTGGCGGGCGATTCGGTCGATAATATTCCGGGCGCGCCGGGGATCGGTGTGAAAACGGCGGCTTTGTTAATCAACGAATACGGGGATCTGGAAACGCTGTTGGAACGCGCTGGCGAGATCAAACAGCCCAAACGCCGCGAGTCGCTGGTTGAGAATGCGGATCAGATCCGGCTGTCGAAACAGCTTGTGACACTGGACCCGCAAACGCCGATCACCTTTACGCTGGATGATCTGGAGATCCGCGAGCCGCTGGTCGAAACGCTGCTGGAGTTCCTCAACCAGATGGAATTCCGCACTCTCACGCGCCGCGTGGCTGAAAAGTTTAACACCGAGCCGCCGCCCGCGATTGAGGTCACCGCCTCGACGGATGCGGCAACACCTGCGAAAGACGTGCCGCCGATCACGCCGGAAAATTACGTCTGCATCCGCGATGCTGAAACGCTCACGCAATGGCTTGATCAGGCGCGTGCGCGCGGTTGGGTTGCGGTCGATACCGAGACGACCTCGCTTGATGAAATGCAGGCCGATCTGGTCGGTGTGTCACTGTGCATCGAGGCGGGCCAAGCGGCCTATATTCCGCTGGGCCATTCCACGGGCGAGGGCGATTTGTTTGGCGGGTCCGAGCGCGCCGAGGGGCAGATGGATTTCGACGCGGCACTGGCGCTGCTCAAACCTGTGCTGGAGGATGCATCGATCCTCAAAATCGGTCAGAACATGAAGTATGACTTCAAGATTTTTGCGCGGAACGGCATTCGGGTCGCCCCGATCGATGACACGATGTTGATGAGTTATGCGATGTTCTCGGGGCTGCACAACCACGGCATGGATGCGCTCTCGGATCGCTATCTCAACCACCAGCCGCTCCCGATCAAAGAGCTGATCGGCTCGGGCAAATCCCAGATCACCTTTGACAAGGTCGCCATCGACACCGCCACGCGCTATGCCGCCGAAGATGCCGATATCACGTTGCGGCTGTGGCAGCAGTTCAAGCCGCGCCTGCACCGAGAACAGGTCACCACCGTCTATGAAACGCTGGAGCGCCCGATGGTGCCGGTGCTCGCGGATATGGAGATGGCGGGGGTTAAGGTGGACGCGCAGGTTTTGTCGCGCATGTCTAACGCGTTTGCGCAAAAACTGGCCGGGCTTGAGGATGAGATCGCGCAGATCGCGGGCACGCCGTTCAATGTCGGATCACCCAAGCAGTTGGGTGAAATCCTGTTCGATCAGATGGGCGTTGAGGGTGGCAAAAAGGGCAAGACCGGAGCCTATGGCACGGGTGCCGATGTGCTGGAAGACGTGACCACGCTAGAGGATGTGAACCCGCAGGCGGCCAAGTTAGCGGCGCGAGTGTTGGATTGGCGCCAGATCTCCAAGCTGAAATCAACCTATACGGACGCGCTGCAAACCCATGTGAACCCCGATACGGGCCGCGTGCACACGTCTTATTCCATCGCGGGGGCGAATACCGGGCGCTTGGCTTCGACCGATCCGAACTTGCAGAACATTCCCGTGCGCTCTGAAGAAGGTCGCCGCATCCGCGAGGCATTTGTCGCCGGGCCGGGAATGAAGGTCGTCTCGCTCGATTATAGCCAAATTGAGCTGCGCATTCTGGCCCATGTCGCGGATCTGCCCGAGATGAAGCAGGCGTTCAAAGAGGGTCAGGATATTCACGCGATGACGGCGTCGGAGATGTTCGACGTGCCGCTTGATCAGATGACCCCTGACATCCGCCGTCAGGCGAAGGCGATCAATTTCGGGGTGATCTACGGGATTTCCGGCTTTGGTCTGGCGCGCAATCTGCGCATTCCGCGCGCGGAGGCGCAGGGCTTTATCGACCGCTATTTCGAACGCTTCCCTGGCATCCGGCAATATATGGACGATACGGTGGGTTTCGCCAAAGAGCATAAATTCGTGCAAACCTTGTTTGGCCGTAAAATCCATACGCCCGAGATCACCGCCAAAGGCCCCGCCGCAGGTTTCGCCAAACGCGCTGCGATCAACGCGCCGATCCAAGGGGCGGCGGCTGATATTATCCGGCGCGCAATGATCCGCATGCCCGCAGCGATTGGGGGTTTGCCTGCGACGATGCTTTTACAGGTTCATGACGAACTGATCTTTGAGGTCGAGGAAGGCGCGGTTGATGATCTGATCACGGTGGCACGCGCGACGATGGAAGGGGCCGCCGAGCCGGTCGTGAAACTGTCGGTGCCCTTGGTCGTCGATGCGGGGCAGGGCGCAAGCTGGGCCGAGGCGCATTAACGCCTTTGGGCACTGCGCTGAAGTCTAGGATGCCTCCGGCGGGAGTATTTATGGCCAGATGAAAGGGCGCGGCGCGTTCAGTCTGTGTCTTGGGCCGTCAGCCAGCCCAAAGTGTCGCGCGTTTCGGTCGTGGGTTTGTATTCCGCCGCAGCAAATCCCGCATAGCCATCTGCATCCAGCGTGGCGAAAAACGCGTTCAGGTCGATCTCACCGCTGCCCGGAGCGCCACGCCCCGGGGCATCTGCGAACTGCACATGCGCGACGCGGGCGCGGTGTTTTTCCCATGTTGCGGGCACGTATTCGGTCAGCATGTGGGCGTGATAGGCGTCAAATTGCAGATGCAGGTTGGGCGCGTCCACTTCGTCCAGAATCTCGGCGGCCAAGTCGAAATCGTTCAGGAAATAATCGGGCATATCGATCGGGTTGATCGGCTCTATCGTCAGCGAGCGTTTGGGGGAGCGCGCTGCCGCCCATTTCAGATTTTCGATATAGGTTTTGCGTGCGACAACACCCTGCGCCTTGCCCGCCATGATGTGAATATGGCGCGGCCCCAGCACGTTGGCAAAGCGCATTGCGCGGTCGAAATCGCGGCGAAACCGCTCTTCGCAGCCTGGCACGGCGGCAAAACCGCGGTCACCGCCAGTCCAATTGGGCGGCGGCACGTTCATCAACACAAAGGTCAGATCGTGGCGCACCAGTTCGTGACGCATTTCTTGCGCGGAGAATTCGTAGGGAAACAGCACCTCAACGGCATCGAATCCGGCCTCTTTGGCGGCGGCGAAGCGCTCGATAAAGGGCAGCTCTGTGAACAGAAACGTCAGGTTGGCGGCGAATTTGGGCATTTACACCTCTGCGGCGGGCAGGATCGGGAAGAACGCGCCAGACGAGATCACGCCCAGCCAATCCTGCCCCTCATGAGGCCGTGTCACCGCCAGATCGACCAGTCGATAAAAGCTTTTACGGTCGATTAACGCCTCAAGGCCGCGGTGCACATGCAGGTAGGGGCGCGGCGTGCCGTCCTCGCTATGCTGCACGCGGATTTTATGATCGCCATCGGCCAGAACACTGTCGCCGACATTGGTTTCAAAGCGCAGGGTTTGGTCGTCGCCCGATCCTTCGGCCTCAAAGTCCACGGCGATAAAGGGGGCGTCCTGCACGCGAATGCCGACTTTCTCGACCGGAGTGACCAGAAAATACTTCCCCTCCTCCAGCTTCAGAATCGAGGCAAACAGGCGCACCAGCGGCGCGCGTCCAATCGGTGTGCCCAGATAAAACCACGTCCCATCGGCGCGAATTTCCATGTCTAGATCGCCGCAAAACGGCGGATTCCAAAGATGCACCGGTGGCGGGCCCTTTTTTGAGGCGCTTTTCGCCGCCTTCGCAAGGCCCTCTGCAGTGGGCGAATGGGCGGAATCTGTCTCTTTGTGATCCGTCATGTGAGTTTTGCCGTTTCTTGAGGCTGGGATATCTGCTTTGCTGGGCAGCATACGGACCTCTGAGGAGAATGTCATGGCCGAGCCCGAACAACTGATGAATGATATTGAACGTCTGGGAAAGAAGCTCGCGGATGCGCGCGCCTCCATTGACCGGCGTTTCATCGGGCAGGACCGGGTGGTTGAATTGGTTCTGGCCGCGATGCTGTCAGGCGGGCATGCGTTGCTGGTCGGGTTGCCGGGCTTGGGCA
Source organism: Thioclava indica (assembly GCF_000714545.1). Taxonomy (GTDB): domain Bacteria; phylum Pseudomonadota; class Alphaproteobacteria; order Rhodobacterales; family Rhodobacteraceae; genus Thioclava; species Thioclava indica. The sequence goes on from NZ_AUNB01000024.1 coordinate 42,820, forward strand.
AGACGCTGCTGGTCGAGACGCTGTCGACCGTGATGGGGCTGGGGTCGAATCGCATCCAGTTCACGCCTGACCTGATGCCTGCTGATATTCTGGGCTCGGAGGTGCTGGAAACGGCACCCGATGGCAGTCGTGCGTTTCGCTTTCTCGAGGGGCCGGTGTTCTGCCAGCTTCTGATGGCAGATGAAATCAACCGCGCCTCGCCGCGTACGCAATCTGCCTTGCTGCAAGCGATGCAGGAACGCGAGGTGACAATCGCGGGGCAACATCGCCCGCTTGGCCCGCCCTTCCATGTGCTCGCCACGCAGAACCCGATTGAGCAAGAAGGCACCTATCCGCTCCCCGAGGCGCAGCTTGACCGCTTTCTGGTGCAGGTCGATGTCGAATATCCCGACCGCGCGACCGAGCGAAACATCTTGCTGGCCACGACCGGAACGCTGGCCGAGTCGGCGCATGCGGTGTTCACGCCGGTTGAACTGATCGAGGCGCAGGGGATCGTGCGTCAGATGCCGGTGGGCGAAAAGGTTGTTGATGCGATCCTTGATCTGGTGCGCGCCTGCCGCCCGAATGAACCCGAGGCATCCGAGCAGGTGCGTGATGCTCTGGCTTGGGGGCCGGGACCGCGCGCCGCACAGGCCTTGATGCTGACGGTGCGGGCGCGGGCGCTGATCAACGGGCGGCTTGCGCCATCGCTTGAGGATGTGCAGGCGATGGCCCGTCCGGTGCTGATCCATCGCATGGCGCTTAGCTTTGCGGCGCGGGCGCGTGGCGAAACGCTGGATGCGCTGATCGGACGCGTTCTGGTTGAGGTGACGGGGGCCGAAGGCACAGCGGCCGGGGCCAGAGGGGCCGCGGCTTGAACGCATCCCCCGATAATACTGTGCAGGCATTGGCTTTGCGCCGCGAGGCCGAAACGGCCGCCTCGGCGCTGCCGCCGCTACTGGTGGCCGCCGAGCAACTGGCCGCGACCGTCCAGATGGGCGTGCACGGGCGCAGGCGTTCGGGCACGGGCGAAGAGTTCTGGCAATATCGCCCTGCCCACTCTGGCGATGAGGCGCGGTTCGTCGATTGGCGTCGCTCGGGGCGCTCGGATGCGCAATATGTGCGTGAACGCGAATGGCAATTGGCGCAATCGGTGCATCTCTGGGTCGATGATGCGGCCTCGATGAGCTTTACCGGGGCCGAAAGCGGGCGCGCCGCACGGGTCACGAAATCGGAGCGCGCGCGCGTTTTAGCCTTGGCGCTGTCGGTCTTGATGATCCGGGGCGGAGAGCGCGTGGGTCTAACCGGGGTTGCCGCCCCGCCGCGTCCGGGACGGGCGCAACTGATGGCGCTGGCGGCGCTTTTGTCGGCACCAAACGCGCAGGTTGATTACGGATCGCCGCAAGTTGCGGGCGTTGTGACGCAATCGCGCGCGGTTTTCCTGTCGGATTTTCTGGGCGATCTGGGGCCGATTGAGACCGCTTTGGGTCAGCTTGCGGATCGCAACGTGACTGGCGTGATGTTGCAGGTTCTTGACCCCGATGAAGAGGCGTTCCCCTATGACGGGCGCACGATTTTCCAATCGATGTCTGGCGCGTTGGTGCATGAAACGCGCAAGGCGGGGGATCTGAAAGCGCGCTACCAAGACCGGCTGGCGGCGCGGCGCGATGCGCTGACGCGTTTGGCCCAAAGCGCGGGCTGGCAATTTTCCACCCATCACACCGGCGATCCGGCCCAAAGCGCGTTGTTGTGGCTTTATTCCGCGCTGGGACGGGGGCGCGGATGATGATGCTTGGTCCCATCGGCTTCACCGCGCCATGGCTTTTGCTGGGGTTGGTTGCGCTGCCGTTGCTGTGGCTGTTGTTGCGCGCAGTGCCGCCTGCGCCGATCCGGCGACGGTTTCCGGGTGTGGCGCTGCTGCTGGGTCTCAAGGACGAAGAAGTCGAGGCCGCGCGCACGCCGTGGTGGCTGCTGGCGTTGCGCCTGTTGGCGCTGGCGGCGGCGATCATCGGATTTGCCGGGCCGGTGCTCAATCCGCAGCGCGCAGAACCGGGCACGGGGCCGTTGCTGATCGTGGCGGATGCAAGCTGGGCCTCGGCGGGAAACTGGCGCGCAAGGATCGAGCGGATGGAACGCGCGTTGAGCGCGGCGGAACAGGCCGGGCGGCGCGTGGCGCTGATCTCTCTCTCTGATCCGCCGGTGGCGACACCCGAATTCAGCGATGCGCAAAGCGTGGCGCAGTCCTTGCCGGGGGTGCAACCGCAGCCTTGGGCGGCGCAGAAATTTGATGCCGCGACGATGCTGCCGCAGGGCAATTTCGACACGCTGTGGCTGTCTGACGGGCTGGCGCGCCCCGATCGCTCCGCTGTTTTGACGGCGCTTCAGGCGCGCGGGGCCGTGACGGTCTGGCAATCGCAGCTTCCGGTGTTGGCGCTGGGCGCGGCGCGGATTGAGGACGGTGCGCTGATGGTCTCTGCGCTGGCCTCTGCCCCGCCGCCCAGCCCGCGCGAGGTTGCCGCGATTGGCCGCGATCCAGCGGGGATTGAGCGCGAACTGGCCCGCTTGCCGCTGGATTTCGCGGGCAAAACCAGCGCCGATCTGCGCTTTGATCTGCCCCCTGAGCTGCGCAACCGGATCACCCGGTTTGAGATCAGCGGGCTACGTTCGGCCGGCGCGGTGAGCCTGACAGATGATGCGGTCAAGCGGCGCAAAGTGGCGATCTTGTCGGGTACGCGCGCCCGCGAGGGGCTGCAACTGCTCTCGCCTACGCACTATCTGCACGAGGCGCTTGCGCCCACCGCCGATCTGGTTGAGGGCACGCTGGATGATGTGCTGACCGCCGATCCCGACGTGATTATCCTCGCCGATATGGCCGACCTGCCTGAACAGGCGAAACTGCAAGACTGGGTGGAAAAGGGCGGCTTGCTGATCCGGTTCGCGGGGCCACGCATGGCCAATGCCGATCTGACCGCGGACACTCTGCTTCCGGTGCGCCTGCGGGCGGGCGGGCGCTCGATTGGCGGCGCGATGAGTTGGGGCGCGCCGCGCGGTCTTGCCCCTTTCCCCGAGGGCTCTCCGTTTGCGGGGCTTGCCGTGCCCGGAGATGTGACCGTCAAAGCGCAGATCATGGCCGAGCCAGCGCCCGATCTGGCAGAGCACACGATTGCCTCGCTGGTCGATGGCACGCCACTCGTGACGCGCGCGAAACTGGGGCAGGGCGCGCTGGTGCTGTTTCACGTCAGCGCCAATGCCGAATGGTCGTCGCTGCCGCTATCGGTGCTGTTTCCCCGGATGCTAGAGCGTCTGGCCGTATCGGCGCGTCCCAATGCGCCAGAGGCGGCGGATTTGGCGGGTCAGACTTGGGTGCCCCAAAAGCTGCTTGATGGGTTCGGGCGGTTGCGCGATGCGGGCGAGGCGGCAGGCGTGCCGGGCGCAGAGTTGGCCAAGGCCGTGGCTGGGCCAAAGCTGCAGCCGGGGATTTATACCGCCGATGATCGCGCTGTTGCGCTTAATGCGCTGGGTCGCGATGCGGTGCTGACGCCTGCGACATGGCGTGCAACCGTGGTGGTTGAAGGCGCGACCGAGACACAGGAAACGCCGCTCAAGGGCTGGCTGTTGGCGCTGGCCCTTGGGGCGTTGATGCTTGATATTCTGGCCGCTCTTGCGCTGTCGGGCAAGCTGTGGGGGCCGCGCGCGATCAAGACCGCGGCGCTGGTTGCGGCGCTGGTATTTGCGGGCTTCACCCCGCCGCAAGCGCGCGCTGAAATGAGCGAGGCGCGCGCAATCGAGGCGGCGTCAAACGTGGTTCTGGCGGCGATGCCCACGGGCGATCCCGAGGTTGATAAAACCTCGCTTGCCGGGTTGCGGGGGTTGTCTGCGGTGCTCAATCGACGCACGACAGTCGAACCTTCGGCCCCGATGATGGTCGATCTGGAAAACGACGATCTGGCCGTTTACACCTTTATCTACTGGCCGATTACCGAAGATCAGCCCGCCCCCACTCCGATGGAATATGCCAAGCTGAACCGCTATCTGCGCGGCGGCGGGATGATCCTGTTTGACACGCGCGACGCTGATGTTGCGGGCTTTGGCGAGGCCACGCCAACCGGGCGGCGCCTGCAGGCGCTGGCGGCTCCGCTGGATATTCCTCCGCTTGCGCCGATCCCGCAGGATCATGTTCTCACGCGCACGTTCTATTTGCTGCAAGACTTCCCCGGTCGCTACGATGGCACGATCTGGGTCGAGGCCCCGCCCGCCGATGCCGAACGCGCCGATGGCATGCCGTTTCGCAACCTGAATGACGGGGTGACGCCGGTGGTGATTGGCGGCAACAACTGGGCCGAGGCGTGGGCGATTGACGCACGCGGCCGCCCGATGTTTCCAGTTGGCCGGGGTCGCACCGGAGAGCGCCAGCGCGAGATTGCCAACCGTTTCGGGGTCAATCTGATCATGCATGTGCTGACGGGCAATTATAAATCCGATCAGGTGCATGTGCCGGCGCTGCTGGAAAGGTTGGGACAATGAGCGGGATGTCGGTGATCTTTGCTCCGCTGCTGCCGTGGCCCGCGATCTGGGCTGCGGGCGGGGTGGCGCTGGTGCTGCTGGCACTGGCGCTATGGCGTGGCCTGCGCGGCTGGGCGTTGCGCGCGCTGGCGGCGATGGTGCTGCTAGCGGCGATTGCCCAGCCCTCGCTGCAACGCGAACAGACCGCGCCGCTGTCCGATATCGTTCTGCTGGTGGATGACCGCTCTGCCTCTCAGACGCTATCGGATCGCGCGGCGCAAACCGATGCCGCCGTGGCGAATGTGCAGGCTCAACTTGATGCGATGCCCAATGTCGAGACGCGCCGGATCACGGTCAAAGATGGTGCGGAAAACGCTGGAACAGAGCTGGGCGCGGCGCTGTCCGAGGCGCTGGCCAGCGAGCCGCGCGCGCGCGTCGCCGGGGCGGTGGTGATCAGCGACGGGCAGGCCCATGATGCCGCCCTTGCACCCGATCTGCCCGCGCCGCTGCACCTGCTGCTGACCGGGCACGCGGCGGATTGGGATCGCCGTTTGCTGATTGAAACTGCGCCTGCTTTTGGCATCATTGGCGAGGAAAGCGCGATCCGCCTCAAGGTCGAAAATCAGGGGAACGTGCCTGCCGATATCGGGGGCAAGGCCAAGCTGACGATCTCGATTGATGGCAAAAACCCGAAAACCTACGATGTGAATGTCGGGCGCGATCTGGAATTGCCGCTGACGCTGGATCACGGTGGGCAGAACGTGGTGCAGTTCACGCTGGCCCCGATTGAGGGCGAGCTGACCACGCGCAACAACACCGCGACCGTGCAGATCAACGGCGTGCGCGACCGGTTGCGGGTGTTGTTGGTCTCCGGTCAGCCCCATGCCGGCGAGCGCACCTGGCGCAACCTGCTGAAATCGGATGCGGGCGTTGATCTGGTGCATTTCACCATCCTGCGCCCGCCTGAAAAGCAAGACGGGGTGCCGGTGTCGGAATTGTCGTTGATTGCATTCCCGACGCAGGAATTGTTCGTGGATAAGATCGACGAGTTCGACCTGATCATCTTTGACCGCTACGGCGCGCGCGGCATTCTGCCCTCGGCCTATTTCGACAATATCCGCGATTATGTCGAACGGGGTGGTGCAATTTTGGTCGCGGCGGGGCCGGAATATGCGACCGTTGAAAGCCTGTATCAAACCAGCCTTGGTTCCATCATGCCCGCGCGTCCCACGGGGCGGGTGCTGTCGGAAAGCTTTCTGCCACGCCCGACCGAACTCGGCCTTCGCCATCCGGTGACGGC
>NZ_AUNB01000025.1 GCF_000714545.1 Thioclava indica
TTTACCTTGCCGATCTGGCAGCGCCTGCGGGCAAGGCCCCTGCCCTGTCGGTCTCGACCATCGAGCGCCGCCTGTCCGGCCTTGGCTGGAACTACGCGCAGCGCGGCTTTGCGCTTGATCGCAAGAACCGCCATATCGCGACCGTGCTGGCGGGGATCAAACGCAAACATGCGCGCCCGCCGGTGCAGAAAGAAGCGATCCTGCGCGACGACATTCTCGCGATGGTGGCCACCCTGCCCTACGACCTGCGCGGGTTGCGTGATCGTGCGATCCTGCTGTTGGGCTATGCGGGCGGATTGCGGCGCTCTGAGATCGTCAGTCTGGACTTGCATAAGGATGACACGCCCGACTCTGGTTGCTGGATCGAGATCATGGACGCGGGCGCCCTGCTCACGCTGAATGCCAAAACCGGCTGGCGTGAGGTCGAGATCGGGCGCGGCTCGTCCGATCAGACTTGCCCGGTGCATGCGCTGGAGCAGTGGCTGCAATTCGCCAAGATCGACTTTGGCCCGCTGTTTGTTCGGACATCCCGCGATGGCAAAAAGGCGCTTGCGGCCCGCCTGAGCGATAAACACGTCGCGCGGCTGATCAAGCAGACCGTACTGGACGCGGGCATCCGCGCGGACCTGCCCGAGAAAGACCGCCTTGCGCTGTTTTCTGGCCATTCCCTGCGCGCCGGTCTTGCCAGTTCCGCCGAGGTCGACGAGCGCTATGTTCAAAAGCAGCTTGGCCATGCCAGCGCCGAAATGACCCGCCGCTATCAGCGCCGCCGCGACCGGTTCCGCGTGAACCTGACCAAGGCGGCGGGGTTGTGATGCACGGCCCTACTAGGAACTGCCAGCGAGCAAACGCGCCAACATATGGCGAATGTGATCCTGCCCGCCATAGAAAACAGCCAACACCTGTACGGCCTTGCGATCTTCGTTTGCTATGAACCAAAACACGGCCTTGTTGTGCCGAACGTAGCGCAATTCGTCCAGAATATCGGGGCGCAGCGTCCCTTGAAACGGTGCTTTCGCCAATTCAAGTGCCAAGGACTGTATCGTCAAAATGCGATGCTCGGCGCGATTCATGGCCGTTTCAAGATCATCGCCAAAATCCGTATAGGACTGAACAAGATGTTCAAAGATCAACTCGAAATCTTGCTCGGTGGCTGCAGCGAACTCAACGCTCCACACGAGGGCCACGCCGCTTCCTGCCGATCATGGCGCTGACGCGACTTTGCATTTCGGGACCCGAGACGAATGCCCCCCCCTGACGCTCCACCAAAAGCAGCTGAAGCGCGGCCGTTTCCGCCTCGTCGGCTTCGGTTTTCTGCCGCAGAAGGTCCAGGCCGTTTTGGATAACGGCGCTGACACTCGAAAACCGCCCTTGCTCCACCAACCCGCGCGCAAAGGCATCCTGTTGATCAGAGAGCGAGATTGAAGATTTTACACTCATGGCAAGTCTCCTTCTATGCCAAAGGTAACACTGAGTGGCACCACCTTCAAGGCGGGCTTGGCTGTTATGCCGCGTAATCGCTGAGCCTACCAAAGAAGCTGTGCTCAAAATGTAGCTCCCCTGCGGCGATTGAACACGCGTGAGCTTGCCCAAATGTGGCGAGGCCGTGGGTTATCCCTCTCGAAATTGAGTTATGGAGGAGACGGATAATCTCACTGCTGCACTTCCGGCGGCAAATCAGAAAATGAGTGTCCCTTGGACGTAGGTCGACTGGTGGTAAAAATTCGAGAGGTTTAAGCGACATCGAACTGACTGCTTGAATTCGCCCTTCTAATGGTCAACCTATCGATATCTGACGGATAATGCTTACAAGCAACTTGGTCCATGTTGTCCGCGGACAATTCTATGCTCTTTGCAATGAGAACCCTGTCTGGTTTGACATACGTTTGATCAAGCGGACAGGGTCAAAGTTCGCGCTATTGCGTCCGCTGGTAACGGACCGGAAATAGGCACCGACTTGCTGAATGCGTTCATGGAATTGCGTCATGATCCAGACCGAAATTGCTGCGTGATAAGGTCCAATCGAGTGTTCAGCGGCTTGGTAATTCGCTCGATCAATGCCAATCATGGGCGCAAGACTTCGACCATGAGCAATTACGTCTGCTGGCGTTTCTATGTTTCTTAGCGAAAATTCCATCGCTTGAGGACAGGCGGCGATTAGCTCTGCAAGGTTAAGTGTTTCGTTGGCTGGGTGAGGGCTGGATGGTTCAGAAGATGTTTCTTTCTTATCATTAAGTTCTTTATTTGACTTATGATGGTGGCGGACAAATTGGCCGTCGTTGGCGGACAGATCAGTCGAATTTTTATTAGAAACGTTATGGTCCGCAGCGGCTTCGGCGGGGGGCGTTTGATGGGTTTCCAACAAGGTTTCGAGCTGCTCCAGTGACAGCTTTCTCCGCAACAGTTTCAAGCCCAGAAGGGCATCTTCATTCTCGGGGTCTTGCGTAAGCGCTATGTTGATCGCTGCGCGCAGTTTGCATCGGAGATAGTTAATTTGTTCTTGTTGTTTTGCGGCAGTGGCTGCGAGGTCGGACAGTTCATGCAGGCGTTCGAATAGCGGGCTAAGGTCAAAACCAAACCGGAGTGACTTTCCTTCATTTGCATTGTGCCGTGTGTAGCGTTTTTTGTTCGGGCTGTCGTGACGTACCAGCAGGCCAATCTCCTGTAGGGTCGCAACGTGCCGACGGATGCTGCGCTCGGAAATGCCGCTGCGCCGAAAAGAGAGCGTTGCATTAGAGGCAAAGACTGTGTGGTGGGTTCGCTTCGGCGCCAGGCAAGATAGCATGGCCTCGAGCGTTGCGATGACCGGTGGTTTGAGGCTCAGGAGAGGCGCGGCTTTGCGGATGATTTCGATGACGATGTGACGTTCGGGAACGGCGTTGTCCGCGGACAATACTTGACCTACCCGCTGCCCGAAAGGCGCGGCGACTTGAATGAATGCCATGGCTTATCACGGCAACCTGATGGCAAAAGAGGACCTGATCCGCAGTTTATCCGTAAAAAGGGTGCAGAAAACACGTCAACCGAATCGGTTGTTGTTGACTGTCAGGGAGAAGCTGGTAAATCTGAGGGTGCAAATGACAGATTGGGCTCTCCGGGGATTACCTTGGGGGGCTCTTTCGTTTCTGGCTGCTTATGTGCTCCTTTTGTTATCGACTGCTCGCTTCTTAATCGGCTTTTGCCGACGCTTGCCACGCCTCATAGAGACGTTTCAATTCGGCTTCCGCGTTGTCACGCATCCAGCGCGCGAAGTCCGGAGTATCGGTTTTCGACAGCTTGAACGTCAGCGCACGCGTAGTTTCCTTGACCTCGGCGAGAACTGTTCCGTCCTCATGAACCATCGATAGGGCAGGGGGGGCGGAACGAGACGCTTTGGGACTAGCGGTACTGCGCGTCATCGCGCCATGCACTGCGTCAAAGCGTTCGTCTGAGGGCAGGGCGCCAGCTTTGGACTCGATTGCGGACAACATCGCCGCAACGTCCTGATTGCCTGAGTTGAACAACTCGCTCAATTCCTCCCAACGCCTGCGGCCAACCCCATGCGCCGGGCCGATAAATCCAACTACAGGGCGCGGGATACCACGTGTGACCTTGTTCATGCGCGACAACATCGGCTTGTCGATCGCAAGCGCGTCCAAAATCACCGAGCTTTCATAGCCAGCGTCTGTTAACTCATTGGCAAACAGTGCTTTTTCGATAAAACTGGGATCAAGACGCTGAGAATTCTCCTGCCCCTGCGCCAGCACCGCATCTTCATCTGACAATGAGCGCACCAACGCCTTGGCGGATTGCCCAAGCAAGGCCAGCGCACGCAATCGCCTGCGTCCATAGACAATCCGGTAGCGACCGGGACTTTCGACAATCGGGCGCACCATGATCGGCACTTGTTGCCCGAATTCCTTGATCGATTGCGCAAGCGTCGCGACATCCTCATCCGCGAAAAAGAGCCGGTCTTTCGGACCGCCATCGTCGATCAGATGGGGCGCAATTTCGCGCACTGCATTGCTTGAGAGATCCTTTAGCGTGGATTTCACGCCGCTCATCGCGCCGGTATTGGGAAAGCGCGACTTTGTTTCCGTCGGGCTTTCGGTGGAACCGGTAGAGGGTGGGGCAGGGGGCTGGAACAGGTTTCTACGTGCCATCAGTCAGTCTCGCGCCCCCATCCCTGTTGAATGCTTTTCTCGAACTCGTCGGCGACCCCGTTCACGCTTTCCATGATCCGGTCGAGCGTCTTGCGCACAACCTGTGAGGGCTCAAGCTCGTAGATGGATTGCTGTGTCATGCCGGCATCCGAAATCGCGGTGGATTTCAGCATCGGCGTCGTCAGGACCTGATCCAGCAGAATCGAACGCAGGAATCCGGCCATTTGCGATTGCGGCACGTCGGTTGGCTCGTATCGAGCGATCAGGAATTTCAGGAAACTCCAATCGATCGGGCCGGTGGCCTCTTCTAAGGCGCGCACCGTCTCCCCCGCCATTTCAAGGAATTGCGCCATGGACGCGACATCTAGCATGCTGGGGACAACTGTAATCAGCAATCCGCTAGAGGCCAGCAGGGCCGTCATCGTGGTAAAGCCAAGCTGCGGCGGGCAATCGATGATCACAAGATCATAATTGGCCTCGACCTCGTCCAAAGCGATGGCAAGACGTTGCGTGAAAGGCGGGTCGATCTTGTGTTGCAGCGCATAGGCCGTTTCGGTTTCATATTCCGATAGCATCAACCCTGCGGGGGCCAGATCGAGATTGTGGAAATAGGTCTTGCGGACGATCTGGCTCATCGGCACCGGATCCTCGTATTTCAGCGCGTCATAAATCGTGCCGTGTTCGACAAATTCGATCTCGGGACGGTAGCCGAACATCGTGGTTAAACTGGCCTGCGGATCCATGTCCAGCGCCAGCACCCGGTAGCCCCGTAAGGCATAACGCTGTGCGAGATGAATTGCCGAGGTAGTCTTGCTTGACCCCCCCTTAAAGTTCACGATTGAGATGACTTGCAGCGCATCGCCTTCGCGACGGCCGGGCAAATAGGCATCGCCGTTGCGCCCCGTGCGCGCCATGATATGGCGGATCTGGTCGATTTCCTCGGCGGAATACAGACGACGCCCGCGCGTGTCGGTCTCGACCTCGGGAAAATCGGGTTCCTGATGGCGGGTGCGCAGGTTTGACATGCTGATGCCGGTCAGCTCGGACACTTCAGAGGCCTGAAACTTGCGCAGCGTTTTTCGGCTTTCGGGTTGAAAGCTGTTGCGCATATGCTCATTGAGCGCATTAGACAGCCGCGTCGCATTGGCTGCAATCGTTTCCGCGATAGAGCCCGAGACGGGAGGTTTTACTGTCGAATTCATGCTGCCCTCATGGCTTCTTGTCGAGCCTGTTCTATTTCGTCGCCAGAATGCGCGATTTTTGCGATCTGGCGACGATTAAACTAATTACACGCAACTTTCCTTCAAACAACAGTTTTTTATCCCCAGGAGGCGCGGGCAGCGTCGTGATTGTGCCGCCAGAGGGCTTTGGCAGCATATAACAAGTTGAAAATATTAAAGAATTGCTGAATGCGCGCGCGCTGCACAAAATATGGTAGCGGATAGCTGCCGCTCCGCTACCGCTGGAATTGTATCCACAAGGCGAATCGCTGGGGGGGTGCCGCTCTTTGACGGGGCTATCCGGGCGAAACACGGGAAATTTGGTGATGGCCCGAGGGGCGGCGGTTCTGTCGCAAACGAGGGATGACCCTTCAGTCCGGTAGAGTTTCGCGCTACGATTGGCAAAAAACAAGGGCAGGCGGGTTGACGCAGATGGCTATTGATTTCAGGGGCGTGCACTACCCGAAACCGGTGGTCCTTTAAGCGGTGTTCTTCTACGTCCGCTACGCTGTCTCCTACCGCGACCTGGAAGAGATTATGGCCGAGCGCGGGGTCCAGGTCGACCATGCGACGCTGAACCGATGGGTTGTGAAGTTTTCACCTTTGATCGCCGCCCAAGCACAAAGGAGGAAGCGGCCGACGGCCAACTCCTGGCGAGTAGACGAGACCTACATCCGGGTCAAAGGCCGTTGGACTTACCTCTACCGCGCCGTGGATCGAAGTGGGCAAACCCTTGATTTTATGCTGTCCGAGCGCCGCGACCTCGCCGCCGCTCGTCATTTCTTCAAGCAGGTGATAGCTGCGAACGACGTACCAGATCGTGTTGTGATCGACAAAAGCGGAGCCAATCTCGCCGGGCTTCAGGCGGTGAATGTGATCCTGAAATTCACGAACTGCGGGCGGACGATCGAGATACGGCAGGTCAAATATCTCAACAACATTCTTGAACAAGACCACCGATTTATCAAACGGGTCACTCACCCCATGATGGGCTTCAAAGCATTCCATTCGGCCGCCGCGACCATTGCCGGGATCGAGACCGCCCACATGATCCGAAAGGGCCAGATCCCGGCAAAAGGCGCAACCGCCTTTCAGATCTTCGCGGAGATCGCAGCATAGCCATGTCCAGAATTCGGCTCAACGATCCCTAAAAAAGTTTGCGACGGAACCCGGGAGAAGACGATGATTTTCAACAGACAACCGTTATTCTTGTATTTCACTCTTGCCGTGTCTGTCGGATATTTCATTACGGCGCTGAGTTTAGGTGCGCCCGTATCCGAGAGCGGCTTGACGCCTTCGTTCTTCCCCATCCTTCTGGGGGGCGTGGCCATCGTTTTTGCCAGCGTTCTTATCGTCCAAAAGCTGCGCGCCGAACACGATGGACCGGGACCAAGCGAACCGCGGATCTACACGCATTTGTGGGTTGTCGTGGCCATCTTTGTCTACATCGTCGCCTTCAAGCCTTTGGGATATTTCATCTCTTCAAGCCTCTTCGTCTTCGCGCTTCTCTTGCTTTTCTCGTCTTTCGAAAAGCTGCTGCAGAAGGCCGTTATATCCGTGGTGATTGTCGGGATCGCCTATGTCATGTTCCAACAATTGTTCGGGGTTCGCCTCCCGACGCCGTGGGGGTAAATCATGGATTTCATCGCCCTTGTCTTCCACAGCTTCAGCTTGCTGCTTGATCCAATGAACCTGGCCTATGTGATTATGGGCTTCATAATTGGCACCATTTTCGCCGCCATTCCCGGCCTGACTGCAACGCTGGCGATGGCCTTGCTGTTGCCTCTGACCTACACGCTCAACGTTGAAACCGCACTTATGGCCAGCGCGAGCATCTACATGGCCGGCATGTACGGTGGCAGCATCACGGCTATCACCATCAATATTCCGGGGGCACCATCTTCGATGATGACGGCTCTGGACGGCTACCCCATGCAACAGCAGGGCAACGGCGCTAAGGCGTTGGGGCATGCGGCCCTAGGCTCGATGTTCGGAGGCGCGGTGGGAACGTTGCTGCTGATCGCGGTCGCGCCCTTTGTGGCCGAGCTGTCCCTGCTCGTCAAAACGACCGGTAAATTCTCGCTGCTTGCCTTTGCCATCGTCGTTGTCGTTATCGCGCAACGCGGGCGCATCCCACAAGCCGGGCTGGCCGCCTGTATCGGGCTCATGCTTGCCACCGTCGGCCTTGACGCGATGGAGCCGATCACCCGGTTCACCTTTGGCTACAGCGACCTGACCGCCGGCATTGATCTGATGCCTGTCATCATCGGGACGTTTGCGATCTCGGAAATTCTCATTCAGGCCAGCACGCACACCAATATGGCTGCGGTCGCTGCGGCCGCCGAAAAGATCAAGATCAGGCGCAGGGATTTTCGGCCCCCGCTGTCTGAAATCCGCAAGATCGGCTTTGTTTGCTACTTCAAATCCTGCCTGATCGGATATTTCGTCGGCACCCTTCCCGGTGCGGGCGGGTCTATGGGGTCGCTCTTGGCCTATACCGAGGCGGTTCGCACCTCTCACGAGCCCGAAACCTTTGGTAAAGGAAACCCCAAAGGTATCGCCGCCTCGGAAAGCGCCAACAATGCCGTCTGCGGCGGGGCCATGGTTCCAATGCTGACCTTTGGTATTCCGGGCGATCCGATCACCGCCATCATGCTTGGCGTCTTGATCATCAACGGGATCCAGCCCGGCCCGCAGCTGATGGCGGATCAAGCCGGTTTGATTGCGCCGATGCTTGCAACCCTGCTGTTCAGCGCCGTGGTCCTTATTCCTTTGACGCTTTATCTGATCGGGCCGTATTGCATCAAGATCGTGTCGATCCGTAAAGACCTGCTTTACGGCGTCATCGCTTTGTTGGCTGTTGTCGGAAGCTACGTTTCGACCTACTCGACCTTTCAGATGTTCATGGCGCTGGGGATGGGGGTTCTGACCTTCTATCTGCGACGCAACGGGTTTCCGGTAATCACGATGTTGCTGGGTTACATTCTGGGCCCCAACCTCGAGGAATTCCTGCGCCGGTCTCTGGCGCTGTCAAATGGCGATCCCATGACGTTTCTTACCAACCCGGACAGCTTGTTCTTTGTCGTGCTGACTTTGATCTTTGTCTATTTCCTCGCGATCAGAAAGCCTGCGAAGAAACCGGTGACGGGTCAATCCGAGTAACGTGCGTGCCAGTAGCCCCGTTCCCGTGATCGCACCAACTGCATCACGGGGGCGGCACCGAACCGGATGCGCGCCATGACCCGAGCGTTGCGAAGGCCCGTTTGCGGCTTATAAAGGAGTTCAGACGTTTGGCAGAGACTTGGCCAATGTATACTCCGGTCCAACAGAAACAAAGGAGGCCACAGTGTCAGAGCCCCGTCGCCCGTCGTTGGCGGACCAAGTTTATGATCAACTTCTGACGCAGATCCTCGAAGAGGAATACCCGGTCCACAGCCGTCTGCCCGCCGAAGACGTTCTGGCCCAAAATTTCGGTGTTTCGCGCCCGATTGTGCGCGCAGCACTTTCGCGGCTGCGCGATGACGGCATCGTCGAGTCCCGTCGTGGCTCTGGCAGCTATGTCTTGCGTAGTCCCGACCGGCAACTCATCACATTTCTACCGCTGGACTCGGTTTCAGGAGTTCAGCGGTGTTACGAATTCCGCATTGATGTGGAAGGTGCTGCGGCGGCATGGGCGGCTCTGCGCAGGGACGACGAAGATCTTGCCGCGATGGATCACGCCTATCAGGTGATGGCGCAAAGCTATGAACAACACGCACTTGGCGTCGAAGCAGACCAGATGCTTCACCTTGCCGTGGCACGCGCCTCGAAAAACCCGTTCTTTGCCTCGGTTCTCGAATCTCTTAGCGAACAAATTGCCATCGGCGTGAAACTCTCGCGGTCGCTGACGCTTTTGGATACGACAGTGCGTCAGGAACTGGTGCTGGCCGAGCATCGTGCGGTGTTGGACGCAATCCGCCTGAAGCAGCCAGAAGTCGCAAAAGCCGCCATGCGCTATCACATCACCGCCGCCAAGGACCGGATGTTTGTTGGGACACAGGACGCCTAGACGTTTCGGTACCGCTGACCTTCGTAGGTGTCGCGGTCAAACCTGACGGGAATACTGCGGTCGCCTTTGAGGCGGGGTTGGGAAATTGGTTGATCATCGGAATCTGCTACCGACTCTCGGAAGGCCGGCCAACAAGTTGACAATGCCAATGAAGGTTCTTCTTTCGACACCTGGAAACTCTGCGACAGCACCCATGAAACTGGCGGAAGCGGTATGTAACGACGCCGTCGCGCTCCTTAGCCGCAAGGTCCGGTGGTATCACGAACTCTAAGCCGCGGCTGGACAATCGCGTCACGCAGTTCTGCATGTGGCTCGGCGATCCGACGGATCAGCAGCTCGGCGGCTTTGGTGCCAATCTCGCGCGGGAAAACCTGCACCGTGGTCAGGCGCGGCGGTGCGCCGAGATCGATGAACGACAGGTTGTCGTGACCTACCACCGACAGATCGCGCCCCGGCATCAACCCCAGATCGAACAGACCGCGCAGCAGTCCTGATGCCAGAATATCATTAAAGCAAATGGCCGCTGTCGGGCGCGGATTGAGCGCACTCACCATCCCCGCCGATTGTGGTGATCCATCCCACGCAAGCGGAACCTCAATAATGCCCGCATTCTCAAGGCCCATTTCGCGCATGTGCCTGTCAAACGACTCCAACCGCTCAATCCGGGTTGAGGTCTCGCCCTTAAGTGAAACATAGGCAATCCGGCGATGGCCTAGATCGCGTAAATGCCGCACACTTTCGCGCACTGCCAGCCCCGGATCAGAGCCCGCAAAGTCGCTCAGACCCATTCCAACGTGACGCATCGCTTGCACCACCGGCAGGGACGCGCGGTCGAGTTGCGAGATCGTCTCGGGGCGCGTGGCGTCGGCGGGAATCAATATCAGCCCTTCGGCGCCGTGCTCGCGCAGCCTACGGATCAGGCCGGACTGGCGCGCGGGGTCATCGCGGCTACTGGCCAGCATCACCAAATGGCCACTGTCATCGAGTCTGGCCTCAATTCCTTCGACAAACTCGGCAAAGAAGCTGTTGACGAGGTTGGGGATGATGACGCCGATCGTGCGGCTTTTTTGCCCGCGCAGACGCGCAGCGCCGCTGTTGGGCACATAATCGAGATCGGCGATTACCTTTTCGACTTTTTCACGCGTCGTCTCGGCCACGAGGCTTGATCCGCGGATCACCAGTGAGGCCGTTGCGCGCGACACCCCTGCCGCGCGCGCCACATCAATCAAGGTGATCCGCTTTTTGCTCATATTCCGACCAGTATCGTCCCGACGCCACCGTGGCAATTGACCATACCCAGCCGCGCCAGATCAGGGGGTTGGCGCGCTTAAAAATTATGCGGCAGTAACTGTCATCTCGACTCGCGCATGATTTATTTCTGCGTGAAATGTGCCCGGCGTGGTCAGCGGGATTGGCCCAAGCCGCGCGCCAGTAATCACATATTGCCCTGCGCTTAGCGGCAGGCCAAGTTCCGCTGCGCGTCGCGCAAGAAAACCAAGAAAATCGACGCTTTGATCAAGAGACATGCCGGGTGCCGCCCGCGTTCCCGCCGGGGCGAAATTGGTTGTGATCGCAAGCGCCGCCAGATCGCGGTTGCGCCAATCGGCAATCGCGTCGCCGATCACGATGGAATGGTTGGTGAACCTGTCTGCCATCAGCTCTAGCGGCGTGTGACCAGTTGGTGTGACGAATCGCGTACGCAAACACTCAAACGCGATATGGACGTCGTCGATAGCATCAAGGATCGCCTCGAAGGTGGCATCGGGGGCGATATCTTTGCCAAGGAGGAACGCGGTTTCAACTTCTATCCGAAGGCCTCTCAGGTGGGGCTGTAGGGTGCCGGAGTGATGAACTTCGACTTTCAAAATCGGCGCACAGGCCAAGTCACGCCCGCCGATCAGACCGTGTTTCCAGCCGCCCACGACGCCAAGCCGTGCAATTGTGGCGCTCTGGATTGCAAAAGCGTCCTCGGCGGTTTCGGGCAGCAGCGGCAGCGCGTCGATCTGTCCCGTCAGATGGGCGTGGGCAAACTGAGCGGCGCAGCTCTCGATCATGTCAGACTGCATGTTCGGCGATCTCCTCATGCATCGCGGATTTCGGAATGATGGCACCGGGAAATTGCACCACGCGGGCGGCCAGTCGCGCCCCTGCCAGAACCGCCTCCTGTGGGGACTTTCCGCGCTGAAAGGCCGACAAAAAGCCTGCGTCAAAACTGTCGCCTGCGGCGGTGGTATCGCGCGCGCGCACTGGTGCAGGTAGGGCGATGGACTGCGCCTCACCTGCGGAGCTGCGGTGCAAAACCGCACCGCCGCCGGTGGTCAAAACGATCTCGCCAGTCGCGAAGCGGGCGCAGTGTTGCAATGCCGCCTCAGGTGTATCATAGCCCCAAAGCGCACCCATATCTTCCAGTGAGGGCAGCGCGACCGAAGCCACCGCCAACGCTCGTGAACTCCAGTCTGTGGCTTCTTGATGCGAAGTCCACAACCGCGCGCGGTAATTCGTATCATAGGCCACCAAACAACCCGCCGCGCGCGCGTGCGCCAAAGCCGACAACATCCGGGCGCGCGCCGCTGCTGGCAAAATAGCCAGTGCAATGCCAGAAAACAGCACTGCGCGGGCGTTGGACAGGGCGGGCGCCTCGGACATTTCGGGGGAGAACATCCGACGTGCCGGGGACTGATCGCGCCAATAAACAAAGCTACGCTCACCGTCTTCATCGGTCGAGATAAAGCTCAGACCAGGGCTGCCGTGCGGCTCCAGCGCGACGCCTGACACATCCACACCTTCGGCAGCAATGGCATCGCGCATCCAGCGGCTCATTGCGTCATCGCCTAACCGCGACAGATAGCCTATGCGCAAATCGGGTCGCAAACGCGCCAGATAAATCGCGGCATTGAGTATATCGCCGCCCAACCGGCGGTGAAACTGGTTCAGGTTTGCGGCATCATTGGTGAATTCAGCAAGCGGCTCGCCGATGCAAAGGATATCCATTCGAGGTTCCGTTCAAGACAGCGCGACTTTGCTGGGCAGCGGTGCTCCGGCAATAAACGCGTCGATATTGGCAATCACAAGTTGGGCCATTGCCCTGCGCGCCTCATAGGTGGCCGAGGCGATATGCGGGGTGAACAGCGTATTGGGCGCGCGCAAAAGCGCATCCTCCGGGCCGCCGGGCGTGGCCGGTTCGGTTTCAAACACGTCAAGCGCCGCAGCGCCAAGCGTTCCGCCGTGCAAAGCCGTCGCCAGAGCCGCGCTATCAACAACCGAGCCGCGCGCGACGTTGACCAGAGTGCCCTCTGGGCCTAGCGCGTCCAGCACGTCAGGCCCGACGATATGGTGGGTCTCGGGCGTGGCGGCCAAGGTTACGAATAGCACATCGCAATCACGCGCCAATGTCACAGGATTGGCGCGATAGGCGTCGGTCGCATTTTGATCCGGCGCGCGCGCGTAATAGAGCACCTCAAGGCCCAAAGCGCGCAGCATATCCGCCAGTGCACGCCCGATCCGACCGTAGCCCAGAATGCCGGACCGCGCACCGATCAGTGAGCGGCCAAGCCGCGCCTTTTGACCCCCGCCCCAAGCGCCCGAGCGCACCAGTCGCTCTCCTTCGCCAATGCGCCGGCGCACGCTTAACGCAAGACCAAGCGCCAGTTCGGCCACCGCCCCGGAAAGCACATCGGGTGTGGTGGTTACGGCAATGTTGCGCGCGGACGCAGCGCCCAGGTCGACGGCATCTGTGCCCACGCCATTCACCGCGATCAGCCGCAGGTCGGGCAGAGCGTCAATTTCGTCACACGTCAATCCGCGCGTGCCGCTGGTGAGCACGATCTCGATCCCGTCACGCGCCTCGATGTCGCGGGTGATGGCGTGACTGGCGCAAAACTGCTCCATTATGTCTGGCGGATTAAGATCGCTCAGAACCAAAATTCGGGGCGGTGCTGTGGCGGCAGTCATGCGATTTGACCAAGGAAGTTGCGCAGCCGCTCAGAGCGGGGGTTGCCAAAGAACTCTTCGGGCGCGCCCTGCTCGATGATCGCGCCCGCTTCCATAAAGATCACACGATCGGCCACCGCGCGTGCAAACTCCATTTCGTGGGTCACGCAGAGCATCGTCATGCCTTCGCGCGCGAGATCAATCATCGTATCGAGCACTTCTTTTACCATCTCGGGGTCAAGCGCCGAAGTCGGCTCGTCAAACAGCATGATCCGCGGCTCCATGCACAGCGCGCGCGCAATTGCGACGCGCTGCTGTTGGCCCCCCGACAATTGGGCGGGAAACTTATCTGCCTGCTCGGGGATTTTCACACGCTCAAGATATTTGCGCGCGGTCGCCTCGGCGCTGGACTTATTGGCCCGTCCCGTCTTGAGCGGCGCCAACATGCAGTTTTGCAGCACCGTGAGATGGGGAAACAGGTTGAACTGCTGAAAGACCATGCCAACTTCACGGCGCACTTTGCCAACATTGTCGCCCCCTGCTGTCAGCTCGATTCCATCAACGGTGATTGTGCCGCTTTGAATGGTTTCAAGCTGGTTGATCGTGCGGATCAGCGTTGATTTACCCGAGCCAGAGGGGCCACAGATAACAATCCGTTCGCCGGTCTCGACCGTCAGATCAATTGCTTTCAACGCTTGGAACGCCCCGAAGAATTTGGAGACCCCGCGCATTTCAACCGCGAGCTGCTTGGATTGTGCCATGGTCATGCCTCGTCATTGAAGCCCGGCGCCGCCGCGTTTGAAACGTGGCGCCGGGTTGATGTCAGATGTTCACTTCAAAGCCGCTTTCGCGGTGCCAGTGCGGACAAAATCAGGGACCTTCGTGCCAAGCCATTGCTCGCTGATTTTGTCCATCGTCCCGTCTTTCATCGCGTCCGCGACAAAGGCGTTGATCTTGGCCAACAGCGCGTCAGAGCCCGGCACGACGGCCACACCCTGAACTTGGCTCGAAAGTGAGAACTTCTCGTCGAAGCGGCCCGGTGCAGCTTTGTTGATCTGTGCAGCGATCACGTTCGAGACGCCAATCAGCGGCACCTGTCCCGATAGCAGCGCTTGAACTGCGGCGGCATCATCGTCAAAACGGCGGATCGTTGCGCTTGCGGGGGCAACTTTGGTGACGCCAGCATCTTGTGTCGAGGCGCGCACCACGCCGATCGTCTTGCCCGCGAGGCCCGCGCCGTCCTTCACATCCTCATCCTTTTTGCCGTAAACCATGATCTCAATCCCAGCATATGGGTTCGAGAAATCAACCCTTTCGGCACGCGCCGGCGTGATCCCCAGTGAGGCCACCAGAACATCGACCTGACCCGACAACAGATAGGGAATGCGGTTGGGCCCGGTCACCGGCACGATCTGAATTTTAGTGCCGAGATATTTCGCCAACGCCTTGGCGGTGTCGGCGTCATAGCCCTCGGGCGCGCCGGTCGCGCTCATCGTGCCGAAGGGCGGAAAATCGACCAACATGCCGACTTTGAGCACGCCATTCGCCTCGATCTGTTTGAGTGTAGTGGCTTGCGCTTGCGGGGCAAGAAGGGCCGTGGCTGCAATAGCGGCGGCTGCCAGTGTGTGGAAAAACTTCATTCTCTCTTCCTCCGAGAAATTGGTGGTTACGGTCGTTCAGCGTGTGAAGGCGCGGCGCATCCGCGCTTCAAGCCGGCGCGCGTATAGCGAAAGCGGCCAGCAAATCAGGAAATAGATCACGGCCACCAATCCAAAGACCACAAACGGGTCGAAGGTGGCATTGTTGACAATCTGACCAGCGCGAGTCAGTTCGGTAAAGCCGATAATAGAGGTCAGCGAGGTGCCCTTGATGAGCTGCACCAGAAATCCCACCGTAGGCGCAACCCCAATCCGTGCCGCTTGCGGCAAGATTACGCTTTGCATCCGGTCGCGGTAGCTAAGCGAAAGGGCCGTTGCGGCTTCAAGTTGGCCCGTGGGCACCGCCTGTATCGAGCCGCGCCAAATCTCGCCCAGATAGGCGCTTGCGTGGAATGTCAGCGCAACGGCGGCAGCCAGCAACGGATTGATCGGCAAGTTCAAGACAGCAAGGCCAAAGTAAAACAGAAACAACTGCATCAGCAGCGGCGTGCCCTGAAAAATTCGGATAAATACGGCGCTGATCCGGCGTAGCGCGATCGAGTCAGAGCTGCGCGCCAGTGCGACGATCAGCCCGCCGACGGCTCCGCCGACAAACGCAATGACGGACAGCAGCAAGGTCCAGCGGACGGCCTCGATGATGAATAGAATGTCGGCGGGACCGAATTGACGGATCATATCAGCGGCTCGCGGGGTAATTGAACAAGGTGTGCTGAACCAGGCGGAACAAGCCCGAGAACAGCAGTGAAAGCACAAGATACATGGCCGTGATGACCAGATAGATCTCAAAGCTCGCAAAAGTTTTTGCGTTCAGATCCGCGCCGGCAGAGGCCAGATCATTGGCCGAAATCGTAGAGACAACCGAGGACGTCAGCATGAGGTAGATGAACTGGCTCGTCATCGCCGGGTAGACGTTGCGCAACGCAGGTTTAAGCACGACATAGCGAAAAATCTGCACCGGCTCGAGCCCAAGCGCACGCCCCGCCTCAACCTGACCATGAGGCACGGACTCGATGCCCGCTCGGGTGATTTCGGTTCCGTAAGCACCGACGTTGATCACAAGGGCGACGAGGGCTGCGACATTTGGATTCAATGCGATGCCCACGGCGGGCAAGCCGAAAAACAAAAAGAAAATCTGGATCAGGAAGGGTGTGTTGCGGATAATTTCAACATAGGCCCCGACAAGGCCGCGTAAGATCTTGTAGCGAGACGTGCGCGCCACCGCACCGAGAACCGAGACGACTAGCCCCAAAATCATCGCGACAAATGACAAGCGAACCGTCAGCCAAGCGCCGTATAAAAGCAGGTAAAAGTTGTCGAATACGGGTGTAAAGTTGAAATGGTACACGACGCCTCCCCTGCGTGACCGTCCGAAATCTCCGCTCCTCAACGGACATTTTAGACCATTTAGAACGATCCAATTAGATCGTTCTAAATGTTAATTGGCAAAACAAATTTCCGTGACGGCACACTCTCGCATCTGCGTGAAGGCGACGCTATGGTCAACTTGGGATATGTCGGCGATCCGCACCCGCCAAAGCAATTGCAAGCGGCCATGTTGCATGGATTAAGCGATGGATACAGTTCCCCCTTTCCCACAGAACCAGCTGACACGACAAAAGGATTTGTGGGTTTACGCTGATCAACCATAGGCGCAGACCAAGGGCCCGTGGTCTCGGATGTTTTCGCGCAACATTTCCAAGAGGGCGGGATAGCAGCGCAGAAGATAGCTCCAGTGTGCCGTCCGGGCATCGATATCGCAAAAGCCATTGGGGATCTCGCTCTGAACCTCGTGGCTCCCAATGCCTGCTGACGTAAGCGCGACAGCGAGACGCGCATCCGCAATTGCGAGGGTTTGATCCGTTACATAGAAATCATCATATCCGTCGTAGACCCGACCGCCGATGTCGGCGTCAAAAAGGGCAAGGAAGTCTGTGTGATTTTTAAGATCTAAAACGTCCTCTTGATTGCGGCAGAAAAGGATATCGAAACTCATTTGTGCGGCCTCATATTTTGTAGATGTTTGAAAGCTTGGTGATGCGCCGCGTGATCGGGCTTGTCGGGGATCATGCACAGATGGGCATGGCATTGCGTCAGGCGTCCACAGCAACCGGATGGAATGTGAGCCTTTGACGGAATGGGGAAAGAACATTTCCGAAAAAATCACGAAATTTCCGGCAACTCATTAATCTGAAATAATAAAAGCGAGTGGCTCAGCCGCTTTTGCGGTTCGCCCCGCCTTGTTGCTCTATGATTTTATGCCACACCGGGGCATCTCGGCCCGGCATTCCTTTTACCCGGCTGCGCGTAGAGCCGGACGGCACTAACGCGCGAAGACCTGACGTTCGGCGGCAAGCCGGTCGAGCACCGTTGGCGGAGGCAGCGGTGTGTGATGCGGTCCAACAGCGCGGTCGTTATGTTGGTCCCTTTATGTCAGCGCGAGCGGGCAATCATCATCGCATCAGCCCGCACAAAACTTCGGCAAGCAAGATCGGCAACGGTTATCGGCAAGATCTTGTGTTTTTCTACGAAAAATCGCTATTTATAAGGCGTTTTACGCGCATCTGAGATCGGCAAAAAATGATGAAAACACCTGGCGGGATTGGCGGAGAGGGGCTGTGGTCTGTGTCGCGCGGTCTTGCACGCGGGTTGACGGACCGCAGCGAATACAAGCGGATTACAGGCCGGGAAAATCCCGGCCTGCAGTTTGTACCTACTCCAATGCGGATGTAAAACGGCGGTGGCGCAGCGCAGACAGATGCTGCTCGGCGGCGAGTTGATCGATCACCTTTTGGCGCAAACTGCGAAACAGCCGCAGCTGTTCCCAGAGATTTCGGATGCTCTCGAGGTCCTCGTCGAGGAAGAAGTAGTTGTCCGTGTCGTAATTTAGCGCAATTTGCCGATATCCCGGCACGCGATCGGAGAGCGTGCCAAGCACATGCGCGCTCAGCGCGTCGAGGGTAGGTTCCTCGGCTTCGTCATAAAGAGTGCCTGCGCGAAACGCTTCGAACATCGCTTGGACGGGCTGTGTGTCCTGACGTAGATCCACCGTGCTTTCATCGAGCGCCGTTTCGAGCGCGCGCGCGGTCTCGATTGCCGCGATGGCGATAGCTTTGATATCAGTTGTGTTTGAAGGATAGTGCATGAAGTGCTCCTTGTTTTGACCCGCAAAAGCGCGGGTCCTCAAGTTCGCACCGCCCCGCTAAGCGGCGGCGCGAAGGTAGCGCTCAAGCTGCCAGAAGATGCGGCGGCGCGGATGTGGCCTCTTCAGCACGCAGGGCGTTGAGCCGGTCGGTGTATTCGTCGGTCAGAAGGCAGATTTCCTCGACGACGGGGTCGTTTGGATTCACGGCGGCAAAATAGCCTGCCTCGGGACGCTCGAAATTTTCGACATTCTCGAGGGTGAGAAGGTCGGATAGCCATTGCAACTTTCGCCAGAGCTGGCGCGAAAGAGGCACCGGACGGGACAATCCGTGAAGGATAGCGGAGACGCGTTGCGCCGCGCTTCCGCCACCCAGCAAGGCGGCCGCATTGCAAAGCGCCTCATGGTTTTCGTGGAGGAAGCTCGACATCGAAATTCGGGCAACCGGGATCATGCGATGGTGCATGGGATAAACTCCTATCATGCCCTGCGGACTGACCCGCGGGCTTCAAGAACGGCACTTCATGGCCGTTTGGGATGTGTGGTGGGCTGCGTTTGGCAACGACGCGATTTGGGGGCCGAGAGATATCGTGCACGCTTCTTTCAGTTGCTTTCGATCTCTTGGAGCGGAGGGGGTGTGATAGCGCTTCGTATCGAGAGCGCTATCTCAGCTCTACCGATCAAGTTTGGTCAGCGCCGGTCAGCCGTTTCCAACTTTTTGAGCAGGCGAGTCTGAACAATCCGCATCCGCTTGCGAGGCTGATCGGCGAGCTTGCCGATGACCGGTGTGCGTAAAGCTGGACAAACACACAGCGCCGGGTCGTTCGTGCGGATCACAACGGTGCGCGTGCCGCAGAATCCGGTGGCGCGATCAAGGCCGCTGGCCGCAGCCTCATCCCTCGAAAGGTCGATGCCGAGAATGTTGCGCGCTTTGCGGCGAATGGTGGTGCCGTAAGCCACGCATAACCAGCGCTGCCCGTCGCAGACTGAAACCGCGAGCACGAGGCAGGGGC
Organism: Thioclava indica; assembly: GCF_000714545.1. Classification (GTDB taxonomy): domain Bacteria; phylum Pseudomonadota; class Alphaproteobacteria; order Rhodobacterales; family Rhodobacteraceae; genus Thioclava; species Thioclava indica. The sequence continues at coordinate 19,151 of NZ_AUNB01000025.1, forward strand.
GCGCCTTGGGCCTCTCGTTGGCGGGTGCATTCTGCAGTGGAAACCTGAACGAGATGATATCGCCCGCTTTTATGGTTTCAGACCAAGGTCGCGTTGTTTCGCATGGTGAAGTAGAGGTGCGTTTCGAGAGGGCAGTCAGCATGTGTCATTCCTTTTCGATGGGAGTGACGCACGATGTTTGAGGTCGTTGCCGGGATCGGCTTTCGGTCGCGCGTCACAAGGCGTGCGCGACCGACGGCCGGTGCCCGGATGACCGGTTTCTTTCTCACGGTGGTGGTAGGTGTCCTGCCGTATGCGACGCAGGAAGAGGCGGGCCGGGCTAATCAGGTGGATTGGATGCGATTAGCCGGGTCTTACACCACAAAAATTATTTCGTGGTGTAAGATGATCGCGCGGGGCTGCGCTGATCTTTTTACTCACCGCAGTCGTCTCCGGCGCGTACTTTTTCACCCTCAGAGATGTTGTTTCTTTTGCCCCAATCCTCGCGTTCCATATTCCTTGCTTTGAGGGAGCGTCCACAGGTTTGATGCTCACATCCACTATTTTAGTGTTCTTTTACAGGTAGTTATGATATTTCTGTAATTTTTTTCGGGTTTCGATTTCCGTTTTTCCGGCACGTCTCGATTTCCCTGTTCGTCAAGAACAGGAGAAATCTACATGACCATCCACACATGCTTCGAGCAGCCCTTTCAAGCGACCGCACGGGCACTCGATCAGTTCTACACGAACCCATTGATTGCTGAGAAATGCTATGCGCGACTGTCCCAGACATTCCCAGCCCAGCCGGGTGATCTTTGGATCGAGCCTTCTGCGGGGGCTGGTGCCTTTCTCGCGCATTTACCTGAGCCGCGTATAGGCCTCGACCTCGCGCCTGCTGCTTCTGGCATCGTACGAGCCGATTATCTGAACTGGGTCCCGCCGGGCAATTTTAGGCGGCACGTTGTTGTCGGCAACCCGCCGTTCGGTCGCAACGCTTCCCTCGCGATCAATTTTTTCAATCACGCAGCGAGCCATGCGGATGTGATTGCGATGATCCTGCCGCGCTCGGTGCGTAAATCCTCGCTGCGCCGCCGGCTCAATCGGATGTTCCATCTCGTTGACGAGATGCTGTTGCCGGTAGAGGCGTTTCTCTATGAGGGTCAGCCCTACGCGGTGCGCACCGTTTTCCAGATTTGGGAGCGTCGGGGCTATGAGCGTTCCGAACAGCGGGGTGACGTCAAACATCCGGATTTCAGTTTCTGCAACGCCGAAGAGGCTGATTTTGCCATTCGCCGCATTGGCGGCGTCGCGGGACGCATATTCGATAATCCGATCGAACACACGCCCAGCTCGCATCTCTTCCTCAAGGCGATCGACCGGGAGAACGCGCAACATTTGCGGGCGCGTTTTGCGCAGCTGGATTTTAGTGAGGTGCGCGAGGATTCCGTTGCAAATTACTCGGTCGCAAAGAGTGATGTCGTCGCGCTCTACGAAGCGCTTCTCGTGGCGGGAGGCTGAGGACGGCATGGCGTTATCGCCCTTCAAGCCCTGTCGGGTCGCGTTAGCATGTCTCGTGGCGCGACGACTCGGTTCGCGATCCCGCTGAACGATGACATGTGTTATGGCGCAACCCGTTTCTCAATTTCCCCGATTGCCGATTGCCAAGCGCGCACGGACGCCGTGACACGAAAGTTCGTGAGGTAAGCGCGCTGCGAATAGCGGTTCGAGTGGCCGAGGAGCGCCTGCGCTGCCCAGGCCGCATCTGGCTCTTCGGTGCGGATCAGGTTCGTGACCAGCGTTCGGATCAGGTGCCCTGAAATTCCGAACTCCTCCTGCAGAAGGGCGCTCGGGTGATACGTATTAAAACCATCCTCCGCCAGACTGAGCAGGTTCATGCCATCCAATTCCGCCATGCGGTCTTGGATCTGCCACGACGGACGATCGGCCAGAACATGAGCGTCGAGAAGTCGTGCCGTGAAAGGCCAGAGCGCGCCCAATTCCTTTTTGCGCCGCGTCTTTGCCTGCCGAAACTCCACTTCCCAGCTGCCGTCGGGTAACCGCTGGATCTCGCGGCCAATCCGAAATCGCGACAGGTCTCCCTGTCGGTCGGAGCCGTTGACGAGAAGCGCGAAGACCACCGATTTGCGCCGAAGCCGTTCGGCCTGAGCACTGTCCCCTCGATAAGACGTTGCGGCCTCGGAAAGTCGCGCTGCCGCATGCAGGATATCGGCGAGATCGAATGCCTTTAGAAAGCGTTGGACCTTTGCGCGTTTGCCTTCCGGCTGATCGTCCGCTTCCGCCCGCAACTGCCCGCGGATATCCGCGAACGCTTCGGCGGCGGCTCGGTCGAAGAGCCTCCCGCGATAGGCGAAGCCTTCCACGCGCTCGAAATAGTCCGCAGCCGAGTGTGGCGTAATCCCGCGTTCGACGAGCAAGTAGCGTAGAAATACCTCGGCGAGATCGGGACAGAAGGCCTCACCGAGCGCGATGCCGCGCGCGGCGGCCCAGATCCGGGCGGTTTCGCAGGTGCCGACGGCTGCGACGACGGATGCACGCGACTTCTCCCGAAGCGGCTTGTAGGCCGTCTCGCCGCGTCGCACGACCCGGTCGAGAAGAGGGAGGGTGTCGCGCCAAGCCGAGGGCCAGTGCTCGGGCAGCGCCGCGATCCGGGTGGAGACCCGGGGCTTTTTCGGCTTGCTGCCGTAGGTCGAGTTCAACCAACGATCCCAGTTTATCGTCACGCCTCGGGCCGGGGCAAGCGGCACGGTGGGATCAAACCGTGTGAGGGCCGAGATCAAGGTCCGGTAGCTCGTCCGGCTGCTCGCCGCGGCCTCGAAGTCTTCGCGGTTTGCAGTTTCGGGCGTCCGGCCTGCCGCCGCGAGGGCGGCGTAGAAGCGCTCGAGCGCGGCGGGTGCGCCGCGCCCTTTGAGCGTGTCCTCGACAACTGCCTCCGCGACCGCGCGGGCGACAGGGCGCGGAACATTCTGCATTCGCGCAAGCAGCCGGGCGATCCGCTCGGCGCGGGAGAAAGGTTGGTGAGCCATGAGGCCTCCTCAGGTAAGGTGGAGCGTCGGGTCGAGGCGCTGGATCACCTCGGCAAAGAGACGCGATGCTTCGCGTCCGGCACCGCGGGAGTAGAATGCTTCCACCGTTCCGATTTTGTCACAGAGCAGGTCTGCGACGACGCCGTAGGCTCCGGGATATTGGGCGATGTAGAGCGTCGCGCCGACATGCCGCATCAAGTGCGGGCTGAGGCCAATCACGCCGATCCTCGACATCCCACGATTCCAGGTTTTGTTGAATGTGGCCCGCGAGATCGGCGCGCCACTTTTTGTGCCCGGGAACAGGTAGGGATTCAGGTCGGGATCTATGCCGTGACTCGCGCACCACCTGGCGCGCCCTTCTTCGATCCAGAGCGCAAGCGTCTTCCATTGCGCCGCTGGCACCTCGTGAAAGATTTCGCGATTGTTCTTCACTCGCGTCCGGGCAATGTCGATCATCGCCAGAGACCCCTTGCGACGCGGGAGACAAAGCTCGGCGCCTTCTCCGCTCACTGTCAGCTCGTGGATGTTACGCGTCCGCAGGGGGCGCGAGAGCTGGAGAGCCATCGCCGCCGAGGCCATCGCGATATGCAGCGCCTCGGTCTGGGCATGCGCCCCTAACGTCTCCCATCTATCGAAACCCCGCCGCGCTTCGCGTGCCAAAACGCGCGGTCCCGTAAGGATGGCTCGAACGACTTCGGGATTGTGATCCAACAGCTTCAGAAACGCCGCGCGTTCTGCCGCCATCTCGTTTGCGTAGTCGCTGTGAACGGTGTCGGAAAACCGCAAATCCGCGATCGCATCAAGCACGTCGTCACCGAGGTCATTACGCTTCGCGAGCGTATCGAGGGTCGCGAGCCATGAGTTCGTCGAAGAGGTCTCATTGGCCCCCTTGAGAGATTTGCTTTGCTTCGTTCTCTCCGCATATTTTGCGGTCGCCATTTTGACATGTTTGGAGGTCAGGAGGTCTTCAAGCTGAGTGACGCCAGGGGGCGGGGTGCGGTCCGACCATGTGTGCCGGATTAGCCAGGACAATGCCTGACGATGATTTTTGCGCCTCAGCTCAGGGTTGCGGATCTTGCGCTTGTTCTTGCTCCGCTGCGGCAGCGGGTCTGCGCCGAGTTTGCCCCCGAAACGATCGCGTTGCGGCCGCTCGCCATTGATAGCCCGGTCGATCGCCGCGTCGCAGGACGTAACCAAGGATGCGGGTAGCGCCGTCCAATCGAGCGGAGCGTCTCGCCGTCCCGGAAGGGGACCCACGGGCGAGACCGGGAGCAGGGCGGCGATCTCTTCATGCCGGTCCTTTTGGATTATCATCTTGTCGAACAGTTTGAGCGAACGTCGAAACGATGCGGTCTTGTCCGAGGGAATACACGAAAGCACTTCGGTGGCCGCTTCGTTGTCCAATTCCGATGGAAAGACATGCCCGACGCGCGCCCGCAGATTTGCGAGCGATACATCCGCCATTCCGGGCAGTACTTTGCAGCCATCGGGCCCCGGACGGTTCTGCACCCGCTTGGCGTAATCGATTAGCTGATCCCACGCGAGGCGCGCATCGGGAGCGACAGGCACCTCTGCGGTCGCCTCCATCGCTTTCCGGATCGCGGCGCTGATTTTTCCCGACCATGTGTGGAAGGCACGCTCAGCCGCCTTCGGCGTCGCGGCCCGAAACTCCCCGGCACAGACGATATGTCGGGCGATCTCGGTCCAGGCGACATCGTCCGCAGGGATCTGTTTGAGGGTCCGGCCGGTCAGTTTCTCGACGCGGCGAAACGCTGCGCTGTAAGCCTTTGCCGAGGACACGGAATAGAGATTGGGCAGGGCGAGGTAGATATCGTTGAGAGTCATTGTTTCATCCTTGCTGGTAAGATTTCATCTGCGAAGGGGCGCGTTCATTCCGACCAAGATGAACGAGACGCCCACGCAGATTTGGCCCGTGAAGTTCGGGGGGTGTTTCGTTCATAGGGGCAAAAAACCCGTTCAAATTGCGGTTCTGCCGTTCAGGCGCGGCGCTGGCGATTACAGCCATGAGCACAGCCAGCGATCGATCTCAGCGGCCACAAAACGGACTTTTGTGCCGATCCTGCGGCAGGGCAGGGTGCCCTCGCGCGCTTTGGTCATGAGGGTCGAGGGTCGGTAGGGCACGCCGATGGCCGCCTGCTCAGGGGTCAGCAATCGCTGTCGATAGGCTGCTTCCATTCCCGCTGGCGGCTGCCCGCCCTCAAACGCCCAGATCGTCTCCCACGAATAGCCCCTGCGCCGGCCCTCGCGGACCGGGAGCAGGAGGCTGTCTTTCTCGGCGCGCCAGAGCGTCGCATCGCTCCCTGCCTGCCAGCGGCGAAGCAGGTCGGCGGCACTCAGGAGGGTTGAGGCGTGGGTAAAGTGAGAGGGCTTGGAGCGTTTTGGCATGGGCAATGTCCTTTCGTTGGAAAGGAGAAAGGGACATTGCCGCTCAAATCCAAATTTTCGCGTTCAGAAATTTCGTGGAGTGGCCGGGTAGGGGATGCGGGTGTCCGGCTGAGGTCGTTTTGAGCTGCTGCAGAATTCCAGCTGCGGTCCTGCCCTATGGTTCCCCCTGTCTCGGGCACGGACCTGTCCGGAGCTTGTGCCACAAGGCGAGGCGGGAGCGTTCCGTCCTTCTTGCGCTTGTAATAAGTGGTTCGGCTCAGACCGTATTCTTTCCAAATCTCACTGCGTGAGGCGCTGTTCTTCGCGAGATACTCCGCTCGTGTTTGTGCCCCGTTCCGCGCCCGCCGTTTCCGTTCAGCCTCTGCTTTCCGGCGCTTTCGTTCTTGAGCAGGCATGATCTGGCGCAGGCCGTGGGCGCGTGCGTCCTCTCCTGAAATTCCGAGCCGTTCCGCGATTGTCCCGCCGGAATAATGATAGCGGCCATCTTTGAGTGGGGTCGCACCACGCTCCCGTGCGGCTTGCTTTTCCGCGCTGCGAATTATCGCGGCCACTTCCTGCGCGGGCAGATCAGGCGTTGCGAGCTGAGCTATCTCTTCGATTTTCTGGGCGAGCTGCGTTTCTCGGGGATCATGTGTCAGCGCGGTCGCGTAGAGATGCAGCCACGTGTTCCGCATGCCCTCCGGGAGTCGCCCGCCGTGCGCAACGCGGATAGCTTCGAGGTCATCGCGGATCTGACGAAAACGTACCGCCGGGGGAAGGCCGAAAGGCATCTCGCGTGGATTTACGTTCGTGCGCCGCTTCGCGCGTTTTTCTGCGCGCACCAATTGCAGCTCAGCGCGGGTGGGCAGGCCTGCGGCTTTGAAGATCTCGTCGGAGAGCGCGTCGAAGTCGTGTCGTGTGCCACTTCCACCGGAGGCGCGCACGCGCCTTCCGGATTTTTCATTGACGCTGCCCGGGATTCGAAACACGCGCGCCGCTTCCTGGCTCGCGCGATCGACACCGAACTTCACGAATACGTCCCCGAGCGCGCGCATGGTCGCCTGCCAGCGCATGAGAGCTTGGGGTGGCAATTCATCGATGAGCCAAATCAGGGCCGACCCGCACCCGCTCTGCAATAGCACCGATGGCGGTGGTAGGTTTGCAACGTCAAGATGCTTCAAAACGGCCCTCTCAACCACGCCAACATTACAGTCACGCCAGCGCGCCGTCTTATGCCAGTCGAGATCCACATAAAGCGCGTTCAGCACTATGAGTTGATCGGAGGTGCGGCGATAGCGGAAACGATTCAATGAGAGATAGGCGCGCCCGTCGAGCAGGCCGGGCAGGGCGAGTTCTAATTCGCTCGGAGCAAGGCAAAGATTGCGCGGCTCGTCGCCTTCGAACCAGAGCAGAGAGGGTCGGCCGTGCTGGTCTTTGGGGTGGAGAAGCTCAACATAAGCATCCGGAGAAATGTCGCTGATGCAGGATAGCGGGACGGAAACGCATTTGGAAAGATTTTGCATTGACCGGACATGGACCGGTCAAGAATTTGCAGAAGTAGATCGCAGCTTGTTTGAGTCGACCTTGAGTGCTCGGTCGCGTGGCGGGTCGGTAGGACAGGGCCCCTCTGTTTTGCTGGTGGGCTTTGTATCTGTCAGGCAGCCAGCAATTTAAGAATTTCTGATTTTGCCCAGAGCTGGTGGGTCAACGACGAAATTTCGACAGGAATCAGCCTCACAATGACCATTAAAGTGAACATAATATCTTTTGCGTTCATCTAAGTGTACATAAATTTGAAAGAAAGCTTTGTCCATTGTATGAGGCATCACTATGCTGGACGCGAAGACAACTTATGTTTGTTAAACTGCACAAAGTCAGAGTCCTATGAAGCGCAAAAGAAGCTACTCAAAGATCACGCGACAAGCCTTGTCTATCCTCGGCAAGCTGATCCGCGTTGGTCGCGTTGAGCGTGGCATGACCGCCCAGGAACTTGCCGATCGCGCTGGCATTAGTCGCACGACGCTTTACAACATCGAAAAAGGGGCACCCGGCGCTGAGATCGGCACGGTCTTTGAAGTCGCTGCACTCGTGGGTGTTCGCCTGTTCGAATTCGACGACCGGACGTTGGCTATGCACAACGCCCGCCTCGATGAAAAACTGACACTGCTGCCCAAGAGTGTCCGCCATAGCCGACAGGAGGTCGATGATGACTTCTAAGCTTATGCAGCACAAAGAGGCCTATGTCTGGATTTGGCTTCCGGGGGAGACGGAGCCGGTTGTTGCCGGCCGCATCACTCAAAGCGGCGACAGCTACACCTTCAACTATGGCACCAGCTATCTGAACCGCAAAGACGCGATCCCGATTTACGAGCCAGAGCTCCCGCTCCGCCGCGGCCTGATCGAACCGGCCGCTGGCCTGTCGATGGCCGGCTGCATTCGTGACGGCTCACCTGACGCCTGGGGCCGCAGGGTCATCATCAACCGCCTGGTGGGTCCCAAGGCTGGCGATGCCGAAGCCCGCGACCTCACAGAACTCACCTATTTGCTTGAGTCGGGCTCGGATAGGATCGGCGCCCTCGACTTTCAGGAATCCGCCACAGAATACGTTCCGCGTCTCAAGGCAGAGGCCTCGTATGAGGACCTTCTCGAAGCGGCCGCGCACATTGAAAAAGGCGTCCCGCTGACACCGGCCCTCGATCAGGCCCTCAATCATGGCACGTCGATCGGCGGCGCGCGCCCGAAGGCTCTGATCGACAATGGTGATCGCACACTGATCGCAAAGTTTTCATCAAGCACGGATCTCTACAGTGTCGTGAAAGCTGAATTCATCGCCATGAAGCTGGCCGCTGCATGTGGTCTGAATGTCGCCCCCGTCTCGATGATAGCTGCAGGCGGCAAGGATGTGTTGCTGATCGAACGCTTCGACCGCATCAAGGCAAAGGATGGTTGGCAACGCAAAGCCATGGTTTCAGCGCTGACGATGCTCGGGTTGGACGAAATGATGGCGCGCTACGCCTCATACGAAGAACTCGCCGAGATCATCCGCCATCGCTTCACCGATCCAAAAGGAACGCTCCGGGAACTGTACGGACGGATCGTCTTCAACATTCTTTGCGGCAACACGGACGACCACGCCCGAAACCATGCCGCCTTCTGGGACGGCAAGATGCTAACCCTGACTCCTGCCTATGACATCTGCCCACAAGGCAGAACCGGTAACGAAGCGACACAGGCCATGCTGATCAAGGGCCAGAACCGCATGAGTACGCTCCAAAGTTGCCTCTCGGTTGCCCCCGATTTTCTGCTCACCGAAGACGATGCCGAGACCATCATCGAGGACCAGATCACCGTGATCGCCGGTGAATGGGGTGCCATATGCGATGATGTCCGGCTGACCGAGATCGACAAGAACTTGTTCGCTGGCCGCCAGTTTTTGAATCCATACTGCACCAATAGCCTCGGCGCGAAGCACGCAGGGCTAATCGAACAATTCGATCAGGTGCGCGCGCAGATTACGGTTTAGAGGGATGTTGTTGGGTTGTGTCGCAAAGATTTGGGGTCCCTTCAGTTTCATCGTGTTTTGGGCTAGGTGAGAGAAAAGCAAGAGCAGGTACAAGAGCGGATGGCGATTGATTTCAAGGGCGTACATTACCCGAAGTCGGTGATCTTGTATGTGGTATTTTGCTACCTTCGCTAGGCTGTCTCCTACCGTGACCTCGAGGAGATCAAGGCTGAGCGTGGAGTTGCCGTCGACCATGCCACGCTCAAGGGTAGTGTCGCAAACTTTTGCCGAGGTTGAGGACGGCCGATCATCTGGACACAGTTATCCTGCCAGCGCCGCGAATTGCTGAACCCCGGTCTTCACTTTGTCGCCAAATTGCTCCTTGCGTATCATGTGGGAGTTGTCACGTTAACCGAAGGAATGGTGGTCAGCGCCATTGATGCGGGCGTCAGGCGACGGTGGCGGCGGCTTTCCACGCACGGAGAGCTTTCATCCGGTGGTAGCGAATGGTCAGGGCGGCGCGTCGGCGAGCTGGTACAGAGTGCGGATTTCAGAAATACCGGACAGCGATTACGCTAATTCCCGGACAGCTCGGGCACGGCTGATCATCTGTCCGCAGATCATGTTTCGGTTCGAATGGTTTCGGTATTTTTGGCAGAGGTCAAGGTCGCGTTTCGGTCCTTTCTGCGCATACTGTCTCCCTTGAGTCCGATGCGGTGTGCGTTGTGGACGATCCGATCGAGGATGGCATCCGTTACCCGGCAGGCGATGCTTGCATCGCCGAGAGGGGGCGATTGTGGGTTCTCCGATCATGTCATGCCATCCTGACACGGGCAGCTGGGCGGTGATGATGGTGGACCGCCGCTGGTAGCGCTCCTCGAAAAGCTCGAGTAGATCGAGACGCTGCTGATCGGTCAGGCCATGCGTGCCCCAGTCGTCGAGCACCAGCAGCTGGACGCGGGCCAGCTTGGGGTCTGATGCCGGATGGGGCAGGATAGTACGTTAAGGCTTCTTTGATCCTTTTTTGGGCCACCTGGGCAGATTCAAACGGCCGTCGCAACGGTTTCAAAATGGGGACGGTTATGACGATACACAAACGCGCTTCGGATCGAAGCACCCGAGAGAAGCTGAGTTCGCCGGGTAGACCGAAGGCAGCTCACCGAGAGCAGCACGTAATGTTCTGGCGCTTGATTGGCAAAGGACTTTCCAGCGAAGAAGCGGCGGTTCAGGTTGGCGCGTCTGCCCCGGTTGGCGGTCGTTGGTTTCGGGAGGCTGGAGGTATGCCACCATCACAATATTCAGAATCCTCGCCGCCTTTATCTGGGCGGTATCTGTCGTTTTCTGAGCGTGAAGAGATTGCTTTATACCGCGCTCAGGGCATGGGCGTGAGTGTCATCGCCCGCAAAATAGGACGGGCAGCATCGACGGTATCAAGAGAATTACGCCGCAACGCTGCGACACGCAGTGGCGGGTTTGAATATCGCGCGACAACGGCGCAATGGCACGCGAACCGAGCCGGAAGACGCCCCAGGGTAACAAAGCTGGCCGAAAACACGGCTTTGCGCCAGTATGTCGAAGATCGGCTGTCAGGCCAGATCGTGAGCGCTGATGGCGCAGTTATCGCGGGCCCCGATGTGCGCTGGACCAAGAGGCGTTCGGTTCGTCGCCAGCACCGCAAGTGGGCATTGGCTTGGAGCCCGGAACAGATTGCCCGACGGCTGCCATTGGATTATCCGGATGACCCTTTGATGCGTATCAGCCATGAAGCCATCTATCAGTCCTTATTCATTCAGGGCCGTGGCGCGCTGCGACGCGAACTGGTCGCTTGCTTGCGCTCTGGCCGCGCCTTGCGTGTCCCGCGCGCGCGACGAAAAGGTAAGGGAAGAAGCTTCGTGCCCGATGAGATCATGATCAGTGAGCGTCCGGCCGAAGTCGCGGATCGCGCTGTTCCAGGTCACTGGGAGGGCGACTTAATCCTTGGCCTAAGAAGTTCTGCTATTGGGACGCTCGTTGAACGCAAAACTCGTTTTCCCTTCTGCTGCACTTACCGCCGATGCCGGGTCACGGGGCAGGTCCGCGTCAAAAAAACGGCCCCGCTCTTGCTGGACATGGTGCTGCAGCCGTCCGGGATGCCGTCGCCAGATCCATTCGGAATCTGCCGAACCATCTACGCAAATCGCTAACTTGGGATCAGGGCGCCGAAATGGCCCAACATGAAAAGCTCAAAGACCAGACAGGAATCGACATCTACTTCTGTGACCCTCAAAGCCCATGGCAACGTGGCAGTAATGAAAATACCAACGGCCTTCTGCGCCAATACTTCCCAAAAGGAACGGACCTCAGTCAGCATGGACGAGATGAATTGGATGCAGTGGCATATACACTCAACAGTCGCCCTCGCAAAACGCTTGGGTGGAAAACGCCAGCCGAAGCATTGGACGAAATCATAGAATGAGTTAACAGCCGACCGTTGCGACGACCACTTGAATCCGCCCTGTATTCGCCGGTGAGAATGATGTGCGCCCACCCGAGTGGAGAGATGTGCGACAGAAGGTCTGGTGAGCAATCCAATCCAGTGCGGCGGCGGCTGGCGACAGCCTGACCGAGGTGCTTGGTGTTCCAGTAAATGATGATGGTGGTGAGCAGGTTCAGCTCGGCCATCCTGAAATGCTGCCCTTCACTTGTCCGGTCGGTGCCAATCTATTCCACGAGGTCACGCATCACCGCGATCAAGTCGGATTTGCCTTCGAACCCGATGCCCGGAAGCTCTGGCATGATGATATGGCCGTCTTCGACTTTCACGCCGTCGGGGAACCCGCCATAGGGCTGGAACAAGTCTGGGTAGCTCTCATTGCCGCCGAGGCTGAGCCCGGCCGCGATGTTTAGCGACATCTGGTGCCCGCCATGGGGAATGCAGCGCGACGGCGACCAGCCAAGCTGGTCCAGCATGTCGAGCGTGCGTAGATATTCTACCAGACCGTAAGACAAGGCGCAGTCGAATTGCAGCCAGTCACGGTCGGGGCGCATCCCGCCATAGCGGATCAGGTTGCGCGCGTCTTGATGCGAGAACAGGTTCTCTCCAGTCGCCATGGAGCCCGGATAGAATTCGGCCATCGCAGCTTGCAGCTGGTAGTCCAGCGGATCTCCGATTTCCTCGTACCAGAACAAAGGATACTGTCGCAGCATCTTGGCATAGGCGAGCGCGGTTTCCAGATCGAAACGGCCATTGGCATCGACCGCAAGTTGCGCCTCATCCCGGATTTCCGCTAACACAGCCTCGATCCGGCGCTGGTCCTCGTCGATCGAAGCGCCACCAATTTTCATCTTCACGACGGTGTAACCGCGCTCCAGATAGCCACGCATTTCATTGCGCAGAGCGGAATTGTCTTTGCCGGGATAGTAGTAGCCACCCGCGGCATAGACAAAGACACGCGGATTAGCCTCGACGCCCTTGCGTTCGGCCAGCATACGGAAGAGTGGCTTTTCTTCGATCTTCGAGATCGCGTCCCATACGGCCATGTCGATGGTGCCAACGGCAACCGAGCGCTCTCCGTGACCGCCGGGTTTTTCATTCTGCATTATCGCAGCCCAGATTTTGTGAGCATCGAGGTTGTCGCCCGCGTCGTTCATTAGTGACGCAGGGTCGGCTTCGAGGATGCGGTCGCGGAATCGTTCCCGGATCAACCCCCCCTGGCCGTAGCGTCCGTTCGAGTTGAAGCCGTAGCCGACCACTCGGCGACCGTCCTTTACCACGTCGGTCACCACAGCCACCAAGCTGGCGGTCATCTTGCTGAAATCGATATATGCATTCCTGATAGGCGAGGAAATCGGCTTGGTGACCTCACAAATGTCCACGATGCGCATTTCCGTGCTCCTTTCCCGTGGGGGTGAATGGTCCGAAGACTTTACCCAGACATGAATAGGAGAGCTGCAGGGAGCAGTTCCAATGCCGATTGGCACTGAATTCATGCGCGTTCTGCATGAATTATCAAGTATCCTGACTGACCACCTTCAGCCAGAATGCCTCGCAATGGGCCGACAGCCGGGAGCGCGGGCGGTAGATGACCAATTGCACGGGAACATCAAGCGAGGGGTCACCAGCGCGGACCAGAGTGCCGCGCGCCATCTCCTGTTCGGCGAGGGAGAGGGGAAGGAAGGCAACGCCTTGGCCTTCTTTCGCCATCTCAAGATTGGTCGACGCAAGCACAGAATTCATTTTGGTTTCGATGCCGCGACGCCCGTCCCCGATACCATGCGCCTCGAGGATTGCATGTAGGCCGGATGCGCTGGAATAAGCTATGAACGGAATTTGCGAAGCTGCGCTCCCGAGACGCCACAGGGGGCGACCGCTTTCATCGGGGGCGCAAAGCGGCACAAGTCGATCGCTGCCGATTGGATGAAACCGGAACTGCTTTTCCGGTAGATCTTCAGCAATGTTGGGTTTTTTATGGCAGATGAAGAAACTCACCTCGCCATTCTGTAAAAGCCGCACGCCTTGTCGATGCGTATCGGAGACCATGTTGAGGGCGCCGATCTGGGAGGGCCCGCCGACCTGCATCAGCCATTTCGGAACGAAGGTGTAGGACAGTGCGTGGGTAGCAGCGAGGTTCAGGGTCCGTTGCGCGAGCCCTGCGGCCTCCAGCGCCTCGAGCCGGGCCTCCGAGAGCATCCTGACGATAGCCTCCGCCCGCGGCTGGAACGCTCTTCCGGCCGCAGTCAGTGTGACCTGCCGCGTCGTGCGCTGGATGAGTGGCGTCTGAATCGCGGCCTCAAGTTGTTTGATGCGGCGGCTGAACGCGGGCTGGGTCATTTTGCGGTTCTCGGCGGCGCGGGAAAAATTCAATTCGCGCACCAGTTCCAGAAAATCATCGAACAGCGTCGTATCCATTCTCGCGCCTCCATGCTTAATACATGCATATTCGGCATGAGAAAGTTACGCAATTTTACTCAGCTCCGACGCGTTGACTTGGAAGGGCGCTTGCGAGTCGGCGGTGCGGATACGCTCCGCCAATAGATCGACGAAAGCCCGCACTTTGGCGGTCAGGTGGTGGCGCTCGGGATAGATGGCAGCGATGTTCGCGGTTTGGAAGTACTCAGGCAGCACGACGCGAAGGCGACCTTTGCGCACGAGCTCGGCGATGTCCCATTCAGAACGCAGCATGATCCCATGACCGTTCAGCATCCATTCGCGTGCTATGTCACCATCATTAGTGCTTAGCCCGCCGCTCACACGTGCTGAAGGGTTCTTGCCGCCCCGTTCGTCGAAACGCCAGATGTCGTAGATGTCGTGTTCCTGGCGCAGCACGATGCAGCTATGTCGGCGCAGATCCTCCAAGTTTTCGGGCATCCCGTGTTTTTCGATGTATGCGGGCGAAGCGCACATGAACCGACGATTTCTTTGTAACATCCGTTGTACCAGATTGCTGGTCGGTGGAGTTCCGAAACGAATGCTCAGATCGAAGCCCTGCTCGATCAGATTCATCGGCGCGTCGGTTACCACCAACTGCACTTCAACATCTGGGTAGGTGTCACAGAACGCGGAAACTGTTGGGGCAATATACTCCCTGCTGAAACCAAATGTTGCGTTGATCCGAAGCAGGCCGCTCGGCTGCTCGCTCCCGGAACGCAAACTATTTTCGAGCTCTTCGATTTCTCCCAGAAGACGTATTGCCTTGTTTAGATATGCTTCTCCTTCGCCGGTGAGGCTGACCCGGCGAGTGGTGCGGTTCATCAGCCTGACTCCAAGCCGATCTTCCAAACGTGCCAGACGGCGACTCACGGCCGAGGCTGTAATGCCTATTTCACGTGCGGTTTCGACGAAGCTTTCGCGCTGCGCCAAGAGGACGAAGAACCCGAGGTCGCTCTCACTCATTGCTTACCCAGATGCACTAATGATGTTCCTATTATGAAATTAACGATTTTGCAGAATTAGTCTAGCGTTTCCCTGTCCGCCTGTGGGGAGTTGGCGGATCCTGCTTGCGGCTTGGAGGACGTGATCAGGTGTAGGGGAAGCGACTGCGGGCCTAAGCCCGCAGCAAGTTTCCCCAAAATATCAGTTGCGGTTCCCCCGCAGCGCTTCTTGAGGAGGAAATTATGAAAAGAACACTCGCAGTCATTTTTGCCGGGCTACTTTCCGCGACGCCGCTCGCGGCTCAGTCTGTCGACGACTTCCCGAGCAAACCAATGACCTATATCATTCCGTTTAACGCCGGTGGCGAGTCGGACATCTCTGCGCGCTTCCAGCAGGCTGAGTGGGAAGCTGTCACTGGACAGCAGGTCGTGATCCAATACCAGCCCGGTGCGGGCGGTGCTCAAGCCTGGTCGCAGTTGAACTCATTGCCCGGCGACGGCTACACGATCATGGGTATCAACATGCCGCACACGGTTCTGCAGCCGCTTGCAGGGTCCGCAGGTTACAAGACCGAGGATCTGACGCCGGTCAACTATTTCCACTATACACCGAACGCGATCTTCGTGACGAAGGATAGTGAATTCAAGACTCTGGCCGACCTAGTCGACTATGCAAAAGCAAACCCCGGGCTGGTGACCTTTGCTGGATCGGGTTCGAACTCGGCCAACAATCTAGCGGCGGTGCAGTTCAACGAGCTTGCCGATATCAATACGACTTATGTGCCCTTCTCGGGCACCGGTCCGTCAATTACGGCAATTCTGGGTGGGCAGACTACGGCCGGCTTCAACTATGCAACCTCGGGCGTAAGCCAGGGCGACGCAATGAGGATGCTTGCGGTCGCTTCGGACGAGCGCCTGCCGGCGTTCCCCGATGTGCCTACCTTTAAGGAACTCGGTTACGACATTGTGGGCGGTGCCTATCGCGGGGTGGCTGTTCCGTCGTTGACGCCTGAGCCCATCCGCCAGAAGATTTCCGACATCGTAACCGAGATCAATCACCGCCCGGATTTCATCGAGAAGATGGAAAGTGCCGGCTTTGTGCTGACCGATATCGGTTATGATAAGATGGATGACTTCGTGGCTGCGCGGATCAAAGAATATACCGCTGGCGCCAAAGCGCTCGGCATTATCAAGTAACGGCGCGCGAAGATGGACATCATCGGCTATCTCGTGGACGCATTGACACCGCTCAATCTTGTCCTCGCGCTTGCGGGCGTGGTGCTAGGGACGATAATTGGTGCCCTGCCTGGGCTCTCGGCCACCATGGCGGTCGCGGTGCTTGTCCCCTTCACTTTCACAATGGATCCCGCCGCCGGGCTTATTGCCCTCGGCGCGATCTACACAGGCGCGATTTATGGCGGCGCCTTTGCCGCCATCCTCGTGAACACTCCGGGCACGCCCTCTGCAATCGCGACAACTTTCGATGGCTTCCCGATGGCGAAACGAGGCGACGGCGGTCTGGCGATCTCGCTGGCTACTATCTCTTCTGTTGTGGGCGGAATTGTCGGCGCGGTGGCGCTACTCGTGCTTGCGCCGCCCCTCGCCAAGGTCGCGCTGGCATTTGGTCCAACGGAATATTTCTGGCTCGCGATGTTTGGCCTCACTCTCATCGCGGCGCTTTCGGTCGGCAATACTGTCAAGGGCCTTATCGGCGCGTGTCTCGGACTCGTTTTATCGATGATCGGTGTGGCAGTGGTGGGTGGCGACGTCCGCTACACGATGGGGATGCAACGATTTCTGGCAGGTATCGACCTGACCTCGGCGATCATCGGGCTCTACTGCGTGCCCGTTATCCTGGATCTTGTGGCCAACGCCGATCCGCATTTGAAGCCCTCGGAAACGGGCGGGCTGCGCTTTCGCGAAGGCACGCGCATTGCACTGAAGCGTAAGTTCAACGTGATACGCTCTTCCGTCATCGGCACCATAATTGGTGTTCTGCCGGGAGCCGGCGGGTCGATTGCTGGGCTGGTGTCCTATTCGGAAGCGCGCCGCACGTCGGAAAATCCTGAGAGCTTTGGCAAGGGCAACCCGGACGGGGTGATCGCCACGGAATCTGCAAACAATGCGACTGTCGGGGGTGGATTTATCCCGACGCTGGTTCTGGGCATTCCTGGTACGCCTCCTGATGCGATCATTCTCGGCGCGCTGCTGGTGCAAGGGATCAAGATTGGACCGACCCTGTTCACGACGGACGGCAATATCGTCTACACGTTCATTTGGGGTCTTCTCATTGCGACCCTTCTGATGCTGCCCGTCGGTCTGCTGATCGGTCGCTACGCATATTCAACCATCGTCAAGGTACCAAAGGCCGTGCTCGCCCCGACGGTAGCGCTGCTGACCATAATCGGTTCTTTCGCGATCCACTCGAACGTCGATGATGCCCAACTGATGGTTGGTCTTGGTATCCTCTCTTGGATCTTGAACCGATATGGCTTCCAGCCCTCTCCCATCGTGCTGGGGCTGGTTCTCGGGTCGATCGCCGAACAGGGTTTCGTTCAGACCTACCTGATCGGTAATGCCTCAGGGCGCATGACGGAAATGTTTTTCATGCGGCCGATCAGCATCGGTATCATCTGTGCGGCGCTATTGACGCTCGGCTTCCCTTTCTGGGCGGACTGGAAGGCAAAGCGTCGTCGGCAACTCGGGCAAATTGCCGAGCCGATTGCCGATGACGGAACCGAAATCACCCCCGAGCATAAGCAGCGAGACTTGCCTGAAATAGGGTTCGCGATCCTCTTCATTATCCTCGGAATTGGGATTTATCTGGGCGCATCCGGCATGTCGGCGCTCGGGTCGGTTTTCCCGAAGACAATCGCGGCCGTGCTGATCGCCTTTTCAGCCTTGCTTATCGCGATGAATTTGCGTCGCCCCGCTGGCGGATCGTTCAAGCTGGCCAATCTGAATGCCGGGGCGATGCGTCGGATTTCGCTCGGTGTCGTCCTTCTGGCGTGGGTCTTTCTGATGCCAGTGATCGGCTTTCTCGTCACGAGCATGATTGCCTTTGTCGCGATCATGATCGTCGCGGACTATGACCGTCCCCCCGCGAAAACATGGGCAATCTGGATCGTATCCGGCTTGCTGATTTGCACCGGCTTCTGGTGGCTCATGGCAAATGTCCTGCTGCTCCGCATGCCCGCCGGGCTTTTGATCTAAACTGGAGAAACTTATGAGTAAACGTAATCACAAGATCGCCGCCATCGGCGGCGACGGAATCGGTGTGGAAGTTGTCGACGCCTGTCTCGAGGTCCTGCACGCTCTGGCGGACAAGGACGGCGGCTTCAGCTTTGCCGTCGAAAATTTCGACTGGTCGACCGAACGCTACAAGCGCACCGGGGAATTCATGCCCGCAGATGGCGCGGACCAGCTGCGCGCCTTCGATGCCATCCTGTTCGGTGCGGTTGGCGCGCCGGATGTGCCTGACCACCTGACGCTATGGGGGTTGCGCCTCTCGATCTGCCAGCCCCTCGACCAATATGCCAACGTGCGGCCTACCCGGGTGCTGCCCGGCATCCAGTCCCCCCTGCGCCACGTCAACGATGGTGAGCTCGACTGGGTGATTGTCCGCGAGAACTCGGAAGGCGAATATGCGGGGCAGGGCGGACGCTCGCACCCCGGCCTGCCGCTGGAGGTGGCGACGGATGTCTCGATCTTTACCCGCGCGGGGATCGAGCGGATCATGCGCTTTGCCTTCAAGTTGGCACAGTCGCGGCCTCGCAAGCTCTTGACCGTGGTGACCAAGTCGAATGCCCAGCGGCACGGCATGGTGCTCTGGGACCAGATCGCCGCCGAAGTGGCAAAAGAATTCCCCGATGTCACCTGGGACAAGATGCTGGTCGACGCAATGACCGTGCGCATGACAATGGACCCGGCGTCTCTGGACACGATCGTCGCCACCAACCTGCACGCCGACATCCTGTCGGACCTTGCGGCGGGGCTCTCGGGCTCCATCGGCGTCGCGCCTACGGCGAACCTCAACCCCGAGCGCGAGGCGCCCTCCATGTTTGAACCAATCCACGGCTCGGCTTTCGATATCACCGGCAAGGGCACCGCCAACCCGGTGGCGACTTTCTGGACTGCCGCGATGATGTTGGAACACCTAGACGAGAAACCCGCCGCCGACAGGTTGATGTCCGCCATCGAGACCATCACCGCGAACCCGGACCTGCACACGCCCGATCTGGGCGGTAACGCCACCACCCGTATGGTCACCGATGCCGTCATTGAGGCCGTGCGCGGCCGCAACGACTGAGAGGCAGAGATATGGAAAGTAACCATCTGAACATCGCGGTCATCCCCGGCGACGGGATTGGCAAGGAAGTGATCCCGGAGGGGCTGCGCGTGATGGAGGCTGTCGCCAAGCGGCACAGCATCGACATGCGGTTTGACGATTTCGACTTCTCGTCCTGCGACTATTACCTCAAGCACGGCCAGATGATGCCCGACGACTGGAAGGACCGGATTGGCGGCCATGACGCGCTGTTTTTCGGCGCCGTCGGCTGGCCCGGAACTGTGCCGGATCATATCTCGCTCTGGGGCTCGCTGATCCAGTTCCGCCGGCAGTTCGACCAGTATATCAGCCTGCGCCCCGCGCGGCTGATGCCGGGCGTGCCCAGCCCATTGGCGGGGCGCAAGCCCGGCGACATCGACATGTGGATCGTGCGCGAGAATACCGAAGGTGAATATTCTTCGATCGGCGGCAAGATGTTCCCGGACACGCCGCGCGAGGTTGTGATGCAGGAAACGGTGATGAGCCGGATCGGCGTGGACCGGGTTCTCAAATACGCTTTCGATCTGGCAGCAAAACGCCCGCGCGCCAAGTTGACCTCGGCCACGAAATCTAACGGTATCTCGATCACTATGCCCTATTGGGACGAACGGGTTGCCGAGATGGCCAAGGCCTATCCTGGCGTGAGCGTCGACAAGTATCACATCGACATCCTGACCGCGCATTTCGTTCTCAACCCCGACAAGTTCGACGTGGTCGTGGCGTCGAACCTGTTCGGCGACATCCTGTCCGATCTCGGCCCGGCCTGCACGGGCACTATCGGCATTGCGCCTTCGGCCAACATCAACCCCGAGCGGGATTTCCCCTCTCTGTTCGAACCGGTGCATGGCTCGGCGCCGGATATTGCCGGGCAGGGCATCGCCAACCCGATTGGCCAGATCTGGGCGGGGGCGATGATGCTGGATCACCTCGGTCATGCCGAGGCCGCAGCGGATGTGGTTTCCGCTATCGAGCGTGTTTTGGCAGAGCCTGCCTTGCGCACCCGCGATCTTGGCGGACCGGCGGACACCGTGACTTGTGGCAAGGCGGTAGCCGATGCAATCGGCTGAACACCTGCTTCTAGCGATGCTGGACGCGGCCATCGCCGCCGCCGACCCTGCGACTGTTCTCGCTCGGCATCTGCCCCCGAAACCTGCGGGGCGGTGCATCGTCGTCGGGGCAGGCAAATCCGCCGCCTCGATGGCGAAGGCGTTGGAGCAGGCCTGGCCCGACGTCGATCTTTCGGGGGTCGTAGTAACGCGGTATGGGCATAGAGTTCCGACCGAACGCATTCAGGTCCGGGAGGCCTCCCATCCCGTGCCTGACGCCGCCGGAGAAAGCGCGGCAAAAGAAATTCTCGCCGCCGCACAAGCTGCGGGGTCTGATGACCTTGTGCTGGCACTGATCTCTGGCGGTGGTTCAGCCCTGATGCCGCTGCCCGTTTCCCCCCTTACGCTGGACGAGAAGGTCGAGGTCAACCGTCTGCTGTTGAAATCCGGCCTGACGATCGAGGACATGAACCGGGTCCGCCGCCGCCTTTCGCGGATCAAAGGAGGTGGGCTGGCCATTGCCGCAGCCTCCGCGCAGCTGATATCGCTAGCGATCTCGGACGTGCCAGGAGATGACCCCGCCGCCATCGCCTCTGGTCCAACGGTTCCCGATCCCTCGGTCACCGAAAACCTGTCGCATCTTGTCACCCGGCTCGGCCCTTCCCTGCCGCAGGCAGCGCGCGACATCTTGCTCGCAGATCCTGAACCAACAACCAGTTTCACCCCTGACTTCCGCATCATTGCGACACCTCAGATGTCGCTGGAAGCCGCAGCCCAAGTTGCCCGCGACGCGGGCGTTTCGCCAATTCTGCTTGGCGACGCTCTGGAAGGCGAGGCGCGCGAAGTCGGGATCATCATGGCGGGAATAGCCAAAGCGGTGCGGACCCATGGCACGCCAGCGCGTGCGCCAGCTGTTCTACTTTCAGGTGGGGAAACTACCGTATCCATTGGCGACACAAAACCTGGGCGCGGTGGCCGGAATACCGAATTTTTGCTGTCCCTTGCTCTTGCCCTGAACGGCTCCGAGCATATCCATGCACTTGCCGCCGACACCGACGGGATCGATGGCACGGAAGACGCCGCTGGTGCCCTGATCGGACCCGACTTTCTGGACCGAAGCCAAGCGGTGGGGCTCGATCCCAAGGCCTATCTTGGCGCTCATGACAGCTACAGTATTTTCAATCGGCTGGACGCATTGATCCACACCGGGCCAACTATGACAAATGTCAATGATTTCAGAGCGGTTCTCGTTCTCTGAAGTTGGGATGAAGGTCTCCATCGTGATCCGCGACAGACGAGCCAAAATCGTTGCCACAGTGGGGCCAGCGAGTGGCTCTTCGTTCATGCTGCGCACCTTGTTCACGAAAGGCGTTGATACGTTCCGACTGAACTTCAGTCACGGTGAGCACGCTATCCACGCCGCGACGGTCGACACGATCCGGGCGCTGGAACGGGAGGTCGGCGTGCCAATCGGCATCCTGCAAGACTTGCAGGGCCCCAAGATTCGGCTTGGCCGCATAGCTGAAGGCGAGCGGATGATGGAACGTAGTGAAAAGATTGGGCTGGTGGCTGAGGACACCACGGACGATTTGACAGCGATACCCCTGCCGCATCCCGAGATTTTCGATGCAATCGCGCCCGGACACCGGCTGTTCATTGATGACGGGCGGGTCCAGTTGATGGTTGTTGCAAAGGCCCCGGGCCGGATCGAGGCAGAGGTTCTCGAAGGCGGAAAGGTCAGCGACCGCAAGGGCGTGAATCTGCCGGACTGTGTTCTTGAGCTGCCCGTCTTGACCGAGAAGGATCGCGTCGACTTGGAATATGGCCTGTCGCTTGGTGTTGACTGGGTGGTTCTGTCGCAAATTCTGAAAGCACTTCAAATAACTTGAATATTGTTCTTTTGTGATCGGAAAGTAGGCTGAAATTTGAAATTCCGCTGCTAGACTCGCTGAGTATCATCTCAAATTGAAGCTCCCTCACGCACAAAGCGGTGTTGGCGAGGAACAATATTCCGCGCAAAAAAACTTTGCGACAGAACCGTTTCGAGGCTCCGGTCTGCACCAGCCATCCGGACTTCGTCTTCTGCGATGCCGCCGAGGCGGAGTTCGCCATCCGCCGCGTGGGCGGCGTCGCGGGGCGGATTTTCGACGATCCCGCGCATCGCTCGCCGAGCTCGCATCTCTTTGTGAAAGCCGCCGAGGGCGTCAGTGCGGAACATCTGCGCGACCGCTTCACGCAGCTGGATTTCAGCGAGGTGCGGGAAGATGCCGTCGCTCATTACTCGGTCGCGCAGAGTGACGTCGTCGCGCTCTACGCCGCGCTGATCACTGCAGAGGGGCAGGCAAGCCCTTTGGTTGATCGCAACGGCGGCGGTCCCAAAGACAAGCCGCGCGAAGACCGCCCGAAGGTTGTCAAGAACAAGGCCAGTTATCAACTGCCGCGCGAAGCACAGAGCCTGGCGCCCAAGGCGCCGTCCGGGCTCAGTATCGCATTTTTGGGGGGTGGGATCGCAATCTCAATTCCTTCGCCAAAGCCTTGAGCAGAAGATCGCACGTTGGGTCGCCGTCGTAGGCACCGTCCGCTAGAAACTGGTCGACGGGGCTATCAATTTGATCCAACAGACATGGCAGCGCGGTGGAATCTCCGACGCATGGGCAATGATCTCCGGCGGAAAGCGGTGGCGCTTGTAGCTGATGGACAGTGACTGCATCAGCCCCAGCTACCTTCAAATCGTGGACCCAGCAATCGGAAGTGGTTGACGTGACTATGCCTAACCAGATGTTGTCAGTCTGTTCTTGATACTTGACACGGGTTTTGGTCTAAGTCGATGAAACCCCTGCAGGAGGAGCGGCATGTCGAGCAAACAGCCTGTCAAGTCCTTAACACGAAAATCAGTGGAGCTCTTCGCGGGTGCAGGCGGTCTTGGGATCGGGCTCGCACAGGCGGGCTTCATTCCGCAAATGGTTGTCGAATACAACAAATGGTGTTGCGATACCCTTCGCGACAACCACAGAATTCTCGGTGAGGATGACCTATCGAATGGAAAGCATCCGTGGGGTGTTGTCGAGGGCGACGTCCGCGAGATCGATTTCACGCCGATGGCGGGAAAGCTCGATTTGATTTCAGGCGGTCCGCCCTGTCAGCCGTTCAGCTTGGGCGGTCGTCACCGGGCCTTTGACGACGCTCGGGACATGTTTCCACAAGCCGTGCGCGCAGTGCGCGAAGCGCGACCTCGCGCGTTCGTCTTCGAGAACGTGAAAGGGCTGACCAGAGCATCGTTCCTGAATTACTTTGAGTATGTGAAGCTCCAGATGGAACACCCCGAACTCGTCGCAAGATCTGATGAGGAGTGGCCGGACCACCTTCGCCGTCTCGAGCAACACCATACCTCCACAAGGCGCCCCGGATTGCACTATCAGGTGGTCACAAAGCTACTCAACTCGGCGAATTACGGTGTGCCGCAAAAACGGGAGCGCGTGCTGTTCGTCGGATTTCGTGACGACGTGGACGCGCGATGGTCCTTCGGGCCGGGAGACTTCACGCAGGAAGCACTCGTTTGGGATCAACTTTTCGGGGATTACTGGGAGCGTCACAGCGTTGCCCAGAAAGACCGGGTTCTCGAAGGTCGGGCACTCCAGTTGTCAAAGCGCCTATCGCTCGAAGAGAAGCCCGAGAGCTTACCTTGGCGAACCATACGCGATTCCATCGGGGATCTGCCGGACCCAGAGAAAAGCAGAACGTCGCAGAAGATATTGGACCATCGCTTCCAACCAAACGCAAAGGTCTATGCAGGCCATACCGGCAGCTATCTTGACGAGCCATCAAAAACGCTCAAAGCGGGGGTTCACGGTGTCCCTGGCGGTGAGAACATGCTTCGCAGGGCAGATGGGTCCGTGCGATATTTCACTGTACGCGAAGGGGCTAGGATCCAGACGTTTCCAGATGGCTATAAGTTTCATGGTGCCTGGAGCGAGTGCATGCGACAACTCGGGAATGCCGTCCCTGCGGAGCTTGCACGCGTTGTCGGCGAGAGTGTTGCTGACAGGCTGAACGAGTCCAAGGTCGCCTGATAATGGCACGTAAACCAGAGCTTCAGAAAGCGGATGAGACGGCGGCTGCCTTGGGGCAGTTCGCAGAGATGGTTCAGGACACGGAAATGA
Source organism: Thioclava indica (assembly GCF_000714545.1). Classification (GTDB taxonomy): domain Bacteria; phylum Pseudomonadota; class Alphaproteobacteria; order Rhodobacterales; family Rhodobacteraceae; genus Thioclava; species Thioclava indica. Next base: position 43,444 of record NZ_AUNB01000025.1, read on the forward strand.
CCGCACCGTCGCGAAAGCGGGTCTTGGCGACGATTGCAGAGATGAAAGACGCACTGCACACCCTCGAGCGAAGTATTGACCCGGTACGACTGCCCGCAGCCTTCTTCGACCCCTCGGAACCGCGCCTGATCGGGCATTTCGTTGCCTTGGCTTTACTCTCTCAGGAGCGCAATCCACTCGAGTCGATCGCGCCATTCTATGGGGCTGGCGTCTATGCGATTTACTATACAGGGCCTGCCGATATTTATGCGCCGATCTCTGGCACCGAGACCCCCATTTATGTCGGCAAGGCTGATCCTCCGACCGGGGCAAAAACGGTTGTCGAGCAGGAAACGAAACTCTTTGCCCGACTGAGCGAGCATCGCAAAAATATTGAAAAAGTCCAAGGCATCAACCTGAGGGACTTTGAATGCCGGGCCTTGGCGGTGCAAAGCGGATATCAGGCTGCCGCCGAGAACCATCTGATCCGCCTTTTCTGGCCGATATGGAACAACGAGACCAAAATACTTTTCGGGATTGGCAAACACGGCGACGCCGCGACGACCCGTGCGAACAACAAGTCGCCATGGGACACGATGCATCCTGGTCGCAAATGGGCCGCAGGAAATCCAGAGGCCAAATCCGCTGACGATATTCGCACGGATGTTGCTGAGCATTTTCGAACCAAACCTATGTTTAGAACAACAGAAGATGTATTTCGCGCTTTTGCGCAAGGCATACGACAAGCCGATCGTCTTGATCCTGACGACGAGACCGAAATGGATGACGAAGCCGACGAGATCCGCTGATTATTCGCGCAAAGTTTACATAAGACGGATTATCAGGCGAATTTCTTGTAGCAGCAAAGCGATAATGTCATCCCTGTGCAATTCAGGAATGTCACTCTCTTGTTCAAGTGAGCAACGGGAGATTGGACATGGGATGGATGATCATGAGCGAGCGCGAGTTAAATCGCATAGAGGTTTTGGCGCAGGTTGATGATGGCCGGCTGAGCGTTGAGAACGGTGCCAACATGCTGGATGTGACGAAGCGCCAGATGTTCAGACTGCTGAAGCGATATTGAAGTGGTCCTGCTTTTTCGGACAGGTTTGCGGCTCAGCTAAGATGCATCTGGGTTAGGTTTCATGCCGCGTGGTTCATCTGTATCGGGTCAAAGTATGCGTCGTCGGGAGTTCGTTTATCAAGCGCTGTGTGGGGCCGCTCAACGTTGTAGAACTCGATCCAGTTGTCGATGACGCGTTTGGCTTGGAATCCGTCCTGCAATTCGTGTAGGTAGACGGCTTCCTGCTTCAGGGATCGCCACAGACGCTCGATAAATATGTTGTCGAGGTATCGCCCCCGACCATCCATTGAGATTTTGATCTTGGCATCGGTCAGCGTGGTGATCCAGGCTGAGCCCGTGAACCGCGATCCTTGATCGCTATTCATGATCTCGGGCCTGCCGTATTTGGCAATGGCCTCTTGCAGAGCCTCAACACAGAAGCTGGCATCGAGAGTGTTTGATAGCCGCCAGGATAGCACCTTGCGTGTCGCCCAGTCCATGATCGCGACGAGATAGAGGAATCCACGCCGGACAGGAATGTAGGTAATATCAGTGCACCAAACGTGGTTCGGGCGGGTGATCGGCAGTTTCCGCAGCAGGTAAGGATAAACCGGGTGTTGGGGGTGCTTCCTGCTGGTGTTGGGGCCTTTGTAGATAGCCTGCAAACCCATGACCCCCATCAGACGCCGCACACGGTGGCGGCCCGCATGGAACCCGTTTCTGGGCAGATATGCTGCGATCTGGCGGCTGCCAAAGAACGGATACTTGGTGAACACGCGGTCGATTTCGTTCATCAACTCCAGCGTTTCAGCATCTATCCCAACCGGCGTGTAATACAGCGATGATCGGCTGATCTTCAGCAACGTGCACTGCTTGGTCAGGCTCAGGTCAGTGCGGTCTCGGTGGCATCGTCAAGTTATTGACGCGG
>NZ_AUNB01000026.1 GCF_000714545.1 Thioclava indica
GGGCGGCTCTCTGGAAATGCTGGTCACGGATTCCGCGAAAGCTGAGGAAGGGCAGAGTTATGGTCACAAGACGGACATCAAGTTCACCCACGTCTTACGACGCGGGAACAGGCGAGGGGGCGATGCCCCCTTCGAACCCCCGGGCAATCCCTGTTTCCAAGTATATGGATGAGCTATCCAAATCGATCACCTTCCGGGTGTCGCAGCTTGAGAAGGAGACCCTGGACGACATTGCGCGACGGGCGCGCCGCCCGCTGGCGGAGTTGCTGAGAGAGGCCCTCGGCATGGTGACCTCCGGCCACCGAAGTAGCGTTCCGATCGCGCCGCCTGAGCTGCTGCGCGCGGTGGCTCGGATTGAGGCCGACATGGACGAGGTCACGCGCGTCTTGCGGAGGGCTGAAGTCGACGATGGTTTCCTAGACCACTTGGCGATCCTGAGCCTGCTGGTCGGCATCGACCGAAAGCTTGGGAAGTTGGCGCACAGCCATTGGAGCTGGAGATGATGGTCAAGTTCTTCGCTCACGGCCAAGGCGAGGCCGCTCCGGCCGTGAAGTACCTCATCGAAGAATTTGTCGTGGACTACGATCAGCACCGCCAGCCCAAACTGGATGCCGCGGGCAAGGTCAAACACACCCGCCGCACGATCATGCCCGAAGTTCTGAAGGGCCATCCGGAGCGCATGATCGACCTCGTGGACGCGGTGCCACATCGCTGGAAGTACAAATCAGGCGTGCTGAGCTTTGCTGCCGAGGATGCCCCGACCGAAGCGCATCAGCGCCAGCTCATGGAGGATTTCGAGGCCTTCGCCTGCCCAGGGCTGAGGCATGATCGTTACCGGATGCTCTGGGTGCGCCACCTCCATGTCGGTCGCGTCGAGCTGCACTTCATCATGCCGAGAATGGACTTGCTGACCGGCAAGGCGCTGAACATCGCGCCGCCAGGGCATGAGCAGTCCTTTCTAGCTTTCATGGACCTGCACAATCGCCGCCATGGATGGGCAGACCCGATGGACCCGGCACGGGCGCGCGACGTGAAAAGCATCGCCGAGGCGCCCGAGCGCGCTCAGACTCGGGCGGAGGTCAATGAATGGGTGAAGGCTCAGGTCGGTCTGGGAGTGATCCATGACCGTGTCTCGCTGCTCGAGGCGCTCAAGGGCATCGGCTTTGAGAACCCGAGAGCCGGGAACAATTACATCACCGTCGCCGACCCGGACATGCCGAAAAACAAGTGGCGCCTGAAAGGAAAGTACTTCCATGTCGACTGGACCGCAGACACAACTCAACCCCCGCATTCGGCAGAACATGGAACAGATGCTGGAGGCTCAGCTCGACTCGCTGCAATCCCAGTTGCAGAGCTCGAACGTTGCGTTGCGGAAGACTGCGCAAAGCGTCGCGCGTACAATCTCGGACGATTTGGAGACCCTGCAGCACCTGTCCCGCAAGACCACACGCGACCTGAAGGAAGAGGTCGCGCAACGCAAGGCGGAGATCGAGTGCCTGACACAGGAGCTGGAGGTGCAGCGCTTGAGGCACAGCAAGATCGTAACGCAGAGGGCGGTGGCCCTGATCCTAACGGGGATCGCCCTCGCAGGGTTGATGGCGGCCTTCAGCGCGTTCCTGGGCGCGAAGGTGGCGACAATGCCGCCACCCGAGCCACCGATCCAGCTGATCCCGGAGCAGCTGACGGGCAGCCGGACTATCCGTGGCGTCGGCGGCCTGGGCCAGATGGTCGTCCTGCCCCCCGGGCTGTCGCCCGCAAGGTGCCCGATCGGCACCGGCACGAACCGAACTTGCCTGAAGATGGAGTGATCCTTGATGACCCTGACACCGCTCGAGAAAGAGTTGCTCGCCTGCGTCGAAGAATTGGAGAAGAGCGTCTCCGCGTGCATGCAGCGGCAACTCGAGCAAGAGCAGGCGCTCTCCGACTTGCGGAGCGAATTGAACGCCTCGTTGTCGACCTTGCACGGCGCCTTGGAGGCCGGGCCCAAGCCGCCGGAAAAGATCAAGCCCGAGGGGCGGAAGCGGAGCGGCTTCATCTTCAAACGCCCCTAATGGGCGGAAACGAGCCAGAGCAGTGAAAGTGGAAAAAGAAATGGCAGCGAAAACTGTGCGGGGGAGAGCAGCAAGACCTTCGTACCCGGCCGAGACAAGGGCAAGCGCGGTTCAGGAAGTCCTGAATATCCAGGACGATCACCCGTCCCTCTGGGCTGCCGTCTCCGAGGTTGCGCTACGCGTCGGTTGCGCTCCTAAGACTCTGCTGGAGTGGGTTCAGGACCAGATTAGCCGGTGACCGATTTTGTCCAGACGGTTAATGCGACTTTCATAGTCGGGCATAATTGTTTCGAGAGAGCGCCAGAACCGATGGGAGTGGTCGTGATAAAGAATGTGGCAGGCTTCATGTGCTATGACATAGTCAATGAGTGATGCAGGTGCCATTACTAGGCGCCAGTTAAGCCTTATTTTTCCATTCTTGTCGCAACTTCCCCATCGCTTTGATTGCTCAACTACCAGCATCCGCGGGGTGTCAATTCCAAGCGTCGTACTTACTGCACTGAGCCTTTCCGGAAACCGCCGCATTGCCTTCTCGACATACCATTGGCGCAAACCGGAGCGGATTGACGCGCGACGGATAAGATAGTGCTGATGTGGAAGAACTGGGGCTACAAGGGTTTGTCCACGCGCCGAAATTCGTGTCACGACAGCGTTCGGATCTTCAATAACTCGCAACCGATAAGGTCTTCCAAGATAGTGGAAGCTTTCACCGCTAACGAACTCCTTTGGCTGTGTTTCCGAAGCCAATTCCCTATAATCCGCAAGCTTTTTGATTACCCAGGGTGCCTTTTTTCGGACATGCGCCGCCACGTCTTGGTCAATCATATCAACTGGCGCAAGAACTCGAATTCCATCAAAGCCCACTGAAATAGAGATAGTTTTTCGGCGCGCAGTCCGTTCCAGTCGAAAGCTGATATTCTCTCCGCCATAACTGATATCGTGCTTGTCGATTTGTATCATTTGGAAAATCGCGCTCTGGCCACATCCATAATCTTTGCAGTAGATGCTTCCATTTCCTGAAAATCAGATTGCGCGGTGCGCAGATGCTCTTTGATCTTACGCCGCATCTGGCGTTGAACATCTTCTTTCATGTGCCAGTCGATCACTTGCGTCATGGCTTCGAGGTCTGTCGCAATGCTAGATGCGATTTCTCGGCGCGTGTCAGCATCCAAATCAGGCCGGAACTCTATCAAAGGAAGTATGGCGCCAGACGTGCCCGACAGGCGTATGCCGCCTGCATCACTACGGAGCTCGGCGGAGCGCGTAGCCATTTCTTCCAATCGAGCTAGCTGGCTAGCAGCGCTGACACGATCAGTTCGGCGACGTGAAATGAGTTCCTCGAGTTCTTCCCAAAGTGAAGAGTAGGCTGTTGGGTTTTCATCTCGATGGACGTGTATTTCATGGCGTATCGCATGCTCGATCCTCGCGGCCTTGGCCTCGTCGGAATGAAGCTCGGCCACACTCCGAAGGAATGCAGGATCAAGAATGTCCGTCGGCTGAAGCAGTTGTTCCACGCCTTCCGACTGAAGATGTGATGTGATGAGTTCACCCACCTTTGCGCCATAGGGCCGAGCGTCAAACCGCTCGTCGCTGAACGTTCGGCGAGCTGTTGCGCGAATTCGAGACAGCCACTTAAGATCAGCCAAATATGGTTCTTCCAATGCCTTGGGGTCGGGAAGAACCATATCAAATGCTTCCGCAAAACGTTGGAAGTCTAATTCAAAACGGGCACGCACATCCTCTGGCTCGAGCAACAGGACGCAAGCCTCTTCATCGTTGCGATCGACATTGTCGAACAGGCGCATTGCAGCTCGATGGCGACTTTCAAGAAGTTGGTACTTTTCCGAGGCAGGACGCATTGCCGAGAGGACACCATCATCCTCTGAGAACATTTCGAGCGCTTCAGATATACGTTGATTGTCGCCCCAATAATCTACAACCAAGCCGTACTTTTTACCGTCGGCAGTTCTGTTAACGCGTGCGATTGCCTGCAGCAAAGTATGCTCTCGCAACGGTGCGTCGAGATAAAGAACCTGCTCGATTGGGGCGTCGAACCCCGTCAGCAACATATCGCAGACGACAAGGATTTTCAGAGGGTCGTTCTGGCGCTTGAACCGTGCAATCAGGTCCTCACGTTCTCTCTTGGAATGGTGATGTCGTTGCAGCCGCGCGCTGTCGTTATTCGCGGTCGACATGATGACAGCACATTCCGGAGCACCAAGATCACGAAGTGTCTCTACATAGGTGACTGCTACGTCTCGACTGACCGTCACGATCTGTGCTTTGAACCCATTTGGCTCAATGGTTTCGCGGTAGTGCTGAAGTATATCTTGGCAGATCATCCGGACGCGTTCTTCGGCGCCAGCTACCTTTTCCTGCAAACGAGTTCCGCGTTTCAGCTTCTGGATTTCTTCGTCACTCAATTCGGGAAAGGCACGTCGGATTGCAGATTCCAATTCAACGCCGTGGATACGCATGCGAGCATCTCGCATTTCATAGTAGATCGGAACCGTCGCCTCGTCCTTGACAGCTTGGTGGATCAGATAGCGATGGATGTAGTCGCCAAAGACGCGACGCGTCGCCCGGTCTTTCTTGTCGATAGGCGTACCGGTGAAGGCGATCATAGTGGCGTTCGGCAGGCCCGCTCGCATCCGAGCCGCAAGCGCGCCATATTGAGTTCGGTGCGCTTCATCGACCATAACGAAGATGTTCGGGCTGTCCGAAATGACATCCGTCCGCTTCGGTACAGCCGACTGGAACTTGTGGACGGTCGTCAGTACCGTCGTACCTGCGCCGCCTGACAAAAGTTCTCGTAGGTGTTCGCCGCTTTCAGCCTGCGTGGGATTGGGGAAACCCGCGCGTTGAAATTGGCCGGTGATCTGGCCATCCAGTTCTGTCCGGTCCGTCACGATAACGAGGCGCGGGTTTTCCGCCTCCGGCAACCGACGAAGCTTTATCGCCAAGAAGACCATTGTCAGCGACTTGCCAGAGCCCTGAGTGTGGTGAATCACGCCACCACGCTTGTCTGGCCGCAAAGCGGTCCGGATGCGCTCGATCGTACGGCCCACTGCTACATACTGTTGATAGCGGGCGATCTTCTTGATCCGCTTGCCATCAATGGTTTCGAAGATGATGAAGTTGCGCACCAGATCGAGCAGGTTTTCAGGGGCAAGCATGCCAGCGAGGAGAGCATCCTGCGGCGTCGGTGTGCGGCCGAGGCGCGAGGCAAGTGCATCGCTGCTCAAGGGATAAGGATCGCGCCAGTCGGCCCAGAACCGCGTCGGCGTTGCTGTTGTGCCGCTCTTGGCGACATCGCGCGCGAGCGCGAGTGAAATCTGCGACACCTCGAACAGACGCGGCGCGCCCAGCCCTTGGAACTCGTCCCGCCCCTCATAGCGACGGAACTGGCGAAGTGCGTCACCGATCGGGTCAGAGAGTCCCGGCGATTTGCACTCGATGACGACGAGCGGGATGCCGTTCACATAGACGATGATGTCGGGGATAATCTCTTGCCGTGGGCCTTTAATCGCGACCTGGCGCGCGAACTCGAACGTGTTCTTTTCCACGGTTTCGAAGTCGAAGTAGCGGACGCTCCGGTCTTGCCTGCGCCCGTTCGCATCGGTGTGTGGCAAGGTGATGCCATAGGTCAGCGCCGTGTGGACCTTTTCGTTGGCGTCGATCAAGTCGATGGCCGAAACGCGCGCAATGGCGGCGATGGCGCGGCGGATTCCATCCTGGTCAATCCACGGGTTGAGCGCCTGCAACTGCGTTTCCAAGCGCCGGGTCAGCAAGACATCGGTCGTGCTTTCCCTCAGCCTGGATACGTCGGCGAGCAACAGCTCGCCGTAGTCGAACAGGACCCGAAGCAGGTCTACAGCCGGGTCTTCGACAAACTCGATTTCCAACCGATCGCGGGATGAGCTCATGCCGTCACCGCCTCGGGCGTATTGCCGCTTGGCAGAGAGTTCTCGAAGCGGGCAATCATGCTGGCGGGCAGGCGCAGACGGCCAGAAAGCAACTCTTGCGCAAGCGCGGCGCGCGTGTTTTGCAGCTCTGCCAATGATTGCTTTTCGGCCTCAATGCACCGATCGAAGGCCTCACCGGTATCGGCGATCTTTTCTTGCTCTGCCTTGGGCGGCAGCAGGATTTGCAGTCGCTTGAACGTCGGCATGTAGATGGTCTGGTGCGTGCTTCCCGCCTGCAGGCGATCCCATTCCCGCTTCATGTGTCGGAAGACCTGGAGCAGGTAGCGAGGATCAAGGTCTGATCCGCAAACCCAGTTGGCGAAGTCCTGACTGGTGGCCATTTCGACGGCCAAGCGGCACGCTTTGCCAACGGTCGCCGTTCGGGAAAAGACCACCGTATCAACAGGAAGGACGCGGGCAGACGAATTCTTGATCCCCTTTTCGGTCACCTGTTCCAGTGTGTTTTCAATGGTCAGTTGGTCAAGCGCATCGGTATCACCCAGCGACAGCCATGGAATGGTTCCACCCCAGTACTCGGGCTTGTCCCGATTTGGCGTGTGGCCACTTTCCAGCTTTGCCACGCTGGTGAGCCGAACAAGTTTCCAGTCCGTGGGGATCTGGTCGACGCCTTCTGCGATCCGACCCAGAACCCAGCGTTCCGGCAGGGGCTTCAAAGCCGCATTGTCCCGGCGCGTGCCCTTCGTCAGCAACTCGCGCATGACGGCCTTCTTGGTTTCGCCAAGAGAACTGATCAGCTCTAGCTTTCGTGCGATTACGTCCTCAACTGACCGCAGAACCTCGCCAATGGCCAACTGTTCAGGATATGGGGGATACTGGTACTTGTAGGCTGCTAGGTCGCGAAATGCTATGGAACGGCGCCGGTTGACCCCGCCGTTACTGTACGGCGCAAACCGACCTGACAACGCCAGGCGCTTCAAACTCCGCAACGCGAAAAACGGATCAAGCACCCCTGGCTGCACCTCAAACACCGTATACATTGGGCTGATCAGCCCTGCATCGAACTTCTGAAGGAGGTCGATGGAGCCTTCATCGAGATGAATGGTCGCGTATGCAAACTGTCCTTTCCGAACCAGTTTGTACTGATCAGTGTCGGCACTATGGATAGTTTTGGTGAAATACTCGGACGAGCGCACGAAGCCACGGTGCTTCGTCACGCTCAAAACGGGATAAGGGCCGTTCCCGAGGCCGCGTGTTCTTACTTCTTTAGCCAGCTTGCCGAAACGCGCTTCCTGCCAGCCTTTTGGCAGATCAACCGACATAGCCCATCTCTTTCAGCAGTTCATTCATGCGGGCCTCAGCATCGTCGCGGGCTTTCTCGGCAGCCCAGAGTTTGCCCAGTTCGGCCTTCACGTCGATCGGCTTTTCAGGCTCCAATGTGTCGATGTAGCGAGAGATGTTGAGGTTGAATTCGTTGTCCACGACCTCGGACATGGGCACGATGCGACTGAACCTCTCGGTTTCAATTCGCTCGCGATATGTGTCGACGATCGTCTTGATGTTCCCGGGGGTCAGAACGGCCTTTTTTCCACTGTCATCGGCTTCTTTCGCGGCATGCACGAAGAAGATGTTCCCTTGTTGCTCCGGCGCTTTGTTGCGGTTGAGGATCAGCACGATGGCTGGAATACCGGTGCCCGCGAACAGGTTCTCTGGCAGACCGATGATCGCCTCGATCAGGTCTTCTTCCAGCAGCGCCTTGCGGATGCGCCCGTCGCCTGACCCGCGGAACAACACGCCATGCGGCATGACCACACCGCACATGCCGTCCTTGTTCAGGGTCGCGAGCATGTGCTGCACAAATGCATAGTCGCCGATATTCTTGGCTGGGATGCCGTACTTGAAACGGTTGAAGCTCGCTTTCTCCCCTTCGCCGCTCGCCTCTTCCGCGCCCCACTTGTCGAGCGAGAAGGGCGGGTTGGCGATCACCCGATCATAGAGAATGAGGTTGCCGTCACCATCCAGTAGGCGCGGGTTGCGGATCGTGTCACCTTTTTCGATCCGGGCATCGCGCAGGCCGTGCAGCAGCAGGTTCATCTTGGCGATGGCCCAGGTTCCCAGATTGCGCTCTTGCCCATGCAGCGTAACGTTGATCGCCTCACCCAGGCGCTTGCCCTGTTTCGAGCCGACATATTCCGCGCATTGGATCAGCATGCCGCCAGAACCGCATGTTGGGTCACAGATGCGCATGCCCGGTTCGGGATTAAGCAGCTGCACGATCAGATTGACCACCTGGTGAGGGGTATAGAACTCGCCGCCCTTCTTGCCCGCGTCGTCCGCGAAATATTCGATCAGGTATTCATAGGCCCGCCCGAGCATGTCCGGTTCGGACAACGACCGGTTGGCAAGATTGATGCGAGAGAAATGGTCGATCAGGCCAGCAAGGACGACTTCCTTGTTCTTGGGATCACCCAGCCGCGACTCGCTGTTGAAGTCGATGTTTACCAGAACGCCCTCAATGGCTGGATTGGCATCTTCTAATGCTTCGCAGGCCTTGTTGAGGGATTGGCCGATTTCGACGGTTGTCTTCTTGATGTTGTCCCACCGCGCGCGCTCGGGCACGAAGAACTCGTGTTCATCCGGGTCATTGTAAGCGATGTCTTCCGGCAGGCCGTCGCGGATACGCTCCTGCGCCTCTTCCTCGAAGCGGTCCGACAGGCGCTTGAGGAACAGAAAGCCGAGGATGTAGACCTTGTAGTCCGAACTGTCGATCGAGCCACGGAGGTAATCCGCTGCACGCCAAAGATGATTATTCAGCGCATCGCGCGTCAGTTTTTCCATTTCTATCTCCCTCAATTCATTCCGCCGAAGAGCCGCTGGTTCAGCAGCTGGCGAGCAATGTCGCGCCGTAGCTCCGCCGCACGTATTGCATTCCTGTAGGCGTCGCGCGCTTCAAGCATCAGCGCCGCGATGCGATGTTGTTCATCCATAGGCGGAAGGTTCAGCTCCAACCGTTTCAAATCCTTGGCTGACAGGGACAGCAGCGTGGTCGAGCCCCGACGAAGCAGTTCGATCTTGGGGCGATACGCCTCGCTAGAAAGCAGAGCATAGAGAGCGGCCCCAATGATGCTTCCCCTCGGACGCACGACGATAATGTTGCTACTTGCAATCGCCCCTTCTGTTTCTTCCCCGACCAGGCCAAACTTCATCGCGGTGCCCCGGCCCGTCAGAAGTGTGTCGCCGGCTCGCACGCGGTAGTTTTCTGCGCGTTCCGGCTTATCGAAGCCAACCGTGTCGAGCGCGCCTACCGGTGTTACGGCATCGTCCACGAGGTCTCGGACGCCAATCATCGGCAACTGCTGGCCATCACGCTGCACAGCCTCCTCGCGAGAAGCACCCACCCCCGCAAACACCTCAGCAACATCGCCAAGGCGCACGGCGGCGGCACCATTTCTCGGTTTCTTCATGTTCTCTGTCATGCGGGCTGATGTCGCATATAGATTTACGTAGGTCAATACGGTTAAAGCTTAATGCAAAAACGTAGTCGAATACATTTTTCTAGGGGCCTAAAAAAATGGAGTTGAAATCCGAATTTGAGTCTGCCATATACATGATGTCCAGCCCGATCTGGACACAACTGAAACAGCTATGGAGCACAACATGGCAACACGCGCTGAGCCCAGCGGGCTCAAACTCACCGCATCAGATGCGGCCCTCATTCGCGGAATGGTTCGCCGTGGCGATCGCCACCACGACATTGCAGCTTTCTTCGGAGTGAACCAAGGAAGGGTCGCGGAGATCAAAGATGGAGCCCGGTTCCCGGGGATTCCCGCCGCTGACGAAGGGGAACTGCCGCCTAAGGGGCCGTATATGACCCCGAAGGTCGCATGGATGGAAAACCGGCTGCTGTAACAGCCGGTTTCCAAAAGGGGGCGAAGCCCCGCTAGCAAATATGCTTGAACACCATGTTTCTAGCTGGCCCCTCGATCACAGTCAACGGCCTGAAGCTTCGTCAGGCCGCCAACTTAGCCCCAAGGAGGGCAATCACTATGTTCGAGGTTTTGAAAGCATCTACCGGTTACTTCTGGCGCCTGAAGGGTGGCAACGGAGAAACCCTCTGCCACTCCGAGGTCTATACGACCAAACAGTCGGCTGAACGCGGGGCCGAAACCGCCAAGCGGATCGCGCCAAGCGCGAGCGTCGTCGATCGCACCTAAGTAAAGCACTAACACAACACCCCGTAGCCTTTCGGATGCGGGGTGTTTTTTGATTAGGCTATGGCACTTGACTGTCAGTTTTATCCCGCCGCCAATGAGGGCGTCCTAGTGTTCCATAGCGTTTGCGTGCCCTACGCATCTACGCGCGCCTCCATTCCTTGTGCTAGGCAGATGTCGGCACTGTTAGCTAGATACAGTTCGTGCCGCTGATCGCGATCGCGCAGCTGAGCTTCCGCATCTTAGTGATGGTCGAAGGTCATGGGCTTACCGGGATCGTCGGAGTGTTTTCTCAGCCTCGCGCTCGCGGTGCGTTTCTTAAATGGCTGTTTCAGGCGGAGACCGCGACCGCGCCGCTGCCTCCGCATTCGTCAGCTCTCCGCCCTTGTTTGCGCCCTGGCGTCATGTAGCGCCTAAGGCCTAGGGAGCAGATTTGCAGATCGGGTTGGTTTAGGGAACGGTCTTCATCATTCGGGACTACTCGAGGTCTTTTCTTTTCGCGTCACGTGACCTTCGCTCGGCGCGACGCTCTTCCTCATGACGCTCTCTCAAGAGTTCTTCGATGGCATCTAATCCCCAGCCGCCTTCCCGATACCAGTGGTCAAGGTGGGCCCACTCTTCTGCAACGCGCTTGGGGACCGACGTTGTCTCCACTGCGCCAAGTTCGGTGACCTCGCCTGCGATCTTTCGAGCGGGAGCCTCAGCATCAACGGGCAAATAGAGATCGTGCACGGAAAGAAGCGCCATGGCCTCGTTGTATCGATCAATTACCTTATCGTGGGTTTCAGCCCAAACAGGATCGCGGCGAACGTTGAGCAGGTCGTGGATGTCGACGTCTCCGCGTGCCAGAATCTGTAGCAGCAGCGAACTCGGAATGTCGCGCTCTCCACTTTCGTAGCCGCGATATGCTCGGACGGAGCAGCCCAGCTCTTCTGCCATTTGATCTTGAGTGAGGCCGCGACGACCGCGGTATTTGCGAAGTCCCTGGCTGACGCTCATTTCGCTTCGCCGGCGGATGCGTTCAAAGGTTCGAGCCTCTTCGGCCTCTTCGAGCCGCGCGTCTTGAGAGCGCTCGATCTGCTTCCGCCCAATCCAGCCCTTTTGCTGCGCTGACATGCCTGGGCGAATCACCAAATTGTCTTGGTTTGGGTCGGGCTTGAACTGAAATGGCATTGAACGTTCCTTCATAAGATCGAAAACCTGCAAGATTGTGCCGCTTTATGGGGTCATGAGAAAACATAATAATTTCATTTACTTGGCCCATTTTAGCGAGCCATAATCGTAGTAAGAAAGCGGTTTGGAGGCGCAAATGAACAATACATTTGAGAACGCAGTCACGCCAGAGGTTTGGTGCGAGCGGCTGCGCTCACAAGGAGCAGAGGTTTCAGCACGCGTTTTGCGGGCGAAGGCTCGTTCCTGCGGCCACTACTACGCCCTCGGCCGTGTCATGTTGCTGTCGGCGGAGCATGTCGAGGCGATCCTGTCTGCCGAAGGGGCACAGGTTCGCAGGGGTGGGCAGACTGCGAGGAGTTGGTCTCATGCGAAGTGAGTTCGATCGAGATCACGATTCATCCGCTCGCCAGGAGAAGGCCCGATGTGGTTCGACTATACTGGACGCGGGCAAGTCCCCTGCGGACTGGGTTTCCTGGTTGGAGGAGTACCGCCAAATCAACATCGCCGAGCGAACGTTGCGGGAAAAAGCCAATCGCCTAGGTGCGTGCTTTCGTATCGGCAATGCCATGATCATCACGCCCGAACAGATTGATGAAATTCTGACGGAGGATTGGAAGTGCCGCTCGAACCGTACCTCAGAGGCAAGGTCTATTGGGTCAAAGGCTGGATCGAATACAACAGCCGCCCGATCGCCGGCCCATATCGACAAAGCACGAGATCGACTTCGGAAGCTGGCGCGCGGGACTGGATAAGCGAAGAGACCGAGTTGCAGATCCGCAAGCACATCGTTGGCGAAGAGCGGGCCCTTCGCTTCGCGGATGCAATCGAACTCTACCAGCCCGACAGCAGGAGCGCCCGCCAGCTGCTACCGATCCTCGATGAGATTGGCAGTTTGCCTCTCGCGGCCATTACCGGGCGCTTGCTAAAAAATCTCGGACCGAAGCTGCGCCCGAACGCCTCCACAGATACTTGGTGGCGGGAAATCGTGACGCCCGCGCGCGCGGTCATCAACAATGCGCACGAGCTGAAGGGGACGCCGCTGCTGCGGGTGCGGCGCTACGATCAGTTCGAGCGGAATGCCCAGGACAAACGTCGGGGCAAGACGAGCCGGGTAGAGCGGGTTCCGGCTACCCGGGCCTGGATTGACGCTTTCTGTGCCGAAGCTGATCCTTACAATGCGGCCATGGCGCGCTTCATGTTCGAAACGGCCGCCAGGATCGATCAGGCTGTTTCTCTGACGCCAGACGACCTACGCCCGGAAAAATGCCAGGTCCGGGTCAAAGCTCAGAAGGGACATCCGGAAAGCTGGATCACTGTCTCGCCGGAAATGATGGAAGAGTTGCTGGAGCTGCGCCCCAAGCGCCCCCGCAACCGCAGGACTGGAGTGATTTTGGCGCCGCGGATATTCGGGTATGCCAGCCCAACCGGTTATAATAACCGCTGGAAGACAATCTGCCGTCGTGCCGGTATTCCGTATCTCTCCGCTCATGCCGCAGGAAGGCACGGGTTCTTCACTGAACTGGTCATCCGGCAGGGTGTCGATCCGGTGACAGCCGCGCGAGCCGGGCGTTGGTCAGACGCCAATTTGCCGATGAGCATCTACGCCCATCCGGAGACCGACGAGGCGGACATTCGAGCGCGTTTTCGTACATCCCCTGTACAGACGCGCTTATCGGATGATGATAACATTCAGAAATCACATGGAGAAATCAAAGATGAGTAACACCCTCCTAAGGGGCAGGTTGTTGGTTCGAATCCAACCGGGATCACCAATCACCACATAAAAAGACCCGCGCTGGGCGGGCCTTTCTACTTGATTTTCGGTGGCTCAGATTTCGGTCCAGGCCTTGTCTTCGCCGCCCAGACCACCGATCTGGACACGCGTCGTCAAGCCGATGCGATCAAGCACGGTGAAGAACGGCTTCGGGTCCAGCTCTTCGACGTTTTTCATCGTTTTGGCATCCCAATCGCCCTGCGCGACCAAGATCGCAGCGGCGACCGGAGGCACGCCAGCGGTGTAGGAAATGCCCTGCGAGCCGACCTCGTCATAGGCCTCTTTGTGATCGGCCACGTTATAGACGAACAGCTCAATCTCTGCGCCGTCTTTCACGCCTTTCACCAGATCGCCGATGCAGGTCTTGCCGGTGTAGTTGGGCGCGAGAGAGGACGGATCGGGCAGGCATGCCTTGACCACCTTGAGCGGGATGACCTCTTGCCCCTCGGCGGTGGTGACGGGCAGTTCCGAAAGCAAGCCAATATTCTTCAGCACCGTGAACACGTTGATGTAGTGATCGCCAAAACCCATCCAGAACCGCACATCGGCATCGGGGTAATTCGCGGCCAGTGAGTGCACCTCATCATGGCCTGACATATAGGCTTTTTGCGTGCCCACGACCGGCAGATCCCATTCGCGGCCCACTTCGAACATCGCGTTTTCCTGCCACGCGCCTTGCTGCCAGGAATAAACCGTGCCGGTGAACTCGCGGAAGTTGATCTCGGGATCGAAATTGGTCGCGAAATACTTGCCGTGCGAGCCTGCATTGATGTCCACGATGTCGATGGATTTCACCGAATCCATTTGGTCGGCGGCAAAGCGGGCATAGGCGTTGACCACGCCCGGATCAAACCCGGCCCCAAGGATCGCGGTTACGCCCTTTTGCGCGCAAAGATCGCGTTTCTTCCATTCGTAGTTCGCATACCACGGCGGGGTCTCGCAGATCTTGTCGGGCTCTTCGTGAATCGCGGTGTCGATATAGGCCGCGCCGGTTTCGATGCACGCATCCAGAACGTATTTGTTCACGAAGGCCGAACCGACATTGATCACGATTTGCGCGTCGATCTTACGAATCAGATCAGCGGTTGCGGCGACATCCATCGCGTCCAGCGCATGGGCTTCAAACGTGCCCTCGACCTTCATCGCGCCTTTTTCGCGCACGCTTTGCAAAATCGCATCGCATTTCGATTTGGTGCGCGAGGCGATATGCAGATCGCCAAACAGATCATTATTCTGCGCGCATTTATGCGCCACAACTTGGGCAACGCCGCCTGCGCCGATGATAAGCACGTTCTTTTTCACTTCGGCTGTCTCCTTTTGATTGGACAGGGGAAGGGGGCGCAAGCGCCCTCAGGACAATGAGGAAAGATAGTCCTCATAGGTGAAGTCTTTGATCCGCTCGATTGTGCCATCGGCACGGCGGATCACGATGGCGGGCATGGCCACGCCGTTGAACCAGTTTTTCTTGACCATCGTGTAGCCAGCGGCATCGGCAATCGAAATCCGGTCGCCGATCTGCAAGGGAGACTCGAATTTGCCATCGCCAAAGATATCGCCCGCCAGACAGGTCTTGCCCGCGATCTGATACTCATGCGCGCCGTTTTGCGGCAGCTTGGCCGTCTCGCGATAGATCAGCAGATCCAGCATATGCGCCTCGATCGAACTGTCCACGATGGCGATTTTCTTGCCATTATCGAGAATATCCAGCACCGAGACTTCAAGGCTGGCGGTTTGCGTGATCGCCGCCTCGCCGGGTTCCAGATAGACCTGCACGCCGAAATCGTCCGAGAACCGTTTCAGCCGATCCGCGAGATCATCCAGCGGATAACCCTCGCCCGTGAAATGAATGCCGCCCCCAAGGCTGACCCAGTCGAGCCGCTTGAGGATATCGCCAAACTCCGCCTCGATCCGGCCAAGCTGATGATCAAACAGCGCAAAGTCACTATTCTCGCAGTTATAGTGAATCATCACGCCCGAGATCCGCCCCATCGCAGCCTCAAGCCGTTCGGTATTCCACTCGCCCAACCGCGAGAACGGCCGTGCCGGATCGGCCAGATCGAAACCGCTCGTCGAGAACCGCGGGTTCAGGCGCAGGCCCCGCTCGATATGCGCCGCCTTGTCGCCGAAACGGTCCAACTGGCTCAGCGAGTTAAAAATGATCTTGTCGGCGTAACCGATGGCCTCGTCGATCTCATTATCCGACCACGCCACCGAATAGGCATGCGTTTCCTTGCCGAATTTCTCACGCCCCAGATGCAGCTCGAACAAGGAACTCGAGGTCGTGCCATCCAGAAAGGGGCGCATGATGTCGAACGCCGACCATGTCGCAAAGCATTTCAGCGCCAGCAGTGCCTTGGCACCAGACCGCACGCGCAGGCGCTCGATCTTGCGCATATTTTCAAGCAGGCGCGTCTCGTCGATCAGGTAGAACGGCGTGTCGGACATGGCTTTTCCCCCGGCAGAACAGGCAAGGGATATAGGACGCATGTGGCAGCGGTGCAACCGGACTCAATCGACGCGGATCGCCTCTTTGGATACGCTCAGCGCATAGCCCTTGCGCGCGATATTGCGCACCAGAAGCTCTGTCACCAGTTGATTTCCCAGCGCATCGCGCAGCCGTTTGATCCGCGTGGCGCCCGCCGCTTCTTCGCAATCGGACGCATCGCGCCCCGAGATCATCGCCTCAATCTGCACGCCCGTGAGAATGTCGTCATCCATCCGCGCTTCGGCCAGAACTGAGAGCGTCTCAATCGCGGCGGGCGTCAGAGAAAACGCCATATCGTTCAGCATCACGGCGTTCTCGCCGCGCAAGATGCGCAAGCTTTGCACCTCGATCCCGTTGCGGCGAATCTCTACCATGCGACGGTTTAGTCCAATCAGCAGCAGCAAGAAGATCAGCGTAGCCAGTAATAGCGCTGCGGCAAAGATCAGCAGGATAAAGATGATCATCCGGTAGCTTGCCAGTACATCGGAAAACGCCGTGCCCGATTGCGCCAGAACCTCGAGCAGCTTGATCTCGGCCTGCGAGGTCAGATTGTTGTTCTGCACGAAAATCTGCTCGACCCGCGCGTTGAAAGCGTTCGCATCGGGGAGTGCTGCAAACAGCAAGCCCGCCGCAATTGCCAGAATAGCGACCACAGCGGCAATGCCGCCGATCACCGCGCGCGAGCCCAGCCGCAAACTGTCAGTAACGGAGGAAAAATGGTCCGGCACTGGCCTTCCTTTGCGCTAAGCCTTCGGGGCCGAATGTGGAGACAACCGTGAGCAAGGTCCAGCCCGCAGCGCGCAGCCTCGGCGCCAATTCGCGCGCCGCCTGTTGTTTCGAGCACGCCCCGTCCGAGACTTTTGCAACGCCATATTGCAACTGCAACGGGTTGTCGCGCTTGGCCTTATAGTCGGCGTAGCACTCGGCCTGAGCCGTGCCTGCGATGGCGATAAGGGCGCATATGAGAATGAGCTGTTTCATGCCACTCACGTTGCGCAAAACGCCGTTGTTATTCAATAGCGAAAGGGGGTTGGCGCGGTTGATATCTGATAACAATGCGGCGTTATTGCCTGTCGATGGCGGTTGGAGCGAGGGTTGGTCATCGCAACTGATGCGGCCTGAACGGGTCGCCCCACTGAAAGGACCGACCATGTCGCTCAAAACCAAAATGACCGCATTGTTCACGGCTTCTGCACTGGCCTTGGGCACGTTTGGAATTTCCGCCAGCCCCGCCGCCGCGTTGGGCAAAAAGGATCGTCAGGCGTTGACCGTGATCCTTGGCGTCGGGGCGGCTGCGCTGCTTCTTGATTCGGCGAATAAGAATCAACGCCACGTGCGCCATGCGCCGCCGCCCCCGCCGCGTGTGGTGTATCGCGAAGTGCGTCGCGATGGTTATTATAAGGCGCGTCGCATCGACCGCCGCATCGACCGCCGCATCGACCGCCGTGTCGACCGCCGCATCGACCGTCGCATTGACCGTCGTGTCGACCGTCACATTGACCGCCGTGTCGACCGCCGCCACGAATCGCGTCGCTAAGTCGGACGGCAGGTGCCACTTAAGAGCACCAATCGAGCGGGGCGGGGGCCAAGTGCCCCCGCTTTTTTTATTGAACGCACCGTCGATCCGTTGCATCCCGTCTTGATGACACAAATTCCGGATTACTCCTTTGAAAGCGCTGCCCGCGCGCGGGGTTTGACCCTTATTGCCGGTGTTGACGAGGTCGGGCGTGGCCCGCTTTGTGGCCCCGTCACCGCCGCCGCCGTGGTATTGGATCCGGCCAATATCCCCGCCGGGCTGAACGATTCCAAAAAGCTGAGTGCCGCGAAACGCGCCAAGCTTGCCGCCGAGATCATGCAAAGCGCACAGTTCTGCGTTGCCCATGCCAGCGTCGAGGAAATCGACGAGATCAACATCCTGCAAGCCTCGCATCTGGCGATGTGCCGCGCGGTTGCAGGCCTGCCCACGCGCCCCGATCACGTCCTGGTCGACGGCAATCGCCTTCCGCGCGACCTGAGCCTTTCGGCCGAAGCCGTTGTGAAAGGCGACGGGCGATCTATGTCGATTGCGGCGGCCTCAATTCTTGCCAAAGAGGCGCGCGATTTGCTGATGGTGGATTTGGCGCAACAGTATCCGGGCTATGGCTGGGAGCGCAACGCGGGCTACCCGACCAAGGACCACTTGCAAGCCCTCCTAGATTTGGGGGTAACCCCCGTTCATAGACGTTCGTTCAAGCCTGTCCACAATATCTTGTGCCAAGCAAAATATATAACCCCTTGATTCAAAAAAGAAATTGACGACGAATCGCCTTTGACTCATCTTGGTCTGCATAGATCGGCGCAAAAGCCGACACCCGATAGACGGGCAGAAAGAGGCGAGTATGACCAAAACAAAGACCCTGGCGGCGCGCAATGCGCTGCCCCTGAACGAGATTCTTGCAGGTGACTGCATCGAGGTAATGAACAGCCTGCCGGAAGGCAGCGTTGATCTGATTTTTGCCGACCCCCCCTACAACTTGCAATTGCGCGGCGATCTGCATCGCCCTGACAATTCCAAGGTCGATGCGGTGGATGACGCTTGGGATCAGTTCGGTTCATTTGCGCATTACGACCAGTTTACCCGCGACTGGCTGGCCGCCGCGCGCCGTATCCTCAAACCGAATGGCGCGATTTGGGTGATTGGCTCGTATCACAACGTCTTCCGCATGGGCGCCGAGCTACAAAATCAGGGGTTCTGGATTCTCAATGACGTCGTCTGGCGCAAATCCAACCCGATGCCGAATTTCCGCGGCAAACGCCTGACGAACGCGCATGAAACGCTGATCTGGGCGTCCAAGGCCGAGGGCGCGAAATATACCTTCAACTATGAGGCGCTGAAATCGCTGAACGAGGGGATCCAGATGCGCTCGGATTGGGTGATCCCGATCTGCAATGGCGGTGAGCGGCTCAAGGATGATAACGGCGACAAGGCCCATCCCACGCAAAAGCCCGAGGCCCTGTTGCATCGCCTCATCGTCGGCACCACCAATCCCGGCGATGTCGTGCTCGACCCGTTCTTTGGCACCGGCACCTCGGGGGCGGTCGCCAAGATGCTGGGTCGCGATTTCATCGGTATCGAGCGCGAGGAAGCCTATCGCGAGGTCGCCAAAAAACGTCTCTCGAAGATTCGCAAATTCGATCGTGAGGCGCTTGAGGTCTCGACATCGAAGCGCTCCGAACCCCGCGTGCCCTTCGGTCAACTGGTCGAACGCGGCATGCTGCGCCCCGGCGAAGAGCTGTTTTCGATGAACGGGCGTCACAAGGTCAAGGTGCGCGCCGATGGCACGCTGATCGGCGATGATGTCAAAGGTTCAATCCATCAGGTCGGCGCCCATCTCGAAGGCGCGCCCAGCTGCAATGGCTGGACTTACTGGACGTTCAAGCGCGACGGCAAACAGGTTCCCATCGACCTGCTGCGCCAACAAATCCGCGCCGAAATGAACTGAGCTTCACACTAATCACAAAGTTTACCGCCAGTGCCTGAGGTCCGCCCTCAGGCACAGCCTTGCCCCGTCGTGTGAAAACGACGGGGCCTTTTGCGTTTGAAGGAAAACGGGGGCGCTGCCCCCCCGTCGCCGGAGGGCGACAATTAACAGTCAAAGAGGGGGCGCTGCCCCCTCTGGCTGCGCCATTCACCCCCGGGATATTTCGATCAAGAGGAAGTTAGGGCTTTCTTTACCAGAATCAGGTGAGCTTGGTCCTACGGAACAGGCGGGGACGCCGATGGCCGTTCAAGGGGAAGCGCCCGGCCTTGCCGCCCAAAGACGGGCCCGAGCCGGGCGTTTTTTCTTCCTCTTGATAAAAATATCCCGGGGGAGGCCGCAGGCCGGGGGCAGCGCCCCGATCCGATCAGCTTTTTTCCAGCCGCGCGCGCAATTCGCGTAAGACCGGCAAGGTTGCGCGCACTTTATCGGGGCCCAGATCGCGCACAATCCCGCCAATGATCGGCATCAAAGACGCCAGCGCGCCATCGCGAGCCCGCCGGCCGGAGGGCGACAGCGACACCCATTTGCGCCGCGCATCATCCCAATCGGGGCGGACATGCACGTGGCCCGCCCATTCCAGCTTGGCAAGCGTATTGGTCATTGCGCCGCGCGTCACATGTAGCGCCTCGGCCAACTGTGCGGGCGTGCGTTCTTCATTGATGTGGCTGAGCAGGTTGAGCACCGAAAAATGTGAGATCTCCATCCCCTTGGGCAGCGCGCGGCTGACCACGTTTCGTGCCAGTTGATCGGCCATGAAGACCTCGGCGAACAGGGCTGCGGCAAGGGGATCGGGATCCTGGCTCACGGTGCCTCATAGCTCCGGTCATGAAACAGCGAGCGCAGGCGCAGACGCGTGGTTTCAACCTCATCGAGATCGATATCGACAAGGCTGACGCCGGGCTCGGTGCCACCATCCACCAGCACATCCCCCCAAGGGTTCACTGCCAGAGAATGCCCCCAGGTTTTGCGTGGGCGCCCCTCATGCGCACCATGGGTGCCACATTGCGCCGGGGCCAGAACAAAGCACGAGTTCTCGATCGCGCGCGCACGCACCAAGGTTTCCCAGTGGGCGCGCCCGGTGCCCTCGGTAAAGGCCGAGGGGATTGTCAAAATATTCGCCCCCGCCTGTGCGAGTTGGCGATAGAGATGAGGAAAGCGCAAATCATAGCAGACTGACATCCCGATCTGCCCGTATTTAGAGGGCGCAAGCACTGCCTGCTTGCCGGGGCGATAGCCCTCGGATTCGCGGTAGCGCTCGGTCTCGGAGACATCGAGATCGAACATATGGATTTTGTCATAGCTCGCGTTGATATCGCCCTTGCGACCGATCAGATAGGACCGGTTGGCAAAGCGCCCGTCATCATCGCCGGTTTGCAAGCACAGCGATCCGATCAACACGTAAACGCCCAGCTTTTCCGCCTCTTGGCGGATCGCAGCCAGAGTAGGGTCGTTATGTTCGTGATGCAGCACCTCGCGCTGATAGGCGCGATCCGAGGAGATCAGATTGGTGCATTCGGGCGTCGCGATCATCTGCGCGCCAGCAGCCGCGGCCTCGCGGATGAATTCAAGCGTGACCGGCAGGTTTTTGACCGGATCGTCGGTAACAGACAGCTGAACCAGAGCAGCTTTCATTGCATCACTCCGCCAACATCGTGTCGAGCTTGCCCGAATGGTCAAGCGCATGCAGCTCGTCGCAGCCGCCAATCGGTTCATCGCCAATGAAAATTTGCGGCACCGTGCGTCCACCCTTTGCGCGCTGCATCATTTCTGCGCGCAGATGCGGGTCACGGCCCACGTCGGTTTCTTCATAGGTTACGCCCTTTTGCTCCAACAGGCGCTTGGCCATGATGCAAAACGGGCAGGTTCGGGTGGTATAGATCTCGACGCGCTTCATGCGATAATCCCTTTCAAGTCGGCTCGACTATAGGGATTTAGGGCGCCTTCGCAACGCGCGCCAGTGTCACGACATCAACCCGGGCAGCATCGGCTTGCATGGCCGCCTGTGTCGCCACCCCAAGAGTCGCCCCCGATGTCATCACGTCATCCACAATCAGCACGTTGCGTCCCGCGATCAGATCGGCGCGTACAGGGTTGACGGTGATCGCGTCGGCGAGATTGGCAAGGCGTGCGTCTCGGTCATGGCCCTTCTGGCTCGCAGTATTTCGGGTGCGCAGGAACAGGTCGACGCAGCCCTCGCGCCCGGTGATCCGCGCCATCGCCTGCGCCAGCAGTGCGGATTGGTTGTAGCGCCGTTTCAGTAATCGCCAGCGATGCAGTGGGATCGGCGCAATCAGCGTGTCGGGCGTGATCAGGGGGCGTGCTGCCTGCGCCATCCAAGCCGCCATCGGCCGCACCAGATCAAGCCGGTCGGCATGTTTGAATGACAGAACCAAATCGCGCCCCACGCCGGAATACATCATTGCCGTGCGCCCGCGCGTCCACGGGCGCGGATGGGTCATGCAATCGTCGCACAACACAGATTCGCCGCCGTCGTCACCGGGCAGGGGCACGCCGCAGGCATCGCAGACCGTGCCGGTGGCGAAACTCGTCTGCTCCCAGCAACTCAGACACAGGCCGAAATCAGACCCGACCTCTTCTCCACAGGCAATGCAGCGCGGTGGGAAAACGGCGTGAAGCGCGTGCATTCCTCCCGCTAGCATCCGTGCGCGAAGCACGTTAAGACCTGTCTCAGCCATGAACACACCGCCCCTCTTGACCGACCGCGCCGCCTTGAGGCGCCAACGCGCCCGCGCCGCGCGCGCCCCCGAGCTATTCCTGCACGAGGATGCGGCCGATGAGCTGTATGAAAGGCTCCAAGAGGTTAACAGAACCTTTACGTCACCCGCCGTAATCACCGCTTTTCCCGAACCGTGGCGCAAAATCCTGTCCAACGCCAAGATCGTGGCCGATAGCGACCTGCTTGATCTGGAAGAGGGCGCGCATGATCTGGTGGTGCATGCGATGTGCTTGCATTGGGCGAATGATCCGGTCGGGCAGATGGTGCAGGCAGCCCGCGCGCTGGAACCCGACGGGCTGTTTCTGGCGGTGATGTTTGGTGGCCAGACCCTGAACGAGCTGCGCGCGGCGCTGGCGCAGGCCGAGGCCGCGATCACCGGCGGTCTTAGCCCGCGTGTGCTGCCGATGGGTGAAATTCGCGATCTGGGCGCTTTGCTGGGGCGGGCCGGATTTGCGCTGCCGGTGGCAGATGCGGTGACGCGCAAGGTGACTTACGAAACCCCGCTGCGCCTGCTCAGCGATCTGCGTGCCATGGGCGAGACCAACGCGCTTGCGGCCCGCAGCCGCCATTTCACCCGTCGCGATATAATGTCCGAGGCGTTGCGGATCTATTCCGACAGCTATCGCGAGCCTGATGGTCGCGTGCGCGCCACGTTCGAGATGGTTTGGCTGACAGGCTGGAAACCCCACCCGAAACAGCAAAAACCCCTGCGCCCCGGAACCGCCGCGAATCGTTTGGCCGATGCGCTGGGCACGATGGAAATTCCGACGGGGGATAAGCCGGGGCACTAAATTCGCCCGGCGCGGATTACCCCAGCGCGGTCAGAAACGCCTTGGACCACCAATGCACGTCCTGCGTGGTCAGCCCCTTCATCAACGCGTGATAACGCTCGCGCCGTTCAGACAGCGACATCATTAAAGCGGTCAGCATCGCGGTTGCCATTTGCTCGGTGTCATGGGGATTGACGATCAACGCCTCCTCCATCTGCTCGGCGGCCCCGGCAAATTGCGACAACATCAGAACACCGGGATTTTCGGGGTTTTGCGCCGCGATATATTCCTTGGCCACAAGGTTCATCCCGTCCATCAGCGGCGTCACCAGCCCGACTTGCGAGGCGCGATACAGCCCCGCCAGAACCGCGCGCGGCACGGGGCGGTTGATGAACCGGATCGGCGCCCATTGGATATCAGCAAACTGCCCGTTGATCCGGCCCGACAGATGCTCGGTCTCTTCGCGAATATCGTCATAGGCGGGCACGCCTTCGCGGGTGGGCGGAGAGATCTGGATCAGCGAAACATGGCGGTGCCAATCCTCGTGGCGTTCGAGAAACTCGCCAAAGGCGCGAAAGCGTTGCGGCACACCCTTGGAATAATCCAGCCGATCCACGCCGATCATCAGGCTGCGATTGGGCTTCACGATGCCTGCGGGCAGCTTTTCGATCTCTTGCTCGGCCAGTGTCTTGAACTCGCCTGCGTCGATCGAGATCGGAAACGCCTCGATCCGGCACTGACGCGGGGCAAGATGCACAAAACCGTTGCCCAGATCCGAGGCCTCGCCGATCTCGACCATCGAGGCCAGACAAGCGCGCACATCGCGCTCGGCCTGCAATCCCACCAAATCAAAATTCGACAACCACTGGCAAATCTCACGCCCGTTAGGCAGCGCCTGCATCGCCGTCGGGCCGGGAAACGGCGTGTGTAGAAAAAATCCCATGGGGCTGTGAACGCCGAGCGTGCGCAGTTCATAGGCCAGCGGCAGGAAGTGGAAATCATGCACCCAGATCCGGTCTTCGGGCTGGATGATCGGCGCAAGCATCTTGGCCAGTCGCCGGTTCACCTGCTTGTAGCTATCGAGATAATCCTGCTGGATCTGCATCAGATCGGTGCGACCGTGAAACAGGGGCCACAGCACCGAATTGGAATAGCCGTCGTAATACAGCGCGTGCTCTTCCTCGGTCAGATCAAAGCGCATCCGTTTGAACGGCCCGCCTTTAATCTCGCGAAGCTCTGTGCCGGGCTGTTTGACGGTCTCGCCCGATGTGCCGATCCAAAGCCCGCCGTTTTCGCTTAGGACATCGCCAAGCGCCACGACCAGCCCGCCCGAGGGGTTTGCCCCGGTGGGAATGCGGTTTGACAGGCAAATCAGACGTCCCATGCTTAGCCCTCCAATGCCGCCATGAGCCAAGCGCGCAACTGGCTTGGCGCATCTAATCGAAACCGCGCAACGCTGTGTCCCGCGCCGATCTTGACGCCGAAACCGCCATGATCCTCGGCCCAAGCGAGCGCAGGCTCGTCGGTCGTGTCATCGCCCGCATAGACCGGGCGGCGTCCTGCGAAAGCGGATAGCTCGGACAACAGCGCCAGCGCGCCATCCTTGGAAAAACCTGCCGGACGCAGTTCAACCGCCATCTTCGCGGGTTGCACGGCAAAATCGCCATGACGTGCCGCAAGGTCCTGCGCAAACCCTTCAACCAGCGTCTGCTGAGCGGGATCAGACCGGAAATGCACCGCGCCGCCATGGCTTTTATGCTCATAAAGCAGGCCCGACCGGGTGGCAAAGCTGGCCATCTCCTGTTGCAACTCAGAGAGGCCCGCAGGCTGATGCGCCATTGGGGCCGTCATGCCGCGCGCTTCGGCCCCGTGAGAGCCGACCATCGGCCCGTCAAACCCCTGCAAAAACGTCTCTAACTCGTGCAAAGAGCGCCCTGACACGATGGCCAGCGCCCCGTTCAAACGCGCTGACAGATCCTGCAAAACGCGGGGCAAAGCATCAGGCACCTTGATGGCATCGGGAGTGGGGGCGATGTCAACAAGGCAGCCATCGAAATCCAGAAAAAGCGCCTCCCGCCCGAGGTTCAACGCGGGGGGTGTCGGTTTCACGCCAGTTGAGTCATCCATTGTCATGATGTGAACGTAAGTGATCCTGAAGCGGTTGAATAGGCCGCATTGACCTGACGGGGAAACCCTTTAAGTCGAGAGAATGTTCCAAAAGACTGAATGATAGGACAGTGACCGATGACGAATGACGCCGCCACGCGCCTTGCCCATGCGCCAGCCGACCATCCGCCCGTGAAAGCCGCCAAAATCGGCCTGCTGGTTGCAAATCTGGGAACGCCGGACGGCACCGATTACTGGTCAATGCGCCGCTATCTGAACGAGTTTCTGTCGGACGAGCGCGTGATCGATATTGCGCGCTGGAAATGGCAGCCGCTGTTGCAGCTGATCATCCTGACCAAGCGGCCCTTCACGAGCGGCGCGAATTACAAGACGATCTGGAACAACGAGGCGGATGAAAGCCCGCTGATGACGATCACCAAGCAGCAGGTCACCAAGCTGCGCGCGGCGGTCTCGGCGCGTTACGGGGCCGAAGTCGTGGTCGATTATTGCATGCGCTACGGCAATCCCTCGACCAAATCGGTCGTGGATCGCATGGTCGCGCAGGGCTGCGAGAAAATCCTGTTTGTGCCGCTTTACCCGCAATATGCGGGTCCGACCTCGGCCACCGCTAATGACGAATTCTTCCGCGCATTAATGAAGCAGAAACGTCAGCCCGCCGCGCGCATCGCGCCGGAATATTTCGACCGTCCCAGCTATATCGAGGCGCTCGCGACCTCGGTCGAGCGCGCTTATGCCAAGCTCGACACCAAGCCGGATGTGCTGGTGGCGTCGTATCATGGGATGCCGCGCCGCTACCTGATGGAGGGCGACCCCTACCACTGCCAATGCCAGAAAACGTCTCGGCTTTTGCGTGAGCGGCTGGGCTGGGACAAGGACGCGATCGACACGACCTTCCAGTCGGTCTTTGGCCGCGAAGTCTGGCTCAAGCCCTACACGGTCGAGCATGTCGCCGAACTCGCCAAAGCGGGCAAAAAGAACATCGCGGTGATCTCGCCTGCGTTTTCCGCCGATTGCATCGAGACGCTAGAGGAAATCAACGGAGAGATTTGCGAAGCATTCGAACATGCAGGTGGCGAAACCTTCACCTATATTCCCTGCCTGAATGACGACGATCTGCATATCGACGCGCTGATGGATCTGGTGCAGGAAAACCTGGCGGGCTGGATCGAATAGAGCCTATTGCTGCTTAAATCAGCCCAAACCGATCAATTTTGGCACCTGCGCCATATCGGTGAACAATTCCGCGCCTTCTGCCGCAAGGCGCGGATTCGCCCCCTGCGGCGCATAGCCCAAACAACGCATCCCGGCGTTCTTGGCGGCGCGCGCACCGGTTGCACTGTCCTCGATCACGACACAGGCCGTTGGATCAGCCCCCACAGCCCGCGCCGCATGTAAATACAAATCCGGCGCAGGCTTCGGACAGCCCATGTCCTGACCTGAAAACAACCGCCCCTCAAGCCGCGCTTTGATGTCGGGATACTGGCCCAGCGTGGCCTCCATCTTGGCCATGCGCCCGTTCGAGCCGACCGCATAGGCGATGCCCGCTGCGTCAAGCCGATCCAGCAGATCCGCGATCCCCGGCATCAGCGCAACCCCCTCGCGCAGCCGCGCGTAAAGCCGGATGTAATAGCTCTCGACCCAGTCGTCAGGCAGCGTCGCGCCCATCTCGCGGGCCTGACGCGCCACGCCTTCGATGGTGCCGCCGATAAACATGCGCTCCATCTCGTCATGCGACATCGACAGGCCATGCGCGGCGAGTTCCTCGCCAAGAAGATCGAAAGTCGCAGGCTCGCTATCCACCAGCACCCCGTCGCAATCAAACAAAACCGCTTGCACGTTCATTCCGGGTTCCTTGCCAATGTGACCAGCGTGTCGCCATAGCGGCGCTGGTCGATTTGTACCAATGGGGCGGGGATGATTGGTGCCACGCTTTCTTCCCAGACCACCATCGCGCCGGGGGCGACCCAGCCGCCTTCAAGACACGAGGCAATCGCGCGCTCGCCCAGACCCATCCCATAGGGCGGATCGAGGAAGATCAGGTCATAGCCAGCGCCCCGGCATGGCCCCATCTTGGTCGCATCGCGCCGCCAGACATCGGTGACGCCCATCGCGCGCATCGCGTCGATGTTCTGGCGTATCAGAGCGCGCGCGACCGTGCCATCATCGACAAAAGCGACCCGTGCAGCCCCGCGCGACAAAGCCTCAAGCCCCAGCGCGCCAGTGCCCGCAAACAGATCAAGCACGCGGGTCTCGTGCAGCGGGTTGCCATGCCCGCCGTTGATCAGCAGGTTGAAGATGCTCTCGCGCACCCGGTCTGTCGTGGGGCGCAAATGCGCTTGCGCATCGCCCGCGCCCACATCGGCCAGCTTCAATCCACGGCGCGCGCCGCCGATGATCCTCATTTCAGCAAGGCTTTCAGGTCGGTGTCCGGATCAGCCACTTGCGCGGGGGTGACAGGCTTGCCGCCTTCGATCAGCCGCTTGCCGATCATGTAGGCGCGCGCATCCGAAATCGCATCGACGGCAATCAACTGCCCCGCGCGGAAATACCAGAAACTCTCGCCTTCGCCCTGCCGCGTGATCACCTGATCATAGCCTGCATTCAGCCCCGCAATTTGCAGCTTGGCGTCGAACTGATCCGACCAGAACCACGGTTTGGGACTATAATCGCACGCCGCGCCCAGCATGTTCTGCGCAACCAGCTCGCCCATGTCGATCGCATTGCCAACGCTTTCCAGCCGCAGTCTGCCCGCGCCGCTTGGAAACGCAGCGCAATCGCCTGCGGCCCAGATATGGCGGTCAGAACTGCGCCCGTGCAAATCCACCGCAATACCGTTTTCACAAATAATCCCAGCCTCGCGCGCAATCTCGTCATCCGGTGTCACGCCAATCCCGACAATCACGAAATCGGCAGTGATTTTTCGGCCATCACTCAGCTCCGCTCCGCTGACCTGCGCATCCCCCGTCAACTGCGTCAGGCCCACGCCTTCAATAATTTCAACGCCATGGGCGCGATGCAACTCACGGATCGCGTCCGCCGTTTGCGCGCAGGCCACGCGGCCCAGAATACGCGGGGCGGCCTCAATCAGCGTGACCTCAAGCCCCAGCTTGCGCGCGACTGCCGCCGCCTCAAGGCCGATATAGCCGCCGCCAATCACCACCAGCCGCTTGCCCGGCACAAACAGCGCGCGCATCGCATCGACATCGGCCAGATTGCGCACGGTAAACACATTGCCAAGCGCCCCGCCAATCGCGGCTGGCAAACGTTTGGGCGTGGCCCCCGTGCACAGCGCCAATTCGGTGTAATCGAGAGTGTCGCCATCCGATAAAGTGACCACCTGCGCATTCGGATCAATCGCCGTTACCGTCGTGCTCAGATGCAGGCTTACATCGTTTTCCGCCCACCAGGTATCGGCGCGCAAAGTCAATCGCTCGACCGCCATTTCCCCCAGCAAATAAGCCTTGGACAGGGGCGGGCGCTGATAGGGGGGCACGGGCTCTGCGCCGATGACACTGATTGCGCCGTCATAGCCAAGGGCGCGCAATTTCGCCGCCATTGAGGCTGCCGCCTGACCCGCTCCGACAATAACGATCCCGCTCATGCAACTCTCCACTGGCCCAATCCGTGCCTGACCCTATATCGTTGCAAGCGATAAACGCAACGCGACAACAACGGAGCTTTCGATGACCATTACAACTGGAGACGTCCTTCCCGGCGCTACCTTCCTCGCGATGGGTGCCGAGGGCCCGCAAGATGTCAGCCTTGGGGATAAGATGAAGGGCCGCAAGATCGTGATCTTTGCCGTGCCGGGCGCTTACACCGGGGTTTGCACGACCGCGCATGTTCCCAGTTTCATGCGCACCAAAGATGCGTTTGCTGAAAAGGGCGTGGACGAGATCCTGTGCGTCGCCGTCAACGACCCGTTCGTGATGCAGGCTTGGGGCGAGTCGACGGGGGCCACCAAGGCCGGTCTGAGCATGCTCGCTGACGCTGAAGGCGCGTTTACCCAAGCGATTGGCATGGATTTCAGCGCCCCTCCGGCGGGTCTGATCAATCGCTCACGCCGCTATGCGATGCTGGTCGAGGATGGCGTCGTCAAAGTGTTGCATGTCGAGGAAAGCCCCGGCACCTGCGAGGCTTCGGCAGGCGAAAGCCTATTGGCCGCGATCTGATCCGGTGTGGCGGAGGGCCTGCGCTCTCCGCCCAACCAAAGCCTATTCGGGCACCTCATCGGCAAGACGCATGATCGGACGCCCGATATCGCGATCGACCTCACCCTGATCGTCAACCAAGGCATCCAGCGCGCGTGCCAGTTCGATATCAAGCACGCTTATCCCGCCACAATCATGCGTCGTCAGCGTGACTTCCACCGTGTTATAGACGTTGCGCCAATCGGGATGGTGATCCATCTTCTCGGCGCAAAGCGCAGCCTGTGACATGAACCCCCAAGCGGCTGAAAAATCTTTGAATTTCAGCCGCTTGATCAGGGCGTCACCGCTTTCTGCCGCGCGCCAGCCGGTATCTTCCAGCCCACGCAGCAGGGCTTTGCGTTCTTCGGGGTCAAGCTTCGAAGTCATCAGTCTCTCCCTCATCGCAGTCGGTTGAATGTCGTGCCGCCCCCTCGCCCTTCCAGACTAGAGCGCGCCGTTTTGCATCCCGTTTTGCGCAGGCTTTTACGCAGTTTCAATACGCGGCACCTGCACAACTTCCAATGTGCGCGTCGGGAAGGGAATGCCGATGTCGTTGGCGTCGAACGCTTCCTTGATCTTGCGCAGCAGTTCGGATTGCAAGCCCCAGTAATCGCTTGAATTGGCCCAGACCCGAAAGGTGAAATCGACCGAGCTATCGCCCAGCGCCTTCACCCGGATTGTCGGGGCAGGATCTGACAAAGCACGCGGGTCCGAGGTCGAAAGCTCTTCCAGAACGGACTGGGTTTTCTTCAGATCCGCGTCATAGGCAACGCCGATCGTCAGATCCATCATCCGCGTGGAATTGGCCGAGTAATTGATGATCGAACTTGCCCAGATATCGCCATTGGGAACGATGATCTGCAGCCCGTCATAGGTCGTCAAAACCGTGTAAAACAACTGGATTTCACTTACCGTGCCGCTTTCGCTGCCTGCTTCGATGAAGTCTCCCTGCCGGAACGGGCGAAACATAATGATCATCACCCCGGCGGCGAGATTCTTCAGCGCCCCCTGCAGCGCCAGACCCACGGCCAGACCTGCGGCACCGATCAAGGCTGCCAGCGATGTCGTCTGGATACCGAAACGGTTGAGGATGAAAATGATCCCGATCCCGAGGATCAGGTATTTCGCCAGATTTCCCAGAAAACCGAACAGCGTATCGTCCAGCTTTTGATGGTTGTTTGACAGCGATACGATCCGCCGCTTGGCCCATGACGAGACCGCCATAGAGACCAACAGGATCACCAGCGCCGCCACGACATTCACCGCAACAAGAATCGCCGCGTCGATACGCGTTTGTGTCAGCCAACCGCTGACATTCGTAAGTTCGTCCAAAGTCATCCATTTCCCCTAAGTTTCTTGGGTGACAAACGCGGGTTGCCGATTAGGGTTCCCGATTGGCCCGAAACGGCCCCATTTCATTCAGGATTTCAATATCCTGATCGACTGCGGCGCGTTCGCCTTCAAGATAATCCGCGATAGCGTGGCGCAGGCCCGGATGGCCGATCCAATGCGCCGAATAGGTCGGCACGGGCAGATAGCCCCGCGCGAGCTTGTGCTCGCCCTGTGCTCCGGCTTCAACCCTTTGCAATCCATGCGCAATCGCCCAATCGACGGCCTGATGATAGCATAGTTCGAAATGCAGATAGGAGTGATCTTCGATGCACCCCCAATAGCGCCCGAACAGCGCCTCACGCCCGATGATATTCAGCGCTCCTGCAATCGGCCGCCCATCCCGCAGCGCCAGCACCAGCAGCACATCGTCGCGCATCTCATGCAGCGCGTCGAAAAAAGCCCGCGTCAGATAGGGGCGGCCCCATTTTCGGCTGCCGGTATCTTGGTAAAACGTCCAGAACGCATCCCAATGCTCGGGGCGAATATCATCTCCCGTAAGCTGCACAATCTGTCCGCCGAAATCCTGCGCGCGCGCGCGCTCTTTGCGCAGGGCCTTGCGTTTGCGCGACGAGAGATCGCCGAGGAAATCGTCAAAACTGCCGTAGCCGCGATTGATCCAGTGAAATTGCTGACCGATGCGCGCCAGCCATCCGGCGTCGTCAGCGGCCTCCATTTCTGGTTGCGTGCAAAAGGTCATGTGGACCGACGACACGCCCGCCCCCTCGGCAATTTGCGCCATGCCCGCCAGCAGCGCCTTGCGACCGATCTCTTCAAGCCCCGGCAGAACCAGCAAACGCCGCCCCGTCACCGGCGTAAATGGCACCGCGCATTGTAGCTTGGGGTAATAGCGCCCTCCTGCCCGCTCGAACGCATCTGCCCAGCCGTGATCGAATACATATTCGCCTTGCGAGTGGCTTTTGACGTAAAGCGGCGCGACGCCGATCACCCGACCCTCAATCTTCGCGACCAGATGGCGCGCGTCCCAGCCCGTGCCCGGTCCGACCGAGCCCGACGCTTCCAGCGCGGCCAGAAAGCGATGTGTTGTAAACGGATCAAGCGCCCGCCCGCCCTCAGGGCAGGCGCAGGCATTCCAATCTGTTTCGCTTATTTCGGAAATATCCGAATAAAGCGTGATTTCAACGCCTTGATCCATGGCACCTATCGGGGGCTGCGAGGTCTTTCGCTGAACTTGGGGCGAGCCGTCTTTTGGTCAAGCGGGCAGGGGCGAAAGATACCCCTCGAAGGTGACGTTATCGGCGACGCGGCGCGCCTGCGTTTCGGCCTCCAGCGAGCGGATCGTCCAGCACAACACCGGCACATTGCGCGCCTTGAGTTCCGCCACGCGAGAAGAATCCAGATCCTTTGCCTCATGCGAGATAAACTGCGCATTCAGGGCGTCGAAATCAGGGATTGCCCGCAATTCCTCGCGCCGCGCGGCGGGCAGTAGCTGCCAATCCTGCGCTTTATAGGCTGATGTTGTCAGCCCGACGCAAATCTCTGGGGCCGCTTTAGAAAACGCCGCGATCGAATACGGATTGAACGACATCACGGCCAGCGGCCCCGCGTAATCGCGCAACAACTCCGCCGCGGCGACCTCAAGCGAGCCGACATCGGGGCCCATCGCGCCATCCTGATCCTTGATCTCAATCAGCAGCGGCGCGCGCCCGTTCACCAGCGCCAGCACTTCGGCAAGCGTGGGAATGCCCTCATCCCCGCCAGTCAGCACGATTTTCGACAGCTCCGCCGCGCTGCGCCCTTTCACAGGACCGGTTTCTCCGGTCAGCCGATGTAGGCCGTAATCGTGAAATACCATCACTTTACCATCGGCCGAGGGTTGCAGATCAAGCTCGATCCCGTAGCCCGCCGCAATCGCCGCGCGCATCGCTGCAAGGCTGTTTTCAGGGCGACCCGCCGATTTGTCATGCAGCGCGCGATGTGCCAGCGGCTGGGTCAGAAACGCAGGATGCAGCGCCATCATTCGACCTCGAAAATCGCCTCGATTTCAACGCCAACGCCCAGCGGCAGGCTTGGCGCACCCACGGCGGCACGCGCGTGACGCCCGGCATCACCGAATACCTCGACCATCAGATCGGAACAGCCGTTCACGACCTTGGGTTGCTCGGTAAAATCGGGCGTACAGTTGACGAATCCGGTCAGCTTGACCACCCGCGTCACGCGGTCCAGATCGCCCAGCGCCGCCTTGGCCTGCGCAATCAGCGCCAGCCCGCAAAACCGTGCCGCGGTGGCACCCTCATCGGCGTCCATGCTTGCACCAAGACGCCCCAAGATCAGCCCGTCTGGTCCGTTTGAAATCTGCCCCGAGACATACAGCAAATTGCCACTTTGCACGAAGGGCACATAGTTCGCCGCAGGTGCAGGGGCCGCAGGCAAAGTGATCCCGAGTTCTTCCAGTCGTGCTTCGATTTTCGCCATTATCGTCTCCATGAATTTGCGCCGGAGGCTAGGCGCGCGCCGCGCCGCTCGCAAGGTCAAAACCACGCGGCGGGATTTACGCCTCGCTCTCGGCGCAATGACGGCGGAACGCTTGTTTCAACAGGTCCAACTCGGCACGCAACAAGTCGATCTCGGCGCGCAGATCATCGGCCAGAGGTTCGCCTGCCACAATCGTGAAATGCGCAACCTCTGCACCACTGGCGCAATCGCGCACAACAAAGCTCAAAACCCCGTCCGACAGCAGTTCTGCGGGGACCGGCTGCGAGACCTGCCATTCCCCTGCCGAGCCAGTTACCGTCAGCCCGTCCAGCACCTGACCCAGATGCAGCACTTCCAGATCCGGCGCGGCCTCCTGATGACAGATCGCCTCCCAGTGACCAGCCCGCATGCGCGTCATTTCCAGCATGGCAAACCCCTTATATATCAGCGCGCGGATAGCGCGCGAACGTCATGTCGCGCAGCACGATCTGGTTCATCGCGGGGCGTTCAAAAATGATGTCGACCCACGCCTTTTCCAGTCGCTTTTCGTTCATCCGCGTATAGGCGAGATCAAATTCCACAAAGCTATCCCCCTGCGACAGGGGCATCTCGCGCACGAGTTGCTCGTTATTAGGGCCGTGCTTGATGTTGAGGCGGCAGAAAATCTCAAGCGGGCGCTCTAGCTCCAGCTTTAGATCAAGGCGCACAAGATGGTTCAGGTGCAGCCCGCGCAATGCGGTCTCGGGCAGATCCAACGCGAAAGACAGGAACGAGCCGCCAAAGCGAAACACATCCATGCGCAGCGCAAACGGCGCAAGATCGGTTTCGTGGCGGTTACGGATCTGGCGCAGCGTGATTTCGGATTCGGAGCAGTCGTGAAACAGGGTCAGCTCCCGGCCCAGTTGCGCCCGGTTTTCTGCCCCCGCCACCCCAAAGGGCGACACCGGACCACGCCATAGCTCGGGGCGCCACGTCCAGTCGCTGGTCGCCGGCGCAGGCACCGAATCAGCCCCAATCCGGGGCAGTTGCATCCGCCCTTCAACCTGATGCAGCACGGCGTCGATTTCACGGCGCAGCGCGCGTGCATCCGAGCGCAACAGCGGCAGTTGCGCCAAGCTCAGACTGCCCGCAGCCCGCGCAGCCTCGCGCCACCGCGCCAAAGCGCGCCGCTGAACCACACGGTCAAGAAAGGAGCTTCGCGGTGTCTTTGCCATCCTAATCCAAGTTTCATCGCCCGCAGGCGCGTCAATTTCCAATATCGAAACAGTTATTTCTTATCGTTTCTTTACGCGAAAGGGCATTTCGGGACATAAATCGGAAAATTCTTCAACAGTTTCCTGATGAACGGCCCTCGTCCCTCTTAATTCGCTCTTCGTATAGCCTCGGCAAAGCGCGTAATCAGGGTCTTTTGCGCCCCGGCACTCATCTCTCCATCTTTCAGCGGCATGACAGAAAGCGCCGTGATGCGCCCCCCCAGATCAGCGATCGCACGCAAATAAACCTGCGCCACCGGCGGTCCGCCACTTCGCGAGCGATCCTGAATATTCAGCAACAACATATCCTGCGAAATCTCGGAGTGCAGGATTTTCACGTCAGCGCTCTCGCCAGATCGCGACAGCGCCGCGCGCCCGATATCCGAACGAAAGAATGTCTCCATCCGCTTCAGCCGATCATGACTAAGCTTGCCGTTTTCATCCTTGACCGTGGGTGGCCCCACTGTCGCGCTTAGCAGGGCAGGCTCGGACGCGCGCGCGTCGTTAGGATTGCCCGAAATCGCGGCGCAATTGCCAAACAAGACGAACCCGCCATTGCGTTGATCGCTTCGCGACTTGGGGTCAACGCACCAGCCTTTGGGCGCAGCGATGGTCAACGCGCCCTCCGCCAAAGTCGTGCGCGCCTGACCCACTTGCGTGCTGCCCATTCCGGTGGGCACGCAGCCTGCCAGCATCAACGCAAGCGAGGCCGCAATTATCGGCTTGAACAGGGAGAGGCGATTGACGGGCGTGAAGCTGACTAACATGGCAAAACAGATAGAATGTTGCAGCGTAGCTCGCAAGCCTGACCGCGGGTTTATCGCGCCAGATGCAGCACCCGATCGGCGGCTAGCGCGTCTTGTTCATCATGGCTAACCATCAGCGCGGGAATTGCAGATGCGGCAATATGGCTCAGCACAAAGGCGCGGATGTCTTCTCGCAACCCCGTATCAAGGCGCGCAAACGCCTCGTCGATCAGAATCGCGTACGGCTGTGCCAGCAGCGCCCGCATCAGCGCCACCCGCATCCGCTGCCCGCCCGAAAGCGTTGCCGGATCGCGGGTTTCAAACCCCGCCAGCCCGGCTTGCTCCAGCGCATTTGCCACAGCTTCACGCCGCGCCGCGCGTCCACGTACCTCTGCGCGCAAACCAAAGGCAAGATTGTCGCCCACCGACAGATGGGGAAACAGCTGCGCGTCTTGAAATAAGACCCCAACACCGCGTTTTTCGGCAGGTAACGCCCCCAAATCACCCCCATTAAGCGTGATCGTCCCGGTCGTACGAAACCCGCGCGGCAGATGTCCGCCGATATGCGCGATCAGGCTGGATTTTCCCACGCCCGATGGCCCCATCACGCAGACCGTTTCGCCGGGCGCAACCGATAGCGAGAGCGGCGCGAACAAAGCCGCCTCTGCCCCCGGCGCGATCAGGCTCACATTGCTTAGCTCTAAACTCATAGCGTTCCCCCCCGCAGCCCGCGCCGATTGCGATACAACCAAAGCGGCAGCGCCAAAGCCAAAAGATAGCCGATCAGCGGCAGCGCCGCCTGCATCAGCGCCATGATCGCCGCCAAGCGTCGATCCGCGCCAGAGGCCAGCGCCACGGCCTCGGTCGCAAGCACCTGCACCCGCCCCGCGCCGGGCAGCAGAACGGCAAGATATTGCGCCACCGACACCGCAACGCCAATCGCTGCCGCCATCGCAATCGGGGCGGCCAGCATCGGCAGCTTTACCGCCAAAAGCCGCCGCAATGGCCCCGCGCCAAGGCTAGCGGCGCTTGCCATCAAGGCAGGGTCAAGCGCCCGCCAAGGCCCTGCCAGCGCGATCATCACATAGGGAAACACGAACAGCAGTTCAGCCCAAATCACCGCCGGCGTTCCGGGCGGCAGGCCCAGCCATAGGAACCCCGTCGTCAGCCCCTGCAGAAACCCGATCTGGGGCAGCAACAGGGGCAGCGCGATCATCCATCCCAGATGCAACCTCCTCTGCGTTCGGTCCTCGATTTCCAGCCAAAATAGAGCCAAACATAGCGCAATCGTCGTGCCTGCAACTGCCAAACCCAGCGTGAGGAGCGCCGGTCCGACCCAATCGGCGGCGTCCCAAAGCCGCATCGAAAACCCGCTCGGCAGTGCGTTTGGAAAGCGCCAAAACGTTGCCACGCTCCACAGCAACAGCGCGCCCAGCGCACCGATCCCCAAGCCTGCAACGATTATTGCCACCAACGGCCCCATCACCTGCGCGCCACTATGCCCCCGCCGCCCCCTACGCAGCCAGACGCGACCTAGCGCTGCCACCAACCGCTCCCCCGCCAGCCACGCCAGCAGACTCGCCGCCATGACCCCCAGCAAAATCACCGCCATCGCAGAGGCAGGCTGCGCCATCGCCGGATCGGGCGCGCCAAACAGCCGCAAAATCTGCACAGCCATCACCGGCGGGTTCGACGGCCCCAACACCAGCGCCATATCCACCACCGATAGCGAAAACCCCAGCACAATCAAAACCGGCAGGCGCAGCGCGGGGTAAAGCTGCGGCCAGATCATCAGCCGCCAGACCTGCCCGCGCGGATAGCCCAGCGCACGCCCAGCCGCCATCTGTCCGCCAATATCGCGCGGCCCGGCGGCGACCAACGTCGCGAGCACCAGAAACGGCACCTCTTTCAGCATCAGCCCAAGGATCAGCGTCACGCCCCAAGGATCGCCCACCGTGACAAACGCAGGCGGCAAATCCCAGCCCGTGGCCCAAGGTGAGATCAGCCGCGCCGCCCAGCCCGAAGGAGCGAGCAAGAACGCCAGCCCAATCGCCAGCGCAGCATGGGGAACCGCTAAAAGCGGCGTCAGAAACCGCACCGCGCCTGCTTTGCTCACCAGCCACATACCCAGCGGAACAGAGACCAAAAGCGACCCTAACGTTGCCCCAAGCCCGGTGACAAGCGTCAGCCGCAAGCTGCTGGAAAAACCGGGCAGGGCAAACGCTTGCGCAAAGCCTCGCCAGCCCAAATCAAACCGCCCGATCCCCGGCTGCCAGCCCAGAGCCGCGCCAAGCGTAAGGCCCACGCCAACAAAAATTGGCGCGCCAAACAGCAATAGGAACAGGGCGCGGGCAGCGATCATTTCGTGTAGCGCTTGGCCCAATCTTCGGTGATCCGCGTCATCCAGCTTGGATGCGGCTCGGGCAGGGTCGGCCCCAAATCGGCAAGCGTGGGCAGCGCCGGAGCGGTCGGCAAAGCCGCAAACGCCGCCTTGGCCGCGTCATCCAATTTGTCCGGATCGAGCACCGCATAGCTGCCCAATACGTCGATATTTTGCATATGCGCCTGCGTTGCCGGATCAAGCAGGAAATTCGCCACCAATTCGGCCCCCGCACGATGCGCCGCGTTATAGGGAATAGCCACGAAAGACATGTTTCCGATCGAGCCATCCTCGGGCACCCAAACGCGCACGCTGGGCGGCAAGAC
The DNA here is from genome assembly GCF_000714545.1 of Thioclava indica. Lineage (GTDB taxonomy): Bacteria > Pseudomonadota > Alphaproteobacteria > Rhodobacterales > Rhodobacteraceae > Thioclava > Thioclava indica. The sequence continues at coordinate 37,493 of NZ_AUNB01000026.1, forward strand.
CTGTTGCCCGATCATCGCAGCCGGGGCCGCCGGATCGAGGAACATCGCGAAATCAGTCTCTCCATCGGCCAAAAGCTGGGCTTGCGCGCTTTCATTCTCGGGGAAATCTCGGCCCTGATGCCACATATTCGGACGCAGCGCGTCATACCACGCCCAAAGCGGCGCGGTTTCCTTGGCATAGCTCGCATCGGTGACGGGGGCTGCCAAGGCTGCCGGATCTGGAGCCATCTCGACCAAAGCCTGTTTCAGAAAGGTCGCGCCCATAAAATTCGCCGGATTCGGGTGGGTGAAACGCCCCGGATGTGCGCCCGCCCAAGCGCCGAGGCCCGCCATGTCCTTAGGCAAGTCGCTCACCCGATCCCCGTCATAGGCAAAGACGAATTTCGCAAGCCGCCACGGGCTTTCATAGCCCTCGGTGGGCACGGTAAAATCCGTTGTCGCCGCCGACCCCGGCGCAAGATCAAGATATTTCGCATTCGGCAGATCGGTCAGAAACGGCCCCGCCAACAGCCCCGCCTGTTTCATCGCCAGAAAATTCGGACCGTTGATCCAGATCAGATCAACCGCGCCACCGCTATCCTTGCCTGCCGCCTTTTCAGCCTGCACGCGCGAGACCGCCTCGGCCGTATCGCTTAGCTTTACCTGTTCCACAGTAACGCCGTGACGCGCTTGCATCTGCTCTGACACCCAATCGATGAACGCATTGGTGCGCGGATCGCCTCCCCACGCGTTGAAATACACCGTCTGACCCTTGGCCTCGGCCTGCGTCTGCGCCCAATCCGCCAATGCCGGAGTGCCCAGCGCAAAAGACGCCGCAAGACCCAGCGCGATAACAAGTTTCTTCATAGCTACTCCGTGTCGGAAAATGCCCGCCAGCCCATCAGCCAGCGGGTGAGCGTGGTCAGGGTGCAGGCCAGCGCGAACAGATAGGCGAGCAACGGAAAGGCTGCAGGGAACAGGCAGATCGCGGCGAAGAACAAGATCGTCTCGGCCCCCTCGGTCAGCCCGCCCAGATAGTAGATGCCTTTGCTCGGATAGCTTTGCGCGCTCATCTCACGTTTCGCGGCAATCGAAGCAAAGGCCAGAAAGCTGGACCCGCTGCCGACAAAAGCCGCGATCAACACGCTGGCCGCCAGCGCATTGCGCGCCGGATCGGCCAGCGCAAACCCGACCGGGATCAGCGCGTAAAACACAAAATCAAGCGCGATATCAAGGAAAGCCCCGCGATCCGTCGGCCCGTTAATCCGCGCGATGGCCCCGTCCAGACCATCCGCCAAACGATTGAGCAATATCAGCACCAGCGCCAGCCAATAGGCCTGCATCGCCAGCGCCGGTATCGCCAACAGCCCGATCGCAAACCCCGTAACCGTTACCTGATCGGCGCGCACGCCCCGCGCAGCCAGCGCCGCGGCAGGTGAGCGCAACATCGCGCGCTGAAGCGGTAAGAGTGCTGCATCAATCATCCGCGCCTCCATGTCATGAACCGACTTGCCAGCGCCAACATGCGCGGGTTCACATGCCCCTGCCGCCAGCGTCCGGCCGCGTTTTTGGCAGCTTCCGACCAGCTTGGATAGATATGGGGCGTGGACAGGATCTTGCCCAGCCCCAGCTTGTGACGCATCGCGAGCGTGACTTCGGCGAGGATTTCGCCCGCATGATCGCCCAAAACGGTCGCGCCCAAAATCTTATCCGAGCCTTTCGCCGTAATGATCTGCACAAACCCCTCGCGCGCGCCCTCAGTGATGGCGCGGTCCAGATCGCCCAGCGGATAGCGCACAACTTCATGCGCGATCTCCTGCGCCTCGGCTTCCGCCACGGTTAACCCGACACGCGCAACTTCGGGCGCTGTGAAAACCGCCGCCGGAATCGGTGCCGAAGCCGCCTTGAACCGCCAGAACGGAGCCGCAAGCGCATTCGCCGCCGCGATCCAGCCCTGATGCCCGGCCGCATTGGTCAGCTGCAACGGCCCCGCCACATCGCCCGCCGCAAGGATATTGGGCAGCAGCGTCTCAAGGTATTCGTTGGTTTCAATCACCCGATCGGTGCGAATACCTAGCTCTTCCAGACCATACCCCTCAAGCCGCGCGCGCCGGCCCACAGCGACCAGTAGCATGTCAAATGCGATCCGCGTGCCATCGTCCAACTCGACCCATTTGTCGCCATCGACACCAAATTGCATCGCTTTCGCACCGGCTTTCACGTCCACACCGTCATGGCGTAGCGCCGCTTGCAGCGCGTCCGAGACCTCAGGCTCTTCGCGCTCCACCAACCGGTCCGCCGCTTCGATCAGCGTCACACCACCGCCCAGCCGCGCAATCGCCTGCGCCAACTCACAGCCAATCGGTCCGCCACCCAAAATGACCATCCGCTCGGGCGGGGCGGGGCGCGCAGCCAGCGCCGCCCAAAGCGTTTCCGAGGTCAGCGGCTCGACCTGATCCAGCCCCGGCAAGGGCGGGATCACCGGCGCGGCCCCTGTCGCCAGCACAATCGCGCGGCTGGACCAGCGCTGGCCGTCCATCTCGACGGTCCAGGGGTCGATCAGCGTGGCATGACCGCGCCGCACATCCACGCCCAAGCCCTCATAGCGCTCGACCGAGTCGTTGGGCGCAATCGTCGCGATCACCTCGGAAATCCGCGCCGTCACGCGCGACCAATCCACCACAGGTTCACTGCTGACACCCAACGCTGCCCCGGCGCTCGCATTCGCGGCCGCACGGCCCGAGGCAATCAGTGCTTTGGACGGAACGCAGCCGGAATTCAGGCAATCGCCGCCCATTTGCGCCTGCTCAACCAGCGTCACCTTCGCCTTGGCTTGCGCTGCGACATAAGACGCCACCAGCCCCGCCGCTCCCGCGCCAATCACCGTGAGATTGCGATCAAAGCTTTTCGGGCGCGTAAAGCCACGATAGGCCCGGCGGCGCGCTACGATGCGCAAGCCTGCCCGCGCGATCCACGGGAAAATCGCGAGCAACACAAACGCCCCCAGCAACCCCGGCGACAAGATGCCCGACAGACTGTTAAGCTGCCCAAGCTGCGCGCCGGCGGCCACGTAAACCACCGTGCCCGGCAACATCCCCAACTGCGAAATAATGTAGAACCGCAACGCCTTCATCTGCGTCAACCCAAAGGCAAGGTTGATCACGAAGAACGGCACGACGGGGATCAGCCGCAAGGAAAACAGATAAAACGCCCCATCGCGCGCCACGCCCTTTTCGATCGCGCCCAACCGATTGCCCAGCTTGCCGCGAACCCAGTCACGCATCAGATAACGGCCCACCAAGAACGCCAGAAGCGCCCCGATAGACGAGGCAAACGAGATCAACACCAACCCTTGCCAGAATCCGAACAAGGCCGCGCCCAGCAGCGTCATCCACAGCGCAAACGGCAAGGATAGAGCCGCAATTGCGACGTAAAGAACGAAAAACCCCAGCGGCAGCGCCAGCGGATAGCTCGCTTGCCACCCCCGCAAACCGTCGCGCAAATTGCGCAGCGAATCCGGGCTCGGATCGGCCACAATAAAGGTCGCTATGACAGCCACCACGATCAGTGCCGCGAATATAATAGGTTTGCGCATCGGTCCCCGCATGTGTCGTTTTAGTGATAAAGCCCAGAGGCTACTTTCCCAAGACGTTTCAATGGTGCATTTCGTTACACTCTTTCGCTCATCGCGTGGCTTTGACAGTGTTACGCAATAAATGGAGGCAGGGATGCATTTTCTTGGACTCGACGGCGGCGGCAGCGGATGTCGCGCGGTTCTGGCGGATAAAACGGGGCGCATTATTGGGCGGGGATCGGCAGGTCCGGCCAATATCGCAAGCGACCTCGCAAGCGCTACGCACAATATTCGCACCGCTTGCGATGAGGCGATGGCGGGCGTCGAGATAGCCGATATGCGCGCAGTTCTCGGGCTTGCAGGCGCGAATCTCGGCGACGCCGCCGAGGCGCTTGCCGCGCAACTCCCGTTTCAGGCACGCGTGGTGCAAGATGTGACCACCTCGGTGCGGGGCGCGCTGGGCACGGGCGACGGGATCGTCGCGGCGATCGGCACCGGCTCGGTTTTTGCGCGCCAGATGGGGGGCGTGATCCATTCGATTGGGGGCTGGGGGCTGCGTTTGGGCGATGAGGGCTCGGGGGCGTGGATCGGTCGCGCGCTTGGGATGGCCGCCGCGCGCGCGTCGGATGGATTTTGTGAGATCACGCCGCTTTTGCGCGATGCGCTCAGCGAATGGGACGGTCGCGCGGGGCTGATTGCCTTCAGTCTGCGCGCCACCGCCGCCGATTGGGCGGCATACGCGCCGCGTGTGCTCAATTCTGATGATACCGCCGCTTACGAGATCCGCGATCAGGCCGAGGCCGAAATTCGCGCGGCGATCACCCTGCTGCAACCCGAATCCCCGCTGCCGGTGACTTGGATCGGCGGATTGGGCAAGTTACTGGCGCTGCCGGACTGGCCCGCGCAGGAGCCATTGGGGACATCGCTTGACGGGGCCTTGGCGATGGCGATGGAGGGTCGAACATGAGCCAACTTATAATCGAAGCCGCGCGCGTTTTTGACGGGTCCGAGATGCTTGAAAACCACGCAATTGTGCTGGAACAGGGTCGAATTACAGCGATTTTGCCGCTGACCGAGGTCCCCTCGGGCGACACCATCGCGCTGCCCGATGGCGTGCTTGCTCCCGGTTTGGTCGATCTGCAAGTCAATGGCGGTGGCGGCGTGATGCTGGACGGCGATGTGACGCAAGATCGCCTTGCCACGATCTGCGCCGCGCATGCTGGCCTTGGCGCGACGTCGATCCTGCCGACGCTGATCACCGACAGTTTTGCCGCGACGCAAACCGTGCTGGCGGCGGGCGTGACCGCCGTTGGCCGCGTGCCGGGCTTCGCCGGGCTGCATCTGGAAGGTCCCCATCTTGACCCTAAGCGCCCCGGTTGCCACCCGCCCGGCCTGATCCGCCCGATGGATGAGGGCGATATCGAGCTGCTGCTAGAGGCCAAAACCGGCCTGCCCGCGCTAATCGTCACGCTCTCGCCCGCCTCGGCTACGCCCGAGCAGATCGCGCGGCTGTCTGATGGCGGGATTATCGTCAGCCTCGGCCATTCCGAGTGCAGTTTCGAGCAAGCCCAGAGCGCAGTGGAGGCCGGCGCGCATATGGTTACCCATCTGTTCAACGCGATGAGCCAGCTTAGCAGCCGCACCCCCGGTCTGGTCGGCGCGGCGCTTGCCTTGCCAGTATCGGCGGGGCTGATCGCTGATGGCATCCATGTGCATCCCGAAACGATCCGCCTCGCACTGGCGGCTAAACAGCGGGGCGATCTGTTCCTGGTGAGCGATGCGATGGCCTGTGCAGGCTCTAACATGGCGGAATTTGACTTGGCCGGGCGCAGAATCTTGCGTCAGAACGGCGCGCTTCGGTTGCAAGACGGCACGTTGGCCGGGGCCGATCTGTCGCTGCCCCAAGCGATCCGCTACATGATCGAGACGGTCGGTGTCGCACCCGAGCGCGCCCTCGCCATGGCCACCCGCATCCCCGCGCAAGCAATTGGCGCGCCATTGGGCCGGATCGCGCCGGGCTTCCCCGCCGATCTGGTGCATTTCGATGAAAACTGGGCGCTCACCCGCGTTTGGCAAGGCGGTCAGGCGAAATCCGTCACCGCATAGCCCTGAATATACAGTAACGCGCTCAGATCGCCGTGATTGATGCGAATGTCGCATTGCGCCGCGACCGAGGGCTTGGCGTGCAGTGCCACCCCGGCGCCCGCCAGCCCCAGCATTCCCAGATCATTCGCGCCATCACCCACCGCCATAACGTCGCCATGGGCAATCCCGAGCCGATCTGAAATCTCAAGCAACGCCTGTACCTTCGCCTCACGCCCAAGGATCGGGCGGGCCACGTCACCCGTCAAATGTCCATCCGTCACTAACAGCGTGTTCGCACGGTTCTCGTCAAAACCCAGCGTCTTGGCGACATGTCCGGTAAAGGCGGTAAATCCCCCCGATACCAGCGCGCAATACGCCCCGTTCGCCTTCATCGTCGCCAGCAGATCATGCCCGCCCGGCATGAAGCTGATCCGCGTTTCGATGACCTCTTCGATCACGCTATCGGGCAACCCTTTGAGCAAGCCGACCCGTTCCGTCAACGCCCCCTCAAAGTCCAATTCGCCATTCATCGCCCGCGCGGTGATATCCTTGACCCGCGCCCCGACGCCGGCCACATCGGCCAGCTCGTCGATACATTCCTGCTGGATCATCGTGCTGTCCATATCGGCCAGCAACATCTGCTTTCGCCGCCCTTCGCTGGGCTGCACCACCAGATCGACACCCAGCCCCTGCAAGCCTTCCCAAGCCTGCGCGGCATTGCGCGGCACCGTGTCGCAGGAGAACTCGGCGGCGACATTGGGGTTGAGCCAACGCGCATCGCCGCCCCCCCACGCGCCGCAGAGCGCATCCAGCGTGGCCTGATCCAGATTGGCCTGCGACGGGTCGGCGATCAGCGTGGCGGTGAACATGCGCGCTCCTGTGGGAAATGTCGTATCCGGGACGTGATGCGGCGCATTAGACGAATTTTCCCTCTTGCGCCAGAGGGGCACCGCGCGTATCTGCGGCAGCGGGACACCCTTCCCCAACGAAGGGCACATATCTGAAAGGATACCAGCAATGGCTATTCAAGCTCCGGCAGCGCGCCCGGCCAATCCGCGTTTTTCTTCGGGCCCTTGCACGAAGATCCCCGGTTTCTCCCTCGACATGCTGTCCGACGCGCCCTTGGGTCGCTCGCACCGTGCCGCTATCGGCAAAGCCAAGCTGAAAGAGGCGATCGAAGCCACTCGCGAAATTCTGGGCATCCCGGCGGATTACCGCATCGGCATCGTGCCTGCCTCTGATACCGGCGCTGTGGAAATGGCGATGTGGTCGCTGCTTGGCGAACGCAAGGCGACGATGTGCGCTTGGGAAAGCTTTGGCGCTGGCTGGGTGACCGATGTGGTCAAACAGCTCAAGATCGACGCTGAAACCAAGACTGCCGAGTATGGCGATATCGTTGATTTTACGCAGGTCGATTTCAACACCGATGTCGTGTTCACCTGGAACGGCACCACCTCTGGCGTGCGCGTCCCGAATGGCGATGCAATTCCGGCGGATCGCGAAGGGCTGACGATCTGTGACGCCACCAGCGCCGCGTTTGCGATGGATCTGCCTTGGGACAAGCTCGATGTGACCACCTTCTCATGGCAGAAAGTACTGGGCGGCGAAGGCGGCCACGGCGTTCTGGTCCTGTCGCCCCGCGCCGTTGCACGTTTGGAAAGCTACAGCCCCGCTTGGCCGCTGCCGAAAATCTTCCGCATGACCAAAGGCGGCAAGCTGATCGAAGGCATCTTTGTAGGTGAAACCATCAACACGCCCTCGATGTTGTGCGTCGAAGACTACCTAGTGTCGCTGAAATGGGCGAAATCCATTGGCGGGCTCAAGGGCCTTGTGGATCGCGCCACGGCGAATGCGAAAACCGTCTGGGATTTCTGCGATGCGCGCGACTGGATCGCGAATCTCGCCAATGACCCGGCGACCGCCTCGACCACCAGCGTTTGCGTGAAGTTCACCGATACCCGTATCAAAGACGGCGCGGCATTTGCCAAAGCCGTTGCCAAGCGTCTGGAAAAAGAGGGCGTCGGTCTTGATCTTGGCGCCTATCGTGACGCGCCCGCAGGTCTGCGGATCTGGTGTGGCTCG
>NZ_AUNB01000027.1 GCF_000714545.1 Thioclava indica
CTGAGCCAGCGCCTCGCCATCTTCGCGCCAGCGATATTCATGCACGGGGGCGATGTGGCTAACGTCGATCAAAAGCGGATTGAACTTTGCGCGACGCCATTCGTTGCCACCCGCCGCCCCTTGTGGCTATGGGCAAAGTCGCTTTGGTGTGGCGCGGAAATACATGGGTCATGTCGGTCCCTCCTTCGGGACAAGAAAGCGTGAAACTCGCTGATACAGATGTGAAACATATGGATCATGAGTTGACGAGCAATTCGAAACCGCTGTGTGGCGATGCTGTGCGCAGGATCTGTGATTCAAGCTACCCTTCTGACCCGCTTGCGGACACTAGGATCAGGATCGGTCTATTTTGACGCTTATGGGCATTTCACGTCTCCCGAAAAAGAGCGCTGAAATGCGTGAACTCAACGGATTGAACGAGGATGAAATGGCCACGCTTGAGCTATTTTTTCGCGATGTCGCAAGGCAGGCCACGCGTTGATCGGTGTTGCTGGCGGTTCTTTAGGTTTTTCTTTTGATTTGGGACATTGGAACAAATGCCCCGCGCGGCGAGTTCATCTCGCAGAACGTAAACGAAAAGGGAGAGTGTCGATGTTTAGTACGCTTGGTGCGGCCATCGTCTTTATTTTGGACATTTGGGCCATTGTGTCGGTCTTAGGGTCTGGCGCGTCAACTGGAGGCAAAATCTTGTGGATTTTGGTAATCCTCATCCTGCCGGTGGTTGGGTTCATCATCTGGTTGATAGCGGGTCCGAAAGGTGGCAAACAAATCGCCTGATGCACCGCGAGTAGACCATCTAACGAGGACGGGACGCGCTCAGAAATAGGGCGCGTCCCGTTTGCGGATCGTCCTGCAAGGCCCGTAAGATCAGTCAGGCAGGATACGCACACCGCCCTTAGCGGCGGAACTGGCCAACAGCGCATAGGCCTTGAGCGCAGTCGAAACGGCACGTTTGCGCGGCGCAGCGGGTTTCCACGGAAGCGGGCCTTTGGCGGTGCGGCGCGCCTCTAGCGTGGCCTCGTCCACCGCCAGATGGATCGAGCGACCAGGGATGTCGATCTCGATCAGATCACCGGTTTCCACCAACCCGATCAGCCCGCCTTCTTCGGCTTCAGGGCTGACATGACCGATCGACAGGCCCGAGGTGCCCCCCGAAAACCGGCCATCCGTGAGCAGCGCGCATTTCGCACCCAGCCCTTTGGATTTCAGGTAGGAGGTCGGATAGAGCATCTCTTGCATGCCCGGCCCGCCGCGCGGCCCCTCATAGCGGATGACGACCACGTCGCCCTCGACAACTTTGCCTGTCAGAATCGCGGAAACCGCATCGTCCTGACTTTCATAGACCCTCGCCGGACCCGAGAATTTCAGGATCGAGTCATCCACCCCCGCCGTTTTCACGATGCAGCCCTGCATCGCGATATTGCCCGAGAGAACGGCTAAGCCACCATCTTGGGAAAACGCATGCTGGGCCTCGCGGATGACGCCTCCTTTGCGATCGCGGTCAGTTTCCTTGTAGCGATTTTGTGTCGAGAACGCCTGCGTCGTGCGCACGCCACCGGGGGCGGCGCGGTAAAACGCATCGACGGCGTCGTCATTGGCGCTGACGACATCCCATTTTGCCAGGGCCTCGCCCATCGTGTCGGAATGCACGGTGCGCGCGGTATCATGGATCAGGCCTGCGCGGTTCATCTCTCCCAAGATGCCCATGATGCCGCCCGCGCGGTGAACATCTTCCATATGCACGTCTTGTTTCGCAGGCGCGACCTTGCACAGCACCGGCACTTTGCGCGACAGCCGGTCGATATCATCCATCGTGAAATCGACCTTGCCCTCATGCGCAATCGCCAGCAGGTGCAGCACCGTGTTGGTGGAACCGCCCATCGCGATATCAAGGCTCATCGCGTTTTCAAACGCGTCGAACGTGGCGATCTCACGCGGCAGCAGGCCCTTTTCCTCGCCCTCGTAATGGCGCTTGGTGATGTCGACGATCTTGCGGCCGGCCTCAAGGAACAGTTCGCGGCGATCCGCATGCGTCGCCAGCACCGACCCATTGCCCGGCAGCGCCAGACCCAGCGCCTCGGCCAGACAGTTCATCGAGTTGGCGGTGAACATCCCCGAGCACGACCCGCAAGTCGGGCAGGCATTGGCCTCCATCTCGGCGACCTGCGCGTCGGTGTATTTGTCATCCGCCGCGATCACCATCGCATCGACGAGATCCACGGCGCGCTCAAGATCATCTATCGTGACCTTGCCAGCCTCCATCGGACCGCCGGAGACGAAGATCACCGGAATATTCAGCCGCATCGCCGCCATCATCATGCCGGGCGTGATCTTGTCGCAGTTGGAAATGCAGACCATCGCATCGGCGCAATGCGCATTGACCATATATTCAACCGAATCCGCGATGATCTCACGCGAGGGCAGAGAATAGAGCATCCCGTCGTGGCCCATCGCGATGCCGTCATCAACGGCGATGGTGTTGAATTCCTTGGCAACCCCGCCCGCGTTTTCGATCTCGCGCGCGACCATTTGGCCCAGATCTTTGAGATGGACGTGACCGGGCACGAATTGCGTGAACGAGTTCACCACCGCGATAATTGGCTTGCCGAAATCATCATCCGTCATGCCGGTGGCACGCCACAGACCGCGCGCGCCTGCCATATTGCGCCCATGGGTGGATTTGCGAGAGCGATAAAAGGCCATGGAATTTTCCGTTTCTGTCGCGCCCGCGTGTCTGCGGGCAATTTCCTGTCGTGGCCTTCATTATAGCATGGGAAATGCGTTGAACAGACCCCGCCAGATCAGAGCATCGTGCGCAAATCCGCATAGCCGGCGCGCTCGTTTACAGGTCGCGAGGTTCATCAAGATCTGTGCGGCGGCGAGGGAGGCAGGACCAGGTGTGATGACGTCATGGCCGAGATGAACGGCTTGGTCAGGACCGCTGATGAATGGAGTGGATTGCGATTTAGCGGTGACGTATGTTTTCATGCAGCGATGGGTGGGCACTTATCGCTGGCACCGATTTGCTAAGAAGCCTAGGGCTAATGACCGAGGCCCGTTGCGGGCTGGGCGCTGCTGGAAAATGAGATTACTAGGTCGAAACAGGCCAATAGCACGTTATGCTTGCGGGAAGCCAGAAAATCGAGAAGAGAATCTTTCGGCGTTATCGCCTTGAAGGATCGCATTTCGAGCAATTATAAAATCAATAAGGTGATGTGGCATGAGGTGCCATACGTCTCGCTTGCTGATAATGTCAATGATAGCGCCTGTTTCTAGATAACTCAATTTTCGCGGGCCGTCGGCGAAGAAATCCAATAGGAATTGAATAGGCGTATCCGACGCGAGAAAATCTAACAGCATGGAGCTTTTATCCGGCGTGGCGATATCCCTAACAGGTTTTGGTTCTTTGGGGTCATAGCCGAAGGCGGCATAGTCATCGGAATAAACGACATCGATCATCTCGAGAGCCTCGTCATCAAAAAGACTGCGATCTATTCGCGCCTCTGTCGACTGGCTTTGACGATTAATCAGCTCTAGGCTGCAACTTCCAACTTTGATGTGAGTAGCGTCTGGGGTCAATTCTTCCAAATGATATATATTGGAGAAATTAATGTGACCAAAGAAAATATTGGTTATCTGCTTTGCGATATGTGAGTCTAAATCTTGTGGCGAATGACTATATATACGATCTAAGATGGTTTTCGGATCGTGGATTTTATCCACTTCTAGGTTGAGCGCTGCTGCGATAATTTTCCATACCGACTCATCCCGTCCTTTGTGCATCTTGTCAAAATATGCAGATATAAAACGATTTCTTGGATGCCGCACTATCGAAAATATTTGCGAACTTGGATCGATGAGGGTTCGAACTGCTCCTCGGTAATCTGAAATAAACATGGTCTCGCGTCGATCGTGTATATTCGATATCCTCCCTGAATTTTCAGGGCAGAACGCGCCGACGAGAGCCCACTTCATATTTGAACAAGCCACTTTCGGGTTTTCAACGTATACGACATCCGACCCAGAAACATGGTTTGTTGCCCGCACAATTCTTTGCTGGACAGCACGATATGCCATATTATTGCCTCTCTCAGTTGTGGGTGGACGTGGCATCAAAGACAGACACTTCAAGCTCTTTGATGGCCACTGCGCCCAACCCTGACGGAAAGAACATGAAGATACCAAATCGATGGTAGTCATGATCGTTGCTTAGTAGTGAAGACACGTCAATAAGGTGTTGCTCGATTTTACTTTCGGCATGCAATACGAGCGAAACTGGAATTGGCACATCAGTCCATCCGGCATTATCCCCGTACTGACGCAAAACCAACGTCACCTCGAGTGCTGGCGTAGAGAGTTTCATTCCTTGGAAGTGTAAAAGTGCAAAAACCGTTTCGGTGTTTTTCACTTCGTTAAAACGAAACTCAAGTGTCCGCCAGCGGCCTGTCGCTTTGGAGAAATCAACAACCAAATGCTTGTCGCGACGCGTCACGGCCACTTCTTGCTCCGAGCCTTGCTCGAAGTCAATAAAAACATCCTTTGCGAGAGCCCAAGGCTTCTTTGTCTTTGTCCTCCACCCACGTCTAGATTTCGCGTTCAAGTCGCGTTTGAGACGAGGTAAAACGCTGGTCTTTTGAACGGAGCGAATTTCTTCTACATTGTTCGTAATATTTTTTTGATTTATCGTTGCTAATGAAGTGATTTGCAGGCCGTATATATCGGTAGATACGTTTCGAGCTTCAATGAAGAATATTATACGATATGACGCGATATTGTCGTTCAGAAATGTTTCGGCGCCGTCAGTATTAATCGAAAAAACATGCTTCTTTCGTTTCTTGCGAATCTCTATTTGTCTAGAGCTTACGTCTTCGCTTCGACCATCTGGATGGAATATTCGACAGATCGCAAAAATAGTTGTAGATTGCATGCTGGCGGCATCTAGAATAGCAACAAAATTATTTGAACTGCCTACGTTCTCGATCAACGGAGCATATTCAATCGAATACCATTTGGACGCGCCCATATTTACTGGGCTTATGCGATAGAATGCATCGCATCTGTTCGTCTTTTGCGCTGAAATTTCGAGCATTTCGCCGCTATTATGGGCGCAACTAACGCGCAAGCGATCTTGGATTAGGATGTCTTGAGCGCGTAGCGGATCAGATTGAGCCAAAGCTGAAAAGCTTTCTTCATTCAGATCAACTCGGAACTCTCCGCGCGCTTCAAGCATGATACCGTCCCACATGTTCGTTTTCGATTCTTACACCAAGCATGGTGATTTTGAAAAATGGTATCACTTCCTGAGGCTTCCTTCTTTGCCTGCAATATGGTAAAAGTTATTCGGTCCATTCGCATTTAGAAAAGCTGCTATATCACTGCCCCATTCGTTGTAAGCCGCTCGATGCTTTTGGGTGATTTTCTCGAAGTTAATATCCCAAAGCCCGCCACCTGAGCGGAAAATTGAGTTCGGACGGATGCGATATTCAAAAAGTGCTTCGGGAATCATGACGCCGCGATGGCCGCCTGCCAGCAATGAAATCACGCCTTCCCAGTCGTCGAGAAACATGCGCAAATCGGGGTCGTGCCATCCGTTTTTTGCGAAAGCCGCACGCTTATAGATGAGGGATTGACAGTTTGTCTGGTTCATAATTAGTTGAATCGGTGGCTCAGCGTTCCATGTCGCCCAATTTCGAATGCGACCATCGGCATTATAATCTTCGATCCATGCGCCACAGAAAGATACGTTTTCATAATTCTTTAGAATTTTGATTGCTTTTTCATAATAACATGCGCCGATTAAATCATCTGAATCCAAGAGCGCAACGAAGGGCGCGACAGAGTGTTTAACGCCTGTATTGCGTGCATTCGCGACCCCTCCATTCGGTATGGTGATGATGCGAAGTTGCCTTTCGTTTAACCCATGCGTTCTATGAAGTTGTTCTAGGTATTCAATCGATTTTTGATCCGTCGAGCCGTCGTTAACGAGTATGATTTCGATATTTTCAAAAGTGCTTTTCGAAATGCTATCAAGAGTTTCATCGATATAATCCGCCATATTAAAGTAGGGCACAATGACTGATAGTTCAGGAAGATCAGTAGAAGGCATGTCAGTTTCGAAAACACAGTCTTCGTTTGGTGGAGAGAGAAATGGGAAGCTCTTTCGGGGAGCGTCTTTTGGCGCAGTTAGCTCGCGAACCATAGCTTCCTTTTTCTGGAGGAATTCTTTGGGATCGCAATGCTTTACGATCTTTGATTTCGCACTTGCGCGCATCGCGCCACGAACTTCTTCAGAAAGAGTGTATGCTTTACGCAAAGCCGCAGCGAATTCATGCGAACTTTCGACATCTGTAAGGAAAATATCCTCGCCATCAGCCGCGATTTCCCGAATTCCGCCTTTGGAACCTGCGACGCATATGGTGTCTTCGCTCATCGCTTCTAGGATGCTATAAGGAAAATTGTCGAAATGAGACGGGTGCACTTGCGCGTAGGCGGTGCTTGAGCTTTTGGAAATTTCGCTGCGTGGACATTTTCCTTTGAGAATTAGTAATCCGGCATCGATATATCTTTTGTATCGTTTCTCTATATATTCCGAATAATTCGTGCCCGTTACTGAAAAGAATGTATCTTCTCCATAGATATAGAGTGGCACCTCTATTCCATCGTTCCAGAGGATCTCGAAAGCCTTAATGGCTGACTCCACCCCTTTCCAATGGGTGAGGCGCGATGCCATGTAGAAGTGGTCGTAGTGACGGCTAGGGGGCGATCCCGGAGCTGGGGATATTTTTGCGGGAAAAGGATTGTGCAAAACTTTGCAGGGGCCAAGTTTGGCGCCTGTTCGCGCGAGCTCCTCGCCAAGAAGATCCAAGATTGCCTGCGAGCAACCGATAACAAGATCTGCGCCACAAAGCGCTTGTAGCTCAAGCTGACCCGTCCAATAATGTGGCAATTTGAACGTTGGAATTTGATTTAGGCGATCAATCAAGTAAGTTGGAGTATGCGCAGTAACAATAATCGGCACATCTTGAAGGCGCGAATTCAGGCAAAGCTTTTGCTGGATCGTCAAGGAACCAATGCCGAAGCCGTCCGCAAATTCAACATAGTCTGGATGAACGAGGTCCCTTAACCCGGTGTCGATTTGCATCAAGAATAGATCTGAAAATCGTTCAAATAGTCGCGCGATATTCACCCAGTGGCCTAGCTCATCCTTTTCCAGAGAGTGGTTTGGGTTGATTGTGATGAGTTGCACATTGTCATGCAGATATCGTCGGGACATAAGGCCCGACTGTCGGTTGGAAAGCGTGAAGACCACCAATGATGCATCTGAACGTTCCGCATAGGCTTCGGTGACGATGCGCATGTAGGTACTGAGGCCGCCACCAAACTCGGGTGGATACTCAAAGGTAAAATACCAAGCGTTCATCGTGTGCTTTCCAACATTCGCGCTTCCAAGACGTCGCGATCCATCCTGCAGGGGCCCAGAACGTGGTCGGTAACAAGGACTGCCCCGCTGGCCTGCGTTAGGAGTGCGAAGCCGCCCTCAGGTTGAGGCTACGGACAATTCGTTAAGAATTTATTTAAAAAGGAACGCATTCGCACATTGTCTGACGCGTCGCCCCCGTGTCCCTCGTGCTGAAGAATCAGCGCGTTTGCGTGCTGCACGCGATGCATCGGTGTGAGACTTGGCATGATGAGAGCTGTGTGACCTCGCCGCGTCTCAATGCTGACGTTAAGGTTAACGGCGTTCACGATGCTCGCGAGGTGGAAAACCGTTTCGCGAGTGAAATCAACGCGCTCAACGCTTAGGTCATGCTAATCCCTACGCTCTTGATGAAAACAGCACGCTCACATCAATGTTATTTACGCTCCGTCGGGCTTGCCCTCGGTGGTGTGATTGCGCTTGATGGCGCATCAACAAGAGATTTGAGCAATCATAGGTTGTGATGCAGTATTCCGCCTGACGCATCAAATCCCACCAAATGGAGGTATTCCTTGAAGCTAATCCTCGCGATTTCCGCTTTTGCCCTGATGATGGGCGGCGCCGCACCCGTATTCGCGCAATCCGATCATGTCCCCGCTGGCACCAAGCTGGCCAAAGACCAGACCTATACCTACTGGTTGCAGGACGACATCAAGACGCTGGACCCCGATCTGAACCAAAGCGTGGAAGGCAACGAGATGTTGCTCCAGCTGTTCGAGGGGCTTTACACGCAGGACAACACGGGTGAACTCGTCCCGGCGCTGGCCACCAGCTATGACCTGTCCGATGACAAGATGACCTACACGTTCCATCTGCGCAAAGATGCGAAATGGTCCAACGGCGATCCCGTCACCGCGCAGGATTTCGTTTATGGATGGAGCCGTCTGGCCGACCCGAAAACCGCCTCGGAATATGCTTGGTATCTGCAACTGATGAACGTCGCCAATGCCGATGCCGTGGTCGATGGCAAAAAGCCGGTCAGCGATCTGGGCGTCAAGGCGCTGGATGATTACACCTTCCAGGTGACGCTGAACAAGCCGACCCCGTATTTCCGCCAGATGCTGACCAATGCGTCTTCCTTCCCGGTGCCTGAAAAGGTGATCGAAAAATTCGGCGACCAATGGACCCGCCCGGAGAACATCGTCACCGACGGCGCCTATACGCTGGAAACGTGGGATGTCGGCTCGAAAATCGTGCTGAAGAAATCAGACACGTATTGGGATGCTGCCAACACCACGCTGACCGAGGTCACTGCGATTCCGATTCAGGATAACGATCAGGCGCTGCGCCGTTACGAAGCGGGAGAACTGGACCGCGTACAGATTCCGGCCGGGCAATATCCGCGCCTGAAAAAGGAATATCCCGATCAGGCGGTGAGCCGTCCTTATTCCTGCACTTATGCCTATCGCTTTAACGTCGGCCCCAAAGGCCCCGAGGCCCTCAAAGACGTTCGCGTTCGCAAGGCACTGTCCTATGGTATCAACCGCGACATTATCGTGGACAAGATCCTCAAAGGTGGCCAGAAACCCGCCTATACTTGGACCCACTGGGCGACCGCCGGCTTTACAACGCCTGACATTCCTTATGCGCATTGGACCGACCAGGAGCGCATGGCGAAGGCCAAAGAGCTGTTGAAAGAGGCAGGCTATGGCCCCGATCATCCGCTGAAGCTGCGCATCATGTATAACACTTCGTCCGATCACAAAAAGATCGCGATTGCAGTGCAGCAGTTCTGGAAAGCGATCGGCGTGAATGCCACACTCGATAACTACGAGTGGAAGGTGTATCTCGACAAGCTTAACCAGCAGCATGATTTCGATGTGGCGCGCACCGGCTGGTGTGCCGATTACAACGAGGCTTCTACCTATCTGGACGCGAACACCTCGTGGTCGGATCAGAACTCGGGCGAATGGCACAACGCGGAATTTGACGCGGTGATGAAAGATTCCAAAACTGCCGCCGATCCGCAGTCTGATTACACGAAGGCAGAGCAGATCATGGCTGATCAGATGCCGCTGGCTCCGATCTATCACTACGCCAAAGTTGACATGATCAATTCCCATATCAAGGGCATCTTCGACAAGAACGTGATGAACTACTGGTATGCGAAAGACATGTATCGCACCGCGAACTAAGCTTTGACGTGATCTTGTGGCGCGGGTCGTGATCGGCCCGCGCCCGCTTATTGGGGCACCCCATGATAGTTTACATACTCAAACGGCTCGCTACGGCGATCCCGACCCTTTTGGCCTTGGTGATCGCGTCCTATCTGCTGATGCACATCGCGCCCGGCAGCCCGTTCTCAAGCGAACGCGGCATCCCGCCCGAGGTGCTGGCCAATCTCAACGCGAAATACGGGCTGGATCAGCCGCTGTGGAAACAAATCACCACCTATCTTTGGAACGTGGTGGCGCATTTCGATTTCGGACCGTCCTTTGTTTACAAGGACCGCTCGGTCAATGACATCATCGCGCAGGGCTTTCCGGTCACTTTAACCTACGGCTCGCTCAGCTTTATCACCGCCGTTCTGGTGGGCGTCACGCTGGGCGTGACCGCCGCGATCAAGCGCAACTCGTGGCTCGACTACCTCGCCGTGGGCGTGTCGATTGGCGCACAGGTGTTGCCGAACTTCGTGATGGCGCCGATCCTGGTGCTGGTTTTCACGCTGACGCTGCATTGGCTGCCCGGTGGCGGCTGGAGCTTTAGCGACCCGCGGTTCTGGATCTTGCCGGTGATCGCGCTGTCCACGTCCTACATGGCCTCTATTGCACGGATCACGCGGTCCTCAATGCTTGAAGTGCTGGGGTCGAACCACATTCGCACCGCGCGCGCCAAAGGTTTGCCGAACCGAAAGATCATCTTCCGTCACGCGCTCAAACCCGCGCTGCTGCCGGTGATTTCCTATCTGGGGCCGGCGTTCGTGTCGATGATCACTGGGTCGGTCATTATCGACGTGTATTTCACCACCGGCGGGATCGGCAAAAGTTTCGTCGATAGCGCGCTCAATCGCGACTACGCGGTGATGATGGGAGTGACGATCCTGCTGGGCACGCTGACCATCTTGTTCAACCTTGTCGTCGATATCGTCTACGGATGGATCGACCCGAAAATCCGGTATTGATATGGTCATAGATCAAAGCAAAATGGCCTCGCTGGCCAAGGCTACATCGCGCGAAGACGTCGCCGGGCGCTCGCTTTGGGCGGATGCACGCCGGCGGTTCTTTCGCAACAGGGCAGCCCTGCTGGGGCTGGGGCTTCTGACCTTTGTCGTCGCCTTCGCACTGTTTGGTAATTTCATCGCTGCGTGGAACAATTCCGACATTGATTACAATGTGATGGGCGATGCTGCCACCTCTGGACCGTCCTTCGCCAATGGCCATTATTTCGGCGCGGATACGCTGGGGCGCGACTTGTTTGCGCGCACCGTTCAGGGCACGCAGATCTCGCTGCTCGTGGGGGTGATCGGTTCGCTGATCGCCGTCATCGTCGGCACAGTCTATGGCGCGGTGTCGGGTTATTTCGGCGGTCGGGTCGACGGGTTCATGATGCGCCTTGTCGATATCTTGCTCGCGATCCCCTACATGTTCGTGCTGATCCTGCTGCTGGTGATCTATGGCCGCTCGATTGGGATGCTGTTTGTCGGTGTCGGGCTGATTTCATGGCTGGAAATGTCGCGCATCGTGCGTGGGCAAACCTTGACGCTGAAGAACCGCGAATATGTCGAGGCCGCGCGCGCGATTGGTGTGCCTGCCCTCACCATCATTCGCCGCCACATCCTGCCCAATCTTGTGGGCGTGGTGGTGGTGTTTGCGACCCTTCTGGTGCCGCTGATGATCCTGACCGAAAGCTTCATTTCGTTCCTCGGGCTGGGTGTGCAGGAACCGCAAACCTCGCTTGGGGCGCTGATCTCGGAAGGGGCAGGCACGATGAGCTACGGCACGTTATGGCAACTCGCCTTTCCGCTGTTTTTCTTCATTATCACCCTGTTTGGTTTCTATTTCGTAGGGGACGGGCTGCGTGACGCGCTGGACCCGAAGGAGCGCTGATATGGCATTGTTGGACGTGAAAGATCTGAACGTGCGCTTTGCCACGCAAGAGGGCGAAGTGCATGCCGTCAACGGCGTCAGCTTCGCGCTGGAAAAAGGCGAGGCGCTGGGCATCGTGGGCGAAAGTGGCTCGGGCAAATCGCAGCTCGCCTTTTCGATCCTCGGGCTTTTGGCGGCCAACGGGCGCGCCTCTGGGTCCATCACCTTCGATGGTGGCGAGATTTTGAACCTGCCCGAGGCGCAGCTGAACAAAATCCGCGCTGACCGGATCGCGATGGTGTTTCAAGACCCGATGACCGCGCTGAACCCCTATATGCGGATCTCGGATCAGATGGCCGAGACGCTGATGCAGCACAAAGGCCTGTCCAAGCGCGATGCGGTGGCGCAGGCGGTCGAGATGCTGGATGCGGTGAAAATCCCTGATGCGAAAAACCGCGTGCGGCTGTTTCCGCATGAGTTTTCGGGCGGGATGCGGCAACGTGTGATGATCGCGATGGCGCTGCTGTGCAAACCTGATGTGCTGATCGCGGATGAACCCACGACTGCGCTGGATGTGACCGTGCAGGCCCAGATCATGGACCTGCTGGGCGATCTGCGGCGTGAGTTGGGCATGGCGACGGTGTTGATCACCCATGATCTGGGCGTTGTTGCGGGCTTTTGCGAGCGCGCGATCGTCATGTATGGCGGCCAGGTGATGGAGCAATCCGAGATCGACCCGCTCTTTGCGCAGCCCACGCATCCCTACACCAAGGGCTTGCTGGCGGCGCTTCCGCGGCTGGATGCCGATAGCACGATGACCCCGATCCGGGGCAATCCACCTAATATGACGGGCGCACCCACGGGGTGCCCGTTTTTTCCGCGCTGTGATTTCGTCAAGGATATCTGCGCGACGACAATGCCGCCGCTCACGACATTCGCGCCGGGCCGCGCGCGCGCCTGTCACCGCGCTATCGAGGAGGTCGCCGCATGAGTGCTCCGCTGATTGAGGCCCGTGATCTGCGGGTGACATTCGACATTCGCCGCGCCTCGGACTTGCCGTGGACCACGCCGCCAAAGCTGCGCGCTGTGAACGGTGTCAGTTTTGCGCTCGAGCAGGGCAAGACGCTGGGCATCGTCGGCGAAAGCGGCTGTGGCAAGTCCACGCTGGCGCGCGCGTTGATCCGCATGTTGCCCTCGGAAGGGCAGGTGATCTGGCAGGGCGAAACCGATCTGGTGCCGCTGGGGCCGCGCGCGATGCTGAAACATCGCGCCGATATCCAGATGATCTTTCAAGACCCGCTGGCCTCGCTTGATCCGCGCATGACGGTGGGCGAGATCATCGCCGAACCGCTGCGCACGCATCGCCCCAAGATGGGCCGCAAGGAGCGGCGCGAAAAGGTGCGCGCGGTGATGGAAAAAGTCGGGCTGCTGCCCAACCAGATCAACCGCTACCCGCATGAATTTTCAGGCGGTCAATGCCAGCGCATCGGGATTGCCCGTGCGCTGGTGGTCGAGCCGAAACTGCTGATCTGCGATGAACCCGTCTCGGCGCTGGATGTGTCGATTCAGGCGCAGGTGATCGCGCTGCTCGAAGATCTCAAGCGCGATCTGGGGCTGACGATCATCTTCATCGCCCATGATCTGTCGGTCGTGCGTCATATCTGCGACGAGGTGATGGTGCTCTATCTGGGGCAGATGATGGAGGCGGGGCCGACCGAGCGGCTGTTCTCCGCCCCTCAGCACCCCTACACGCAGGCGCTGCTGTCAGCCGTGCCAATCCCCGACCCGGTGGTCGAGCGCGCCAAAAAGCTGATCCATCTGGAGGGCGATTTGCCAAGCCCGCTGAACCCACCCTCGGGCTGCCCGCTGCGCACGCGCTGTCCGCGCGCGACCGAGATCTGCGCCACCACCCCGCCTACGGCGACCATCGAGGGGCGTGAGGTGTTTTGCCACCATCCCGGTCCTGCGCCCGAGGTGCAGGCGATCCTAGAGCACGGCTGAAAAATGCGGCGCGGGCGGCCTAAGCGCCGCCCGCTCACGCGGATTTGTGCCCTTGCACGGAACAGGGTTTGTCCGAACGGTCAAAACGCTGTTACGATCCTTCGATAGAGCGCTTCGACAAGAAGCCATTTACCGGAGGGTCCCCCAATGTCTTTGCTTTCACGCCGCCAGTTTCTGCTGACCAGCACCGCCGCGGGCGGCTTGGTCATGGTGCACCCGTTCACCGCTGCGGCGGCTGCGGGTCAGGCGCATTTGCGCTTGCTGTGCACGACCGATATTCACTGCCACATCCGCCCCTATGATTACTACGCCGACAAGCCCGTGGACACAGTTGGCCTGTCGCGCACCGCAAGCCTGATCGAGGGCGTGCGTTCTGAAGCCGCCAACACGATGACGTTTGACAATGGCGACTATATGCAGGGCAACCCGATGGCCGATTACATCGCCTATTCCAAGGGGATGAAAGAGGGTGATACGCACCCCGTCATCGCGGCGATGAATGTGCTGGGTTACGATTGCGGCACGCTTGGCAATCACGAGTTCAACTACGGTATGGAGTTTCTGGGCAAGGTGAACGCCAAGGCGGGCTATCCGCTGGTCTGCGCGAACTTTGCCCATAAACTGGGCGCAAGCCCGCGCGAGGATGATCTCTATCTGCCTCCCTATATCATTCTGGATCGCGAGTTGACCGATGGCGCGGGCAACAAACTGCCGATCAAGGTGGGTGTGATCGGCTTTGTGCCGCCCCAGATCATGCAATGGGACCGCAGCCATCTTGAGGGCAATTACAACACCCGCGACATCGTGCAGGCCGGCGCAGCCTGGGTGCCGCAGATGCGCGAGGAGGGGGCTGATATCGTTGTCGCACTTGCCCATACCGGCATCGACGCCAGCGCGCAAAGCGAGGGGATGGAGAACGCCGCGCTCTATGTGGCGGGGATCGAGGGGATCGACGTGGTGATCACAGGTCACCAGCACCTGAACTTCCCCGGCAAGGACTTTGAAGGCCCCGGCATCGACAATGACAAGGGCACATTGCAAGGCAAACCTGCCGTTCAGGCAGGGTTCTGGGGCAACCACATGGGGTTGATCGACCTGATGCTGGAACAAGACGGCGGCAAGTGGAAAATCGCAACGCACACGTCTGAAATCCGCCCGATTTTCAAACGCGGCGAGGATCGCTCGGTCACCGCTTTGACCGAGGATTACGGCCCCGTGCTGCACAGCTCGGATCAGGTGCATGAGGCGACGTTGAAATATGTCCGCGCCAAGGTGGGTGAAACCACCGCGCCGCTGTATTCCTATTTCGCGCTGGTGGCGGATGATCCTTCGGTGCAGGTCGTGTCGAACGCGCAGCTTTGGTATGTCAAACAACTCCTTGAGGGCACGCCCGAGGGCAAGCTGCCGCTGCTGTCTGCGGCGGCTCCGTTCAAGGCGGGCGGACGTGGCGGCCCGGATTACTACACCGATGTGCCCAAAGGTCCGGTTGCGATCAAGAACGTGGCCGATCTGTATCTTTATCCCAACACGTTACAGGCGGTGAAGGTGACGGGCGCGCAGGTCAAGGATTGGCTGGAACGCGCGTCGGGGATGTTCAATCAGGTCGCGGCTGGCGCGAAAGACGCGATGTTGCTTAACCCCGAATTCCCAAGCTACAATTTCGATGTGATCGACGGGGTGACTTATAAAATCGACATCACGCAGCCCTCGAAATTCGGCAAGGACGGCGATGTTGTGAATCCCGATGCCAACCGCATCGTGGATCTGCAATTTGAGGGCAAGCCGATTGACCCCGAGGCCGAATTCGTGATCGCCACCAACAACTACCGCGCCTCGGGGGGCGGGCAGTTCCCAGGTGCGGATGGCTCGACCGTGATCTACCGCGCGCCTGACACCAATCGCGATGTGATTGTGCGCTACATCCACGACAAGGGCACGATCAGCCCGCAGGCCGATGCCAACTGGTCCTTTGCGCCCGCAGGCGGGGCGACGGTTTTGTTTGAAACCGGCCCAAGGGCGCAGAGCTATCTCGAAGATGTGAAGTCGCGCGGGCTTAACATCGAGCCCGCCGATGGCGGTGAGGGTGGCTTTGCACGCTATCGCATAACGTTATAAATCCTGTAAAATCAGTCATTTGAAAGGGGCGCGCGGCGTCCCTTTCTGCATTTTGGCGCTCGCGGGTCGGGCGCGTAAATTCACACAAATCGAGCGGCGGAACCCGTATGCCTTTGCGTATGAAGAACTGGCAAAACCGATAGCAAATCGGCGGGGATATGGTGACAGGGGGTTCAGCTGGATGATGAGCGGCATAAAGCAGGTGCGCGGGTTCGCGCTGATGACAGCGGTTGTGATGATGGCCACGCAAGCCGTTGCGCAGGGGATGCCGCGCGCCAGTGGTCCGACCGAGGTGGGCGTGATGACGCTCAAGACGCAAGAGGTTCCCTATATCGTCACGCTGCCTGGGCGCGCCGTTGCCTATGAGCAAACCGATATTCGCCCGCGTGTAAGCGGGCAGATCAAATCCATCGACTATGATGCGGGTCATAAAGTCTCAACCGGCGATGCGCTATTTCATATCGATGACGATACCTATCAGGCCGCACTGACCGCCGCGCAGGCAGAACAGGCCAGTGCCGCAGCCAATGTGCAAGCGGCCCAAGCGCAGGTGGATCGTTATACAAAACTGGAAAAGACCTCAATTTCCGTGAGCGATCTGGAAAGCGCGCAAGTGGCGCTAGCGCGGGCTAAGGCCACATCGTTGCAAGCCAAGGCCGATCTGCAAACCGCGCAGCTTGATCTGGATCGCACAGTAATCCGCTCGCCGATTGACGGGGTGCCCGATGTGGCGACGGTGTCTGTTGGCTCGCTTGTGACGGCCAATCAGAACAATGCGCTGACAACCGTGACGCGGCTCGATCCGATCTATGTCGATGTCTCCGAAAGCTCGGCGCGCATCATGCGGGTGCGCCAGCGTATCGCCTCGGGGTCATTGACTCGGGGCGCGCAGCTTAAAGTGTCGTTGCTGCTGGAAACGGGCGAGGAATATGATGGCACCGGCACGCTGATAAGCCCCGGCGCGACCGTCTCGGCCACGACCGGAACCGTCGATTTCCGCTTTCAGTTCGACAACCCCAACCATCTGATCATGCCCGGCCAGTTCTTGCGCGCCAAAATTACGCTGGGGGACACGCAGGCCATTCTGGTGCCGCAAGGGGCGACGAGACGTGAGGGGGACGGCTCGCTTTCCGCGTTTATTGCCAGGGATGGCAAGGCGAAAAAGGTGACGCTGACGACCGCTGGCACCTATCAAAACGCCTGGATCGTGACGGGCGGGATTGCAAGCGGCGATGCGGTGATCTTGGACGGGCTCAAACACCTACGCGACGGCGCCGAGATCAAAACCGTGCCGGTGACGATCAACGGGGCGGGCGTGGTGAAAGATGCCGCGCCCGACAACGCCACGCCGGGGCAATCCAGCGCAACGGCGAAAAGCGAGTAATCCGATATGATCCGCTTTTTCATTCACCGCCCCGTCTTTGCCATCGTTCTGGCCTTGGTCACCATTCTGGCGGGTGGCTATAGCGTCACCCAACTGGCCGTCTCGCAATATCCCGAGGTTGCGCCCACCACGATTCGTATTTCGGCCAGCTATTCCGGCGCGACGGCCGAGGCGGTCGAAAACTCGGTCACCACGCCGATTGAGGACGCGCTGACCGGTCTTGATGGCATGCTTTATATGGAGAGCAGCTCGAACCAAGGGTCGGCGCGCGTGACCCTGACCTTTGACGGCTCGATTGACCCGATTGACGCCGAGAACGAGGTGCAAACCAAGATCAGCAAGATCGAAAGCCAACTGCCTGACGCCGTGCAATCCGCCGGATTGAACGTGTCGCGCTCCTCCTCTGATATCTTGATGGTCGGCGCGCTGGTGTCGAGTGATGGCAAATATTCGACCGTCGAGCTGGGCAACATTCTGGATACCGAGGTCAAAGGCGCGGTCGAGCGCACGAGCGGTGTCGGCGGGCTGAATGTCTTTGGCTCGGGCTATGCGCTGCGCGTCTGGCTGGACCCTTACAAACTTGAGCAATATCAGCTCACGCCGAACGATGTGACCGCGGCCGTGAAGGCGCAAAACACGACGGTTTCGGTTGGCAGCCTTGGCGACACGCCCACCACAGTGGGTCAGCAATTCACCGCCACGATCACCGCGCAAAGCCAACTCACGTCGACCGAGCAATTCGAGAAAATCCTGCTCAAGACCGAAAACGACGGCTCGGCGGTGTATCTTGGCGATGTGGCGCGCATTGAGATCGGGCAAGAAGATTACGGCAAGAACTCGCGCTTTGACGGGCTGAACGCATCGGGTTTCGGCGTAAACCTCGCCAATGGCGCGAATGCGGTGGACACGGCGGCGGCCGTGCGCGCGACGCTGGCGCGTCTGGCCCCGTCGCTGCCCGAAGGCGTGAGTTTTCACATCGCCTATGACACCTCGCCTTTCGTGCAGCAATCCATCGAGAAAGTGTATCACACTCTAGGCGAGGCGATTGTTCTGGTGCTGCTGGTGATCCTTGTCTTCTTGCAGAAATGGCGGGCCACGCTGATCCCGGTGGTGGCCGTTCCGGTCGTGTTGATGGGCACGTTCGCGGTGCTGCTGGTCGCGGGCTATTCGATTAATACGCTGACGATGTTCGCGATGGTGCTGGCCATCGGCTTGCTGGTGGATGACGCCATCGTCGTCGTGGAAAACGTCGAGCGCGTGATGGAAGAAGACGGCCTGTCCGCGATGGCCGCCACCGAGAAAAGCATGTCGCAAATTACCGGCGCGCTGGTGGGTGTGGCGCTAGTGCTCTCGGCGGTGTTTTTGCCAATGGCGTTCTTTCCCGGCTCGACGGGCGTTATTTACCGCCAGTTCTCGGTCACGATCATCACGGCGATGGTGCTGTCGGCGGTCGTCGCGCTGCTTTTGTCGCCCGCATTGGCCGCGAAACTGCTGCGTCCCGCGACAAAGCCCCCAATCGCGCCAGCGCGCGCGTTCAACACCGGATTTGCCAAGGTGCAATCGGGCTATGTGGGCGCAGTCAGGCGGATTGTGCGCAAGCCGTTTCTGATGGCGCTTGTCCTTGTTTTGCTGCTGGCCGGGGCGTGGGGTGTGTCGACGCGGCTGCCCTCGTCCTTCCTGCCCAAAGAAGATCAGGGCGTGCTGATGGTGATGGTCAGCCTCTCGGAAGGGTCGACCAACGCGCAAACCTCGGATGTCGTTGACAAGATTACCAACTATCTTCTGACGCAGGAGAAAAGCGATGTTTCCTCTGTCTTTGCCACGCTCGGGTTTTCGTTTCGCGGGTCGGGCCAGAACACAGCGATGGTGTTTGCCAAGCTGAAGGATTTCAGCGAACGCACAGGCAAAGACCAAAGCGCCGAGGCGATCGCCGCGCGTGCCAATAAACACTTCGCCGGGCTTCGTGCAGGCGAGGTGTTTTTCCTGCAACCGCCTTCAATCCGGGGTTTGGGCAACACCTCGGGCTTTCAGATGTATCTTGTCGATCAGGCTGGCGCGGGCGTCACAGCCCTGCGCCAAGCGGCAGATCAACTGGTTGGCGAGGCGAAAACGGATGACCGCCTGACCAACGTTCGGGTGAACGGTGATGAAGATAAAGCCGCCTTGCAGATGAATATCGACCAGCAAAAGGCCGAGAGTCTCGGACTGAGTTTGAGAGATTTGAACGCAATGCTTTCGGTGATTTTCGCGGGTAAAGACGTTAATGACTTCAATCTTAACGGCAATTTGCGCCCGGTCATCGTGCAGGCGGATGCGCCCTACCGGATGCAGCCCGGCGACATTGACAACTGGTATGCGCGTAATTCGAGCGGCGAAATGGTGCCGTTCTCGGCCTTTGTAACGACGCAATGGGTGTCTGTGGCGCCGAAACTTTCGCGCTATAACGCCACCGACGCGCTGAAAATTTCGGGTCAGTCCTCGGCTAGTTCCAGCTCGGGGATGGCGATGGATGCGATGCAGGAATTGGTGAACAAACTGCCCGGCGGTTATGGGCTGGCTTGGACGGGTCTCAGCTATCAGGAACGCCAATCCGGCAATCAGGCCCCCTATCTTTACGCGCTGTCTGTGCTGGTCGTGTTCCTCTGTCTCGCCGCTCTTTATGAAAGCTGGTCGATCCCGCTTTCGGTGATGCTGGCCGTGCCCGTGGGTGTGCTCGGCGCGCTGGCGGCGGCTTGGGTGACAGGTCAGGCCAATGACGTCTACTTTAAGGTCGGGATCCTGACGACCATCGGGCTGGCCGCAAAAAACGCCATTCTGATCGTCGAATTTGCCCGCAATCTTGAGGCCCAAGGGCGCGATTTGATCGACGCCACGCTTGAGGCCGCGCGGCTGCGTTTGCGACCGATCCTGATGACTTCGTTGGCGTTTATGCTGGGGGTCTTGCCCCTGGCGATTGCCTCCGGGGCAGGGGCTGCGGCACAACGCGCGATCGGGATCGGCGTGATGGGCGGCATGGCTGCGGCCACCTTTATCGGCGTGTTCATGGTGCCCGCTTTTTATGTGCTGGTGCGCAAGCTAACGCCAAAAAGTAAACCGCAGGTGAAGTAGGAAATCCGTCACGAAAAGTCAGGTTTCGGGGGGATTTGAACCGAGTATTAATTATTCGCGCGTAGGGCTGAGGCAACCTGTCTTGTCCTTACGTGCGAGGATCGCTCCTGTGACGAACCCGATTAACAATATCCGGATCACTCTGAAACTGCCGGTGATCATTCTGCTGCTGACCATCGGTGCGATTGCGGCCACGGCTTTTGCGGCCTATCGCAGTTCGTCGACGACGCTACTCGAAGAAACTCACTCACGCCTTTCCGCGATCGCGCATGCGCGCGCCGAGGCGGTCGAGACGCTTCTGAAAGGGGTGGGAAATGATCTGCGCGCGCAGTCGTCAAGCCCGCTCATTGTTGAGGCGATCAACGGGTTTTCTGCCGGATTCAAGGAATATGACACGCCGCAGCGCGATCTGCAGAAACTGTATATTGATGAAAACCCTAACGCGGCAGGCGAAAAAGATAAGCTTGCGCGCGCCGGGGATGGCTCCGCCTACGATCAGTTGCACGCGCGATTGCATCGCGGCCTCGACTCAATTCGGAACGACAAAGGTTACGATGATATATTCCTCATTAATGCCGAGGGAGATGTTGTTTACACGGTGTCTAAAGAGGCGGATTACGCGACCAATCTACTGACGGGAGCGTATAAAGACTCCGGTTTGGCCACGGCGTTTCGCGCTGTGCTGGCGGCGAAAGATACGCAAACCGTTTATGATGATTTTGCATCCTATAAGCCGAGTGGTGACGCACCCGCAGCATTCATGGCGCGTGCGGTATTTGACGACGCGGGAAAACTGGTTGGGGTTCTGGCCTATCAGATGCCGATTGGTGCGTTTGATGCGGCGGTGAACGGGTTTTCCAATCTGGGCGCAAGCGGGGACGCTTATCTGGCAGGTCGCGATGGGCTGATGCATACCGACAGCATCCGGTCAAAGGCCCAAGATCCGCTTTCCACCAAGGTCGATAATCCCGCTGTGAAAGCCGCTCTTGCAGGCAAGACCGGGTTCGTTGAAATGACAGATCGCTTCGGTAATCTCACGCTCGCGCATTACCAGCCGATTGATATTCACGGCACGCGCTCGGCTTTGATTGTTAAGGAAGATATGGCCGAAGTGTTTGCCCCGGTGCGCGCGATGCGAAACCAGTTCTTCCTGGTTGGCGCCGCAATCTCGGCAGTTGCCGCGCTCATCGCGTTGGCCATGTCACGTTCAATCGCTGTGCCGCTGTCGCGCGTCGGCGGCGCGATGTGCGAAATCTCGGACAAACGCTATGACGTCGCGCTCCCCTCCAGTGCGCGCGGGGACGAGATTGGCCAGATTTCCAAAACGCTCGAGACCTTTCGCGACAAGATGAAAGAGGCCGATGCGCTGGCGCGCGAAACCGCGTTCAAAAGCGCCGCCTTCTCGGACAATTCGACCGCTCTTATGATGGTCGATGACGCGTTCAATATTCTCTATGTGAACCGGGCGCTGAGCGATCTTGTGCAGGAACGTGCCGTTGATTTTGATACCGTTTTGAACGGCCTAGGCGTCAAGGATTTTATTGGCATCAACATGGATCGGTTTCATGTCTTGCCGGAAAAAGCCCGCGCGCGGCTATCCAATCCGGCGAACCTTCCGTTCCAAACGCATGTGCGCATGGGAACCAGCTATTTCTCGCTGGCTGTGACGGCAGCAAAAGATGAACATGATCAACCTTTCGGCTTTGTAGTCGAGTGGAAAAACCAAACCCGAACGCTGCGCGAGGCGTCGATCTTCAAGGCGCTCGACACGGGGCTCATCCGCTTAGAAATCTCGCCCGATGCGAAAGTGGCCTTCGTGAACAACGTGACTTGCAAACTGGCTGGAATGGAGCTGCGCCATTTCCTGGGGCGCGATATCGAAGAGGTGGTGCAATATGAGCCACCCCATGGCCAACCCTATCGCAGCTTTGTCGATTTGATCGCCTCTGGTGAAACTGTGACTGGCTTGTTTCACATCCAGCATGACGAGGGCACTTTATTGTCTGATGCCAGTCTGAGCCCAATGATTGATCCGTTTGGTAAACTCTCTGGACTTGTTCTCATCGGCAATGACGTGACCGAAACGCGCGCCGCTTTGGACAAGGCGACAATAGACCGGGCGCGCGCGAGTCGTGAGCAATCAATTGTCGTCGAAGAGCTTCGTCGCGCGCTTGGCCATCTCTCGGAAGGGGATTTGACGACACGGATCGAGATGCAATTTGGTGAAAGCTATGAAGAGTTGCGCTCTGACTTCAACGCTGCGTCGGGCAAGCTGAACGCTGCGGTGGGTGACATTATCACCAACGCCATTTCGATCCGTGGCGACACGCAAGAGATCAGCACAGCTGCAGGCTCACTTGCCAAACGCACGGAAACGCAAGCAGCCACGCTTGAACAGACCGCTGCAGCGCTTGATCAACTCACGGCCTCTGTACAGTCGGCGGCAGAAGGGGCCAGACAGGCGAGCGCGATGGTTGTCGAGGCACAAAGTGACGCCCGTTCTAGCGAAGGTGTTGTGCGCGAAGCCGTTAATGCAATGGATGAAATTGCCGACAGTTCGCAACAAATCTCGCGCATTTCCGGCGTGATCGACGAGATTGCGTTCCAGACCAATCTTCTGGCTCTTAATGCCGGGGTGGAGGCTGCCCGCGCGGGAGAAGCAGGGCGCGGCTTTGCTGTCGTCGCCTCGGAAGTGCGCGCATTGGCGCAGAGATCATCGGATGCCGCGCGCGAAATCAATGACTTGATCGACCGCTCAAGCGCGCAGATCGGTCAAGGCGTTGGCCTTGTCAGCAAAGCAGGTGAGGTGCTCCATTCCATCATGGACGCGGTGAATAGCATTTCCGGCAAGGTTCAGGAAATGGCGCAGGGCACGACAGAACAAAGCCAAGGCCTGCGCGAGATCAATACTGCCGCAAACCAACTTGATCAGGTAACGCAGCAAAACGCGGCGATGTTTGAGGAGACCTCGGCCGCGAGTGCCAAGCTGCTTGAATCGACGACGGAACTGACGGAGACCGTCGGTCAGTTCACAACCGAAACCCCTGTGCTACACGCGCCTGCAGAATTGCAACCGCAAGCGCGGGCGAGCTAGCGAGGCTAAGAAACGGGTATGAGGGGCGCGCATTTTCGTGGGCTTGGCAGAGGTGCCCTCAAACGTCCAACTCCTCCACGAACTGCGCGTTTTCGGAAATATACTGGAATCGCAGTTCGGGCTTTTTGCCCATCAGGCGCTCGACCAGATCGTCGGTTTCGCCGGGCATATCGTCGTGGATCGTCACACGGATCAGTTTGCGAGTTTCGGGGTTCATTGTTGTGTCTTTCAGGTCTTTGGCGTCCATCTCGCCCAAGCCCTTGAAACGCTGCACATCAATTTTTCCTTTTCCGCCCAGACCCTTCGTTAACATCTCTTCTTTCTCGGCGTCGTCCGAGACATAAATCCGTTTTGCTCCTTGGGTCAGCCGGTAAAGCGGTGGGCAAGCCAGATAGAGGTGCCCCTGATCAATCATCGGGCGCATTTGCGTAAAGAAGAAGGTCATCAAAAGCGAGGCGATATGAGCGCCGTCGACATCCGCATCGGTCATGATGATGATCTTATCGTAGCGCAGATCATCGACATTGAACCGGGTGCCCAGACCCACGCCCAAAGCCTGCGTGAGATCACTGATTTCTTGGTTCGTGCCAAGCTTGGAACTCGCCGCGCCCAACACGTTCAGGATCTTGCCGCGCAGCGGTAGCAGCGCCTGATTTTTGCGATCGCGTGCCATCTTGGCCGAGCCACCCGCCGAGTCGCCTTCGACGATGAACAGCTCGGTATTGGAGCGGTTGGTGGCCGAGCAATCGACCAGCTTACCGGGCAGACGCAGTTTTTTGGTGGCGGTCTTGCGTTGCGTTTCCTTTTCCTGACGCCGCCGCAGGCGTTCCTCCGAGCGCAGCACAAGGAAATCAAGAATCGCGCCCGCCGATTTCGTGTCCGAGGCCAGCCAGTTGTCGAAATGGTCGCGCACCGCGCCCTCGACAAGGCGGTGGGCCTCAACGGTGGCAAGCCGGTCTTTGGTTTGGCCGACAAATTCTGGCTCGCGGATGAAACAACTCACCAGCGCACAGCCCCCCGTGATCAGGTCGTCGCGCGTGATCTGCGAGGATTTTTTGTTGTTCACCAACTCGCCATAGGCACGAATCCCTTTGAGAATCGCGGCCCAGAATCCGGCCTCATGGGTGCCGCCCTCGGGTGTGGGGACGGTGTTACAGTAGGATTGGATGAAACCATCGCGCGACGGCGTCCAATTGATCGCCCATTCGACCTGCCCCGGAACGCCGAATTTTTCCTGAAACTTCACCTTTCCGGCGAAGGGACGGTCGGCATAAGTGCTGGCGCTGCCGAGCGTCTCGGTCAGGTAGTCTGACAAGCCGCCGGGAAAATGGAAAACGGCCTCGGTGGGGGTCTCGCCATCGTCGATCTCGGTCTTCCAGCGAATCTCGACGCCCGAGAACAAATACGCCTTGGAGCGCACCATTTTCATCAGCCGCGCGGGCTTGAAGCGGTGATGGCCAAAGATCTGCTCATCGGCATGGAAGGTCACGGTGGTGCCGCGCCGATTGGGGGCGGCGCCGATCTTTTGCACCGGGCCTTCGGGGATGCCGCGCGAAAAGCGTTGCTCGTAAAGTTCTTTGTTTTTAGCGACTTGCACGATCATGGAATCAGACAAAGCGTTCACAACCGAGGCACCAACGCCATGCAAACCGCCCGAGGTTTCATAGGCATCGCCCGAGAATTTCCCGCCCGCATGCAGCGTGCACAAGATCACCTCAAGCGCGGATTTGCCGGGGAATTTCGGGTGCGGATCAATCGGGATGCCGCGGCCATTATCGCGCACCACGACGGAATAATCGGCCAGCAGTTCGACCTCAATGCGAGTCGCATGGCCTGCGACGGCTTCATCCATCGAGTTATCAAGCACCTCGGCCACAAGATGGTGCAAAGCGCGTTCGTCCGTGCCCCCGATATACATGCCCGGACGCTTGCGCACGGGCTCCAGCCCCTCAAGCACCTCAATTGAGGACGCGTCGTAGCTATCGGTTTTGGGCGTCAAAAGATCGTCGGCCATGCTCGCATCCTCTTGTGGTTTGTTAGACCACAGATACAGCAGGTAGGGGCGGGGG
Organism: Thioclava indica; assembly: GCF_000714545.1. Taxonomy (GTDB): domain Bacteria; phylum Pseudomonadota; class Alphaproteobacteria; order Rhodobacterales; family Rhodobacteraceae; genus Thioclava; species Thioclava indica. The sequence continues at coordinate 25,274 of NZ_AUNB01000027.1, forward strand.
GGCAAGAACGCCCCTCCGCCCCCGTTATCACCGCGGGCCCCACCCCTACGGATCAACGACGATCAGAGAATGCTCGACATTAGCAACATCGCCCCCACAGCCATGGCTATCCCGAGCGGCTCTAGCACGGCACGTTTTCCACCGAACAAAAGCACACCAATCGTCACAAGCGCCAACAATGTGAAAAGCGGTGCAGAACCCGCATTTTGCGCCAAGGAGACATGACGTAACGCAAGAACCCAAGCTGTCGCCGCAGCGACAAAGCACATGGCGCCAAGGAAGATCGTTGGCCCATGCAGGGTTACGCGCCTGCCAGACACTGGTTTAAGGAAGCGCTCGCTTGCAATGACCCCACTCACCGCAAGCAAACAAATCCCATATGCCACAAGGCCCGACATCCCCGAACTCCACATCTTTTTCACCCCCTCACATTGACGTAGGGGAAGCGTGTTTACCAAGAAGAATTCGGGTCGATAGAGGAATTCCAGACTGAGTGTGCAGGAAAACCTGACCAAAAGGTTAGGCGCGGGCTGAGCAATTGCCCGCGTGGCGAGCAATGCCTGTTGTGGGCGGGGGATGCGCCCGCGAATCGCCTGATTTCTGCGATGCGATTCGCGCCTAGACGGGCTCGGCTTGAAACTTGCTCCACATCGCGCGGAACCCGGCGCGTCCGTGACACAGCTTTAACCATTGAGCGAGACGCGGGTAAGGCGACAGGAAATCTGCGTGATCGGTGCCATAGCGCAAAATTTCGGCGGTGTTGATGTCAGCGACGGTAAAGCGCCCGCCGACCATATGGCTGTGATCTTCGAGATGGGCCTCTAGCGCCGCAAGCGGGCGGACAAGCTTGGCGGTCAAACGCGCGATTTCGCTCCGCCCTTCCTCGGTGTCTTGTTCCTTGCGCCGATAGACAAAGCTCAGCGCAAGTGAATCCGCCTCGATCCAAGTGGCGGAAAACAGGGCCCATTGCTCCATCAGGGCGAGTTCACGTTCATTGGCAGGGGCCAAGGGACCACCAACCTTGCGCGCCAGATGCAGATTGATCGCTAGCGATTCCGACAAGATCAGCCCCTCATCTTCGAGCACCGGGATCGCGCCCATCGGCGAGAGGCGACGGAACTCGGGCGAGCGGGTGTTGAGCGGTGCATCGGGCGCGAGCGGATCCTTAAAGCGATTGGCCTGCACCACACGCGTCAGCTTGAAGGGCAGCTTGGTTTCCTCAAGCAGCCAAAGCGTGCGACTCGCGCGGGAATGATAGTTTCCGTAGACTGTGAGCATCCGATCCTCCACTTTTGAGTGATATGGCGGATTTTCGGAGCCGTTGCATAGCCCCAAGTGCGACATTCTTGATGCGTATCAAAGCAGATCACGGGGCTTTGTTCTAACCTTGCTGACGATTTCAAACAGGAGAGACGCGCATGAAGGATGAAACCGTGACCGACAAGAAAACCGCCGACACTCAAGCCACAGCAGAGTCAAAAGCGGTTGCGGCAAGCGCCGTTGCAAAGCCAGCCGATCCGGTTGATCCCAATCCCGCAATCGTGGCGGATGGCCAGACCGAGAAAGGGCCGAAGAGCTTTCCGCGCGTTGACCCCAACGCCGTTCGATTGGCGTTTGAAAGTGGCAAATACCCCTATCGAACTAGGTTGAAGCGCGCCCAATACGAGCGTGAGAAAGCGCAGATTCAGGCTGAATTACTGAAGGTCCAGAAATGGGCGCTTGAGACGGGTCAGAAATTTGTGATCCTGTTTGAAGGGCGGGATGCGGCGGGTAAGGGCGGCACGATCAAGCGCTTTAACGAGCATCTCAACCCGCGCTTTGCCCGTGTCGTGGCGCTCAATAAGCCGACCGAAGAAGAGCGTGGCCAATGGTATTTCCAGCGATATATCGACCATTTGCCCACGGCTGGCGAGATGACGTTTTACGATCGCAGTTGGTATAACCGCGCCGGTGTCGAGCGGGTGATGGGGTTCTGTACGCCCAGCGAATATCTGGAATTCATGCGCCAGACCCCGGAATTGGAACGGATGCTCGTGCGCTCGGGGATTCGGTTGTATAAATACTGGTTCTCTGTGACGCAGAACGAACAGCGCGCGCGGTTCAAATCGCGTGAAACCGATCCGCTCAAGCGCTGGAAACTATCGCCGATCGACCTTGCCTCGCTGGACAAATGGGATGACTACACCGAGGCAAAAGAGGCGATGTTCTTTTATACCGACACCGCCGATGCGCCTTGGACCATCGTGAAATCGAACGACAAGAAACGTGCGCGGCTCAATTGCATGCGTCATTTCCTGTCCACGCTGGACTATCCCGATAAAGACTATGAGATCGCGTCAGGCCCCGATCCGTTGATCGTTGGTAATGCCAGCCACGTGGTGCACTCGGCCGATCACATTTTGGGGGCGTCCATGCATCCCGATCAGCGCAAGACCTCACGCAAGGCACCCGCTACGCCGAAGTGACTTGCGTGCTCGGCTTGCCACACTGCAATCGCGCTCCATCTCATCAGGCCAGACCAAGGAGGTCACGATGAGTTGGAACGCGCGGTTCGCAGGTGAGGACTATCTTTACGGCAAGGCTCCTGCAACGTTTGTGGCAGAGCAGGCGTGGCGTATTGCGCCGGGTTCCAGAATGCTTTCGATTGCCGAGGGAGAGGGGCGCAACGCGGCATTCCTGGCCGGGCAGGGCGTGGTGATGACCGCGCTTGAGGCCGCGCCGAATGCCCGTACGAAGGCGCGCAGGCTGGCGCAAGAGCGCGGCGTGACGCTTGATTTCATCGACGCGGATTTGCGTGGCTTTGATTGGCCCGAGGCGGAATATGATGCGGTTCTGGCCTGCTACATCCAATTTGCGGATCCCGCGTTTCGCGCCGAGATTTTTGACGGTCTCGCCCGGGCGCTAAAACCCGGCGGGCTGGTGTTGATCCACGGCTTTGCACGCCGCCAGCCGCGCTATGGCACTGGCGGGCCGGGCATGGTTGAGCAACTCTATGATCTGGATTTGCTCAACGGCGCGTTTCCGCGTTGGGACGTGCTGCATCAAGCCGATTATGACGGCGATCTGGACGAGGGCGCGGGGCATTCCGGTCGTGCGGCCCTGGTCGATTTCGTGGCACGAAAACCAGTGCGATAGTGCGATTAACTCATATTTGAGCGCGCGTGAACTCGTTGATACGTCGCTATATGTAGTTTCCGTCGCACGGATGATGAGATTTCTGTCACTCGGCGGAAAATCGCGTGAAATCAAATGCTTTGCGCCAGCGTCAGCACGCCGCATGTGCTTTCGCGCACAAATAAAGTGTCTTGGGAGTTTCACGCGTTCGTGTAACATGCGAAGCGGGAACTATCTGATTTTTATAATTTGGGAGACTATCATGCGTAAAACCCTCCTCGCTCTTTGCTTCGCTCTGCCCGCCGGTATGGTCGCAGCACAATCGCCTGAAGATGCGGTTAAAGCTCGCCAAGGCTATTTCGAAATGCTCGGTGCCCAGATGGCCGTGCTGGCACCGATGGCGCAGGGCAAAATGGAATTTGATGCAGCCAAGGCTAAAGTCGCCGCTGATAACATCGCCGCCCTCGCCAAGGTTGATGTCTCGCCGCTCTTCATGCCGGGTACGTCGACGGATGATTTGGGCGACAAGACCCGCGCGCTTCCCGCGATCTGGGAAAAGAGCGATGATTTCACGGCCAAAGCCACCGGGCTGCACGAAGCAGCCGCTGCAATGCCCGCAGCCGCAGGTAGCCTTGAGACACTTCAGCCCGCTGTTGGAAAACTGGGCGGCGCCTGCAAGGCTTGCCACGACGATTTCCGCGCGAAGTAAGTAAGGCGTATCAAGATGCGTGACACCACCTCCCCCAAAACCCGAACCGTCAAGGTTTGGGACCCGGTCGTTCGCTCTTTCCACTGGCTTCTGGTGCTGGCGTTTGCTGGCGCTTGGGGGCTGGGGAAATGGGGGCCGAACCAGATGACATGGCATTTCTATTTTGGCTATTTCATCGCGGGGCTGGTGGGGGTGCGTCTGATCTGGGGCTTTGTGGGCACGCGTAACGCGCGTTTTTCAAGCTTTCTGTTCGGACCGGGCAAGACGTTGGCGTATCTGCGCCATCTGCCCTCGCGCGAACCGTCAAACTGGATCGGCCACAACCCTATGGGGGGGTGGTCGGTCTTTATTATCCTTGGACTGCTGATCGCGCAGATCGCGACCGGGCTGATGTCTGATCCCAAGGATTACATCAATGTCGGTCCCTTGGCGCAATATGTGCCCGATAGCATCAGTGATCTGTCGGTGAAGCTGCATAATATCATCTCGACCTTGCTGCTAATCGTGGTGGGCGTGCATATCTCTGCGATCCTGTTTTACAAGCGGTGGAAGGGTGAGAACCTCGTTACCCCGATGATCACCGGCAAGAAGGTGGTCGAGGGAGACTAACCCAACTCTTGACCGAGCCTGCGCGCGCGTCTAGCGAACTTGGATGAGCGCGCAAATCCCGACCTCAACCTCTCCGATGCCGATCACGCGCCACCTGCGCGCGATCCTTACGCTTGGCTTGCCGCTGGTCGGGTCCAACCTTGCTCAGATGATGCTCAACGTCACCGATACGGTGATGGTGGGTTGGTACGGGATTGAGGCATTGGCGGCGCTGGTGCTCGGCTCGTCGTTCTTTTTCTCGCTGTTTATGCTGGGCAATGGCATCGCTTTGGCGGTGATGGGCCGGGTCTCGGCGAGCCTTGGCGCGGATGATGAGGTGCAGGCGCGCCGTGACACGCGGATGGGGATCTGGCTGTCGATCCTGTATGGTATCGCGGTGTTGCCGGTGACGTGGTATTCTGGCGCGATCCTGCAATTGCTGGGCCAAGAGCCCCAGATCGCGAGCCTCGCGCAGGACTATCTGCGCATCCTCGGCTTTGCCCTGGCCCCTGCGCTGGCGATGATGGTGCTGCGCTCTTACCTCTCTGCGCAAGAGCGCACGCAGGTTCTGCTATGGATCACGCTGGCGGGTATCGGGGTCAATATCGGGCTGAACTGGCTGTTTATTTTCGGCAATTGGGGCTTTCCCGAACTGGGCGTGCGGGGGGCGGCGATTGCCTCGCTTACCGTCGCTTGTCTTAGTCTGGTCGCACAGGCGATCTACGCCGCGCGCGCCCCTGGCCTGACCCATATCGAGCTGTTCGCCCGCTTCTGGCGCCCCGATTGGGAGGCGTTCTGGCTGGTGCTGAAAATGGGCGTGCCGGTCGGGCTGACCTCGGTTGCGGAGGGCTCGATGTTTCAGGCCTCGGCGCTGATGATGGGCTGGATTGGCACGGTCGAGCTGGCCGCCCATGGCATCGCGCTGCAAATCACCTCGATAGCGTTCATGGTGCATGTCGGGCTGTCCAATGCGGCGACGGTGCGCGCAGGGCGGGCGCATGGCGCGCGCAATCCACGGCTGTTGCGCGACGGGGCGCTGGCGGTCATCGGCCTGTCGCTGGCCTACGGGCTGGCGACGGTGGCGCTGTTTGTGACATTGGGCGGGCCGCTGACCGCGCTGTTTCTGGATCGCGCCAATCCTGCAAGTGCGCAGATCATCGCGAGCGGCGTCAGCTTTCTGATGGTTGGGGCGGTGTTTCAGCTTTTTGATCTGATGCAGGTGATGGCGTTGGGCCTGTTGCGGGGCGTGCAGGATACGCGTGTGCCGATGTGGATGGCGGTGCTGAGCTATTGGCTGGTCGGTATTCCGGCAAGCTACGCTTTGGCCTTTCCGCTGGGATTTGGCGGGGTCGGACTGTGGTTCGGGCTGGTGCTGGGTCTGGCCTGTGCGGGTGCGCTGATGATGCGGCGGTTCTGGCGCGGGCCGTGGCTGCGTCAAACTCCGAGCCGCACAGCTATTTGACGCCCAATCCCGCACGCATCAACGACTTGCGTACCGGCCCCAGCGAATAAAGCGCGCCCAAAACCCCCGCGCGCAGATCGCGCAACGGGCGGGCCTGCACCATCGAGGCGCGGTTAAGAAAATCAATCCCGATCTCGCGCGCCTTAACCTCGGGCCAGCGGCGGCGATGATAGGCATCCAGCATCGCGGGTTCGCCCAGATGCGCGGGATCGCGGTCACACAGCTCAAGCAGATAGGACAGATCGGCAAGGCTCATGTTCAATCCCTGCGCGCCGATGGGCGGGATGACATGGGCCGCCTCGGCGATCAGGGCCACGCGCTGGGCACTAAAGCGGCGCGCGATCTGCGTCATCATCGGCCAGATCGAGCGGCGCGTCTCCAGCTTGAGCGGCCCAAGAATACCGGTCGAGCGTTCCAGCATAGCGGCCTCAAATTCCGCGACGGGCAGGGCGGCCAGACGTTCGGCCTCGGCCCCGCGCTCCATCCAGACGATGGCGGATGAGGGCACGCCGTTACGATCGGGCAGCGGCACCAGCGTGAACGGCCCGCCCGAGCGGTGGATCTCGGTCGAGACATTGCCATGCGGGATCGGGTGGGTGACCGCAAAGGCCAGCGCCTTTTGTCCGTAATGCGTTGTTTTGACGGAAATACCTGCCGCCTCGCGGATAAACGAGTTACGACCGTCGGCAGCAATCACCAGCCGCGCACGGACATGGCTGCCATCGCTCAGCGTCACCTCGGCTCCGCTTTCACGCGTTATCAGCCCGGTCGTTGCGACGCCGGGGCGGAAATCAACCTGAGGGATTTCCGCGAGCCGCGCCACCATTTCGCGGCGCAGCAACCAGTTGGGAAAGTTCCAGCCAAACGGATCGTCCGACAGATCGGCAGCATCGAAATCGCGCGACAGCCGCGCCTCGGATTTCTCGCCACCCGCGTCGATGATGCGCATGATTTGCAATGGCGCAGCATGGGGCGTCAGCCGCGCCCAAAGCCCCGCCGCCTCAAGCAATTTGCGCGAGGGGTGCAGCAGTGCCGTCGTGCGCATATCCGCCCCGTCATCGCCCTCCGAGGTGACGGGCGGAGTGGGATCGACGCAGATTGTCGTGAAACCCGCCGCGCCAAACGCCGCCGCTGCCGTTAGGCCCGCGACTCCGCCGCCGGAAATCAGGATGTCGGTCTGTTGGATGTGGCTTGATTGTGACATGGAAAACCCCCGTCTGATACACGCCCAATTTGCGCCGATCGGGCCGCGTTCGCAATCACTGAAAGTCGGGGTCCCGTGCAGCCTAGCTAAACGAGATTCCCACAAGCACGACGAAAACCACAAAGGCCATCGCGGTCATCCAAACGGTCGTGGCGTCGCGCATAACTGCGCACGGCCCCGAACCTTTTGTTCTGGCCGCGCTTAAAAACACAAAAGTCAGCTTTACGCGACCGACCCTAAGTCGGGCAGATCAACCGCCAGCGGTCATCAAAACCAGCAAGGCCAGCATGATCCAGGTCGCACCAACACCCCAAAGGATCAAGCCACCAAGGCCCATCGTGGCAATCAGACCAACAGCGAGAGCAACGGTCACGAATGCGATCAGATAGGCGATGCGCGGGTTCACGTGCGCAGTGTCATGCGCATGATCCTGAGTGTCGACGACGGGGGGCGTAACGCCGTGCTCGGCGGTCGTGGTGGTCATTGTCGAATCTCCCTTCGCTATCTCCCTGATAGTCCGTTAGGGCTTAACGGGAGGTGGATTTATTTTATATAGCGCAACGCGCGCCATAATGTCGCAGTTTCGTGATCGCGGCGTTACTTTTGTGTCAGATGCGTCAGGAATGTCGCCAAATCATCGGTGTAAAATTCGATGTAATCATCGGGCTCGGCGGTCGGCGCGACATGTACGGTGCGCATTCCCAACGCATGGGGGTGGCGCAGATTGCGTGGATCATCTTCGAACATCGCGCCTGTCGCGGGCGTGATCCCTGCTTTCGCAAACACCGTGTCAAAGGCCTGTGGCACGGGTTTAGGGTGAAACTCGGCATGTTCTACGCCATAAACCCCGTCAAACAGCCCCGACAGACCGCGCGCAGCCAGAACCCGTTCGGCGTAGGGGGCCGAACCGTTGGTGAACACGATGCGACGACCGGGAAGGGCGGCAATCCCTGCGCGCAGGGCCGGATCGGGTAGCAGATGATCCAGCGAGATCTCATGCACCTCGGTCAGATAGGGGCCGGGATCAACGTCATGTTCATGCATCAGCCCCGCCAGTGTCGTGCCGTATAGCTGCCAGTAATGCCCGCGCAGATGATCGGCATGGGCGCGATCAACCCCCAGCGCCTGCATCACGAAATCGGTCATCTTCACTTCGATCTGGTCAAACAGCCGCGCCGAGGGCGGATACAGCGTGTTATCAAGATCAAAGACCCAGTCGGTGACGTGCGAAAAATCATGTGTGCTCATGGCGCGAAACGTAAGGCGAGAGGCGCGCAGGTGCAATCTGCTTGTCTTCGGCGCGCGCACGGGCCTAATCTTGCGCAAGTTACAAGGCAGGACAGATGCAAAAAGACGCCTATACGCTGATACTCGAAGCAATCGACGAGGGGATTTATCGCCCCGGAAACCGTTTGGTGGAATCCGAATTGGCGGATCGGTTCGGCGTGTCACGCACCCCGGTGCGCGAGGCGCTGCAGCGCCTTGAAACGCAGCAGATGTTGGCGCGCGACGGGCGTTCGCTGATCGTGGCCTCGCTTGATCACAACCAGCTCGCCGAGCTTTACGTGGTACGTGCCGAGCTAGAGGCGCTGGCGGCACGGCTGGCGGCCAAACATGCGGCCCCCGAAGAGGTGCGCGTGTTGCAAAACATGATTGATGAGGATCGCGGCCAGCTTAACAGCCCCGAGGCACTGAGCCGTGCCAACCGGCGCTTTCACCACCAGATCCATCTGGCCTCGCATAACCGCTATCTCGTGCAGCAGCTTGATCTGGTGCATCGCTCGATGGCGTTGTTGGCGACCACATCGCTGGGTGTAAAGGGTCGGGGCAAGGCCGCGCTGGACGAACATCAGGCGATTATTGATGCGATCCGCGAGGGCGATGAAGAGGCTGCGGCTGCCGCGCTGCGCGCCCATATCTCGCGGGCCTTTGAAACGCGCCTCAAGCTGGATGCGGCGGGCCATGGCACCGCAGGCCATTGGGCCGAGGCGCTTTAGTCGCGCTTAGTCAATCAAGGGTGCGCGTGCGGTGCGTGGGGCAGGCTTTGAGAACTGGTCACTGACCAAGGCGATGGCGGGAATTAAGCTTGTTTCGCTCAGTGCTGGCCCTAACGCATCATGCGATTGCGCGGTGTCAAAGATGCCGTGATGGGTTTTGTCCCAGTAAAACGGCATCGCGATCACCTCATAAATTGCCTTCCACCCCGCCAATGCGCCAAGCGGAAAATAGAGATGCAGCGAGGGCACCCATTTGATTAGATGGCGGTGTTCCTCGTGGCGCACGGCCCACATGCCAGCGGCGATATTGATCAGTTCCGAGGCCACGAACAGCGCCATCATCGGCCAAAACAGAACGGCTGGCATGTTGGACGCAATCGGATGCCACAGGCCGAACAGCGTGATCCAGAAGCTCCACAGAACCGGTGCGAGAATGTATTGCGATAGCGAGCCAAGGATCAGGATTTGCACGCCGATAAACCGCTTGGTGCCAAGATCGCGCCAAAGCTGCAGCGGGTCGCGCATATGCACCGACCACGTCATCGCATAGCCCTTGAGCCAGCGCGAGCGTTGCTTGACCCACGGGATCGCGCGGCAATTGGCCTCTTCATAGGTGACGGCAGGGATCAGTTCGGTGCGATAGCCGTGGCGCGCCAGACGCACGCCCAGATCGGCATCCTCAGTCACGTTATGGGCATCCCAGCCACCCAGTTTTTCCAGCGCATCACGGCGGAAAAACAGGGTCGTTCCCCCCAAGGGCACCACGAACCCTAGCCGCGCGAGACCCGGCAGAAACATCCGGAACCAAGTCGCATATTCGATCGTGAAACAGCGCGACAGCCAGTTGGTGCGCGGATTGTAGTAATCGAGAATCCCTTGCAGGCAAGCCACCTCGGCGGGTGCCTGTGCGAAGTGGCGCGCCACGATATGGAGCTGATCGGGTTCGGGCGCATCCTCGGCATCCCACACACCAATCACCGAGCCACGACAAAAGCTGAGCGCGTAATTCAGCGCGCGCGGCTTGGTCTTGATCGGGCCGTCGGGCACGCTTACGACGCGCATCCAACGCGGCAATTGCGTGCGCGCCAAAGCGTCGCGCGTGATCGTATCGCTTTGCTCGGCTACAAGAATGACGTCCAGCAATTCGCGCGGATAGGTCAGCTTTCCCAACCGCTCGACCAGCCGCGCCGCGATGTCGTTTTCGCGAAACAGCGGCACCATCACCGAAATAATCGGCAGGCGCGGCGGTGGGCCAGCCTTTGGACGGCGCTCTGGAACGGGACGCGCGTCGGCCTTGCGCAACGCGCTGAATTCGGCGGCAAAGGCCATCAGCTTTAGCCCCATCGAGGCGATCAAGGTCAGCATGACCCAGCCAAACAGCGCCCCAAAAATCCATTGCGGCGCAAACAAAAGACCCAAGCAAGTCAAAATGACGAACGCCGTTGCGATCCGCGCGGCTCGGGCCTCATTATGGGTGCGACAGCTTTCGGCAAGATCGACCTTGACCTCGGCGCGCCGGATCAGCGCGGTTTGGCGGCGGCGCAGCAGGCTTTCATGGACCTCACGCTCGGGGGCAAGCATCATGCGATAGGGGGCGAATTTGGCGGGCAGCTCTGATTTCAGCGCTGCAAAACTCTCGGGGCGCGCGGTGGCGATGACGGTATGCCCGCCGATCTGACGCCAAGGCACCATCGCCTGCGCCAGACACAGCTCTGCCCCAAGCGCGTCAATCAAGCGCGGGTCGGGGTGCTCGCGCGTCAGATCAACGACAGAGACCTGCCATTGCCGCGCCAAAGCGGCCATCAGGGCGGGCTCATCAACCCAACCATGGGTGAGCAGAATATCCCCGAGACGGACGTCTTCGCGTTGGCGCAGCGCAAGCGCCTTGAGCAGGTTGCCCGGCTCGACCTCGCCCATTTCCAGCAGGATCTGGCCCAGTGGCGTGCGCAGCGCTGGCCCCGAATGAGATTTCGGGAACACCCGCTGCCGGCGTGGTGCGGGCGTTACGTTTTGCTGCGACGAAAGCGGCGGCGCATCCTGTGCGACACTTTCAAACGGTTCCACGATACTTGCCTTGGCCTGCGCCATGAGTCGCCCCTAACCACTGTCCCGCACTCAACATGCGGACGCAGGGTTAACGGGGGGTTAACGCATCAAGGGCATTGCGTGGCATTCGCGCCGTGAGGGCGCAAAAATGCCACGAATTCAACCGGCTTTGCGCGTGCGCATCGCATCGGCGAAGCGTTCAAACAGGTAATAGCTGTCTTGCGGTCCGGGGCTGGCTTCGGGGTGGTGTTGCACCGAGAAGACCGGGCGATCTTGCAGGGCGATGCCGCAATTGGAGCCATCAAACAGCGAGATATGCGTTTCAGTGACACCCTCAGGCAGCGTTTGACTATCGACCGTAAAGCCGTGGTTCATCGAGGTGATCTCAACCTTGCCGGTGGTCAGATCTTTCACCGGATGGTTGGCCCCGTGATGGCCGTGACTCATCTTGATCGTCTTGGCCCCCAGTGCAAGCGCCAGCATCTGGTGACCAAGGCAAATCCCGAAAACCGGCAGTTGCGCTTCGAGCACACCATTGATCATCGGCACGGCATAAATACCTGTTGCCGCAGGATCGCCCGGACCGTTGGACAGAAACACGCCATCGGGGTTCAGCGCGAGCACATCTTCGGCAGTCGCGGTTGCGGGCAGCACAGTCACATCGCAGCCCGCAGAGGCCAGACAGCGCAGAATGTTGCGTTTCGCACCGTAATCGATCGCGACAACCTTAAGATCATTGCCCTTGGCGGCCGTGTAACCCTCGGGCCAAGCCCAACGCATCTGATCCCAGTGGTAGCTTTGCGCGCAGGTCACGTCCTTGGCCAGATCCAGCCCCTCAAGCCCCGACCAATCGCGCGCCTTTTTCACCAGCGCTTCGATGTCAAACTCGCCATCGGGATTATAAGCCAGCGCGACATGGGGCGCGCCTTGCTGACGGATCGCGCGGGTCAGGCGGCGGGTGTCAACGCCACCCACGCCGATGCGCCCGCGTTTTGCCAGCCAGTCCACCAGATCCTCGCTTGCGCGCCAGTTGCTTGGCTCGGTCGGGTCCCATTTGACCACCATGCCAGCCGCCACCGGATCGCCGGTTTCATCGTCATCGGGGTTCACGCCCGTGTTGCCGATATGGGGAAAGGTAAAGGTCACGACCTGACCCGCATAGGACGGATCGGTCATGATTTCCTGATAGCCCGTCATCGCGGTGTTGAACACCAGCTCGGCCACCGTTTCACCGGTTGCGCCAAATCCGCGACCATAAAAGAGTTGTCCATCCGCCAACGCGATCAAGGCGGTGGGCTTTTCCGATGCAGTCTGACTTGCAGGCATGGCGCGACTCCCCGAGGCAAAATTCGACGGAACTTAGGCGCGCGCCACGCGCGGGTCAAGGGCTCGCGAGAGATTTGTATTTATCAACGAAATCAATAATTTGCAGCGGTTGTGCGCATTTCGCAAAGCGGCTATTCTGGCGGCTTGCTGCATAAAGGACGTAGATTATGCAAATGCGCGAACAGATCGCAACGGCGCTGAAGTCAGCGATGAAGAACAAGGATCGCGAGCGGCTTTCGACGCTGCGCTTGATCAATGCGGCCATCAAGGACCGCGAGATTGCGATGCGCTCGGAAGGCGAGGGTGAAGGCACGGTCGGTGATCCCGAAGTGCTTGCGATCATGGGAAAAATGGTCAAGCAACGGCAGGAAAGCGCGCGCGCTTATGAAGAGGGCGGGCGGCTGGAACTGGCCGAAAAAGAGCTGTCGGAAGTCGCGGTGATCGAAGATTTCCTGCCCCGCCAGCTGAGCGAAGATGAGGTGTCAGCGGCTATTGATAGCGCGATCGCCAAGCTCGGTGCAGATTCGATCCGCGATATGGGTCGCGTAATGGGCGAGCTGAAAGCGCAATTCACCGGCCAGATGGATTTCTCGAAAGTCGGCCCGCAGGTCAAGGATCGCCTCGCCTCGTAAACAGGCGGGCGTTTGCTTTTGCGGCTATGTGCGTGAGGGGGCGCGCGATATGTTCAACCGCTTGAAACTGCACGTGTTGGGCGTGTCAGCACTGCTTGGCGCTTGCGTGCCCACGGCGGGGTTGGACGAGATCAAACGCAGCTATCCTGACAGGCAAATGTTTCAGTTCTCCTCCCGCGTTGCTGGCGGGGAACTGGGCTATCTTTGTGCGCCCGGTGTAACGCCGCGCGCGACCAAAGCCCGTGCGCGCAAGGCGCATGCGGCTTATGAGGCCGAGATTCGCACCTATGGTGACACCTTTGCCGCAGAGCTGGTGGGGGCGCTGACGGCGGGCACCTCGCCAAAGGCGGCCACGCGAAAGGTCAATGGCGACAGCGCGGTTTGGGCGCGCCAAGCGGCCCTCAAGATTGAGAAAACCTATCAATGTCTGCCGATTTCCGGCCCCGGTGTGGGCGTGCAGGATTAGGCGCTAAAGCGGGTCTGGCACACTCGCCTTGGCGATGTGGCGGGTGAGTTCGCCGTGTAAATCGCGCCGTTCCTCGGGAGACAGAAACGCGCCGATCTCGACCTCGCGCGGACCGCCAAGCAGCGTAAGGTAGTTGGGCACCGGGCCACCCTTGACGTGCATTTCGACGCGGACCCAATGCGGGTTGGCCTCCCAGTCGCGTGCTTCGGCGCGCCCCGGATCGCGACGGATCAGGCGCAGCTTTTGCGGGCTGAAGGACAGCACCTCGCGCACTTCGCCGGTGCGGTAGCTTGCAGAGATCGCCCACCAGACCCCGGCCACGGTTGCCATGACGAAAGGCAAAAGCCACCACAGCTCCACCCGCCCGAGCACCGCAAAAAGCGGCAGGCTGATCAGGGTGACGAAGATCACGATGAAAATCACAAACCCTTTGCGCGGCAAGGAGCGGTAAGGCCACAAATGCAGCTCGGTTGCGGGGGCATCCGCTTGCCCCTCGGTGGGGGCGGTTTCGATCCAGCGATAGGGCATTGGCTCTCTCGGTCACGCGGGCTTTCAGACTAACGCGGGTTGCAGGTCCCGCAAAGCGTCACGCGCGGGTTGCAACAAAAACGGCCCCGGATTAATTCGGGGCCGTTTCAAGTTCAGGAGACGGGAGCCCCGCTAATGGGAATGGGCGTGATCCCAGTCCTCACGTTTGGGAAGCTGCTCGAACGTATGCTCGGGCGGCGGGCAGGGCAGGGTCCATTCCAGCGTATCTGCATATTCGTTCCAGTAGTTGTTCTCGGTCACGCGCTTGCCGAAGAACAGCGTGTAGAACACGATGCCGATGAAGAAGATGAAGCTGGCAAACGAGATGAACGCGCCGATCGAGCTGACATAGTTCCAAGTCGCGAACGCCTCGGGATAGTCGATGTAGCGGCGCGGCATGCCCTGACGGCCCAAGAAGTGCTGCGGGAAGAAGATCATGTTCGAGCCGATGAACATCGCCCAGAAATGCACTTTGCCCGCCCATTCCGGGTATTGCCGCCCCGACATCTTGCCGATCCAGAAATAGATCCCGGCAAAGATCGCGAACACAGCGCCAAGCGACATCACATAGTGGAAGTGTGCCACGACGTAATAGGTGTCGTGATAGACACGATCAAGCGGCGCCTGGCTAAGAACCACGCCGGTCACGCCGCCGATGGTGAACAGGAACAGGAACCCAAGCGCCCAAAGCATCGGCGTCTTGAACTGGATAGACCCGCCCCACATCGTTGCGATCCAGCTAAATACCTTCACGCCCGTGGGCACCGCAATCACCATCGTCGCCACCATGAAGTAGCTTTGCTGCGTTAGCGACAGACCCACCGTGTACATGTGGTGTGCCCAGACGACAAAGCCCAGCACGCCGATTGCCACCATCGCATAGACCATCGGCAGATAGCCAAAGACCGGCTTGCGCGAGAAGGTCGCGATGACGTGGCTGATGATGCCAAAGCCCGGCAGGATGATGATATAGACCTCGGGGTGACCGAAGAACCACAGGATGTGCTGATACAGGATCGGATCGCCACCGCCCGAAGGATCAAAGAAGGTGGTGCCGAAATTGCGATCCATCAGCAGCATGGTGATCGCGCCCGCCAGAACCGGTAGAGACAGCAGGATCAGCCACGATGTGACAAAGATCGACCAAGCAAACAGCGGCACCTTATGCAGCGTCATGCCCGGTGTACGCATGTTGAGGAACGTGGTGATCATGTTGATCGCGCCCAAAATCGAGCTTGCGCCAGAAACGTGCACGGCAAAGATCGCCAGATCCATCGAATAGCCGGATTCATTGGTTGAAAGCGGCGGATACAGAACCCAGCCCACGCCAGACCCCATGCCACCACCGCCACCCGGCGCCAGCAACGAAGCAATCCCCAGCGAGGTGCCTGCCACATACAGCCAGTAGCTGAGGTTGTTCATCCGCGGGAACGCCATATCCGGCGCGCCGATCTGGAGCGGCATGAAATAGTTGCCAAAGCCCCCGAATAGCGCGGGAATCACCACGAAGAACATCATCAGAACGCCGTGATAAGTGATCATCACGTTCCAAAGGTGCCCATCGGGGGTGCATTCCTCGGCCGCGTTCGCAATGAAACGCGCGCCTTCCTGGCACATGTATTGCACGCCGGGCTCCATCAGCTCGAGGCGCATATAAACAGTGAATAGAACCGAGATCAGGCCAACAAAACCTGCGGTAAACAGGTAGAGGATGCCGATATCTTTGTGGTTGGTGGACATGAACCAACGGGTAAAGAACCCGCGGCTGTCATGCGCACCATCGCCGTGAACGGCTGCGTCCGCCATAGTAAACTCCCATATCTCCCTGCAGGCCGGGGTCTCCCTCCCATGGGCCTGAATAGGGTGACGTTATGGGGATTTCGCGCCCGTCGCAAGAATTCAGGACACGTAAGCGTGAAAAATTGTCGCAGGGGCGTGAGGTTTTTGCAGAATCGTGAATATTTGCATGTCGTTGCGCCGACCACGCTCGTTTCGACGAAAAAAGGCGAGCCCGAAGGCCCGCCTTTTCAACGTCTCATCGCGCAAGCGCTGCTTAGCTAGCTTCGCCCGGCGAAACCTCGGGGGAGGCAAGATAGGCGGCGATATCGGCCTGATCTTTCTTCTGCTTCCAGGTCATGCCCGATTTGGCTTTGGGATCGCCGGTTTTCTCTTCGAGATAGGTGGACGGATCGGTCATGTATTCAGCGATGTCCGCTTCGGTCCAGACGGCACCGGTTTCGGCCAGCTCTTTGATGCCGTCCTTGTACCTAAAGCCTTCTACCGAAGCGACCGGGCGGCCCACGACGTTATAGAGGTTCGGGCCAACCTTGCCGCCTTTAACGATGGAAGTGCCATCGGGCGCAGTGATTGCGTGGCAGGCTTTGCACTTTCTGAATTCTTTTTCCCCTTTGGCGACGTCCTGCGCGAAAGCAGGGCCAGCCAGAGCGATGGCGGTGATCGTGGCAATCAGGCTAAGTTTCATCGCGTAATCCTTGTTTTATGTGAGTGTTGCGGGTCCTCCCGACCCGGCTTTCACAGACAGTCACGCTGTCTTGATGGCGTTCATAACATGCAAATCGGGGGTGATGTCAGTAAATTTATCGCGCGTGAGCAGGTTTGTCCCCGAATGTGCGCGCGAATGTCGCAGCCAACGCTACGTCAAGATCGACCATCGTCGCAGGAATCCCCAAATCGACAAGGCTGGTCACGCCATGGTCGCGAATTCCGCAGGGGATGATTCCCTCGAAATGGCTGAGATCGGGGTCAACATTTATCGAGATGCCGTGAAAGCTGACCCATCGGCGCAGTTTGACCCCGATCGCCGCGATCTTGTCTTCGGCGGGCATACCATCGGCACCCAGCGGCTTTTCAGGGCGCGTGACCCAGACGCCCACACGCCCGTCGCGGATCGCGCCGCTGACGTTGAATTCGGCCAGCGCCGCGATCACCCACTCCTCAAGCTGTTGCACGAATTTGCGCACATCGCGCCCGCGTTTGTTCAGGTCCAGCATGACATAGGCGATGCGCTGGCCCGGCCCGTGATAGGTGTATTGCCCGCCGCGCCCTGCCTCATAAACCGGGAAGCGATCCGGATCGACAAGATCGGCGCGCTTGGCCGAGGTGCCCGCCGTATAGATCGGGGGATGTTCGAGTAGCCAGATCATTTCATCCGCTTCACCCGCGTGGATTTGCGCAACGCGGGCTTCCATGAAAGAGAGCGCCTCGTCGTATTGCACGGGAGCCTCGCTGATACGCCACTCAACCATGTCGCTATCCTTTCTGAGGCTGGAATTCCTTACCTGACGTCAATTTTGCTTGCCATAAACACGGTTCAAGCGCCAAAATTCACACAATCGTGACGCGTGCATGGCACCTTCGACAGTCGGCGGACCCGCCTTGCGCTGCGAAAATGGCTTTTGCCGATGAAAATGCAAGGCCGAAATTCTGGGATTGGGGGATCAAGAGATGAAACATAAGGCTTTGATTATCAGCGCGCTGTCGCTGGCCGTCACGTTTGGGCCGGTGGGTCCGGTTGCGGCGGGTGGCTCTGATATCGTTGGCGGGGTGATCGGTGGTATCATCGGCGGTGCGATCGTCAATGAGGCGAATCGCAATCGGACCACCCGGACGCGCACCGTCACTAAACGCTATTACAAGAAACCCACGATGTCCTCGGCGCAGCGCGAGCAAAATCGCGAAGTGCAGACCTCGCTCAATCATTTCGGCTGGAATGTGGGCACGCCTGATGGGGTGCTGGGGCGCAACTCGCGCGCGGGTGTGTCGCAATATCAGGCCTATATGAAGTTCCCGATCACCGGCAAGCTGGGGGAAATGGAGCGCACGATCCTGACCACCGCGTATCAAAAGGCGCGGCTGGGCGGCTCTGCGGTTGCGCAAACCGTTTCAAACCATCCCCAAGGGATGCGCGGTTTGCTGATCGAAACGCGCGAGCAGATGCTGGGCGGTTCGGGGTCGCAGACCTACGCTGGCGGCACGATTGGCGGTCTGCCGCCCGAGGTGTCGGAAGCCGTATTTGAAATCGCCCACAACTCGAATGTGCAGCCCCA
Organism: Thioclava indica; assembly: GCF_000714545.1. GTDB lineage: Bacteria > Pseudomonadota > Alphaproteobacteria > Rhodobacterales > Rhodobacteraceae > Thioclava > Thioclava indica. The sequence goes on from NZ_AUNB01000027.1 coordinate 43,413, forward strand.
GCAGTTGATCGCGCGGGCGGGCTTTGTGCAGCTGGCCGATATGAATGCTGACGGGCGCACGGATTATCTGCTGGATACTTCGGTTCTGGGGCAGGGGTTCTGGTGCAATGGCAACAATTGCGTCGTGCGGATTTTCGCCTCGACCCCGCAGGGCTATGAGCGCAACGATTTTCAGGCCGTCGGGGCCACGCCTGCGATGTTCACCTGTCGTCAGGCGATTTGCCAAAAGCTTGATCAGACCGCGCCGGTGATGGCGGGCGCGCCCGGCTCGAACCTGTCCACCCAACCGCAGGGCTTGCCCGATACGGTGATGACCTCGACCACGCAACCGCAGGTGCCTGCATTTGCCGCGCAGGTTGCGGCGGCCCCCGCGATGCCGTCGTTTGCAACAGCAGAGCCCACGGTGTCGTTGGCCTCTTACTGCGCCAAGGTCGGGCTTGTGACCTCGTCCAATGGTGGGTTCATGACCGAAGCCGCGCTCAGCGATGCCGATCAGGCGCTGGGCGAGCAGTTCTGTCTTGCGCGCGGTTACGCAATCGACAGTGGTGAGGCGATGGCGGCCAAGATTTCCGGCTTCACGCCTGATCAGGTGGCCGCGCAATGCCGCGATTTCGGCGCGTTGCTGAAATCCGAGGTGGCTTCGGCCGGGATCAGCCCGCGCGATGTGGTGATTGATAAGGTCAAAGCCTTTGTTGCAGGCTCGGGCATGAGCCCCGCGCAATTGACGGGCACCGCCAAGATCTGCCTGTCGGTCGGCTATCGCACCGATGATATGGGCGTGGCGATGGGCTCGGCGCTGGTGCTCAGCGCGCTGGGCCAAGATGGCTACGGAGAGCTGATCGGTCACCATTTGGTGCGTGGCATCGGCACGCAGGAGCGCCGCGATCTGGCGCTGGGCTGGTATGAAAAAAGCGCCGCAGCCACGCCGGTCTTTGCCCCTGCGCAGCCTGAACGCAATGGTCTGATCCGCAAGGCGGCGCTGATGATCAACGGTCACACGCAGGCGGCCCCGGTTCCGGCAGCGTCCGTCACGCCCGGTTTTGCCGATATGGCGGCGGATCTGGTCACCACGGGGGCCACGCAGTAACGCCAAACTCTTGC
>NZ_AUNB01000028.1 GCF_000714545.1 Thioclava indica
AAGGCGGGTGACAGCGCCGCGCACTTTGTCGGCCTCTTCTTCCGCCCGAGCAAGGTTTTCGCGGGTCTCGACTACGACCTCGGGGTCGGCATTTTCGATGAATTTCGGATTGTTCAGCCGGCCTTTCATGCCGCCAATCTCTTTCTCCATCTTGCCCAAGGCCTTTTCCAGACGCGCCTTTTCCTTGCCGATGTCGATCACGCCTTCAAGCGGCAGACCGAACAGCGCGCCCTGAGCCGGGATCGAGATCGCGCCTTTCGGAATGGGGCCTTCGGTGATCGAATCGACCCGAGCAAGACGGAAAATCAGCGACTCGTTATGGGCCAGCGCCGCGCGGGCGGCATCATCTGCCTGCGCCAGAACCATCGGCAGTTTCAGCCCCACCGGAACCCCCATCTGCGTGCGCGAGGACCGGATCGCCTCGATCAGGTCGATCACCCAGTTCATTTCGCGATCCGCAGCCGGATCAAGCAGATCGGCGGTGGTGTAGCTGGGCCAATCGGCATGGATCAGCATCTTGGCGCGATCGCCTTGCGGCGCGGTCAGATCCCACAGCTCTTCGGTGATAAAGGGCATGATCGGATGCAGCAGGATGTAGCACTGATCGAGCACCCAACGCATCGTTTCGCGCGTTTCCTCGGCATGTTCGCCATCAAATAGCGGCTTGGCAAACTCGACATACCAATCACACACCTTGCCCCAGACAAAGCCATACAGACCCAGCGCCGCATCGTTGAACCGATAGTTGGCGAATGAGTCATCGACCAACTCGCGCACTTTCGCGGTTTCGCCGATAATCCAGCGGTTCACGGTATGCTTGGGCTGCGGGATCGCGCTAACGACAGGGCCGTCAAACACGCCGTTCATCTCGGCAAAGCGGGTGGCGTTCCAGATTTTGGTGCCAAAGTTGCGATAGCCTTTGATGCGCTCTTCGCTGAGTTTCAGAACGCCGCCCAACGCCGCCATCGCGGTATTGGTGAAGCGCAGCGCATCCGCGCCGTATTCGTCGATGATTTCCAGCGGGTCAATCACGTTGCCCGTGGTTTTGGACATCTTCTTGCCCTTCTCGTCGCGCACGAGCTGGTGCAGATAGACCGTATGGAACGGCACCTGATCGACGACGGCCAACTGCATCATCATCATCCGGGCAACCCAGAAGAACAGGATATCAAAGCCGGTCACCAACACATCGGTCGGGAAGTATTTCGCCAGTTCCGGCGTCTCTTCGGGCCAGCCCAGCGTGCCGATCGGCCAAAGGCCCGAGCTGAACCAGGTATCAAGCACATCCGCGTCGCGCCAAACCGGGTAGATCAGCTGCGTGGGGTCCTCGGTCATCTCGTAATTGGCTAGGCTCGCGGCCAGCGCCTCGACGGCGGCGTGACGGTCTGCGACCTCTACCACCCGCGCGACGTTGAGCGGCGTGGGCAGGCCCGCGATGCCCGCCTTGAACTGTGCGACAACCCCGTCAAATTCGGGCGCGCAGTGATGCACATCGCCCTGATGGACCATCTTGGTTTCCACCAAAAGCCGGCCCATTTCGACCAGATCGAGGGAGCCATCGCCCTCATCATCACGGAAATCGGGGGCCTCAAGGTCAAGGCCATACCAGACCGGAATCTGGTGGCCCCACCAAAGTTGGCGCGAAATGCACCACGGCTCGATATTTTCCAGCCAATGGTAATAGGTCTTCTCACCCGCCTCGGGCAGGATCACCGTGTCGCCATTGCGCACAGCCTCCAGCGCTTTGCCGACGATCTTTTCGGCGTCCACGAACCACTGATCGGTCAGCATCGGCTCGATCACGACCTTGGAGCGGTCGCCGAAAGGCTGCATGATTGGTTTGGATTCGACCAGTGGAACCATGCCGCCGTCAAAGCACACCTTGCCATCGGAATCGTCCGGCTCGCCGGGGATCATCACCGCCAGCCCCTCATCGGTGATCTGCTGCACGACCGCCTTGCGCGCCTGAAAGCGGTCGAGACCGCGCAACTCGTCGGGCACAAGGTTGAGCGCGTCGACTTCGGTCTCGGAAAAATCTGCGCCTTTTGAAATCTCCATCGCGCGCACGGCACAATCCGCATAGGAAAGCCCGTCATCGCGCATCGCGCCTTTGGTATCCATCAGGCGATACATCGGGATGCCGTTGCGCTTGGCGACCTGGTAGTCGTTGAAATCATGCGCGCCAGTGATTTTCACCGCACCCGAGCCGAAATCCTTGTCCGGGTATTGATCGGTGATAATCGGGATCAGGCGGCGGTGTTCCTTGGGACCGACGGGAATTTCACACAGCTTGCCGACAATCGGTGCATAGCGCGTATCCGAGGGATGCACCGCAACCGCACCATCGCCCAGCATCGTTTCGGGGCGGGTGGTTGCGATGGAAATATAGTCGCGCTCTTCCTGCACGACGATATTTCCGTCCTCGTCTTTCTCGACATAAGTATAGGTTTCGCCACCGGCCAGCGGATATTTGAAGTGCCACATATGGCCGGCGGTTTCGATATTCTCGACCTCAAGATCGGAGATCGCGGTTTCGAAATGGGGGTCCCAGTTGACCAACCGCTTGCCGCGATAGATCAGGCCCTTTTCATACATATCCACGAAGACCTTGATGACGGCATCGTGGAAATTGGCGCTGTTTTCGTGGCCTGTGCGCGGATCGCCCGGCGCGCCTGCCATGGTGAATGCGTTGCGCGACCAATCCGCGCTGGAACCAAGCCGTTTAAGCTGGTTGACGATGGTTTGGCCATACTCGCCCTTCCAGTCCCAGACCTTCTCAAGGAACTTCTCGCGCCCCAGTTCGACCCGCTTGGGCTGTCCGGTCTTGGCGAGTTCCTTTTCGACCATCAACTGCGTGGCGATGCCGGCATGGTCCTGACCCGGCTGCCAAAGCGTGTCAAAACCGCGCATCCGGTGCCAGCGCACAAGGATATCCTGCACGGTGTTGTTGAACGCATGGCCCACATGCAAAGCGCCCGTGACATTGGGCGGCGGGATCATCACGCAGAATGTTTCCTCGCGTGAGGCATTGGCGCCCGCCTTGAACGCCCCCATCTCTTCCCATTTCGCATAGATCCGCGGCTCGGCGGCGGCGGCGTCGAAGGTTTTATCCATTGTCATGTCAGGGCATCCTTGCTGGCTTGAGCGATATGTAACGCGCGCGCGCAACAAGGAAAACCCTTCACCACATCAGGACTGCAGGATTGCGTGATCTGCATGCAAGGTTTCAGCCGATGCGTACGCCTGCCCAAGCTGTCCGAACAAGCAAGTTGACGTATTCAAACCAGCGGGTATCCTTTCTGTCCGGCGCGTTGCAAAACGCGTCACGGCAATCGGATCTTAGGGAGGGAGACGATATGTGCCTTGTGTTCGCCGGCCAAGAGCCGGAACGGTATAGCAGTGAAACGCGCCGCTTGCGGCTGAATGGGCAAAGCACCAGCATCCGCCTTGAAAACGCGTTCTGGGATATTCTTGACCAGATCGCCGCGCGCGACGGGGTGTCGACGCCGACCTTTATTTCGACGCTGCATGCCGAAGTGCTGGAACGGCGCGGCGAGCCGTCGAATTTCACCTCGCTGCTGCGCTGTGCTTGCCTGAAATTCCTCGAAATATCGGCGCAGCCCGAACCGATGGCGATGGCTGCTGAATAAAATTCGGCGGGTAGTATAGACCTACTACCTGCCCCACCTGACCCCGCTGCTACGCTTTCAAAGGTAAGTGATAGCACTATTAGCGGGAGCAAACGGTGGCAAAAACCATCCATTCCATGATCCGTGTCCTTGATGAGGACCGCTCGGTTTCGTTTTACGACAAGGCTTTCGGTCTCAAGGTCGCGGAACGTCTCGATTTTCCAGATTTCACGCTGCTTTACCTGAGTAATGGCGAAAGCGGGTTTGAATTGGAACTGACCGTCAACAAGGGCCAGACCGAGCCCTACGACCTTGGCAATGGCTACGGCCACTTGGCCGTGTCGGTTGATGATATTGAATCTGAACATCAGCGCTTTGAGGCGCAGGGGCTTGCGCCTCGTAAGCTCGTGGAATTCGCGCCGGCTGGGGAGGTCATCGCGAAGTTCTTTTTCGTGGCCGATCCCGATGGATACCAGATCGAGGTGCTACAGCGGGGCGGTCGCTACAAATAGGCCCGTTTCACGGGAGACAACAGGGAGGAGACGACAATGGCAACCAAGGTAGGCTCGAAAGGGCTGACCCGTCGGCAGCTGCTTTCACGGGCAACCGTAGCGGGGGCAAGTTTCGTAGTGGGGTCGGGGTTCATGGCGGCGCGCAATGCCGCTTGGGCGACCGAACTTACGGCGCTGAAACCCACAACATTTGCGACACTCGTGCAGATGGCGCGCGACATTTATCCCCACGACAAGATTGACGACCAATATTACGTCAAGGCCGTCAAAGGGTATGACACCGCCGATATGGCCGAGGAAATCGAGGCTGGTATCGCCGCGCTTGATGCCGCCGCGCGCGGCAAGGGTAATGCGAGCTATCTTGATACCGCTTGGGAAAAGGATCGCGTGGCGATCCTGCGGGGGATGGAGGAAAGCCCCTTTTTCCAGAAGGTGCGGGGCGGCCTTGTGACGGGTCTCTACAACCAGAAAGCGGTCTGGCCGGTCTTTGGATATGAGGGCGAGTCCTATTCCAAAGGCGGTTATATCGACCGCGGTTTTGATGACATCGACTGGCTGTGAGGAGGCAGACATGGTTGCGAAATTTGATCTGAACGACGACAGCATCGTCGTTATCATCGGCACCGGCGCTGGCGGCGGCGTGCTTGCAAATGAACTGGCGCAAAAGGGCGTCAAAGTGGTCGCACTCGAGGCCGGCGGGCGCTATCTGCCCGAGGATTACATCAACGACGAGTGGGACAGCTTCGGCCAGCTCGCCTGGACCGAACCGCGCACGACCTCGGGCGATTGGCGCGTGGCCAAGGATTTCTCGGGCCTGCCTGCGTGGATCGTCAAGGCGGTCGGGGGCACGTCGATTCACTGGGCGGGGGCAAGCTTGCGCTTTCACGAGCACGAGTGGAAAGCCAAGACCCATTACGGCGCGGTCGACGGCGCGAACCTGCTCGACTGGCCGATCGACCCCGCGGAAATGGAACCCTACTACGAAAAGGCCGAGGCCAAGCTGGGCGTGACGCGCACCGGAGATCGTCCGGGCCTGCCGGGCAGCAACAACTACAAGGTGTTCGAAAAGGGCGCGCTGGCGCTGGGCTATAAAGACGTGTCCACGGGCCGCATGGCGATCAATTCGGTCGAATATGACGGGCGCAATGCCTGCCAGCAGACGGGTTTTTGTTTCCAAGGCTGTAAATGGGGCGCGAAGTGGTCCTCGGCCTATACCGACATCCCGCGCGGCGAGGCGACGGGAAATCTGGAGGTGCGCGATCACGTCCATGCCGCGCGCATCCTGCATGACGACAAGGGGCTGGCCTCGGGTGTCGAATATTTCGACAAGGACGGCAATTTGCAGATGCAAAAGGCCAAGATCGTCTGCGTCGCAGGCAACTCGATCGAAAGCCCGCGGATTTTGCTGAACTCGCATTCGGCGATGTTCCCCGATGGGCTGGCCAATTCCTCGGGTCAGGTCGGGCGCAACTATATGCGCCACATGACGGGCTCGGTTTACGGTGTGTTCGACAAGCCGGTGCGAATGTGGCGCGGCACGACGATGGCGGGCATCATTCGCGATGAATCGCGTCATGACCCGTCGCGTGGCTTCGTGGGTGGCTATGAGTTCGAGACGCTCAGCCTTGGTCTGCCCTTCATGGCGGCCTTCCTTGATCCGGGCAGTTGGGGACGTGAGTTCACCTCGGCGCTTGATAGCTATGAAAACATGGCCGGAATGTGGATTGTCGGCGAGGACATGCCGCAAGAAACCAACCGCGTCACGCTTAACCACGCGGTCACGGATGCCTACGGGCTGCCGGTCGCGAATGTGAACTATACCGATCACCCCAACGACGTGGCGATGCGCAAGCACGCTTATGCGCAGGGGGCGGCGGTGTATGACGCGGTGGGCGCGACCCGGACGCTTCCGACGCCGCCCTATCCGTCAACGCATAACCTTGGCTCCAACCGGATGTCCGAGAACCCGCGCGATGGCGTTGTGAACAAGCATGGCCGTACGCATGACGTGCCCAACCTGTTCATCTCGGACGGCTCACAGTTCACGACCAGCGCGGCGGAAAACCCGACGCTGACCATCGTGGCGCTTGCGATCCGTCAGGCCGATCACATTGCTGGCGAGATTTCGAAGGGCAATATGTAAGGCCGCTTTGCGCCTTTCAGCGAGGATATGAGATGGGGCTGCCTTCGGGCGGCCCTTTTTCGTGGGGCGCGCCTTAAAGGTTATCTTCCACGCGGAACCCTTCGGGGATCGTATCTTGGCCATCCAGCACCAGATCCACCATCACCTGCGCCACTTTCGGGGCCATGCCAAAGCCGATCTTGAACCCGCCATTGGCGATGAAATGCCCCGGTTGTTCGGGCCAAGCCCCCAGCATCGGCGCGCGCGTCTTGGCGCGCGGGCGCACGCCTGCCCAGCGGTCGATCACTGGCGCGTTGGCCAGCGCGGGGCACAGGCGGCGGGCCTTGTCGATCAGCGCATCAAGCTGGCCATCGGTCGTATCGGGGGCATCAAATTCACGCTCGGATGTTGACCCGATTGCGACGGTGCCATCGCTATGGGGCACAAGATGCAGGCTATCGGCGTAGATTTGCGGTGCAGCCCCCGCGTCATAGCGCAACAGCGCGGATTGGCCTTTGACACCATTCCCGACAGGCGTGTTGAGCGCGGCACTTAGCGCAGCCAAACCGGGCGCGCCAGTGGCGTGGATCACGGGGCCGATCTCGTCGCCCTCTCCGATCACGATCTCTGCGCCCATCGCCTTGAGCGCTGCGACAAGCGCGGCGCTTGCGGCACGCGGTGCGGCGCGCGCGCTCAGCGTGTCATGCACCACCAAACCTGTAGGCGAGGGCGGCGCGAAGGGCGCAAACTGCGCCGCCTCTACCACCTGCCAAATCGCGCGCCCCTGCCATAGATCGGCGGCAATTGCTGCGCGGTCCTGCGCGCGAGCAATCTGCGCAGCGTCCATCAACGGCTGGATGCGCCCGATGCGAGCATAGCCCGGATCACGCCCGCCGATCTGCGCGACCTCGGCCCAGAACGCCTCGGCCATCATCAGGCTTTCAAACTGGAATTGTTTCTTGGCGTTCCAGTTTTCGGGCACATGCGGAGCCAGCGCGCCGACATGTCCGCCCGAACTGCCCGCGCCGATCTGCACGGCCTCAATCAGGCGCACGCGCGCACCGCGCCGCGTGGCGTGAAACGCGATGGCGAGGCCAAAGATACCGCCGCCGCGCACTGTCAGATCGGGCTGTCCGCTTGTCATTTTCCGCCCCTTGCGTCACTGCTCGGATGTAAGCAACGGACTATCCCTGATGACCCAGCCTGACCAGAGCAAAGCCGATCTCGATTGGCGCGACGGCGTTTTGCCCGTGTCGCGCCGCTTTGACGATCCGTATTTCAGCCTTGGCGGGGGCTTGGATGAAACGCGCCATGTGTTTCTGTCGGGCAATGATCTGCCGGATCGCTTGGCGGCGGGGTTTCAGGTGGCCGAACTGGGCTTTGGCACCGGCTTGAACCTGCTGGCGCTGCGCCTGATCTGCCCCGAGGATTGCGCGATCCGGTTCACATCGTTTGAGGCCTATCCGATGAACGCGGATGAGATCGCGCGCGCGCTGGAGGCGTTTCCGCAGGCACGCGCGATTGCTGCGCCGTTTCTGGACGCTTGGGCGCAAGGCACGCGGGCGTTTCAATTTGGCCCGATCGCCGTTGAGGTGATCGAGGGCGATGCGCGAGAAAGCTTGCCACATTGGCAGGGGCGCGCGGATGCGTGGTTTCTCGACGGGTTTTCGCCCGCCAAGAACCCCGAGCTCTGGGGCGATGATTTGATGGCGCAGGTCGGCGCGCATACGGCCAAGGGCGGCACTTTCGCGACCTATACCGCCGCCGGATTCGTGCGCCGCGCCTTGGCGGAAGCCGGGTTCGAGGTCACGCGCAGCCCCGGTTTCGGTCACAAGCGGCATATGTCGAAAGGCGTGTTTCATGGTTGAGCAGGACAATCGCCGCGGCATCCTTTTGATGGTCATGGTAACCTTCATTTTTGCGATGCAGGACGGGATCTCGCGCCATATCGCCGAGACTTACAATGTCTACATGGCGCTGATGGTGCGGTTCTGGTTCTTTGCCGGCTTTGTGCTGGTGATCGCGGCGCGCAGTCCCGGCGGGTTGCGGCGCGCCAGCCGGTCGGCCCTGCCTTGGGCGCAGTTGTTTCGCTCGGTGGTGTTAATCGTCGAAGTGATCGTGATGGTGCAGGGCTTTGTCTATCTGGGGCTGGTGCATAGCCACGCGGTGTTCGCCTGCTATCCGCTATTGGTGGCGGGGCTGTCCGGCCCTGTTCTGGGTGAAAAGGTTGGCTGGCGCAGGGTGGTGGCGATTGCGATCGGCTTTGTCGGGGTGTTGATCATTTTGCAGCCCGGCTTTGGGGTGTTCTCCCCCTATGCGCTGATCCCGCTAGCGGCGGCGACCATGTTTGCGCTGTATTCGCTGATGACGCGCTATGTCGGGCGGGTCGATCCGGCCTCGGTGTCGTTCTTTTATACGGGCGTTGTCGGGGCGCTGATTGTGACGGTCGTGGGTATCTGGCATTGGGAAAACATGACGCTGGCCGATTGGGGCTGGATGGCGGTGCTGTGTGTCACGGCGGCGACCGGGCATTTCCTGCTGATTAAGGCCTATGAGGTAGCCGAGGCGTCAGCCATCCAGCCCTTCGCCTATCTGCAACTGGTGTTCGCCGCGACGATTGGCGTTATCGTGTTTCACGAACCGCTTGAGATGAACGTGGTGATCGGCGCGGGCGTCGTGGTCTGCGCGGGGCTGTTCACGCTGTGGCGCGCGCGGGTGGCGGCAGCGTGACGCGCGGCTACCCCGCTGTGCCGCGCAAAATATCGGTGAATTTCAACTCGGACTCGCGCAACCGCGCGCGGTAGGGCGGGATCGCCTCGGCCACGCGCATCGCGTAATTGCGGGTCTCGGTAAACGGGATCATCTCGACCCAATCAACCACATCCACCGTGCGCACGCGCGGGTCACCCTGTTCCTTGATCCAGCGGCGCGGGCGGCCCGGTCCGGCGTTGTAGCCAGTGGCGACAAGCACCGTCGAGGCCCCGAACTCATCGCGCAACTGCGCCAGATAGGCCCCGCCCAAACGCAGATTGTAGGTCGCATCACTGGTCAGGCGCGATAGCGAGTAACTCAAACCCGTCTTGGCCGCCATCATCTTGGCCGTGCCCGGCATCAGCTGCATCAAGCCCTGCGCGCCCACGCCACTGGCCACGCCCACCGCGAACTGGCTTTCTCGACGCGCCACGGCCAGAACCAGCGCCTCGGGGACGCCCAGATCGTGGCTCGTCAACGGCGGGATCGGCCAGAGCGCTTGGGGAATGATCTCGCCCTTGGCGGCGGCGCGTTTGCCGATGATCAGCGTCAGATAAGTGTCTTTCTGTTCCAGCGCATATTGTGCGAGTGCGCCGAAATTGCCGGGGCCGAGGTTTTCTTCAAGATGCAGAACGAACCGCGCCGCCAGATCCGGTTCATCGGCCTGATACAGCAGTTGCGCTGCCTTGAAGACATCGCTGTGGCGAAACTTGTATTCATGCCAATTGGGTAGTTTTGGGGTGGCGGCAAAGCTGGCGGGCAGGGGCAGGCCAAGGCGTTCGGCTGACAGCAAGCCATAATAGGCGCTTTGCTCACTCGCACCCTTTTGCCAAGCCGCCTTTGCCGCGTCGGCCTTGCCCATCACCTCAAGCGCACGGCCCTGCCAATAATAGGCGCGCGCCGAGGAAATCGGGCCATCCACGGCCTGCTCCAGCGCCTTGAAATGGGTCAGCGCGCTTTGCGTATCACCCAGTTTCAACGCGGCATATCCTGCCACCCATTCCAGATCTGCGTAATCCGCGCCGCCCGGTTTGAGCCGATGGCGCGCGGCCAGTTGATAGGCGCGCTTGGTGTTGCCATTGCGCAGATCCCAGCGGGCTTGCGCGCCGCGCAGATCGGCCCAAAGGATCGGGTCTTCAAGGTCGCTGGCCGAATTCGATCGCTCAAGGATCAGCTCTGCCGCGCCATCTTCAAGCCCCTTACGCCACCGCCACCACGCGCGATCGCGCGCCAACCCGGCCGAGCGTTTGACCATGTAATCGGGCACCGCCGCGACCAGATCATCGACACCATCTTCGCGCGCCTGCAAGGCGATACGCGCGCGGGCAACGGCCTTTGTGCCAGGGGCGACCAAATCCAGCATCCGGCGCGCTTGCGTCAACTCTCCGCTATCAAGCATGTTCTGCATACGCCCGCCATGATGGGGCGCGATCAGAGAGGGGTATTGCGCGAGAAAGGCGTTTTGTTCGCTTGTGCTTAGGGATAGATGCCGCCAAGCCGACTCGGCCACAGCCGCCGCAGCCGTTTTCTGCCCCAGCGCCAGATGTGCGCCGATCAGTGCCAGCGCCCCCGTGCCCGTTTGCGGCGCGCCAAGCTTGAAATAATCCAGAACCTGCGTCGGCGGGATCGACTCAAGCGTGGACTCACCTTGTTTACGCAACAGGGCCATGCCCGGCCAATCCGCACGCCGCGAGGCAAAGGGGAAATAATCCGCGAAAGAACCGTCGCCCGCGCGCAAACGCTGCCATTGGATAAGATCAGCGCCAAGCGGGCCATCGCGGCGCGCCAAAGCATCGGCGCGGCTCCAATCGCCGGATTTCGCGGCGGCCAATGCCTGCCCCAGCGCGCTGGTCGCAGCGCGCACGATGGCGGGAGTGAGAACGGCGGTCGATGCGGCTAGCGCCGCGAGGAACTGGCGTCGGATCATCAGGACTGCTCTTTTTTCATGGGGTTTTCCCCTTTGGCGTCAACTCTCATAGATGGGGACGATTCACAAGTTGGCAACGGCGTGGCAAAAGCTTATAACCCCGCCGAATTTCGCCGCGCCGCCGCGTGCGCCGGCTTTGTGAAAACCCAAGTCTAAAACCAAGGAGCGTGTCATGTTCAAAGGGTCTCTTCCCGCACTGGTCACGCCGTTTAAGAACGGCGCACTGGATCTGGACGCGCTGAAAAAGCTGGTCGAATGGCATATCGAACAGGGCAGCCACGGGCTGGTGCCGGTGGGTACGACGGGCGAAAGCCCGACCGTCAGCCACGATGAGCACATGACCGTGATCACCGAGGTCGTGAAAGCCGCCAAGGGTCGTATCCCCGTGATTGCAGGGGCCGGGTCGAATTCGACCGCCGAGGGCGTGCGCCTGATCCAGCATGCCGCCAAAACCGGTGCGGATGCTGCGCTTGTGGTTACGCCCTATTACAACAAGCCGACCCAACGCGGGATGATCGCGCATTTCACCGCTTTGCATGATGCCTGCGATCTGCCGATCATCATCTACAACATTCCGGGGCGTTCGGTGATCGACATGGCCCCCGAAACGATGGGCGAACTGGCCAAGCTGGAGCGGATCATCGGCGTCAAAGACGCGACGGGCAAGCTGGAGCGTGTATCGATGCAGCGCCTGACCTGCGGTGCCGATTTCATCCAGCTTTCGGGCGAAGATGCGACCGCGCTGGGCTTTAATGCGCATGGCGGGGTGGGCTGTATCTCGGTCACCGCGAACGTTGCGCCAAAACTATGCGCGCAGTTCCAAGAGGCTATGCTGGCGGGCGATTACGCCAAGGCGCTTGGCTATCAGGACAAGCTGATGCCGCTTCACATGGCGCTGTTCCTTGAGCCCGGCGTGGCGGGTGCGAAATATGCCATGTCGAAACTGGGGCTGATCTCGCCCGAGGTGCGCCTGCCGCTGACCGAGTTGCTGGATGGCACGAAAGCGGCGATTGATGCGGCGATGGAATATGCTGGTCTGATCTGAGGAGCAGGGGGCTTAGCCCGACCGTTAGGTGTCATATTGCTGCCCGCTGGCGTTAGACCAATAAAAAAGGGCGCGGATGTAATTCCGCGCCCTTGAGCGTGTTTGAGAGGGGGTGTGCTGCCTCACTTGGAACCGATGTCGTCGCCCTTTATATTGGTCGCAGGGTCGATTTCGCTCTTCGTGAGCATCGCCCAGATGGCCCGAGCGGCCTTGTTGGCCATGGCGGTTGTTGCCAACCGGAATGGCTTGTCTGCGACGATGTTCGCAGCCCAGAGATCGACGTTCTCTGGCGAACATTGCGCCATGACAGCGAGACGCCATATGCAAGTGCTGATGACCGCGACTGTGCGCAGCTACTTCGATTGTGAATTCTGATTGGAAAGTGCGGCGCGGTTCGCAAATTGCGGGTTGTCTGCGTTCGGATCGGCAGTCGGTTTGCGTGGCGCGCGGGAACGGCTTTCTTTGGCGGTCATTGCAGCGATGACGATAAGGTAAATCAACTGGGCCAGGAAAATCGTGACCAGATCACCCCCGACAACCACCCAGAATGTCTGTCCGGAAAAGACCGTTACCACGGTCTGTAGCGTTACAAAAACGGCAAGACCCACCAAGAACGACGTGAACCGCAAATTTATCCCTCCGCGCTCTTCTCAAAGGGGAAAGCTGCCCCTCGGCACAACTCTAGGCATTGAGGCGCAAAGATAAACCTGCGAAAGTCAAAAAAACCGAATTCTCATTCACTTGAGTAATATCCAGAATAATCGCCCAAGTAGCTCGCGCTATCCTCTTCGGACGAATAAACTTTCAACCGCTTGAGATCGACCTTGTTCAAAACAATACCCAATAGTTTTTGGTGCACTTTAGGATCGATTGTCAACAACTTGTGAAGCAGGAGTTTACTTGTCTTGCCCCATTCCGCAAGCATCACCAATTGATCTATGTCGCCGATCACGGCGCGGACATCGGACACAGCTCCCATTGGTGCTAGGTCGAGAATAACAAAATCGTAGGACTGCCGAAGCTGCGTGAGCAGATCTTTGAAGGCCGCCCCGGCCAGAATCTCGCTGGCATGGCTGAAGTCTGCCGGCACGAGGCTCGGCATAAAATCGACCTTGCTATTGGCGACCTGGCAACGCGTCTGGGTCCAGTCACGGGCCCCGCTAAGCACTTCAAGTAGCCCCTCCTGGTCCGTGACCCCCAACAGATGGCTAAGCCCGCAGCGATGCGGGTCCGCATCAATCAGGATAACAGAGGCACTACCTTCGGCAATTAGCGCCGCAAGGTTAAGTGACGTAAATGTCTTGCCCTCACCGGGACGCGCCGAGCTCAGGCCGATCACGCGCGACTTTCCGGCCGGTCCTGTGAGTTGGCTCGAGAGCCGAATATTGCGCAAGGTTTCCGTAAACTGGGAGCGCATGTTTTGCAGCGTGTACAGCGACACATTCCCCCCGACGACAGGCAAGCTGCTGGCGCGAACCTGATCTCGGGTTGTGGCGGCAGGCCTCTGGCGATGGGGTTGATCGGAATAGCTTGGCCCCGTCTGCGCAACCGGCTTGATCATCTGAAGGTAGCCAAGGAAAGGAAACCCGAGATCATTGTTGATTTGATCGGCGGTGTAGACAAACCGGTCGCGCCACTCACGAATGGCCGCCAGGACCAAACCGGTGAATAAGCCAAGCACGATGCACAAAGCCAGCGTTAACTTGGCGCTTGGACCCGAGGCGAATTGCGGCGGATCCGCGAGATTCAGAATGCGCACGTTGGAAATCGGGAAGGTCTTTTGTTGGTCGAGCTCCTGAAACTTGCTCAGAAATGTCTGATATAGCGTGGAAAGTGTTTGCGCGCGCTGCTCCAAGGCGTTGAGCTTGACCTGTGCGGGGCCGCTTTTGGCGTCATGTCCAACAGCCGAGTTCAAACTGTTTTGCAACGCGCTGACGCGCGCGTCTGCCAAGGTTGCCGCGCCGCGTGCCTGTTCGAACTGCAACTTGATCGACATAAACAACTGGTTTGCCGCATCCTCCACGCGCTGTTCACTTGATTGGATTTGTTGCGCACTGGCGCCGCCAATCGTGTGCAGCCTGTTCAGCGCTGCAACGGAATTTGTCAGCGCGCGCTGGCGCTGAATGAAGTCGGGATCATCAATCGCTGGCAACCCGCTTGGAATGCCGCTTTTGACTAGGCTGGCGAGCCCCTGCTGCACGACCGCTTTCAAAGCGCTCACGCGCGCATGCGCGCGCGCAGAATCGGCGATTGCGCTGGATAGATCTTGATTGAGCGTGGATACCGCACCTTGTGAAATCGGAATGCTATCGGCGTCTACGAGCCCATTCTTCGCACGGAATTTCTCGGCGTCTTGTGCAGCGTTGCGCGCGTTGGTTTGAAGCGTCGCAAGCCTGCCTTGCATCCACTCCGTCATCTGTTCTGTCGCAGTAAAATTCGCATTGAGAACGTCAGATACATAGACCTGCGAGAACGCGTTGACGATATCGGCGGCCAGAGCAGGGTCGTCGGCCCGATAGGAAATCGCAAAAGCCGAACTGCGTCCGATCCTGTAAACCTTGACCCGTTGTTGCAGGTATTGCGCAATTTCCTTTTGTTGAAGTTGCGCGACATCTTCGGCCGAGGGAGGAGTCGTGTTCGCTGTTGTTTGATCCGGGTCCGAACCACTGGGCGGGGTAGGAGAGACCTTGTCACGCAGCCAGACCATCGGAGCGCGAATGGCGCCAATCACCTTAGCGATCAGCGTAGCCGTCATCGAGACCGGCGGGTTCGTAAACGCAGGGTTCTGTTCAAGCTTGAGACGCTTTGCCACGCGTTGCGCCACCGCATCCGAGGTAATCACCAATTGCGCGCTGTCCATCTCGGTGTCGCTAGTGGTCGGATCGCTGCTGCTGGTGGTGGTGGAAACCTGCTGGATGGTGCGACCGATATTGCTATCCAGAAGCACACTGGCGGTTGCATCGTAGTAGCTGGGCGTGGTCGTCACATAAAAGACGCCAAGCACACACCAGACACCCAACGACCAGATGATGATCCTGCGTCTACGCCGAAGCACTGCCAGCAGGCGCGTCAAATTAATTGTGCCATCCGAAGTATCGCGGGCCTCGCGAAGCACTTCAGGGCCGTCATTGAAACGCAAGGCCATATTCTTCACGTTGAACTCCGCTTGTTTTCGGATTGTTGGTTGGCTGCACCATAAATTGTCAGCGCTTGACCGCCAAGGCAGCCCGATAGCGTACCAAGGTGCAACGCCCCGCGCATCAAGGCGCGATTGCGTGAAAGCGGCGTGAAGCTATGGATGACTGCGGCCAAAAGGCAAAAGGCAGCTTTGGCTGTGGCCAGTGAGGCGTGCTGGATACGCCCGCCCAAACCCCGTCCGGCACAGATCAGATTTCCATGCGTCTGGCCCATGCGAATGCGGCGCTGCAACAGCCAGGACAGCTTGGCGCGTTCGGGCGGCACGAGTTCGCGCACAATCGCGTCGGGCGTATAAACGATCTTGCCGCCTCGCGCCTGATATTGCGAGAAGTAAGCCGTATCTTCACCACCAGAGCGGCCGCGATGCAGATCAAAGCGCAAACCGGTCAGGTCGGGATCGCGCAAATCCAGCAAAACGTTACAGGTATAACCGGTATGTGCGAACCCTTTTGCGGTGATGTCGGGCTCTGTGTCGTGCACCGCACCTTGCACCATCCATTCGGGCGCATCGAGACGGTAAGCGGCGCGCACCGGCCCGACAATCGCGCCCGCACCGCTTTTCAGATGCGCCCGTAGCAACACATCAAGCCATGCTTTATCAACCGTTTCATCATCGTCGATGAAGGCCAGATAATCGGCACGCGCCTCTTGGGCCGCCTCTAGAATGGCGTTGCGTGCGCGTGAGATATTTCGTGCCGGTGCATGAAGATATTGTAGCGCAAACGGCATGTCTCGCGCCGCTGCCTCAACCCGCTCGCGTGCGGTTGGCATGGTGTCATTGTCGGCCACCGCGATGGTGATCGTGATACCCTCGGGCGGCATGAGCGCCCCGAGCGAGGCCAAGGCTTCGCTTACCGCCGCGCGCCGAAACGTACATAGGCCAATCATAACAAGGGACTGCTGGGTCAAATTTCACCCCTTAGCCGAAACGCACCTGCAAGCCGTGCACAAAGCGTTTGCACCCAATACCCGGCCGACCACGCCAATTGCATCAGCCCGGCGACCGGCCCGGCAAACACGCAGCGCGGTTGCCTCAAATCACGGGCAATCATCAGCCCTGCGACAACACAGGCCGCCACCCACGCCAATAGCGGGACATCGAATATCCAATTCAGTGGTGACAGCAACGCAAGCGCGAGGGCAGGCGCCAGGGCTGCTACAATCTTCTGGCGGCGCGCAGGGCGGGCTTGATGCTTGGCCAGGTTGCGCGCCCTGCCGCGACCGAACAAAAAGTACTGACGCATCACGCCGCGCAGGGAATTGCGCGGGAAATACTCGATTTCGGTGCGTGCACTCAGCCAGATGCGATAGCCTGCCAGCGCCAGCCGGTAATCAAATTCAGCATCCTCATTATGCGTAAAGCTTGGGTCATATCCGCCGATAGCGCGAAAAGCATCTAGCCGCATCAACGCGTGATGGCCGTGATCGACCCAAGCGCCCTCGGTGCGATTGCGATGCGCAGAGGCGCCATTTCCAAATCGCGAGTTCTGCGCCGCTGCTGCGATTTGCTGAAACGTAGAATTGCCCTTGGCATACATGGTGACCACGACCGAGGCCGCGTCCGTGGTCTCGGCCTCACGGATCAGCGTTGCGCAGAAGTCCGGGGGATAAGAGGAATGTGCATCCATCCGGATCAACCACTCTGCCGTGTCGCCAAATGTCTCGACCGCCAGATTTACCGCCGCGCTTTGATAGCGGCCCGGGTTGTCAACCAGATGCAACCACGGTGCATCGGCAGCCGTCTCGCGCACAATCGAGCATGTCGCATCGGTTGAGCCGCCATCGGCTACGACGACACATGCATCTTGCGAAACTGCAAACGGCTCGATGGCCGAGAGCACTTGCGCTATGTGGCGCGCTTCATTCAAAGTTGGTATCACAATCAAAGTGTTCATAAATCTCGCTCGTTCAAATGGGTGACACTGGAAATACCGTGCGGGCCAGCGCCCGGATCGGGAGCGCTGCGCATTGCATCAAGCAGCGCAATGCAATCGGATTGACTGGCAAGCCACAACGCGGTGGGCTGGGCGATGATCTTGGCGCGTTCCTCCATGATGCGCCGATCATCCAGCGTCCCCGTCACGGCCTCGACATCTGCAATCCGGGCGCTGGCGATTTGCAGGCCGCAGTCAAGATCGCGCAACCGCGCGCCAACCTGCGTACCCGCCAACGCGATCGGCACTGCACCAAACAAGCAACCCTCATATAGCCGGTTTGGCAGCAACCAGTCCGAATTTTCACCTGCATCATAGCGGTCAACAAGCCATGCGAGATCGCAGTCAGCGTAAATCGTGGCCAAGTCCTCGGGCCAACGGTAGGGGCCGCGATAGGTCAGGTCGGGATTGGCCGCGATCGTTGCGTGAAAATCCGGAATCGCGTTCAATGCGGGCTTTCCGCGCAAGATGACGAGATATCGCCCGGGCGCGTTTCGCGTCAAAGCGTCAAGTATCTCAAGCGATCTGGCACAGCGCAAAATGCCCGACCATCCGATCGTAACCTGACCGGGCGCCACGGGCCCCGCGCGATGGGTCTTCTGGCTGGGCTGACCCGGCATAAAGGGCTTGTTTTCAATCAATATCGTCTTGATGCGGGGCTGGTTAAAAGGCTTGAGATAGTGCTCGAGAAAGCCCGGCGAAGAGATCACCACCGCTGCGCTACGGCGTAACAACGCGCCTTCAAGGCGACGCAATAGGCGCGACACGCGGCCCCGCCCAAGCATCAAGCGATGGATATCGAGCAATTCGTAGACGACCTTGGGGCGCGGGTGAAAACGGCGGGCCGCGACATGAGCGAGCACCAACATTTCCAGATTGCGCGCCAGGATGACGTCCGGCGCGGATCGCGTCTGGCGCGCCATCTTTTTGCCAATGGCTGGCAACAGGCGGGCCACGCTAAGCGCGCGCGACAGCATCCGGCCATCACGGGTATGTCCGAGAACCTGAGCCGAATGCGACAACGGGTTTGTCCCGCGTCGGAACCCCGCGACCGAAACCTGCGCCCCACCCGCTTTGAGCATCGCAACGCGCCGCCAGATTGCGGTGTCGTCAAGATCATGTGCGAGGTAAAAAACCGCTGGGTCTGGCGCTCTATCCATAACGCGCGTCCCCGGTCTTCTGACTTGGTGCACTTCGCATCCGCAATGGGATATCGGAGCGGATCTCGCGCCTTTCGGCATTTGCACGACGCGCGTAAATAATGACCATCGCCGTCAACAACGTGATTGCCTCGAACTGTGTAAAGAACACCACTTCGCTGTTCATCAAGATCAGTTGACGTATTACGAAACCCGCCAGAAAAAGTGTCTCTGCCGACGGGCTCGCGATGGCCCAGCGAAAGATGCTGAATGCCGCGAAAAACACCAATCCGGCTTGCATCGCGATGCCGATCAGGCCGATTTCGACCGCGTTCGAGATGAGCGTGTTGTGAAAGTGGAAGCCGATCTTGGTGGTGATCCCGAACTGGGCCCACAGGCTTTCGGCGATCGGGTTTCCAATCACCCAAAAGCCTTTGAATCCTTGCCCCAAAAGCGGATGCAACGCGATTTGACCGAAGGCTATTTTCCAAAGGGTGGTCCGCCCGGTCAGGGTCACATCCTTACCGGTCTCACGCAGAACGAAATCCCCGATCTCTACAAAAAATCCGGTGATCAAGAGCACGGCAAACACCGCAAAAAGCCCCATCGCAAGGCCAAGGAAAACGCGTTGCCAGCGTGAGAGAAACCGCATCGGCGCGATCGCCAGCATCCCGATGCAGCCTAGAGCGGTGGTAATTGTGGCTCCGGCGGAATCCGCGCGATAAATCAACAGCGCCCCGGCCAGTAAATTGAGCAAGGCCAGAAATACCCAGCCTCCACGACCTTTGCGGTCCATCAGCACCGCCCAGCCGGAAAGCACGCAAATTGATGCGAACTGCGCCAGCGCATTTTTGGAGCTGAAGATACCGACCCAATGCCCGCCGGGATTGGAGCGCGAGATCGCGATGCTTGCCAGAGCCGGCAACAGCCAGCTGATCAGTATGACCCGCAAAAGCGATGTCGTGGACAACCGGTAGGCGGCGGAAACTGCAATCGCAACGGTCAGCGCAAGCTGGATTGAATATCGCAGCGTCAGCCCCGGCGCGTTTGACCAGAACGTCGACAAAATGCACCAGCCGACTAGCAACCAAAGCGCACCGGCCCCCACGCTTTCCTTTGCAATATCTCCGGGACGACGGAGCACGAGCGCCAGACACATCAGCAAAAAGACCAGCGCCGCCTTGCTCCCCAAAAGCGGTGTGAAATTCAGCGCAGTAAACGCAATTCCTAGTAGGACTGCGGTCGGCCTGATCGTCAGCACATGGGCTGATCGGCTCAGGGCAAGTTGCATGTAACCGACTCCGGAAAAACGCAGCGTTGACCGAGGGGCGTATAAGCGAAACGCGTCACGTTCATCACGACAGGCGCTGTGGGCTGCTTGAACGGACCCATCCAGTTTTTCAGCGTGTCGCTGCCCCAATGGCTGAAATAGATTTTCATTGGATGGGTTGGGACATGGGCGGTTTCTTTGCGCACCAACACACCATCCACATACCATTTCAAGCTGTCGGGAGCCCAGATGAATGCATAGTTGTGATAGCCATCGTCTGACGCCGGGGCGAAGTGATAGTATTGGCCGTCGCCAAAGTCATTGCCTGACACATACCGGTTAAGCCAAACAAGATTTGGCGCGCGCGTGAGACGCTCAAAATCGATTTCGTCATGGGGCTGCTTGTGAATCGCGCCGGTAAAGCTGAAAAAGGCCGCGTTCAGCCCCGACCCCGGCGCACTTTTCATGCGCGCCTCGAAAGTCCCGTACCGGAACCATTTTTTCGTCTGCACCTCTGCGCACAAAGCCTTGTCGCCCGCTTTTCCGGGCGGAATGTATTTGAGGTCGAGCCCGCCATTCTTGCCGATCGCGAGCGCCGATTTCGACCATGTGCAGTTCTGTTGCGGCCCGTTGCTCCAACCATCAGAAATGTACCAAAGGTTGGGGTCCAGACGTGCGAAATGCTCGACGAACGGGGTTGAGGTCGGTATGGGATTTTTCGCCCAAAGCGCAGTGGCACCCAGCCCGATCGCAACGCCCAGAATTACGGTCCGGGCCAAAATACGATTCATCGTGTGCAACATGACGTGTTTATTACTTTTGTACCAATACCTGCGCAATTCAACCCACCGAGTCTGCGACAAACAAGTCTATTCCTTGCCACGAAAACACATCACGGAAACATCACGTTTTTTAACGATCGGTATCTAGTCGCTTTCAATATATTAGGGAAACATTGCTTTCCTGTTTGTTAATAGCCTCAATGCATCAAACGCATTTTGAAACGGCAGATTGGGCGAAAATGACGGCGCAGGTGACGGTTTCTATAATCATGGCCAATTATTGCGCACAGACCTATGTCGGTGCCGCAATTGCCTCGGTCTTGCGCCAAACAATGCCTGATTTTGAACTGATCATCGCTGACGACGCATCAACGGATGGCTCTGTGTCGGTGATCCGGGACTGGATGGCCCGCGATTCCCGGATCGTTTTGATCGAGACAGCGGAAAACCAAGGCGCGGCGCCGGCACGCAATCGCGCCCTGGACGTCGCGCAAGGCGAGTGGGTCGCCGTGATGGATAGCGACGACCTTTTGCACCCCGACCGCTTGCGTCGAATGCTGGAGGCCGCGCGCGCACTTGATGCGCAGATGGTCGCGGATGATATGGTGTTTTTCAGTGATACCCCAAACGCTGCGGGGCGCACTTTGTTGCAACCGATGGATCTGAGCGCGCCGCGTGCGTTCGACGTTACGGACCTTATCTCCTCTGATCTTGCGAATGCGCCGTTGCCACCGCTAGGCTATATCAAGCCGCTGATATTGCGGGCAGCGATTGGCAAGTTGCGTTATGACGAACGCCTTGTGATCGCAGAGGATTTTGATTTTTATCTGCGGCTGCTGCAAAGTGGAACGCAGGCGTTTTTGTTGCCCGATCCGATGTATCTTTACCGCAGGCATTCCGCCTCGCTCTCATATCGGCTTTCGGAGGACGCCCTTGAAAAAATGCTCGAGGCGCAAGAAAGATTTGCGCGTGATGCCGATCGCGCATTGCATCCTCTCCTATCCAGACGGGCCGCGTTATTAACCCATATGCGTGCCTTCGCCGCATTGGTTGCGATGCTCAAGGCGCGCCGCTGGGCGTGCGCGATCGGGCAAATGGGAAGGCGGCCCCGTTTGGTTTTCGATTTGTTGCGTAGCTTTAAAGAGCGGGGCCTGCGCCGCTCGGGCGATCAACCCGAGCGGTGCAGGATGACGCTTGGCCTTGGTGCGGACAAAGAGCCGCGCGCATCCATGTCATTCCCGACACCGCCTTTGCCGGGGGCAGCTTGGGCGCGCCCGGTCGCACCCGCTGCCGCCGCGCTATCGCGACTGGCCGCAGCGCATTCGCTTGAGGTAACCGCCTACGGTGCGGTCGGGCTTTGGGCTCTTTGGTTGCTACCGGACTGGGCGTCTGCACAGGTAGAGTTGGCCCCAGATGATCGAGCGGGGGCTGAACTGCCCCGACCAGATATCATCGGCCCGAATGGCCGCGGAGTCATCTGACGCTCAGCCATAGCCGTATTTCGTCATCATCGCGTGAAACGGCGCGGGCAGGGCGCTTACCTGTGCCGCGTCCAAACTGCGTGTCCAGCCACCTATCGAGCGCGGTGTGATCGGTTCTAGCACATTGGCGTGATGCGTGCGCAACGTCACGTCCCCCATCCGCGCAGGCACCTCGGTCAGAAAGCGGCTCTCAAACCTCAACCCTGCCCAGTCGAAAACCCTGGCAAAGCTGGTCTCGGGATCGCGCACAATGTCTTCGTAGCGCATCTGAAGGTGGGAGACTTTGCGCAAGTGGCGCTCGCACATCTCATTGGCCGAGATCCAGCGCCGTGCGGCCTCGTCGATGTCGCGCATATCCGCGCGCACTTGCGACGCCACCGAGTCGCGCCCGTCGCGTAGCAAATGCAGGTATTGCGCATCGGGATAAAATCGGGTGATCGACTTTAGATGCACGGTGTTCCACGGCGTTTTGTCGCCCCAGCGCGCCTGAGTGTAACCATGCTCGCCAGCCATGAACCGATAGAACCCATCCAGCAGCGCGCGCAAATTCCGCTGCGCGCGGGGCCATCTGGCCGCCGTATCTGCAAAGGGCGACAGGCTTGCGATGTCCATGTCGTTACGGTGCGGATGGCGGTCGAAATAGGCGCAAAACAGCCAGACCTTGTCGCGCCATGACAGCAGGGCCGCGCGGCGCCAGTTTTCGATCAATTCGCCTAAAACATAGGTTTCCGGCGGGATATAGATCTGGCCCGAGGCCATCAGGACGCGCCTCACCAAAGTGTTGCCCGAACGCGGCGCACCGACGATCATCAGGGGGGTATTTTTCGTCATGTTGCGATCCTTGTCGATCTTGCCCGCCGGTGAAAGCCGACCCACTTTTTAAGTGTTACGCCGGGGGGGCTGCTACGATCGCCGCGCTCAAACCGGAGGGAGGCCGCTGCCATCAACCGGGTGTAGCGTGCGACGACTTGCGTCGAAGAAAACTGCGCGCGGCACCACGCGGCGGCTTGCGCGGCCCTGTCGAGATGCGGCGCGGGATCGGACCGGATGCGTTCGATCATCGCGGGCACCTCATCCGGGCGGGCATATGTCGCATTGGCCCCGAAGGTCGGGCGAAGATGCTGGTCCAGCAGGCAAGGCAGCCCCATCATCATCGCCTCGGCGACCGTGCGCCCGAAAGCCTCACGCAAACCGGATGAGTGGAAATAGGAAAACAGGTCAAGCTGATCAAGGAATTTGACCGGATCAATCGCCCCGAACGGCAGTAAAACCCAATCGCTTGTATCAATCCCGCGCGCGGTGAAAAACTCTGGATCGGCACCCAGAACCTGCACTTGCGTGTGCGGCCCGGCGGGCAGGCTTGCGGCGATCTGCGCGGGCGTATCGGGCCATTTGTCGGGATGCGCCCGGCCGTGTCGTCCGATCACGATATCTGGGCCTGATAGTCGGGTCCGGCTCGGAACCCATCGCGTTATATCAAAGCAGTTTGGCCAGTCCTCGGGAGCCAGCGCAATCAACGGCTGAAAGCTGCGCAATTGCGCGCGCACCAAACCCGAGACCGGCAGCCATTCCATGCGTCGCGCGTGACCGATACAGCGCCCCAGCGCACGCCCTGTCGAAACCGGATCGTAACACAGCGCACCATTGCCCAGAAACGGCGGGTGATGGGCGACCATAAACAGCCGTTCACACTTTGGCAGGCGCAGCGGTCGTTCTGACGCGGCGATCTGGGCCGCACCAAAGACCTGAGGGTTATGTAAGAACAGCGTCTGTGTGCGGCTTGGTGAAATCTCGATGCCATCAAGCGCAAGCAGAGCAATCAAATCGCGGTTATCTGTGTCGCTGTCTTGAAAAAACTGTCCCGAATGATGGAAATGCACGCCTACACGCATCCCCGCACCGAGAAACGCCCTCACGTCGCTTGCAAAGGCCTGCGCCGTGCCGCCGCTAAAGCGGGGGTCGGTCACTAGAGTTACGTCGCATACGCTCGCGGTCATGCAGGCTGCCTTTCGGATGACACGTCGCGACCGCTCAGGCGTGATAGCCCAACAGCTCTATATCCTTGCGATACAGCTTGGCCACGCGGTCATATGTTTCGTCATCATAATAGCTGCGCCAATCGCGGCTGCGTTTGGAGACATTCCGTTTGGGCAGATCGGCCGGTAGGCCAAGATCACTCGCGATCGCCTGAAAATCATCGCCTAAATTTTCGAATCTACCGATCCGTGTCACCATTTGCACATCGTTCTCATCGAATAGAAACGAACTTTGCTGGCGCGGAAAATGGTCTTCGCGATAAGCGACGTATTCCTTGAGACTGTCAAATCCGAGAGCGATCTTGTGTTCAGGATTGGCCGGTGTCTGGCGCGCATACTCATAGGCCGAAACCGTCCAGTCCCAGGGATTGCGCACGAAGCCGAACGAATAGGTGCTGTCGTATAGTCCCGCGGGCATGATGTTGCGGATGTCGCGTGCCATCAGGTGTTGGCCATGCGCAAGATGCGCACGCCAGCTTATCGAACGCCCCACAAACTCGGGGCTTTCGCGAAGCAGTTTATTGGCGACCCGGCTGCGAAACAGCACGCCGCAATACTGCCGAAAACTTTCAACGATCGACTCTCCTGCCGTTTTCCATACATGGACGAAAACGAAGTTCTTTTCTTGTGAGTACAGCATCAGGACACCTGGTGTAGGGAGGTTTCTGTTGGACGCCTCTCATGCTGAGCGTTTTTCGCGCATGAAGTGACGTAGATGGGCGGTGTTTTCAATAAGGAAGCCGCGATTGGTCACATAGCTCGCAGTCAAAAAACTGAGCGCGGCCATACCACACAGAAGCAGCACATTTGTCAGCGATCCGCCCCAGAGCGGGGGGGAAAGCGCGTGAACCCCAAGCAAGGTAGCGACCATCACGAGCGCACCGATCAGGCTGGGCGCAAAGCGCGCGAGCACCAGTTTTAAAGGGATTCCCAGTTTCTTGGCGACTTCTGCCTGAAAGGGAAAGAACAGCAGCAAATTTGCGCCAGTGTACAAAACCGCAAGCCAGAACGTGGAGCCCAGCCAGACGCCAATCGCGAAACTTGGTAAAAACAGCGCCAGCCGGATCAGCGACCAGGCGAGGAGCCGGTCTGTGTGCCCTAAAACCTTGAGCGCATCGGTTGATGGGGTATTTAACGACTGAACAGCACCGGCGATCGCAAGCACTGTGAACGTCGGCGCAATCGAGAGCCATTGCGGCCCCAGAAGCAACCCGATGATCGGCTTGGATATCACTGCAAGCGCAAGCATTACCGGAATGACCATCAACCCGACGGCGGCGTTCAACTTGAGAAACAACAGTCTAAGCCAGACGGGATCGGAACTGACCTTGGCCATTGCCGGATAAGCCGCAAAGCTTATTCCGCGCGCCACAACCTGATTGGGAAGCTGCATAAGTTGATAGGCGCGGCTATAAAGCCCCAATGCATCAGCGCCCATGAACCGCCCGATCAAGAGTGTGTCGGATTGCCGGTTCAGGAACGTCACGAAACCGGATGCGGTCAAGCGCAGAGAAAACCCGGTCAAATGCCGGATCTCGCCCCAGCTGTAGCGCGCCAGAATCGGGACGCGTGACAAGGCAATGGCGCATAAAAATTTGACCCCGGCCAACACGACTTGCTGCACGATTAACGCCCAAACGCCTGCCCCCATTACGGCTGCGACAACGGCTGTGCCAGCAGATGCGATGACGGAAATCAGATCGATCAGCGCGACTTTCGAAAGTTGCTGGTGCTTTTGTAGCCAGCAAATCGGAATCGATCCGAGAACCTGCAACAGCATCGCAAATCCAAGAACGCGCGCCATCGAAACGATTTCGGGGTGACCGTAATAGGCCCCCAGGAAAGGCGCGCTTAGCCATGCCACAAACGCGAGGCCCCCTCCGATCATCAGGGTCGTCCAAAGCGCGGATGCCCACATCTCGTCTGACGGGTTGGGTGTTCGCACCATCGCAGGCGCCAGTCCGAAGTCCCCAAACACCGCGAGGAATGCAAAGAGGGTCATGCTCATCGCGGCAATGCCAAATTCATCGGGGCTGAGAATGCGTGCCAGAATTGGCAACACGACCAGAATATTCAGCGCAATGCGAATAAGCGAGCCGCTCATGATGATCGCCGCACCGCGGGTAGAACGTCTGGCTTCGCCCATGCTTTTGTCCTTGTAAGACATGGCCCGTATGGCCGATATTATGATTTTCGCAGTTGTGCAGTAGAACAATAGAACAATCGTAAAAACGTATATTCGCTGATTATGATGCCAGCGCGGCATCTTTCAAATCAACAGATTGGGTGGTCGCAATGACAGCAGCCTTCATCAGTGTAATTTTGCCGACATATAACCGCGCCGACCTGATCGGCGAGACGCTGGAAAGCCTCTTTGCTCAAACGCGGTGCCCGGATGAAATTCTTGTTATCGACGATGGATCCACCGATGGCACTGCGGCGCTCCTCGCGAACTACGGCGACAGCTTACGGGTTTTGCGCCATGACAACGCTGGCAAGGCAGTTTCGCTTAACCGGGGCCTCGCAAGCGTCAGGGGGGATTTGATATGGATCGTCGATGACGATGACATACTTGTCCCTGACGCCTGCGCGCATCTTGCCCATGCGCTTGAGGCTGACCCAACACTGGATTTTTGCGCCGGTCGGCATCTCGATTTCACCCATGACCCTGTGGCTGGTGCCAAGGTGCTACGCGCGCCCGGCTACATGCGCTCTTCATCGCCAGGGCGTATTTTCCCCGATCTGTTGGAAGGGTGTCATATTTTCCAACCCGGCCTGATGGTTCGGTCACGGGTTTATGGCGCTGTCGGGCCGTTTCGAGACGATCTGGTTCGCTCGCAGGATTACGAGATGATCTTGCGCCTGTCGCGGCACCATCGGGGCGTGCAACTGGATGAAGTTGTTTTCTGGCACCGCGACCACGAGGGTGCGCGTGGTCAGGCTGGAAACCGCTTTTCCGCGGCGCAAAATGCCGATCGCTGGGCGGCCTTCAACGCGCGGATCTTTTCCGAGTTGTTGGCAGATCTGAGCGACGCTGAGTTGTTCTCGCCCGCTGAATGGTCGGCGACCCCCGTTGATGCGCGGCCCCGGTTAGCGCGCATTGCGCGTGCGACCATCAAGGCGCGCCAGCGAATGTGGTCTGAGGCATTGTCTGACATTGAAGTGGCGGCGCGCCTTGGTGGGGGCGGGCTCAGCGCACTGGAGCGTGCCCTGCTGGGGCGCGCGTCACTCTCCAGTCTCGGCACACCAGAGCTGATTGCAGATACGGGGCTTCACGCCCGTGTGCGCAGGTTGCGGCACCTCGGCCCGCTCGGGAGCGCTTGTCGAAATATCCTGCGCAAAAGCATTCGCTGGCAGCTACGCCGCGCGCTGGCGCAACATGATCTAAGGCGCTCTCTTAGCATCACGCGTTTCTTCCTGAGAACTTAGCCCGCGATGGCACAGTGTCGCGTTGGCATCGGCCGGAGTTCAAAATAAAAGCCAACAGCGACTCGGGCAAAACTATGACCTTCGCGAGGAAATGACGGTATCGGAACGTCCTGGCTCCAAGAATATGTCGTAGTTTCGGCGCTGCTTTGCCTAATTTTTCAGCACTTATTCTTGCAAAACGCAAAAAATATATTTTTTGCCCTGTCAAAACCTAAGGTCAGGTAACCGTTCCCTTACCACGTCTGATGGTCTGGTAACGTTTGCTTTACCATTCATAATCAACGCCTAGATTTCTGCGATGCTGTGTGTAGTTTAATCACGGGTCGGCTTTCTCGTGGGTGAGAGAGTGGGGCAGTTTTAAAAAATATAATCTATACAAATTCGGGTCCTTTAGCAAAGGGAGAGGGATATGTCCTTCGATCTTTTTCGTGTATTTGAGACAGGTGCTGCTGTTGTCGAGGAAAGACGGTTTCATGAGAAATATTCACCTCTTTTGCGATCTCGTGAGCCTATAGGAGGCAAAGTCAAACGCGGCGTCGATATAGCATTTGCAATATGCTTTGCGTCGCTGTGTCTTCCACTGTTTCTCGGTTTGATTTTAATGATCAAATTTACAAGTCGAGGGCCTGTGTTTTACGGCCATACGCGCATCGGTTTTAACGGTCGGAAATTCCGTTGCTGGAAGTTTCGGTCGATGTACGAGAATGGCGATTCCATTCTGGAAAAACATTTCCGTGAATGTCCCGAAGACCGTTTGATATGGCAGCAGGAGCGCAAGCTAAAAAATGATCCTCGTGTGACGCCGGTCGGAGCTGTCCTGCGCAAGCTTAGCCTTGATGAACTGCCGCAGATCGTAAATGTTCTGACCGGTGAAATGAGCCTTATCGGTCCGCGTCCGGTTGTCGAAGACGAGCTGGAAATTTACGCCAGTTCGCGCAAACATTATCTGCGTTCGCGCCCCGGTGTTACTGGCCTGTGGCAAGTTAGCGGGCGCTCGGATACCAGCTACTTCGAGCGGATTAAACTGGACCGCTATTATGTCACACAGTGGCGTCCACTTTTGGATCTCTGGATTTTGTTTCGCACCATTCCAGCAGTTTTACTGTCTCGTGGCGCGCATTAAGGCGCTTTCCATAAGGATGCTTCTGGCCGCAATCTTCGCGATTGTGGCCTTTGCGCATATGGCTTCGGCGGAGGCTATCGAACCCGGCTACGCGCTTGAAATTCACGTTATGAGTTGGGATCTGACGACGAACACTCTGAAGAACTGGACTGGCTGGACGACCCAATATCACGTTGATGACGACGGCACGATTGCGTTGCCGTTTCTGGGCACGGAGCACGTCGGCGGGTCAAAACCCGGTGATTTCGCAGCCAGGATCAGCAAAGGGCTTATGTCGCAGCTCGGGCTTTCTGAGGTCCCCGCTGTGACCGTCAACATTGTTTCGCGCCCCCCGGTTCTGGTGTTTGGCCTGGTGCGCACTGCCGGTCCGCAAGATTATAGGGCTGGTATGACTGTTCGCGACGCGCTCGCGCAGGCCGGGGGCGTTCCGCTGTCGGGCACCGAAAGCACTGACCCGCTGCGCACGCGGCTTGAGGCGCAGACGCTGTTGACCGAACTCAGCCAGAAAGAAGACGAATTGGGGGCTAAGTCGGCGCGTCTCAAGGCGGAGATTGCAGGCAAGTCCGACATTGATTTCCCGCCGCTATTAAACAGCGCGACGGGGGAAGTTTTGCGTGATCGCGAGCGCAGGTTACTAGCTTTGAATGCCGATAAAAGCGCGCGATCCCTATCTTTGGTTGATGGCCAGATCAAGCTGCTGACCAATGAAATCAAGACGCTTACCCAGAAACAAAAGTCCCTTGATGCACAACGCAGCCTGGCGGCGGAGCAAGTGAAAGCGATTGGAAAGCTTGCCAATCAAGGGCTTGCGGTGAATTCGAGACTCCTCGACGCGCAGCGCACAGCAGCGGCGATTGATACACAAGCCCTTGATACGCGAAGCGCTATTTTGAGCGCTCAACAAGACATTGCGGCGTCCGAAGCTGATCGTCTTGAGATTGTCAAAGGCCGTTCGGCGACGCTGCTGAAAGAGTTGCAGCAAGTGGCGTCTGATCTGGCCGAGACCCGCTCCAAGCGGGACCTTCAACAGCAGATCGTCACAATGTTGACTGCGGTTGAAAGTCCGGATGAGGCCGTCACGGCGACGGTGACGCGTCGCGGTCAAACGGCACCGATTGCGGCGAAGTTTGATTTCCTGCTCAAGCCGGGAGATGTCGTGGGGTTCAAGCTGAAAAGCGTCTCCCCAAAAGGATGATCCGGGTTATTCCATCGGCAGCAGATACCGTTTGGCTTCGGTGGGCCTTTTGTTTTTCTTCAGTGCGGCGGCGATTTTGTCACGCAATACGCCACGCGCGATCAACCAGAAAACATGTGGCCCTTGGGTCGCATACGCAAACGCCTTGGCCGAGCCGGAGTCTCGTTTGATGTCAAGAAACGCGTGCAAGACGTAGCGCGCCTTTAACTCACGAAGATAGGCGCGCAGAGCCTTCAGGCTTGCTGGATCGGGAGCAAGCATTTTAGAGAGTTCACGCGATGCAAATAGCAGATTTTTCAGATCTGCGGCACGGTGGCGGCCGCTCAGGCTTTCGGCGCGCACCAACGCGACGTATCCGACATGCGTGCTGACTTGAAAGCGCGCACCATGCGCCAACATTTCGACGTAAAACTTGAAGTCTTCACCCAACCGAAGGGTTTCATCATATTTTAGCCCAAACCGTTCGATGAAGTGTCGAGATATCAAAGGTTTGAGGAACCCAAGCTCTCCGCGATAGGCACTGGCACGAGGGATATTTCCTAGAATGAAGTCTGATGTCTCAAGTCTGAATTCGCGTTTTTGACGCGTCTCTTCAACATCGGACCGTGTGACAGGATCGCGCCGCGTGTCTGGCACGAACACGATATTGTCGGCGATCATGTCCCAATCATCTCGTGCAAGCATGTCGGCAAACCGACCGGGTAAAAAGTAGTCATCGGCATCCAGTATCGCGATCAGCGGCGCAGTGCTATGGGCGATCGCGACATTGCGCCCGGCGGCCGGTCCGATGTTGGTGTCCTGGTGCAGAACCGTCAGGCGCGCATCGCCGTCTGCCGCGTCTTGTGCGCATTTGGACGTGGCATCACTTGAGGCATCATCTATGACGACGACCTCACCGACCTCGGGCTGAAGCAACGCAGAGCGCACAGCCTTTGCGATAGTTTTCGCGGCATTATGTGCTGGAATAATAACGCATATCGGGCGTTTAACAGAGGCATTCATAGCGTCGCCCTCTTGCGCGCCGTCCTGTATTCAAGCGATTTTCGCAAGACTTCCGACATGAGGGACCGGGTGCTTTCCTGGATGAACCGAAGTGGAGCGTTCCCGCAAAGTTCGCGCAGCAACCGCCGCCGCCGCGGCCAAGGGAGCGCGTCGAGCCAGGGCGTCGCAATCATTGGGCGCAGGGTTGGCCCCTCAATCTCCGATAGCGGCATCGGAAGCGGTAGATCGGGTCTATCGAAATCGGGGAAAGTGGCATCAAGCGCGCGAACCGCAAGCCCCAAGGTCTGCTCCAGTCCGTTGTTTCTGGCAGCGATAAGCAGATCGGCCAGGTCGGCTTCGCGCAATTGTGTCAGCGTAGCGCGCAGGTCAACGATCAGGCTCAGCGCGGGCTCATGCGATAACATGGCTTTCGAGATTGATATCGCTGCAAGAAGGCTTCGATCAACGGGGCAGGGCGTCTCGAATGCCAGATCCTCATAGATCATCTCCGAGCGCCGGTCGAAAAGTCCCGGCAGATCAAGCGGCCGTGGCAAGCCGGGTTGTTGAACGCCGTGATGCAGGTCGATAACGACACCGGTTTTATGGTTGATGAAATGCATCTCATCGAGAAAATGCGCCCACCAAATCGCATGGGCGCTATCAAGTTGCACATAGCCTGCATCCACGACGCATTGCGCGGCATGAGATCGCTGCGATCGCGGAACAAGGATGTCCACGTCGGAGCTGGGTTTTTGCAGATAGGTGCCATACAGCGCCACTTGTTGCAGCGGCCCCTTGAAGTGTAGATGCGCAATGCCCGCTTTATTTAAGGCGGTGGAGATTTCGGCCCCCGCCAATAGTCCGCGTCGATTGAGCGCCAAGGTGCGCAGCCGCATCTCGTTGATCGCAGGCGCCAGAGCGGCGCACACCCTTGGCAGGTCTGCTACATTTGCGGGCAAGAAGTTCAGCATTTTGTTAAGGCGTGCAAGTTCGAACAGGCGCACAGGGTCGAGTGTTTCAAAGCGGGGGGCATGTTCTCGCAAATTAACCGGCTCGAAAATGCTTGAAGCTGCAAGTAAAATATAATTGAGCTCTGTGTCGCAAGAGTGGCCGCGAACCTTTTCAAATTCTTCAGGAGAAAACGGCAACTCGGACTCTCCTTTTAGCGGATGGGCATGCCGCTGACAGCATTTGTTTCGCGAAGAGTATTGATTTGATATCTTCGATCAAGTGAAATGACAGACCCCGTAGATCAAATAGCTGCGAATCGGCTTGGCGTGCCGTTTGGAAAGTTACGACATATTGCATCTTGCTCCACACGTCAGGATATATGGCGATTTTTTGGTTTCGCCCTCAGGTTGAATCTGCGTTCACATTGCCGAGGGAGGCCGCCGTTTGGTGCCATATTTAATTGACGTGAGGGGGGTGCCGACGGAGACTCACGAAATTAGCCCTTCAAGGTGCTAAATTTTCAAAAAGCGGAGTATTTATATGCAAAAGAAAACTTACGCTACGCCGACTTTGCGTCAACACGGTAAGCTTGAGGACATGACACATGGCCAGAGCACCGGATCGGAACTGGATCATATGTTCCCGGATGGCACTCCGTTCAGCCATCTGACCTTTTCCTGAACTGTCTGACCAGAGATCACGTTGCAAAAAAAAATTCCCAGGGCGCGTCGACGCGCGCCCTGGCTTTAGCGCCGTTGAAAATGTCTTGATGGGCGCAGGTTGAATTTTAAGTAGGTATCCGGCATGAATTATCGGCCATTTTCGAATTGTGTTGCTTGCGATTATGCTGACGGGATCGCCGTGCTCAATTTGCAAACCAACATATATTACAGTCTTGATCCGGTCGGTGCGACCGTTTGGGCCGCGCTGGTTCCCGGCGCGGATATCGCCACAATCGTTGCGGCAGTGACCGAGGAATTCGATGTCACCGCAGAGGTTTGCAAGCCTGATATCGAAAGCCTGCTATCGGACATGGCCACACAAAACCTGGTCGAGACATTCCCGTGATCAAGCAGCGGCACAGGTCAACCGGCTCGCTGCATTCCTTGCGCGTGCTGTGCCTGTCGGGTTTGGTCGTGGTGACGACGCGCCTTGTACTTAGCTTGCGCGCAACCCATCGGCTTCAGGCGCAGATCGACAAGGCGCATGCTCGCAATAAACGCGCGGCGCCCGATCCCCAGATGCATCTTCATGATATGCGCGAAGTTGCGTGGGCAGTTGCTGCCAGCGCGCGCCTTGTGCCGGGGGCGAGTTGCCTGACGCAAGCGATGGCGGGGCGTTGGCTATTGGCACGTCGCGGTTGGGAGACCGTGGTTGAGTTGAGCTTGCCGATGGACACGTCAAAGGGGTTTCGCCCTCATGCCTGGCTCCTGAGCGGGGAGACGATTGTTTTGGGCGGCACATCGCTTGATTATGCCCGTCATCGTCGATTTGAACGTCCAGTCGAAATGCCGGCGCATGAAGGTATCGAATGAGCGGCGTGGCCGCAGTTCTCACCCTGACCGGAGATCCGGCCCGGTCTGAAGCACTGCTTGATGAGATAACGGGACGCCTGCGTCATCGAGGGGCACATGGTCACGCCAGAATATGCGATGGCCGGGCGGCTCTGGCGCATCTTTACCTTGACACGGGCGTCGCCACGCACGGAGGCATCGGACCGTGGCGCCAGCGCCCCGACGGGCCGGTTCTGAGCGGTGATCTGGCGATTATCAATGGTCCGGATTTGGCGAAGGCCGCGGGTTGTCCTTATCAAGACGATGCTTGTGCGATTTTGGCCGCCTATGATCGGTGGGGGCTCGATATGTGCCCTAAGATCGAGGGCGAATTTGCGTTTGTGATCTGGGATGGCGCGCGTCAGCGTTTATGCGGTGTGCGTGACAGGTTTGGTGTCAAGCCATTAGCTTTCAAGGCAAAATCAGAAGAGATTTCCTTTGCCAGCGAGCCGGCGGCGCTTGCTTGTTCCGGGGAGAGCCTGGATGACGGTTGGATCGCCCGGTTTCTTGCAGGCGATGAAAGTGATCCGCGCCGAACCGCCTTTCGTGATATATTCCGCGTGCCTGCCGGGCATATGGTGGTGTGCGAAAATGCAGGCGTCAAGGTGCGGTCGTGGTGGCAGATCGAGGCGCGCGACGTTGCGGCCTCTGAGGCCCCGGAGGCGCTGGCCGAAGCGCTTGATCGCGCTGTAAGACTACGCCTGCAGGGCGATTGCGCGACACTGCTGAGCGGCGGGCTGGATTCCAGCGCAATGACCTGTCTGGCCGCGCGTCATTCCCCTGATCCTATCCGCGCAATTTCCATGCGTTACCGTGATATGCCTGCACTTGATGAGGGCGTCTATATCGACGCTGTTCGCGCCTTGGGCAACATCAAGGGGATTGATGAACAGGCAGTAACCGGCGCTTCGTTTGACGACCCCGAACAACGTCTGCGCGAGCAAGGCTATCCGTTCTTTGCACCGGGTCAGGCAACGGCCTATCAGACGTATCGTGCTGTCGCGGCTAGCGGAGCGCGCGCCGTGATTGAGGGGCATGGTGGTGACGAGGTGATCGGCACGGGCGTGTGGTATTACGCAGAACTGGCGCGGCAACATCATTGGGGCGCGCTTTGGACGTCGCTGCGCCAGCGCAACGCCTTTGATCCGTTGCCCCTCGGGCCGCGCGCCTTGATGGCACGGGCGTTGCGCAGACATGGGCCGCGCCCGGTACGGGGGGCGCTTCGGCTTTGCGGGGTGTCTTACGCGCCAAACCGGGGGGCGCAACTTGACCTGTTGTCTGCGCATTGGGCGAAACGTCTGGCCGATGAGCCCGCGCTGCCAGATGCGTTAACCTATACGCACGAGCATCTGCCAGAAACGCAGCGTCGACATGCCCAACTGATCCAGAATGCCGGGACCGGAACCGGGTTTGAAATACTTGACCGCGCTGGCGTCCACAGCGGCATAGAGCTGCGCTATCCATTTTACGATCGCCACGTCGTTGCGATCACCTTGGGACAACATAGCCGCGAGAAAATTGCAGACGGTCAGCCCCGCGCATTGTTGCGCCGCGCGATGAAGGGGATTTTACCCGAAACCGTGCGTTTGCGGCGCGACAAGATCGACTTCACGCCTAATCTTTTGGCCGGTGTCGGCAGCGACGTTCGTCAGGATCTGGCACGTTTGTGCAAGATGGTGCCGCCGCATTTGCAAGCCTTTATCACCCCCGAGGCCGCCAGCGCGCTCAGCGCAGCGCTTGATGATCCCGAAAGCGGTGCAGAGCCGCTCAAGCCGCTGTGGCGTTTGTACTGGCTTGATCGCTGGCTGCGGATGCAACAGCCAATCGGGCGATCCGAAAGTGAGGTGCCGTCATGACAGCTTCCGCCAATGTTGCCAAAGCCTTGAAGGGAATGCACCGCTATTCCAGCTACGGCCTCAGCATCCAGTCAGATATCGTTTTGCCCGAACTGGCGGCTGACACATCCGATCATAAAATGGACGCCCCCGTCGTTGTCGTCCGCAACGCCCGAATAAGTTTGGATGAGACAACTCGGGCGCAAGCGACGGCATTTGCCTTCGATGAAACCGGCGCAACATTCTGGTGGCAGACTGTGGGGCGCTTTCATGTTTCGCATGACGGGTGCGACGTGCAGGTTGAGCGGGCGGCGGGCGTCAGTGATGACCTGATTGCATTTCCGCTGTTAGGCCCGGTCCTCTCCGAGGTGCTGCGGCGTAATTCGATGTTCGTATTGCACGCCAGCGCGGCGCTGATCGATGAGCAGGGCGTTGCGTTTCTGGCTGATAAGGGAACGGGGAAATCATCGTCGGTTGCAGCCTTGTTGCGCGCAGGCGCGTCGCTACTGGCAGATGATCTGGTCGCCTTGACGCCGGGGGCGGGGCACATCGTTCCAGGCTTTTCCCAAATCAAGATCGCGCCGGAAAATCTGGCGCATCAACTGGCTGGTAGCGATTGGGTCGCGCGCCCGCAGGTCCATGATGCGATCGATAAAATTCGGGTTTTGGTGCCCGGGGCGATTGTGCGCGAAAAACCGCCCGCACGCCGGATGTATCTGCTCGAACGTGGAACCGGCGATGTTGCCCGCATTGTGCCGCTGCCGGGTGCGCAGGCCCTGCCTGCGGTGTTGCGCTTTGCCTATGCCGCCCGCTTCGGTGAGGGGGCGCTGCGCGGCGCGGATGCAGGCGCGCATTTCCGCGCGGCTGTGGATGCGGCAAATACCATTCCCGTGCGGCGGTTGATATTGCCCGGATCTCTTGCCCGCCTTGATGGTCTGGCCGAAGTGATCCGCGCCGATCTTGCCCAGAGCGAGCCCCGATAATGACCGACGCACCCGCCACCCGCTCCACGACTGAGTGCGCCGCAGCCAAAAGGGCTGTAGCTGCGGGGGCCGTCGATGCCGGCGTGGCGGGCATCGGCTCGGTTATGCAGTCGTTGCGTGAAATCTTTGCCGGTCTTGGTGCGACAGGACGTGGCAAGTTCTGGATCGCGCTGGTCTTGATGATCCTGAGCGGGCTGACCGAAGGCTTTTCGATCTTGCTATTGCTGCCGGTGTTGAAGGTTATTCTGGCCGATGGCAGTGGCGCCGGGCGGCTCAATCTGGGCGATCACCATATCGCAGGGTTTTCACTGCCGGACGTCTCGATCAGCCTGCCGGTTTTGCTGGCGTCTTTCGTGTCTCTCGTGGTGGTGCAGGTGTTGTTCAACCGCTCGAAAACGGCCTTCATGAGCGACCTGCTGTTTGATTTCACCAACCAGTGCCGGTTGTCGCTGTTCTCGGCGCTGGCGCGCGCGCGGTGGGACAAGATCACGCGTATGTCGGGAAGCGAATTGGAGCACGCGCTGACGGGAGAGGTCGAACGCATCTCGACTTGTGGCTATTACCTGCTGATGATCGTGCAGGGCATCGTGATGCTGTTGATCTATTTGATCATGAGCGCTTTGGTCTCGCTTCCGATGACTTTGGTGATGATCATTTTCGGCGTGATCGCACTGACGATCATGCGGCCCTTTCGCCACCGCGCCGCCCGTTTTG
This sequence comes from Thioclava indica, assembly GCF_000714545.1. Classification (GTDB taxonomy): domain Bacteria; phylum Pseudomonadota; class Alphaproteobacteria; order Rhodobacterales; family Rhodobacteraceae; genus Thioclava; species Thioclava indica. The sequence goes on from NZ_AUNB01000028.1 coordinate 36,591, forward strand.
GCACGTTGTTGCAAGAATCCCGGCGGCGACAGTTTGGCACCGTCTCTGATTTTCTAGGAGGGCTTAAAAGCGTGCGCGCCACCAATAGCGAGCAGAAATTCTATCGTGAGTTTGAAACCCTGCTGTATCGCAACAAGCATGATGCGGGCGTCTTCGCGCGCCAGAATGCGACCGGCTCGGGCATTTTCCAGATTATGATTACGCTCGGCGCCGCGACCTTCATTCTGGTTGCGGTGACATGGCTGCACCTCAGCTTTGCACGGCTGGTCGTGATGTTGCTGGTTGCGATGCGGATCGCGCCGCGTTTCCTGGGGCTGCAAGCACAGTTCCAGCAGCTTTTACAGGATTTGTCGGCATGGCGTCATGTGAGCAAACTGCGCGATGATCTTGTTAAGGCGGTCGATACCTCGGTGCAGGATCATAGTGCTCCGGTCACGTTCCAACACGAAATCCGGCTTGAAAATGTCGTGTATCACTATGTGGGCGGCGCGCAGCCGTCGCTCGACACGCTGTCACTGAGCATCGAGGCGGGGAGGGTCACCGCGCTGATCGGCGCCTCCGGCTCGGGCAAAAGCACGGTCGCCGATCTGGTGACCGGCCTGATCCGTCCGCAATCGGGAGCTTTGTATCTAGACGACCGGGTTTTGCAGCCGTCCGAGTTGCGGGGGTGGCGTGATCGGGTCGCCTATGTCGCGCAGGACAATTTTCTGATGAACCTGTCGCTACGCGAAAACCTGACCGCGCTGACGCAGCGGGAGTGTGCTGATGATGATCTTTGGCAGGCACTCGATCTGGCCTATGCAAGCGGGTTCGTGCGACGGCTCCCCGACGGGCTTGAGTCTTTGCTTGGCGATCGCGGCGTACAGCTGTCGGGCGGTGAGCGTCAGCGGATCGCACTGGCGCGCGCCTTTTTGCGCCTTCCCGATTTTCTGGTTCTGGATGAGGCAACGAGCGCGCTTGACTGGGAGGCCCAAGAGCATATCGCAGCCTCTGTCAAGAAAATGGCCCGTGCAGGCATGACCATTTTGACGATCGCACATCGCCCGTCGATGGTGGCTTTTGCCGATCAGGTCTACGCATTGGAAAGTGGTCGCCTGATCGAGGCGGGAACAGCGGAAGACTTGCTGTCGCGCAAAAATGGTGTGTTTTGGACAATGATGCAAAAGGAGCTTACGCAGTCCGACACTTAGGATAAGTTCTTAATTCTGTTGCAAAAAAGATGATCGCCCAGTCCGTAGTCTGAATAGACACAGTTGCTAGGCACTCCGCACCATCTGTTAGCAACAGTTCGCGAGCGGATGAATCGGGGTTGCCATCGAGGTCGACTTTCTGGACAAACTCTTCACTGAAGCCGCATGAAAGACCACGTCCTGCTTTCACCCCATAGCTGCAAGGTATTATAACGGCCCTCGCATTCGCTGCTTCATTCGGGTTCTGGCTTGCGGCCTGACCTTAAGACCCAGAAGGCGGCTATCGTCCGCCCCGCTATTTCGGAGAAAAACCTCGTGTCACACTCGCAAATCGGTCTGATCGGTCTTGGCACCATGGGCGCCATGCTTGCGCTTAACATCGCCGAAAAGGGCTTTGACATCGCTGTATTCAACCGCACCACGAGCGTGACGAAGACCTTCCACGAAAATGCGGGCGCGCTCGCTTCGAAAATCACGCCCTGCGAGACGATTGAAGCGCTGGTGCACGCCATCGCCAAGCCACGCGCGATTATCCTGATGGTGCCTGCGGGCGATCCCGTGGACCAGCAGATCGCAGCACTTCGCGACTATCTTGATCCCGATGATCTGATCATTGATGCAGGTAACGCGAATTTCCACGACACCGACCGCCGCGCGGCAGAGGCCGCCAAGGCCGGCCCGCGCTTTCTCGGGATTGGCGTCTCGGGCGGTGAGGAAGGCGCGCGCAACGGTCCCGCAATCATGGGCGGGGGCGAACAGCAGGACTGGGACCGTGTGGCGCCCGTCCTCACTGCGATCGCGGCCAAGTTCGACGGCACCCCTTGCGCGGGTTTCATGGGCAAGGGCGGCTCCGGTCATTTCGTGAAAGCCGTGCATAACGGCATCGAATATGCCGACATGGAGATGATCGCCGAGATTTATGGCGTGATGCGCGATGGGATGAAGATGAGCGCACAGGCGTGCGGCGACGCCTTTGCCAAGTGGGATGACGGCCCCCTGAAATCCTACCTGATCGAGATCTCCGGCAAGGTCGCCCGCACCGCCGATCCCGATAGCGGCAAGCCGATGCTCGACATCATCCTTGACCGCGCGGGCCAGAAGGGCACCGGACGCTGGACCGTGATCGAGGCGCAGCATCTCGCCGCCCCCGTTCCGGTGATCGAGGCCGCCGTAATGGCGCGCAACCTGTCGGCTCGGCTCGAGGCGCGCAAGGAGGGGCAGGATCTTTTCGGGGCCGCCCCCGAAGCGTTGCCCGAAGGTACGCTGAGCGCCGATGACCTTGAACACGCACTGATCGCGGGCAAGATCCTGTGCTATGCGCAGGGGTTCGAAATGCTGCGTTCGGCCAATGCGCCCTTCGATTGGGATCTGCCACTGCCCGAGATCGCACTGATCTGGCGTGACGGCTGTATCATCCGCTCTGCGATGCTCGATGATATGGCACGCGCGCTGACCGACGCGCCCGAGCGCAACCTGATGTATGCGCCCTATTTCGCGGCCCTGCTCAAGACCCATCACGCGGCGCTGCGCAAGGTGGTGGGCGTCGCGGCCCGTTATGGCCTCGCCGTTCCGGCCCTGTCGATGGCGCTGAGCTATTTCGACACGATGCGCACCGAACGCGGCACCGCCAACATGATCCAGGGTCAGCGCGACTTCTTCGGCGCGCACGGCTTCGAGCGGACGGATCGCGATGGCACGGATTTCCACGGCCCCTGGGCGATGTAAGCGCGCGTTTTACCTCCCCCCGAGGATGTTGTCACATTACCTGCTTCCGATTGACCGGTCCGCGACTTGAAGGTGGCCGGTGCGGCATTGCCAAGGTGTTGTGGCGTATTTTTGCAAGATCATGTCGGCGGATTTCAAGCCACCATCTCGGCGACATGGTCGCCCCAGAGGGCTCTGTCGCAAACGAGGGCTGGCCTTTCAGTCCGGTAGAGGGTCCCCCTACGCTTGGCAAAACAAGGGCAGGCGGGTTGACGCAGATGGCTATTGATTTCCGGGGCGTGCACTACCTGAAACCGGTAAACCTTTACGCGACGGTACTCTCCTCGTCACGCCGCAGCGACAGGCCCATCGCAGGTCCCATTCACCGGCGGCCAAATCTTGCGCGATGATGATCAGATCAAGATAGACGAACGCGCGAGCCGCTCAAACCAGCGGGACACGATCACGATGCACCCGACTACGGCCAATGTCAGATGAAAGCTGCTGAACGCAAAGCAGGTGTCGTTTTCATATCAGATTTTAGCGACGCCCTTAAACAGGGCGTCATTCACATGATCGCCGTGAAGAACCGAAATATTGCCGGTCGTCTCCAGCACCACGGCACGGACGGACGAAATTTCAAGCGCGTTTGCTTCGCGCAGCTTCGCTATCAGATCCTCCTCGGCCACGCGGGTCCTGCGCAAGGCATCATGGAGGATGACACCATCCTTCATAAGCAGGGTTGGTGTATTCTGAACCAGCGTATCCAGACGTCGCGACCATTGCCGAAGCCGAGAGACGCAATACTGCGCGGCAAAAAGGCTGGCCATCGCTGCCAGCGCCTGAAGAAATCCGGTCAACTGCTGCGACTGCGATGCCCCGGCCAGCAGCGACCCCATGGCCACGGTCATCACGAAATCGAAATTGGTCATCTTCGAGAACGACCTCAACCCGACGATGCGAACCAGCAATATGATCCAGAAGAGTGCGAACACACTCAGGATGGAGCCCTTGGCAAGGGCGTCAATGACAGGTTCATCAAAAAACATGCGCTCTCTCCTATGTCCGAATGGTTTACCTACGGCACCGCATTTCCAAGGTTCGAAGCGTCACCATAGGCGGCCTTGGCACGCTGCGTCTCAATTTAGATTAAACCGGAATCGGCCAGTATCTGCTAAAGGATAGGTCTAACCCAGTCATTTTGAAGGATGAGGTTTTCGGATGATGGTCGATTTCAGTGAGTTTGTCCTGCGTGTCCTGTTCTCGGGCGGGTGCGGACTGGTCGTCGGTCTCGACCGTGAAATCAAGGGAAAGCCTCTGGGTGCCGGGGCGTTTGTCTTGGTCGCCATCGGATCTGCCGCCCTGATGACCGTCACGCTCAACTTCGCGCTGAGTGGCACGGTCGAGGATGACGCGATAATGATCGACCCCACGCGCCTGATCCAAGGGATCGTCGGCGGTATCGGGTTTCTCGGAGCTGGCGCGATCATGTCCCCGCGGGACGACGGACGGCTGAAGGGCATCCGCAGCGGTGCGGCCATTTGGGCTGTCGGGGCGATCGGCATCGCCTGCGGGCTGGGCTTCCTGAAAGAGGCGGCTTTCATTTCGGTGCTGATTTTCGTGGTTTTGAATATTTTCGACTGGCTTCACATTCGGGGCAATAAGTAGGAGGACCGTCATGGATGGATGGAATTTATTCGGCGGTGGAGGGCACGCGCCATTCGGTTCAACTTGGCTATTCGCGCTACGCGCCGCTCTCGGAAGAGAATTTGATCCGGTTGTTTCTACGTCAGCGCCCGGCGGGATTGATTGTGACCGGGATCGACCAGACCGACGCCGCAAAAGCGCCATTGCAAGAGGCCGATTGCCCCGTTGTCCAGATCATGGAGACGGGTCCCGCGCCCCACGACCGGATGATCGGATGATCGGATTTTCGCACTATCAAGCCGCGCGGGCCGCAACAGCGCATCTGATCGCTCAGGGCTATCGTCACCCCGGTTTCCTCGGCGCGCGTATGGATCCGCGCACGCAACGCCGCCTGCAGGGGTTTCGCGATGAATTGCGCGCGCGCGGGCTAAGCGAGGAGCGGCGCATTCACACCACCACGCGGCCCTCATCGGTCACGCTGGGCGGGCATTTGCTGGCGGAGTTTTTGGAGGTTGCCCCCACAAACCGACGCAATATTTTGCATCAATGACGATCTTGCGCTGGGTGCGATGTTTGAAGCGCAGCGGCGCAATCTGCGTATTCCGCAAGATCTTGGGATCTGCGGGTTCAACGATATGGAGATGATGGGCGCGGCCGAGCCGTCGCTGACATCGGTGCGCACGTTTCGCCGCGAAATGGGGGAGGGCGCAGTTCAGCTTATTCTTGACGCATTGTCGGGGTGCGCGAGCCCAGAGGACAAGATCGTCGATCTCGGTTTCGAAATCATGCCGCGACGCTCGACCCGGCGTGATGGATAGGGCCTTGCTGGGGACACTGATCGCCTATTGCTGAACTGACGCAACGATCTCTATTTGCGTTTGCGCGCTGTGCTCACGCAGGCGCGCTGTCAGACGTACGCTGCCACAATCACCGCTTAGCCGCAGCCAGCACCCCGTCGCGCCGTCTGCCAGAACCGGACACTCCGGACCGATAAGCCGGGCCGGGCCGTCGACCGTCAGAAAC
>NZ_AUNB01000029.1 GCF_000714545.1 Thioclava indica
TCGGCGATCACCGCGCCAATTCCAGCTATATGCCGTCGCAAAAATGGTTCAACAGCACTCCCGAACACGAAGGCTCCTGGTGGCCCGCGTGGCAAGCATGGCTGGCCAAACGTTCCGGCGACCCCGGCCCGCTGCCCCGGATCGGGCGAGATGAGGCCGGATACCCCCCGCTGTGCCCCGCACCGGGAAAATACGTGTTGCAACGCTAAAGGAGTAACGCCGATGACAGGGAGGCACCTTTCGCGAAGCGGGAAGCGTGCGCCCGTCATATGGCGCTCCATCCTGATCGTGAGATGGTCGAAAGCAGCGGCGGACGGAGGCTGGCTTAATGTGCGGTGGCCATGGTCAGGCGGAACCGTTTGAGCGCGATGACAAAGAACACCGCGCTCAGCGTCACCATGATGACCATATTGGGCCAGACAATCGACAGCCCCGCACCGCGATAGAGGATCGCCTGCGAGAAGGCGACGAAATGCGTCGAGGGCGAGATCTGCATCACGTTTTGCAGCCAGACCGGCATCGATTCCATCGGGGTTGTGCTGCCTGACAGCAGGTTCATCACCACCAGCACCGGCAGGGCCAGCAGCCCGAATTGCGGCATCGAGGTGGTGAAGGTGGCCAGCAAAATGCCCAGCCCGGTGACGGACACCAGATACAGCACCGCCCCCAGCACAAATAGCGGGATCGAGCCCGCAACCGGCACGCCCAGCAAGGTCTGCACCACCAGCCAGATCGACAGGATCGCGGCGACAATGATCGCCAGCCCGTTGGCCCAGATTTTGGCGACCATGATTTCCGAGGGCGTTACAGGCATCACCAGAAGATGCTCAATCGTGCCGTGTTCACGCTCGCGGATCAGGGCGGCACCGGTCAGCAGCACCGACAGGATGGTGATATTGTTGATGATCTGCATCACCGAGGAAAACCAGACCGTGTTGCGGTTGGGGTTGAACAGCGTGCGCACGACCAGATTGATAGGCAGGACGCTGTCGGTGTCATTCCCCGAGACGAATTTGGTCACTTCGGCGGCGATGATCTCTTGCAGAAAGACCGACCCATTGCCCGCCTGCACCATCGCCGTGGCATCGACATCCATCAGGATTTCGGGCTGATACCCGGCCAGCACATCGGCCTCGAAATGGGGCGGGATCGTGAGCACAAAAACATAGTCCCCGCGATCCATGACCTTTTGCACGTCACTTGCCGAAATCTCTTCGGGCGGGTTGAATTCGGGGGGCAGGATCGCGCTTAGGATGCGCCCGCTTAGCGCCGAGCGGTCCTGATCGACATAGGCGACCGAGGCGTTGAGCACCTCGAGCTTGGCCCCCGTCGCCACCGAATAGACCGCAAAGCTGAAGATATAGACGATCAGCACGATCAGCACCGGATCGGCGCGCAAGCTGCTGAGTTCCTTAAGCCCGAGGCGGAAAACATTGGTGAGCCAGCGCATCATCTCATTTCTCCTGCTTGCGCAGCGCAAGGATCGACACGGCGACGAAGAACACCGCAAACCCCGCCAGCATCAGGTGGTTCTGCCACAGTTCGGCAAAGCCCAGCGACTTGGTGAACGTGCCCACGCTGATCTGCTGATACCACGCCGAGGGAAAGGCCAGACCGATCAGCCGCCCGCTGCCTGACAGCGAGGACACCGGCACCAGCAGCCCCGAGAAATTGACCGCCGGAATGATCGCGATCACGGCGGCGGCGAAGGTCGCGGCCACCTGCGTGCGCGTGAAGGCAGAGATCAGAACGCCAAATCCGGTCGCCGCCATCACATACAGCAACGTGCCCAGCAATAGCGTGCTGATCGACCCCTTAACCGTCACGCCAAACACCCCGTAAGCCATCATCATCAGCGTGACGAAACTGATCAGCGCAATCACGATATAGGGCAGTTGCTTGCCCAAGATGAACTCGGTCCGCGTCACCGGGGTAGAGCGGAAATTGGCGATTGAGCCGGTCTCTTTTTCACGCACGACGCCCATTGCGGACATCATCGACGGGATCAGGATCAGCATCAGCATGATCACCGAGGGGATCATCGCATAGACGCTTTTAAAGGACTGGTTATAGAGAAACCGGGTCTCGACGCTGGCCGCTGATGTGTTGATCACGCGGCCGTAGGTGCGTTCAATCTGATCGGACATGTAAGAGGCGGCCAGCCCCGACAGATAACCGCGGGTGGTCTCGGCGCGAAACGGCATCGCGCCATCGACCATGACCCGCACTTCTGGGCGCTCGCCGCGCAACAGGTCTTTGCCGAAATCGGGCGGAATCTCGATGCCGACGACAAGCTCTGCGCTTTTCATGCGCGCGCTCAGATCGGCGGCACTGGTCGCGGGGGGCTGTTCGGAAAACCAGCGCGAGCCCGAAAAGCTTTCCATCAATGCGCGGCTTTCAGCACTTTGGTCTTGGTCAAACACCGCGTAGGGCAGGTCCTGCACGTCAAAGGAAATGCCATAGCCGAAGGTCAGCATCAGGATGATCGGCCCGAGAAAAGCAAAGCTCAGCCGGATCTTGTCGCGCAGCAATTCGATGCTTTCGCGCCGCGCAAAAGCCCATAGACGGGCAGGATCAAAGGCGCGATGCACGCTCGCGGGGCTATCGGTCGCGGCGTGGGTCGCGGGCGGGGCAGGGGCGCGATCGGGCGTCGTTTCAGCCTCGCGCAGGTAGCTCACAAAAGCTTCTTCAAGACTGTCGGTGCCTTTGCTGTGCGCAAGGTCCGCCGGGGTGCCCACGGCCAGAACGCGCCCGGCATGCATCAGCGAGATCCGGTCGCAACGCTCGGCCTCGTTCATGAAATGGGTCGAGACAAAGATCGTCACGCCGTGATTGCGCGACAGATCAATCAGGTGCTGCCAGAAACTGTCGCGCGCCACCGGATCGACGCCCGAGGTCGGTTCGTCAAGGATCAGCACCTCGGGCGAGTGGATCAGCGCAACGGCGAGTTGCAGGCGCTGTCGGATGCCCAAAGGCAGCGCGTCGGGGCGCTTGTCGGCCTCTTCGGTAAGGTCAAACTGCTCTAGCATCTCGCGCACCCGCGCGGCGCGGGTCTCGACGGGCAGTTGATAAAGCTGGGCGTGCAGTTCCAGATTTCGCCGTACGCTGAGTTCGCTGTAAAGCGAGAAGGATTGCGACATGTAGCCCACGCGCCGCCGCGTCGCCATATCGCCCGCATCCAGCACTTCGCCAAACAGCAGCGCCTTGCCCTCGCTGGCGGGCTGCAACCCGGTCAGCATTTTCATCGTCGTGGTCTTGCCGCAGCCGTTCGAGCCGAGAAAGCCGAAAATTTCGCCCCGCTCGATCTGGAAATCGACGTGATCGACGGCGGTGAAATTGCCAAAGCGACAGGTCAGCCCCTGCGCCTCGATCGCGGGTGGGCCGTCGCTGGGCACACGCGGGGGCACGATCACCTCGTGATGCCCGGCGCGCTCTTCTTCGGGCAAAAGCGCGATGAAGGCCGATTCCAGCGTCGGTTGTCCGGCCTGTTCGCGGATCTCGGCGGGCGCGCCCGTGGCGATCACCTTGCCATCCGACATCGCGGCGAGCCAGTCAAAGCGCTCTGCCTCGTCCATATAGGCGGTGGCGACGATCACGCTCATCGCGGGGCGCTCGCGGCGGATGCGGTCGATCAGATCCCAGAATTGCTGGCGCGACAGCGGATCGACGCCGGTGGTCGGCTCATCCAGAATCATCAGATCGGGATCGTGGATCAGCGCCGAGCACAGCGACAGTTTCTGCTTCATCCCGCCCGAGAGCTTGCCCGCCGCGCGGTCGGGAAACGGATCAAGCCCGGTCGATTGCAGCAGGTCGTCGATGCGTGCGCGCCGTTCCGCCTGCGATTGCCCGAACAGGCGACCAAAGAAATCAAGGTTCTCGCGCACGCTCAGCGTCGGGTAAAGATTGCGCCCCAAACCTTGGGGCATATAGGCGATGCGGTGGTTGCAGGCCTGCAGATGGGCGCGGTCGCGAATGTCGCCGCCCAGCACCATCGCCTTACCGGTTTGCAACTTGCGCACGCCCGCGATCAGCGCCAGCAGCGAAGATTTGCCCACCCCGTCCGGCCCGATCAGCCCCGCCATGCAGCCCGCCGGAATGTCGAGGCTTACATCGTCCAGCGCGCAAGTCGCACCGTAGCGATGCGTGATCCCCGACAGGCTTGCGACCGGTGCGCGCGTCATTGCGGCAGCTTCACCTGAAGCGTCTCGGGCCACTCGGCGCTGTCATCCACGCGCACATAGCCGATTCCGGCGACCCCGGCCTTGGCCTGTTCCTGATATTTCGCCAGCAACTTGGGCGGGATCGTCAGCTTGACGCGAAACATCAACTGCTCGCGCTCATCCGAGGTTTCCACCGATTTGGGCGTGAATTGCGCCGAACTGGCCACGAAAGTCACCGTCGCGGGGATCACATATTCCGGGATCGGATCAAGGACCAAGCGGGCCTGCGCCCCGATCGACAGACGCCCGGCATCGGCGGCGGGCAGAAAGATCGTCATGTAGATATCGGTCAGGTCGGTGAGCGTCACCACCTTGCCGCCCGCACCGACAATCTCGCCCGCTTTCGCCAGAATATATTGCACCCGACCGTCATGGGGGGCCTTGAGATCCATATCGTCGCGCAGGCTTTGCAGCTGCTCAAGCGAAGCCTCGGCCGCAGCAATCGTCGCGCTCGCCAGATCAACGCCCGCCGCAGCGGCGCTGACGCCGGCTTTTGCGGTGTTCAGCGTGGTCTGGGCGCGATCCAGCTGTTCCTGGCTGGTGTGGCCGTTGGCGGCCAGCTTTTCGGCCCGCTCATATTCGGTCTGGGCGTATTTTTGTTCGGAAATACGTTGGTTGGACAGCGCCTCGGCCTGAAGTTTCTGCTGCTTGGCTTGCAGCACGGCGGCTTTGGCGGCACGTAACTGGGCGTCGATCTGGGCGGCATCCATATGCGCGATGATCTGGCCCGCCTTGACCCAATCGCCTTCCGAGACCAGCACCTCGGAAATCCGCCCCGCCATCTTGGCCGAAACGTCGATGCGCTCGGCCTCGATGCGTCCGTTGCTCATCGCGAAACCGGCGGGCAGGGCCGGGGTCTTGGTGCTGAGCCAGTAGTAATATCCGCCCCCCGCAATCACTAAAAGGGCGGCGAGGATCAGGCTCAGACGCTTCCATTGCATGGGTTCGATCTCCGGATTTCGCGGCTTGCAACCGGAATGTCGGTTGCCAGACCGCCCTGCCGTTGGGCGCAAGGTCGCGCTGCGGCGCAGAATGCATAGGGTTGGAATAGCAGTAGCGAAATGTTGAAGTCAACGCAGCAGAATTTGCATAGCCGATATGTGATGGCGCTGGAAATTGCGCGCGTTTCGTTGCTTCGGGTGGGCTTGAAAGCCGGGCGTGAGGGAATACTTGCGCCTTGCGGGCACAGGAAAACCCCGCCTTCGGGGATGGACCCAAGGCGGGGTTCATTGGCGGTAACCGGGTCTTAGTTGTTGAGCAGAACGCCAAGCAGGCCAAGCGCCGTGACTGTGGCAAAGGTCGAGCTGTCGATAACGACGACACGATTATTGACGACACGATATTCGCGCCCCGACTTCAGCGGGGGTAAGTGTTTGCGTTGGGCTTGGCTCAAGGCGTGACCCGGCGCGCTGTGGCGGCGCTCGGTCTTTTGAGACACATGCGTCCTGTGATCTTTATAGCGCGTTGATGACTGATGGGGCACCGCCTTTTGCGCGCTCGATTTGCGCTGAGAGCTGGCTTTGTCGTCATGTCCGTCGCGTTTTCGATTATCCTGCTGCTGGGTGCAGTGCTGACCAAGGGGCGCATTTCCCGTTAGTGTTATGCGTGCTTTGCGCCCAGCCTGCGGAGGCAAACGTGCTGGTGGCCAAGGCCGTGATGAGAAGCAGGCGTTTCATTTGGAAATCTCCTGTGGATTGCCGAGATAGAACGCTCCGCCCCAGCAGCCCTGTCGCGCGCACACGAGGCTGTGAACGCCGCTTGGCCGTTGCAGATCAAGTGCGCGGTTTCGATCGCAACGCGTATCGCGGGGGGGTGAAGTAGCCACGCGCGCTGGGGCGGAGAGTTACAATGTCGCGGCGAAATCTTTGGCGAAACGGGGATTGCGCTGCCCCTCGCGTGCCGCGCTAAGGGGGGTGCTCAAGGCGCCGATGTGTTGCGGCTTGAGTGGAGCGGGCATTGATCTGAGCTTGGTATGTCCATGGGGTCACATCAAGAAAGCGGTGTAAGTTGTTGTTTTGAATGAAATAAGTTGTTTCCACCGAGGTTGGTGGTGCGGGTGAAGGGACTCGAACCCCCACGCCAAAGGCGCCAGAACCTAAATCTGGTGCGTCTACCAGTTCCGCCACACCCGCATGCGGGGCGTAATAGCAACAGCTTTGCGCGCTGGAAAGGGGGGATGTGATTTTTCGCTCGTAACTTGCGAGAATATGCGCCTAAGCTATTGGAAAGGCGCAAAAGACGCCAAAGAACTTGAGGCAGACGAGTAGGGATAGCCATGGACAGAACCGGTCCGGGGTGCAACGGGGCAAGCGCTCTGTTGCAGGGATTGATCGATTTAAAGGCGGATGCGCGCGCTCATGCGTGCGCCGATAGTCGCGAATTGGCCGGTGCGATTGCACAGGGCGCGCGGATTTACACGTTAGAAGGCGCTTTGCCGGTTGAATATCTTGAACCGGGAGACCGGATCGTGACGCGATCTGGCACGCGCAAGCTGCGTGCCGTGGTAAGGGGCGATTATGTCGGGCCGCTAGTGCGTGTGGCGCCCGGTGCGCTTGGGCATGACCGCCCCGGAGCGCCGTTGCTGCTGGGCCCGCAGGCGCGGCTGTTGTTGCGCGATTGGCGCGTCGAGCTGATCTACGGCAAACGCGAGGCGTTGGTGACGGCGAGTTCAGTTGTTGACGGGCAATATGTGACCAAAGGCACAGCGCGCGCGCGGATGTTCGCTTTGCAATTTGACACCCCCGAAGTGATCTATGCCGATGGCGTTGAAATCGCGATGACGCCCGCGCGGGTTACCGCGTAGGGCGCGAAGCGCGGGCGCTACACCCCGATGTCGCGAAAGACTTGGGGGAGGGTTTCTGGCAGGTCTTCGGCGATGAGGCCGGGGCCGAAGCTGCGGGCGGCTTCGACATGCAGCCATGCGCCGGTGCACGCAGAGTCAAACGGGGAAAGCCCGCGCGCCAGTAGGCCGGTGATGATCCCGGAGAGCACATCGCCCGCGCCTGCGGTGGCAAGCCACGGGGCTGCGCGCGCGCCTGTTGCGCAATGTAGCGCAGTTTCTCCGTCTGGCGTTGCGATCGTGGTCTCGGCCCCCTTGAGCAACACGGTGCAGCCCGCGCGTTTGGCGGCGGCGCTTGTGGCGTGGAGTTTGCTCTCACGCGCGTTGTCGTCCTCAGCGAGCGTTTCGGCGAGGTCGGGAAAGAGGCGGCGGAACTCTCCCATATGAGGGGTCAGCACCACCTTGTCATGGGTCTGGGTGAACAGATGGTCGGGCTCATGCTCAAACGCGGTGAGCGCATCTGCGTCCAACACCGTCGCGCGCGCGCCCCAAAGGGCTGCCGGCACCATTTCGGCGGCGCGTTTTTGCCCTAGACCGGGGCCAAGGCAGAGCGCGTTGAGGCGATCATCTTGCAGCAAGCCGCGCAGGCTATAACTGTCGGGCAGGGCGGTGAGCATCACGGCGGTAAGCTGTGCCGACTGTTCATAAAACGAGGCCGTGGGGGCGGCGATGGTGACCAACCCTGCGCCCACACGCAGCGCCGCCCGCGCGGCCAGACGCGCCGCGCCGCCTTGGCCCGCGCCGCCTGACAGCACCAAGGCATGGCCGTGGCCGTATTTATGCGCCTCGGGGGATTTGGCGAGGCTGGCGCGCATGTCATCGGTCAGCGCGATTTGGCGGGTCATCTTGGCCTCCGTCAGAAAGAAATGAGCGCGGTAAGGGGCAGGGGGCAGAGTAGCAGCAAGGTTTGAGGAATTGGTAAACGGCTTCAAGGGGGCAATGTTCGGGGGGCGCATGGGTTGGTGTTTCGTGGGGATGTCACGCAGCCTCCACAGTGAATTGTTTCTAAACTGCTGCATTTTTGTGCGACAAGCTTGAAAAACTGGCGCGCAATTGGGTTTCCCGGCCTCTCCTCCGGCGTGCCCAGCCTAGCCGATTGCGAGGGCTGGTGGAAAGTGGTCTGAGAGGGTCGGTAACAAGACCAGACGGGGGAGTCGGTGGCATGAAAAAAGTTGAAGCGATCATTAAACCCTTCAAGCTTGATGAAGTGAAAGAAGCGCTTCAGGAAGTCGGAATTCAAGGGCTTTCTGTGATCGAAGTCAAAGGGTTCGGCCGCCAAAAAGGACATACCGAGCTGTATCGCGGCGCCGAATATGTCGTTGATTTCCTTCCGAAAGTGAAGATCGAGATGGTGCTGCCCGACGATATGGTCGATGCCGCCATCGAGGCGATCACGCAGGCTGCGCGCACCGAAAAGATCGGTGACGGCAAGATTTTCGTCTCTTCGATGGAGCAGGCGATCCGCATCAGAACCGGCGAATCCGGCGACGACGCGCTGTAAGTTTCCCCAATTCGGCCTCAGATGCCTTCGGGCCGGGGCCTTCCCAACGCTCAACGAAAGGGATTTAGCGACATGAGCAAGATTAAGGACGCTGTAAAGCTGATGAAGGACGAGGAGGTCGAATATGTCGACGTCCGTTTTACCGATCCGCGCGGCAAGCTACAGCACGTCACGCTGATCAACACGGAAGTCGATGAAGACTTCTTTGAAGACGGCTTTATGTTCGACGGCTCGTCGATCGCAGGTTGGAAGTCGATTGACCAATCCGACATGAAACTGATCCCCGATGCAGGCTCGGTTTACATCGACCCCTTCTACGCGGAAAAAACCATGTGCGTGCATTGCACCGTGGTCGAGCCCGACACCGGCGAAGCCTATGATCGCGACCCGCGCGGCACCGCCGAAAAGGCCGAGGCCTATCTGATTGCGTCGGGGATCGGCGATCAGTCGTTCTGGGGGCCGGAAGCTGAATTCTTCCTGTTCGACGACGTGCGCTATTCGGTCGAGATGAACAAAGTCTCCTTCGAGGTCGACGCGATTGACGCCTCGTGGAACACCGACACGTCCTATGAAATGGGCAACATGGGCCATCGTCCCGGCGTGAAGGGCGGCTATTTCCCGGTCAACCCGATCGACGAAGCGCAAGATCTGCGTTCGGAAATGCTCTCCACCATGAAGCGCATGGGGATGAAGGTCGACAAGCATCACCACGAAGTGGCGAGCTGTCAGCACGAGCTGGGTCTGATCTTTGGCTCGCTGACCCATCAAGCGGACGAGATCCAGAAATACAAATACGTCATCCACAACGTGGCCCACGCCTATGGCAAGTCGGCGACCTTTATGCCCAAGCCCATCTCGGGCGATAACGGCACCGGGATGCACGTCAACATGTCGATCTGGAAAGACGGCAAGCCCTTGTTCGCAGGCGACAAATACGCCGATCTGAGCCAAGAGGCGCTGTATTTCATCGGTGGTATCCTCAAGCACGCCAAGGCGTTGAACGCGATCACCAACCCCTCGACCAACAGCTACAAACGCCTGATCCCGGGCTTTGAAGCCCCCGTGCTGCGCGCCTATTCCGCCCGCAACCGCTCGGGCTGTGTGCGTATTCCGTGGGCCGAGAACCCCAAGGCGAAACGTGTCGAAGCGCGCTTCCCCGATCCCTCGGCCAACCCCTATCTGTGCTTTGCAGCGCTGCTGATGGCCGGTCTTGACGGTATCAAGAACAAGATCGACCCCGGCCCGTCTTCGGACAAGGATCTGTACGATCTGCCCCCCGAAGAGCTGGCCGCGATCCCGACTGTTTGCGGTTCACTGCGTGAGGCGCTGGAGTCGCTTGAGGCTGATCACGAGTTCCTGCTGGCAGGCGATGTGTTCACGAAGGGGCAGCTTGAGGGCTATCTGGGCCTGAAATGGGAAGAGGTTTACGCCTACGAGCATTGCCCCCACCCGATGGAATATAAACTATATTACTCCTGCTGAGGCAGGGCGTGATGGAATGACGGAAAAGGGCGCCTTCGGGCGCCCTTTTTTGTGGTTTGGGGGATTTAGCCCATAGATGCGTTTTTCATGTCTGTGGGAAAATCTGTATGTTTCGTATCGTGACGCTGGACAATCTGACGGTTGGTGCTTCGTCTGGCCTCGCGAGAGTGTGATATTTTGCAACTTTAGAGCGAGTGTGCGCCTTGGCGATCTGTGCTACGGATCGGGCTTCAGACTGAACACCAACGAGGAGCCTTGCCCATGCGCCGTGCCGTCGCCCTTTTCTCTACCTGTCTGATGATGCTTGCCTTTCCGGTTCTGGCCGATACCCAGGACAGCGCTGCCTCGGCCTTGCCCGATCTCGGGACGGTGGAGGCGAGCCGCGCCCAGCTTGCAGCCGCCAAGCCCGTGACGGCCAAACATGCGATGGTGGTTACGGCGCAGCATCTGGCCACCGATATTGGCGTCGATATTCTGAAAAGCGGGGGCAATGCGGTGGATGCGGCGGTGGCGGTTGGCTACGCGCTGGCGGTGGTGCATCCTTGTTGCGGTAATCTCGGGGGAGGCGGTTTCATGACCGTGCATCTTGCCGATGGACAGAACCTGTTTCTCGATTTTCGCGAAAAAGCCCCGATGGCGGCGACGGCGGATATGTTTCTGGATGCGCAAGGCAATGCCGACCCCAAGCTCAGCCGGGATTCTTGGCTTGCAACGGGTGTGCCGGGGACTGTGATGGGCTTGCAAGAGGCGCTGGCCAAATATGGCACGATGACACGCGCGCAGGTGATGGCCCCGGCGATCAAGCTGGCGCGCGAGGGGTTTGTGCTGAATGGCGCGGATGTGAAGCTGCTGGATCTGCGCACCAAGCTGTTTGCCAGCCAGCCCAATGTTGCGAAAACCTTCCTGCATTCCGATGGCACGCCCTACAAGGCGGGCGAACGGCTGAAGCAGCCTGAACTTGCCAAGACGCTGGAACTGATTTCACAGAAAGGGAGCAAGGCGTTTTACGAGGGTCCAATCGCCAAGGCGATCGTGGCGGCCAGTCAGGCCGGTGGCGGGCTGTTCACGATGCAGGATTTCGCCCAATACACCGCCCCCTGGAGTGCGCCCGTGAGCTGTGACTATCGCGGCTATCAGGTCGTCTCGGCCCCGCCGCCCAGCTCTGGCGGCACGACGGTGTGCGAGATCATGCAAATCATGAAGCCTTATCCCTTCGCGAAATGGGGCTATGCCTCGACCGAGGTCACCCATGCGCTCGTCGAGGCTGAGCGGCGGGCCTTTGCAGATCGCAATACCTATCTGGGCGATCCGGCTTTCGTGAAAAATCCGGTCGCGACGCTGATTTCACCTGAACATGCCGACAAACTGCGCGCAACGATCCAGCCGGACCGCGCGACGCCGTCTTCGCAGATCAAGGGCAGTCTGGGCGCGAATGAGGGGCAGCATACGACGCATTATTCTATCGTGGATGCGAAGGGCAACGCGGTGGCGGTAACCTACACGCTCAACTTCTTTTTCGGGACGGGCAAAATCGCGGGCGATACAGGATTTTTCCTCAACAACGAGATGGATGATTTTACCGCCAAGCCGGGCGTGCCTAACGCCTTCGGTCTGGTGCAGGGCAAGACGAATGCGGTCGCGCCCGGCAAGCGCCCGCTCAGTTCAATGACGCCCACGATTGTGCTGAAAGATGGCAAGCTGTTCATGGTGACGGGCAGCCCCGGCGGCTCGACCATTATCTCGACCGTGCTGGAGAGCATTCTTAACGTGGTCGATTTCGGGATGAATATGCAGCAGGCCGTCGATGCGCCGCGAGTCCATCATCAGTGGTTGCCCGATGTCGTCTCTGTTGAGCCCGGCTATTTGACGCCCAAGACGCAATCCGCGCTGGAGGCGATGGGATATACGTTCAAGGAACGCGCGCCTTGGGGCGCAGATGAAGCGATCTTGGCCAATCCCGAGACAGGGCTGCTGGAGGGGGCCAATGATGACCGTCGCCCCTCGGGTCTGGCGAAAGGCTATTAAGCGCGGGGCATTTCTCGTCCGATGGCTGTGGCGATTGACTTTAGGTCGCCTTAGCCCTCGGGCGTAGATCAGGCTAGTCGGGCCGCGCCCTTTTCCTATCCTCTTGCACAACTTGCCCCAAACCCGCGCGCGCGTTAAGGGTTTTGCAAAGAATATGCAGGAGGATGGCCGAGATGAGCCGAGCATTTGTATTTCCAGGGCAGGGCGCGCAGACGATTGGTATGGGGCGCGCGTTGGCGCAGGCCTATCCGGCGGCGCAGGCGGTGTTTGACGAGGTGGACGCGGCTTTGGGCGAAAGCCTGAGCGCGCTGATCTGGGAGGGTGAGGCGGAGGCGCTGACGCTGACGGCCAATGCGCAGCCCGCTTTGATGGCGACCTCGATTGCGGCGATGCGTGCGCTTGAGGCCGAAGGGTTTTCGGTGTCAGATGCGGCGTTTGTGGCGGGGCATTCCTTGGGAGAATATTCGGCGCTGTGTGCGGCGGGTTCGCTGAGTTTGGCCGATACCGCGCGGCTGTTGCGCCTGCGCGGTGAGGCAATGCAATCGGCGGTGCCGGTGGGTGTGGGCGCGATGGCGGCGGTGCTGGGGCTCGATTTTGCGGCGGCGTCGGCGGTGGCCGAAGCTGCGGCGCAGGGGCAGGTTTGCCAAGCGGCCAATGACAATGACCCGTCGCAGGTGGTGATTTCGGGCCATAAAGAGGCGGTTGAGCGCGCCACGGTATTGGCCAAGGAAGCCGGGGCGAAACGCGCGGTGATGTTGCCGGTGTCTGCCCCGTTCCACTGCGCGCTGATGCAGCCCGCAGCCGATGCGATGGCGGCGGCTCTGGCCGATGTTGCGATCAAGGCACCGGTGGTGCCGCTGGTGGCCAATGTGCGCGCCGAGGCGGTGAGTGATCCTGACCTGATCCGGCAGTTGTTGGTGGAGCAGGTGACGGGCTCGGTGCGCTGGCGCGAGAGCGTGGTGTGGATGGCGGGTCAAGGCGTGGACGAGATCTGGGAGATCGGCGCGGGTAAGGCGCTGTCGGGCATGATCCGGCGCATCGCCAAGGACGTGACCTGTCGCGCGGTGGGCACGCCCGAAGATATCGCTGCGCTGAAGGGCTGAGGGCGCGCCGGGGGATCTTCCCCCGGACCCCCTGGAGTATTTTTGGCCAGATGAAAGCCAGATGAAGAAAGGTTCGCAGATGTTTGATCTTAAAGGTAAATATGCGCTTGTGACTGGGGCTTCCGGGGGGATCGGGGCCGAGATCGCGCGCGCTTTGCATGCCGGTGGTGCGATCGTCGCGCTGTCGGGCACGCGGGTGGAGCCGCTGGAGGCTTTGGCGGCGGAATTGGGTGAGGGCGCGCATGTGTGCCCGGCCAATCTGAGCGATCCGGAGTCGGTTGAGGCGCTGCCGAAAGCGGCGATCACGGCGATGGGGGGCTTGGATATTCTGGTCAACAATGCCGGAATCACGCGCGATGGGCTGAGCATGCGGATGTCGGATGACGACTGGCAATCGGTGATTGACGTGAACCTGACGGCGGCGTTTCGCCTGATGCGCGGATCGCTGCGCACGATGATGAAGGCGCGCTGGGGGCGGATTATCAATATCACCTCGATTGTCGGTCAAACCGGCAATCCGGGGCAGGTGAATTATGCTGCCGCCAAGGCGGGGCTAGTGGGCGCGTCGAAATCGATGGCGCTTGAAGTTGCTAGCCGCGGCGTGACGGTGAATTGCGTGGCGCCGGGCTTTATTGCAACGGCGATGACGGACAAGCTGAGTGAGGATCAAAAGAGTGGGCTGATGGGCCAGATCCCGGTCGGACGGATGGGGACGCCGCATGAAATCGCGGCTGCCGTGCGCTATTTGGCGAGCCCTGAGGCGGGTTATGTCACGGGGTCCGTTCTGCATGTGAATGGCGGCATGGCGATGATCTGAGTGTTGCGCGCTAACATTGGCGTGACCTCAGGGCAATTGCAGCTTGCGACGGGGCTAAAAACGGCTTGCCTTGAGCAACACCAATCGGTATGAGCGCAGCAGACGGGCTTGGCGTATGTTGCGCCGGGCCTGCTTGCGGCCTCGTGATCCGTCGGGGCGGATGAGACGCTCGAACGAGCATAGACTGGGCTCTAGGCCCTAGAATTTTGAGGAATTGACATGAGCGACATCGCAGATCGCGTGAAGAAGATCGTCGTGGAACATCTCGGCGTGGAAGAAGACAAGGTCACCGAGAGCGCTTCGTTCATCGACGACCTGGGCGCGGACAGCCTTGACACCGTTGAGCTGGTCATGGCGTTCGAAGAAGAGTTCGGCATCGAAATTCCCGATGACGCCGCTGAGAACATTCAGACTGTTGGCGATGCAGTGAAATTCATCACGGAAGCCGCGTAACGCGCTTTTGGCGATTGAGTATTGTGAACGGCGCTCCGGTTTTGGGGCGCCGTTTTTCGTTTGCGATATGCGGATTTGAGGTTTGCGACGGGTTTTGCGGTTTTCTGGCCGGTTCTTAAGCCTTTGTTTAGGAGTTTTTTCTACTTTGGCTGAAGCCTTTGCGCGGTGGGGCAATGTTCTACCGCTTTCTTGCTAGGAGCCAAGATTTGACAGTCTATCGTCTTTCCCAAATTCTGGTGCGTCCTTTGGCTTGGCTGGCGGCGGCGGTGGCACTTTGGCCGTTGGTTGGGCATTTTCTGCATTCGGAGCGGATGTTTGGGGTCTTTGCTGACAGCTACAAAACGCATGAAATGACATCCGTTTTGGTGTTGCTTTTATGCGGGGCGGTGCTGATGCGGCGGCGCAATCTGCGCGTGGCCAGCGTTTTGGCGGGGCTGTGTTTGGCCATTGTGACGGCGCGTTTCGTGCCGCAACTCGGCCCTTTTTTTGGTGTTGGCGGGCCGTATATGATGGGCTGGAACACGGCGCTGGTGCTGGGCATGATTGCGGCTGGCTTTTTGATCAGCGAGGCGCGGTTTCATTCTTTGGGGGCGCTTCTGTGCTTTCTGGCGCTTGGGTTGATCGTGATTTTGCTAATCGCAGGGATCTGGCAAGAGCAAGAAATATTGGGGCAAATGTCGTTGACGACCGGTGTGATGACGATCGCGCTGGCGGCATCGATTGCCGCAATCCACGCCAATCGTGGTGTGATGCGCGTTCTTCTGGGGCCCTATGCGTCAGGCCGCAACGCGCGGATGCAGCTATTCCTTGGGATTTTGACGCCGCTTGTTCTGGGCGGGTTGTTCATGCGGGTGCCGGATTGGCTGGCGGGCCAAAGCGAGGTTTTTCTGCTGATCGCGGTGCTGACGGGGTTTAATATTGCGTTGATTGTGGTGACGGCCGTGTTGATGGAGCGGGCCGATCACAAGCGCCGGCAGTTGGAGCGCGAAATGTCTGATCTGGCGCTGCGCGACGGGCTGACGAAAGTATTCAACCGGGTGATGCTGGAACGTCGTTTTGGTCGCGCGGTGGCGCAGGCGGAGCAGAGCAACGCGACGTTCTCGCTGTTGATGATTGATCTGGATCGGTTCAAGGCGATCAACGATTTGGGCGGCATGAACTGGGCGACCGTGTGTTGCATGACGTTGCGCAGGCGCTGCGGCTGGAAATGCGCTGGGATGATACTTTGGCGCGCGTCGGTGGTGAAGAGTTCGCGGTGATTTTGCCCGGTGCCAATCTGGTCGAGAGCTATGAGATTGCCAAGCGGTTGCGCGCCAGTATCGAAGAGGTGGGCGTCGCGCGCGATGATGGCTCTGTGCAGCGGGTGACGGCCTCTATTGGCGTGGCGCAATGGCTTATCGGGGAGAGCATGCAGCAGATTTACGCGCGCACGGATGGCGCGTTGTATGAGGCGAAGAAATCAGGGCGCAACCAGGTTTTGTTGGCCGCAGAGTCGGATTTCGGTGGTCGCTGTGAGTCTGCGCAGGAGGCTGTGATTGCTGTGCAGTTTCCATCCGCTGATCAACCGGTTTGTGGGACTGAGCGGCGTCGCATTGTGGCCTAGCGTGATATGATCGCGGTTGGGTGGTCACTTGAGTTGCGGTGCGCTTGCGGGCTGTTGGAGGTTGCGCGGGACGTATCCTTTGTAAGTTTGGTGCCACGCGCGCGGCGTTTTCTGGCATTTATGATGAGAGCCGCGGTGCGCATTAGCGTCGGTCGTGCCGTGGTTTGGGGGGCGAAGACTCGCGTTGGGCCGCCTATGAGGAGGCGCGTTTCGTCTGGATGATTGCGCCGCGCGGGCCTCGCGTGTATCAGAACTTTCGAGAGTTTTCAGCGAAAGAGGTCGGGATGCGCCGGGTTGTTGTCACAGGGTTAGGGATGGTTACGCCGCTGGCATGCGGGGTCGAGGAGACCTGGTCGCGTCTGATTGCGGGTCAATCGGGGGCCGGGTCGATCTCGCGCTTTGATGCGTCGGGCGTGGTGACAAAATATGCTTGCGAGATTCCGGTGGGCGATGGCAGCGATGGCACGTTCAACCCCGATGACTGGATGGAGCCGAAAGAGCGCCGCAAGGTCGATGATTTCATTTTATACGGCATGGCCGCGGCGACGCAGGCTGTGCGCGATTCCGGCTGGGTGCCTGAGGATGAGGAAAGCCGGTGCCGCACCGGTGTGATGATTGGTTCGGGCATTGGGGGCTTGAGCACGATTGCCGATACGGCTGTGCTGTTGAAGGAGCGGGGCGCGCGGCGTGTCAGTCCGTTCTTCATTCCCGGCGCGTTGATTAACTTGGTGTCGGGGCAGGTCTCGATCCGGTTCGGGTTCAAGGGGCCGAACCATGCGGTCGTCACGGCGTGCTCGACGGGGGCGCATGCGATTGGCGATGCGGCGCGGTTGATCATGCTGGGCGATGCCGATGTGATGGTGGCTGGCGGTGCGGAAAGCCCGGTGTCGGAAATCGGGATTGCCGGGTTTAACGCGTGCAAAGCGCTGTCGACCAAGCGGGGCAATGATCCGCAAACCGCGAGCCGTCCTTGGGATGCAGATCGCGACGGGTTCGTTATGGGCGAGGGGGCGGGCTGTGTCGTGCTGGAGGAATATGAGCATGCCAAGGCGCGCGGCGCGAAGATTTACGCCGAGGTGTTGGGTTATGGGCTGTCGGGCGATGCTTATCACATCACCGCGCCTGCCGAGGACGGTGATGGCGGGTTCCGCGCGATGAAAGCGGCGTTGGAGCGCGCCGGGATCGCGCCTGCGCAGGTTGATTACATCAACGCGCATGGCACCTCGACGATGGCGGACACGATTGAGCTGGGCGCGGTCGAGCGGATGCTGGGCGACGAGGGCGTCAAGAATGCCACGATGAGTTCGACGAAATCCTCGATCGGGCATTTGCTGGGCGCGGCGGGCGCGGTGGAGGCGATTTTCTGCGTGCTGGCGATCCGCGATCAGGTGGCACCGCCGACGTTGAATCTGGACAATCCGCCGGAAGGGGCGCGGCTGGATCTGGCGCCGAAAGCGGCTGTGAAGCGCAAGATCGACGTGGCACTGTCAAACAGTTTCGGCTTTGGTGGCACCAATGCGAGCCTCGTGCTGGGTAAGGTGCAAGGGTGATGTGGCGCAATATCGTCTCGAATTTTCTGACGCTCGCGATTGTTATCATGATCGCTTTGGCGGGATTGGTCGCGTGGGCAAAGCGGCAATATGTCGAGCCGGGTCCGCTGGCGCAGGCGATGTGTTTGCGCGTCGCGCCAGGGGCGAATATTCGCGGCGTTTCGGGCGATCTTGAAAGCGGTGGGGCGATCCGCTCGGCCTATATTTTCCGCACCGGCGCGCAATATCAGGACAAGGCGGGCCAGTTAAAATTCGGCTCCTATCTGATTGAACCCCATTCCACGATGGAGGGAATTGTCGATCAGATTACGGCGGGCGGGCCGTCGACCTGCGGGACCGAACTGGTGTTTCGCATCGGGGTGAGTGGCAATGAGGTGTTGCTGCGCGAGCTGGACCCGGCGACGGGGGATTACAAGCAGATCGCGGAGTATAATCCCGAGAGTGAAAAGCCGCCCGAAGGGTTTGAGAGCAAAGCTGAGGCCGCTGACGTGCGCACCCGTGTCACGGTGGTGGACGGGGTGACAAGTTGGCAGATTGTGCAAGGTTTGCGCGAGGCACCGTTCTTGGATGGCACGATTGGCGATGTGCCTGCCGAAGGATCGCTGGCACCCGATAGCTATGAGGTTAAGCGCGGGGCGGATCGCCAGGCATTGCTGGATATGATGGAGGCACGGCAGGCGAAAATCTTGGCGGATGCCTGGGCGGGGCGCGCGGATGGGCTGCCCTATGCGAACCCGGAGCAAGCGCTGACGATGGCTTCGATTGTCGAAAAGGAAACGGGTGTTCCCTCTGAGCGTGCGCAGGTTGCGAGCGTGTTCGTGAACCGGCTTGAGAAGGGGATGAAGCTGCAAACGGACCCGACGGTGATTTACGGGGTGACGGGCGGCAAGGGGATGTTGGGGCGTGGTTTGCGTCAGTCTGAGCTGCGCAAGGCGACGCCTTACAACACCTATGTGATTGACGGGCTGCCGCCGGGGCCGATTGCGAATCCGGGGCGCGCCGCGATTGAGGCGGCATTGCATCCCGATTCGACCAAATACCTGTTTTTCGTGGCCGATGGTTCGGGTGGACATGCGTTTGCGACCACGATTGCCGAGCATAACAAGAATGTTGCGGCTTGGCGTGCGATCGAGAAAAAGGCGAAAGAAAGCGGTTCAGCTAACTGATATTATTATAAAAACCCGGTTAGTGCCGGGTTTTTATTTGGCGCCGATGCGCAACCTTAGATTTAGCGCTTGACTTTGCGAACGCTCTAAAGTAGATATTGTGCATGCTAGGAGAAGCGGGTAAGCGCCGCGGGGAAACCCGACGGCGTTTTTTCATGTCTCTCGAACGGACCAACTTTGAAGGGTGGGTTCGGACTTCATGAATAAGGAAACTGTGGGTGGGGGCGGTGCTTCGGTCGATCTTCTGGATCTGACGGAGGCGCTCTACAGGGATGTGGCCGAGGAACTGGCATCGGCGTTGCAAGGGGTGCGGCGCGGCGAGGTTACTGAGGCAAAAGCGGCGGTGTCGGCAGTCAAGGATCTGCGCACCGCTTTTCAATTGGTGATGGAGGAGAGAACGCGTGTCGAGAAACTCCGCAAACAGATTGCCGGGGTCGCAACCGGGCGCGAAGGCGCGCTTGATTTCGACCTCGCCCGCGCTGAGATCGGGCGCCGCCTGGCTCGCCTGCGCGACGCCGAAGGACGTTGATGCGTTCCTTGAGGGGCTAGATGACAATGCGCTTTTGGCCTTGCCGTGGATATTCGAGTTTTGGGCGCTGCCCCATCAGCTGCCCCCCAGTGGTGCCTGGAAATCCTGGGTGATCATGGGCGGGCGCGGTGCGGGCAAGACGCGGGCCGGGGCCGAGTGGGTGCGTTCCATCGTGGAAGGCGCTAAACCGCTCGACCCCGGTCAGGCGCGGCGTGTGGCGCTGGTGGGCGAGACCTTTGACCAGGTGCGCGAGGTGATGATCTTTGGTGAAAGCGGGATCTTGGCGTGCTCGCCCCCGGATCGGCGACCGTTTTGGGAGGCGGGGCGCAAGCGGTTGGTTTGGCCCAACGGGGCGATTGCGCAGGCGTTTTCGGCCTTTGAGCCAGAGTCGCTGCGCGGGCCTCAATTTGATGCGGCTTGGGTGGATGAGTTGGCGAAATGGAAGAAGGCGGAAGACACGTGGGACATGCTGCAATTTGCGTTGCGACTGGGCGAGCATCCCCAACAGGTGATCACGACGACGCCGCGCAATGTCGGGGTGTTGAAGCGGATTTTGAACACGCCGTCCAGCGTGGTGACCCATGCGCCGACCGAGGCTAACAGGGCCTACCTGGCGGAGAGTTTCCTGAGCGAGGTGCAGGCGCGCTATGCTGGCACACGGTTGGGACGTCAGGAGTTGGACGGCGTTTTGCTGGACGATGTTGAAGGGGCCTTGTGGAGTAATGCGATGCTGGAGGCGTCTCATGTGGACGCGCCCGGCGATCTGGATCGCATCGTGGTGGCGCTGGACCCTTCGGTGAGTGGCAAGGCGGCCTCGGATGAGTGCGGGATTATGGTTGTCGGGGCGTGCACACGCGGCCCGGTGCAAGACTGGCGCGCGGTGGTGCTAGAGGATGCGAGCATTCGCGGCAAGCCGACCGATTGGGCGCGCGCAGGTGTGGCGGCGATGGAGCGATGGGGCGGCGAGAAACTGGTAGCAGAGGTCAATCAGGGCGGTGATTTGATCGAAAGCGTGCTGCGCCAGATCGACCCGCTTATTCCCTTTAAGGCGCTGCGGGCCACGCGGGGGAAATCGGCGCGCGCGGAACCTGTGGCGGCGCTTTATGAGCAGGGCCGGGTGCGTCACTTGAAGGCGGGAAACCTTGGCGCGCTGGAAGATCAGATGGCGCAAATGAGCGTTCAGGGGTTTCAGGGCAAGGGCTCGCCTGATCGGGTGGATGCGCTGGTTTGGGCGCTGCATGAGCTGATCTTGGAACCCGCAGCCCATTGGAAACGACCGCAGGTGCGTGGGCTTTGAGGGGGCTGTCTTCCTCTTGATCTAAATATCCTGCGGGGGTCCGGGGGTGCAAAACCCCCGGTCCGACAGATGAAATTCGAGAGCAAGGGCTGGGGAGATTTCCCGGCCCTTTTCTTTGCCGGGCCGCGTGCGGTCGCGAGAAGGAGACGGGAATGGGTTGGAATATGTTTCGCAAATCCGATGTGGGGGGCGCACCTGAGGCGAAAGCCTCGGCGACGGGTCGTATCGTGGCGATGGCATCGGGATCGGGGCGTGTGGTGTGGAGCCCGCGCGACACCGGATCGCTGACGCGGCAGGGATTTACCGGCAATCCGATCGGATTTCGCTGCGTCAAGGTGATCGCGGAGGCGGCGGCGGCGGTGCCGCTGGTCTGTCAGGATGCCGAGCGGCGCTATGACATTCATCCGCTGATCGATCTGATCGCGCGGCCCAATGCGGGGCAGGGGCAGAGCGCATTCTTTGAGGCGCTCTACGGGCAGATGATGCTGTCGGGGGATGGCTATCTGGAGGCGGTCTCACCCGAGGCGGGGCTGCCGCGCGAGTTGCATGTGCTGCGCTCGGATCGCATGAGCATCGTGCCGGGCGCGGATGGCTGGCCGGTCGCGTATGACTACACGGTAAGTGGGCGAAAGCATCGCTTTGACATGACGGGCAGTCCCGATCCGATCTGCCATTTGAAGAGCTTTCATCCGCAGGACGATCACTACGGGCTAAGCCCGATGCAGGCGGCGGCGGTGGCGGTGGATGTGCATAATTCCGCAAGCACCTGGTCCAAGGCGCTGCTGGACAATGCGGCGCGGCCCTCGGGAGCGATCATTTATAAGGGGGCGGATGGTCAGGGCAGTTTGAGCCCGGATCAATATGACCGGCTGATCTTTGAGATGGAGAGCCATCATCAGGGCGCGCGCAATGCGGGGCGTCCGATGTTGTTAGAGGGTGGTTTGGATTGGAAGCCGATGGGGTTTTCGCCCTCGGACATGGAGTTTCATGAGACCAAGGCGGGGGCGGCGCGCGAGATCGCGGTGGCCTTTGGCGTGCCGCCGATGCTGCTGGGGATTCCTGGCGATGCGACCTATGCCAATTACGCCGAGGCGCATCGGGCATTTTATCGGCTGACCGTTTTGCCGCTGGCGAGCAAGGTGGCGGCGGATGTGGCGTGGTGGCTTTCGACGCATCTGGGCGAGCGGGTTTTGCTTAAGCCCGATCTCGATCAGATCCCGGCGCTGGCGGCGGAGCGTGACCAGCAATGGAAGCGTGTGGGCGAGGCGCAATTCTTGAGCGATGCGGAAAAACGCGTGCTGCTGGGGTTGCCGCCTTTGGCCGAGGGTTGAGGGCATGGCGACGGGTGGGTCGCGCTATCTCAAGGAGCCTTTCGCCGTGCATGAGCAGCGCATGGAGGCGACCGAGAGGATTATGGAGCTGCAGTTCGCACAGGTCGATCAACGTCTTAGTCGGATCGAGACGATGATCGAGGGGCTGGAGCGGCGCTTGTGGATGACGGTGTACGGGGTGGTCGCGGTGATCCTGACCCAAGCCGTTCAGGGCGTTCTTGATTTTGCGCCGAAGTAAGGAAAAGCACATGACAACAAATGATTACAGGCTGGAGTTAAAGTTCTGCGCGAGTGAGGCGAGCACTTTACAGGTCAGCGACGGGTCGGTGATCGAGGGCTATGCCAGCCTGTTTGGTCTGCCCGATCAGGGCGGCGATGTCGTCTGCAAAGGGGCTTATAGGCGCGGGCTGGAGCGGCTGAAGGCGCGCGGTGGCAGCGTCAAGATGCTGTGGCAGCATGACCCGGCCCAGCCGATCGGGATCTGGGACGAAATTCAAGAGGATGCGCGCGGGCTTTACGTCAAGGGGCGGTTGCTGCCTGACGTGGCCCGCGCCCGCGAGGCGGCGGCGCTGATCGCGGCGGGGGCGATTGACGGCTTGTCGATCGGTTACCGCACGGTGGCTGCCGAGAAGGACGCAAAAGGCCAGCGGCTGCTTGCGGAACTGGAGCTTTGGGAGGTGTCGCTTGTGACCTTTCCGATGCTTCGCGAGGCGCGTGTGGCGTCCAAGGGAGAGCCCTTGGATGGCACGTTGCGCGATCTGGCTGGGGTGCTTTGCAGCGCCACAGCGGAACTGGCCGCGCGCTGAGCGCCCGGCCCATTGATCGCAATGGAGATGGAGTGAGCATGAAGACCGAGACCAAGGCTCGGGCCGGGACGGGTATGTCCGAAGGCCCGGACCCGGCAACTGAGGTGAAAGCCGCGCTGGCCGGGTTCCTAAAGGAAGTCAAAGGCTTCCAAGAAGAAGTGACTGTAAAAATGCAACAACAAGATGAGCGTTTGACCATGCTGCAGACCAAACATATTACCGCCGGGCGTCCCGCCCTTTCCGCCGCTGCGCTTGACGAGGCACCCCATCAGAAAGCGTTCGCGGCCTATCTGCGTTCGGGTGATGATGATGCGCTGCGTGGCCTGAGCCTTGAGGGCAAGGGGCTGAACACGGCTGTGGCCGCTGAGGGGGGCTATCTGGTCGATCCGCAGACCAGCGAGACGATCCGCGGTGTGCTGACCTCGACCGCTTCGATCCGCATGATCGCCAATGTCGTCAATGTCGAGGCGAGCTCGTTTGATGTGTTGGTCGATCACTCGGAGATGGGCTCGGGTTGGGCCACGGAAACGGCGAACCTGACCGAGACGACGACGAACCAGATCGACCGGATTTCGATTCCGCTCTATGAGTTGGCGGCGATGCCCAAAGCGAGCCAGCGGTTGCTGGATGACAGCGCGTTTGATGTCGAGACGTGGCTGGCGCAGCGGATTGCCGAGAAATTCGCCCGTGCCGAAGCGCAGGCGTTCATTTCGGGCGATGGCGTGGATAAACCCACGGGCTTCCTGACCCATCCGGCTGTGGCCAATGATGCGTGGTTCTGGGGTGGTCTGGGCTATGTTGCGACCGGCGCGGATGGTGATTTTGCCTCGGTGAATCCGGCGGATGCGGTGGTGGATCTGGTTTATGCGCTGGATGCCGAATATCGCGCCAATGCGTCATTCGTGATGAACTCGAAGACGGCAGGCGCAGTACGCAAGATGAAGGATGCCGATGGTCGCTTCTTGTGGTCGGACGGTCTTGCGGCGGGCGAGCCTGCGCGTCTGATGGGCTATCCGGTGCTGATTGCTGAGGACATGCCTGACATCGCGTCGGATGCGGTGGCGGTTGCGTTTGGTGACTTCAACGTGGGTTACACCGTGGCGGAACGTCCTGACCTGCGTGTGCTGCGTGATCCCTTCTCGGCGAAACCGCATGTGCTGTTTTACGCCTCCAAGCGTGTAGGC
Source organism: Thioclava indica (assembly GCF_000714545.1). Taxonomy (GTDB): domain Bacteria; phylum Pseudomonadota; class Alphaproteobacteria; order Rhodobacterales; family Rhodobacteraceae; genus Thioclava; species Thioclava indica. The sequence continues at coordinate 23,907 of NZ_AUNB01000029.1, forward strand.
GGCGATGTGAGCGATTTCGCCGCGATCAAGCTGCTGAAATTCGCCGTTTCCTGAGAGGCGTGACGGGGCTCGGGGGGCGTGAGCCCTCCGGTCCTTGGGCCGGGTGACCGGTTCGGGGCGGGCGCGGGTCTGTCAGCTGCTGCCTAGCTGCTCCCTCCGTTCGAGTGGCGGCGGGGCCTGCGTCCGACATGAAGGGTGGCATCCCGATGGAGTCGGGGTGTCATCTTGTGAATTCCGGAGAGAGTCCATGATGTTAAGAGAAGAGACGGCGGTGGCCGCTAGCGCGCTGCCTTTGGCCGAGTTTCGCGATCACTTGCGGCTGGGCACGGGCTTTGGCGATGTTGGAGCGGAGGATGCGGCCCTTGAGGCGTATTTGCGCGCCGCGATGGCCGCGATTGAGGGGCGCACAGCGAAGGCGTTGCTGGCGCGCGACTTTGTGCTGAGCGTCGAGGCGTGGCGTGAGAGTGCGGTTCAGGCCCTGCCGGTGGCGCCGGTGATTTCGGTTTTTGAGATGCAACTGGTGGATCGGGCCGGGGTGATTACGGTGATCGAGCCTGTGCGCTATCGGCTGGTCGAGGATATGCAACGTCCGCGTTTGGAAGCGTTGGGCGTGAGTTTGCCGACAATCCCCGTGGGTGGCACGGCGCAGATCCGGTTCACGGGCGGGTTCGGTCCGCGTTGGACGGATCTGCCGGTTGATCTGGCGCAGGCGGTCTTTTTGTTAGCGGCGCAATATTTCGAGCTGCGCCATGACAGTGCGGGGGCGGGCAGCGAGATGCCCTTTGGCGTGCTGGCGCTGATCGAGCGTTGGCGCACGGTGCGCATGTTGGGAGGTCGGGGATGAGTATTCCGGTTCTCAACCGCAAGCTAGTGCTGGAGGTGCCTGAGCGGGTGGCCGATGGGGCTGGCGGGTTTGCGCATAGTTGGGTGGCGTTGGGCGAGGTGTGGGCGCAAATGAGCCCCGGCACGGGCGTGGAGCGGGCGGGTGAGTTCGTGACGCTTGCTTCGGTGCCGTGGAAGATCGTCGTGCGCAGCGCGCCCGAGGGTTCGCCGCGCCGCCCCTTACCCGAGCAGCGATTTCGCGACGGGGCGCGGGTGTTTCGCATTTTGGCGGTCGCGGAATACGACCTTACGGGGCATTACCTGACCTGTTTTTCGCGTGAGGAGGTGGTGGCATGAGCTATGCGATTGGGGCCGCCTTACAAAGCGCGGTGTACGAGCGCTTGCAGGGTGATCTTGTGCTGACCGATCTGGTTGGCGCGGCGGTCTATGATGCGGTGCCGGCGGGGACGGTGACGGGGACTTACGTCAGTCTTGGGCCGGAGGATGCGCGCGATGCCTCGGATAAGACCGGGGACGGGGCGGTGCATGATTTCATCGTATCGGTGATCACGGATGAGGCAGGGTTTCAGGCGGCAAAACAGGTGGCCGAGGCGATCTCGGATGCGCTGTTGGGGGCCGATCTGGCGCTGAGCCGTGGCCATATTGTTGGGGTTTGGTTTCTCAAGGCCAAGGCCCGGCGGGTGGATAAAGGCGCGACGCGGCGGATCGATTTGACCTTTCGCGCGCGCGTCGAGGCCTGATCCAGACTTGCACAAAATCAACATTCTGTTGGCGTCTATTCGGCGTTGGCAGGCAATTTCCTTCACTTATCGGAGAATGAGCCATGGCGGCGCAGAACGGCAAGGATCTTTTGATCAAACTCGATATCAACGGCAATCAGACCTTTGAGACCATCGCGGGGCTGCGGGCCACGCGGATCACCTTCAATGCGGAAACGGTCGATGTGACCTCGCTGGAGAGCGAGGGGCGGTGGCGTGAATTGTTGGGGGGCGCGGGGGTGCGCTCGGCTTCGATTTCGGGGTCCGGGGTGTTTAAGGATGCGGGCACGGATGAGCGCGCGCGTCAGATCTTTTTTGACGGCGAGGTCCCCGAGTTTCAGGTTGTGATTCCCGATTTCGGGATCGTGCAGGGCGCGTTCATGATCACCTCGATTGATTATGCGGGCAGCCATGATGGCGAGGCGAGCTATGAAATTGCGTTGGCCTCGGCGGGCGCGCTTGCCTTTACCGCGATCTGAGGGGGGCGAGATGGCGAACCCTTGGGCCGGTGAGGTCGAGATCACGCTGGATGGCGTGGGGCATAGCGCGAAGCTGACGCTGGGCGCGCTGGCCGAGTTAGAGGCCGAGATCGGTGAGAGTGGCGGGATGATTGCGCTGGTCGAGCGTTTCGAGGCGGGGCGGTTTTCCAGTCGCGATGTGTTGGCGCTGATCGTGGCGGGGCTGCGGGGCGGTGGCTGGCAGGGATGCGCGCAGGACTTGCGCAGCGTCGAGATTGGCGGCGGTCCGATGGCGGCGGCGCAGCGCGCGGCGGAACTGCTGGCGCGGGCGTTTGCGGTGCCCGGTGAGGGGGCTGCGTGAGTGTGCGCGACGGGCTGGATTGGGCGGGGCTGATGCGGGTGGGCCTGCATCAGCTTCGGCTGCGCCCGGCGGAGTTTTGGGCGCTTACCCCTGCGGAACTGGCGATCATGTTGGGCGAGAGCGCGAGCGACGTGCGCGCGATGGGGCGGTCACGCTTTGAGGCGCTGCTGGCGCGGTTTCCCGATGGCGCGGATGGATCTGAAAGGAAGAATGGATGATCGAAGTGGATGGTCTTGACGGACTGGGGCAGCAGGCGGCTGATCTTGAAAAGAGCCTGAGCGGTGCGGGCGCGATGGCGGAGGTGTTCAATTCCGAATTGGCTTCGATGCGCGAGAGTTTGATCTTTACCGGGCGCGAGGTGAATACGCTGAGCAATTCGTTCGGGCGGACGCTGAAAAGTGCGTTTGACGGTGTCGTGTTTGACGGGATGAAGCTGTCGGATGCGTTGACGCAGGTGGCCCAAAGCATGGCGGACAGCGTTTACAACGTGGCGATGAAGCCGGTGCAATCGGCGGTCGGCGGCGCGCTGGCCAACGGGATGAATTCGGCGCTGAGCGGGATGTTTGCATTCGCCGATGGCGGGGCGTTTAGCCAAGGTCGGGTGATGCCGTTTGCCAAGGGTGGCGTGGTGAGCAGCCCCGCGACATTCCCGATGCGCGGTGCCACGGGGCTGATGGGCGAGGCGGGCCCTGAGGCGATTATGCCGCTGACACGAGGGGCCGACGGGCGACTGGGTGTGGCCTCGCAGGGGGGCAGTTCGGTCAATGTGGTGATGAATGTGAGCACGCCCGATGTGGCAGGGTTTTCGCGCAGTTCGACGCAGATTGCCGCGCAGGTGAACCGTGCGCTGGCGCGTGGCGAACGCAACCGGTGAGGGACGACAGATGGCATTTCACGACATTCGATTTCCCGCAAACCTGAGCTTTGGTTCGGTTGGCGGGCCAGAGCGGCGCACCGAGATCGTGACGCTGAGCAACGGGTTTGAAGAACGCAACTCGCCTTGGGCGCATTCGCGGCGGCGTTATGATGCGGGGGTTGGGTTGCGCTCGCTTGATGATGTGGCGCGTTTGCTAGCGTTTTTCGAGGCGCGGGGCGGGCAGCTGCACGGGTTTCGCTGGAAGGATTGGGGCGATTTCAAGAGCTGTGCGCCCTCGCGCAATGTGGATTACGAGGATCAACTGATCGGGCATGGCGACGGGGTGACGCGGGTGTTTCAGCTGAGCAAGACCTATAGGTCGGGCGGGGTGGATTACACGCGCCCGATCCTCAAGCCGGTGGCAGGCACGGTGAAAGCCGGAGTGCAGGGCGCGTATCAGGCGGAAGCGGTGGATTGGGAGGTAGATACGGCCACCGGGCTGGTGACGTTTTATGATGCGCCCGGTGAGGGTGCGCCGATTACGGCGGGGTTCGAGTTTGATGTGCCTGTGCGTTTTGATGCGGATGCGATCTCGGTTTCAATCCAGTCGTTTCAGGCGGGTGAGATGCCACAGGTTCCGATTGTGGAGGTGCGTATCTGATGGCGTTTTCTGAAGAGTTAAAGGGGCATTTGGCCAGTGGGGCTACAACGATTGCGCGGGCCTGGGCGGTGACGTGTGATGATGGCACGGTGCTGGGCTTTACAGATCATGATGTGGCGTTTTCCTTTGAGGGCATCCGTTTTGAGCCTGATAGCGGGATGACGGCCAAGGCGATTGCGCAGGGCACGGGCTTGTCGGTGGACAATAGCGAGGCGTATGGCGCGCTGAGTTCGGAAGCGATCTCGGAGGCGGACATTCTGGCGGGGCGCTATGACGGGGCCGAACTGCGCGCCTGGATCGTGAACTGGGCGGATGTGAGCGAGCGGGCGTTGTTGTTTCGCGGCTCGATGGGGGAAATCTCGCGCCAAGAGGGAGCGTTCACTGCAGAGCTACGCGGCCTGGCCGAGGCGCTGAATGTCGAACGCGGGCGGGTCTATCATCCGCGCTGTGCGGCGGTGTTGGGCGACGGGCAATGCAAGTTCCAACTGGAGCGGCTGGGTTACAGTTTCGAGGGGGCGATTGCGTCGCTGAGGGATGGCGTGATGTTCACTTTCGAGGCGGTCGCGGGGTTTGAGGCGCGTTGGTTCGAGAAGGGGCGATTTCGGGTTTTGACGGGAGCGTCTGCGGGCTTGGTCGGGCTTGTGAAGAACGATCACTCGCTTGCCGGCGATGTGCGCGAGATCGAGCTGTGGCAGCGCATCGGGGCTGGCATCGCGGTCGGGGATCGGGTGCGTGTTGAAGCCGGTTGTGACAAGCGCGCGGGCACCTGTCGCGACAAATTCGCGAACTTCCTGAACTTTCGCGGCTTTCCCCATATTCCCGGCGAGGATTGGCTTGTGTCTTATCCGGTGCAGGGCGGGGCCAATGATGGCGGGAGCCTGTTCAAGTGAGCGATGATCCGGGCGCGCGCGTCGTTACGATTGCGCGGGACTGGATTGGCACGCCGTATCTGCATCAGGCGTCGCGACGTGGGGTTGGCTGCGATTGTCTGGGTCTTTTGCGCGGCGTTTGGCGCACGCTATATGGGGCCGAGCCAGCGGCCTTGCCGCCCTATAGTGGCGATTGGGGCGAGCCTGCGGGCGATGAGCTGTTGTGGCGCGCGATGGCGCTGTATTTCGTGCCTGCGCAGGGCGAAAACCTGGGCGATGTCGCGCTGTTTCGGATGCGGGCCAATGGTGTGGCAAAACATCTGGGCATTGTCTCGGGGCTCGCTGAGCAGGGCGCATTTATCCATGCCTATACCGGTCACGGCGTTGTCGAGAGTGCGCTGACGCGTCCTTGGCGGCGTCGCATCGTGGCGCGGTTTCAATTTCCATAAGGGAGCCAGTTGAATGGCGACGATTTTGCTTTCGGCGGCGGGTGCCGCAATTGGTGGCGGTTTTGGCGGCACGGTTCTGGGCCTGTCTGGTGCGGTGATCGGGCGGGCCGTGGGGGCCACTTTGGGGCGCGCGATTGACCAGCGGTTGCTGGGGTCGGGTTCGGGGACGGTTGAGACGGGCCGGGTCGAGCGGTTGCGGTTGACGGGGGCATCTGAGGGTGACGGGCTTGGCGTGGTTTGGGGACGGATGCGTGTGGGCGGTCAGGTGATCTGGGCGACGCGTTTCATTGAGGGGAGTTCGACGAATGGTGGGGGAAAGAACCAGCCCAAGGTGACGTCCTACAGCTATTCGGTGAGTTTGGCTGTCGCGCTGGGCGAGGGCGAGATTTTGCGCGTTGGTCGGATTTGGGCAGATGGTGCGGAGGTTGATCCCGAGACGCTTAATCTGCGCGTTTATACCGGCAGCGAGGATCAGCAGCCTGATCCCAAGATCGAGGCGGTTGAGGGGGTGGGCGAGGCGCCTGCCTATCGTGGCATCGCCTATGTCGTGTTTGAGAATTTGGAGCTTGCCGATTATGGCAATCGAGTGCCGCAATTTACCTTTGAGGTCGTGCGCCCGGCGCAGGGGCCGTTGTTGGATGCTGCGCCGGATTTGACGCGCGGGGTTCAGGCGGTCGCGTTGATTCCCGGCACGGGAGAATATGCGCTGGCCACGACCAAAGTGTATGAGACCGGTGTTGGCGGAACGGTGCGCTATCCGGCGGGCTCGTCATTGGTTGGATTGTCTGGAGCCGGTGTTGCGGGAACGACAGTGCTGGCCAATCAGAACGCGCCGGGATCGCAGACCGATTTTGCGCGCTCGCTTATGGTGCTGGATGAGGAGTTGCCGCAATGCGGGGCGACCTCGTTGGTGGTGTCGTGGTTCGGTGATGATTTGCGCTGTGACACTTGCGCGGTGCGGCCCAAGGTTGCGACGAAGCAGGTGGATGGGCGCGAGATGCCTTGGGTGGTGTCGGGACTGGCGCGCGCGGATGCCGAGGAGATTGCGCAGCTTGAGGGGCGCACGGTTTATGGCGGCACTCCGGCGGATGCCTCGGTGATTGAGGCGATTGTGGCGCTGAAAGCGGCTGGCAAGGCGGTGACGTTTTATCCATTCATTTTGATGGAGCAACTTGCGGGTAATGGTTTGCCTGATCCGTGGAGTGATGCGGATGAGCAGCCCGCTTTGCCGTGGCGCGGGCGTATCACGTTGTCTGATGCGCCTGGTCGTGCGGGGTCGTCTGATGGCACAGCGGGCGCGCAGGCTGAGGTGGCGGCGTTCTTTGGCGCCGCCTCGGTGAGCGATTTTATCCCGGCAGGTAAGAGTGTGACGTATACGGGTCCTCAGGAGTGGTCGCTGCGCAGGTTCATCCTGCATTATGCACATCTATGTGCGATGGCTGGTGGAGTGGACGCGTTTTGTATCAGTTCCGAAATGCGCTCGCTGACGCAGATCCGGGGGGCGGGAAACAGCTTTCCGGCGGTGGCGGCGTTGCGCGTTCTGGCCGCCGATGTGCGCGCTATTTTAGGTGAGGGTTGCAAGATCGGCTATGCGGCGGATTGGTCGGAGTATTTTGGCCATCAACCGGGCAATGGCGATCGCTTTTTCCATCTTGATCCGCTTTGGGCGGATGAGAATATCGACTTTATCGGCATCGACAACTACATGCCTATGTCGGATTGGCGCGATGGTGAGCAGCATGCGGATGCTCATTGGGGTGCGATTTACGACCTTGATTATCTGCGCTCCAACATTGAGGGCGGTGAGGGGTATGACTGGTATTATGCCTCAAGCGAGCATCGCGATGCACAGATTCGCACGCCGATCACCGATGGGGAGCACGATGAGCCTTGGGTCTGGCGCTACAAGGATTTGCGCGGGTGGTGGGAGAATGGCCATCACGACCGCGTAGATGGGGTGCGCCTTGAAGTGCCAACGGCGTGGGTTCCGCGATCAAAGCCAATCTGGTTTACGGAGATGGGCTGTGCTGCGATCGACAAGGGCACCAACCAGCCCAATAAATTCCTTGATCCCAAAAGCTCGGAAAGCTCGCTGCCGCACTATTCCGATGGGCGGCGCGATGACTTTCTTCAGATGCAATATCTGCGGGCGATGGTCAGTTACTGGGGGGAGTGTGCGCGCAATCCGGTGTCTGAGCTCTATGGGGGGCCAATGGTGGATATGGCGCGCGCCCATGTCTGGGCATGGGATACGCGCCCCTATCCGCAATTTCCGGCGCTGGATGAGATTTGGTCGGATGGCGCCAACTATGCGCGTGGGCACTGGATTTCGGGTCGCGCCACCGCGCAGCCTCTGTCCAATGTGATCAGCGAGATTTGTGCGGCAGCGGGGCTGAGCGATATTGATACCAGTGCTGTTTACGGGGTGGTGCGTGGGTATCGTGTCGAGGGCGCGATCAGCCCGCGCGGGGCCTTGCAATCGCTGAGCCTTGCCTATGGGTTTGATGCGCTGGAGCGGGACGGCACCTTGGTGTTTCGGATGCGCGATGCAAGTGTGGATGAGGTTTTGCGCTTGCCTGAATTGGCGCTGGATGAGGATTCTCAAAGCCTTGAGACGCGTAGGGCGAGCGAGGCCGAAATGGCGGGGCGGGTGCGGCTGTCTTATGTTGAAGCAGATGGCAGTTTTGAGACGCGCGCCGTTGAGGCGGTGTTTCCTGATGAGACCTCAAGTGCGGCGTCCTCAAGTGAAGTGCCTCTTGCGCTGACGCGCGCGGAAGGGATGCGCATTGCGCAGCGCTGGCTGTCAGAGGCGCGTGTGGCGCGTGATACCGCGCGATTTGTTTTGCCGCCATCGCTTGGTTGGCTTGGGCCGGGCGATGTGGTGACGCTTGAGGACGGTGAGGGTGCACGGCGCTACCGGATTGACCGGATCGAGCGTGGGGATGCCATCTCGGTCGATGCAGTGCGCGTGGAGCCGGGAATTTACGAGCCCTCCGACGAGGCCGAAGAACTGGTCACGATCAAGCCCTTTGTGGTGCCCGTTCCGGTGACTCCGGTGTTTTTGGATCTGCCGCTGCTGAGTGGCGATGAAAATCCTTACGCGCCGCATCTGGCGGTGACGGCAAGCCCGTGGCCGGGCGCTGTGGCCGTCTATGATGCCGCTGAAGATGCGGGCCTTGAGCGCAACACCACAATCGAGCGGCGCTCGGTAATCGGGCAGACGCAAAATGCGCTCAATGCGGCGCAGACGGGGCTGTGGGACAGGGGCACGGCGCTGCGAGTGAAGCTGGCTTACGGAACGCTGTCGAGTGCGAGTGAAGAGGCGGTGCTTGCCGGGGCCAATGCGATGGCTATTGGCAATGGCAGTTCGGATAATTGGGAAATCTTCCAGTTTTGCGAGGCAACTCCGGTGGAGCCTGGAGTGTACGATCTGAGCTTGAGGCTCAGGGGGCAGTTGGGTAGCAACGGTTTGCTGCCGCAGGTCTGGCCCGAGGGCTCGGTTGTGGTATTGCTGTCAGGGGGCGTGGATCAGATATCGTTACCGTCTAGCCTGCGCAATCTGGCGCGCCATTACCGTATCGGGTCGGCGTCGCGGGCTTATGATGACGCCTCTTATGTCCACACGGTTCAGGCCTTTTCTGGGATCGGGCTGAGGCCTTATTCGCCGTGCCACCTTGAGGTTGAGGCGCGCGCGAGCGGATGGAATATTCGCTGGATTCGGCGCACGCGGATTGGGGGCGATGATTGGTCGGGCTATGATGTCGCGCTGGGCGAGGCAAGTGAGCGTTACCTTGTGCGGGTGATGGAAGGGGTGGAGGTGCGGCGTGAGCTAGAGGTCATCAGCGCGCAGTGGAGCTATACGCAGGCGCAGAAATCCGCAGATGGGATTACGGGTGGTTTTGAGGTTGCCGTTGCGCAGATATCTGACATTTACGGGCCGGGGCTATTTGCGCGGATCTCGGTGTCAGGCTAGGGCTATGAGACCCGTTCTGGATGGCGATCTGATTGCCTTGGCGCGCGTCGTGATGGCGTGGCCGGTTGCGGATCGTAGCGCGCGTTTGGCCGAGGCAATCGCGCAGGTTGAGGCGGCTGATGCGCATCGGGTGCGTGAGGGGCGCGCGCATCCGAAATGGGGAAACGGGTCGCTGATGTCTTGGGCGCTGGGATATCCCTCCGGGCGCCGAGATGCGGGAAATCCGGAGTATTTGCGCGCGCTTGCGCTGGTGTGTACGGGGTTGAGCGCGCATCAATCGGACGGAAAATCGCACGCGCCCCTTCCTCTACCGGGTCGGCAGCCTATGTGATAGGCTCAAGCGCGACACAGGGAGTGCCCGATGACGAAACATATGGCAAAAGTGGCGACCGTTGATCCGGTCTGGACGCGGATTTGCGATGAGGCGCGTGCGGCGGTGCGAGATGAGCCACTTTTGGGCGCGCTTATTCATGCCGGGCTTTTGCACCATCCAACGCTTGAGCGCGCTTTGGCGTATCGGTTTTCGATGAAGCTGGCCTCGGGTGAGATGAGCGAGCAGATTTTGCGTGAAATTGCCGATGAGGCCTATGGCTCGGAGCCCGATCTGGGGCAGGCGGCGCGGGCCGATCTGGTGGCGGTGCATGAGCGCGATCCAGCGTGCCATCGCCTTTTGCAGCCATTGCTGTTTTTTAAGGGATTTCAAGCGCTTCAGGCTTATCGTGTCGCGCATTGGCTGTTCGTTCAAGGTCGCCGCGACATGGCCTATTTCGTGCAGATGCGCGCTTCGGAACTATTCGGCGTTGATATTCATCCCGGCGCGCGCATTGGGCGCGGGGTCATGATGGATCACGCCCATTCGATCGTGATCGGCGAGACCGCTGTCGTGGGCGACAATGTCTCGATGCTGCATTCGGTGACGCTGGGCGGGACCGGCAAAGAGGACGAGGACCGTCATCCCAAGATCGGCAATGGCGTGCTGATCGGGGCGGGTGCGAAGGTGCTTGGCAATATCAAAGTGGGCGACAATTCCCGCATTGCTGCCGGGTCGGTCGTGTTGATGGATATCCCGTGCTGCAAGACTGTCGCAGGCGTTCCGGCGAAGATCGTTGGGGATGCGGGCTGTGACCGTCCGGCCTCGGAAATGGATCAACTGCTTCATAATTCGTAAGCATAGAACGCGGATTTCAAATGAAAGCGCCGGGCATCGTGCCCGGCGTTTTTGGTAGTTTTGAGGTTGGCTGATCAGGCCAGCATCAACATCGGGTTTTCCAAGTTCTCGCAGATTGACTGAAGCAGTTCTGCCCCCAGTGCACCGTCGATGACCCGGTGATCGACTGACAGCGTCATCGACATGACCGTGGCGACCTCGATCTCGCCTGCACCATTCACAACCGGTGTCTTGATGCCAGCGCCCACGGCCAGAATTGCGCCGTGAGGAGGGTTGATTACGGCGTCGAAATTCTCAATGCCCATCATCCCGAGGTTCGAAATTGCAAAGCTGCCGCCCTGATATTCATGCGGCGCCAATTTGCGATCACGCGCGCGTTTGGCGAGGTCTTTCATCTCGGCTGAAAGCGCAGAAAGTGATTTGTTTTCTGCGTCTTGAAGGACGGGCGTGAACAATCCACCGTCAATCGCGACAGCCACCGCAACATCAGACGCCTTCATCTGAAGCACCCGATCCCCGGCCCAAACCGCGTTTGCAGTCGGCACCGCTTGCAGGGCAAGCGCACAGGCTTTGATGATGAAATCATTGACGGAAAGCTTCACGCCACGGCCCGAAAGCTGCGTGTTCAACTCACCGCGGAACTTCATCAGCGCGTCAAGTTTGACCGAACGGCGCAGGTAGAAATGCGGGATCGTTTGCTTGGCCTCGGTGAGACGCGCCGCAATTGTTTTGCGCATCCCGTTGAGCTCGATTTCCTCATACTCACGGCCCTCATACATCTTGGCGATAGCCGAGGCAGAGGGTTGCTGCGCTGCAGGGGCACTGGCGGTTGCTGCCGTTTGTGCCGCCGGAGCCGCTGCTTTGGCACCACCCTGAGCGGCCTCAACATCGGCCTTCACGATGCGGCCTTTCGGGCCTGATCCCGACAGGGACGTCAGATCCACACCTTTATCCGCTGCAATACGTCGTGCCAGTGGTGAGGCGAAAATACGTTTGCCATCCGTGCCTTGCGGGGCCGCGGGGGCAGGGGCGGCGCTTGCCGTTTCGGCCTGAGGCGCGGCTTCCGCCTTGGGCGACTCTTTTGCGGGTGCAGAGGCCGATGGAGCATCCGCCGCATCCGCCGCAGAGGCATCCTCGCCCTCTTCCAGCATCACGGCAATCGGGTCATTGACCTTCACACCAGACGTGCCTTCTGCGACCAAAATTTTGCCAACCACACCCTCGTCGACAGCCTCGAATTCCATCGTCGCCTTATCGGTCTCGATCTCGGCCAGAATGTCGCCAGAGGAGACGGTGTCTCCCTCCTTCACCAGCCATTTCGCGAGCGTGCCTTCCTCCATCGTGGGCGACAGGGCGGGCATCAAAATCTGCGTAGCCATAACTCTGTCTCCTTACCGGTAGGTTACTTTTTTAACCGCCTCAACCACCTCATCCGGGGTGATCAGGGCAAGCCGTTCAAGGTTGGCCGCATAGGGCATCGGCACGTCTTTGCCGGTGCAGTTGATCACCGGCGCGTCGAGATAATCAAACGCGCGTTCCATGATCACCGCGCTCAGGTGGTTGCCCATCGAGGCGACGGGGAAACCCTCTTCGACGGTCACGCAGCGGTTGGTTTTCATCACCGATGCCAGCACCGTATCATAGTCGATCGGGCGCAGGGTGCGTAGGTCGATCACCTCGGCCTCGATCCCCTCTTTGGCAAGCTTTTCAGCGGCTTCCAACGCGTGGCTCACCCCAATGCTCCAGCTTACGATGGTCACATCAGAGCCCTTGCGCCAGATCTTGGCCTTGCCGAACGGGATGGTGAAATCCTCGATATCGGGCACTTCGAACGAGCGACCATAAAGGATCTCGTTCTCAAGGAAGATTACCGGGTTCGGATCCCGAATAGCCGTTTTCAACAGCCCCTTCGCATCGGCTGCCGAATAGGGCTGCACCACTTTCAGGCCCGGAATTTGCGCATACCATGCACCGTAATCCTGGCTGTGCTGCGCACCCACGCGCGCTGCTGCGCCATTGGGGCCACGGAACACCATCGGCGCGCCCATCTGGCCGCCCGACATATACAGCGTCTTGGCGGCCGAGTTGATGATCTGGTCAATCGCCTGCATGGCGAAGTTGAAAGTCATGAACTCGACAATCGGGCGCAAGCCGCCAAAGGCCGCGCCCACACCCAGACCGGCAAAGCCGTGCTCGGTGATCGGCGTATCAATCACGCGTTTCGCGCCAAATTCATCCAGCAGGCCTTGGGAAATCTTGTAGGCGCCCTGATATTCGGCCACCTCTTCGCCCATCAGATAGACGTTTTCGTCGCGCCGCATCTCTTCGGCCATTGCATCGCGCAACGCCTCGCGCACGGTCTGCGTTTTCATCGGCGTGCCTTCGGGCCAGTCGGGGCTGGTATCGGGGCGCGGGATGTCAGCCGGCTCATCGGCCGATTTTGCTTGCGCCGGAACAGAGGCCGGGGACTCTGCCGCCGCTTTGGGGGCTTCGGCCTCATCTGCCGCCGAAGCATCCTCTCCCTCGTCCAGCATCACCGCGATCGGGTCATTGACCTTCACGCCAGAGGTGCCCTCGGCGACCAAAATCTTGCCAAGCACGCCCTCATCGACGGCTTCAAATTCCATCGTCGCCTTATCGGTCTCGATCTCAGCCAAGATGTCGCCAGAGGACACCGTGTCGCCCTCTTTCTTAAGCCATTTCGCAAGCGTGCCTTCTTCCATCGTCGGAGACAGCGCGGGCATCAAAATCTTCGTTGCCATTTTCAGTCTCCCCTTAGGCGTTTTGCGGCGCCACATCGGCGTAAATATCGGTCCAAAGCTCCTCAAGCGCGGGCTCGGGGCTTTCTTTTGCGAATTCAGCGGAGTCGTTCACGATCCCCTTGATCTCTTTGTCGATCGCTTTGAGATCATCCTCGGTGGCATGTTTGCCCGTCAGCAAAAGCTGGCGCACATGCTCGATCGCGTCGCGCTCTTCGCGGATTTTCTGCACCTCTTCGCGGGTGCGATATTTCGCAGGGTCCGACATCGAGTGACCACGGTAACGATAGGTCTTGATCTCAAGAATATACGGGCCCTTGCCCGCGCGGCAGTGCGCCACGGCCTTTTCGCCCGCCGCCTTTACTGCCAGCACATCCATGCCATCGACTTCCTCGCCCGAAATGCCATAGGCAATGCCGCGCTCGTAGAAGTCGGGAGATTTGGTAGCGCGCTGAACACTGGTGCCCATCGCATATTGGTTGTTCTCGATCACGAAAACGACCGGCAGATCCCAAAGCTGGGCCATGTTATAGGTCTCGGCCACTTGGCCCTGATTGGCTGCACCATCCCCGAAATAGGTGAAGGTGACGTTATCATTGCCCTTATATTTGTCGCTAAAGGCCAGCCCCGCGCCAATCGGCACCTGCGCACCGACGATGCCGTGACCGCCGTAGAAGTGCTTCTCTTTGCTGAACATGTGCATCGAGCCGCCCTTGCCTTTGGAATAACCATCCTCACGCCCGGTCAGCTCGGCCATCACGCCTTTGGGGTCCATCCCACAGGCCAGCATATGGCCATGATCGCGGTAAGACGTGACGCGCTTGTCGCCCTCTTTCGCTGCAGCCTCAAGGCCGACAACGACCGCTTCCTGCCCGATATAGAGGTGGCAAAACCCACCAATCAGGCCCATGCCATAAAGTTGTCCGGCCTTTTCCTCAAAGCGCCGGATCAACAGCATGTCGCGATAATACTGGGTAAGTTCTTCGGCCGAGACATTCGCGCCAGCTTTGGCGGAACTCGCCGATCCTTTCCGTGCGGCCATGGCGGCACCTCCCTTGATCGAGATAGTTCAATGTTAAACCATTCATACATCAGCCCAAACGTGATGGCAATGACCCCACGACAAGGCACGTTTAGAACGGGCTTCACATTTCAACTAGGGCAGGCGGCAGGCTTGCAAAGAGCAGGGGTGAGATAATCCAAACTCAGCGGATAACGATTTCGTCGCCGCGCATCTCGCCTAGCACGTCACGGGCCTGCTGATCGAGCAAATCGAGATCCAGATAATCGTCAGACAAACGATGGGTAAGGTTGGCCATCTGATCGACGCGCGCACGCAGCGCATCCCGCTCGGCGCGCTTGGCGTCAATTTCGGATTCAATCTGGGTGCGCTGCAAAATGCCATACCGGCCCTGCACCGCGGCAAAGGCGAAATACGCGCCTAAAACGACCGCAATAGTAAAGAAAAGAAGCGGCCCAACCGTGGGGCGTGTCATTGCCATCATACTGCCTCGTCTTATCCATGCCGCCTGTCCCGAGGCGCGCGCGACCTCTGTGGGCCGTTAACTGGAATCATGACACAGCTGATTCGCCAAGGGAATCCCCTAAGTGCGAAATTCTTAAGAAAACACGCCCCGCGGCGTAAATACCGCGCACCCTGTCGATTAAAAGCTGTCCTCGCCATCGCCTTGATATTGCCGGGCAAGGTTGCCGAACCGCGTGAACTGGCTCTCAAACGACAGATCCACCGTGCCAATCGGCCCGTGGCGCTGCTTGCCCAAGATCACCTCGGCCTTGCCATGCACGCGCTCGGCCTTTTGCAGCCATTCGGCGAATTTCGGGTCGTCTTCCTGCGGCTTGAGACGCTCGTGATAATACTCGTCGCGATAAACGAACATCACGACATCGGCGTCTTGCTCAATCGAGCCGGATTCGCGCAAGTCACTGAGTTGCGGACGTTTATCTTCGCGGCTTTCAACGGTCCGGCTTAGCTGGGACAGCGCGATCACCGGGATGTGCAGCTCTTTCGCGATCGCCTTGAGCCCCATCGAGATCTCACCGATTTCCTGCACGCGGTTGTCACCCCGTCCGCTGCCGCGCAGCAGTTGCAGATAGTCCACGATCACCACATCCAGCCCCGAGGTGCGTTTCAGGCGGCGACAGCGCGCGGCCACCTGACCAATCGGCAGCGCAGGCGTGTCATCGACATAAAGCGGGCAGGTTTCCAGCGACTTCGCCGCCTCAACAAACCGGCGGAATTCGCCCTCTGACATGTCGCCGCGCCGGATGCGTTCCGAGGGAACTTCCGAGGCTTCCGACAGGATCCGCGCCGCCAATTGCTCGGCGCTCATCTCGAGGCTGAAAAAGCCGACAACGCCGCCTTCAACCGCGCCGTCCTGCCCGTCATAGCGCCGCCCGCGCTTATAGGCTTTGGCGATGTTGAATGCGATATTGGTCGCCAGCGAGGTTTTCCCCATCGAAGGCCGCCCTGCGAGGATTAGCAAATCCGACGGGTGCAGCCCGCCCAGTTTCTTATCCAGATCAATCAACCCGGTCGAGACGCCCGCCAAACCGCCATCGCGTTGATAGGCGGCATTGGCCGATTGCACGGCTTCGGTCACGGCCGACAGGAACGAGGTCCAGCCCTTTTGCGCCTGACCTTCTTCGGCCAGCGTGTAAAGGCGCTGCTCAGCCTCGGAGATCTGGATTTTCGGGTCGTCATCATCAATCGTCGGGCGCGCGGCGCGTGACGCGATATCGCCGCCCAACTCGATCAAGCCGCGTCGCACCGCCATCTCATAGATCATCACCGCATAATCGCGCGCCGCATGTGCCGAGATCGCCGCTCCCGCGATCCGCGCCAGATAAGCCGGGCCGCCAAGTTCCTTCAGCCCCTCGTCTTCCTCAAGGTAGGCCTTGAGAGTGACCGGCGAGGCCAGCGCGTTCTTCTGGATCTTGGCCGTGGCGACCTCGTAGATGCGCTGATGCACCGGCTCGTAGAAATGCTCGGGTTTGATCACCGAGGCAATGCGGTCATAAATATCGTTATTGGTCAGGATCGCGCCCAGAAGCTGTTGTTCTGCTTCGATATTATGGGGCAGGACGGGGGCGGCCTCAATGCCGGGGGCGCCCTCATCGGGCCTGTTGGTTTGATCGTTCATCTGCCTGCCTCCGGTTTGCGCTCGGGCCCTTCTAGCGGTGCCCGTAACGAATGGGTATCTGGATATCTTTGGGGATAACCGGCGCTAAGCGCGCCAGTTAACCGTACTTCCAGTGGTGCATTTCGCCAAGCCTACCACATCTTGCGGTCACGCGCGCGTTTTATAGATTCGGCGCGCGTATCATCCACAGCCTGCCCACAGGTTTACCCACAAGAAACTGCTTTGCCCAGGATCAACCCTTGCGCGCATCCTGCCAAGCGCGCGGCGCGGTCAAAAACGCTTCAACCTCGTCCAGCGTGTCCTTGCTGAAACTGCCCTGTTCGCGCGCCTCTGCTAGAACGTCCCACCAAGTGCACAGATGATGCAGCTCGACGCCATGCTCGCGCAGATTGGGCACGGTTTCGGGGAAGATGCCGTAGTAAAAAATCACCGCCGTATGCCCGCAACTCGCGCCGGTCTCACGGATCGCATCGACAAAGCTCAGTTTCGAGCCGCCATCGGTGGTCAGATCCTCAACCAACAACACGCGCTGGCCCTCGCTCATCGCGCCTTCAATGCGTGCGTTGCGCCCGTAGCCTTTGGGTTTTTTGCGCACATAGGTCATCGGCAGCGCCATGCGCTCGGCCACCATCGCGGCAAAGGGAATGCCTGCCGTCTCACCACCCGCGATATTGTCAAAGGCCTCAAACCCGGCCTCGCGCATCACCGTCACGGATAGGAAATCCATCAAGGTTGAACGAATGCGCGGAAACGAGATCAGCTTGCGGCAGTCGATATAGGTCGGCGAGGGCAGGCCAGAGGCCAGCGTAAAGGGCTCGTCAGCGTTAAAATGCACCGCCTCGATTTCCAAAAGCATCCGGGCCGTGAGCCGGGCAATCTCTTCGCGCGCGGGGTAAGAACTGGGGATCATGCTTTGTCCTTTTGCGTGGATTTCATCTAGCGCCAAATACTCCCCGCGGAGCGTCCCACAGAACGGACAGGAGCCTCCGGCGGGAGTATTTCAGGCTAGATGAAAATCAATCTTTCACTTGCCAATAGACTGGAAAGCCCGGATCGAACAGGGTGACGGGCCCCGCGCCGGTTTCGATCTTGGCGGGCCATGACGTCGGGGTGTCGTGTTTTTCGAGGCTCAGCGTTGTCGAATTCACCGGCAGGCCGTAAAAACGCGGGCCGTTCTCACTGGCAAAGGCGGTCAGCGCATCCAGCCGGCCCTCAGACTCAAAGATATGGGCGAGAAGCGGCATGGTGTTGGTTGCTGTAAAACAACCCGCGCAGCCACAGGCATTTTCCTTGGCCGGGTCGGCATGGGGCGCGCTGTCAGTACCAAGGAAGAAATGCGGATTGCCCGAGGTTGCCGCCTCGATCAAAGCGCGGCGGTGATGCTCGCGCTTGGCCACGGGCAGGCAATAATAATGCGGCTTGATCCCGCCCACGAGGATGTGGTTGCGGTTGATGATCAGGTGATGGGTCGTGATCGTCGCGCCCATATCGTGGCCTTGGGCTGCCACGTAATCAACGCCGTCTTTCGTTGTGAGGTGCTCCATCACCACGCGCAGGCCGGGCGTCGCGCGCCGGATCGGGTCAAGCACGGTTTCGATGAACACCGCCTCGCGGTCAAAGATATCGACCTCGGGCGTGGTGACCTCACCATGGGTGCACAGCGGCAAGCCGATCTCGGCCATTTTCTCAAAAACCGGGCGCACTTTGTCAAAGTCGCGCACGCCGGAATCCGAGTTGGTCGTAGCCCCTGCGGGATAGAGTTTCACCGCCTTGATCAGACCCGAGGCCGCAGCCGCAGCCACGTCTTCGGGATCGGTCGTCTCCGTCAGGTAAAGCGTCATCAAGGGCTCAAACGCAGCGCCCTCGGGCAGAGCGGCCAGGATGCGCGCGCGATAGGCTGCCGCCTGCGCGCCCGTGACCACCGGTGGCACCAGATTGGGCATGATAATGGCGCGGGCAAAGTCGCGCGCGCTCTCAGGAAGAATGCCCTGCAGCATTGCGCCATCGCGCAGATGCAGGTGCCAATCATCGGGGCGGGGGATCGTGAGTATGTTCATGCCCCAAGCCAATAGCGCGGGGTCGCGCGCAAATCCAGAGTTTCCGCGTGAAACCACGCCAATCTTCCGGTGCATCTACGCTGCGCTGCAGCATATGCATGGCGGGGATGCAGGATTGTCGGTGGTCCCGGCAGCGAGGCTGACCTATTTTTGCTCACAAGGGAGGAAGCAACCTGACAATCAAACACTCTCAGGAGGTTTCCAATGGCTTTTATTACCGCGAACGCACATGGCGAACAGTCGTTCTTGCGCAAACTGATCTCTGGTCTTGCCGAGGGCATCACCAACTACATGGAATACCACTCGCGCCAAGATGTCATCGCCCGTCTTGAGGCGAAATCGGATGCAGAACTGGCCGCTATGGGAATCACGCGCGACGGTATCGTGCAGCACGTCTTCCGCGACCGCTTTTACATGTAAACGGGTTGGGCTTGCGTCAAACGCATCAGCCGCGCGATACTCCGGGTTTGAACGCCCGGTAATCGGAGGCTCAAATGCCCACCACCCCTGCGCCTGAAACGCTAACGGAATTGCGCGGCGATCTTGTTCTCGCCGCGCTTTGCGTGGGTCAGTTCCACGCCCCGTGCCAAGTTGATGCCGACCGGCTGTTGGTGCGCGCGGATGAGGCGTTGCTTTTAGCGCTGGATGCCTTGGGGCTGCACATGCTTACGGTTGTTGAACCGTTTTCGCCCACGCCGTTCTTTGCCGCCCCAGAGGTCGTTCTGGCACAGGTCGCCAAAAGCACGCGCCGCGGCGTAAAAACCCATATTTCATCCCCCGATGAGGACAGTGACGCGGATGAGGACATCCGTGATCTGCCCGGCTCAAACGCCTGAGCGCAGCGCTTATTGCGCGCCGATCTGGCTGGGTTCGGGCAGGGTAACCCCTTGTTCGGCCAGTTCCGCCTCAAGCACAGCCAGTCGCGCGCGAAACTTTGGCCCGTTCAGTCTGCGGGTCACGTTGCGACAGGCAATCGCCTCAAGAAACGTGCGATTCTGCGAGGCTAACCGAGCGGTCACCTGACGCAAAAAACGTGCCAGATTGCGTCTGGCGCGATAGAGCTTCCAGAAACGTTGCTCGCTCAGCTCTCCCTGACAGGCGGCGATCAGAATATCGTCGAGAATTCCCATGCCGCGCAGCATTTGTTCGATGTTTTTACCGATATTGCGACAGGCCAGCAGCGACACGCAGGGGCGCGCATAAAGCGCCGCATGCATCGCATCAAAGGGCTGAAGCGGATCATAAACAACAAAAGCCTGCTCGACGCCTTCCAGCATTTCAGGCGCAAAACCGTAGCGATCGGTAAACGAGGTGCGGCGCATCTGACGAAACCGCTGGTCCCAACCCGCAATTTTTGGATCGAGCGTGGCTTGGGGATGCAGCGCAACCACCGTGGCCCCGGGGGCGGTGACTGAAAAGGCGGCAGCCGCGTATCCGCACGGGCCTGCACCGTAAAACACGACACGGTCGAAGTCTTCGAAAAACGCCTCATCCACGAGACGGTCGAAATAGGCGAATACCGCCGGGTCGCGAAACCAGCTGTCATGATCGCAAATCAACGTCAGCGAGGAACACCCCGCCGCGCGCGCGATCTGATAGCCGCGAGGCAGTTGATCGCCGTCATCATCGGCGCGAATTTTGGCGCGGCTCTCAAAGGTCACCAGCAATGTCGGCGTGTCATCGTGGAAAAACACGCTATGCGCACGGCCCAGCGGTTCGAAATAGCCCGACTCCTCGGCCATTTCTTCCATGCGTGCGTCCCAATCGCTCTCACTAAGAGTAGCCATAGTAATCTGTTTGTCCTTAAACATTCGTCGATCCAATCGGAGAGTTTCTATCCCCCGATCAAAGCCGCATTTGGGTTAATGTAACATTACCGCAATGGGGCGCAAGCAAGGGAGTTAGGGGGAATTGTTGCGAATTGTTCAGGAATAGTTAGCAATCGTCGCCTTTTGTCGCTTTTGTTTCGCGCTTGGCGTCATTGGCGCGCAAACCCAAGCTGACCATATGCTGCGCCGCCACCGGCGATAGAGGGCGGCTCGGCGGGGTCAGCAGCAAGCGGCCAAACAATGCGCGATACTCTTCCTCAAGCATCAACTGCGCGAACCGCTCTTTGCGCCATGCCACCGCCGCGTCATGCAGTGCCGCCAATTCCGGATCTACCATCAACTGCGCGCGCAAAACCTCGGCCGCGCCTTCATAACGCGCAATCGCCGTGTCAGGCGTGGTGCAGAAATTGCGCTCGACCCAATAGGACATGTCAAACGCTCCGGCGGCGCGATTGGCCCGACCGCGATCGCATTTCACGATATAGCTCTCCATCGCGCCCAAAGCATAATGGTTAAGTTGAACCAGCCCGTAAGGATCGCTCCCCAGCGGTGTGAACAGTTTCTGACGCTGATAAAGCGCGGGCAGCTTACGCCCCGAGCCATCCACCCAAATCGTTGATTGTAAACGATCTTTGTCGGGGGCGCGTGGCCGGTGTACCCCCAGCTTGCCATAGGTGCCATCATTGGCAAACAACGTCTTGAACATCGCCGCGCGCCATGGCCAAAGCATGCCGACTGGCGCGGCGCGGGTGAATTGCTGTGTGACTGGCATGTCCTCGAACGCGACCTTGCCGCAATTGCCAAACAGCCGCCATGTCAGCGCAATCGCGGTCGCGGGCGCGCAGGCTGAAATGAGCGCATTTAGCGTGCCATCGCCCGTCTTGATCGTGACGAACTCGTCGACATCCAACACCGCGATCCAATCGGCGCTCGCCTTAAGCGGATGACGGTCCGCCTGCTTGAGCGCACCCCATTGCGGCCCTTGCTCCCACGGGCCGGGATTGGGCCGATGGGTCAGCCAGCCAAGCTGTTCCAGCCGATCCAGCATCTCTGCCGTGCCATCCGAGCAATCATTTGAGAAGACAAGAAAATCCGTAAACCCAACGGCGCGATGATGGGCCAGCCACTCCAACAGGAAAGCGGCTTCGTTTTTAACGGATGTAATGGCCAAGGCGCGCATGAGGGCAAGATGCACCCCGCATCACGTCCGCGCAAGGCGGAATGGCGGGTGGGGGCGTTACGCCGATATGCCGGAGGCCTCCGGCGGGAGTATTTCGGGCTAGATGAAAGCCAAAGCATCGTATTCATCTAGCCATAAATACTCCCCGCGGAGCGTCCCTCAGGTGATCCGGGGCGCAGGTGTCAATGCGTGGCTTCATCCGGTGGGGCCACGGTAAAGAAGAAATCGGGCGCAAGATCGCGCTCGTGGAGATCCTCGGGGATCACATGTGGGCCGGTATTGAACACCGCCGGGCCAAAATGTTTCAACAGCGTTGAAAGCTTTTCAAAGCGCGGCGAGGTCAGCTTGGCGTAGAACTCTGCCTGATCGGGACGCGCCATCAGCTCGGTAATTTTGGCGCGGTGGCAGGCAATGCTATGGGCATGCGCGGCGGCGATTTCGGGATCGGCCAGCAGCCGGTCGAACTCGGCCTTGGCAGCAGGCAGCATGCGCTGGATCGAGGTTTCGACCTGCGCATTGTGGTTCATTCGGAACCAATAACTCAGCCCCTGATCGCGATCCACATGGTTCACCCGACCCCGGTCGCGTTTCACCAGAAAACTCTCTGCCGAGCGCACCGCGTAATGGTTCAGCTGCACCCAGTCATAACCATAGGTATCCAGCGTCGAGCGCCAGCCATTGCGAAACATCTCGCGCGGCATCGGCTTGCCCGAGCCGTTGAGCCATTTCACCTGATCCCAAAGGTCGGGCACCAATCCTTTGGGCCGATGCACGCCGAGTTTCTTATACAGATCGACGTTGCGAAACAGCGTTTTGAACCCCCAGGCCTGATGGGGTTTGCGCACCACTTCGGGGGCGCAGCGGGTGAATTGCTCGGTGACAAAGCGATCCTCGAAGTGATGCACATCATCATTGCCAAAGAGCCGCCATGTCAGCGAGATCATATTCGCCTCGCCCATCGTCTTATACAGCGCGGGCAGGGTGCCATCGCCGATTTTGATATTGATGAACTCATCCACATCCATGCAGATCGACCAGCCGGCATTCTGGATCACCGGTTCGTTTTCCGCCGCCGCGAGGGCCGCGTGCTGGGGCTTCATATCCTCCATCGTGCGGAACGGATTTTCGCGATGCGCCACGATCCCCTTGCGTTCCAGCAGGTCCAGCATCGTATCCGTGCCATCGGTGCAATCATTGGTGTAGATCAGGAAATCATCGACCCCGATCGCGCGATGATAGGCAAGCCATTCCAGAATGAACGGCCCTTCGTTTTTCATCGTGGTGATGATCGCGGTGTGCCCGGCATGGATCGCCTTTTTGGGCGCAGCCTTGACCTTGGACACAGGCGGGCGGATCGGCTTAAAGCCCCAGACCTGTTTGGACAGTTCCAGCAATTGATCATCCTCGACCAGCGAGGTTTTGGGCACCAGTTCCGCCGCCGACACGCCCGGCACACGAATTGCCATCGCGCGCCAGAACCCGTAGGCCCGCCCGGGGTCGAGCTTGGCGTTGCTCACGCCTAGCAGCCGCCAAGTGCTTTCCAACCCCGCCTTGGCCGGCGCGCAGCCCCAGCGCGCAATGCCGCTGCGCGCGTCGAAAGAACGACAGATGTGAT
Organism: Thioclava indica; assembly: GCF_000714545.1. Classification (GTDB taxonomy): domain Bacteria; phylum Pseudomonadota; class Alphaproteobacteria; order Rhodobacterales; family Rhodobacteraceae; genus Thioclava; species Thioclava indica. Next base: position 46,904 of record NZ_AUNB01000029.1, read on the forward strand.
CGGCAAAGCGCTCGGGGTCGCCTTTGCGCACACGCCACGGATATATCCGCTGGCCCACAAGCAGGATCACCCCGTTCTCAGCGGCCTGCGCGGCCTCGAATGCGGTGGGGGTCGTGTGCTTATGCGGGCGCAGCAAATCGGTCACGTCCAAAATCAACACCGCCGCCGCCTTGGCAAAGAAGCGCCATTTCGCGATCTCAAAAATCAGCGGCTGACCCAGCGGAGCGCGCCACGGATCCGGGCCGGGCGGCTCCATCCGATCTTTGCCCGGTGCGTCGGGGGCGAGATAGACATGCGATTCCGGACCATGACCGGGCTTGCCCAGCGCCAGATCGCAGTCCAGTACGACCACCGGCATCTCCAAATCGCGCTGATCAAGGCCACGTTCCAGGTCTTGCGCGAACTCTGCCGCATTGCCTGTCGGGCTGTCTGGCGGCGCGCGGTTCAAGATCACCGCACCGGTCGCGCCGTGATAGTCGTGATGCCAGCTGAGCCAGTCCAGAACGGTTTCGACGCTTTCGTCAAGACGCTGACCATACAGGCAATTGCGCCCCTCAAAGATGTCCCAGTCAGGCGCGGCGGGGGTGAGCGGCAACAGCACCTGCGCGCCATCCGCGTCCAGCAGCGCGATCTGCGTCGGGCCGGAGGCGTCGGGCTCATGCACGCTCATCACGGCCCCCGCAACGGCGCGCGACTTTATCAGGCGGGCGGCCCCGGCGGGTTGCTTTCGTGCGACCTGATCGGGGCTTGAGGGCTTGGCGAAAAACGCGCGCAGGTGATGTTTGCCCTCTTGGTGCCACCCCACGACATCCAGCAGCGCCGGGGCCGACCCGGTTGCCGCCTGTGAGTGCATCTTTCGCCGGATCACGCGGTGCTCGCCCATAAAACCCTCTTGTTCGACGTTGTGCTGTCCTAGCATGCGCGCGCGCGAACGCGAAGCCTGTGGAGGCGTGTTTTGCCGCCCCATCGCAAGGAAAACAGATGGGTGTTTGGACAGGGCGGTGACGAAAGAAAGACCGCGTCGCGCGCGGGGTGGGGCGCTCTTGCGAACTGCGACATTGCGCCGCGCTAAAGGCCCGAATTGCCGCCTGATTTCATGGATTTGCAAGAAAACAGGGGGATTTTCACGCGCGCCTCACCTTGGCCTGTCAGAAACGTGACCCACGCAACAGTTTGTCGCAGTTTCATTGCTGAAGGTTTTGACCTAGATCAATCTCAGCATGAAGATACTCCCATATCACTTTGTGCATCGGGTCCTTGATCTCCCAATCGCGGCTTCGGCCATGCGGACCCGACCAGAGGATTGACGTTCTCCCTCGTCTTTCCCCTAAATGCGCCGCGGGTCTCCCTCCCGCGGCGCTTTAATTTTTTGCGAAATCTGTTGGTCGGGAAGCGGCGTGATACGCAGCTTTTGATGGGGGCCTTAACGGATTAATGCAAAATCGTCTCAAGTTTGCCCTATTTCTCTGTCACTCGCGTATGAGTGAAAACAGTGACCGACAGATGCGCGGCTTTTTGGGGTTTGAGATTTGGCAGATTCGTTGCTCAACGGGATTGTAATCAACGAGATCCTCGTTGACCCCAATGGTGCGCAGAATTTCGACACCGATGGCAATGGCACGGCCGAAGCAACCGACGAATATATCGAGCTGTATAATAGCTCCAGCGATCCGATCGACATTTCGGGTCTACAGCTTTGGGATCAGGGCGTCGGCAATTGGTTCACCTTTCCCGATGGCACGACCTTGCAGCCGGGCGCGCATGCGCTGGTGATGACGGGTGTGCAAGACGGGGGCAGCCTGCCCACCGGTGGCGCGAATGATCTGGCCTTTGATGCGGGGCGCGGCACTGCGCTGCTTAATAACGGGGGCGACAATGTCACCGTCTATGACCCCAGCAATGATGAATTTATCCAAGCGACCTTTAATGGCGACGCTCTTGATGATCCGACGCTGGGGGCAGGGGGCTATTCGGGGTTTTCGGGAACTGCCACGCGGGTCGGTTCGGGCGAAAATTTTGGCGATGATACCGATGGGCTATCCTTGCAACGCGACGATGACGGGTCCGATACCTTCACCTCGGGCACGCCCACGCCAAACGCGACGAATATCTGTTTCGCCGATGGCACTTGGCTGGCCACGCCGCAGGGCGAAAAGACCATCGAACAGCTTCGCGTTGGCGATTTGATCGTCACATCCGATAACGGGGCACAGCCGATCACATGGCTTTTTGCCAAGACCTGGACGCCTGCCGAAATCGCCGCCGCGCCCAATCTCGCCGCCGTGCTGATCTGCAAGGGCGCGTTGGGGGTGGGGCTGCCATCGCGTGATTTGCGCCTGTCCCAGCAGCACCGCGTGTTGGTGCAAGGCCCTGTTGCGCAGCGCATGTTTGGCGCCGATCAGGTGTTGATTCCGGCCAAAGCACTGCTGTCGCTGCCCGGTGTGATGCTGGAGCTGCCCGACTGCAACGTCACCTATTACCACGTCATGCTTGAGCGCCACGAAATTCTGTTTGCCAGTGGCGTGCCAAGCGAAAGCCTTTTTCTGGGCGCTCAGGCGCTGGACTCGATTCCCAAGCCCGCGCTGATTGAGATTTGCAAGCTTCTCAATGTCACGCGCCGGGATTTGGGCAAAACCACGGGGCCGATTGCGCCCGCGCGGGTTTTTGCCAAGGGCAAACGCGCGGTGCGACTGGTGGAACGTCACGCCAAAAACAACCGCGCCTTGGTCGAACGCGCAGCTCTTTACGGCTAGACGCCAAGCGCCTGCACCCATGAAAAAGCCCTCCCGAAATTGGGAGGGCTTTGACTATTTCTGGCGAGATCGATCCTAGCGGGTCGAGCCGATCATCATCACCATTTGGCGGCCCTCAAGACGGGGCATCGATTCAACCTTGCCCAATTCGCCCACGTCATCGCGCACGCGGTTGAGCAACTCAAGGCCAAGGTTCTGGTGCGCCATCTCGCGGCCCCGGAAGCGCAGGGTGACTTTCACCTTGTCGCCATTTTCCAGAAACTTGATCACATTGCGCATTTTCACTTCGTAATCATGCACATCGGTGCCGGGCCGGAACTTGACCTCTTTGATTTCGATAATGTGCTGCTTTTTGCGGGCTTCGGCTTCGCGCTTTTGCTGCTCATATTTGAACTTGCCGAAATCCATGATTTTGCAGACCGGCGGGTCGGCGTTGGGAGAGATCTCCACCAAGTCGAGACCGGCCTCTTCGGCCATGCTCATCGCTTCGCGCGGCGTGACAACGCCGACATTCTCGCCCTCCGCCCCGATCAGGCGAATTTCATTGGAACGAATACGACCGTTCACTCGGGGTCCGGTGTCGCGGGTCGGCGGGGCGTTATGGGGTCTACGGGCTATGGTGGGAATCCTTCTGTAGCCAACATGATTTCAGGCGCAAAACATAGTCCCGCGCGCCGTGGCTTTCAACCGCAAAGCGTTGGGAACCGGGGTGCGGAGGCATGCGTTTTGACAATTGGCGAGTTTAAGCGCGTAGAGCGGCGCAAAAACGGCCATTTTCGGGACGTGGGGTTTTGCGGATCGTCAGTGCCTGACATAATAGGAACGTAGCTTTCACGTACGGCCAGAAACATAGCTTTCTCGTCTGACCAGTAAGAGGGATTTCACCATGAATAAGAACGTTTGGTATGCTATCGCAGCCGTTGTGGTCGTTGTGGCGGGCATTGTCTATTTTACCTCCTCGCAGGAACCCATGCCCCCTGCCGCCCCCGAGTCGCAGACAACCGAGCAACCGACGACCAGCTCGGCAGTTGATAGCGCCACGGATGCCGTCGGCGATGCTGCGCAATCCACCACAGATGCGGCCAACGAAGCGGCCCAAGCCGCCAAGGACAGCGTAAACTCTGCGGTCGATGCGACCAGTGCGGCCGCGCAATCCGCAGCCGATGGTGCGAAAACCGCCGTGGATGCCGCAAAAACCGCGGCGGAGAAGGCGGCAACGGCTGCGGGCGATGCCTCGCAAGCCGCCAGCGATGCCGCAAAAGCCACGGTTGACGCGGCAACGCAAGGCGCCACCGATGCCGCCAGCGAGGCCGCTGATGCCGCAACGCAAGCCGCGCAGGCTGCAAGCGATGCCGCCAATGCCGCCGCCAACGCTGCCTCGCAAGCCACAGAGAATGCCGATGATTCGGTGACTGACGGGGCCGCGAGTGCAGCTACCTCCGCCGCCAAAGCCGCCACCAACGCCGCCGATGCGGCTGCGGATGCGGCCTCGGCTGCGACCAATGCGGCAGAAACGGCAACGCAAACCGCAGATGACACCGCCGCCGATGCGCAAAGCGATGCTGCGACCACGGGTGAGGGCGCAATGCCAGGTGTGCTGGATGCGGCCAAGGCGCTGACGGTTGACGGTTTTGACGCCGACACGGTTGAAAAGATGATCGACGACTCGGCACTGCCCGAAGCGACCAAGGCGCCGCTCAAAACGGCTGTTGAAAGCGCGCGCAACAATCCCGCTTTAGTGAAGGGCGTTTTGGACCAGGTGCGCTCGGCCTTGGGCATGTAACGACCACACTCTTTGGCATGTCAAACGCCCGCCCCGCGCAATTCAGGTTGCGCGGGGTTTTTCGTTTGGGGGGCCTTAGGAACGTGTCAGGCTTGGCGCGCGTTGTCCCCTGACAGCAAAGGAGAGCCCCATGACATTTGACCTAACCTTGCAATCGCGCGCATCCGTCACCCACGACACGCACCATCTGCGCTTTGAGCGTCCCAAAGATCTGTCGTGCAAACCCGGTCAGGCGGTGGATCTGACCCTGACGCGCGACGGCTGGCGCGATGAGGCCCGCCCGTTCACGCCGGTCAATGGCAGTGAGGGCGACACACTTGATTTCATTATCAAAAGCTATCCTGATCATGAGGGCGTGACAGCCCAAATCGCCACGCTACAACCTGGCGAACATGTGCAAATCTCGGACCCTTGGGGTGCGATTCATGACGCAGGCCCCGGCACGTTCATCGCAGGCGGCGCGGGCATCACGCCTTTCATCGCAATCCTGCGCGCGCGACTGGAGCGCGAGGGAACATTGGGCGGATCGACCCTGATCTTTTCCAACAAGACCGAGGCCGACATCATTTTGCGCGACGAGTTCGAGGCGATGGAGGGGCTTGAAACGATCTGGCTGGTCACGGATCAGGAAAATCCGGGTCCGAATGTGCAAAACGAAAAGATTGACCGTCATTTCCTGCGCAATCACGCAACCACCGCGAACGCACCGTTCTATATCTGCGGTCCGGACGCGATGGTCGATGATATCGAAGAAATGTTGATCTCTTTCGGCATCGGCAAGTCAGATATCATACGCGAGGATTTCAGCTAGTGGCGCGAGAGGGCGCGCGCCTGAGTGCGCCCTAAATCCCCTCGCCAACGAATGCCTTTTCGACCACATATTCGCGCGGCTCGGAGTTGGCGCCTTCGCGCAGCCCGAACCCTTCAAGCACCGCCATCACGTCCTTATTGAACGCAAGGCTACCACAGACCATTGCGCGATCCGTGGCCGGATCCATCGGCTCGATCCCGAGGTCGTCGAACACCTTGCCGTTTTCGAGGTTCGTGGTGATGCGCCCCATATGGGGGAATTCTTCGCGCGTGGTAGTGGGGTAGTATTTCAACTTGCCCTCAACCATCTCGCCGATCAGCTCGTCATTCACGAGGTTCTCGACCAGTTGGCGGCCATATTCCAGCTCTTCGATGGTGCGACAGGTGTGCATCATCACGACCTCATCGAATTTCTCGTAAGTCTCGGGGTCGCGCATCAGCGAGGCGAAAGGCGCGATCCCGGTGCCGGTGGCGAGAAACCACACGCGCTTGCCCGGCAGCAGCGCGTCATGCACCAGAGTTCCCACCGGCTTGGGACGCAGGATGATCTCATCACCCGGCTGGATATGTTGCAGCTTTGAGGTCAGCGGCCCGTCGGGCACCTTGATCGAGTAGAACTCCAGTTCCTCATCCCAATTGGGCGAGGCGATGGAATAGGCGCGCAGCAGCGGCTTGCCATTATCGCCCATCAGTCCGATCATCACGAACTCCCCCGAACGAAAGCGCAAGCTTTGCGGGCGGCTCACGCGGAAAGAAAACAGCCGGTCGGTCCAATGAGTGACCTCGGTGACGGTCTGGGCATCGGGCAGGGTCTTGACCTTGGGAATCTCGTTCACGGCGTTCTCGTTCATGGTTCAGGTCTTTCGTCGCAACACAACTTGTCGGGTCCGCATACGGGGTTTTCCGCTCGGTCTACTTTGATCTGGCGCAAATCTCACCAGAACCCCGGTCATAGCGGGGAATTGCCGCAGGGAAAAGCGTTTGGCGCGAAACAGTGTTCGCATGCGCGCTTGCCGGGTGGAAATCCGTTCAATAGCGCAGATCCAGCGCCTCCAGCCCGTGGAAGTGATAAACATCGCCATAAACGGGCCTGTTCGCCAAGGTCATCGCGGGCAGGCGTTCAAACAGCAGCGGCAGCGCGATGCGCATCTCAAGACGTGCAAGCGGTGCGCCGATGCAGAAATGCGCCCCCGCGCCAAAGGAGAAATTGGTTTTCACTGGTCGAGGCGAATTGAACACGCCGGGGCTATCCCAGGTGTCAGGGTCGCGATTGGCCCCCGCCAGCAACAGCCCGATCTGACTGCCCGCGCGGATCGTCTCGCCCTGAAGCTCGATATCCTCATAGGCCCAGCGGGTGAACAGATGTAGCGGAGGGTCATAGCGCAGGATCTCTTCCAGCGTGCCATCAATATGGTCTGTATCCAGCCACTCGGGCGCAACGCCCTGTTCCAGCAGCGTTTTCACGCCATTGCCGATGGAATGCACGGTCGCCTCATGCCCGGCATTGAGCAGCAACACTACGGTCGCGATCAGCTCGTCCCGGCTCAGATGCGCGCCGTCCTCTTGCACCGCGATCAGATCGGACAGCAGGTCATTGCCGGGCGCCTTGCGCCGCGTTTCGATCAGCGCACTCAGATAGTCGGTAAACGCCTGCGCAGCCTGTGCGGCCTCGGCCTCAAGCGCGTCATCACGGCGCGCCTGATACATCTGCACCATCGCATTGGACCACGCCAACAGATCGGGCGCATCGGTTTCAGGCACGCCCAGCAGCCGCGCGATCACGATCACCGGCAGGGGCTTGGCGAAATGCTCCAGCAGGTCGCCGCCACCTGCGGGCATGTCGTCAATCAGGCGATGGCACAGCGCGGTGATATCGGGCGCAAGGGCTGCGATCCGCCCCGAGGTGAAGGCGCGCACCACCAATCGGCGCAAGCGGGTGTGGCGCGGGGCCTCAAGTTCCAGCATCGAGTGGCGTTCAAGCGCGTAAAACGGCTCAAGATGGGGCGGCGTAGGCAGGGCGCGTTCCGCCGGGGTTTCACGCCCCAAACGACGATCGCGCAACGCCGCTGCCACGACGGACGCCCGCGCACTCACCGCCATTTTGTAATCGGACCAATACGCAAACGGCCCGGCCGCGCGCACGCGATCATAAAACGGATAGGGGTTTTGCACGAACTCCGCATCCAGCGGCGATTGGGTCAGGCTTTGCATATCAGCTCCGGTTGCTTGGCACCCTATTGGCCCGAGACGCGCGCCTCTTTCAAGCGTGCCGCTTGCACTTTGACGCCTATAGCGCCACCAATAAGCGCAGCGGAGGTCATCATGGTTCACATCATCCAAATCACGCCCAAGGATCGCGCCGACCGGAACGGGCGATCTGGCGCGGATCATGTGCCTGCGTCGATTACCCTTTTCACATTGCCGCTCTAGATGCGGCTGCGCGTCACCCTGCTGCTGCTTTGGCTGGCGCTGACCTTGGCGGCGTCTTTCGTGGTCTGGCGCGTTTCGGCGCGCGAAGGTCTGGCGCGGATCGAGGCCCAAGGCGCATCCGATCTGCGTCTCGCCTCGGATCGTCTGGTGGCCGCGATGTTGCAATTTCGCGAGGTCGCGGTGCTGGCGGCCGATCACCCCGATGTGGTGGCGCTTGCGCAGAATTTCACCCAAGAGGGGCGCGCCGGCGGTGCGTGGCGCAACAAGGCCGTCAGCCTGACCTTGCAGCGCCTCGCCGATCACGCGGGCGCGCGCGACATCTGGCTGATCGCGCCCGACGGGGCGGTGCTGGCGGGGCCAGATGAGGCGCCTGAAGGCGTAGAGATCTCGCGCGCGCTGACCCGCGCGGCGCAAGGCGCGACCGGATTTGATCATTTCGTGGACCCCGAGACCGGGCAGCGCCTGTTTACCTTTGCAGCCCCGGTCTTTGCCCCTCAAGGCGGGGTAATTGCAACCGTGCGGCTGCGCCTGCGTGCCAGCGATGTCGAGGCCGAGGGGCGGGGCAATCCGGTGCCGGTCTGGTTCAGCGATGCCGATGGCGTCAGCTTTCTCACCAACCGCATCGACCTGGTGCTGACCGCGCACGGGACAACGCGCCCCGATCCGCTGATCTATCCCGCAGGCGCAGTTGCGCCGCGCGCGCCGATGGTTGCGCGCCCTTTCGCGGGGCGTGAATTGCTGTTCGGGCAGGGCTCGCTGACGGGGCCGGGGCTTGAGGTGACGCGCGCGCTGCCGGTGATCGACATGACGGGCCATGCTCTGGCGTTGGCGGGTCCGGTGCTGCGCTCGGCGCGGCTGGTGGCGCTGTCCACGGCGGCGGGGTTTCTGGCGCTGGGGGCGGTGCTGCTGGCCCTGTGGGAGCGGCGGCGCGCATTGGCGCTGTCCAATGCCGCACTTGAGGTCCGCGTAGCGGCGCGCACCGCAGAACTGAGTGCGGCGAATGAGGAGTTGCAACGCACGCAAAATGAACTGGTGCAGGCGGGCAAGCTCTCGGCGCTGGGGCAAATGTCGGCGGGCATCAGCCACGAGTTGAACCAGCCGCTGATGGCGATCAGCTCGTATGCCGAGAATGCCGAATTGCTGCTGGAGCGCGGGCGCGTGCAAGAGGCGGGCGAGACCTTGGGGCGGATCGGCGCGATGGCGCATCGCATGGGGCGCATCATCCGCAACCTGCGCGCATTCGCCCGCCAGGAAAGCGAGCCTGCGACGCGGGTCGGGCTGGCGGCGGTTGTGGAAAGCGCGCTGGAGATGCTGGATGCCCGCATCAAACAGTCTGCGGTAAGCGTCACCTGGCAGCGCCCCGATTTCCCCGCCATCGTGATGGGTGGCGAGGTGCGGCTGTCGCAAGTCGTGCTTAACCTGATCTCCAACGCGCTTGATGCGATGGAGAACGCGCCGACCCGTCAGTTGAGCATCGCGATCACGCGCGCGGATGACGGCATTCGACTGACGGTCGCTGATACCGGCCCCGGCATCGCCGACCCGTCGCGCATTTTCGACCCGTTCTACTCCACAAAAGAGGTCGGCAGCGCCGAAGGGCTTGGCCTTGGCCTGTCGATTTCCTACGGTCTGGTGCAGGGCTTTGGCGGCAACCTGCGCGGCGAGAACGCACCAACAGGCGGGGCGGTGTTCGCCGTTGATCTGCGCGAAGCACCGCAACGGGAGGGCAGCTAGATGATCCGGCGGGTGTTGTTTGTCGATGATGATCGTGCGGTGCGCGAGGCGCTGGGGCAGACGCTGGAACTGGCGGGGCTGCGACCCACGCTGGCCAGCTCCTATATCGAGGCCAAGGATCATATCGGCCCGGCGTTTGAGGGCGTCGTGATCAGCGATATTCGCATGCAGGGCAAGGATGGTTTCGCGCTGCTGGAGCTGGTGCAAAAGGCGGATGCCGATCTGCCGGTGATCTTGCTCACGGGTGAAGGCGATGTGCCGATGGCGGTGCGGGCGATGGCGCTCGGGGCCTATGATTTTCTCGAAAAACCTTGCTCTGGCAAAGAGTTATTGGCCGTAGTTGAGAGAGCGCTGGAGCAACGCGCGCGGGTCATGCAGATCCGCTTGTTCAAGCGCGAAGGCCAGCGTGGCGATGCGGCGGCGCGCATTCTGGTGGGGCGTTCGGCCGTGGGCGAGGCGCTGCGCGAGAATGCCCGCCGGGCCGCGCGCTCGGGGGCGGAGGTGCTGATAACCGGCGCGCCCGGCGCGGGCAATTCCAAGGTCGCCGAGGTGATCCACCTGCTCTCCAGCCATGCCCGCCGCCCCTTTGTCAAACGTGCCGCCGCCGGGCTGTCGCCCGAGGATCTCGCCGCCAGTTTCGCGCAGGCCGAGGGCGGCACGCTTTATCTTGACGAGGTGGCCGATCTGCCCCAACCCGCCCAGTTTGCCCTGATCGAGCTACTTGAAACGCGCCCCGCCACGCGCCTCATCGCGGGCACCTATCGCGATCTGGCCGGACTGGCGCGCGCGGGCCGCTTCAACCCCGATCTCTACTGGCGCCTTGAGGCGCTGCGCCTGCGCGTGCCCTCGCTATCCGAGCGCCCCGAAGACATTCCCGACCTGTTTCGCCATTATGTCGCGACCGCCTGCGAGCAGGCCAATCTGGCGATCCCCGAGATCCCGCCCGATCTGAGTGCTGCGTTGATGGCGCGCGACTGGCCGGGCAATTCGCGCGCGCTGATGTCGGAGGCAATGCGCTTTGCGATGGGGCTTGGCGCGGGCGAGGCGGCGCATAACCTCGGGCTGGCCGAGCGCATGGCAGGCGTCGAGAAATCGCTGCTGGCCGAGGCGCTCGCGCAAGCAGGCGGCAACGCCACCGAGGCCGCCACCGCCCTCAAACTCCCGCGCAAGACGTTTTACGACAAACTCGCGCGCCACGGGCTGCGGGCGGAGGATTATCGGGGGTAGGGGGAGGCGTGCCACATTGAAAATGAGCATCGGCGCGACCGTTTTGCGGGGCTGCGGTGATCTGAAGCGCAAAGCGATGTGGGGGCCTTATTCAATCCGCGCCCGCGCGAACTTGAAGTTTACCTTGATCTTTTCCGCCACAATCGCGTCATGCAGCCGCCCGCTCATTAAGATCTTTTTGCGGAGCTTGGACTCGAACCACAGATCCGGCCCCTCAAGCGCCGCGGCGGTGACGGCGATCTCGCCATCCTCGAGGTTGGAAACGCTCCATTGGTCGTAGCCGAAAATTTTCTTTTCGAACACGTGGTGCAGCTTCTGGCACTGCTCGATCACCACGCTGTCCTTGATGCAGCCGAAATTCAGCAGATAGAACGGGCCCGGCAGGGGGGTGACCTTGTCGGCCTGATAGATCGGGAATTCGATCAGCCCGCCCGCGCCCAGATCGAACTGCTTGAGCACTTCGGCCAGCTTGCCCCGCACGGCATAGAAACCGCCAGCCATGAACAGGTCCTTCTGCCGCGCCCAGCGTTTTTCATCAAAGACATACATTGCCTCAGTGAACTCTTCGCGCGTCAGGGCGTGACCGCGGTAATGGCGGTCCGTCGCGGCAATCACATGTTCCGGAGGGACGCCAAGAATGAACGTCGGCGGCGCCCAGTCCTCACCGTAGTATTTCTCACGGATCCCTTGCTTGTTGCCGATCCCACCCTCAGTCATCACCGAACTGACCCAGACCTCTTGCGTCATCCCTTGTCCCTCTTTCTCAAAATTTCGACCCAAATTGGCGATAGTCAGCAGAGCATGACCTTGCCGCCCCACCGCCCGCGTAAATAGCGGGAGTCTGAAGGTTGATATTCATCCCACTCAATTCTCAAATCCCCTTATCCAAACACTGCCATGCTCACCGCCCTTAAAGGCACCGGTTCGGCGTGGGCTGGGCAAATTTGGGGCAGGGTGGCGCTTGGGGCTTGGCGGGGATTCGCCGCATCAAGGTGCGGAGCTGTGCGGGATTTCGCACAGGATTTGGCGACGGGCGTTTGCGTTTGTCGCTCAAGCCCATGATTTTACATCAAATTCACTCTGCGTCACATTGCCTTCACGAAACTGTTGATCGCGCCTGCATGTGGCCCTTTGCTGTGGCGCAAGCGCCAAAGAGGATTGGTGCGCGATAAATACCGTCTGGGAGGACATCATGAAGACATTCACCGCCGCCGTTTCGGCGCTCGCTTTGCTGGCTTCGGCCTCGGTCGTTTCGGCTGATCCGATGAAATGCGATCCGGGCGAAATGGTCATCAAGTTCAGCCATGTCACCAACACCGACAAACACCCCAAGGGTATCGCGGCGGCGCTGTTTGCCAAGCGGGTGAACGCAGAAATGGACGGCAAGGCCTGTGTCGAGGTTTACCCGAACTCGACGCTCTATAATGACGATCAGGTGCTAGAGGCGATGTTGCAGGGCGATGTGCAAATGGCCGCGCCCAGCCTGTCGAAATTCGAAACCTTCACCAAGAAATACCGCATCTTCGATCTGCCCTTCATGTTCAAGAACATGGCTGCCGTTGACGAGTTCCAGAACTCAGAAACCGGGCAGAACATGAAAGAGGCGATGGTGCGTCGGGGGCTTTTGGGTCTTGATTTCTGGCATAACGGGCTCAAGCAATTCTCGGCCAACAAGCCGTTGCTGGTGCCTGGCGATGCCAAGGGGCTGAAATTCCGCGTGCAGCCCTCTGATGTGCTGATTGCGCAGATGAAAGCGCTTGGCGCTTCGCCCCAGCCGATGGCGTTCTCGGAAGTCTATGGCGCGCTGCAAACCGGCGTTGTAGACGGGCAGGAAAACACCTGGTCCAACATATACGGGCAGAAATTCTACGAGGTGCAGGACGGCATCACCGAGACCAATCACGGGTTGCTGGATTATATGGTCGTGACCTCGGTCGATTGGTGGGACAGCCTTGATCCTGCTATGCGCGATCAGCTGAAATCGATCCTCGATGAGGTGACGCAAGAGCGTAACGCCGCCGTGGGCAAGGTAAATGACGACAATCGTCAAGCAATCCTTGACGCGGGCAGCGTAATCCGCGAATTGACTCCCGAGCAGCGCCAACAATGGGTTGATGTGATGAAACCCGTCTGGGCGCAGTTTACCGATGATGTCGGTCAGGAAAACATCGACGCGGCTCAAGCGATCAACGCCAAGCATTGATCGCAGAATTCCGGGCGGCCCCCACAGCCTGCCCGGATACTCAGGCGCGCGCGGCCCCACACGAATGCGCGCGCCTGACCCCCTTTGTTTCATGACAGCCGGAGAGTCCTATGACCCAGCGCTATGAGCCGCGCTCTCGCTTGGCCTATGTGATCCACCATATCGAGGAGGGCGCGATTGCGTTGATCCTTGGGATGATGACGCTGATCACCTTCGTCAATGTGGTGCTGCGTTACGTGTTCAACTCCTCGCTGATCTGGGGGTTGGAGGTCACGCTGATCTTGTTTGCCTGGCTGGTGTTGCTGGGCATGTCGTATGCGGTCAAGGTCACGGCACATCTGGGCGTAGATGCGGTGATCAACATGCTGCCGCGGCGCCCGCGCAAGGCGGTGGCGCTGCTGGCGGCGGCGCTGTGCATCTTGTATGCGGTGTTGCTGATGAAAGGCGCTTGGGATTACTGGGCGCCCTTTGCCGGGCTGGAACAAACCGGCGGACGCTGGTTTCCGACCGGCTTTATCCCAACCCGGGATCGCGCGTTTTATATGACCGATCAGGTGCCGTTCCCGCAGTTTCTGTCCTTCCTTGAGGGCTGGGTCAATCAAGGCGAGACCTATGACAAGCTGCCCCGGTTCCTGCCTTATTTCATCCTGCCCTTTGGCGTCGCGCTGCTGCTGTTTCGCTTTATCCAAGCGGGGATCGGCATTGTGCGCGGCACCCGCACGGCCCTGATCGTCAGCCACGAGGCCGAGGACCAGATCGCCGATGTAGCCCATATGAACAAGGACGACTGAGCGTATGGATATCCTATTCCTGTTCTTGATGGTGATCGGCTTTATGCTGGTGGGCGTGCCGATTGCGGTTTCGCTGGGTCTGGCCTCTACGCTGTTTTTGCTGATCTTTTCGGATGCCTCGCTCGCCTCGGTGGCGCAGGCGCTCTTTGATGCGATGGACAATCACGCGACGCTGCTGGCGATCCCGTTCTTCATTCTCGCCTCGTCTTTCATGTCTACCGGCGGCGTGGCCAAGCGCATCATCCGCTTTGCGATCGCCGTGGTCGGGCATCTGCCGGGCGGGCTTGCGATTGCGGGCGTGTTTGCGTGCATGCTGTTCGCCGCGCTGTCAGGGTCGTCGCCCGCGACTGTGGTGGCCATCGGCTCTATCGTGATCGCGGCAATGCGTCAGGTGGGTTATTCCAAGGACTTCGCCGCTGGCGTGATCTGTAACGCAGGCACGCTGGGCATCCTGATCCCGCCCTCGATCGTGATGGTGGTCTATGCCTCGGCGACCGATGTGTCGGTCGGTCGGATGTTCCTTGCAGGCGTCATCCCTGGCCTTCTGGCGGGCTTCATGCTGATGGCGACGATCCTGTTCATCGCGATCCGGCGCAAGCTGCCCAAGGGCGAGTGGCAGGGCTGGGGCGAGGTCTGGGCGAGCTTTCGCGATGCCTTCTGGGGGCTGATGTTGATCGCGATCATTATGGTCGGCCTCTATGGCATCCCCGGCATCACCGGCGGTATCTTTACCCCGACCGAGGCCGCCGCCGTCGCCGCCGTTTACGCCTGGATCGTGGCGAATTTCATCTATCGCGACATGGGGCCGCTCGATCAGGGCGACACCAAGATCAGCCTGTTCAAACGCCCGCAGGCGCTGATCGAGGTGATCTGGCACAAAGGCACGCGCGACACGCTATTTGAGGCGGGTAAGCTGACCATCACCTTGATGTTCATCATCGCCAACGCGCTGATCTTGAAACATGTTCTGACGGATGAGCAGATCCCGCAAAAGATCACCGAAGCCTTGATTGGCGCAGGCTTGGGCAAGATCATGTTCCTCGTGATCGTGAACGTCATCTTGCTGATCGGCGGACAGTTCATGGAACCTTCGGGTCTGATCCTGATCGTCGCGCCGCTGGTATTCCCGATAGCGATCCAACTGGGCGTCGATCCGATCCATCTGGGCATCATCATGGTGGTCAATATGGAGATCGGGATGATCACGCCCCCGGTTGGCCTCAACCTGTTTGTCACATCGGGCGTGGCGGGGATGCCGATCATGCGGGTGGTCAAGGCCTCGGCGCCGTTCCTTGCGGTGCTGTTCGTCTTCCTCATCCTGATCACCTATGTGCCATTTATCTCAACCTTCTTGCCCAATATGGCGATGGGGCCGGAAACGATTGTGAAATAGTGCGAAACGGGCCGGGGGCGTTCTCCCCGGCTTGTCAGCGCCCAATCCTTTGGTCGTGCCACGCAAAGTGCCGTGACGTTTTACCCGCGCACCGCGCAAACCCGTTTCCGAGTCCCGGCAGGCAATGCTAGCAAGGATGCAACGCGCCCTTAACCCGCATGAGGCAGCCATGACCGACAGCATTTCTTCGACCTATTTCGCGCTCTCCATCGAGGATGGCGTCGCCCATCTTGAGATGAATAACCCCGACAAGGCCAACAGCATGACGCCCGATTTCTGGGCGGATCTACCGCGTATTGCCGCCGCTTTGGATGCCGATCCGGCGGTGCGCTGCGTCGTGCTATCGGGACGCGGGCGTCATTTCACCTCGGGGATGGATCTGGCGGTGTTTAACGGCATCACCGGCTTGATGCAGTCCGAACCGGGGCGCGGAGCCTATGCGCTGCGCGATCTGGTGCGCAAATTCCAAGCCTCGCTGAGCAGCCTTGAAGAGATGCGCGTGCCAGTTATCGCCGCCGTGCATGGCGTCTGTCTGGGCGGCGGGATTGACCTTATCACGGCGTGCGATATCCGCGTCGCCAGCACCGAGACCGCCTTTGGGATCGAAGAAATCCACATCGGTATGACCGCAGATGTCGGCACATTGCAGCGCCTGCCCAAGCTGATTGCGCCCGGCATCGTGCGTGAGTTGGCCTATACGGGGCGGCGCTTCAGCGCGGATGAGGCTAAGGGTTGGGGCCTCGTGAACGCGATCCACCCTGATCGCGAGGCCACAATCGAATCCGCCCTTGCGATGGCACGTGAGATCGCGGCGAAATCGCCGCTCGCCATTGCGGGCACCAAAAACGCGCTGACCTATGCGCGCGATCATGGCGTGGCCGATGGCTTGGATCAGATCGCGACGTGGAATGGCGGGATGCTGCGCCCCGAGGATTTGATGAAGGCGCTACAAGCGAAGATGACCAAGCAAACCGCGCTGTTTGCGGATTTGCTGGACGACGCGGGTTAATAAGCGCCCTAGGCAATTGCTTAGGATCGCTAGGCGACGTCTGGGCCAAAAGGCTTGGCCCAGACGCTTGAATACGCTTTAGCCTGCGACGGAAGCTGCGTGGATCGAGGTGATCGCATCGCCCAGCATCGCATCGAATTCGGTGTCCGATTGCTGCGCACTGAGCCCTTCGGTCAGCGCACGCGAGAAGGACGCAATCATGCCGGTGTTTTGCGCCAGTTTCGCATTGGCCTCATCGCGCGGATAACCACCCGACAGGGCGACGACTTTGAGCACCTTGGGGTGATCGACCAGCGGCTTGTAGAGGTTGGCTTTGCTCGGCAGCGACAGCTTGAGCATCACCTGCTGGCCTTCGGGCAGCGCATCAAGGTGGCGCAGGATTTCAGCCAGCAGCATGTCTTCGGCCTCGGCCTTGTCGCTGATCGAGATCGTCACTTCCGGCTCGAGGATCGGCATCAACCCGTGCTTGATCACCTGCGCGCCCAGCTCGAATTGCTGATCGACAATCGCCTTGATCCCGTCGGCATTGGCCGCCGAAATGACCGAGCGTTCCTTGGTGCCGAAAATCCCCGCTTTCACGGCGCGGCTAAGCAGATCGTCAAGGCCGGGGATCGGCTTCATCAACTGCACGCCATTGGCTTCGACCTCTAGCCCCTTGTCGATCTTGAGGAAGGGCACGACATTGCACGTTTCCCACAGGTAGGTGGCGGTCGGCGTGCCATCGACATTGCGATCCATCGTCTGTTCGAACAGGATCGCGCCAACGACTTTCTCGCCCGAGAAGGCGGGTGATTTGATGATGCGGGTGCGCATCTGGTGGATCAGATCGAACATCTCGGTTTCCGAGCTATAGGCGTCTTCGGTCACGCCATACAGCCCCAGCGCCTTGGGCGTGGAGCCGCCCGATTGATCGAGAGCGGCGATAAAGCCGTTGCCTTCGCGCATTTTCGCGGTTTGTTGAGCGTTCGCCATGGGCCAGTGCCTCCTCGTAGAAATGGGTCTAGGAAGGGATAGGCTTGACGCTTAGGCAATGCAACGCTGGTGACGCTAACAGTCGGGAAGGGGCGCGCTTTTTAGCTTGTGCGGCGCAAAAACCAGCCGGTTAGCGCGGTCACAAGGGCGCGCGGGGCCAGTCGGGGCATGAAGGTGAAGATCTTGTTGTCCAGCCCAGTCACGACAATGCGCCGCCCCTTCATGCACCCCCGCCAACCCGTGCGCGCCACGCTTTGCGCCGAGGGCATCGGGGCGAGCTTCATCAGCCATGTTGTGCCGGTCTGGGCGCGCTCGAAAAATGCGGTGCGCGTGGCGCCGGGGCACAGCGCGGTGATCGTGATCTCGGTGTGGCGCACCTCATGCGAGACGGCCTCGCTAAGCGACAAAAGATAGGCTTTGGAGGCGTGATAAACAGCCATATTCGGCCCCGGCATAAACGCAGCGGCCGAGGCGACATTCAGTATCCGCCCCGCGCCGCGCTCGCGCATTTCCGCGATAGCAAGACGCATCAGCTGCGTCGCGGCGGTGATGTTGACCGCGATCACCTCATCTTCAAGCGCATCGCCCGCCGGGTCTGTGGCAAACAACCCGTGGCGGCCAAGCCCTGCATTGTTCACCAGCACATGGATCGGGCCATCCGCCAGCGCTTGCGCGCGCGTCCATAAATCCAGCGCCGCACCGGGTTGGGACAGATCGGCGGGGCAGGGGCGCACACTCACGCCCGATGCCCCTTCGATCTCGCGCGCCAGTTCCTCAAGCGCGGCGATATTGCGCCCCGAGAGGATCAGGTTATAGCCATCGGCCCCCGCGCAGCGCGCCAGTTCAAGGCCGATGCCCGAAGAGGCTCCGGTGACCAGCGCCCAGCCGCGCGGGCCGCTCATGTTAACTACGCTCCAAAGCGGCGACGCCGGGCAGTTCCTTGCCTTCCATCCATTCAAGGAAGGCTCCGCCTGCGGTCGAGATATAGGTGAAATCCTTGGCCGCATCGGCTTTATTCAGCGCGGCAACCGTATCGCCCCCGCCTGCGACCGAAATCAACTTGCCCTCGCGCGTCAGCTCGGCGGCTTTGGCGGCGGCGGCATTGGTGGCCGCATCAAACGGCGCGATCTCGAACGCGCCAAGCGGGCCGTTCCAGATCAGGGTTTTGCTGCCCTCAAACACTTTGATGATCTCGGCCACCGAGTCCGGCCCGGCATCCAGAATCATAGCATCCGGCGGGCAGGCGTCATTGGCGACGGTTTCATTTTCTGCCCCCGCCTTGAACTCGCGCGCCACCACAACATCCACGGGCAGGTGGATCGTGCAGCCAGCGGTTTTGGCCTTGTCCATGATCTCGCGGGCGGTGTCGGCCATGTCATGTTCGGCCAGCGATTTGCCCACATCAATGCCTTGCGCCACAAGGAAGGTGTTGGCCATGCCGCCACCAATCACCAGATGATTGACCTTGGCGACCAGATTGCCCAGCAGATCCAGCTTGGTCGAGACTTTCGCCCCGCCCACCACGGCAGTCACAGGGCGTTCAGGATTGCCCAGCGCGGCGTTGAGCGCCTTTAACTCGGCCTCCATCAAGCGCCCTGCCACAGAGGGCAGCACATGGGTGATGCCTTCGGTCGAGGCATGCGCGCGATGGGCGGCAGAAAACGCGTCATTGACGTAAACCTCGCCCAGCGCGCCCATCGAGGCCGCCAGTTGCGGATCATTCGTTTCCTCGCCCGCGTGAAAGCGGGTGTTTTCCAGCAGCAGCACTTCGCCGGGTTCCAGCGCGCTCACGGCGCGTTTCGCAGGCCCGCCGATGCAATCCTCGGCGAATTTCACAGGCACACCCAGCGCGGTTTGCAGCGCGGGCACCAGTTGCTTCAAGCTTAGCTCGGGAACGACCTGTCCTTTGGGGCGACCGAAATGGGCCAGCAGCACCGGCTTGCCGCCCTTTTCCAGAATGTCGCGCACCGTGGGGACGATTTTCTCGATCCGCGTGGCATCGGTGACCTGACCGTTTTCGACCGGCACATTGATATCGACACGCACCAAAACGACCTTGCCTGCAAGATCGACCTCGTCGAGGGTTTTCCAAGCCATAAAAAATCTCTCCCATTCGTCGCTGGATCGCGATGCGTTTGTCATGCGTCTGTGCGCTTGCGTAAACTTGCCGATATGGGGTGGCAAGGTCAACGTCCCGTCGCCGATTTGCGCCGCTTTGCCCTTGCGAGTGACCCGCTTGCCCCCCTATGGTCGCGCCAATTGCCAAAGGAGGTTTTTCATGGCCGAGATCAAAGATCCCGAAAACACAATCATCATCGAGCTAAAGGACGGTCCCGTTGTGATCGAACTGCTTTCTGATGTGGCCCCCAAACATGCCGAGCGCATGAAGCAGCTTGCGCGTGATGGCGCTTATGACAACGTGGCGTTTCACCGCGTGATCGACGGTTTCATGGCGCAGACGGGCGATGTCGCCAATGCGAATATGGAAAAAGACTACAATCCGGGCCGTGCGGGCACCGGAGCGTCGGAGTATCCCGATGTCCCCGCAGAGTTCTCCAAATTGCCCCATGATCGCGGCACGCTGGGCGCGGCTCGTTCGGCCAATCCGAACTCGGCCAACTCGCAATTCTTCATCAACTTCTCGGACAATCACTTTCTGAACGGGCAATACACCGTTTATGGCCGCGTGATTTCCGGCATGGAGCATGTCGACAAGATCGCGCGCGGCGAGCCGCCGCAAAACCCTGATCGCATGGTCTCGGTGAAGGTGGCGTCTGATGCGTAATTTCACCCGTCGCACCGTTCTGGCTGCCGCGCTCGCGTTTGCAGCGCCTGCGGCCTTTGCCGATAGCGACAGCTCGGGCGTGGCCGATACCGGCGGCCCGAAACTGGTGCTGGAAATCGGCGGCTCGACGACGGGCAAGGTTGTGATCGACCTGCTGCCCAATGTCGCCCCCAAAGCGGTCGAACGGCTGGAAACGCTGGCCAAAGAGGGCAAATATGATGGCGTGGTGTTTCACCGCGTGATCGACGGCTTTATGGCGCAAACCGGCGATGTGCAGTTTGGCAAGAAGGGTGGCGATACCTCGATGGCGGGGATGGGCGGTTCCGATCTGCCCGATTTGCCTGCCGAGTTTTCCAACCGCTCGTTCCAGCGTGGCATCGTGGGCATGGCGCGCTCGTCCGACCCCAATTCCGCCAATTCGCAGTTCTTCATCATGTTCGCACCCGCGCCCAATCTTGACGGTCAATATACCGTCGTGGGGCATGTGATCTCGGGCATGGATGTGGTCGATAAGATCAAAAAGGGCGATGCGGCCAAAAACGGTCTGGTTGAAGATCCCGACTATATCGACTCGGCCACGGTCGAGAAATAATCCCGCACTCAGAGCGTGCGAATCTCTCAGGCGGGCGA
Source organism: Thioclava indica (assembly GCF_000714545.1). Lineage (GTDB taxonomy): Bacteria > Pseudomonadota > Alphaproteobacteria > Rhodobacterales > Rhodobacteraceae > Thioclava > Thioclava indica. Next base: position 67,424 of record NZ_AUNB01000029.1, read on the forward strand.
CTCGATCAGGGTCGCCCGTTTTGCATTTTTCCCTTGCTGCATTGGCGAAATCACGCGTCTGTGACCATTTTGCGGGTTTCTGCACCTGCACCTGTCTCGTGCCTGAGACAGATCAGCCATTCGCCTCGCGCAGGGCGGCTATGCAGGCAGCGGTAGTATCGTCATCCTTTTCCCATACCGCTCGTCATGAGGAGTGAGCGGCGTTTTTTCGGGAGGAAGACAGATGGCCAATGACATGGCAGCAGAATTCAAAGGCGTAATGACATCACCGTTCCGCGAGCGTTACGGCAACTTCATCGGCGGCAAATTCGTCGATCCGGTGGGGGGCAAGTATTTCGACAACATTACCCCGATCACGGGCGGCAAGGTGTGCGAAGTTGCCCATTCGACCGAGGCCGATCTCGAACTGGCGCTGGACGCCGCGCATGCCGCTAAAGACGCTTGGGGCAAGACCTCGGCGGCAGAACGCTCTAACATCATCTTGAAAGTCGCCGACCGTATTGAGGAAAATCTTGACCTGCTGGCCGCTGCCGAGACGTGGGACAACGGAAAGCCGATCCGCGAAACGACGCTGGCCGATATTCCGCTGGCAATCGACCACTTCCGCTACTTCGCAGGCGTGCTGCGCGGTCAGGAAGGCACGATGTCGCAGATCGACGAAGACACGGTCGCCTATCACTTCCACGAGCCGCTGGGCGTTGTCGGCCAGATTATCCCGTGGAACTTCTCGATCCTGATGGCGGCGTGGAAACTGGCCCCCGCGCTGGCTGCTGGCAACTGCATCGTGATGAAACCTGCCGAGCAAACCCCGGCCGCCATTCTGGTTCTCGCCGAGCTGATCGCCGATATTCTGCCCGCCGGCGCGCTCAATATCGTCAACGGCTATGGTGCTGAAGTCGGGGCGGCCCTTGCCAGCTCCAAGCGCATCGCCAAGATCGCCTTTACCGGGTCCACCGTCACGGGTCGCAAGATCATGCAGGCCGCGACTGAAAACCTGATCCCCGTCACGCTGGAACTGGGGGGCAAATCGCCCAACATCTTCTTTAGCGATGTGATGGCCAAGGATGATGCGTTCTTGGATAAAGCGGTCGAAGGCTTTGTTCTGTTTGCCTTCAACCAAGGCGAGGTCTGCACCTGCCCAAGCCGCGCGCTGATCCAGGAAGACATCTATGAAGCCTTCATGGAGCGCTGCATTGCCCGCGTCGAGGCGATCAAACAGGGTGATCCGCGTTTGATGGAGACGATGGTCGGGGCCCAAGCCAGCCAGCAGCAGCAAGACAAGATCCTCTCTTACCTGACAATCGGTCGCGAAGAGGGGGCCGAGGTGCTGACGGGCGGTGCGGCTGCGCGCTTTAACGGCGATCTGTCCAACGGCTATTACATCCAGCCCACGATCCTGAAGGGCCACAACAAGATGCGGGTCTTCCAAGAGGAAATCTTTGGCCCCGTCGTGTCGGTCACGACCTTTAAGGACGAGGCCGAGGCGCTCGAGATCGCCAATGACACGATGTATGGCTTGGGCGCGGGCGTTTGGTCGCGTGACACCAACACCTGCTATCGCTTTGGCCGCGCGATTGAGGCCGGTCGGGTCTGGGTCAACAACTACCACGCCTATCCCGCGCATGCTGCGTTTGGGGGCTACAAGCAATCGGGCATCGGTCGCGAAAACCACAAGATGATGCTTGATCACTACCAGCAGACGAAAAACATGCTGGTCAGCTACAACCCGAACAAACTCGGGTTCTTCTAATCCTCCCCGGCAGGCGGTGAGGGGTAACCCTCGCTGCCTGTCACTTTGGTTGGATTTTCTCCCCAATTTTCTCCGGTTTTTCTGCTTTGCGACGCGCTGTGTCGCAGGCCTGTGTCTGTATGAGTTTCGATCTCCCCCAAAACTGAAAGGACAAACTGATGGCAAAGATGATGAAAGCCGCCGTTGTGCGCGAATTTGGCAAGCCTCTTGTGATTGAGGATGCCCCCGTTCCCGAACCCGGTCCCGGCGAGATTCAGGTCAAGATCGAGGCCTGCGGCGTCTGCCACACCGACCTGCACGCCGCGCATGGTGACTGGCCCGTCAAACCCAACCCGCCCTTCATTCCCGGCCATGAGGGTGTGGGCTATGTCTCGGGCGTTGGCGCAGGCGTGAGCAATGTCAAAGAGGGCGACCGCGTTGGCGTGCCGTGGCTTTACACCGCTTGCGGGCATTGCGAGCATTGCCTTGGCGGCTGGGAAACCCTGTGTGAAAGCCAGCAGAATACCGGTTATTCCGTCAATGGCGGCTTTGCCGATTACGCGATTGCCGACCCGAACTTCATCGGTCATCTGCCTGATAATGTAGGCTTTCTGGAAGTTGCTCCGGTTCTGTGCGCTGGCGTAACGGTCTATAAGGGCCTGAAAATGACCGAGGCCAAACCCGGCGACTGGGTGGCGATTTCGGGCATTGGCGGCTTGGGTCACATGGCAGTGCAATACGCGCGCGCGATGGGGCTGCATGTGGCCGCCGTTGATGTCGATCCCGCCAAGCTGAAACTGGCGCGTGAACTGGGTGCCGAAGTGACCGTCAACGCGATGGAAACCGAGCCGGGCGCCTATCTGCGCAAAGAGATCGGCGGCGCGCATGGCGTGCTGGTGACGGCCGTGTCGCCCGTTGCTTTCGCGCAGGCGCTCAAAATGGCGCGCCGTGGCGGCACGATTGCGATGAACGGCTTGCCGCCGGGCGATTTTCCGCTGCCGATCTTTGATATGGTGCTTGAGGGTATCACGGTGCGCGGCTCAATCGTGGGCACACGCCTTGATCTGAAAGAAAGCCTTGAATTTGCGGCACTTGGTCTGGTGCATGCGCACACGGCCCCCGGTAAGCTTGATGATATCAATGGCATTTTCGACAAGATGATTGCAGGCAAAATTGATGGCCGGATCGTTTTGGATATGTCTGCTTAAGTGCGACTATTGAACGGGCGGGGCACTACGTCTCGCCCGACATATTTTTCGCAGCGCATGTTTCTGCGTGCGAGGCATTAAATGCGTAAACCTGATCTTAGCGAATAGCGACTATTCCGATGACATCGCGTCCATCGGAGCCACGTCATGACCCTTCGCCGCCAAATCCTGATTCTGCCGATATTCGTTGCGCTTCTTGCCTGCGCGCTGATGGAGGTCGGGGTGTTCTGGATGAGTGGCAAGGTCGAAGAAATGACGCGCGCCAACCTGACGAACAGCGCGGCAAATCGACTAAAGGACAAGATCTCCGCGACCGAACGCGAGGCGCTGGACCGCGCCAAGATCATTGCCGGGTTGCCGCAGGTGCAGGCGGCAATGGCCGCACGTGACGATAGCGCGCTAGAGGCGATCTGGGCAAAAAACTGGCCCGTTTTGCGCGATGAAACCGGGATTGAGCAACTGCAGTTTCACACCGCCCCCGCGACGTCGCTGATCCGTATCCACAACCTTGAAAAACGCGGCGATGACCTGTCGGCGTTTCGCAAAACCGTGGTCGATGTGAATGCGACTGGCACGCCCATCATGGCGCTGGAATCGGGGAGCGCCGGAATCGGCGCGCGCGGTGTCGCCCCGGTGTTTCATCAGGGCGCCCAAGTCGGCTCGGTCGAGGTCGGGTTGAATGTCGGGCAAAACTTGCTTGATCAGCTTACCAAAACGACAGGCGTGCAATACGAATACTACGCTTATCAAGCGCAAGGCCCTGCCAAAGTGCTGGCAAAGACCGGCGATAGCGCGTCCTTCCTAAGTGACGCAGAACTCACAGAGCTGCGCGATGGCGGCTCGCTTGATGGCAATGTCGATCTTGGCGGGGCGAAAAACTTTCTGCGCGCCTTTGCCGTTCGCGACTATAGCGGCGATGTGGTCGGTGTGTTTTCGATGGCGGCTCCGGCCACGCAGGTCACCGCTCTAAATGCTATGATGACAAAGATCTCTCTTGCGCTAGCCGCACTGTCTTTCGTCATTTCCGCATTGATTGCCTGGCGGTTGGGCGGGGCCATCGTACGCCCGATTTCGGGTCTAGCCAGCGCGACGCAAGCGATCTCGCAGGGCGATATTTCTATCAAAGTCGAGGGGACGCATCGCCAGGACGAGTTGGGTGAAATGGCGCGCGCTCTGACAGTATTTGCCGAGAACTTGGAAAAGAACGCGCAAATGCAAGACGCATTGCGTCTTGAGGAAGAAAACGCCCGTCAGGCCGAAAAAACCCGCCTTGCCGAGGCAGAAAAGGCTGCGGCAAGCCAAGCTGCGGTCGAACAAGAGGCCAAAGTCTTGCGCCGCAAGGTCGAGGCCGAAGAGCAAGCAGCCCTGCGCGAGCGCGAAGACGTCGCCCGCCGCCAGCTCGAGGAACAGGCCCGCATCGTGTCGGTCTTGGCCGCCGGGCTGCATGCGTTGGCGCATGGCAATCTCGCCTCCACGCTGGATGAGGCTTTGCCGGGCGAATACGAACAGTTGCGCCTTGATTTCAACGCCGCCGTCGCCCAGCTTGCCCGCTCGCTTAGCGAAATCGAACAGGGCGCCCAGCTTATCGATACCGAGGCACAATCAGTCGCCTCATCGGCGGACGAATTGGGCCAGCAGACCGAACGCAATGCCGCAACGCTGGAACAGACGGCGGCGGCACTGAACGAGTTGACCGTGTCGGTGCAATCGGCGGCAGAGGGGGCGCAATCGGCACGTTCGCTGGCCAATGAGGCGCGCGGACATGCTGAAAGCGGTGCGCAGATCGTGGAAAACGCAGTCTCTGCGATGGCGGGGATCGAAAGCTCGGCCAAGTCGATATCGCGCATCACATCGGTGATCGACGACATCGCGTTTCAGACGAACCTGCTGGCGTTGAATGCCGGGGTTGAGGCCGCGCGCGCCGGTGAGGCCGGACGTGGCTTTGCGGTTGTCGCTTCGGAAGTGCGCGCACTTGCGCAGCGCTCCTCTGATGCGGCCAAGGAAATCTCGGAACTTATTGCGTCTTCGGATGCGCAGGTGCAATCCGGTGTCACTTTGGTTGGTCAAACCGGCGAGGCGCTGGGACGGATCGTAACATCTGTGCGCGAAATCCACGATCGGGTCAGCACCATCGCCGTATCCTCAGGCGAGCAAGCCAGCGGGATTTCCGAGATCAACTCCGCAGTCCACCAGCTTGATCAGGCCACCCAACGCAGCGCGGCGATGTTTGATCGCACAACGACCGCGAGCCGAGCGATGCTAGGAGAAAGCGCGCGCTTGATGGGATCTGTCGCCGCGTTCAATTTGCCCGATCGCGCAACGCTGGACATCGTGATGGATTTGGCCCCCGTCATTGCGGCGCAATAGAAAGGTAGGCGCGGGCCTTATGTCAAAAATGACGTAGGGGCCGCGCAATTGTTGCTTAAAGCTTTGGTGTAGGCGGTGACGCGGCCTTTAGCCGGTGCGACGAAAATCAATCGGCGTCTTGCCAGTCTTGGCGTGGAAGGCACGGGTGAAATAGGCGGGGCTGGTATAGCCAAGGCTTGCCGCGATCTCTTTCACCGGAATTTTGGTGTCGCGCAGCAATTCGCGCGCCTCATATAGTCTGCGTTCCTGCAACATCTCGGACGCGCCTTTGTTGCAGCTTTCACGGCATGCGCGCGTGAGATGCGTCACCGTCACGCCCAGCTCATCGGCCATGTCACCCACGCCAACACCCGAGCGGAAGTCGCGCTCAACCAGCGTTGTGTAGCGCGACACCAGTCGACGCGCCCCCGAAGTTTGGATCGCGGCGGTCTGGTTGCTGGCAATCTGGCGCTCCAGCCACACGCTGAGCAGGCCAAGTTGGTGCTGCAAGGCGCGATCCGCAGCCGGACGCTCGCTGTCCAATTCGCGCTGCACCGCCTCTAGAATGGAGCTGATCTCACCTTGGGAAATCGCATCGCGCACCCGCAAATGCTGCACCGAATGGGGCAATACGAGATCGCTTTCGCGCCCGAAATGCACCACCTGACCTTGCGGTTGTGAGCCGAGTTCGTAGGAATGCATCACTCCGGCGGGAATGAAAATCACGTTGTTGGGGCCATAGCCGCGCGTCACGCCGCCCAAAGTGATGCGGCCCTGACCGCGCGTGAACCACAAAAGGCACGGCTCTGACAGCGCGCGCATGGCCTCCACCCGCCAACGCCCGGCTTTGGCCAAACGACTGATCTGGCTGACGCGCGCAAGCGAGGGTGCGCTTGGCAAGCTGGCACCGGCATCACCGGATGCAACGGCTGGCACGCGGGGCTTGGATTGCGAGAACTGCGACAGCGGCGGTGTGGAGAAAAATTTCACTTTTGCGATCTTTCGATTGGCCGAACGCGTGAAGAATACTGTGTAACCCGCTTTCAACCAATCGTTTTTCAACATTACACCCGCTGCGCTGTGGCGGCGCGGTCACGCACACGCGATCTTGTGCCATGCTTTCATGCGAGCACGAAACCAAGTGCGTTGGCGCTTGGCATATTGGCGGGAAGCTGCCTGTGCGCGGCTGCGCGCCTCGCTCAAATCGATCTCATCGCGCAGATAGGCGATCAGTTCGGGGGCCCCGATGGCGCGCGCCCACAGCGCCTCGGGCTGCCAAATGGGGGCGACGGCTGCGACCTCGTCCAAAGCTCCCTGTTCCAGCATGAGATCAAAGCGCCAGTCGATACGTTCGGCGAGCCAGTCGCGATCGGCCTCGAGCAGTAGCGGCACACAATCCTCAAGTGCCAACAGCGGCGCGGGGGTGCGCGCTTGCCAACTTGCCAACCCTTCGCCGGTAGCGCGCAGCACCTCCCAGGCGCGCTGCACCCGCATCGGGTTTTGCGTATCGATTTTCGCGCGGGTTGCTGCGTCCAACTCTTCCAGCAGCGCGCCATGCCCGTCTTGGTTGCGCCGCGCGTCGGCCTCGGCGCGGATGGCAGGCGGCGTCGGGGGGATTTGCGCCAGACCTTGGGTCAGCGCGGTGAAATACAACCCCGTGCCGCCCACGATGATCGGTCGCGGACCGCCTTGGGCGTGATCGGCCAAAATCGCCGCCACCTCTTTAAGCCAGTGGCCCACGGAATACTCCGCCCCCGGCGCGATGTGGCCATAAAGGCGATGGGGCGCGCGGGTTTCTTCCGCCACCGAGGGGCGCGCTGACAGCACCCGCCAGCACGACCAAACCTGCAGCGCATCGGCATTAACCACCACGCCCCCCGCCGATTGCGCAATTTCCAAGGCCAGCGCGGATTTGCCGCTGGCGGTCGGTCCGGCGATCAAAACGGGGATATTTGAAGCGATTTCAGGCAGGTTTTGCACGGTGTTACAGCCGATCACAGGGTCACAAGAGTAAAACGGGTGCGATCCCTCGGCACGAGAGGTTGAACCCGGCCCCCATTTGCGACATTTTGCGCGCCGATGACAACCGTCTGACCTGAGGGGACACACCATGAGCGACGAGACCCATCCGAAACCCAAGTATAAACGTGTCCTTTTGAAGATCTCGGGTGAGGCGTTGATGGGCGATCAGGGCTACGGCCTGCATCCCCCGACCGTTGCGCGCATCGCTCAAGAGGTCAAATCGGTCCATGATCTGGGCGTCGAGATTTGCATGGTGATTGGCGGGGGAAACATTTTCCGCGGTCTGGCGGGGTCCGCGCAGGGGATGGAGCGCACGACCGCCGACTACATGGGTATGTTGGCGACGGTGATGAACGCGCTTGGCATGCAGGCCCAGCTAGAGGCTTTGGGGGTGCACACCCGCGTTATCAGCGCGATCCCGATGGATGAGGTTTGCGAGCCCTATATCCGCCGCCGAGCCGTACGCCACCTTGAAAAGCAGCGGATCTGTATTTTCGCGGCAGGCACGGGCAACCCGTATTTCACCACCGACACCGCCGCGACCCTGCGCGCCAATGAGATGAATTGCGAAGCGATCTTCAAGGGCACCAAGGTTGATGGCGTCTATGACAAAGACCCGATGAAATTCGACGATGCGACGCGCTATGACACGGTCAGCTACGATGTCGTGCTGCAAAAGAATCTGGGCGTCATGGATGCCTCGGCGATTGCTTTGGCGCGTGACAATAACAAGCCGATCATCGTGTTCTCGCTTGATGAGCCGGGCGGCTTTCGCGGCATTCTTGCAGGGCAGGGCACCTACACGCTTGTGCAGGGCTAAGCGCTACGCAAATGCTATCTTTCGCCTCGCCACTGCGCTAAACCAAAGCCCGAGGCCGCAACCAAGACGGAAAAACGAACAATGTCCGACGAGATTGAGATCGACACTGATGACCTTGAGCACCGCATGAAAGGTGCCATGGCGTCGCTGAAACATGAATTTGCATCACTGCGTACCGGTCGGGCTTCGGCCTCGATGGTGGATCCGGTGATGGTGGATGCCTATGGCACGATGACCCCGATAAACCAGGTCGGCACCGTGAACGTTCCCGAGCCGCGCATGGTTACGGTCAATGTGTGGGACAAGGGCTTGGTCAACAAGGTCGAAAAGGCGATCCGCGAGTCGGGTCTGGGGATCAACCCGCAGACCAATGGCACGATCATCATGCTGCCGATCCCCGAGCTGAACGAGGAACGCCGCCGCGAGCTGACCAAGGTCGCCGCGCAATACGCCGAAAGCGCGCGCGTCGCGATCCGCAATGTGCGCCGCGACGGGATGGACCAGATCAAGAAGGCCAAGGGCAATGGCATGTCCGAGGATGACGTGAAGTTCTGGGAAACCTCTGTGCAAGAGCTGACCGATACCCACACCGCGCTGGTGGATAAGGCACTTGAGGGCAAGCAAGCCGAAATCATGCAGGTCTGAGGCGAAAGAACCCCACCTATGGCGCTGCAAAGTAAAAAGACGGCCAAGACGCCCGTGCAACCCGAGATGACCGATTATGGCGTGCGCCATGTCGCAATCATCATGGATGGCAACGGGCGTTGGGCTAAAAAGCGCGGCTGGCCACGTCTTGCGGGCCATCGCAAAGGCGCCGAACAGATCAAGAAAATCGTGCGCGAAGCGCCGGATCTGGGCATCCGCTACATGACGATCTATGCGTTTTCCACCGAGAACTGGAAGCGGTCCTTGATCGAAGTGCTGGGCCTGATGAAGATGTTTCGCTTCATGATCCGGCGCGAGGCGGATGCGCTATCGGCGGAAGGCGTGCATCTACGCTTTATCGGCGATCGCTCGCGGCTTGATCCCGCGTTGCGCGAAACGATGGACACGATCGAGGCGCGCACCAAGACCAACACGCGCCTGACCTTGGCGGTTGCGATCAATTACGGGGGCCGCGATGAATTGCGCCGCGCCGCCGCCCAGTTGGCGCTCGATTGTGCCGAGGGCCGCATCGCGGCTGAGGACATCGACGACGACGCGCTGGCGGCGCGCCTTGATACCGTTGGCATGCCCGACCCCGATCTGGTGATCCGCACCTCGGGCGAGACGCGGATTTCGAATTTTCTGTCCTGGCAGGCGGCTTACGCCGAATATGAATTCACTGAAACGCTCTGGCCGGATTTCACGGTGCAAGAACTCACCGATATTCTCGCGCGGTTCAGCAGTCGCGAGCGCCGCTTTGGCGGGGTCAAAACGTGAGCGCGCCCAAGATTGGCGGCAAATGGGGCGATCTTGTCCCGCGTGCCGCGTCGGGCATTGCGATGATCGTCGTGGGCGTGCTGGCGATCTGGCTTGGCGGACCGGTTTTTGCCGGGCTTGCCGTGCTGGTGAGCGCGCTGATGGTCTGGGAATTGATGATGATGCTTGCGCCCGATCGCGCGGCCAATGCGGTTGGGCTGGGGATTGTCGCGGCGGCGGTGCTGGTGGCAGTGTTCTGGCTGCACAATCCGTTCGGGCTGATTTTCCTGCTGATTGTGCCGATCCTTGCCTTTGTCTATGCGCGCGGGCGGCGTTTGGTGAGCGCGGCCTATGCGTTTGCGATTATGCTGACGGGCTATGGGCTGGTGGCGCTGCGTGAAGGCGCGGGGCTGACCATCATCTTCTGGATCGTCGTGATCGTCGTTGTCTCTGATGTTGCTGGGTATTTCGTGGGTCGGATGCTGGGCGGGCCGAAATTCTGGCCCAAGGTGTCACCGAAGAAAACATGGTCTGGCACGGTTGCGGGCTGGGTTGGCGCGGCGCTGGTTGGGGTGGTTTTCGTGCAGTTCGGGGCGGCGACCTCGCTGATCTGGATCTCGCCGTTGCTCGCCTTTGCGGGTCAGATGGGCGATATCGTGGAAAGCGCGCTCAAACGCTCGACCGGGGTTAAGGACAGCTCTGCGCTGATCCCGGGACATGGCGGTGTGCTGGATCGCTTTGATGCGCTGATCGGGGCGGTGGTGGTGCTTATTGTGTTGACGCAAGTGATGCCGCTGCCGCTGACGGAAGGCTAAGCGATGCGCAGGATTTCGATTTTCGGGGCGACGGGCTCGATTGGGCAAAGCACGTTTGATTTGCTGATGCGCCAAGGCGGGCCAGAGGCGTTTCACACGGTCGCGCTAACTGGCGGGCGTAATGTCACACGGCTGGCCGAGATGGCGCGTGCGCTGCACGCCGAGATCGCCGTGACCGCTTATGATGAGTGCTACGCCGATCTGGTTGCGGCACTTGCAGGCAGCGGGATTGCGGTGGCCTCTGGCGCCGAGGCGCTGGTTGAGGCCGCGCATCGCCCCGCCGATTGGGTGATGTCGGCGATTGTCGGCGCGGCGGGGCTGGCTCCGGGGTTTGCGGCGCTGTCGCAAGGGCGCACGCTGGCGCTGGCCAATAAGGAATCGCTGGTCACGGCGGGGCCTTTGTTGCTGGGCGAGGCGCGCGCGCATGGTGCCACAATCCTGCCCGTGGACAGCGAACATTCCGCGATTTTTCAGGGCCTTGTGGGCGAGGATATCGCTGCGGTCGAGCGCATCATCATCACCGCCTCGGGTGGGGCGTTTCGTGACTGGCCGATGGATAAGCTGGCAAGCGCGACGGTTGCGCAGGCCTCATCTCACCCCAATTGGGACATGGGCCAGCGCATCACGATTGATTCCGCATCTATGTTTAATAAGGCCTTGGAGGTCATTGAAGCGAAAGAGTTTTTCGCCATGTCGCCGGATCGGATCGAGGTCGTCGTGCATCCGCAATCCATCGTTCACGCGCTGGTGGGGTTTAACGATGGCGGGCTGATGGCGCATATGGGCGTGCCCGATATGCGCCACGCGATTGGCTATGCGCTGAACTGGCCCGCGCGGCGTGAGCTGCCCGTCGAGCGCCTTGATCTGGCTAAGATCGGCCAACTCGAGTTTCGCGCCCCTGATCCCGTGCGCTATCCGGCTTTGCGCCTTGCGCGCGAGGTGATGGAGATCGGCGGGATGGCGGGGGCTGCGTTTAATGCCGCTAAAGAGGCCGCGCTCGATTTGTTCATCGCAGGGCGGATCGGCTTTCTCGATATGAGCCGCGTGGTGGAGCAGGTCTTAGATGAAATGAGTGCGCGTCAGGGCCTTGGAAATGCCGCGATGAGCCTTGATAACGTGCTGCACACCGATGGCGAGGCGCGCAGGCTGGCCTTCGCGCTGTGTGATCAAAAAAGGATTTAGGCTTTGGAACTTCTGCCCCAATTCGGCAATCTGCTTTATACCATTGTCGCGTTTGTCGTTGCGCTTTCGATCATCGTGGCGGTGCATGAGTTTGGCCATTATATCGTCGGGCGCTGGTCGGGCATCAAGGCCGAGGTGTTCTCGCTTGGCTTTGGCCCCAAGCTGCTGAGCCGCGTGGATAAACATGGCACGCGCTGGCAGATCGCGGCGATCCCGCTGGGTGGCTATGTCAAGTTTTTGGGCGATGCGAATGCGGCCTCGGCTGGGGCAGATGAAGAAGAGATGGCGCAGCTCAGCGAGGCCGAGCGACGCCACACGATGCATGGCGCCCCGCTTTGGGCGCGCGCGGCGACCGTTGCGGCGGGCCCGGTGTTCAACTTTATCCTGTCGATTGCGATTATCACCGGGCTGTCGATGTGGAGCGGGCAGGCGACCGACACGCCCGATATCGATACCATCGTGGCGTTACCTCAAGGCGCGGGCGGGTTGCAGCATGATGACAAGATCGTGGCTGTCAACGGTGTCAAAATCACAGATTACGCCGATTTGGAGGATGCGAGTAACGCTCTGCCTGGGGGGGCAACGGTGAACTACACCGTTGAACGTGAAGGAAAAACGCTTGATGTGAGCGGCCCGCAACTGTTCCCCGCGCGCTTTACGGGCGTTTCGCCGGGATCGGCGGCCTATGATGCGGGGCTGCGCGGAGGCGATGTAATCACCGCGATTGATGGCACTCCGGTTTGGCAGTTTTCCGAGTTGCAAGATGCGGTGAAGGCAGGCGCGGGTGCGCCGATGGAGCTGTCGATCTGGCGGCCCGAAAAAACGGGCGCGCCGAAAGAGTTCAACGTCACGCTTGTGCCGCGACGCACCGATCTGCCCAATGGCGAGGGTGGTTTTGAAACGCGGTTTCTGATCGGGGCGACAGGCAGCTACATGTTCACCCCAATCACGGTTTCGGTGGGTCCGGTGGATGCGCTTACGGGTGCGGTGAAATCGACTTACGGCATTGTCGCGCAATCGGTTTCGGGCATCAAGGCGATGATTGCGCAGCAAATTTCGTCGTGCAATCTGTCGGGCGCGCTGCGGATCGCGGAGACCTCGGCAGCGGCAGCAAAGTCTGGCCCCGTCGAATTCATCTGGTTCATCGCGGTGCTGTCCACGGCGGTCGGGTTTCTCAACCTGTTTCCGATACCGATACTGGATGGCGGGCATCTGATGTTTCACGCCTATGAGGCGATTGCGGGCAAGCCGCCCTCGGAACGGCTGATGAACCTGTTCATGTCGGTCGGCTTGGCGCTGGTGGCGACGTTGATGTTGTTTGGCTTGTGGAACGACATCACCTGCTAGGAGGTTAGGGGGCAAATTGCGCAGATGCCGTAATTTTGCCCCAATTGGCCCCGAATTGCGCCATCTTGTGTTTGTACCCCTTTGCTTGCGCCAATCTGCGCCAACGGAGGGTTGAACCATGTCTATGATGATTGCCGAAAGCTATCGCGGAATGGGCGTTATCTTTGAGATCATCTCGGATCGCCTGTTGATCCCCGTCGCCATCATCATCGCTTTGTTGGGCGCGGGCGTCATTGGTATGCAACTGATTGACGTGCTTGGCATTGATCCGGCATCGCTGAATCGCATCTAAAGACCCGTATAACTTTCGATCAGTTGTGTCCTTGGCGTAACCTACCGCAAATAGTTGCGCCTTAGAGGAGCACAGGACTTTGACAACGCGAGTTCGCTTCGGTAGTCACTTTACCAAAGAAAAGTGAATACAGGCGGGAGAGGGCGATGTCGATCGGCTTGCAATCAATGCTCAGAATCTGTGCGACGCGAAACGCCCTTCGGGCGAGCGCTGTTTTCCCAGCGGTGGCAATGGCTTGGATGGCCATGCCGCAGGTGGCGCAGGCACAGCAATACAGTTTCTCTTCGGTCAAGGTGGTGGGTAACGAACGCATCGAGCCCGCAACAATCCTGACCTATGCGAGAATCGCGCGCAATCAACCGGTCTCATCCGCCGATCTGAATGCCGCCTATCAACGCATTTCCGGCTCGGGCCTGTTTGAGAACGTGTCTTTGACGCCGCAGGGTCGCACGTTGCTGATCCAGGTGCAGGAATATCCCACGATCAGCGTGATCAACTTTGAGGGCAACAAGCGCATCAAGGATGAGCAGTTGGCCACTATGGTGAAAAGCAAATCGAACCGCGTTTACAAACCCTCAGAGGTTGAGGCCGACGCCCAGCGTATCGTGCAGGCCTATGCACAAGATGGTCGCATGGCCGCGCGCGTCACGCCCAAAGTGATCCGTCGTGCGGACAACCGCGTTGATGTCGCGTTCGAGGTAAAAGAAGGCAAGATCACCTCGGTCGAGCGCGTGACCTTCACCGGCAACCGCGCCTATTCCGACCGCCGTTTGCGTCAGGTGTTGGAGACGAAGCAGGCCGGTATCTTCCGCACTTTCGTCAAGAACGACACCTTTAACGCCAATCGTGTTCCTGTCGATCAGCAAAAGCTTCTCGATTTCTATCGGGCGCGTGGCTACAAAAATGCGCAGGTTACGGGTGTGTCCTCGCAGATGACGCGCGAACGTGACGCCTTTTACATGACCTTCAACGTGATCGAAGGGCAGAAATACCACTTCAACGCGGTCAATACGGTCTCGGAAATTCCCGGGTTGGACGTTGCGCAATACGACAAGCTGACAAAGATCGGTGCCGGGCAAACCTATTCGCCCAGAGCGATCGAACTGGCCGTAACGCGGATGGAGCAGCAGGCCATCAGGGATGGCCAGCAATTCGTGCGTGTTGATCCGCGCATCACCGAAGATCCGCGCACGCAAGCGGTCAACGTGACATTCGCATTGGTGCGCGGGCCGCGCGTCTTCGTGCAGCGCATTGATATTGAAGGCAATACCAGCACGCTTGACCGGGTGGTGCGGCGCGAATTCCGCACTGTTGAGGGCGACGCCTATAACCCGCGTGAGATCAAGAACGCCGCAGATCGCATTCGCGCCACGGGCTATTTCAAGAATGTCGATGTCAGCACCAAGCAGGGCTCTTCGCCCGATCAGGTCGTGGTTGACGTCAACGTTGAAGAGCAGCCCACCGGCTCTCTTGGGTTTGGGGCGTCCTACAGCGCAAGCGACGGGATCGGGCTGAACGCGTCTCTGCAGGAAAACAACTTCCTCGGGCGTGGGCAGTTCTTGGGTCTGTCGCTGGGCACGACGTCGGATAACAACTCGTCCTCGCTGCGCTTTGTCGAGCCGCGCTTTTTGGGGCGTAACGTGAAATTCTCGTTTGGGGCCTATTACACCACCTCAAGCGATGCTTCGAACACCTATTACGACACCAAACGCATGTCGATTTCGCCAGCGTTTGAGTTCCCCGTGTCCGAGCGGGGTCGTCTGGAAGTGCGCTATAAGGTCGGCCAGGATGAGCTGAAAAACGTCAATACGACCGACTCTTCTCAGATATTGATTGACGAAGAAAAAAACTTGGGCAAGCAGGTCTATTCCGGTCTGGGCTATACCTACACCTTCGATACCTCGATTGACCAGATCGACCCGCGCTACAACATGAAGTTCTCGGTCTCGCAGGATTTCTGGGGGCTGGGTGGCGATATTACCGGCGGCATTACCTCGGCCAAGATTCAGGGCGAGCGCAAGATCATGAACGAAGAGGTCACGTTGCGTGCCTCGCTAGAGGGCGGCGCGGTCCATGCCTCGGGCGGCACCACGATCTTGCAGCGCTACAGCGGCAGCCAGGTCCGCGGCTTTGAAAGCTACGGCATCGGTCCGCGTGATCTTGGTGCGAAAAACAAAGATGCACTGGGCGGGAACTACTACTGGGTCGGCAAGGTCGAGGCGCAATTCCCGATTGGTCTGCCCGAAGAATACGGCATCACCGGCGGCGTGTTCTGGGATGTCGGGTCTGTCTGGGGGCTTGATAATACAGCGGGAACAGATCCCGTTGACGACTCCATGCATGTGCGCTCCGCCGTTGGCGTGTCGATCTTCTGGAACTCGGGCATCGGCCCGCTGCGCCTGAACTTCTCGCGCGCGATCAAGAAAGAAGATTACGACAACACGCAGAACTTCGACCTGACTTTGTCCACGCAATTCTGATTGGGTTGACCGGATGAAAACTGCGCTTGCTCTGGCTTTGGTGATGACAAGTTTCGCCGTGCCGGGGCTTGCGCAACAGGCCGCTGATGCGCCCGCTCCGGCGGGCGTTCAAACCCCGGTTTTGACGCTTGATTGGGAACGGCTTTATACAGGGTCGCTTTGGGGCAAGCGGGTCGCGCGTGAAATTGAGGCCGCCTCGAATGATCTGCGCACCGAAAACAACCGCATCGCAAGCCAGCTTGAGGCCGAAGAACGCGATCTGACCGATCGCCGCCCCAAGATGGACCCGGCCGCATTTCAAGCTGCAGCGGATGCGTTTGACAAACGCGCCACGGCCATCCGTGCCGCGCAAAAAGCCAAATCCGAAGCGATTCAGCAGCAGATCAACAACGAGCGGCAGGGGTTTTTGCAAGCGGTGATGCCCAAGCTTGACGAGGTGCTGCACGCGCGCAATGCCGAGGTCGTGCTGGATTCGCGGGTGATCATTCGCGGGCTGTCCTCGGCGGATGTGACCGAGCAGCTTGGCAAACGAATTGATGCAGAAGTTGGGGACGGGGCAGGACGGGTGCAAGCCAGCGTGCCGGTTGCCGGGGCGCAAAGCCCAGATGCCAAGGATGCGACGCCCGAAGATGGCGCGGATAAATCTGCGGGCGCGCCGGCGGATTCGGCTGAGGCGAAAGAGGGCGGCGTTTATGTCGATGACAGCCTGAACACAAAGGCAAAAACCGGCGGCGATCCTGCGCTTAATGGCGGCGATCCGCCCGACCCGACCCCGCCATTCGGGCTGGGCAAGCCCAAGACGCAGAACTGATCTTGTCCCGGCAATCCTTGCCAAGCCCCTGATCCGTTGCTAGCAACAATTCAATCGAGCGGGCCGCACCGGATGCGGTCTGAGTTGAAGGAGCCTTTTGCGATGACCGAACCCGCCCCCTACACCGAAGCCGATCTGTCTCTGATCAAGCGCATCATCCCCCATCGCTACCCGTTCCTGCTGATCGATAAGGTGCGCGACATTGTGCCGATGAAGGGCGCTGTCGGGATCAAGAACGTGACCTGTAACGAGCCGCATTTCCAAGGCCATTTCCCTGACATGCCGATCATGCCCGGCGTCACTATTGTCGAGGCGATGGCGCAGACTTCAGCTGTTGTGGTCGGGATTTCGCTCAATGTGGTGGATCGCGATCTGCTGACCTATTTCATGGGCATCGACAAGTGCAAATTCCGCCGCAAGGTTGTGCCCGGCGATGTGCTGGAGCTGCACGTCACGGTCAAACGCGGTGGCGGCAAGATCTGGAAGTTTGAGGGCCGCGCACTGGTTGACGGAGAGCTGGCCTGCGAAGCCGAGTTCACCGCGATGATGGACCTGCAGGACTGAGCCGCATGAGCATTGATGCCAGCGCGCAAATCCACGCCTCGGCGGTGATCGAGGACGGGGCCGTGATCGGCCCCGATTGCCGGATCGGCCCGTTCTGCGTGATCGGCCCCGAGGTTAAGCTGGGGCGCGGGGTTGTGCTGCACAGCCATGTGGTCATTCAGGGCGCCACCGAAATTGGCGATGAAACAGAGGTATTTCCGTTTGCCTCGCTCGGCCAGATCCCGCAAGACCTTAAATTCAAAGGCGAAAAGACGCGACTGAAAATTGGTGCGCGCAACCGCATCCGCGAATATGTGACGATGAACACCGGCACCGAGGGCGGCGGCGGGCTGACGCAGGTGGGCGATGACGGGCTGTTCATGTCGTCCTGCCATGTCGCGCATGACTGCAAGATTGCCGACCGGGTGATCTTGGTGAATTCGGTCGCGGTGGCGGGGCATTGCGTGCTGGAAGATGACGTGATCGTGGGCGGTTTGTCGGGGGTGCATCAATTCGTGCGCATCGGGCGCGGCGCAATTATTGGCGCGCTCTCGATGGTGACGGCCGATGTTATTCCCCACGCGCTTGTTGCGGGGCCGCGCGCGGGGCTTGAGGGGCTCAATCTGGTGGGTCTCAAGCGTCGCGGCACTTCGCGTGAGGAGCTGTCGGCGTTGCGCGCAACATTCGCTGAACTTTCCAAGGGTAATTTTCGCGAAACGGCGCGTGATTTGTCCGAAGGGGAGGTGAAGGGCGATCTGGCGCGCGAAGTGCTGGAGTTCATCCTCGGCCCCTCTGATCGCAGCTTTCTGACGCCGCATAAATGAGCGGCGGGGCCGATATCGCTGTGATCGCAGGGCAGGGTGCCTTGCCCGGTCTGATTGCGCGCGCCGCGCCGGGGGTGTTGGTTTGCGAGATGGAGGGCACGCCCAGCGACATCGGCACGCCCGACACGTTGCGCTTTCGCATTGAGCGGTTGGTGCCCTTTCTCGATACGCTCGCAGATCGCGGCATCAAGCGGGTGGTGTTTGCCGGCGCGTTGCAGCGTCCGCATGTTGATATGGAGATGATCGACCCTCGCTCGGCGCAGCTTGTGCCACGTCTGGCGATGGCGATGCAGGCAGGCGATGACGCGACGCTGCGTGCAGTGATCGAGATCTTCGAGGACTGGGATTTCAAGGTCGTGGGCGCACATGAAATTGCGCCCGATCTGGTCTGTGCCCCCGGTGTGATCTGCGGTGCGCCGTCTGATCGTGACCACGCCGATGCAGAGCGTGCAGCGGCCATCGTCGCCGATCTGGGCCGCGCCGATATCGGTCAGGGCGCGGTTGTCGCGGGTGGTTTGTGTCTGGCGGTAGAGACGTTACCAGGCACCGATGCGATGTTGGATTTCGTGCGCCTTCACAAAGGCTTGCGGGATGATCTTAAATCAGTGCGCGGGGTGTTTTTCAAGGCTCCGAAACCTAATCAGGATCGCCGCGCCGATCTGCCGGCCATCGGGGTGCAAACGGTTGTAAACGCCGCCGCTGCCGGATTGTCAGGCATTGCGTTTGAGGCAGGCGGCGTGATGTTGCTTGACCGTGATGCGGTGATCGAAGCGGCGCGCGCCGCCGATCTGTTTCTATGGGCCTGTGCGCCATGAAGCTGTTTGTGATCGCAGGCGAGGCCTCGGGGGACAAGCTTGGCGGGGCGCTGATGGCGGGTTTGGCGCAGCTTGCGCCGGGGATCGAATGGCAGGGTATCGGCGGGCCGGACATGGCCGAGCAGGGCTTGCAAAGCCGCTTTGATATGGCGGAATTGTCGGTCATGGGCGTGATGGAGGTTCTGCCGAAATACCGCCATCTCAAGCGGCGTATCGCACAAACGGCGCAGGCGGTGATCGAGATGCGCCCCGATGCGCTGATTACCATCGACAGCCCCGATTTCTGCCTGCGCGTGGCGCGGCTTGCACGTGAAAAACTGCCTGATCTCAAGGTGATACATTACGTTGCGCCCTCGGTTTGGGCGTGGCGTCCGGGGCGTGCGACGAAGATGGCGCAGGTGGTGGATCATGTGCTCGCACTGCTGCCGTTTGAGCCGCCCTTTATGCAGGCCGCCGGGATGAGCTGCGATTTCGTTGGCCACCCTGTGGTCGCCGAGCCGCGCGCGAGCAAGGCTGAGGCCGCCGCCTTTCGCGAGACCCATATGATCGGTGCCGATCAGCCGCTTGCGCTGTGTCTGCCC
The DNA here is from genome assembly GCF_000714545.1 of Thioclava indica. Lineage (GTDB taxonomy): Bacteria > Pseudomonadota > Alphaproteobacteria > Rhodobacterales > Rhodobacteraceae > Thioclava > Thioclava indica. The sequence continues at coordinate 86,640 of NZ_AUNB01000029.1, forward strand.
GGCTCGCGCGCGGGAGAGGTCAAACGTCTGGGCAAGCGCTTTGACGAGGCGCTGATGCAATTGCGCGACCGCGAGCCGGGTTTGCGCGTGGTGCTGCCGACGGTGCATGGCGTCGCGCCGATGGTGCGCGAGATGAGCGCGCGCTGGCCTATCGCCCCGATCGTGGTTGAGCACTCGGCAGATAAGCGCGCCGCCTTTGCCGCCGCCGATATCGCGCTTGCGGCCTCGGGGACGGTGAGCCTTGAGCTGGCGGCGAACAGGGTGCCGATGGTGATCGCTTATGATGCGAATTTCCTGACATGGCATCTGATCTGGCATTTGATGAAGATCGACACGGTGACGCTGGTCAATCTGGTGTCGGACACGCGTGCGATCCCGGAATTTCTGGGGCCGGACTGCAAGCCTCGGATGATTTCGCGCAAGATGTTGGAAGTGCTCGAACAAGACGGCGCGCGCAATGAGCAGATGGCCGCGATGGAAGAGACGATGGCGCGGCTGGGCGAGGGGGGCGAGGCACCGGGCCTGCGCGCCGCGCGCTCGGTTCTAGAGTTCCTCAACAAGGGTTAAGCCACGCGACCGATGATTGTGACGCCACCGGGCGCGTTGCTTTAACGCTTACATTTCGAACAGTTGATAGCCTTCGCTTTCCAGCACGGGCACTGCCGCAAGCGCCGAGAGCGCGACATCGACATGGCTGCTGACTTGATCGGGCGTAAAGCCGTTATCGGCCAGTGCCTGCCCGCAGACGTAAAAATGTACGCCTGCCGCCGCGAGCTCTTTGATCAGCTTGGTATCTGGGTCATCTTGGCCGAATTTCGCTTTATAGGCCTCGGCTGACAGCGCGTCTTTCGTTGCCCCGCCATGCAGCACCACGGCGAATTTACGGTGCTCGTGATCCACGCCCGCCTCGGCATAGACATTGACCGCGCGCGCCACATGCCAAAGCGCAGAATTCACCCCGTCGCTATCGGATGAGCCGTTATTCACGTCGAAAACCACCTTCCAGGTCTTATCGGGGTCGGGTTGCAGCGCGCCGTTGGGAACCGGATTCATCCGCCCGTAATCCTTAACAACCGGATTAACCCAAACCGTTTTGGCGCTGGCATCCGTGCCGGCTGCGACCGCGCCGGACGCGCCAAGACCAAGGGCGAATGTGCTTGCGATAAGCATTTGAGACATTCTGAACATGAAAAAACTCCTGAACTCTTGCGGACGAAAAATGCGCCAATCGCCAAGCCTGCGCGCGCAGATACCCTGATAACCCATGCTATAAAGCATCGTTCCAACACGCAGTTTCACGCTTGTTAAGGCTTTTGTGACAATTTGGTGCGACAGTTGGTCACTTGATATTTACGGAAATTCGCGCAATCGTGAGGCTGAGGCCTTGCAATTTGAAAATTCGCCCCCACGGCCGTTTGCAATTGGAGCACTGATGAGACAGACCGCGTTGCGGATTACGGCACTCGTCTCAGCCGTAATTTTGGGCCAGCTACCTGCATATGCGCAGCAAGCCACCCCCGCGGAAGAGACACCCGCAATCGGTGCGCAATCGCGCCCCGCCGGGCCGACGCCTGCTCATATGAGCGACCCGGTTTCCAAGAGCACGGCTGATCACTCGAAATTCATGAAGCTCAAGGGGCCGTTCGCCTCTGGCACTCAGGTCACCGAGGCCTGCTTGTCCTGCCATACCGAGGCGGGCAATCAGGTGATGCATTCGGTGCATTGGAAATGGGAATACCAGAACGAAAAGACCGGGCAACTGCTGGGCAAAGCGCATGAGATGAACGCGTTTTGCGGCAATGTCGCCTCTAACGAGGTGCGCTGCACGTCATGTCACACTGGTTATGGCTGGACAGATGTTCGCGCCGAAATGCCCGATGATCCGACCAAGGTCGATTGTCTCGTGTGCCATGACAAATCGGGCCAATATACCAAGCAGGACAATCTGGCAGGCGAGCCTCCGCTCGAGCCGGTCGCAACCGGGGCCAAGACCATTACGGGCGAACCCGCTTGGCCCGTCGATCTGGCCGAGGCTGCGCAATCGGTTGGCCCGCCTCCGGGGCGCGATAATTGCGGCAATTGCCACTTCTACGGCGGTGGCGGCGATAACGTAAAGCACGGCGATCTCAGCTCGGTGCTGTTTGATCCGCCGCGCGATGTCGATGTGCATATGTCCCCCGATGGCGGCAATTTTGTGTGCGCCACCTGCCATGTGTCGGACAAGCACGTGTTTGAAGGCTCGCGCTATGAAACGGATGTGGTTGACCCCCATCCCGACCGCATGGCGGGCGCGGGTCATGATGCAGCGGCGTGTCAGTCGTGCCATTCCGACACACCACATAAGGGGCCAAACGTGCTGATCGCGGCCAAGCTGAACGATCACACCGATACGCTGGCCTGTCAGACCTGCCACATCCCCAGTTTTGCGCGTGGCGGTGTTGCGACCAAGATGAAATGGGACTGGTCGACGGCTGGTAAGTTGAAAGACGGCAAGCCCTATTCGGAAGAGAATTACGTTCAAGGCAATGGCGAGCACCTGCATACCTATCTGACAATCAAGGGTGATTTCGAGTATGGCGAGGATGTCGTGCCGACCTACGCATGGTCCAATGGCGAGATGACCTACACGATGCCCGAGGAGAAAATTGATCCCTCCAAGGTTGTCGAAATCAACAAGATCGGCGGCACGCCGGGCGCTGCGGATAGTCGGATCTTCCCGTTCAAGCGCCTTGATGGCTCGCAAGCCTATGACAAGCAGCGCGATGTCTTGCTCTATAACCATGTCTATGGTCCGGGCGATGGCACGGCGCTGTGGCAATATTACGATTGGGAGAAATCGCTCAAGGCCGGGATGGACTATGTCGGGCTGGAGTATTCGGGCGATTTCGGGTTCGTCGATACCTACATGTATTGGCCGATCACCCATATGGTCGCGCCCAAAGAAGACGCGGTGAGCTGTGAAAGCTGTCACGCGCAGGACGGTCGGATGGCCAATCTTGCAGGGATCTACGTGCCCGGTGCCGGTATCAATCTGGGCGGCAAAATCGGTCTGGCGATATTCCTGATGGCTATACTGGGCGCATTTGGTCACGGGCTGCTGCGTGTCATTTCTCGCGCTAAAGGAAAAGGGGACCATCATGGCTGAGCGTTGCGTTAAGGTCTATTCGCGGTTCAACCGGCTGTGGCACTGGTCGCAGGTTGTTTCAATCTTCCTGCTGTTTTTCACCGGTGCGCGGCTATTGGGGTTGCATCAGTTGGGTCCGTTCGGCCTTGCGGTCGTGGTGCATACGGTGGTGGCGCTGGCGCTTTTGCTGCTATGGGCGTTTGCAACGTTCTGGCTGTTCACTACGGGGGGCTGGCGGCAATTCGTGCCGCGGCTGTCGGGGATGTGGCAGGTCTCGCGCTTTTACGCCTATGGCGTCTTTAAGGGCGAGAAACATCCTTACCACAAAAGCTTTGAGCATCGTCATAACCCGCTTCAGGCTGCGTCTTATTTCGTGCTGAAATCGGCGCTTTTCCCCGCGATCTGGATCTCTGGCATCGCGTATCTGAGCTACGGGTTTTGGGATCATCTGGATGGCGGCAGCTTTTTGCTGCAGATCATTGCAAACTTCCACGTGCTTGCGGCCTTCGCGATTGCCAGCTTTGTGGTGATCCATGTCTATCTGCTGACGATCGGGGGCTTCCGCCACCATGTGCGCCCGATGGTGACGGGGTATGAGCAGGTCGATCTGACCCCCGAAGCAGAGGCGTATTTCCGTCAGACCGGGCGGATCATCGACTGACGCGGCGGGATCATTCAACGCAAAAGGGGCCCCTGTTTCCAGAGGCCCCTTTTTCATGGCGCACGGCTTGGCCTGTGTCGAAGCCTCCGGCGGGAGTATTTCTGGCCAGATGAAAGGGTGGCCTGCGGCTTGCCTGTCGTAGGTGATGCGCTGGGGAGGATGTCTTCTTCAGCTGAATATCCGGACAATAGCGCAAAAGAAAAAGCGCCGCGAGAGCGACGCTATTTCGGGATCTGTCTAGAAGATGGCGGGCTTAGGCACCCCAATGGCGCACGGGGCCGCAATCCATATGCACGAAATTCGAGCGCGAATATTTGCCAACACCACCAGCATGGCAGGCCGAGGCGGCGCGGAACATTTGGCTGACCGAGCGCGATTTGAGACGCAGGTCGGTGGCCTTGCCTTCCATATGCAGCGAATGTTTCGCAACCCCTTTGGAGCGCGAGCGCAGCATTGCGTTGGTCTTGGGCGAACGATAGCCCGACAACAGCAGATAGGGTTCGTTGATATCCATCAGGTTATGCGCAGCGGCAGCGATATCGATCGTGCGCGCGTCAAGCGTCTTGAGCTGATTGGTGCGCCAGTCACGGGCGAAATAGGTCACTTCCTTCAGCGCCTCGGGGATGTACTCCCCTTCAATCCAGTAAACGGTGTCAAGGCTTTCGCCCGTGCGCCCGTTATACATGCGAATACGTCGGATATCGCCAGCACCTTTAAGAAGACCAAATGCGCTGCTCATCGTCGGCGCTGCGGTTACCATGGTCGCGGCGAAGGCGCCCAATACTCCGCGCCGGGAAAATGTCGTCATGCTCATTGTCCTGTCGTTGCCTGTCTCTCATTTCACCCTGTTGGTCGGGCGACTAACGAAAGCATAATCCCAAACTGTGGCACCGTTATGGCATAGACCATTCTAACGATAAAGAATCGAATTGTCGCACACGCTCGCGTGATCAAAAATCGGCAAAATCTCGCCGGTTAGCGCTATAATCAAAGCTGTTGCGTTGGTGCATCTTTCGATTGATGCGCGCCGATTTTACCCCGATTTGTCAAAGCTTTTCTGGACTCACGGCCCCAAATTTGAAAGATCAAAGATGGGTTTAGTAGTGTTGGGGCAGTCTTATGGTGTTCGGTTTGCGCGCAATTGCGCTTGCGGCAACAGTTTCGGGTGTGGCGCTTGGAGCGTTCGCGCAGGGAACCGCGCAGATCGCAGCTCAAGGCGCGATGTCGCCCGTCAGCGGTATTGAGCTTAGCGGTTTCACGCAGGCAATTGCCGAGGCGGCCGCCTCTGATCCCGCGCTTGCGGCGTTTTACGCCGCGCGCGATTACCGCCCAATCTGGACCTCTGCCGATGATGCGCCGCGCCGCGCCGCGCTGTTTTCCGCGCTTGATGTGTCGGGGATGCAGGGCTTGCCACAAGCGCATTATGACCCCAAAGCGTTGCGCGCGCGGTTTGGTTCGGTGCAGTCGGAACGCCAGCGCGGTTTGTTGGAAGTCGCGCTGAGCAAGGTCTTTTTGGATTACGCCCATGACGTTTCGCATGGCGTGCTTGATCCGCATAAAGTGCTATCTGATATCAAGCGCGAGCCGCTGCGCGCCGATCCGCAGGCGCGTTTGACGGCTTTTGCCGCGAGTGCAAACCCGGCGCTGTTCATCCGCGACCTGGCGCCGAAAATGCCTCAATATGCGCAGCTTTTGAAAGCCAAGCTGGATCTGCAAGCGCAACTGGGTGAGGGCGGCTGGGGCGCACGTGTTTCGGCCAAGAAATTGCAGCCCGGTGATACCGGCCCCGCGGTGATCGCGCTGCGCGACCGCTTGCAGAAGATGGGGTATCTCGGGCGCTCGGCCACGGCTGTTTATGACGCCAATATCCAAAAGGCAGTGCAAGCCTATCAGGCCGATCAGGGGCTGACGCCCGATGGTGTGGCGGGCGCAGGCACGCTGAAGCAGATCAATCAATCGCCCGAAGACCGGATGAAGTCGATCCTTGTCGCGTTGGAGCGGGTGCGCTGGTTGAACGGGCTGGATCTGTCGGGGCGCTACGTCTGGGTGAATATCCCCGATTTCTCGGTGCGTGTGGTCGATGATGGCAAGACTACGTTCCGCTCGGTGACGGTGGTGGGGCAGAATAATTCCGACCGGCGCACGCCCGAGTTTTCCGATGAGATGGAGCGGATGGTCATCAACCCCGCGTGGCATGTGCCCCGTTCAATTGTGACCAAAGAATACCTGCCGATGATGCAGCGCAATCCCAACGCGGCGGGGCAGTTGGATCTGATCGACTCGCGTGGGCGTGTGGTGCCGCGCTCGGCGGTGAATTTCGCAGCCTATAGCGCGCGCAATTTTCCCTTCGCGATGAAACAGCCGCCCTCGAACCGCAATGCGCTGGGGTTGGTGAAATTTTTGTTTCCCAACAAGTGGAACATTTATCTGCACGATACGCCGTCCAAGTCGTTGTTTAAAAAAGAGAGCCGCGCCTTTAGTCATGGTTGCGTGCGTGTCGGGCAACCCTTTGATCTGGCCTATGTTTTGCTGGGCGCGCAAAGCGATGATCCGCGCGCGGAATTCCAGCGCATCCTGAATTCCGGGCGCGAAACCACGGTGCCGTTGAAGCAACCCGTGCCGGTGCATCTGGTGTATTTCACCGCGTGGCCCACGCCCTCGGGCCATGTGGAGTATCGCCGCGATGTATACGGACGTGACGCGACGCTTTTCACAGCGTTGCAGCGCGCCGGGGTGGAATTGCCCGGGTCAAAGGGTTAAATCTAGGAACGCGGGCAAAGGCTGCGCCCGCCGTTCTGGTTTGACCTGCAAAAAGGACTGCTCTCATGTCGCAGACAATCGCGCAGATCGCGCAGGCGCTTGAGGCCGAGGCCGTGGGCAATCTGGACCTTGTCGTGGGCAGCGCCTCTGAACCCGCCAGCGCACGCGCCGATCAGATCGCCTTGGCGATGAACCCGAAATATGGCGAGGGGCTGGCGCAGGGCCATGCGCGCGCTGCGATTTTGTGGCAGGGCGCGGATTGGCAAAGCTTCGGGCTAGAGGCTGCGATTTTCGTGACCCGCCCGCGTTTGGCGATGGCGGGTCTGTCGCGCGCCTTTGATCCCGGTCCCGAGATTGCGCCCGGCATCCACCCGAGTGCGGTCATAGATGAAAGCGCTGTGATCGGCGCGGGGGCGGCGATCGGGCCGTTTACCGTGATCGGGCGCGATGTGGTGATCGGGGCGAATGCGCGCATCGCCAGCCATGTCAGCATTGCGCAAGATGCGCAAATTGGCAGCGACGCGCTGATCCTTGAGCAGGTGCATATCGGCGCGCGCGTGGTGATTGGCGCGCGCTTTATCTGTCAGCCCGGCGCACGGATCGGGGCAGACGGGTTTTCCTTTGTCACGCCCGAACCGTCTATGGTTGAAGAAGCGCGTGCAAGCCTTGGAAAACATGCGGAAATACATGAGCAGCCTTGGGTGAGAATTCATTCTCTCGGCACGGTTGAGATTGGCGACGATGTCGAGGTCGGGGCCAATTCCTGCATTGATCGCGGCACGGTGCGCGCGACGAAAATCGGGGCGGGCACCAAGCTCGATAACCTTGTGCATGTCGCCCATAACGTGCAGGTCGGGCGCGATTGCCTGCTTTGCGCGCAGGTCGGGATCGCGGGGTCTACGTCAATCGGGGATCGCGTGGTGCTGGCCGGGCAGGTCGGCGTGTCGGACAATATCTTTATCGGCGATGACGTGATCACCGGCGGGGGCACGGATGTTTATACCAATGTGCCCTCGGGGCGCGTGGTCTGGGGCAGTCCGGCGGTGAAGATGGACACGCAGGTCGAGATCAACAAATCGCTGCGTCGATTGCCCAGATTGTTTGCGCAAGTCAAAGACCTTCGGGAAACTGTTACGCGACTCACGCAAAAAGGGGGCGCCGAGTAGCAGCCAATGAGGTCACAGGTGCACGATCAGGTTCTTTCGATCATCGCGCGCGAGGCGCATCGCGAGCCCGCCGATTTGCGCGCGGATATGACGCTTGAGGAATTGGGGCTCGACAGTCTTGGGCTGGTCGAGGTGATATTCGCCATTGAAGAGCAGTTCGATATTTCGGTGCCCTTCAACGCCAATGACATGGCGCAAGCGCAGTTTGATATTTCCTCGGTGGGCGCGATTGTGCGCGCGGTCGAGCGGTTGATGTCCGGAGAGTCCCCCTCAGCGGCGGTCGCGTGATGCGCCGCGTCGTGATCACTGGCGCTGGCTCGATCAACGCGCTGGCCGAGGGGGTGGGCGCGACGAAAACAGCGCTGGCGGCGGGGCGTTCGGGGATCGGGGCGCTTCAATTCCCTGATGTTGAGCGGTTGAATGTGCGCATCGGCGCGCAGATCCACGGCTTTGCGCCGCAGGATCGTTTCGATCCGGGCAAGCTCGCGCTGTATGATGCGTTTACCCAATATGCGCTGGTCTCGGGGGCCGAAGCGATGGCGCAGGCAGGGCTGGAAAATGCGCCCGATCCTGCGCGCTGGGGCTGTATCATCGGCACGGCGGGGGGCGGGCACGGCACCGCCAATGACGCCTATCGCGCGGTCTATGCGCAGGGCAAGACCCGCGTGCATCCGCTGACCGTGCCCAAGCTGATGGCCAATGCTGCGCCGGCGCATCTGGCGATCCGCTTTCATCTGCAAGGCCCCGGTTTTGCGGTTTCGACGGCTTGCGCAAGTTCCAATCACGCGATTGGCCTGGCGTTTCAGATGGTGCGCTCGGGCATGGTTGACGGGATGCTGGCAGGCGGGGCAGAGGCGATGCTGAACTTCGGCGGGCTCAAGGCGTGGGAGGGGCTGCGCGTGATGTCTCCCGATGGCTGCCGTCCGTTCTCGGCAGATCGCAACGGCATGGTGCAGGGCGAGGGCGCGGGGGTGTTCGTGCTGGAAACGCTTGACGCGGCGCTTGCGCGCGGGGCCACGCCCTTGGCCGAGATCACCGGATTTTCGATGAATTGTGATGCCAGCGATATCGTGATGCCCGATCAAGACAGCGCCGCGCGCGCAATCGCAGAGGCGCTGAAGGATGCCGGGATGGCCCCCGAGGAGGTCGGCTATATCAACGCGCATGGCACCGCCACGGCGGCCAATGACCGTATCGAGACCGCCGCGATCCGTCACGTTTTTGGCGAGGCCGCCGATCATGTTGCGGTCAGTTCGACCAAATCGATGCATGGTCATTGCATCGGCGCGACCGGCGCGGTCGAATTGGTGGCCTGCCTGATGGCGCTGCAAGACGGGGTGATTGCGCCGACCATCAATTACGGCGCGCCCGATCCCGACTGCGATCTCGATGTCGTCCCGAATGAGGCGCGGCGCGCTCAGGTTGGGGCCGTGCTATCAAACGCCTTCGCCTTTGGTGGGTTCAACGCGGTGCTGGCCTTGCGCGCGATATAAAAACGCCGCGCGGATTGGGCGCGGCGTTTCTTGTTTTTCAGTCACTTACGCGACGGTCTTAACGCAGATTATTTGACTGCGCCGGTCTCTTCATTGGATTTCACAACTGCATTATAGGCGTTGGTGAACCCTTTCAGTGAGATATCCGCCGTGACCTTTTGGTTCGGGGATGCCAGCGGCACGATGGTAATCGTGGCCTTGCCACCCTTTTTATAGGCGTCAAGCTCGCCTTGGGTCAGACCGATGCGGGCAAAACAGCCCATCGGCTGGCAGAAGGTGAACGGGTAGACGCGCGGTTCGCTGCTATCGACCTGGATCGTCAGGTTCTGCGTGAGCAACGTGTCCATCGGCACCATGATCGTCGCACCAGCCACTGCCTTGCCTCCGGCGGGAAGGCCGAACAGCGAGATATCAGCGACATTGCCGCCTTTGGCATCCTTGAGCACCTGATACATCTGGCAGGGATCTTTGCCATCTTTGGTCTTGATGCACTGCATTTCCCAGTCGTCATAGGTTGCTTTGACGTAGGTGTTGTTTTCGGGCGGCTGCGGAGCGGCGCTCGCAGCCGGTGCCGCGGCGTCAGCCGCCGGGGCCGTTGCATCTGCGGCCGGGGCTGTCGCTGCCGGGGCATCTGCCGTCGGCGCGGTGGCATCGCTTGCCGGGGCGGCCGGGGTCGGGGTTGCGGCGTCAGCTGCGGGTGCGGTCTGATCGGTCGCAGTTGTGGCGTCTTGCGCATAAGCGCCATGCGCCATTCCAAGCGTCAGCGCCAGAATAAGCGGCTTCGTCAGTTGAGACATGGTTACTCTACTCCTGAACTTCATCGGGTGCGGCTTATCATGCCCTTTCAGACATGTCAGGGCCAATATGGGGTCGTTTAATCACGGATAAGCGCGCAGCTGCCGATGACGGTGAAACGATGGCGTCTTGGGCGTGATATGGGGGCGTAAAAGTCGAAAGGGGCCACAGTGGACCCCTTCCTTATTCCCCCTGCCGGACTGGCCGACTTCGTTATTGAGGCGAAGCTATGGCGGAAATTTTTACAGGTCAACAGGCAATCGTGATGAATCGTGATCGGACAGGGCGCGCGACATTAGGTGGCTCAAGCCACTGGCGCGCCTGAAAAAAGACCGCGCCAAAAGGGCGCGGTCCAGTCTGACAGGGAGGAAGTGCCCGATCCGCCAAAAGAACTTGGGGATGGGATAGGAACAGACTGGCGCAAAAAGGTTAATTTTGTATTGTCGGGGCGAGATAATTTGGCAGAGGCGGCGGATATGACGGGTGTTTTGACCGAAGACGGGGTGTTTGTGGGCGGTGGCGGTGAAGGCTACGGCGTGCCGCAGCAGCTGACGTTGAAATATGGCAACCGTCACGGGCTGATCGCGGGGGCGACCGGCACGGGCAAAACGGTCACGCTGCAAATTCTGGCCGAGGGCTTTTCCAGCGCGGGCGTGCCGGTGTTTATGGCCGATGTAAAAGGGGATTTGTCGGGAATCGCGGCGGCAGGGTCTGAAACGGGCAAGCTGCACAAACCCTTTATGGAGCGCGCAGAGACTATTGGATTTGACTTGAACTACCGCAGCTATCCCACTGTTTTCTGGGATATGTTTGGCAAAAAGGGTCACCCGGTGCGCACCACAGTGTCCGAGATGGGGCCGCTTCTGCTGAGCCGTCTTTTGGGGCTGAACGATACGCAGGAAGGCGCGCTGAATATTGCCTTCCATCTGGCCGATAAAGAGGGTCTGGCGCTGCTCGATCTGGATGATCTGCGTGCGATGCTGCGCCATGTCGGCGAGCAGGCCAAGGAAATCGCGCTGGAGTATGGCAATGTCGATGTGCGCTCGGTCGGGGCGATCCAGCGCCAGCTTTTGGTGCTGGAAAACCAAGGCGGCGATCAGTTCTTTGGCGAACCTGCGCTGGAGCTGAGTGATCTAATCCGCACTGATTCCAATGGCATGGGCCAGATCAACCTGCTGGCCGCCGATCAACTGATGGCAAGCCCGCAGCTTTACGCGACCTTCCTTTTGTGGCTGCTGTCGGAGCTGTTCGAAGAACTGCCCGAGGTCGGCAACCCCGATAAGCCCAAGTTGGTTTTCTTCTTCGACGAGGCGCATCTGCTGTTTGACGACGCGCCCAAAGCGATGGTGGACAAGGTCGAGCAGGTCGCGCGGCTGATCCGCTCCAAAGGGGTCGGGGTGTATTTCATTACGCAAAACCCGACCGATGTGCCCGATGGCATCCTCAGCCAGCTTGGCAATCGGGTGCAGCACGCGCTGCGCGCTTTTACCGCACGCGATCAGCGTGATCTCAAACGCGCCGCCGAAAATTACCGCACCAATCCGCGCTTTGACACGGAAATTGCGATCAAAGAGGTCGGCACCGGAGAGGCTGTGACCTCGTTCCTGCAATCCAAGGGTGTGCCGGGCGTCGTCGAGCGCACTTTGGTGCGCCCGCCGCAATCGCGCCTCGGCCCGCTCACCGATGCCGAGCGCGCCGATGTCATGGCCAATTCCGGTTTTGGTGCGAAATATGACACCACGGTCGATCGCGACTCGGCGCAGGAAATTCTGGCGCGTCGGGCGGATGCGGCGGCGAAAGAAGCCGCCGAGGCCGAGGCCAAAGCGAGCGCGCAATCGGGGGCGGCAAGCAAGCTGGATGACAGCTTTGCCGAGTTCAACAACGCCCGCCGGGACGAGCCTGCAAGCAAAGCCAAGCCACGCAAAACCTCTACGCGATCCAGCCGGTCTGATTCGGTTGTGACGACCTTTGGGAAATCTTTGGCGCGCCAACTTGGCACCAAAACCGGGCAGGCGCTGGTGCGCGGGGTGCTGGGGTCGCTGTTCAAATCGCGCTAGCGGTCAGTGCAGGTTGGGCGCGCGGGACAACAGGCGAGACTCGGCCATGATTGCGATCAACAGATCAATCTGGCGGGTCAGAATATAGGTGGCCTCGCCCGCACGCCGCAGAGCGTCTTGGTCGGCTTCCATCTCGATCAACTGAAAAAGCGCCGCACCGGGGCGGGGCAGGTCGGGCGTACGCAACAAGCGTTTGAGATCGCGCTTGCGGCTATAATCCTGCACTCCGAAACGTGCGGCGCGCACCAAAAGCGGCGGGCGGCGCAACGCTTCGAGCGTCTGGCGCAGGTCTGGGATAAGCGGGGCGGTGATGGGCGCGGTCATGGCGATCTCCTGTCAATGATGGGGCACACCATGACTCAACCTATGCGTGTGTTGCGCGCGCCGGGGTTCCAGCGTTCGCCTTGCAAGGATTTGTTTAGGAAGTTTAAGGAATTCTTTCCTCTGCCCGATTTATTAACGAACGGGTAATCAAAGCAACTCACGGTTGTATGAAACGGACGCGCCGGTTAACCGCGGTGCTATCTGGGGGAACACATGAATTCGACCGCACCGGTCTTGGCGGATCTGCCCGCCTGGCTGCCTGACCACGCCCGGCTATACCTGCGCCATGTAGAGCAGGGCGTGCCAATCCGGGCGCTTGCACGGGCCGAAGGATGCGCTGCCTCGACCATTTTGCGCCGCGTGCGCCGGATCGAGGCACGGCGGGATGATCCGCTGGTCGATGAAGCATTGGCACGGCTCGGCCAGAGTGCCGTTCAAAGCGCTGCCAATGAACCTGCGCCCCCCCCTGCAACCGTCCCTGATAAGGACGAACTGCCCATGACTGCCCCCTTCCGCCCCAGCGAAATCCCCGCCGATGAAACGACCCTGCTGCGCGAGGCCAAGCGCATCCTGCGCCGTCTGTGTGAACCCACCGCGCTGCTCATTGTCGCGGCAGATATGGACAAATCGGTGGTGCTGCGCGGCACGGTGCGCACGGCGGTGCTGGAACGCGCCGTTGCGCAGGCGTTTGCGCTGAAAGACTGGATCGAGGTGGCGCATGTGGGCCGCGTCACCAGCTATCGCGTAACGCAGGCAGGGCGCGCGGCGCTTAAGCGTTTACTCGAACAAGATCAACCTGTTGTCGGTGAAAGTGAAGACGACGCGCAGCCCTTTGGTGCCCAACATCGCAGCTTTGATACGCGCGAAACCGTTGCGCCCGATGGCCAGCGCCGCCGGATGCGGGTCAACCTTGCCGAAAGCCCTCTGGGCGTGCTGGCGCGGCGGCGTGACAAGCATGGTGCGCCGTTTCTAAGCGCCGAGTTGGTCGCCGCCGGCGAGCAGCTACGCGAGGATTTCGAGCTGGCGCAGATGGGGCCGCGCGTCGGGCAGAACTGGGAACGCTTTTTGACCGGTGGCGGCGGGCGCGGGCAATATCGTCCCGATCTGACGCAAGGTGGTGGCGGGTCGGAGCGCGCGCGTGAACGCGTTGCCCTAGCGTTGCGTGATCTTGGGCCCGGGCTTGGCGATATGGCGCTGCGCTGCTGTTGCTTCCTTGAAGGGTTGGAGACAGCAGAAAAGCGGCTGGGCTGGTCGGCGCGCTCGGGCAAAATCGTGCTGCGCATCGCTTTGCAGCGCCTCAAGCAGCATTATGACGAAACCTATGGCGGCGCGAGCCCGATGATCGGATGAGGGGAGAGAGGGGCGCTGCCCCTCTTTGCTGCGCAAATTCACCCCGGGATATTTAGGTCAAGAGGAAGATCATAACGCGTTTACTTCCTCTTGACGAAAATATCCCGCGGGGGTCCGGGGGCGCGAAGCCCCCGGCGCTCGTCATTTGGCGATACGATCCAGAATCCGCGCCCAAGACCGGATGCCTTTATGAAAGCTTTTCACATCGTATTTCTCGTTGGGCGAGTGGATTGCGTCATCATCATTGGCAAACCCGATCAGCATCGCATCCATCCCCAGGATCGACTTGAAGTAATAGGCAATCGGGATCGAGCCGCCCATGCCGGTGATTACGGCCTCACGATCCCATTCATCCGACAGCGCCTGACGGGCCTGTTCGAATTCGGGGCGGTCGGTGTTCATCACCGCAGCCGGCGCACCATCAAGATCGTTATCCCAGCTGATCTTGGCATCGGTGGGCAGTCGGGCTTCGACATGGGCGCGCAGGACTTTGCGCACATGATCGGGGTCCATATCGCCCACAAGCCGGCAGGTGATCTTGCAATGTGCCTCTGCGGGGATCACGGTTTTCGACCCTGCACCCTGATAACCGCCCCACAATCCGTTGATTTCCAACGTCGGGCGCGCCCATTGCTGTTCAAGTGCGGAGTATCCCGCCTCGCCATGCGCCTGTGTCATGCCGACGCTGGACAGATACTCATACTCGTCAAAGCCGCAGGTTTTCCACGCGTCTAGCTGCTCGGGCGCGACTTCGTGCACGCCGTCATAAAAGCCGTCAATCGCAACTCGACCCTGATCGTCGTGAAAGCTGGCGATGATCTTGGAAATCTCGCGCAGCGGGTTCAGGGCGGGGCCGCCGTAATGGCCAGAATGCAGATCAATGCGCGGCCCGCGCAGAGTAAACTCATCCTTAAGCATCCCGCGCAACTGACCCGCAATCGAGGGCACACCGGGTGAGACCATCGAGGTGTCGCAGATCAGCGCCAGATCGCAGGTCAATTCTTCGGCATTGTCTTTCATGAACGGGATCAGCGAGGGCGAGCCTGATTCCTCTTCGCCCTCAAGGAAGATCGTCAAATTGCCGGGCAGGGTGCCATTTACCGCTTTATAGGCACGGCAGGCTTCGATGAAGGTCATCAACTGACCCTTGTCATCGGACGCGCCGCGCCCCCGGATCACGCGCCCCTTGGGAGTGTCCTGAATCTCGGGCTCAAACGGGGGGGTATCCCACAGCTCCAGCGGGTCAACGGGCTGCACATCATAGTGGCCGTAAAACAGCAGACGCGGGCCTTCGCCCCGGTGATGTGCCACCACCATCGGATGGCCGGGCGTGGGGCGAAGCTCTGCCTCAAAGCCAAGAGAATTCAATTCCTTGACCATCCATTCGGCGGCGTCTTTCGTTTCGGATTTATACGCGGGATCGGTGGAAATAGAGCGGATGCGCAGCAGATCAAACAGCCGCGTCATTGCGTCTTCCAGACCGGAATCGATTTCGGTTAGCACGTCGTTCAGACCCATTCGGACCTCCTTTGTTTTGCCATAGCGTAAGGCGCCACGCGGCACTGTCCAGAGCGGCTGACGCGAGGGTGTGACAAATTGTGTAAAATGAATGTTTGCTTTTCGCACATCTTTTAGACATTTTCACCCCTCGAGTGAGGAATTTGACATCAGTCAAAGTAACGCTTGTTTAGTCTCTCTAGGACTAACCCCAGCGAACGGAATAGCAAGGGATGCGCAAGATGGATTATGACAAGGGTCTCGATCAGGCGATTGGCAAGCTGCACGCCGAGGGTCGCTACCGCGTCTTTATCGATATCGAGCGGGAGAAGGGCGCATTTCCAAAGGCCGTCTGGACCAAGGAAGACGGCACCCAGAAAGACATCACCATCTGGTGTGGCAACGACTATCTCGGGATGGGTCAAAACCCGGTCGTTCTGGACGCAATGCATGAGGCGCTGGATGCCACGGGCGCAGGCTCGGGTGGCACGCGCAACATCTCGGGCACCACGGTGTATCACAAACGTCTGGAAACCGAGATCGCCGATCTGCACGGCAAGGAACAGGCGCTGGTGTTTTCCTCGGCCTATATCGCCAATGACGCAACGCTGAGCACCTTGCACAAGCTGTTTCCCGGCCTGATCATTTATTCCGACGCGCTGAACCACGCCTCAATGATCGAGGGGATCAAGCGCAACGGCGGTGAAAAGCGCATCTTTCGCCACAACGACGTGGCGCATCTGCGCGAATTGCTGGCCGCTGATGCCCCCGACGTACCCAAACTGATCGCGTTTGAGTCGGTCTATTCGATGGATGGCGATTTCGGCCCGATTTCCGAGATTTGCGATCTCGCCGAAGAATTCAACGCGCTGACTTACCTTGATGAGGTGCACGCTGTTGGC
Organism: Thioclava indica; assembly: GCF_000714545.1. Lineage (GTDB taxonomy): Bacteria > Pseudomonadota > Alphaproteobacteria > Rhodobacterales > Rhodobacteraceae > Thioclava > Thioclava indica. The sequence continues at coordinate 102,769 of NZ_AUNB01000029.1, forward strand.
ATGTATGGCCCGCGCGGGGCCGGTATTGCCGAAAAGCTGGGCGAGATGGATCGCATCGACATTTTCAACGGCACGCTGGGCAAGGCATTTGGCGTGTTTGGCGGCTATATCGCGACCAGTGCCAAGATGGTGGATGCGGTGCGTTCCTATGCGCCGGGCTTTATCTTTACCACTTCGATCCCGCCAGCAATTGCAGCGGGTGCGGCGGCCTCGATCGCGTTTCTCAAGACGGCGGCGGGGCAAGAGCTGCGTGATAAGCAGCAGCTCCACGCCAAGGTGCTGAAAATGCGCCTGAAAGCGATGGGGATGCCGATCATTGATCATGGCAGCCATATTGTGCCGGTGATCATTGGCGATCCCAAGCACACCAAGGCGCTTTCGGACATGCTGCTTGAGGAATTCGGCGTCTATGTGCAGCCGATCAACTTCCCCACCGTGCCCCGCGGGACCGAGCGTTTGCGTTTTACTCCCTCGCCGGTGCACGACCTTGGGATGATCGATGGATTGGTCAAGGGCATCGATCAGCTCTGGTCGCGTTGTGAGCTAAATCGCGCCGAAGCATCAGCTTAACCGATTTCTGCAGGTGCACGGCTCTCCTGCTTGTGATAAGTCTTTCTTAATCGAAGTGGCTATATGCCGCGAATCGAGTCAGGCAAAACGGGCAAAAAATTGGGGCAGGGACAAGCGGCATGATCGGGCGGAGGGCGAAACCTTCGACGCAGGACGACGCTAAGCCGAAGGGCTTTGACGATTTCGAACTGCGCCTAGGCGATGTGATGCGGGGTGAGCGTGCAACGCTTGCGAAATCGCTTCTGGATGTTCAGCGTGAGCTGCGCATCAAAGCTGCCTATATTGCTGCCATTGAAAGTTGCGATATTGAGGCCTTCGATACGCCCTCGTTCATCGCAGGCTATGTGCGCTCTTACGCGCGCTATCTTGGCCTTGATCCCGAATGGGCGTTCCAACGGTTTTCAACCGAATCCGGCTATCAACCGATTCACGGGATGTCATCGGCAGCCTCTGGCCCCAAACCGCAGCGCCATCCGAGTGATGTGGCCCATGCTTTGGCCAATCCGAACGCAACGTTTATCCCCAAGAAGAAGGCGCTTTGGTCGCAGATCGAACCGCGCGCCGTTGGGTCACTGATGGTTCTGGCCCTGATCGCAGGCGGGATTGGCTACGGTGGCTGGACCGTCTTGCAAGAGGTGCAGCGCGTGCAACTGTCCCCGGTTGATCAGGCTCCCGGTGTGGTGGCCGATCTTGATCCGCTTGATTCGGTGACGCAGGTCGCGCAAACCGACACGCTGCCCGACACGCCCCAGCCCGAGGCAACGGACCGCATTTATCGCCCCGCTGCGCTGGATGCGCCGGTGTTGATTTCGCGCGATGGGCCGATTGCCTCGATTGATCCGAACGCGACGAATGGCTTGCTGCGTCAAGCTGCGGGCGCGATTGCCCCCGATCTGACGCCGAATTTCTCGGGCGTTGCGCCGGCTCAAGTGGCGAGTGCCGCTGGCCCTGAAGGCGACATCCAGTCGGCTGTTGCCAAAGCGCTTGGCGCGGATGCGCCGCAGGTGGTGGTGATGGCTGTGCGCCCGTCTTGGGTGCGCATCAAATCCGCCGATGGCGCGACGATCTTTGAGAAAGTCATGGATGCGGGCGAACGTTTCGCGCTGCCCAAACTGGCCGAAGCGCCCAGCATGCGCACAGGCGAATCCGGCGCGATCTATTTCGCGGTCAACGGTGTGACGCATGGCCCGGTTGGCAAGCGTGGCGAAGTGACCAAGAACATCACGCTCTCGCCGAGCAATCTGGATGACAGCTATCCGGTCGCCGATCTGGGGCAGGATAAGGATCTGGCCAAGATGATCGCGGTGGCCGATGCTGGCCCGATCAGCGCCCAGTCCGAGGCCGCGCAGCAGTAAATAGCCGCTCACAATTGGTGCCCAAGCGTTGCGTCCGCGCAGGGCTTGGCCTATGTCTGGGGCGAAATCCGCAAAGGAGGGGGCGATGTCGCTCAACCCGGTGCGCCCTTGGCGCAATATCTACCGCCGCAAATCTCGTCAGATCATGGTTGGCAACGTGCCCGTGGGGGGCGATGCGCCGATCAGCGTGCAGACGATGACCAATACCGACAGCTCGGATGTGCGCGCGACGCTTGATCAGATCATCCGCGCCGCCGATGTGGGCGCTGATATCGTGCGTGTCTCGACGCCTGATGAATCAAGCACCCGTGCGCTGCGCGAGATTTGCCGCGAAAGCCCGGTGCCGATCGTGGCTGACATTCATTTCCACTACAAACGCGCGATTGAGGCGGCCGAGGCGGGCGCGGCCTGTCTGCGCATCAATCCGGGCAATATCGGTGATGCGTCGCGCGTGCGCGAGGTGGTCAAGGCGGCCAAGGATCACGGCTGTTCGATCCGCATCGGCGTGAACGCGGGCAGCCTTGAAAAGCACCTGCTGGAAAAATACGGCGAGCCATGCCCCGAGGCGATGGTGGAAAGCGGTCTCGATCATATCAAGCTACTGGAAGATAACGACTTTCACGAGTTCAAGATCTCGGTGAAGGCCTCGGACGTGTTCCTCGCCGCCGCCGCCTATCAAGGGCTGGCCGAGGCCACCGACGCGCCGATCCATCTAGGGATTACCGAGGCAGGCGGGCTGGTCTCGGGCACCGTGAAATCGGCGATTGGTCTGGGTAATCTGCTGTGGATGGGCATTGGCGACACGTTGCGCGTCTCGTTGTCGGCGGATCCGGTTGAAGAGGTCAAAGTCGGGTTCGAAATCCTGAAATCACTTGGCCTGCGCACCCGTGGTGTGCAGATCATTTCCTGCCCAAGCTGCGCGCGTCAGGGCTTTGACGTGATCAAGACCGTCGAGGCGCTGGAGCAACGTCTGGAGCATATCAAGCAACCAATGAGCCTGTCGATTATCGGCTGCGTGGTGAATGGTCCGGGCGAGGCGTTGATGACCGATCTTGGCTTTACCGGCGGTGGCGCCGGTTCGGGGATGGTCTATCTGGCGGGCAAGCAAAGCCACAAACTGTCCAACGATCAGATGATTGATCACATCGTGGAACTGGTGGAAAAACGCGCCGCCGAACTGGACGCCGCCCAAGACGCCGCCGAATAACCGCACGAAAAAACCGCAGACCTTTGTGCCTGCGGTTTCTGATCGGGTATACGGGGGGCTTGGCCCCCCGTTTTCGTTTCGCGCTTACTTGTCGGCTTTGGCCTTGCGCTCTTCTGCCACGATCTGCGCCATCGCCGCTTCGGGCGCATAACCGCGCAGCAGTTGATCGCCGATTACAAAGCCGGGTGTGCCCGAAATCGCCATGCGTTGCGCAAGTTGGTAATTGGCGCGCAGCACGTCGCTGACGGAGTCTTCATTCATCCGCTTGAGGATCGCATCGGCGTCCAGCCCCTGATCCTTGGCCAGCTTGCTCAGGCTTCCGACGGTGAGATCGCCGCGCATGCTCATCAGCGCGTTATGCACCTTTTCATAGGCCGCATCGCCATCAAGCTGCTGCACCGCGACGGCAAAGCGCGAGCCCAGTTCGGATTGCTGCCCGAGGATCGGGAACTCTTTGATAATAAAACGGATATTGCCATCATTCTTAAGCAGGTCATTGACCTCGCCGAACGCTTTTTTGCAATAGGTGCATTTGTAATCGGTGAATTCCACGATGGTGATATCGCCATCGGGATTACCACCGACCCAGCTATGACCATCCTCGAAAATGTCCTTGGCGTTGGTCTGGATCAGTTGCGCATCATTATCGGCCTGCTGGGCGCGCTGCTTGGATTCCAGCTCGTTGATCGCCTCGACCAGAACTTGCGGATTGGCCATCAGATAGTCACGCACCGCGTCACCGAACTGGGCTTTTTGCGGCGCGCTCATTTTTGAGAAATCGAAGTCCTGCGCGGGCGCGGCGCTGGCAAGCGCGGCAAAGGCCGTGGCGGCCAAAAGGGTGCGGAGCATCGGGCGTTTCCTTTGTTCGGTGCTGTTGCGCGTCAAACTGGCCTTTTGCGCGCGCAGGTTCAAGGGTTAGTGACAGCGGCTGGACGTTACAGCGCATTGACGGGGCAGGGCGCAGGGCCTAACCCGCCCCCGATCAGTCACGAAAACGGGAGAAACACCATGCGGCAGTCGAAACGGGGTCAGGTCGAGCCTTTTCTTGCGATGGATGTGATGCGGCTGGCGGCTGAGGCCGAGGCCGCCGGGCGTGACATTGTGCATATGGAGGTCGGCCAGCCCGCCACGCCCGCGCCTGCCGCTGCGCGCGCCCGTCTGGCGCAGGCGCTGGAACAAGAGGCGATGGGCTACACCGTGGCTTTGGGCCTACCCGAGCTGCGTGCGGGGATCGCAGCACTTTACAAGCGTTGGTATGGCGTCGATCTGGACCCGGCGCGGGTGGTGATCACCTCGGGGTCTTCAGGGGCGTTCTTGCTGGCCTTCACCGCGCTGTTTGATGCGGGCGACAAGGTGGGCTTGGGCGCGCCGGGCTATCCCAGCTATCGCCAGATCCTGAAGGGGCTGTCGATCGAGCCGGTAAGCATTCCGACCGAGGTGCAAAACCGCTATCAGCCCACGCCCAGCGAAATTCCCGACGATCTGGCCGGGTTGATCGTGGCCTCTCCGGGGAACCCGTCTGGCACGATGCTGGGTGCAGAGGAGCTAGAGGCGCTGATGACCCATTGCGCCGCGCGCGACATCGCCTTTGTGTCCGACGAGATCTATCACGGGCTGCAATATGACACCCGCGCAGTCTCGGCGCTGGAGATTTCCGACGATGTGTTTGTGATCAACAGTTTCTCGAAATATTTCTCGATGACGGGCTGGCGCGTGGGCTGGATGGTGGTTCCCGAAAGCCATCTGCGCACCATCGAGCGCCTCGCCCAGCATATGTTCATCTGCGCGCCCCATGCCTCGCAGATCGCAGCGCTTGGCGCACTCGAAAGCCTTGACGAGATGGAACAAAACCGCGCCGCCTATGCGCAAAACCGCGCGATGATGCTGGAGGAGCTGCCCAAGATGGGCTTTTCGCGCATCGCACCGCCCGACGGGGCGTTTTACATCTACGCCGATGTGTCGACGCTTACCGAGGATAGCGCCGCTTTCGCCGCCGAGATTTTGGCGAGTGCGGGCGTTGCGGTCACGCCGGGAAGGGATTTCGACGCCGAGCGTGGCGCGACCACGATCCGGCTGTCTTACGCGCAATCGCCCGAGCGCATCGCCGAAGGGCTGAAACGTCTCGCGGCGTTTATGGCCGCGCGCTGAGCCTTTGCCCCTTGCGCGCCGCCTCGTTATAGTGGCGCGCAAAACAACAGGGCGGCATGAAGGTTGGCGACGGGCATGATCAGGCAGATTCTTATTCTTCTCGCGGCGGTTTGCGCGCTGGCGGGCCCGAGTTTCGCGCAAACGCCTGCGCAGGGGCTGTCGGCGCTGGCGCAGTTGGACCCTGCGCGTTCCAAGATCAGCCAAGGCGGCGGGCAGACCGATATCGCGATTGGGATCAGCCAGCCGGTGCCCTATCGCGCCTTTCTTCTGGCCGATCCTTATCGGCTGGTGGTCGATTTCCGCGAAGTGAATTTTACCGGCCATGATCCCAAGGCGCTGCTGGGCCACGCCAGCACGGTGACCGATCTGCGCTGGGGCGCATTTCGCCCCGGTTGGTCGCGCATGGTCGCCGAACTGTCGCGCCCGATGGTGCTGGTCTCGGCCGAGGAGCGCAGCGGCGACAATCCACAAATCCGGCTTGCGCTGCGCTCGGTTCCTGCGGCCGATTTCAAAGCGGAGAAAGGCGCGGCCGATAGCGCGCTTTGGGGCTTGCCCCAGCCTGCCGAGGTTACCGCCCCCCATCGTCGCCAGGACGGATCGCGCCCGCTGAAAGTCGTGCTTGATCCGGGGCATGGCGGGATTGATCCGGGGGCCGAGGACGCAGGCCTGCACGAGGCCGACATCGTACTAAGCTTTGCGCGCCAGTTGCGCGACAAGATGCGCCGCGCGGGGATGACGGTGGTGATGACGCGCGATCAGGACGTGTTCGTGCCGCTGGAAACGCGCGTTACGGTGGCGCGCGCGGCGGGGGCAGATTTGTTCATTTCGCTGCATGCGGATTCGATTGCCGAGGGCTGGGCCTCGGGGGCTGCGATCTACCGTCTTGGCGATCACGCCGAGGATGAGGCGACGCGCAAGCTGGTCGCGCGCCATGATCGCGATGACATTCTGGCCGGGGTGGATCTGGACGGGCAGGGCGATGAGATTGCCAAGATCCTGATCGGCATGGCGCGGCGCGAGACCCAGCCGCGTTCGGTTCGTCTTGCACAAGTGCTGGCGGGGGCGATCAAAAGCGACGGGCTGCGGATGCACAAACGCCCGGTGCAGGGGGCGAATTTCTCGGTGCTGAAATCGCCCGATATTCCCTCGGTGCTGATCGAGCTGGGGTTTTTATCCTCGCAATCCGACCGCAAGCGCTTGCAAGACCCCGACTGGCGCGCGCGCATGGCCGAAGCGATCACCAAGGGCGTTCTAAGCTGGGCACAATCGGATGCCGCCGAGGCAAAACTGCTGCGCCAATAGCGGCGCAAAACGACGTTGACGCGCGGGCATCCGCGCATCGGGCGAAGATGTGACCGCCACCCCACTTCCCGATTGCGTGAATGCGCATTACTTTGACCGTCACGTAAACGCGATGTATAGGCAGGGCAAACCGGGGCGAACGGCGCCCCTTGCGAGGAATATCTCTTGGTTCGATTCGTTCTCAGCTCCATTGGTGGTGTGTTTTCCTGGGTTGTGACCGGGCTGGTTTTTGCCGCGCTCACCGTCGGGGCGATCTTTTGGATATACTCGCGCGATCTGCCCAGCACCGACCAGTTGGCGCAATATCGCCCCAAGACGATCTCGCGGATCTATAACGGCAATGGCCGATTGATCGACGAATTCGCCGAGCAGCGCCGCCTGTTCGTGCCCAGTCAGGATATTCCCGATCTGGTGAAAGGCGCGTTTATCTCGGCTGAGGATAAGAATTTCTACCACCATCCCGGTTTTGATCCACGCGGCATTGCCTCGGCGATGATCACGGCGGTGAAGACGGGCGGGCGCGATGTGCGCGGGGCCTCGACGATCACGCAACAGGTGACGAAAAACCTGCTGCTATCCTCGGATCGCAAGATTGAGCGCAAGATCAAGGAATTGATCCTGTCCTCGCGCATCGAAAACGTCCTAAGCAAAGATCGCATTCTCGAACTCTATCTCAACGAGATTTATCTGGGACAGAACTCTTACGGGGTGGCGGCTGCAGCGCAGACCTATTTCGACAAGACCCTGTCGGAATTGACCCCCGGCGAGGCCGCCTATCTGGCTGCTCTGCCCAAGGCCCCCGCCGCGCTGCACCCGGTGCGCAATATGGAAAAGGCCCGTCTGCGGCGCAACTACGTGCTACGTCGGATGTTTGAAGATGGCAGGATCGACAAGGCGATGCTTGATAAAGAGCAGGCCTCGCCACTCAAATCCGTGCAGAATGGCGACTACCCGCCGTTCCGCGAGCAACTCCCGCCGCGCGACTATTTCACCGATGAAATCCGCCGCCAGCTTTCCAAAAGTTTCGGGCGTGAGGAATTTTTCGGCGGAGGTCTGACGATCCGCGCGACGGTAAACCCCGATTTGCAGGCGCTTGCGGGCAAGGCATTGCAGCGCGCGCTGGAACGTTATGACCGTGGTCGTGGGGTCTGGCGCGGAACGGGCGCGAAGATAGCGCAAGACAAGCTGGGCGATGAGGCCACTTGGCGCGCCGCGTTGGCCGATGTGCCCACGAATAAAGCGCCGCGCGATGTCGTGGGCTGGCATCCTGCGGTGGTGCTGGGATTTGAGGGCAACTCGGCGCGCATCGGCATCGAGGGCATCAAAGACGACGCCAATGGCCACTGGATTCCGCCCGAGGACGTGACTTGGGCGCGCAAGCTGAACGCCGATGGCAAGTTGGGACCGCGCGCGAAAAAGGCGCAAGACCTGCTGGAAACCGGCGATGTCGTCGAAGTGCGCGCGATGACCAAAGACAGCGACGGGTCGTTCATCCGCTGGACCTTGCGCCAAGTCCCCAAGGTCGAAGGCGCGTTCATGGCGATGGATGTGAATACCGGGCGCGTTCTGGCGATGCAGGGCGGGTTCTCGTATCAATCCTCGGTGTTTAACCGCGCCACGCAGGCCGAACGCCAGCCGGGCTCGAACTTCAAACCCTTCGTTTACGCCGCCGCGCTTGATAGCGGTTTCAGCCCCGAAACGATTGTGGTTGATGCCCCGATTGAGGTGAACACACCCCAAGGTATGTGGCGCCCGAAAAACGCGTCAAACCGCTATTATGGCCCGACGCCGATGCGCACCGGGCTTGAACATTCGCGCAATCTGATGACGATCCGCATCGCGCAGGAAATCGGCATGGACACGATCGCTGCCTATGCCGAAAAATTCGGCGTCTATGACGATATGCGCGAGTTCCTCGCCAATGCGTTGGGCGCGCAGGAAACCACGATGTTCCGGCTGATCTCGGCCTATGCGATGTTTGCCAATGGTGGCGAGCGGGTTGAACCGACGCTGGTGGACCGCGTGCAAGACCGCTACGGACGCACGATCTATCGCCATGACACGCGTACCTGCGACACTTGCAATGACCCGAACCTCCCCGAGGGGCGCGGCCCCCACATCACCAGCCACCGCGAGCAAATCATCGACCCGATCACCGCCTATCAGATGATCTCGCTGATGCAGGGCGTGGTGAAACGCGGCTCGGGCAAAGGCGTGAACCTGAACGTGCCGGTCGCGGGTAAAACCGGCACCACCAATGACGCCAAGGATGTCTGGTTCACCGGCTTTACGTCTAACATCGTGGCCTCATGCTACATGGGCTATGACAACCCGCGCTCGCTTGGCAAACACGCCTATGGCGGCACGCTGTGTGTGCCGGTGTTCAACGAGTTCATGAAAGAGGCGGTCAAGGATTTCGGTGGCACCAACTTCAAGGTTCCCCCGGGCGGCACTTGGGTCAAGTTCAACCGCTACACCGGCGAGCGCCTGTCTGACAGCGCCACGGGCGAGTTCGTGCAGGCCGAATATCTGCGCCCCGGTCAGGATATGTCGGGTCTGGGCGCGCTGGTCGTGGATGGCGGCTTTGGCATGGGCGTGAACCTGCCACTCTTTTCGCAAGGGCAAAGCGACGAAGGTGGCCAGACTATCACCACCTCGACGGGCAAAACCAAGGTGATCCCGAAAAAGGCCGATTTCGGCACGCTCAGCGCGGGCGGGCTGTATTGAGTTGGGCGCGCGCCCGGCTCCCCCTCTTCCTCTTGATCAAAATATCCCGGGGGCGGCGCGGCACGCGCTGGGGGCAGCGCCCCAGATGCGCGCGCGGCGCTTGCAGCCTCGCCCCCGATTTCGTATCACCGCGCCAAGAGTTTCAAAGGATGACCCATGCGCGCCGAGACGCAAAATATCGCCGATGCGATCCGCAAATCCCTGACGCTGCTGGGCCAGCGCATGGATCTGGAAACCACGCCGCACCGGCTTGAGGAATTCAACGCGATGATTGAGGATCCCACCTTGTGGGACGATCAGGCGCGCGCGCAAAAGCTGATGCGCGACCGCCAGCAATTGCTGGACAAATATGAGACCTACACCCGCATCAATCAGGAACTGACCGACAATGTCGAGCTGATCGAGATGGGCGAGATGGAGGGCGATGACGAGATCGTCGCCGAGGCCGAAAAATCGCTGCGTATCCTCAAGGAAGAGGCCGACACGAAAGAGCTTGAGGCGCTTTTGGATGGCGAGGCGGATGGCAACGATACGTTCCTCGAAATCCATTCCGGCGCGGGGGGCACGGAAAGCTGCGACTGGGCCTCGATGCTGGCGCGGATGTATGTCCGCTGGGCCGAGAAAAAGGGCTATGAGGTCGATCTGCAATCGGAAACGGCGGGCGACGAGGCGGGGATCAAATCCGCGACCTATAAAATCACCGGCCCCAACGCCTATGGCTGGCTGAAATCGGAAAGCGGCGTGCATCGTCTGGTGCGCATCAGCCCCTACGATTCGGCGGCGCGGCGGCATACCTCATTCAGCTCGGTCTGGGTCTATCCGGTGGTGGACGACAATGTCGAAATCGAAGTCGCGCCCAACGATATCCGCATCGACACCTATCGCTCGTCGGGCGCAGGCGGGCAGCACGTCAACACCACCGACTCGGCGGTGCGTATCACCCACATGCCCACCGGCATCGTCGTGACATCTTCGGAAAAATCGCAGCACCAGAACCGTGACATCGCGATGAAAGCGCTGAAATCGCGCCTCTACCAGATGGAGATGGACCGCCGCAACGCGGCCATCAACGAGGCGCATGAGAACAAGGGCGATGCGGGTTGGGGCAACCAGATCCGCTCGTATGTCTTGCAGCCTTATCAGATGGTGAAAGACCTGCGCACCAATTACGAGACCTCCGATAGCCAAGGGGTGCTGGACGGCGATCTGGACGGGTTCATGGCCGCGACCCTTGCGCTGGGGGTCGAGGGAAAAAGCCGCGCCGACGCGCAGGCGGAAGACTGATCACATGGCGGCGCGGGTTTATATCACCGGCGCCGCTGGATCGGGCACCTCATCGCTGGGGCGCGAATTAGCGCGCGCGCTGAACGTGCCCCATCTTGATACCGATAGCTATTTCTGGGCCCCGTCAGAGCCACCCTTCACCCAAAAACGCCCCGTTGAGGACCGTCTGGCGCTGATTGCCGCCGATCAGGTCGCGCAGAGTATTGATGGCGGCTGGGTGCTATCCGGGTCTTTGGACGGTTGGGGCGAGCTGGCGCTTGGCGGGTTGGATGCGATCATCTTTCTGACCGCGCCCACGCCGATCCGGCTGGCCCGCTTGCGCAAGCGCGAGGCCGAAAAGTTCGGTGCGCGCATCAAGCCGGGCGGCGATATGCATCACAACCACATCGCGTTTTTGAAATGGGCGGCAAGCTATGACGAGCCGTATTTCTCGGGCCGCTCGCTGGCGCGCCACCGCGAATGGCTGGTGGGACGCTTGGAACCGGTGATCGAGGCACCGGGCGCGCAGGATCTGGACGCCCTTGTGGCGCGCTGTTTGCAACGCTTGCGATGAAACCAAGCGCCGCGCCGCTGCGTATCCTTTGCGGCAAAAGGAGCGACGGGCATGGATTTTAGCGGAAAACGGATATGGATTGTGGGCGCAAGCTCGGGCATCGGGCAGACTTTGGCACGCGAACTGTCGCGGCGCGGGGCGCTGCTGGTGCTGTCGGCGCGCTCGGTTGAGCCGCTTGAAACGCTTGCAAGGGAACTGGGGCAGGGCGAGGTCGTGCCGGTTGATATTTCCGACCCCGAAAGTCTGGATGACGCGCGCGCCGAGATCTTGGCCAGCGGCAAGTTGGACGCGATGATTACGACTGCGGCGCTCTATGATCCCGGCCATGTTGATCAAATCGAACGCGACAGCGCGCGCAAGTTGGTTGAGGTCAATCTGCTTGGCACGCTGTGGTTTGCCCAAGCCGCCAAGGGCTTGCTGCGCGAGGGCGGGCAATTGGTGCTCTTCGGCTCGGTCGCGGGCTATTTCGGGCTGCCCAAGGGGCAGCTTTATTCGGCGTCCAAGGCGGCGGTGATCAATCTGGTTGAGTCGCTGCGCGTCGAATACGCACCCGAGATCGACGTGCGGCTGATCTCGCCCGGCTTTGTGAACACGCGCCTGACGGAAAAGAACGATTTCGACATGCCCTTCGTGATGGAGCCCGACGCCGCCGCGCGCCGGATCGCAGACGGGCTGGCGGGCACCGCATTTGAGACGCATTTTCCGCGCCGCCTGACTTGGGGGCTTAAGCTGCTGCAACGCCTGCCGTATCGGCTCTCGCTCTGGTTGACTGGGCGGATGTGATGCTGCGCTGCAGCGTTGAATTCTCTCGACAGATCACGGCTTCGTGACGCAACCTGTTGCCACGCGCTTTTGGGAGAGGGCGTGCGTAATCAGGGAGAGAAAAATGCCTCAAGTGATGTCTCAGCCATCGGAACTGCCGCAGTTCCGCGATGTCTCGGTATCGGAAATTCCACAGATTTTGCGCGCCGGATTGCGGGATTTCATGCGCGCGCCTGCCTTTGGGCTGGCCTTTTCGGGGTTTTACGTTCTGGGCGGGATCATCTTGTATATGGTGTTCGCCGCAGAGGGCCAGGAATGGTGGCTGATCCCGTTCGCGCTGGGGTTTCCGCTGCTTGCGCCGTTTGCCGCGATCGGGCTGTATGAGGTCAGCCGCCGCATCGAAGTAGGCGAGCCGCTGATCTGGGGCGAGGTGATCTCGTGTTGCGTCTCGCAGAAGGACCGGCAAATTCCCTCGATGGCGATGCTGATCCTGATGATGTTCATGTTCTGGGTGTTCTTCGCGCATACGACATTTGCGCTGTTCATGGGGCTGTCGGCTTTTACCAATGTCAGTTCTTCCCCCGAGATCCTGTTTACCGGGCAGGGCTTGGTGATGCTGGCGGTTGGCTCGCTGATCGGCGCAGGCTTTGCGCTGGTGCTGTTTTCCTTCACCGTGGTCGGATTGCCGCTGTTGATGGAGCGCGAGATCGACATCATCACCGCGATCATCACCTCAGTGCGCGCGGTTGCGGCCAATCCGGTGTCGATGGGCGTGTGGGGTTTGGTGATCGCGGGTAGCCTGTTCATCGGTATGGTCCCGATGTTTCTGGGGCTGCTGATTGTGCTGCCTGTGCTGGGGCATGCAAGCTGGCATATGTATCGCCACCTCACCACCTGACCGAAACGGCTGTAGCAAACGAGAAAGGGCAGCCCGAGAGCTGCCCTTTTTGCATTCCCGCGAGAGGGGCGCTTAATTCGTGTCCGGTGCTCCGGGGGCAGCTCCCTCAGCCCGAGGCGGGGCCAGCTTGGGCGTGCCTTGGCCGGTTTGCAGCGGGTCGTCCTGACGCTGAACCGAGCCTTCGAAATGCGCACCGCTTTCGATCGCGATGGTTTTGTGGATGATGTCACCTTCGACCCGAGCGGTCGAGGTCAGACGCACTTTCAAACCGCGCACGCGGCCCACGACACGGCCATTGACGACAACGTCATCGGCAATGATCTCACCCTTGATCGTGGCGGTTTCGCCCACGGTCAGCAGATGCGCGCGGATATCACCTTCGACCACACCCTCGATCTGGATGTCGCCGCTGGTTTTCAGATTGCCCGTTACGGTCAGATCCGACGACAGCACCGAGGGCGACGGTTTCACGCGCGGCGAAGACGAAGGGGCAAACTCGCTGGACGCAGGGCGCGCGGGCGGCGGCGTTGTGCTACCGGTCGCGGCGTGTTTGTCGGTTTCAGTACCCGGCTTGGTTCCGGGCTCGTGGATTTTGCTTTTAGAAAACATTCTTGCCAGCCTTGATGAAGGTCATCGGATTGATTGCTTTGCCACTGATCCGAATTTCGTAGTGAAGATGCGGTCCAGTGGAGTGTCCGGTAGATCCCATATCAGCAATCCGCTCGCCTTGCGACACCTTTTGACCGCGCTTCACGCGGATTTTCGACAGGTGCCCATAGCGGGTGGTGATACCGAACTCGTGACGGATCTTGATAAGGTTGCCATATCCGCGCTCCCACTCGGCTGCGATCACAACTCCGTCAGCAGGCGCGTAGATCGGCGTTCCGGTGGGCGCGGCCATATCGACGCCCTCGTGCATTTTGCCCCAGCGCCGGCCGAAGGGCGAGGAAAAGCGGAAATGCGCCTTGACCGGCATTGCAAAGGGCAGCTTGTCGACCGCGATGCGATACATGTTCATATCGTCAAGCTTGCGCAGGATATCTTCGGCGCGCGCGGTGTCACCGCCCAGATCCGCCGTGCCTTTGCTGGAAAGCGAAATCGTGTTGAGCGGCCCGCCCGTGCCCGAATAGCCCTTTTTGATCTCCGCGAGCACATGATTGGGGTCCATGCCCGCTTGCTTGAACACTTTATCAAGCGGTGCCATCGAGATTTTCACCGCCCCTTCCAGCGTGGTAAAGATCTCGTCGTTGCGCTCTTCCATCAGGCGCTTTTGCATCGCGATGCGGTCCACGGCGATCTGGGCTGCCTTGGCATCGGCGTTTGCGCTGTCGCGTTCCTGCGCGGTCTGCCCCAAGGCGGCACTCAGGAAATCGACCGTTTTCGCCATGTCCTGTGCGCGTGCGGCCTGCGTGGCGCCGCCATTGGTGCCCACGCCTTCAACCTTGGCCAGCTTGGTGCGCGCATCGTCACGCTCATCCATCGTGCGGCGCAGCGTGGATTGGATCACGCCGATCCCGGTTTCCAGCTCGCGCTTGCGCTCTTCAGATGAAAGCAGCGCCGATTGCATTTTCGACACCTGCGTCATCGCCGTTTGGAACCGATCCTGCGCTGCCAGCGCCTCGGCTGCGCGCGTGTCGCGTTCTTTTGAAAGCGTATCGAGACGGCGTTCAAATGCGGCTTTGGCGATTTTCTCGTTCTGCGCAGCCCCGCCCGAGGAAATACCCTCGATAAACAGCATCGACGTGGCCACTGTGGCCCAAGCAAACAGACCCGCGCCAATCGCCAGCACACTGGCCTGCGTCAGCGGTCGCAACCGCACGAAACGCGTCGCGCTGTCGGATTTCAAGAACAGCCGCTGTTCAGGCAGCCAGCGCTCTAGGCGCGTATTCAGGCGGTCGAGAATGCGTCTGGGCAAGCCGTCGATCCTGTTTTCTGGTTTTCGTGCGAAATGACCCGAGGGCCGCGAACGGGGGCGGTAAGGGCTCCTCCGCCCTGTGGATGAACCACGCCGCCAATATGCTTAGGGAAGTAGCAAGTGCGATCGGATCGGGCAACCGCTTTCGCGGGGGCATCTGGTCGCAGTTCCCTCACGCGACCGAGATCGGCGGTTTTTCGCCGAAATTTTGGCGTGATTTGGCGTGTTTTTCCTGCAATCTCACGGGGTTGTCACGTATGCGCGAAAGCTCGCTGTCCCGCGCATTTCATCGCGCTAAGTGCCAGCGCGCACGGCTTCCAGCACCTCGGCGGCGTGCCCTTTGACTTTGACCTTGGGCCAGACCCGCGCAACGCAGCCTGTGCCGTCAATCAAATAAGTCGCGCGAACTATGCCCCAGAACGTCTTGCCATACATGGATTTTTCGGCCCAGACACCATAGTTTTCGCAAGTCTCGCCTGCGTCATCCGAGGCTAGATAAATCCCCAGATCATGTTTGGCGCAAAAGTTCTCGTGCTTCTTGAGGCTGTCCTTAGACACCCCGATCACTACCGCACCCGCGCTTGCGAATTCATCCGCGAGATGCGTGAAGTCCAGTGCTTCGGTGGTGCAGCCCGGCGTGTTATCTTTGGGGTAGAAATACAGCACCACCGCTTTGGGGCGCGCCTGCGAGAGCGTCAAATTGCCCTCGGGCGTGATCAGTTTGGCGCCCTCAAACGCGCCGCCTCCGGTTGCGGGAAGGGTGAAATCGGGCGCTTTTTTGCCAAGTTCGATCACGTCTTTATCCTCCGATGCAGGTTGGGGCTTACTTTTAAGCCGGGCTTGAGTGATTATTAACCACGAGGCAGGAAGGTGGGGCAAGTCAAACACCTTCACCTGCGAGCGCGCACACCGCGCGACTTGTTTAAGGTGGATGCTAAGGAGACGCCCCGAAGAATGACGATGGAGCAAGACACGCCCCAGTCCCAAAAGCGGGAGCTGTCGCGGGTGCCTGACGGGCGCGCGCCGGGTAGTCATGTGTCTGACGACAACATTAAAGATGCCACGCAATCGGTTGAAGATAAACTGAAAAAGCCAGCTTACGGCCGCAGTCGAGGTAAGTTCGGCCTGACGCTTTTGCTGCTTGGCCCCTTTGTGGCACTCGCGGCCCTTTTCGCCTATCTCGCGATCACGCATCGCCCGCTTTCTGCTCCGAAATGGATCGTGAGCAAGCTGGAAACCCGTGCCAATGCGGCCCTTGAGGGGCGGTTGAAAATAGAGATTTCCGGCGGCATTGACCTTGTCGTCACCGAGGGGCTTCGCCCCCGTATTCGCGCGCGCATGGTGCAACTGGAACGCCCCTCGGGCCTGCCCATTGCCCTGCTTCCCGAACTGCGCGCAACGCTGTGGAACGAGCCCTTGCTAAGGGGCAAAATTGAGCCGCGCTCTTTCACCATTAGCGGCGCAAGCCTGTCGCTGCATCGCTTGCCAGATGGGCGGCTTGATCTGGATTTGGGCGGGGGCGAGATGTTTAGCTCGCTTTCTGCGAGCAGCGCGTCCGAGGGCGTGGAAGCGCTCAAACGCGTCTTTGACGTGCCCGCGTTGCGCAATCTGCGCACGATCACTGCGCAAGACATTCAGCTGCGCATGATGGATGAGCGCCTTGATCGCGTTTGGCGGGTGTCGCAGGGCAATATCAAACTGGTGCAGAACGCGCAGGATCTATCGGTCACGCTGGGCTTCGATCTGGGGGATACCGGGCAGGTGCCGGGGCAAAAACCCGCGCAGGTGGCCGTTTCCATGACCGCGCAAAAACAAGGGCTTGAGGCAAGCTTTGGCGCCGCGATTACCGGTTTGCCTGCGCGCGATCTGGCCGCGCAATCGCCCGCTTTGGCCGCCCTTGGCGTGCTTGATGCGCCGATTTCGGGTGCGCTGCGTTCGGGGCTGGATGAGGCGGGCACGCTCACGGGGCTGAATGCGATGCTGCAGATTGGGTCGGGATCGATCAAGCCCGCTCCGGGTGTGCAGCCAATCCCGATCCAGTCGGGCAAGCTGTATCTGAGCTACGATCGCGCCCAACAACGCATCGCGCTAACCGATCTTGCGCTGGACAGCCGTGCGGTGCGCTTACGTGCCAGCGGGCAGATGTTCTTGCGCGATATCAAAAATGGCATTCCGCAATCTCTACCCGGTCAGATCGCGATTTCCGATCTGCAACTTGACCCTCAAGGCCTGTTTGAAACGCCCGCGCGGTTCTCGCAAGGGGCAGCGGATTTTAAACTTTCGCTTGATCCGTTCCGCATTGATCTGGGCCAGCTTGAGCTGACCGACGATAACACGAAAATCTCGGCTAAAGGATTTGCGGCGGCGCAAAGCGATGGCTGGCGAGTCTCGCTTGATACCGGGATTGATCAGATCGACCAGACCCGCTTGTTGCAGCTTTGGCCGCCTGCTTTGGTGCCAAAG
This sequence comes from Thioclava indica, assembly GCF_000714545.1. GTDB lineage: Bacteria > Pseudomonadota > Alphaproteobacteria > Rhodobacterales > Rhodobacteraceae > Thioclava > Thioclava indica. The sequence continues at coordinate 119,953 of NZ_AUNB01000029.1, forward strand.
ACGCGCGAATGGGTGGAGAAAAACGTCACCACCGGCCAGCTGCGCCGCGTTCATGCGGCGGTGCGTTTGCAACCCGGCGAAGAGCCGCGCGTGGCGCTGAATTACGAATTTCGCGGCGCGGATGTGCGCGTGGTGCGCACGTTGCCGCAAGTGCAGCAGGGGCGCGGATACGCCACGATTATCGGCTTTCGTCAGGCGCTTAAGGTCGAGGAGGGCCATATCACTGCGCCCTCTGGCGGGCGGGTCGAGGTGGCCGATACCCAGCTTGTCGTGCCCGATATCCGCATCAAACCCGCGCCTGCGGTGGTGACGCTCATCACGCGCTCACCGATCCCCGCGGCGCTGTCGCTGCTAGATCAACCGCCCTTCGAGTTTCTGAAAAAGGCCGGGATGGGCACCGATATTGCGCAAGGCTGGGCCGAGGCGCGCTCGGTGATCAAGCTGCCGCTCAAACCCAAGGTGCCCGCCGATGAGATTGGCTTTGACGTCACCGCGCGCCTGACCGAGGTCAAAAGCGACACGCTGGTGCCGGGGCGACCGCTGCGCGCTGATAAGCTGCAACTGCGCGCGGATAATGCGGGCATGGTGATTTCGGGCAAGGGAACGCTGTCGGATGTCGCCTTTGATGCCGCGTGGGATCAGCGTTTTGGACCTGCGGGCAAGGGCCATTCCAGCGTCAAAGGCTTTCTCGAGGTCACGCCCGCCGCGCTGCAAGCCTTTGGGGTGGGGCTGCCCTCGGGGATGGTACGCGGCAAGGGCTGGGGGTCAATCGCGCTGAAGTTGACGAAAGGCGCGCCGACGGTGTTTGATTTCGCAAGTGATCTCAAAGGGGTGCAGCTATCGATTCCGCAAATTGGCTGGTCGAAAGGCGCTGCGTCTCGTGGCACGCTGGCGCTGTCGGGGCGACTTGGCAAGCCGCCAGAGATCTCCAAGATTGCCTTGGATGCGCCGGGGCTGAGCGCACAAGGGGCGCTCAGTTTGACGGCGGCTGGTGCCTTGGCGCGCGCGAAGTTTTCCGCGCTGAAGATCGGGAATTGGTTCACCGGGAGCGCCGATTTGGTGGGGCAAGGCGCTCGACGGCCCCTCAATGTCGAGGTGCAGTCCGGGCAGCTCAATCTGGCCAAGGCAGATCTGGGGCAGGCTGGGTCTGGCTCTGGCGCGGGGGGCTCGAAAATCTCGGTCGCGCTGGATCGGGTGCAGGTCACGGATGGCATCGCGCTGACCGGGTTTCGCGGCAATTTCACCACGCGCGGTGGTTTTTCGGGGCCGTTTCAGGCGCGGGTGAATGGCGCAAGCCCGATTGCGGGAACGGTGGTGCCTGCCAAGGGCGGGCGCTCGGCCGTGCGAATTCAGACGGGCGATGCGGGTGCCACGCTGGCGGCGACGGGGATATTTGCCAAGGCGCGCGGCGGGCAGGGTGTGCTGGTGCTTAATCCGCTGGGGCAGAAAAGCTATGACGGTCAAGTTCAGGTCAAGGATTTGCGCGTGAAAGACGCCCCGGTTCTGGCCTCGCTGCTCTCGGCGGCCTCGGGCGTTGGTTTGCTTGAACAGCTTGGCGGTGAGGGCATTTTGTTCAACACCGTGGACGGGGCCTTTCGCTTGACGCCCAAGGGGGTCAGCGTCACAAGGGGCTCGGCTGTCGGGGCCTCGATGGGGGTGACGATGACGGGCAACTACTATCCGCAAAGCGGGAGGCTGGAGATGAAGGGTGTGATCTCGCCATTTTATCTGATCAACGGGATCGGGCAGATCTTTGCCAAAAAGGGGGAGGGGCTGTTTGGTTTCTCCTATTCTTTGCGGGGCAGTGCGACGCAACCCAAGGTCTCGATCAACCCGCTTTCTGTGCTGGCGCCGGGGGCCTCGCGTGAGCTATTCCGCTCTGCGCCCCCGCCGGTGTTGAGCGAGTAAACGGATGCAGCTAGCCGATTTCGACTTTGATTTGCCCGAGGGGTTGATCGCGACGCGCCCCGCCCGCCCGCGCGATTCCGCGCGCTTGCTGTTGGCGCAGGGAGACGCGATTTCTGATCGCCATGTGTTTGATCTGGTGGATATTTTTCGCCCCGGTGATCGGCTGGTTCTGAACAATACCAAGGTGATCCCGGCGCGTCTGAGCGGCACGCGCACGCGTCAATCCGCGCAGGGCGAAGTGACTGCCAAGGTCGAGGTCACGCTACTCGAACCTTTGCCGGGGGGGCAATGGGAGGCACTGGCCAAGCCCTTGCGCAAAGTCAAACCGGGCGAGCGGATCGTGTTTTCGGATGCGCTTTCGGCGGATGTTATGGCGATTGAAAATGGTCAGATGCGCCTTGCCTTTAACCTTGCAGGCGAGGATTTCGACGCCGCTTTGGCACAGGCCGGTGCGATGCCCCTCCCGCCCTATATTGCCGCGTTGCGCGCTCCTGATGAGGCCGACAAATCCGACTATCAGACCGTGTTTGCACGCCATTCCGGAGCGGTCGCGGCCCCCACGGCCAGCCTGCATTTTACGCCTGAGTTGCTAGAGAAGCTGGCGGCAAAAGGCGTTGAGTTCACCGAAGTCACACTGCATGTCGGCGCGGGAACCTTCCTGCCGGTGAAGGTTGATGACGTGACCACCCATAAGATGCACTCCGAGTGGGGCGAGGTCAGCGCGCAGGCCGCCGCCGAGATCAACGCCACCAAAGCTGCGGGCGGTCGCGTCATTCCGGTGGGCACCACCGCGTTGCGCCTGATCGAATCGGCGGCGCGCGCACCGGGCGGGGCTGCGGGGCATATCGTGGCGTTTCGCGACGCCACTGACATCTTTATTTATCCGGGGTTTGCATTTCGCATCACCGACGCTTTGATGACCAATTTCCACCTGCCCAAATCAACGCTTTTGATGCTGGTCTCGGCGCTGATGGGGCAGGAGCGGATACATGAAATTTACGATCATGCGGTTAAAAACGGGTATCGTTTCTTCTCATATGGGGATTCGTCGCTTCTGATCCCATAAGGTCGTAATCGCGCTTGTGACTCGCGCGACGGGGCCCTAGATGCCGCCACTGGAGGAGCGTTCTTTTCACGCCAAACCCCGAGGGACCATCATGTTGACAGTGCTACGCCAGACCTGGCCGCTGCTTTTGGGGATTTTGCTGCTTATGGTGGGCAACGGTATGCAGGGCACGTTGCTCGGTATTCGCGGCCGTATCGAGGGCATCGACACGTTTTATATGTCGCTGGTGATGTCGGCCTATTTTGCGGGCTTCCTGTTTGGGTCGCGTATGGTGCCGGATCTGATCGCGCGGGTCGGGCATGTGCGGGTGTTTGCTGCCCTCGGCTCGCTGATTTCGGCCGTGTTGATCCTGTATGCCGCTTGGCCGTCCTGGCCGGCGTGGATGGTGATGCGGGTGCTGATCGGGTTTTCGTTCTCGGGCGTGTATATCACCGCAGAAAGCTGGCTGAACGCGGGTTCGACCAACGAGACGCGCGGGCAGGCGCTGTCGCTTTACATGATTATGCAGATGCTCGGAATCGTCACGGCGCAGGGCTTGCTGAACGTCGGCGATCCGGCGGGGTATTTGCTGTTCGTCATCCCCTCGGTGCTGGTGTCGATTTCCTTCACGCCGATCCTGCTATCGGCCTCGCCTGCGCCCAGTTTCGAAACCATCCAGCGCATGACATTCAAGCGTCTTTGGCAAACATCGCCGCTCGGGATGATCGGGATATTTCTGCTGGGGGGCGTGTTTTCGGCAATGTTCGGGATGGCCTCGGTCTGGGGCACGGCGGCGGGGCTTAGCGTGCGTCAGATCTCGGAATTTGTGGCCGCGATCTACGTTGGCGGCATGGTGCTGCAATACCCGATCGGCTGGGCGTCGGACCGGATGGATCGCCGCGTGCTGATCGCAGGTTCGGCGCTGATCGGGGGCGTGATGACGGGCATCGTTTTCCTGTTCAATCCGCCCTTCGTGGTACTCTTGGTGGCCGCAGCCTTGATTGGGGGCTTTGCGAACCCGCTGTATTCGCTGTTGATTGCTTACACGAATGATTATCTGGATTACTCGGACATGGCTGCGGCCTCGGCGGGGTTGATGTTCGTCAACGGGCTGGGCGCGGTCAGCGGGCCGATCCTGACCGGTTGGTTGATGGGACTCGTCGGGCCGGGCGGGTTTTTCCTATATATCGGGGTGCTGTTTTTCGCGATTGCGGGCTATGCGGGTTGGCGGATGACACGGCGCGAGTCGCTGTCGCCGGCTGATACCGGGGCCTATGCGGTGATCTCGCCGACGGCCACAGCCGTCGCTGTCGAGGCTGTTCTGGAAGTCGCGCAGGAAGAAGCCGAGGCGGCAGCAGACGAAGCTGCCGAAGCAGACGCCGCCGCAGCAGAGCTTGCAGCCGATCAAGTCGCAGCCGACGAAGCAGACGCCGCTGTCGAGGCTGCCGAGCAAGACAGTAAGGACGCGCGCGCTTAACACCTCTTTGCCCAAACGCCGCCTTGCCCTACCATTGTAGAGAACAATGGCAGGGGAGGACCGCGACATGGACCGTATCGAAGAGATCCTCAGTTTTTGGACCAACGAGGTCGGGCAAGCAAATTGGTATCAATCCAGCGAAGAAATCGACGCTGCCATTCGACGCCGATACGCGCCTCTTTGGCAGGTGGCAGCCCAAGGTGCGCTGGCAGAATGGGATCGCACAGCGCGCGGTGCGCTGGCGCTGATCCTGTTGCTCGATCAATTCCCGCGCAACATGTTTCGCGACGATCCGCGCAGCTTTGCCACCGATCCGGCTGCGCGTCGTCATGCCGATCGCGCAATCTCGGAGGGGTTTGATTTGCAAATCGGCCCGCCTTTGCAGCAGTTTTTCTACCTACCGTTCATGCATTCCGAAGATCTTGTGGATCAAGATCGCGCGATTGCCTGTTTTACCGACCGGCTGCGCGGCACCGACAATCTGCGACATGCGCGGGCGCATCGTGCGGTGATCGAACGTTTTGGCCGCTTTCCTTGGCGCAATGCCGCGCTGGAACGCGAGACGAGTAAGGACGAGGCCGCTTACATGCGCGAGGGTGGCTATCGAAAGGCGCTGCAAGCACAGGATGAGTTGAACGCCGTGGTCAAATAGTTTAATGTCAAACTAATTTCTATCCGGAGGGAAGACATGGCTTCTAAAAGCTACGATATGATCGTCATTGGGTCAGGGCCGGGGGGCTATGTCAGCGCCATACGGGGCGCGCAACTGGGCCTTAAAGTGGCCATCGTCGAGCGTGAGCATATCGGCGGGATTTGTCTCAACTGGGGCTGTATCCCAACCAAGGCGCTGTTGCGCTCGGCCGAGGTGTTCCACCTGATGGAGCGCGCCAAGGATTTCGGTCTTTCGGCAGATAAGATCGGCTATGATCTGGACGCGGTGGTCAAACGCTCGCGCGGGGTGGCCAAGCAGCTATCCTCGGGCGTGTCGCATCTGATGAAGAAGAACAAGATCGACGTTGTGATGGGCACCGGCAAGTTGGCGGGCAAAGGCAAGGTCTCGGTCAAGACCGATAAGGGCACCGAGGAACTCACCGCGAAAAACATCGTGCTGGCGACGGGGGCGCGTGCGCGCAATCTGCCCGGCCTTGAGGCCGATGGCAAACGCGTTTGGTCCTATAAACACGCGCTGCAACCGCCCCATCAGCCCAAGAAATTGCTGGTCATCGGCTCGGGGGCGATTGGCATCGAATTTGCGAGCTTCTTCAACACCTTGGGTGCAGATACCACGGTTGTCGAAGTGATGGATCGCGTGCTGCCCGTCGAGGACGAAGAAATCTCGAAATTCGCCAAGAAGCAGTTCGAGAAACAGGGCATGAAGATCCGCGAAAAGACCACTGTGACCAAGCTGGATCGCAAAGCCGACAAGGTGATCGCGACGCTGGAGGCGGGTGGCAAGACCGAAACGCTTGAAGTGGATACTGTCATTTCTGCTGTCGGGATCGTCGGCAATGTCGAGGATCTGGGGCTGGAAGAGGCGGGCGTTAAGATCGACCGCACCCATGTCGTGACCGATGAATTCTGCCGCACTGGCGTGGACGGGCTGTATGCGATTGGCGATATTGCGGGCGCGCCGTGGCTTGCACACAAGGCCAGCCATGAAGGCGTGATGGTGGCCGAGCTGATTGCGGGCAAACACGCCCATCCGGTCAAGCCGGGCTCGATTGCGGGCTGCACCTATTGCCAGCCGCAGGTGGCCTCGGTCGGTATGACCGAAGCAAAGGCGAAAGAGGCGGGTTTTGAGGTCAAGGTCGGCCGCTTCCCCTTCATCGGCAATGGCAAGGCGATTGCGCTAGGCGAACCCGAGGGCTTGGTGAAAACCGTGTTTGACGCTAAAACCGGCGAGTTGCTGGGCGCGCATATGATTGGCGCCGAGGTGACCGAGTTGATTCAGGGCTATGTGATCGGGCGTCAGCTTGAGACGACCGAAGAAGACCTGATGAACACCGTCTTCCCGCACCCGACGCTGTCCGAGATGATGCATGAATCGGTGTTGGATGCTTACGGGCGCGCGATCCACTTCTAAGGCGCGCGCATCGTCAAATAGCAAAAGGGGCGCCCGCAAGCGCCCCTTTTTTATATCGCTCTGTCGAGGGTGTTACGCCCCGGCGCGGGTCGCACGCTTGCGCTCATGCGGGTCCAGATGGCGCTTGCGCAGACGGATCGACTTGGGCGTGACTTCGACCAGCTCGTCATCGTTGATATACGAGATCGCCTCTTCAAGGCTCATACGTACCGGTGTCGTCAGGCGCACGGCCTCATCGGTGCCGCTGGCACGCACGTTGGTCAGCTTCTTGCCCTTGAGCGGGTTCACCTCAAGATCGTTATCGCGCGAATGCTCGCCAATGATCATGCCGGTGTAAACCTGCTCTTGCGCGCCGATGAACATCTTGCCGCGCTCTTCGAGGTTCCACAGTGCGTAGGCCACCGACACGCCGTTTTCCATGGAAATCAGCACGCCCTGACGGCGTCCGTCGATCTGGCCTTTGTAAGGTGCCCAGCTATGGAAAATGCGGTTGATGACACCATTACCGCGCGTGTCGGTCATGAACTCGCCCTGATAACCGATCAGCCCGCGCGAAGGCACAAGCGCCACGATGCGGGTTTTGCCCACACCTGCGGGGCGCATCTCGGTCAATTCGCCCTTGCGGGTCGAGGTGAGTTTTTCGATCACGACGCCGGAATATTCGTCATCCACATCGACGATGACCTCTTCGATCGGCTCCATGCGCTGGCCGTCTTCCTCGCGGAAAATGACGCGCGGGCGCGAGATCGACAGTTCGAACCCTTCGCGGCGCATGTTTTCGATCAACACGCCCATCTGCAATTCGCCACGACCCGAGACGACGAACGCCTCACCGCCGGGGGTGTCCTCGATCTTGATCGCGACGTTGGTTTCGGCCTCTTTCATCAGGCGTTCACGGATCACGCGCGATTGAACTTTCGAGCCGTCTTTGCCCGCCAGCGGGCTGTCATTGATGCCGAAGGTGACAGAGATCGTCGGCGGGTCGATGGGCTGCGAGGGGATCGCTTTTTCAACTTCAAGCGCGCACAGCGTATCGGCCACGGTCGCTTTGGACATGCCCGCAACGGTGACGATATCGCCGGCCAGGGCCTCGTCGATGGGCTGCTGGCCAAGGCCGCGGAACGCGAGGATCTTGGTGCAACGGAATTGCTCGATCTTGTCGCCTTCGCGCGATAGCGCCTTGAGCGTATCGCCCACCTTCAAACGGCCCGCTTCGACACGACCCGTCAAGATGCGCCCGATGAACGGGTCGGCGCCCAGCGTGGTTGCGAGCATCTGGAACGGCTCGTCTGCGCGGAATTCCTGCTTGGGCGGCTCGACATGCTTGAGAATCAGATCAAACAGCGCGCTCAAATCCTTGCGCGGCCCGTCCAACTCGTTATCGGCCCAGCCGCCGATGCCCGAGGCATAGACATGGGGGAAATCAAGCTGCTCGTCATTTGCGCCAAGGTTGGCAAACAGATCAAACACTTCATCCAGCGCGCGGTCGGGCTCGGCTGCGGGTTTGTCGACCTTGTTAAGCACGACAATCGGCTTGAGCCCCAGCGCCAGCGCCTTGGAGGTCACGAATTTGGTCTGCGGCATCGGGCCTTCGGCCGCGTCCACCAGCAGGCACACGCCATCGACCATCGACAGGATGCGCTCCACCTCGCCACCGAAATCGGCGTGACCGGGGGTGTCGACGATATTGATGCGCGTGCCTTTCCATTCCACCGAGGTCGCCTTGGCGAGAATGGTGATGCCGCGTTCGCGTTCGATATCGTTGCTGTCCATCGCGCGTTCCGCGACAGCCTGATTTTCCCGAAACGCGCCGGATTGGCGTAGAAGTTGGTCAACCAGAGTTGTTTTACCGTGGTCAACGTGTGCAATGATCGCAATATTGCGAAGGTCCATGAGAAACCGCCTGTTTTCTGAGTTGCCCCGCCCATAAGCGAAAAGCTTTGGCTTGGCTAGCCCTGGTGATCAGTTCGCGACATACCAATCGCGCCGATGGTTCATCGCGATCACAAAATTCAGCACCAAAGCGCCGAGCAATGACCACAGCACCTGCTCGGGGGCTAGAATGAAGCTGGCGATCACGAACAACACCAGATCGTGGATCGCCTGCGTCCAGCCCGCGCGAAAGCCGAACTTGTCTTGCAAGATCACCGCCACAATCGACACGCCGCCCAGACTGCCCTGGTGGCGAAACAGGCCCAGCAGGCCCACGCCCGCCGAGACGCCAAACAAGAGCGCCGCGATGCCGGGATGGATCTGGTCGACATGCAAAAGCGGCTTCAGCGCCTCGGCCATCACCGACACAAGGCTAACGGTGGCAAGGCTTTTGAGCGCAAAAGGCAGGCCGCGTGCGTAATAGGCAAAGGCGTAAAACGGGATATTGATGGCGAAAAACACCACGCCAAAACTGAGCCCGCTGACATAGGACAAGATCAGCGCCGTGCCCGCCGTGCCGCCTGTGACAAGCCCCGCCGCGCGCAGCAGATGGATGCCAAGCGCGGCTTGCGCCGAGGCGACGAACAACCCTTGCAGGTCTTCGACAGGGGAGTAGCGGGGGTGCGCTTGCGCATTCAGGTCAATATCCATGACCTAAATATGACGCATCTGATGGGAAAACCAACGCTGCTTATGCGCAGAGCCGCTATGATGGGGGCGACTAGCTAAGCGGCGCGATCAGATCGCGATATAGCGGTCGCGACGGTGGTTGATCATGATGATCACATTAAGCACCATCGCGCCGAGCAGCGACCACAGCACCTTGTCCAGCGGCAGCACAAACACCGCAAACAGGAACACGCAGCAGTCAAACAGAATCTGCGTCTTGCCCGCCTTGAACCCGGTTTTGTCCTGCAAATACAGCGCGACAATGCCGACACCACCAAGGCTCGCGCCATGGCGAAACAACGCCAGCAAACCCGCGCCTGCCGTCGCCCCGGCCAACACCGCTGCCGCGCCGGGATGCAGAGTGGCAAAGCTGATCAGATGCGGCCAAACCTCGGTCATGGCGGACAATAGCGCCACCGAGATCATCGTTTTAAGCGTGAACCGTAGCCCCATCCGTCGGAACGCCAGCCAGTAAAACGGCAGGTTGAGCAGGAAAAACACCGCGCCAAAGCTCCAGCCCGACAGATAGCTGATCACCAGCGACAGCCCCGCAATCTGCCCCGTAAACAGCCCCGCGCCATGCAGAAACACCACTGAAAGCGACACCAGAACCGTGCCGCTCAGCAGGCCTTGGGTGTCTTCCAGCAGAGTGTGTCGGGCGGGGCCGGGGGCAGGGATATCGCTCATGCGGGTTCCCTTGCCACTTGGCACGCGCGGGCGCAAGCGGTGGTGCCGTTGTGCCACGCTTTGGCTGGGCATTTCGTGAACACGCTCGCGTGAGTTGCGCAGAATCGCGGCATCGGGTGGTATCGCGCCATTGCGAAACGCCCCGATCAGAGGAGGGTAGATCATGACTTATCATCTCGCCCCCGTCGCGTGTTTCGCAAACCGGTCCGGCTGCCGCTTTGCACGACACCAAAGCTAAGCGCTGACCGTTCGGGGCGATGCCCCACCCCCGCAACCCGAGTCTGATATAACCGCCCGATTTCCGGCCGCATTGGCCACTTTCGCGCGTTAGGACCCATTCTCCAAATCGAAAGGAAAGGCCGGTTGCGGGCGCAAATCCGCATGCCGGAAATATTAAAATGATACAAACAGTTGACCATCCAAGCGACCCGTTCACAATCGAGGCCGCAATCGCCAAATTTGGCGCTGGCAAGGTGTTGCGCACAGCCATTGTGGCACTGCTGACACGCAGTCCGAAACCCGCCGATGTCGATACGCTTAGCAACCACCTGCGCAAGGATATCGGCTTGGGGCCGACCGAACCTCCACCTGAACCGTGGAGCTTCGTCCGGTAAGAAAAAGGGCCGGGCGCTTTATGCGTCCGGCCCCGAAATCCAGTGCTAAACCGTGGCTTACGCCAGCGCTTTGTTCAGATACTCGTCAACCTTTTCGAGATAGCCCATCGTGGTGAGCCATTTCTGATCGGGGCCAACCAGCAGCGCGAGGTCTTTGGTCATGTAGCCGTCTTCCACCGTCTGCACGCAGACTTTTTCCAGCGTCTCGGCGAAGTTCAGCAGCGCTGCGTTATCGTCAAGTTTCGCGCGGTGCTTAAGACCACCGGTCCAGGCAAAGATCGACGCGATCGAGTTGGTCGAGGTCTCTTTGCCGGCTTGGTGCTGGCGGTAGTGACGCGTGACGGTGCCGTGCGCGGCTTCGGCCTCAACCGTTTTGCCATCGGGCGTCATCAGCACCGAGGTCATCAGACCGAGCGAGCCAAAGCCCTGCGCCACGGTGTCGGACTGCACGTCGCCATCGTAGTTTTTACAGGCCCAAACATAGCCACCCGACCATTTCATCGCGCTTGCGACCATATCGTCGATCAGGCGGTGCTCGTAAGTGATGCCAGCGGCTTTGAACTTGTCGGCGAATTCCTCGTCGAACACCTTCTGGAACAGATCCTTGAAGCGACCGTCATAAGCTTTGAGGATGGTATTTTTCGTGGACAGATAAACCGGCCAGCCTTTGACGAGACCGTAGTTCATCGAGGCGCGGGCAAAGTCGATGATCGATTCGTCGAGGTTATACATCGCCATCGTCACACCGGCGGAGGGCGCGTCGTAGACGTCTTTCTCAATCACGGTGCCATCATCGCCGACGAATTTGATCGTCAGCTTGCCCTTGCCGGGGAATAGGAAGTCGGTGGCGCGATACTGATCGCCAAAGGCGTGACGACCCACAACGATCGGCTGGGTCCAGCCCGGCACCAGACGCGGCACGTTTTTGCAGATGATCGGCTCGCGGAAGATCACGCCGCCAAGAATGTTGCGGATCGTGCCGTTCGGGCTGCGATACATGCGCTTGAGGCCGAATTCTTCGACGCGCGCTTCATCGGGGGTGATGGTCGCGCATTTCACGCCAACGCCGTATTTCTTGATCGCTTCGGCGGCGTCCACGGTGATCTGGTCGTCGGTCGCGTCACGCTCTTCGATGCCAAGATCGTAGTATTTCAGGTCAATATCGAGATAGGGCAGGATCAGTTTCTTCTTGATGAAGTCCCAGATAATGCGGGTCATCTCGTCGCCGTCGAGTTCGACGACGGGGTTGTCTACCTTGATCTTGGTCATGTTGCCCTCTTGGTTTTGGGTGACTTAAGAATTGAGCGCGTCATAGCCTATTCGCGCGGGCTTGGCTAGTCGGTATGCGATGGTATACGAAAGATTGCTCAGCGCCGCATCTCGAACCACGGGGCAACGCGCGCCCTGACCCAATCCCAGACGCTGGGCAGGCCATTGGCAATTTTGGTGCCGATCCGGGTTTCAAGCTGCTCAAAACTGACATCATAGTCGATCCACGACCCGCCACCCGCTTGCAGATTTAGCAAAACCGGCTGCGTGCGATCCAGCGATTTCGCATAGATCGCATCGGGGGTTTCATTGGCTTCGAACTCGGTCCAGAGCGCATGAAGATCATCGCCTATATCTTTGGGAAGTAATCCAAAAATACGTTTCGCTGCCTGCGCCTCGGCCGCTTGGATTTCTGCCGATCCATGCGCAGCGCCCCCTTGCAGATGGATCGGCACATCGCCCACGTCAATCTCGACCAGATCATGGATTAGCAGCATCTTGATCGCGCGGTTCAGATCAACTCCGGCGGGCGCCTGATCGGCCAAAATCAACGCATAAAGCGCCAAGGTCCAGCTATGTTCGGCCGAGTTCTCAGGGCGTGAGGCGTCGTGAATGGGCGTCGCGCGCGTCACGGATTTCAGCTTTTCCACCTCGGCCAAAAAGGCCATCTGCTCTGTCAGCCGTGCGCTCATTTTCGTCTCCACAGTCGGGGAATTGCCAAAAGCACCGCCAGAAAGCCCAGAAACGCCGCGATCCGCAAGGTCATCGCGCCATCGCCATAGCTGTCACAGGCAAGGCGCGGGGCGATGAAGGCGTAAAAGATGACGGTGCCCAAGATCGAGGCGACCACAACCCCCATCCCCAAAACGGGCGAGATCGCGCGATTGGCGGCGGCCATTAAAAGCAGGGTCCAGCCGACCCAGAGCGGGCCGACCAAAGCAAGAAAATGCAGCGGATCGCGCAGCAAATCGCCCATCCCCGCCAACAAAAGCGTACCTTTGCCCCCGCCCGACAGTTTTGTGTCACAAATCAGATGCATGCTGTGAAAGCCGGTGGCGACCAGCAGCGAAAGAGCCAGCGCAAGCGCTGCGGCATAGACCCACCGCGCGCTTGCTGGACTCACTTGGGCGCACCATCGGCTGCAGCGGCGGCCTTGGCCTTGCGCCGTTCGCCGAGACGTTTCTCGAAATAGGTCCGCCCGCGCAGTTCTGCTAACCGCAGACGACAGGCGGTCATGAAGGCTTCTTGCAGGGACGGGCTGGACGTGCCGATATAGTCGCCGATGTCGATGTAGAACCGGTCCTCATCCAGCTCCAATTGCGCCTCAATCACATCATGGGCAAGATTTTCGGCAAGATCGTCGATCAACCCCATTAACGCGTGCCCTCGGTCAGGCGACGCCGCACATAGGCTTGCACAGTGTCGATCATCGGCTTCATGTGCTCTTCTTCGTTTTTGAAGAAGTGATCGGCCCCCTCCATCACCTCATGCGTGATGGTGATCCCTTTTTGCTCATGCAATTTGGACACAAGCTGCTCGGTCTCTTTGGGCTGCGCGATGCGGTCATTCGAGCCGTTGATGATCAGCCCCGAGGACGGGCAGGGCGCGAGGAACGAGTAGTCGTAATTGCCTGGACCAGGCGAAGACGGCCCCGGAGGCGCAACCGAAATAAAGCCGGTGATTTCGGGACGGCGCATCAGCAATTGCATCCCGATCCAGGCCCCAAAGCTGTGCCCGGCGACCCAGCAGTGTTTCGAATTCGGGTTCATCGTTTGCAGATAATCGAGCGCCGAGGCGGCATCGCTCAGCTCGCCAATGCCCTGATCATACTCGCCCTGACTGCGCCCCACGCCACGGAAATTGAACCGCAACACGGTGAAGCCCATTTTATAGAACGCATAATGCAGGTTATACACGACGCGATTGTTCATCGTGCCGCCAAATTGCGGATCAGGGTGCAACACGATGGCGATGGGCGCATCGGGTGCGGGCTGCGGGTGATAGCGCCCCTCAAGGCGACCTTCGGGACCGGGGAAAATGACTTCGGGCATTGTCTCTCGTTTTCGTTCTTTCGCTGCCTTTTGGGCGCGCAGCACAGTTGGCGCTTTTCTTGACGCACACGCGCGGCTGCCCTAGGAGGAAGCCACCCCCGGCATTATGCTGGAGGATCGGGTAGGGTGGAGGTAATCGGCCCTCGCGCTTGCGTCAATGCTTTAGCAAAGATTGAGCGCGTGCAGAGGCGATTTCGCCCCGGTTTGAGGCCGATAAGCAGGAGAGCGACATGAAACTATCGACAAAAGGGCGCTACGCGATGGTCGCGCTGGTCGATCTTGCGCTGGCAGGAGAGGGGCAACGTACCTCACTGGCCGCGTTGTCAGAGCGTCAGGATATTTCGCTGCCCTATCTGGAACAGCTTTTCGTGCGTCTGCGCCGCGCCGGTCTGGTAAGTTCGGTGCGCGGTCCCGGTGGTGGCTACCGTCTTGCGCGTGAACCTGCCGAAATTCGTATTTCCGAAATTTTCGAGGCGGTGGATGAAACCGTCTCCGCGATGCATGTGGGGGCAGGTGCCTCGGGCGGTATTTCAGGCTCGCGCGCGCAATCGCTGACCAACCGCCTTTGGGAAAGCCTGAGCGCGCAGGTCTTTGTGTTCCTGCACCAGACCTCGCTGGAAGATGTGGTGAAAAACGGGCTGAAACCCTGCCCGGCCGTGACCCATCTGTTTCAGGTTGTGGACGAATAACACCCAAGGCTTATCTGGCAAAGCGAAGATGAGTATTTTTGGCTAGATGAAAGCCAAGGCGGCGCGCCTATTCATCTAGCCCCCAATACTCCCGCCGGAGGCATCCGAACTTTCAATCCGCGAGGCGATATGAACAGCGCGTGCTATCTCGACTGGAACGCAACCACGCCTTTACGCACAGAGGCGCGCGCGGCGATGATTGACGCGATGGATGTGGTGGGCAACCCGTCCTCGGTCCATGCGCCCGGTCGTGCGGCCAAGGCTTTGCTTGAGCGCGCGCGGGCGCAGGTTGCGGCCGCTTTGGGTGCTGAAGGGCAGGATGTGATCTTTACCTCGGGCGCGACCGAGGCGGCGGCGCTGGTGCTGGCGGGGCAGGGCTATCATTGCGCAGGCGTGGAACATGACGCGGTGCGCAGCTGGTGTGTCGAGGATCTCGCGGTGGACCGTGCCGGGCGCATCACGATTGCCGATCCGGGGCGCGCTTGCGTTCAACTTGCCAATTCCGAGACCGGGGTGATCCAAGATCTGCCCGAGGGCTTGGCGGTTAGCGATCTGACGCAGGGCTTTGGCAAGATGCCGTTTGCGTTTAACTGGCTTGGGCTAACGGCTGGCATCGTGTCGGCCCACAAGCTGGGCGGCCCGAAGGGAATAGGCGCGTTGATAGTGAAACGCGGCACCGACATCGCGGCGCAGCTTAAAGGGGGCGGGCAGGAAATGGGGCGGCGCGCGGGCACCGAAAACCTGATCGGCATTGCCGGATTTGGTGCGGCTGCGCAGGCCGCCTCGCGCGATCTTGAGGCTGGAATTTGGGAAAACGTCGAGAAACTTAGAAGCGTTCTAGAAAATGCCATTGCGGATCGGGCAAAAGATACTATTTTTGTCGGGAATGAATCGCGCAGGCTGCCAAACACCTCCTGCTTCATCACGCCCGGCTGGAAGGGCGAGACGCAGGTGATGCAGATGGATCTGGGCGGTTTCGCGGTTTCGGCGGGCTCGGCTTGCTCGAGTGGCAAGGTGCGCGCCAGCCATGCGTTGCAGGCGATGGGCTTTGACGCCGAGGCGGGGGCCTGTGCGCTGCGGGTCTCGTTAGGGCCGGATACGCGGCAAGAAGATGTGATGCGTTTCGCCGAACATTGGCTGAAATGCGAAGGGAAACACCGCGCGCGGCGCGGCTGAGCGAACAGGAGAGCCGAATATGGCAGAGGTTGATCAAGTCGAAGTTCGCGAGGGCGTGGACCGGGAGACGGTGGAAGCCGTTCAAAACATGGGCGCGTATAAATACGGCTGGAACACCGAAATCGAGATGGAATACGCGCCCAAGGGCGTGAACGAGGACATCGTGCGCTTGATTTCCGGCAAGAATGACGAGCCGGACTGGATGACCGAATGGCGCTTGCAGGGATTTGCGCGCTGGCAGGATATGACGATGCCTGATTGGGCGCTGCTCAACGTCCCCGGCATCGATTTTCAGGACATCTATTACTACGCGCGCCCAAAAAGCATGGAGGTCAAACCGAAATCGCTTGATGAGGTCGATCCCAAGCTGCTGGCCACTTACGAAAAACTGGGCATTCCGCTGAAAGAGCAGATGGTTCTGGCCGGCGTTGAAGGTGCGGAAGATTACGATCCCAACGAGCGTCAGGTCGCCGTGGATGCGGTGTTTGACAGCGTTTCCGTGGGCACGACATTCAAGGCCAAGCTGGCTGAGGCAGGGGTAATATTTTGCTCGATCTCCGAGGCGATTCAGGATCATCCTGAACTGGTGAAGAAATATCTCGGCTCGGTTGTGCCGCAGGCCGATAACTATTTCGCGGCGCTCAATTCGGCTGTGTTCTCGGATGGCTCGTTTGTTTACGTGCCGCCGGGCGTGCGCTGCCCGATGGAGCTGTCGACTTATTTCCGCATCAACGCCGAAAACACCGGCCAGTTCGAACGCACGCTGATCATCGCCGATAAGGGTAGCTATGTAAGCTATCTTGAGGGCTGCACCGCGCCCCAGCGTGACACGGCCCAGCTGCACGCCGCTGTGGTGGAAATCATTGTCGAGGAAGACGCGGAGGTGAAATATTCCACCGTGCAAAACTGGTATCCGGGCGATGAGAACGGCAAGGGCGGGATCTATAACTTCGTCACCAAACGCGCCGATTGCCGCGGGGATCGGGCGAAGGTGATGTGGACGCAGGTGGAAACCGGTTCTGCGATTACGTGGAAATACCCGTCCTGCATTTTGCGCGGTAATGAATCTCAGGGCGAGTTTTACTCGATCGCAATCGCCAACAACTATCAGCAGGCCGATACCGGCACCAAGATGATCCATCTCGGGAAAGACACGCGCTCGCGTATCGTCTCCAAGGGGATCTCGGCGGGGCATGCGCAAAACACCTATCGCGGGTTGGTCTCGATGCATCCCAAGGCCAAGGAATCGCGCAACTATACGCAATGCGACAGCCTTTTGATCGGCGATCAGTGCGGCGCGCACACCGTGCCCTATATCGAGGTGAAGAACAATTCGAGCCGGGTCGAGCACGAGGCCACCACCTCCAAAGTCGATGACGACCAACTGTTCTATTGCCGCGCGCGGGGCATGGACGAGGAAGAGGCCGTGGCGCTGGTTGTGAACGGGTTCTGCCGTGAAGTGCTGCAAGCGCTGCCGATGGAATTCGCGATGGAGGCCCAAGCGCTGGTCGCGATTTCTCTGGAGGGGAGCGTCGGGTGAGACAGTCTACACTTCTCCCTGAGGTTGTCACCGATGCGCCCCAATTCGGGCGCAATCGGGCGGCAGTTTCGTATCTGTTGAATGACAGATCCGGGGTTGTAGATGTCCTTAGCCAGCACCAATTTCACCGACCGCCTCTCGCGCATCGAATCGTCGCAAAAGCGTCTCAAGGGCGGCGTCGTGCTGCATGTGGGCGATGCCGAGTTGAAGGTGCGCTCGATTTCGGAACTGCGTCGGGTTGTGCCGCAAAAGCAGAAAAGCACCGGCTTTCGCCCCTTCGCGTTTCTGGGGGCAACGGTTCTGGGCGTGTTCGGGGTTGTGGCGGCATTGGCGCTGCGCGAACACTTTATGACGCCCCAGATCGCCGATCTGATCAAGGACTATCCCAATCTCGCGGTTTCCGGCACGGCTTTGCTGATCGCGATGATCGTGGGCTTTTTCCTGCGCCTGACATCGACAAAACTGATCACCTTCCAAATCATCGGAATTTTCCTGGCACTGGCGACGCTGCACAATCTTGCGTTCTGGCAACCCGAGATCGCCGCGCAGGTGTTTTCGCCCAATTGGGTGAACGAGCAAAGTGCCACGCATGTGGCGCGCACCGTTATTATCGGCCAGACCACGATTCCCTTCTGACCCTCGGGCGCGCGGCCCGCGTGGGTCGCAGCGCCGGAGGTCAGCCATGATCGTCACCACCACCCCCACAGTCGAGGGGCGCCCGATCACCTCTTATCACGGCATTGTCGTGGGTGAGGCGATCATGGGCGCCAATATCGTGCGTGACCTGTTTGCGCAGGTCACCGATATCGTTGGCGGGCGTTCGGGGGCCTATGAATCCAAATTGCAAGATGCGCGCGAAACTGCGCTGCGCGAGCTTGAAGAACGCGCCCTGAAACTGGGCGCGAATGCCGTTGTCGGCGTCGATCTTGATTACGAGGTCGTCGGCCAATCCATGCTTATGGTGTCAGCCTCTGGCACCGCTGTCACGCTATCCTGAAGGACCGAAATATGTTGGAAATCAAAAACCTGCACGTCAAACTTGAAGAAGAAGACAAGCAAATCCTCAAGGGTGTGAACCTGACGCTTGAGGATGGCAAAGTGCATGCGATTATGGGGCCGAACGGCTCGGGTAAATCGACGCTCAGCTATGTTCTCTCGGGGCGCGATGGCTATGAGGTCACCGAAGGCGAGGCGCATCTCAACGGTCTGGACCTGCTGGAGGCCGAGCCCGAAGAACGTGCGGCCGCCGGTCTGTTCCTTGCGTTCCAATACCCCGTCGAAATCCCCGGCGTGGGCAACATGACTTTCCTGCGCACCGCGCTGAACTCGCAACGCAAAGCGCGCGGCGAGGATGAAATCTCGGCCGGTGATTTCCTGAAACTGGTGCGTGCCAAGGCGAAATCGCTGAAAATCGACGCTGAGATGCTGAAGCGTCCGGTGAATGTCGGCTTCTCGGGTGGTGAGAAAAAGCGCAACGAAATCCTGCAGATGGCGATCCTTGAGCCGAAGATGTGCATTCTGGACGAGACGGATTCGGGCCTTGATGTGGATGCGATGCGTCTGGTGTCCGAGGGCGTGAATGCGCTGCGCGATGGCACGCGGTCCTTCCTTGTGATCACCCACTACCAGCGCCTGCTGGATCACATCAAACCCGATTACGTGCACATCATGGCCGATGGCCGCATCATCGAAACCGGTGGGCCGGAACTGGCGCTTGAGGTCGAGAAGAACGGCTATGCCGCGCTGCTGGATAAGCACGGTATCGCGCAGGAGATGGCGTAATGTCGGCTGTCGAGAAAATGACCCCCGCCGAGGCGCGGCTGGCCCGTGTTACCTTGCCCGAAGGGATGGGCCCACAGCGGCGTGCCGCGCTTGATCGGCTGGTCGCGATGGGCCTGCCGGGGCGGCGCGATGAATATTGGCGCTGGACCAACCCGACCGATCTGATCGCGCCCGAGCCGGTGCCCGCCGCGCCTTTTGCGGATGATGAACCCGCGCTGTTTGACGATGTCGAGCGGCTGAAAATCGTGTTCCGCGATGGGGTGTTTGACGCCGAAGCGTCTGATGATCTCGCGCTGTCGGGCATCGAGATTTCGCGTCTATCCGAGGCAGGCGATGTGAACTGGGCCAGCTCGCTTTACGGCACGCTGGAAACCGCCGGTCAAACCCCGGTTGAACGCCCCTTCGCCGCGCTCAACACTGCGTCGGCCGAAGATGGTTTGCTGATCCGCGTGACGGGTAAGATCGAAACGCCCGTGAACCTGATTTATATCCATGAATCAGAGTCTTCCGATGCGATCTTACACCACGTTGTCAAACTCGAAGAGGGCGCCGAGATCACCGTTCTGGAAAACGGTCCCGCAGGCGCGCGCGCCAATATCGTGATGGAAGTGGATGTGGCGAAAACCGCGCGTTTTCACCATATCCGCGTGCAGGGCCGAGATCACGAACGCCGCATGCTGACCGGCATTTTCGCCCGCATCAACGAGGGCGCGCTGTTCAAAAGCTTCACGCTCAGCTCGAACGGGGCGCTCACGCGCAACGAATGTGTGCTCGACATCGTGGGCGATGATGCGAATGCGCATGTCGCGGGCGCGGCGTTGGGCGATGGAAAATCCCAGCCGTTCCACCATGACGACACGATCTTCATCACCCATGGGGCCGAGCGCGGTGAAAGCCGTCAGGTGTTCAAGAAGGTGCTGAAAAACGGTGCGCAGGGCATTTTCCAAGGCAAAATTCTGGTCAAACCGGGCGCGCAAAAGACCGATGGCTACCAGATCAGCCAGGCTTTGCTGCTGGATGAAGACAGCCAGTTCCTAGCCAAGCCCGAGTTAGAAATCTACGCCGATGACGTGCAATGCTCGCATGGCTCGACCACCGGCGCGATTGACGAAACGGCGCTGTTCTACCTGCGCTCGCGTGGCATTCCGACCGAGGAAGCCACGGCGCTGCTGGTGCTGTCTTTCCTCGCCGATGCGATCGAGGAGATTGAACAAGAGCGGTTCCGCGATGAGATCGTGATCCGGCTTGAGGGCTGGCTCGCGCGGCATCGCGGCTAATATGGCGGCCACGGACGACATCTGGCGCAGCTATCGCCGCCCGCGCGTAGTGATGCGCGAACATCTGGCACGCGCACGCTCTGAGCCGCGCGCGCTGGTGTTCTTGCTGCTCGCGCTGACGGTGATTTTCATCAGCCAATGGCCGCGCCTGTCGCGTCTGGCCTATCAGATGCCCGATCAACCGATGGTCGGGCTGATGATGGGAACGTTGCTGGCGCTTTTGGCCATGATCCCTGTGTTTTACGCGCTTGCCGCGCTTGGCCATCTGGGCGCAAAACTGATTGGCGGGCAGGGCAGTTGGTATGGCGCGCGTGTCGCGTTATTCTGGGCGTTGTTGGCGGTCTCGCCGCTGATGCTGCTGCAAGGTCTGGTGGCGGGGTTCATCGGGGCAGGGCCGCAACTGGCGCTGGTTTCGGGGCTTGTGTTCATCGTCTTCGTGGTGTTTTGGATGGCGGGGCTGCGCGTGGCCGAGTTTGAAACGGAGGGCTCATAATGCCCGATCTCAAGGATTGGTTGATCCGCAGTTTCTCTGAGCCGCAAGTGGTCGCGCGTGAGTTGATGGCGCTGCGTCTTGATATGCAGACCCGTCTTCTTGCGATGGTTCTGGTCGTTGTAATGACGGCGATCTTGGGCACCTTGGCGCAGATGGTGTTCGTCGTGATCACCAAGCTGGACTTGGGCGAGCTGACCGCGCCCGTCGCCGTGGTCGGCTTGCAAATCGCGCTGATCCTGTATGGCTCCTTTGTGCTAAGCTTTGTCGGGCAGCGTTTTGGCGGGCAGGGCAATTTTGCCGACGCGCTGTTGCTGCTCACCTGGATCGAGTTCGTCCTGATGGTCGGTCAGACGATTCAAGTCGTGCTGATGGTGTTCTTTCCAATCTCGGCCACGATCATGTCGATCCTGCTGGTCGGGCTGATGTTCTGGCTGATGGT
Organism: Thioclava indica; assembly: GCF_000714545.1. Lineage (GTDB taxonomy): Bacteria > Pseudomonadota > Alphaproteobacteria > Rhodobacterales > Rhodobacteraceae > Thioclava > Thioclava indica. Next base: position 141,084 of record NZ_AUNB01000029.1, read on the forward strand.
GCAATTCACCATGGCGCTGCATGGCTTTACCAACCCGTTCGCAGTGGCGGTGGGGGTGCTGTTGACCTTCATCGGCTCGGCACTGGTGGCGGGGCTGGTTTTGGTCTCGACAGGCCTTTTGCAAGTGCCCGCAACGGTGTGAGGAAAACTGATGTATGATATCGCAAAAATCCGCGCCGATTTCCCGATCCTGAGCCGCGAGATCGATGGCAAGCCTTTGGTTTACCTTGATAACGGGGCGTCTGCGCAAAAGCCGCGCGTGGTGATTGACGCGATGAGCGATCTTTACCTCAACGATTATGCCAATGTGCATCGCGGGCTGCATACGCTGTCCAATATCTCGACCGAGAAATACGAAAGCACCCGCGCGATCGTGGCGCGCTTTTTGGGGGTGAAGAACGAGGACGAGATCGTCTTTACCACCGGCGCGACCGAGGGGATCAATCTGGTCTCCTACGGCTGGGGCGCGCCCAATCTGCAAGCCGGTGACGAGATCGTGCTGTCCGTGATGGAGCATCATGCGAATATCGTGCCGTGGCATTTCTTGCGCGAACGTCAGGGCGTGGTGCTGAAATGGGTGGAGCCGGAGGCGGACGGCTCGCTGCCTGCGCAAAAGGTGCTTGATGCCGTCACGGATCGCACCAAGCTGATCGCAATTTCTCATATGTCCAATGTGTTAGGCACCAAAGTTGATGTGGCGACAATCGCCAAGGGCGCGCGCGAAAAGGGCATTGCGACGCTTGTGGACGGCTCGCAAGCAGCGGTGCACGGGCCGGTGGATGTGGATGCGATTGGCGCGGATTTCTACGTTATCACCGGGCATAAGCTTTATGGTCCGTCGGGATCTGGCGCGATCCATATCCGCTCTGAGCGCATGGCCCAGATGCGCCCATTTATGGGTGGTGGTGACATGATCGACACCGTCACGCGCGACAGCGTCACCTACAACACCCCGCCGATGAAATTCGAGGCCGGAACCCCCGGCATCGTGCAGCAAATCGGGATGGGTGTGGCGCTGGAGTATATGATGGGCGTCGGGATGGAGAATATCGCCGCGCATGAACGCGACTTGCGCGATTACGCCCAAACCAAGCTGGCGGGGCTGAACTGGCTGAGCCTGCAAGGCACGGCCCCTGATAAAGGCGCGATCTTCTCATTCACGCTGGGCGGTCCTGCCCATCCCCATGATATTTCAACGATCCTCGACAAGCGCGGCGTCGCCGTGCGCGCAGGCCAGCACTGCGCGGGGCCGCTGATGGATTGGCTTGGCGTGTCGGCCACCGCGCGCGCCTCGTTTGGGATGTATAACACCCGCGATGAGGTCGACGCGCTGATCTCGGCGCTGGACCTATGCCACGATCTGCTTGGATAGCCCGACACCTATAAAATGAGCGTGCGGTATCTGGCCCTAAACCTGTGATCCAGGTGCATATTTTTTGATCAATCGCCCGCGCCTTGGGCTTTTTCTGCGCGCTTTGTGCATTTTGCGGGTGTGAAGCGGCCCGGGCACACCTAGTCTTAGGGGGGAACAACGAACGGGGCGCATCGATTATGGCGATTCATGCCAGCATTCACCATCTGACCCATTACACCTATGACCGGCCTGTCACCTTAGGCCCCCAGCTGATCCGTCTGCGGCCTGCGCCCCATTCGCGCACGCGCGTTATCTCGCATTCGCTCAAGGTCTCGCCCGGCGGGCATTTCGTGAACCATCAGCAAGATCCCTACGGCAACTGGCTGGCGCGTTTTGTCTTTCCCGAACCTGTGCGCGAGTTCAAGATCGAGGTCGATCTGACGGCCGATATGACAGTCTACAATCCGTTTGATTTCTTTGTCGAGGAATCGGCCGAGCATTGGCCGTTCGAGTATCCCGAAGAGCTGCGCGATGATCTGTCGATCTATCGCACCCCCGAACCCGAAGGCCCGCTGCTGGCGCAATTCGTGGGCGCGATTGATTTTCAGGAAAACCGCACGGTTGATTTCCTGATCGCGCTGAATGCGCGGATTTCGCAGGTCGTGGGCTATACGATCCGGATGGAGGCGGGCGTGCAGACGCCGGACGAGACGCTGGCCAGCAAGATGGGGTCTTGTCGTGATAGCTCGTGGTTGCTGGTGCAAACCCTGCGTCATCTGGGCTTTGCGGCGCGGTTTGTCTCGGGCTATCTCATTCAGCTTAAACCCGATCTTGAGGCGCTTGATGGCCCTTCGGGGACCGATCACGACTTCACCGATCTGCACGCGTGGTGTGAGGTATTCTTGCCCGGTGCCGGCTGGATCGGGCTGGACCCGACCTCGGGGCTGCTGACGGGCGAATCCCATATTCCGCTGGCCGCAACGCCGCATTATCGCAATGCTGCGCCAATCTCGGGCGGCTATGCTGCCAATGGCACCCCCGAGGTGAGTTTCGATTTCGACATGTCGGTCACCCGCGTGGCCGAGCATCCCCGCATCACCAAGCCGTTTTCTGATGACTCCTGGGCGCGGCTCAACGCACTCGGGCGCAAGGTCGATGAAAGTCTCGCGCAAGGCGATGTGCGCCTGACGATGGGCGGCGAGCCGACCTTTGTTTCCATCGACGATTTCGAAAGCGACGAGTGGAACACCGCTGCTGTTGGCCCGCAAAAACGCGAACTCGCCGATACGCTGATCCGCAAGCTGCGCGACCGTTTCGCGCCGGGCGGTTTTCTGCATTACGGGCAGGGCAAATGGTATCCCGGCGAAAGCCTGCCGCGCTGGACGTTTTCGTTGTATTGGCGCCGCGATGGCAAACCGGTCTGGCGCGATGAATCGCTGATCGCCTATGAGGGCGATGACACTGGCGCAGGGCCGGAACAGGCGGGCACCTTGATGCGCGGTATTGCGCAGCGCTTGGGGCTGGAGCCGGAAAACGCCCAGCCCGCATTCGAGGACCCCGCCGAATGGATGCTCAAAGAGGGCAACCTGCCGGAAAATGTCACCCCCGAAGACAGCAAGCTGAAAAACCCCGAGGATCGCGCCCGTTTCGCGCGGGTGTTTGAACGCGGCCTGGACAAGCCGACGGGTTTCGTTTTGCCGATCCAGCGCTGGCAATCCAAGGCAATGCCGGGGCATCGCTGGCGCTCGGAAAAGTGGAAAACGCGGCGCGGCAAACTGTATTTGGTGCCCGGCGATAGCCCGGCGGGCTTTCGTCTGCCCTTGGGCGCGTTGCCCCATGTGCCGCCCAGCCAATACCCCTATCACTACGTCACCGACACCTCGCTGCCCAAAGACGAGCTGCCCGATTTCCACGAGCAGGTGGAACGTGCGGTGGCCGACGGTTTGGTGGCTGAGGTCAGTAAAGAGCGCACCCAACCTGTGTCCGAGGCACAATCGTCGGACGCGGCACAACAGATTGTCGAGCAGGAATTGGGCGCGATTGATGGCGTCGTGCGCACAGCTATTTCGGTCGAACCCCGCGATGGTCGGCTGTGTGTGTTCATGCCCCCAACCGAGGATCTTGAGGATTACCTTGAACTGATCGCCGCTGCCGAGGAAAGCGCCAAGGAGATGGGGCTGCCGATCCATATCGAGGGCTATGCTCCGCCCTCGGACCCGCGCCTGAACGTGATCCGCGTCGCCCCTGATCCGGGTGTGATTGAGGTCAACATTCACCCCGCCCATAGCTGGGAAGAATGTGTCGCCACCACCGAGGCGATCTATGAAGAGGCCCGCCAGTCGCGTCTGGGCGCGGATAAATTCATGATCGACGGGCGTCACACCGGCACCGGCGGGGGCAACCATGTGGTCGTTGGCGGGGAGACCCTGCTTGACAGCCCGTTCCTGCGTCGGCCCGATTTGCTGAAATCGCTGATTCTGACATGGCAGCGCCACCCCAGCCTGAGCTATCTATTCTCGGGGCTGTTTATCGGCCCGACGTCTCAGGCCCCGCGCATCGACGAGGCGCGCCATGACACGTTGTATGAGCTGGAAATCGCGCTGAGCCAGATCAACGCGCCATCTGAGGGTGCCGTGCCGCCGGCGTGGCTGGTGGATCGGTTGTTGCGCAATATGCTCACCGATGTGACGGGCAACACGCACCGCGCCGAGATTTGCATCGACAAGCTGTTCTCGCCCGACGGGCCAACAGGGCGCTTGGGTCTGGTCGAGTTTCGCGGCTTTGAGATGCCGCCAGATCCGCGCATGTCTTTGGCCCAGCAATTGCTGCTGCGCGCCATCATCGCACGCTGCTGGAACGCGCCGATCTCGGGTAAGCCAGTGCGTTGGGGAACGGTGCTGCATGACCGTTTCATGCTGCCGCATTTCCTGTGGGAAGACCTGCTTGATCTGCTGGGCGACCTGCGCGAGCATGGCTTTGACCTTGATCCGCAATGGTTTGAGGCGCAGGCCGAGTTCCGCTTTCCATTCTGTGGCCAGATCGAGGCTGAAGGCGTACATCTGGAAATCCGCCAAGCGTTGGAGCCGTGGCATGTGCTGGGCGAAACCGGCGCGATTGGCGGCACGGTGCGCTATACCGACAGCTCGGTCGAGCGGCTTCAGGTCACGATGACCTCGCTGCATCAGGATCGCTACAAGATCATGTGCAACCAGCGTCCGGTGCCTCTGGCCAAGACGGCGACGTCGGGCAAATCGGTGGGCGGTGTGCGCTACAAGGCGTGGCAACCCGCCGAGGCGCTGCACCCGACCTTGCCGGTCAACGCGCCGCTGACATTCGATATCTATGACGAGTGGACGGGCAGGGCGATTGCGGGCTGTGTCTATCATGTCGCCCACCCCGGCGGGCGCAGCTATGACACCTTCCCGATCAATAACAACGAGGCCGAGGCACGACGACTGGCGCGCTTTGAACCCCATGGCTACACGCCCGGCGATTACCGGCCCGCGCCCGAACAAACGCATCCGGAGTTTCCCCATACGCTTGACCTGCGCCGCCCCATCGGGCTGAGTTGATCGGGTAAATCTCGGAGACCCGATGGAGCAAGCCAACCGCCAGATCGACCGCCACCCGCTTTTGGCGCGCTACCGGCCTGCGCCGGGCGTCTCCGATGAGCTGTTTGACAGATCGGGGGCGATGCGCCCGGTCTGGCAGCCGTTTGTCGAGACGTTTCTGCAACTGTCGCCCGAGGAAATCGCGCAACGGTTTGAACGCGGCGATCAATATCTGCGCGATGCAGGCGTGTATTATCGCCGCTACTCCAACGATCCGCTGACCGAACGCGAATGGCCGCTCAGCCATATTCCGGTGATTTTGCACGAAACCGAGTGGGACCGGATTTGCGATGGTCTGGCCCAGCGCGCCGATCTGCTGGAATCGGTAATGGCTGATCTGTATGGCCCCGCTCGACTGGTCTCAGACGGGCATCTGCCGCCCGAACTGATCGCGGGCAATCAACATTGGTTGCGCCCGATGGTCGGTGTGCCTCCGCGCGGCGGGCATTACCTGCACTTCTTGGCGTTCGAGATCGGGCGCTCGCCGGACGGGTCGTGGTTTGTGCTGGGGGATCGCGCGCAGGCGCCCTCGGGGTCGGGTTTCGCGCTGGAAAACCGCATGGCGACGGGGCGGATTTTCCCCGAAAGTTTCCCGCGCGATTACATTCACAAACTGGCGGCGTTTTTTGGAGATTTTCGCACCGCGCTGGAAGATCTGGCCGCGCAAGGCCATGAGGGCACGCGACGGGCCGCGATCCTGACGCCCGGCCCGGCCAATGACAGCTATTACGAGCACACCTATATCGCGCGCTATCTTGGCCTGCCGCTGCTGGAGGGTGAGGACCTGCTGGTCGAGAACGGCCAAGCGATGGTGCGCACGATCGAGGGGCCAAAGCCGCTGGGTGCGCTGTGGCGGCGCATGGATGCAGGCTTTGCCGATCCGCTGGAGTTTCGCCCCGAAAGCCACATCGGCACGCCCGGTCTGATGGAGGCTGTGCGGCTGGGCAATTTGGCGATGGCCAATGCGCTTGGCGCGGGGGTGCTGGAAACCCGCGCTTTGATGGCGTTCTTGCCCAAAATCTCGCGCGTTCTGACGGGCCAGCCCCTTGCGATGAGCAATATTGCGACGTGGTGGTGTGGCAGCGCGAGCGAGCGCGAACATGTGCGCAAGAACGCTGCCAGTATGATGATCGGTCCCGCGATGGCGGTCGATCTGCCGTTCGATCTGGACGCAACGACAGCCCTTGGCGGCGAGTTTCGCGCTCCCGCGCAGGACTCGATTGCGCAATGGCTGGAAGGCGAGGGCGCGCAGCTCGTGGGGCAAGAGGCGGTGACGCTATCGACCACTCCGGCATGGCGCGACACGCCTGAGGGGGGGGCGGTGCAGCCCTGTCCGATGACGGTGCGGGTCTTTGCGGGGCGCACTGCGGATGGCTGGCATTTCATGAAGGGCGGTTACGCGCGCATCGGCCCCGAGGGTGACACGACTGCGCTGTCGATGCAGCGCGGCGGGGCGGTGGCCGATGTCTGGATCGTCTCAGACCGCCCGGTGCCGCCAATCACACTGGCAAGCCCGCCCGGAGCCGAGTTTCGCCGTGAAAAGACCGGCATCCTGCCCGCGCGCGCGGCGGATAATCTGTTCTGGCTGGGGCGCTATATCGAGCGCTGCGAAGATGCGATCCGGCTGATCCGCGCCTATCATCTGCGTCTTGCGGCAACGGGCAGCGCCAATGATCCGCGTCTTGAGCGCATGGCAGAGTTCCTGAAATCGAGCGGCGTTGATGTCACCGATCCGATCCCCGAGGCGCTGATTGCGCGCCTTGATGCGGCGCAGTTTTGCGCCTCGAAAGTCCGGGACCGCTTTTCCACTGATGGCTGGCTCGCGCTTAAAGATCTGGCCAAGACCGCGCGCCAGATGACGCAAACCGCGCGTGCGGGCGATGATACCGCGCGCGCGATGGGGGTGTTGTTGCGCAAGATCACCGGCTTTACCGGCCTCGTGCATGAAAACATGTATCGCTTTGCGGGCTGGCGGTTCCTGTCGATCGGGCGGGCGCTGGAGCGTGCGGATGCGATGGCGGCCTTGCTGATACAGTTCACCGATGAGGATGCGCCCGAAGGCTCGCTCGATCTGGCTGTGGAGGTGGGCGATAGCGTGATCACCCATCAGCGCCGCTACCGCGTGCGCACCAATCGCGACACGGTGGTGGATCTGCTGGTTCTGGATGCCGATAACCCGCGCGCAATCATCTTTATGATCAATGGCTTGAGGGCCATACTTGATGAGCTTCCCAAGGCGCAGGTCGATGGCAGGCCGGGACCGATCTTGCGTGCGCTTATGCCGCTGCGCACGGACTTGTCCGTGGCAGAACCCAGCGAGATTACGATCAAATACCTGTCAGAGTTACGCGGGCGGTTGTATCAGGTCTCTAATCTGATTGCAGATCAATATCTGAGGTAGATGAATGCGTTACGAGGTGAAGTTAAAGCTAACCTATGCCTATGATGCGCCCTCGGATCATGCGCGCAATCTGTTGCGTTTGGTGCCCTGTGATATTTCCGGGGTGCAGCTTGTGCGCTCTCGGCTGTTGCAGTTTGATCCGCCCCCGTCCGAGCGCCATGACAGCCGCGATTTCTTTGGCAATGTCCTGACCTCGGTGGCGTGGCATCGCCCCTTGGCGGAAATCGGCGTCATGCTGACTGCGCAGATTGATCGCGACGCGGCATCGGCCAGTTTCGATCTGTCAGGGCCGCTTACGGGCTTGGCGGATGAGATCGCGCAGCAACGCGATCTTGGCCCTGCCAACCCGCATCATTTTCTGGGCGCGTCGCGCCGGGCTGGGCCGGACCCTGCGATGACGGATTTCGCGCGCGCGCAGGTGCAGCCGGGCATGACAACGTATCAGGTAATCACCGCGATCGGGCGCGCGCTGTTTGGCGAGATGCGCTTTGACGCCGCGGCGACCGATGTGGATACCCCCGCCGCCGAGGCCTTTTCCAATCGCCACGGTGTCTGTCAGGATTTCACCCATATCATGATTTCCTGCCTGCGCGGGATCGGGGTGCCTGCGGGCTATGTGTCGGGATTTTTGCGCACCTATCCGCCCCCCGGTCAGCCCCGTCTTGAAGGCGCAGACGCGATGCATGCCTGGGTGCGTGCTTGGGCGGGCGTCGATATGGGCTGGGTCGAGTTCGACCCCACCAACAACCAGCCAGCGGGCGAGGATTACATCACTGTCGGTTACGGGCGCGATTACGATGATGTGCCGCCGTTGCGCGGGGCGATGCGCGGCGCGGGCGGGCAGCAAAGCGCGCAGGCGGTGGATGTGCTTGCGTTGGAGTAGGGCCTCGGGGCCTTGTGACAGGCGACGTGACGGCATTTGTTGACCAACCAATCAAATGGCGTTTTACTCTCTCACCAGTTCGTGTCGAGATTTGACCGCACAAGATGGCGAGTCGGCACAACCCAAGACAACCAACAGGAAGGACTCATAATGAAAATCCGTTCAATGCTTCTGGCATGTTCCGCAGCTGTCATGATGACGGCAGGCGCGGCCGGGGCCAAAACGCTGGTTTATTGCTCCGAGGCGTCGCCCGAGGGGTTTGATCCCGCGCCCTACACCTCTGGCACAACCTTTGATGCATCCTCGCATCCTGTCTATGACCAACTGGTCGAGTTCAAACCCGGCACCACCGAGATTGAACCGGGCCTTGCCGAGACATGGGACATTTCCGATGACGGCCTGACCTACACGTTCCACCTGCGTCCGGGCGTGAAATTCCACTCAGTCGAGGGCTTTACGCCCACGCGCGATTTCAACGCCGATGACGTGGTGTTCTCGTTTGACCGTCAGGGCAATCCCGACAACCCGTATTTCCAATACGCGCCCGGCATCTCGTATGAATATTACAACGCGATGGACATGCCCAAGATCGTGAAGTCGATTGAAAAAGTCGATGACATGACCGTCAAGTTCACCCTGACCGAGCCGAACGCGCCGTTCCTTGCCAATATGGCGATGGATTTCGCCTCGATCATGTCCAAGGAATATGCCGACAAGCTGGTAGCTGAAGACAAGAAGGCCGAGATCAACAACGTGCCTGTCGGCACCGGCCCGTTCGAATTCGTCGCCTATCAGAAAGACGCCGTGATCCGCTACAAAGCGAATCCGGACTATTTCAAAGGCAAGACGCCGGTTGACGATCTGATCTTTGCGATCACGCCTGATGCGGCTGTACGCGTGCAAAAGCTGCAAGCGGGCGAGTGCCAGATCATGCCCTATCCGGCCCCCGCTGACATTGCGGCGCTGAAAGGCGATGCCAACCTCAAGGTCGAGGAACAGCCCGGTCTGAACGTGGCCTACCTCGCCTATAACACCACGCAAGCGCCGTTCGACAAGCCCGAGGTCCGCAAGGCCCTCAATATGTCGATCAACAAGCAGGCGATCATCGACGCGGTGTTCCAAGGTGCGGGCCAGGTTGCGAAAAACCCGATTCCGCCGACCATGTGGTCCTATAACAAGGACATCAAGGACGACGCCTATGATCCTGAAGCGGCTAAGAAAATGCTCGCCGATGCAGGTGTCAAAGACCTTGAGATGAACATCTGGGCAATGCCCGTGCAGCGGCCTTACATGCCCAACGCACGCCGCACCGCCGAGCTGATGCAATCGGACCTCGCCAAAGTCGGCGTCAAGGTGAACATCGTGTCCTATGAATGGGGCGAATACCTTAGCAAATCCAAAGACCCGAACCATGACGGCGCGGTGATCTTGGGCTGGACCGGCGACAATGGCGATCCCGACAACTTCCTTGGCGTGTTGCTGAGCTGTGCGGGTGCCGAAAGCGGCGCAAACCGTTCCTTCTGGTGTGACAAGGATTTCGACGGCCTAATCAACAAGGCCAAGCAAACCTCGGATATGGCCGAACGCACCAAGCTGTATGAGCAGGCGCAAGTCGTGTTCAAAGAGCAGGCACCGTGGGACACGATCGCACATTCGACCGTGTTCATGCCGATGTCGAACAAAGTCAGCGGTTATGTGATGAGCCCGCTGGGTGGTCATGACTTCTATGGGGTGGACATCTCGGAGTAATCCTGAGCCACTGAGATACCCTTTAGGGGCGCCCGGTTGATCCGGGCGCCCTGATAATTTAGCAGGCTGTCATGATCAGATTTATTTTCGGCAAGATTCTCTGGCTGATCCCGACCTTGATCGGCATCACCATTGTCGCGTTCGGCTTCGTGCGGGTGCTGCCCGGTGATCCGGTGCTTCTTATGGCGGGCGAGCGCGGGCTGAGCCCGGAACGCTACGCCGAACTGACCCATCAGCTTGGCTATGACCGCCCGATCTGGGTGCAATATGGCGAGTTCGTCTGGCGCGTTTTGCATGGCGATCTGGGCGATAGTCTGGTCACGCACCGCCCCGTGTTGCACGAATTCCTGACGCTGTTTCCGGCCACGCTAGAGCTGGGGATCACCGCGATGCTGATTGCAATCGTGATTGGCGTGCCGGTCGGCGTGATCGCGGCGATCAAGCGCGGCTCGTGGTTTGATCAGGTGTCGATGACGACGGCGCTGGTGGGCTATTCGATGCCGATCTTCTGGTGGGGCCTGCTGCTGATTATCCTGTTTTCCGGCGTGCTGCACTGGACCCCGGTTTCGGGGCGCATTTCGCTGATGTATTACTTCCCCAATGGCACAAATTTCATGATCTGGGATGCGATTGCCTCGGGGCAGAAGGGCGCGCTGACCTCTGCGCTTAGCCATCTCGTGCTGCCTGCCGTCGTGCTGGCGACCATTCCGCTGGCGGTGATTGCGCGCCAGACGCGCTCGGCGATGCTGGAAGTGCTGGGCGAGGATTACGTACGCACTGCGCGCGCCAAGGGCATGCCGCCACGCCGCGTGATCGGTATTCACGCGCTGCGCAATGCGATGATCCCGGTGATCACGACGATTGGTCTGCAAGTGGGCATGTTGATGGCGGGCGCAATCCTGACCGAGACGATCTTTAGCTGGCCGGGGATTGGCAAGTGGATGGTCGATTCAATCTCGCGGCGCGACTACCCCTCGGTGCAGGGCGGGTTGCTGATGATCGCGGTGATCGTGATGGTCGTGAACCTGATCGTGGACCTGCTTTACGGTCTTATCAATCCTCGTATCCGGCATAGGTGACATGATGGCTGACACAACACTCACGCCGGGAACCCGTCGCGCCCAATTGGCCGAATTCTGGTTTTACTTCAGCGAAAACCGCGGCGCTGTCATAGCACTGGTGGTCTTTGTGCTGGTCCTATTGGCCGCAATCGCCGCACCGATCCTGGCCGCGCATGGCCCCGATGTGCAATTTCGCGACGCCCTTTTGGCCAAGCCGATGACCGACACGGCGCACGGCCATTTCTGGCTGGGCACTGATGCAGTAGGGCGCGATATCCTGTCGCGGCTGCTGTTCGGTGCGCGCTACTCGCTATTCGTGGGCTTTTTCGTCGTCGTTCTGGCGCTGTCGGTCGGGGTGATCCTTGGCTTGCTGGCGGGCTGGTTTGGTGGCTGGGTCGATACCGTGATCATGCGGGTGATGGATGTCATTCTGGCCTTCCCATCGCTGCTGCTGGCGCTGGTCTTTGTCGCGGTTCTTGGCCCCGGTTTGATCAATGCGATGATCGCGATTGCGGTCGTGTATCAGCCCCATTTTGCGCGCCTCACTCGCGCCGCGGTGATGGGCGAGAAGAACAAGGATTACGTCATGGCCGCGCAGGTCGCAGGGGCGGGCAATATGCGGCTGATGTTCATCACCGTGCTGCCCAACTGTCTGGCGCCGCTGATCGTTCAAGGCACGATGAGCTTTTCCAATGCGATCCTCGACGTCGCAGCCCTTGGGTTTCTCGGCATGGGCGCGCAGCCCCCGACACCGGAATGGGGTACGATGCTATCAGAGGCGCGCGAGTTCATTTTGCGCGCGTGGTGGGTTGTGACGTTCCCCGGTCTTGCGATCCTGATCACGGTGCTGGCGATCAACCTGATGGGTGATGGTTTGCGTGATGCGCTCGATCCCAAATTGAAGCGGAGCTAAGCCCATGTCCTTGCTGAAAATCCGCAATCTCACCGTTGAGTTCGACACCGCCGCAGGACCGTTCCGCGCCGTGGATTCCATTGATGTTGAGGTCAGCCAGCGCGAGGTTCTCGCCATTGTGGGCGAGTCCGGCTCGGGCAAATCGGTGTCGATGCTGGCGGTGATGGGGCTGTTGCCCGACCCCGCCACGATCACCGCCGATGTGATGGAATATGACGGACGTGACATGCTGAAAATGTCCGACCGTGAACGGCGCAAGATCATCGGGCGCGAAATCTCGATGATCTTTCAGGAACCAATTTCCTCGCTCAACCCGTCTTTCACCTGCGGCTATCAGGTTGAGGAAGTGCTGCATCGCCATCTTGGTCTGAAAGGCGCGGCGGCGCATCAGCGCGCGCTGGAGCTGTTTGAACAGGTCGGCATTCCCGAACCCGAGCGGCGTCTGAAATCCTATCCCCATCAGCTATCTGGCGGGCAATGTCAGCGCGTGATGATCGCGATGGCAATTGCGTGCAAACCCAAGCTGTTGATCGCAGATGAACCCACCACCGCGCTTGACGTGACGATCCAGAAACAGATCCTTGATCTGCTGATGAGCTTGCAGGAAGAATACGGCATGGGCCTGATCATGATCACCCATGACATGGGCGTTGTGGCCGAAACGGCAGACCGCGTAAGTGTGCAATATCAGGGCAAAAAGATGGAAGAGGCCGATGTGTTGAGCCTGTTTGAAAACCCCAAACACCCCTACACGCGCGCGCTGCTGGCCGCCTTACCCGAAAACGCGACCGGAGACAGATTGCTGACCGTCAGCGATGGTTGGGAGGGCATGGTATGAGCGTGATCCTAGAGGTGCGCGACGTGACGCGCGACTACACGGCTTCGGGCGGGTTCATGCGGCCCAATCGCATCATTCGGGCGCTGCATGGCATCTCGTTCGCGCTGGAGCAGGGAACAACGTTGGCGATTGTCGGTGAGTCGGGCTGTGGCAAATCTACGCTCGCGCGGATCCTGACGTTGATTGATCCGGCCAATTCCGGCGAGTTGCTGATCGAGGGCGAGCGCATCGACATCACCAAGCAAAAGGTCACGCCCGCGCTGCGCGCCAAAGTGCAGATCGTGTTTCAAAACCCGTATTCCTCGCTCAACCCGCGGCAAAAGGTGGGCGAGGTGCTGACCGAGCCGTTGATCATCAACACCAACATGCCTGCCGCTGAGCGGCGCGAACGTGCTGAGTCGATGTTGGAAAAAGTCGGGCTCGAGAGGAGTCATTACAACCGCTATCCGCACATGTTTTCGGGTGGTCAGCGCCAGCGCATTGCGATTGCGCGCGCCTTGATGCTGAACCCGAAAGTGCTGATTCTGGACGAACCCGTCTCGGCGCTGGATCTGTCGATTCAGGCGCAGGTTTTAAACCTTCTCAAGGACTTGCAGGACGAGTTTAAGCTAACCTACGCCTTTATCAGCCACGATCTGTCGGTGGTGCGCTATTTCGCTGATGAGGTGATGGTGATGAAGGATGGCGAGGTCGTGGAACACGCGCCGCGCGATGCAATTTTCGCCAATCCGCAGCACGAATACACCCGCACGCTGCTGGCCGCGACACCGATTGCCGATATCGAGAAAATCCGCGCCCGGCAGGAACGCCGCAAGGCGCTGTTCGAGGCTGCGCTTTAGGGCTTGGGGCCGTCGCGCTATTTGATGCCCGCCGCTTTGGATTGGTCCCAAAGCGCGTCCATCTCGGCCAGATCGCTGTCTTTCGGGGCTTTGCCGCGGGCTTGAAGTTCATTCTCTATATAATTGAAACGACGGGTGAATTTGCTATTTGCGGCGCGCAAGGCGGCTTCGGGGTCGAGCCCCAGATGACGGCCCAGATTGACCATCACGAACAGCAAATCGCCATATTCCTCGGCCAGTTCATCCGGCCCCAGCTCGTCGCGCGCCTCTTCCAATTCGCGCGCTTCCTCGACAATCTTGTCAAGCACCTGATCGGTTGAGGGCCAGTCAAACCCGACCCGCGCGGCGCGGTTTTGCAGCTTTATGGCGCGGCTCAGCGCAGGCAATCCCAGCGCTACGCCATCCAGCACGCCCACACGCTCGGTCTTTCCCAAAGCCGCGCGCTCGGCGGCCTTGATCGCTTCCCAATCTGCGGTTTGCTGTTCGGGCGTTTTATCGCGGCTCTCGTCGCCAAAGACATGGGGATGGCGCGCCACCATCTTGGCGTTGATCGCGCCCAGCACGTCAGAAATGTCGAACTTGCCGCCCTCATCGGCCATCTGCGCGTGATAGACGACCTGCAAGGCAAGATCGCCCAATTCGCCGGGCAATTCCGCCCAAGCCTGCCGCGCGATCGCATCGGCGACCTCGTGGGCCTCTTCGATCGTGTAGGGCGCGATGGTGGTGAAATCCTGCTCGATATCCCAAGGGCAACCGGATTCAGGGTCACGTAGCGCGGCCATGATCGCCACCAGCCGCTCAAATTGGCGCAGATAGCCCCCCGTGGCGTCAAAGATCAGGGCAGGGTCATAGGCGGGCATGGCAGGCGCTCCGGTTCAACTGATATCGGGGCGCATCATCCACGCGCGGCGCGCAAAGTCCACCGCCAGCGCGCGCCGTCACGTCATGGCTGCGTGAACAGGCCCGAAAGGCGCGTGCCATTGCTTGCCAACCCAGAGAGGCGCGGATAGGGTGCGCGCCGACAGGCGGGGCATCAGCCCCCAAGGCCCAAAGACAAAGGACCACAACATGTTCGCAACACCCGCATTCGCTCAAGCTGCTGGCGCATCCGCTAGCCCCGTCGCAGCGCTTGGTCAGTTTCTGCCGCTGATCCTGATTTTCGTGATCGTCTATTTCCTGATGATCCGTCCGCAGCAGAAAAAAGTCAAAGATCACAAAGCGATGGTCGAGGCTCTGCGCCGCGGTGACAAGGTCATCACGCAAGGCGGCATCGTCGGCAAAGTGACCAAAGTGCTTGAAGATGGCGAGCTTAAGGTCGAGATCGCGCAGGGCGTTGAAGTCAACGTGATCAAAAGCACCGTCGTGCAGGTTCTGTCCAAGACCGAACCCGCCGCACCCGCCAAATAATTAGCCAAAGGCCTATCGCCCATGTTGCAGATCTCGCTGTGGAAGCGCGTGCTGATCCTTGCCGTTATCTTGGCTGGGATCGTTTTTGCCGCGCCGAACGCTTTTTACAACCGGGTTGAGGGGCATAATGATGCGCTCACGGCCCAGACAAAAAACGGCACTCTGACGCCCGAGGAGCAGCAGGCGAAATCGGCTTGGCCCGATTGGCTGCCCTCGGATCTGGTCAATCTGGGCCTTGATCTGCGCGGCGGGGCGCAGCTGTTGGCGCAGGTCAACGTGGCCGATGTCTATAAAAGCCGCGTGGATTCGCTGTGGCCCGAGTTCCGCAAGGCGCTGGCCGCAGATCGTGCCACGCTCGGCGCGATCCGGCGCGTGCAGGCCGATCCGGGCGTCTTGCGCATCCGCATTGGCAATGGCGATCAGATGCAAAAGGCGATGGAGGTCGCGCAGACCTTGAACACGCCGGTGACCTCGCTGACAGGCGTGGGGCAGAAAACCTACGCGATCACCACCGAGGGCGACCAGCTTGTGATCCAGCTATCAGACGCCGAAAAAGCCTCGACCGATGATCGCACGGTGCAGCAATCGCTGGAAATCGTGCGCCGCCGGATCGACGCGGCAGGCACGCGCGAGCCTAGCATCGTGCGCGAAGGCTCGGACCGGATCTTGATTCAGGTGCCCGGTCTGAAATCGGCGCAAGAGCTGAAGGAACTGATTGGCACGACCGCCAAGCTGACCTTCAACTCGGTGATCTCGACCACGTCGAACTCCAATGAGGCGGTGGGCGCGGGCGAGGAAATCTTGCCCTCCTCCGATCAAAAGGGGCTGTATTACGTGCTGGATACATCGCCGGTCGTCACCGGCGAGGATCTGACCGATGCACGCCCTGATACCGATCAAAACGGCTACCCGGCGGTGGGCTTTCGCTTTAACGTAAGCGCGGCGCGCACCTTTGGCGATTATACACAGGCCAATATCGGCAAGCCCTTCGCGATTGTGCTGGATAAAAAAGTGATCTCGGCCCCCGTGATCCAATCCCATATCGCTGGCGGCTCGGGCATCATTACCGGGCGTTTCACCGTGAAAGAAGCAACCGATCTGGCGCTTCTGCTGCGCGCAGGCGCGCTGCCGGCTTCGATGACGTTCCTGGAAGAACGCACGATCGGCCCGGAACTGGGCGCAGATTCGATCAAGGCAGGTAAGCTCGCCGCTGCCGTGGGCGCAGTGCTGGTCGTGGTCTTTATGATCGCGTCTTACGGCATGTTCGGGGTGTTTGCCTCGTTTGCCTTAGGGATCAACATCGCACTGATCTTTGCGATCATGTCGGTGATCGGGGGCACGCTGACGCTGCCAGGTATCGCGGGGATCGTGCTGACAATGGGCACGGCGGTGGATGCCAATGTGCTGGTGTTCGAACGCATCCGAGAAGAGCTGAAGATCGCCAAGAAACCGGCCCGCGCGATTGAGCTGGGCTATGAGCGCGCGATGTCAGCGATCATTGATGCCAACGTCACCACTTTCCTCACGGCGCTGATCTTGTTCGTGCTGGGGGCAGGGCCGGTGCGTGGCTTTGCGGTGACCTTCCTGATCGGTATCGTGACCTCGGTATTCACCGCCATCTGGGTGACGCGTCTTTTCATCGTCTTCTGGTTCGCGCGCAAGCGGCCCAAAGAGATCATTCTGTAAGGGAGCAGAAATCATGGCATTCCGTCTGAAACTGGTCCCTGAAAAGACCACCTTCGATTTCTTCAAACACCAGAAGCTGACCTTCGGCTTTTCCGTGGTCATGGTGCTGGCCTCGCTGGTGCTGGTCCTTACGATGGGGCTTAACCTTGGGATCGATTTCCGGGGCGGCACCACGATCCGCACCGAAAGCGACCTCCCGATCAATGTCGGCGAGTTCCGCCAAGCGGTCACGCCGCTCGATCTGGGCGATGTTACGATTACCGAGGTCTATGACCCCAATTTCCGCGCCGACCAGCATGTCGCGACGGTGCGCATTCAGGCCCAAGACGGGCAAGAGGCGATCTCGCCCGAGACCCAAACCAAGGTGCTCGCCGCGCTGCAAACGGTGAACAAGGACGTCAAGATCACCTCAACCGAGTCGATTGGCCCGAAAGTCTCGGGCGAGCTGGTCTGGACGGCGGTGTGGTCGGTTCTTGCGGCTGTGGCAGCGATTTTGGTCTATGTCTGGCTGCGATTTGAGTGGCAATTTTCGATCGGGGCTGTGGCGGCCCTGATTCACGATGTGACGGTCACGGTCGGGATTTTCTCGCTGTTCCAGCTCAAGTTCGATCTGTCGATCATCGCGGCCTTGCTTACGATCCTTGGCTATTCGATCAACGACACGGTGGTGGTGTTCGACCGGCTGCGCGAGAACCTTGTGAAGTATAAAAAGATGCCGCTGCGCGAGGTGATGAACGTCTCGGTCAACGAAACGCTGTCGCGCACCGTAATGACCTCGGGGACGACGCTGCTGGCGCTGATCTCGCTCTTGGTGCTGGGCGGCGATGTGATCCGCAACTTCGTGTTCGCCATGACCTGGGGCGTGATCGTGGGCACCTATTCCTCGGTTTTCGTCGCCAAGAACATCGTTTTGTTCATCGGCCTGAACCGCAACAAGGAGAAGAAGGACCCTTCCGAGAAGTTCTTCGACAAAACCGATGTCGCTACTGACTGAAGCCAATTTTGGGGCCTCGCTGCCCATCGACGGCTATGGCCCGGGATTTTTCCGGGTCGCAGGCGAGGTGCATTACGGCAATCTGTGGCTGATGGCGGATCAAAAGGGCGACTGGGGCGGCTTGGACGATTTCGCTGCGCTTGAGGCGCTCTCGGGCCAGATTGATTTGCTGTTCGTCGGAACGGGTCCGCAACTCGCCCATCTGCCCAAACCCCTCGTCGATGCGCTGGAGGCCAGGGGGATCATGTGCGAGCCGATGGCCACGCCAACGGCGGCGCGCAGCTATAACGTCCTGCTGTCCGAGGGGCGGCGCGTCGGCTGCGCCCTTCTGGCGATGCCGGAAAAGGTCTAGCGCGATGGCGATGCTCAGCGTGAGCAATCTGGCGGTCTCACGCGGCGGCTTGCCAGTGCTGGAAAACCTGTCCTTCGCGCTGGATGCCGGGCAAGCGCTGGTGCTGCGCGGTCCCAACGGGATTGGTAAGACGACGCTGCTGCGCACTTTGGCCGGGTTGCAACCCGCGCTGGCAGGAACAGTGTCGATGCCCGCCGAAAGCATGGCTTATGCGGCGCATTCGGACGGGCTGAAATCGACCCTGACCGTCAGCGAGAATCTAAAATTCTGGGCCTCGGTCTATGCCACTCAAGACATCGAACCTGCGCTGGAGCGAATGAACCTGCGCGGGTTGGCCAACCGCGCCGCAATGAGCCTGTCAGCCGGACAAAAGCGCCGCCTTGGATTGGCGCGCTTGCTGGTGACCGGGCGTCCGGTCTGGGTGCTGGATGAGCCGACGGTGTCGCTCGATACCGCCTCGGTGGCACTGTTTGCGCAAGCGGTGCGTGGTCATCTCGCGACCGGTGGCGCAGCGCTTTTGGCGACCCATATCGATCTGGGGCTTGAGGAAGCCAAAGTGCTGGATCTCGCCCCGTTCAAAGCGCTGCCCCCCGAAGAGGGCGGCATGATGGGCGCGTTTGACGAGGCGTTTTTATGATCGGGCGGCGCGCATGTGAAACTCTTCGGAGCCTCCGGCGGGAGTATTTATGGCCAGATGAAATGGGCAGAGCACCGCTTTTTCATCTAGCTCTAAATACTCGCCGCGCAGCGTCCCAACCCTGCCACATCGTCAGGGGGCTTAAATGATTGCGCTGTTGATACGCGATCTGCGCCTTGCAGTGCGTGCGGGTGGCGGCTTTGGCTTGGGCCTCGCGTTTTTCCTGATCGTGGTGACGCTGGTGCCGTTCGGCGTTGGGCCGCAGGGGGATATTTTGGCGCGGATTGCGCCGGGGATCTTGTGGCTTGGGGCGTTGCTGGCCTGTCTGCTCTCGCTTGATCGGATCTTCGCGCTTGATTTTGAGGATGGCTCGCTGGATTTGCTTGCGACTGCGCCGATGCCGCTGGAAGGTGTCGTGGCGATGAAGGCCTTTGCGCATTGGCTGACCACGGGGTTGCCTTTGGTGATTGCCGCGCCGGTGTTTGGCATCTTGCTGCATCTGCCCGCAAGCGCGCAAAGCTGGCTGGTGATTTCGCTGCTGCTGGGCACGCCTGCGCTGTCGGTTCTGGGCACATTTGGCGCGGCGTTGACGGTGGGGCTCAAGCGCGGCGGGCTGTTGCTGTCGCTGCTGGTCTTGCCGTTTTACGTGCCCACGCTGATCTTTGGCGCCGAGCTGATCCGGCGGGGCGCGCAGGGGATGGCGACCGAAATTCCGCTGCTGATGCTGGCGGGGATTACCGCCGCGACCGTGGCGCTTATTCCCTTTGCGTCAGCCGCTGCGATCCGCGTCAATCTGCGCTAGGGTCTCACCCGCGAAACATGTTAGAGACAGACCATCAAGCCAAGCAGGACGAAGCGAGACAATGTCACTCTGGGAATATGCAAACCCCGTAAAATTCATGAAAACCTCCGGTTTTCTGTTGCCGTGGGTCGTGGGACTGGCGGCAATTACTTTGGTGAGCGGCTTGGTCTGGGGCTACTTATTTGTGCCTGCGGCTGAGAATTTCGGCGGCTCGGTCAAGGTCATTTATGTCCATGTGCCCGCCGCGATGATGGCGATCAATATCTGGGGGATGATGCTGGTCACCTCGCTGATCTGGCTGATCCGGCGCCACCATGTTTCTGCGCTGGCGGCTAAGGCAGCCGCCCCGATTGGCGCGGTGATGACGTTGATCGCGCTGATCACGGGCGCGGTTTGGGGTCAGCCGATGTGGGGGACGTGGTGGGAATGGGATCCGCGTCTGACCTCGTTCCTGATCCTGTTTCTGTTCTACTTGGGCTATATTGCGCTTTGGGCGGCGGTCGAGAACCCCGATACAGCCGCCGATCTGACCAGTGTTCTGGCCCTTGTGGGCGCGGTCTTTGCGGCGCTGTCGCGCTATGCGGCGAATTTCTGGAACCAGGGGCTGCATCAGGGCGCAACGCTGTCGCTGGATAAGGAACAGCATATCGCGGATGTCTACTGGTTCCCGCTTTTGCTGTGTCTGGCGGGGTTTGTCCTGTTTTTCATCGCCCTCGTACTGGTGCGCACCCGCACCGAAATCCGCAACCGCCGTTTGGGCGCATTGCAGCAACGCGAGCGTATGGCATGACCGAGACAACCACGACCGGAACCACCATCACCGAGGGCGGTGTTGTTCTGGTAGACCCGTCAACAAAATCTTATGCCTATACGGTAAACATTGCCTGGGCTGCGACCATCGGCTTGTTGGTCGTGCTGGTTCTGGTAAGCCTGTGGCAAGGGGCGCGCGCTAAGCGTGCGCTGGCCGAGGCCGAGGCACGAAAAGGACGTAAATCCAATGGTTAAGCCGCTGATGTTCATCCCGCCGCTGATCTTTGCAGGCCTCGCTGGCATGTTCATCTGGGGGATGCAGCGCGAAGATCCCAGCCAATTGCCCACCGTATTCGCAGGCAAACCGGCACCGCCCGTGCAGCTTGAGCCGCTGGGTTCGTTCGAGCCGTTCACCGATGTGGAATTGCGCGATGGCAAGGTAAAGCTGGTGAATTTCTGGGCCTCGTGGTGCGCGCCCTGCCGCATCGAGCATCCCAATCTTGAGGCGCTGTCCAATGAGGGCATTCCGATTTACGGCGTGAACTACAAGGATACGCCGTCCAAGGCGCAAGCGTTCCTGTCGCAAATGGGCAATCCCTATTCCGAACTCGGGGCCGATCCCAAGGGGCAGATGGCGCTGAATTGGGGCGTGTATGGTGTGCCGGAAACCTTTGTGGTGGATGGCGAGGGCAAGGTGCTGTTTCGCTTTGCGGGGCCTGTGACCGAGCGGGTGATCGCCTCGGATCTGCGCCCGTTGCTTGAGGGCAAGACGCCGGCCCCCGCGCAATAAACGCGCCCCTCGGTCAGGGGCGCATGTGGCGCAGGGACTTGGGGTCCATGCGCGCCCATTCGGGCCAGTATCCGGTTTTTCCAAGCACCACGATCACGATCGCCAGCGCGATGACGACGGCGACAATCTTGACCTGCAACATTGAGGGCGGGCGGCGCACCCAGCGCGCCATCCGCGTCAGCCACATCAAATTCACGACGCATCCTCGGTGAAGCGCACCTTGCCGATATAGGGCAGGTTGCGGTTCTTTTGCGCGAAATCAATGCCGTAGCCGACGACAAATTCGTCGGGGATTTCAAAGCCCGTCCAGGTGGCGCGCACATCAACCTCGCGCCGCGAGGGTTTGTCCAAAAGCGCGCAGCATTCGATCCGTCGGGGTTTGCGCGCGCGTAGCAGGCCCATCACATGTTTCAGCGTGAAACCGGTATCGACGATATCCTCGACCACAAGGACATCGCGCCCCTCGATGCCTGCGCGCAGGTCTTTCAAGATCCGCACCTCACGCGAACTTTCCGTGCCATCGCCATAAGACGAGGCCTCGAGGAAATCGACCTCGATGGGCAGTTCGATTTCGCGCACCAGATCGGCGATGAACACGAACGAGCCGCGCAGCAACCCCACCACGACCAGCTTATCCGTGCCCGCATAGCTTTGCGTGATCTCGCTGGCCAGTTCCTCGACGCGCGCTGCGATCTGTTTGGCGGAAATCATCTGGTCGATGACGTGAGGGCGCTGCGGCATGATATCGGGCCTTTCGGGCTGGGGCAGGGCTTGCCTTTGCCCCCTGCTTTATCGCATCAAGAGACCTAAGAAAACGGCCCAATAAACGGAAGTGATATGCCGCAGCATCGTGAGAACCGGATCATGCCATATTCGGCGCAGCAGATGTATGATCTGGTGGCTGATGTCGAAAGCTATCCGCAGTTCCTGCCGTGGAATTCTGCCGCGCGTATTCGCGCGCGGAAACCCCAGCCCGACGGCTCGGAAATTCTTGAGGCCGATCTGGTGATTTCGTTTAAAGTGTTTCGCGAGAAATTCGGCTCACGCGTGACGTTGTTTCCTGAAACTCACCGGATCGACACCGAATATCTCGACGGGCCGTTTAAATATCTCAAAAGCTATTGGCAGTTTGAGGACATCCCCGAGGGCGGCTGCAAGGTCGCGTTTTTCGTCGATTTCGAGTTCAAGAACCGGATCTTGCAAGGCGTGATTGGCGTAGTCTTTAACGAGGCGATGAACCGCATCGTCAAGGCCTTCGAGACCCGCGCAGCCGCACTATACGGGCCTGCGGCGTGATGGCGTGACCACGTTGTAATGGCGCGGAATTTTTTCTGACTTCGAAACCTCGGATCGGATTTGTTTCCAAGCACATGCCAACGTTTCACAGTTTCAAGAGCGCTCCTCGTCGTGATTTGACCATAGCCTCACGAAACTGACTAACTCCGCTCAGGCTTCAGGGCGGGGAATAATTATGCTGGGGTATTTGTTGCTGCTTGGGCTTTTGCCCGCAGCGTTCTTGCTGGATGATCATTCAAGCCATCACGGCGACTCTGACGAGACTAACTCTGATGAGAGTGACGATCACAACGACACCCAAAGCGGTGGCGGCGATTTGCTGGATGACAACCAAGATCTGATCGGCACGTCTCACGCGGATTCGCTGAGCGGCGGGTCGGGTGATGATACGTTGTCAGGCTATGGCGGCAATGACACGTTGGAGGGAAACACGGGCAATGATCTGCTTTATGGCGGTCCGGGCGACGATCTGCTGCACGGTGGCGATGGCGATGACACGCTTGACCCCGGTCTGGGGGCCGATAGCGCCTATGGTGATGGGGGCGATGATGTCTTGCGCGCGGGGGCAGATGGGCAGGATCTGCTCGATGGCGGGACGGGCGATGACAGTCTGAGCGCCGATGGCACCCAAAACACGCTGATCGGAGGCGAGGGCGATGACTGGCTCAACCTTGGCAGCGGCGATGGCAATACGGGCTTGGGCGGCGCTGGCGATGATAACATTCGCTTTGAGCCGGGTGCGGATTTCACCGATCAACCGGGCGCGCAGGCCTCGCTTGATGGCGGCACCGGAGCGGACACGCTCTCGTCGATCTCGCAGGCGCATGTCGATCTGGGGCAGGGCGCGGATAGCACGGTTGCAGGCGATGGCGCGGCCGATGTGCTGAATGTGACGCCACTGTTTTCCCAAAGCGCGCAGGATGCACAACATGACAGCACGGTCATGACGGTCGATGATTTCGAACCCGGTCTGGATCAGCTGCATCTTGACGGTGTGGCAGATGCGGGCATTGCCGCGCATGACGATGGCAACGACCTTGTGCTAACCTCGCAGGGGCAGTCGATCGTGCGTTTCACCGGGCTTGCGGGCACCGATCTGGGCGATATCTATCCCAACGCGCCCGCGGCGGCAGATGCGTCGGGCTACGCGGCCCAGACCAACTATTCAGGACAGAATCTGTGGGGCGGCTTTGGCGATGACACGCTGGATGCAAACGATGACGGCAGCGCGCTGTTTGGTGCTGGCGGAAACGATCTGCTGAGCAGCGGGGGGGGGGATAATTCGCTGGATGGTGGCAGTGGCGATGATCTGATCTTTGCCACAAGCGGGGACATGGTCACGACCGGAGAGGGCGACGATCTGGTCGCTCTGGACCATGACGCGTCCGGCGGTGGCGCGACGACAATCACTGATTTCACCCTCGGCGCGGACCGGATCGCGCTTGATGATGACGAGACCAACACGCAGATCGCACTGCATGATGACGGGACCGACCTGACGCTGAATTCGGATGGCACGGCGATTGCGGTGCTCAAAGGCCTTGGCGGCAAAGGGGTTGCGCTTGGCGATATCATGGATCACGGCGCGACAGAGGGCGATGATTCACTCTCGAGCGCGGAGTCCCCTGCGGGATCGGCCCTTGCGCATCGCCTCATGGGGCTTCAGGGCGATGACACGCTCAGCGGCGATGCGGGCGATGACACGCTGATGGGCGGCTTAGGCAATGACAACCTTGAGGGTGGCGATGGTGCCGATGTTCTGAATGGTCAGGATGGCGCGGACACGCTTTTGGGCGGTGCGGGGGATGACACGCTGCTTGGCGGCACGGGGGATGACTATCTCAACGGCGGGGCTGGTAGCGATACGCTGACGGGCAATGATGGCGATGACACGCTTGTCGCGCTCGACCCGAGCAACGCCAGCGATCTAAGCGGCGGCGCGGGTGAGGACACTTTGGTTGCAGCGGGTAATGTGACGCTTAGCGGAGGGGCGGATAGCGATGTTTTCGTGGTCTTTGACAACAGCCATGTCACGATTTCCGATTTTCAGGATGGCGAAGTGATCCAGCTTGATGTGTTGAACACAACGGGCGGTGGCGGAACGCCATCCACAGTGTCGCTGACCCAGCACCTTGGCAGCGACGGGCTTACGATTTCGGCCAATGGCGATCAGGTCGCGTTTCTGCCCGGCATGACGC
Organism: Thioclava indica; assembly: GCF_000714545.1. GTDB lineage: Bacteria > Pseudomonadota > Alphaproteobacteria > Rhodobacterales > Rhodobacteraceae > Thioclava > Thioclava indica. The sequence continues at coordinate 165,645 of NZ_AUNB01000029.1, forward strand.
GGGTGCTGACGGATAGCGAGTTGCCCCAAGCCTATGGCTGAGATTGCGCGGCGCGCAGCAACAGCCCCAGCGCGTGATCGCACGCAGCTTGGCGCACCTGCGCGCGCCCCAATGCGCCGAACTCTACGGTTTCGCTGGTGACGGGCGCGCCTGCCATCGCGAGCGCAAAACACACGCGGCCTTCGGGCTTGTGCTCTGACCCGCCGGGGCCTGCGATGCCGGTGATGGAAACCGCGATCTGCGCGTGAGAGTGAGCGAACGCGCCTGCGGCCATCTCGCGTGCTACGGGTTCCGAGACCGCGCCATGGGCCTGCAGCGTGGCCTCACGCACCTTGAGCATCTCGCGCTTGGCGGCGTTTGTATAGGTAACAAAGCCGCGTTCAACCACGGCGGACGATCCCGCGATATCGGTCAGCGCGGCCGCGACCATGCCGCCCGTGCAGCTTTCAGCCGTTGCGACCATCAGCCCGCGCGATTTGCAGGCCTCGAGAACATCGCGCGCAAGGCTCATTGCATCATGCCTAAGAAAACGGCGTGATAAAGACCCGCCAGAATGATCGTGACGATGCCGGCAAATACGCCCGCCCACAGATCATCCAGCATCACACCCTTGGCGTCGTGGCGACGATCGGCGCGCCCGACCAGCCACGGCTTCCAGATGTCAAACAGGCGAAAGCACAAAAACGCCGCGACGGGGCCGGGCCAGACCATTGATGTGTCGCGCATCCAGAACCCCATTGCGGGGAACAAAAGCGCCAGCCACATGCCCGCGACCTCGTCGATTACGATCTCGGAGGGGTCTTCGCCGGGGCGGTCCTTTAGCTCGGCCTCGACGGACCAGAAGCCAAGCGCCGTGACCGCAACAAAGGCGATCACCAGCGGGATGAAGCCAAGGTAATGCTCAATCGCCCAGCCCACCAGAACGGCAACGAGCGAGCCCCAAGTGCCGGGTGCCGGGCGCAGCAGGCCGACGTAAAGGGCGGTATTGATCAGTCGCAACATGGGTTTACTCCGCAATCAAAGTGGCTGTGGCAATCGCCGCGATACCTTCTTCGCGACCGGTGAAGCCCAGACGTTCCGAGGTGGTCGCCTTGACCGAGATCCGCCCCGGTTCCAGACCGATGATGCGCGCCAGTTCCTGCGCCATCGCACTGGCATGCGGGCCGATCTTGGGCTGCTCGCAGATCAATGTCACATCAACATTGCCGATCCGAAAGCCGCGCGCCTCGGCCAGTTTTGCCGCGTGATCAAGGAAAATTTCCGACGCAGCGCCTTTCCATTGCGGGTCAGATGGCGGGAAATGACGCCCGATATCGCCCTCGGCCAGCGCGCCGTAAATCGCGTCGGTCAAGGCATGCATCCCGACATCGGCATCGGAATGGCCCTTGAGCGCGGCGCTGTGGGGCACGCGCACGCCGCACAGGATGACGTGATCGCCGTCCTCGAACGCGTGCACATCATAGCCGTGACCCAGTCGAATATCCATTTTCGTCCCCAATATCCGTTCTGCCCGCGCGAAATCGGCGGGGTAGGTGATTTTTAGATTGTCTTCGCTGCCCGGCGTGATCGCTACGTCAACACCTGCCGCGCGCACCACTTCGACATCATCAGCGGCTCCGCCGGGATGGGTGCGATGCGCCGCGAGAATGGTGTCAAAGTCAAAGCCCTGCGGGGTTTGCGCGCGCCACAGATTGCTGCGGTCCTGCGTGCCGGTGACTTGCCCGTTTGACCCGATCCACAACGCATCGCTCACCGCAAGCGCGGGAGCCGCGGCGCGGTGGGTATCAAGCGCGCTGAGCACGCCCTCGATTACCGCGCGGCTGACCAGCGGGCGCGCTCCGTCATGGATCAAAACGCGCGTCACGCCAGAACCTTCAAGCATTTCCAATGCGTTGCGCACCGAGCCATCGCGCGTCTGCCCTCCCGCGCATAGCACGACCGCGCCGCGAAACAGCGCCACACCGCGCGCCATATCCTCGGGGTGCAGAACAACAATGATCCGCCCTACACCCGCAAAGCGCGCGACTGTATGGGCCAGCACCGGTTGCCCGGCCAGCAACTGCCATTGCTTGGGCGCATCCCCGCCCGCGCGCGTGCCCCGTCCAGCTGCGACTATGATAACGGCTGTGTCCATGCGCCCCCTCGTTCCTTGGCCACAGGCTTAGGCCATGGTGCGAAGCGGTGCAATATCGCCGCGCGGGGCGCAAATTCGCGCAGGTTTAGCTGAAAGCCACCAAGGATATGACTAAATATTAGGCATATGCAAATATTTCCGTCAAAAATGCCAGTTCATAAATTGTGATTTCGGGTTCGAACGCGTAGCCATAACCAAAGAGGAACAGGAAGACTCGTGCAAACCACTGTGCCAATCGGCGAAACGACCCTGAATATGCCTGTGCTTCTGGCACCGATGGCGGGAATCACCGACCTGCCGTTTCGCCAGATCGTGGCGCGCTTTGGCGCGGGTCTCGTGGTGTCGGAAATGGTTGCCTCGGGCGAGATGATCACCAAGCTGCCTTCAGTGCGCGCTAAGGCGCGGGTTGAGCTGGGGCTGGATCTGCCGACCTCGGTGCAGCTTGCCGGGCGGGAAGCCGCGCCGATGGCGCAGGCGGCGAAACTGGTCGCGGATATGGGCGCGCGCCTCATCGACATCAACATGGGCTGTCCGGCCAAAAAGGTGACGGGCGGGGCGTCTGGATCGGCGCTGATGCGTGATCCTGACCATGCGTTGCGCCTGATCGAGGCCACGGTGAAGGCGGTGGATCTGCCGGTGACGCTGAAGATGCGGCTGGGCTGGGATGATGACAGCCGCAATGCGCCGCTGATCGCGCGCCGCGCCGAAGCGGCGGGCGTCCAGATGATCGTCGTGCATGGGCGCACGCGGATGCAGTTTTACAAAGGCGCCGCTGATTGGGAGGCCATCGCGGCGACCCGCGCGGCCGTGTCGATCCCGGTGATTGCGAATGGTGATATTGTGGATGCAGCGTCGGCGCGCGCAGCATTGGATCAGTCGGGCGCGGCGGGTGTGATGGTCGGGCGCGGGGCGCAGGGTGCGCCATGGCGGCTGGCGGAAATCGGTCATGCGGTTTACGGCGCGTCCGCGCCAATCGTGCCCCAAGGCGGCGCTCTTTGTGACCTGATATCAGAGCATTACGAGTCGATCTTAAGTTTTTACGGGCGCGATCTTGGCCTGCGCCTCGCGCGTAAACATCTGGGTTGGTATGCCGATGTTGCCAACGCGCCGCTACGCGCGCAGATGATGATCAGCGACACGCCCGAGGCCACGCTGGGCCTGATCGCGCGCGCTTTTGGCGAAAGGATCGCAGCATGAGCTTGCCTGCTCCCGGTGTTATCTGGAATTCGCTGCCAACGCCCGCTTTGCTGATTGACGGTGCCGATCTTGTTTCCGAGGTGAACCCCGCCGCCGAGTTATTCCTCAACATTTCGGCCAAATCCCTGCGCGGGCAGGCGATTGGCGAGCGGCTGGCGATTTCCGCGCCGCTGGAAGAGATTTTCGCGCGTGTGCGCTCTAATCGCGCCTCGCTTTTCGTCAATGATGTGGAGGTCACAACGGGCGAGAAAGCTCCGGTGCAATGCAATCTGCAAGCCGCGCCGGTGGGCGAGGAGCCAGATCGCGTGTTGCTGGTGATCGAGCCGCGCGAATTGGCCGATCGCTTGGGGCGCGCGAGCATGGTGAAATCGGCCGCGCGCTCGGCGATTGGGATGGCCGAGATGCTGGCCCATGAGATCAAGAACCCCTTGGCGGGGATCGCCGGGGCGGCGCAGCTAATCAGCATGAATTTGAGCGGCGAAGATCTTGAACTTACGGACTTAATTGTCGATGAGACGCGGCGGATCGTAAAGCTGCTGGAACAGGTTGAGCAGTTTGGAAATGTGCGCCCACCTGAAAAGAAACAAGTTAATATCCATGATGTTCTGGAACGCGCGCGCAAATCGGCCATCGTCGGATTTGGCGCGCATATGGTCATCGAAGAGGAATATGACCCCTCGCTGCCCGCCACCTACGGCGATGCCGATCAGCTGACACAGGTGTTCCTCAATCTTCTGAAGAACGCCGCGCAAGCCTCGGATGGCAAAGGCAAAATCAAGATCCGAACTTTCTATGAACACAGCCTGCGCCTGCGTCGCGCCGATGGCACCGGGCAGCCCTTGCCGTTGCAGGTTGAGATCATTGACGACGGCCCCGGCATTCCGCCCGCTATCGTTAACGAAGTCTTCGAGCCCTTTGTATCCGGGCGCGAGAATGGCACCGGGCTGGGATTGGCGCTGGTGTCCAAGATTATCTCTGAACATGACGGCTGGGTCAGTCTCGATTCTGTGCCCGGCAAAACCCGTTTCCGTATTTCCCTACCCGTTGCGCCGAAGGAGAGTTAAGCCATGGACGGCACTGTACTTGTCGCCGATGACGACCGCACGATCCGCACTGTTTTGACCCAAGCCCTGACGAGGGCGGGGTGTAAAGTGCATGCCACGGCCTCGCTTGTGACGCTGATGCGCTGGGTCGAAGAGGGCAAAGGCGATCTGGTGATTTCCGATGTGATGATGCCCGATGGCAATGGCTTGGAGGCGTTGCCGCGGATCGCGCAGGAGCGCCCCGGTCTGCCGGTGATCGTGATCTCGGCGCAAAACACCATCATGACCGCGATTCAGGCCGCCGAGGCCGACGCTTATGACTACCTGCCCAAGCCCTTCGATCTGCCCGATCTGATGAAGCGGGCGCAAAAGGCGCTGGAGCAAAAGCGCCGCATCACGCCTGTCGTCGCCAAAACGGCCGAGGGCATACCCAGCGACAAGGGTGATCTGCCTCTTGTGGGGCGCACGGCGGCGATGCAAGAGCTGTATCGGCTGGTTGCACGGGTAATGAATGCCGATCTCTCGGTGTTGATTGTGGGCGAAAGTGGCACAGGTAAGTCCTTGATTGCGCGCGCTATTCACGATTTTTCGGATCGCCGCAGCCTGCCTTTTATCGTCGCGCAATCGGGCGATTTACAAGGCGCAGATGGCCCCGCAACCCTGCTTGCACGCGCCAAAGGCGGCTCGCTTGTCTTTGATGAGGTGGGTGATTACGATGAGGATACGCAGGCGCGCATCGTGCGGATGCTGGATGCTTTGCCCGACCCCGCGCCGCGCATCATGGCGACAACGCAAGCCGATCTGTCGGTGTTGATGGAGGCAGGGCGCTTTCGCCAAGATCTGTTTTACCGCCTCGGCGGCGTGACCCTGAGCGTGCCAAGCCTGCGCGAGCGGGTCGAGGATATTCCGCTTCTGGCCGATCACTTCCTGACCCGCGCCGAACGCGACGGGCTTGGGACGCGCCGCTTTACCAATGACGCGCTGCAACTGGTGCGCGCCTATTCCTGGCCCGGCAACGTGCGCCAGCTTGAGAACACGATTCGCCGTCTCATCGTGACATCGCCCGAAGAGGAGATCACGCGCGCTGAAGTGGAGTTCGTTCTGGGCAACCAGCCCGCGATTGAGCCGCTGCGACGGGGCGGTGAGGGCGAGAAACTGTCGGCCTCCATCGGGCGTCATCTGCGCCGCTATTTCGATCTGCACGGCGGAAATCTGCCGCCACCGGGGCTTTATGATCGCATTCTCAAGGAGATGGAGGCCCCTTTGCTGGAAATCGCGCTGGATGCGACGGGCGGAAATCAGGCCAGATGTGCCGACCTCCTTGGCATCAACCGCAATACCTTGCGAAAAAAGATCACTGATCTGGATATTCAGGTGACACGGCGGCGCAAACTGATGTAAACCCGCAACAGAGAGCTGTGGCTTTTCCGTCGAGGCGGATTTGTCACGCTCTGTGTTAAGGGGGCATCGGTGCAAGGCAGCACGGCATATCGTTCAGGCTGGGATCGGTTGGCGCGTTTTCGACGTCAGCGGCGAGTGCGCAACATCCTGACTTTGGGGTTGGTGGTGCTGGGCCCGGTGCTGGCGATCGCGACTTTTGTCGTGCTGGGGCCGTTGGGACAGGGTGCCGATAGTACCGCGCTGCGGCTGATCCTGCTGGCTGATTTCGTCTACTTCCTGCTGCTCGCCGGGCTGATCATGATGCGGTTGGCGCAAATCATCGCCGCCAAGCGCGCGCGCTCGGCCGGGTCGCGCCTGACTCTGCGCCTGACCGGTGTGTTTGCGGGCATCGCGCTGGTGCCCACTGTTTTGGTCGCGCTGTTTGCCGGGCTGACCGTGAATATCGGGCTTGAGGGCTGGTTCTCGGATCGCGTGCGTTCGGTTGTCAGCACATCGTTGCAAGCTGCCGAGGCGTATCAAAGCGAGCACAAAGAAGACCTCGTGCAGGATGTGCGCGCGCTTGCGGCATTTTTGAACCTGCGCCGTCAGGCCTCGACATTTATGTCGGATGGCGAGTTGCGTGAGTTGCTGATCACCGGGCAAGCCAGCGTGCAGCGCGGCGTCAAAGAGGCCTATGTGATCGACGGCACGGGCAAGATCGTGGCGCGCGGGGATCGCTCCTATCTGTTTGATTACGAAAAGCCTGCCGCCAAGGATATCGTCGAGGCGCAAAAGGGCGAGACCGTGCTGATCGAGGATTGGTCGAACTCGGAATTGCGCGGTTTGATCCGGCTGAATGCCTTTGTGGATCGCTACCTGTATATTTCGCGCAAGGTAGATGGCTCGATCCTGTCGCTGCTGGATCAAACCCGTGAAACTGTCTCGCTTTATCAACAACTTGAAAGCGCGAGGGGGCGGGTGATTTTTGAATTTGGCTTGGTCTATTTCGGCTTTGCGCTGATCCTGATTTTGGCCGCGATCTGGATGGGGCTGTGGTTTGCCGAGCGTTTGTCGCGCCCGATTGGGCGGCTTGCAGCGGCGGCGGAACGCATCGGCGCGGGCGATCTGGATGCCCGCGTGATCGAGGCCGAAGGTGATGATGAAATCGCCACTTTGGGCCATAGTTTTAACCGCATGACGAGCCAGCTTAAGGGGCAGCGCGCGGCTTTGATCGAAAGCCACCGCGAGACCGAGGAAAGTCGGCGGATGTTTGATTCCGTGCTGTCCTCGGTCACCTCAGGCGTGATCGGGCTGGATGCCGAGGGGCGCGTCGATTTCGTAAACCGCGCCGCGATGCAACTGCTCGCGCTTGACGCGGCTCAGGTGCACTCTAAAGATATTTCCATCGTTGTTCCTGAATTCGTAAACCTTTACAAACGCTTGCGCGACGGATTTCAAGAAGTCGTGCAGGAAGAAATACGCGTGTCACGCGATGCGCGGCTGGAAAGCTTGCTGGTTCGCATGGCGGTGCGGCGCAATGATGAGGGCACCCCCGAGGGTTATGTTGTCGCCTTTGAGGACGTGACAGAGTTGGTGTCAGCGCAGCGTATGGCGGCATGGGGTGATGTGGCGCGCCGGATCGCGCATGAGATCAAGAACCCGCTGACCCCGATCCAGCTGTCAGCAGAGCGCATCAAGCGCAAATTCAGCAAGCTCACGAGCGGCGAGGATACCGAAGTTCTCGAAAGCCTGACGGGCGTTATTGTGCGCCAAACCAATGACTTGCGCCGCATTGTTGATGAGTTTTCGCGCTTTGCCAGAATGCCCGAACCCGACCGCGCCGATCACGATCTCGCGCAGCTCTTGCGCGATGCGGCCACTTTGCAGCAAGATTCCCTGCATGGTGCGAAGTTGACGTCCGACATCCCCGACACGCCGGTGATTGTCGAATTGGATGCGACGATGATCTCACAAGCGGTCACGAACTTAATTAAGAACGCAGGTGAAGCTATTGAATCATATGTTGAAAAAGGCGCACCAGAGGGGTTTGAACCTGAGGTGCGCGTTGCGATGACAGCCACGCCCGAACTGGTCACCATCCAGATCGCGGATAACGGGTTGGGCCTGCCACCTGACCGCACGCGCCTGTTTGAGCCTTACGTTACGACGCGTGCGAAAGGCACGGGGCTGGGCCTTCCGATCGTCAAGAAAATCATCGAGGAGCATGGCGGGACGCTGACACTCAGCGACGCGCCTGCCTTTAGTAGTGGGGCGCATTGCGGTGCGCTTGCCGAAATCCGACTGCCACGCGCACGCGCGGCGCAGCGGGCCATCAAAGAGAGGGGCGAGGCCCCCGGAGACGTGACATGAGCGACATCCTGATCGTCGACGATGAAAAAGACATCCGCGAATTGATCGCCGACATCCTGCGCGATGAGGGGTTTCAGACGCGCATGGCGGCCAATTCCAACGACTGCATGGATGAGATCAACGCCCGCGAACCGGCGCTGATGATCCTCGATATCTGGCTGAAGGACAGCAAGATGGACGGGATCGACATTCTCAAGACCGTCAAACGCGACAACCCGGACGTGCCGGTGATCATCATTTCGGGCCATGGCAATATCGAGATCGCCGTCGCCGCGATCAAGCAAGGCGCGTATGATTTCATCGAAAAACCCTTTAATATCGACCAGTTGATGGTGGTGATCGGGCGCGCGATGGAAACCGCGCGGTTGCGGCGTGAAAACTCGACGCTCAAGCGGCGCGATATCGGCTCGGGCGAGATGATCGGCGAGGCGGCTGCCTTCCGGCGTCTGCGCGAGCAGCTTGATAAGGTGACCAAATCCAACGGGCGCGTGATGCTGTCGGGCGAGCCGGGGTCGGGCAAGGAAATGGCGGCGCGCTTTATTCACCAAAATTCGACGCGCGCGGCGGGCCCCTTTGTCACCGTCAATTCGGCCTCGATTGAACCTGACCGGATGGAAGAGGTGCTGTTCGGGCGCGAAACGCTGGAACGCGGCGTGGAAAAAGGTCTGCTTGAACAGGCCAATGGCGGCGTGATCTATTTCGACGAGGTGGCCGAGATGCCGCCCGGGACGCAATCCAAGATCCTGCGCGTGCTGACCGAGCAGCAATTCATGCGTGTGGGCGGGGCCGATAAGGTGCGTGTCGACTTGCGCGTGATCAGCTCGACGACACATGATCTGACCGCGATGATCCGTGCGGGCAGCTTCCGTCAGGAGCTTTATGATCGCCTCAACGTCGTGCCCATCGAGGTGCCCGCGCTTAGCGAACGTCGCGAAGATGTGCCCCTGCTTGCCAGCTATTTCGTGCGTGGGTTCAACGAAACCCAGGGCCTGCCGCTGCGCGAACTATCCAGCGAGGCCGCGGCCTTGATGCAAACGATGGACTGGCCCGGCAATATCCGCCAGCTGCGCAACGTGATCGAGCGCGTGCTGATCCTGGGCGAGGGAACCGGCCCGATTGACGCGCGCGAGCTGCCCGGCCAATCCGTTCCCACTGAGGAGGGGCGCATCGTTTTGGGCGGGGCGCTGCCCACTTTGCCATTGCGCGAGGCGCGCGAGCTGTTTGAGCGCGAATACCTGCTGACCCAGATCAACCGGTTTGGCGGGAATATCTCGCGCACCGCGAATTTCGTCGGCATGGAGCGCTCTGCGTTGCATCGCAAACTCAAAACGCTGGGGGTTGTGACCTCGAACAAGGCCGGTGCGCGCGTGGCGCATGTCGAAGATGAGGACGAATGACCTGAGCAGTCTTTGGGGCAGGGGCGCTGCCCCTCTTTGCTGCGCAAATTCACCCCGGGATATTTAGATCAAGAGGAAGCTTAGCCGGTATGATCTTCCTCTTGATTGAAATATCCCCGCCGGAGGCATCCGCGCTTGCCAATCGCGCAGGGTCTGAATTTCGCGCGCTTACTGTTTGACCCTATCGCCAATCGCAGCCTAGATAGGGCCAAGTGAGCGGCGCGGAGACGATGCATGAAAGTTATTATCTGCGGGGCGGGTCAAGTTGGCTGGCAGATCGCGCGCCATCTTGCGGGCGAGCGCAATGATGTCACGGTAGTTGATTCCAACGCCGATCTGGTGCGCCGCGCAGCTGACACGCTGGATGTTCAGGGCGTTGTCGGATTTGCCTCCCATCCCGATGTGTTGGAGCGTGCAGGGGCGCGCGATTGCGATTTGATGATCGCAGCCACCCATTCCGATGAGGTTAATATGGTGACCTGTCAGGTTGCCATGTCGGTCTTTGGGATCACGCGCAAGATCGCGCGGATTCGCGCACAGGCCTATCTTGCGCCGCAATATTCCGATCTCTATCGGCGCGATCACCTGCCCATTGATGTCGTGATCAGCCCTGAACGTGAGGTCGCCGAGGCGGCCTTGCAGCGCCTCGCCGCGCCCTCGACCTTTGACACGGAAAGCTTTCTGAACGCTAAATTGCAGCTTTTGGGCATTGATCTGGATATTGATTGTCCGGTGCTAGAGACGCCGCTGCGCCAGTTGACCGATTTGTTCTCGACGCTGCGCGCGTTGGTCGTGGGCATCCGGCGCGAGGGGCGGCTTTTTGCGCCCGAACCCGGCGATCAGCTATTTGCGGGCGATCAGATTTATGTCTTCTCCCATATCGACGACACGGCACGCACGCTGGATATTTTCGGCAAATCCACGCGCAAGCAAGAGCGCATCGTGATCATTGGCGGGGGCAATGTCGGGCTGGGTGTCGCGCGCGCGCTTGAGGCACGCACCGACCGGGTGCGCGCCAAGATCATCGAGGCAAACCGTGAGCGTGCCGAACAGGCTGCTGATGCGCTGGATCGCACGATTGTGCTCAATGGCGACGGGATGAGTTCCGAGCTGTTGGAAGAGGCCAATATCGGCAATGCCGATGCGGTTCTGGCCGTCACGGATGACGACAAAACCAACATTCTCGTGTCAGTGCGTGCCAAGCAGGCGGGCTGCAAAATGGCGATTTGTCTGATCAACGATCCCACACTTGCGCCTTTGCTCAACGATCTCGATATCGACGCCTATATCAATCCGCGCGCGACCACCGTGTCGTCAATCCTGCGCCATATTCGTCACGGGCGTGTGCGCGCGATCTACTCGATTGGCGATGCCGAGGCCGAGGTGATCGAGGCACAAGTGATGGGCACGTCGCCGATGTCGGGCAAAATGGTGCGCGAGATTGCTTTCCCAGAAGGCGTGCTGATTGGTATGATCCGCAAGGGCGACAAGCTGATCAAACCCTCGGGCAACACGCGCGTGGATGAGGGCGATATCGTCGTCCTGTTTGCGCTGAGTGCGGACGTGCCGGAGGTGGAGCGCCTGTTGCAGGTCTCCATCGACTTCTTCTGATGATACGCGCGCTCAAGGCTTTGCCGATGCCGATCCAGCTGATGCTGGTGTCGTCGCTGGCGATGTTTTTGCCCGCAACCCATGCGCTGATCACGCATCACCATGCGATCGCGCGTTCGTTCTTTTACTCGGGCACGCTATTCTTGTTCATCTCGGTTTTGGTGGCGCTGGCCAATGGGGCCAATGCGCGCCCGCGCCGGGCCGGGCGGGCCAGCCTGCTCAGTATGCTTGCGGTGTTTTTGATCCTGCCGATGATGCTGGCCCTGCCATTTGATCAATCGCTGCCCGATACCAGTTTTTTCAATAGCTGGTGGGAGATGGTGTCCTCACTGACCACCACCGGGGCCACGCTGTATGAGCCTGCACGTTTGCCCGGATCGCTGCATCTGTGGCGCGGGTTGGTGGCGTGGATGGGCGGGTTTTACATACTCGTGATGGCGATTGCCGTGCTTGCGCCAATGCGACTTGGCGGGTTTGAGGTGTTCTTCTCGGGCGGGCCGTCAGGTGCGCCAAGTGCGAACGCCCCCGCCGCGAATGGTGGTGCCGAGACGAGTGAGCGCATCGCACATTACGCGACGCGCATTGCTCCGGCCTATATCGGGCTGACGGGCGCGTTATGGCTGGGGCTAATGATGGCGGGCGATCCGCCGCTGGTCGGGTTTATCCACGCAATGTCCACGCTCTCGACCTCGGGGATTTCTCCGGTTGCAGGGATGGCGGGTAGCTCGTCAGGCTTGGGCGGCGAGATACTGATTTTCCTGTTTTTCATCCCCGCGTTGTCGCGTCGTTTGTGGCCCGGCGGTGGCGAGTTGCGCGCCTCGGACAAGCTCAGTAACGATCCCGAATTGCGGCTGGCGGCGTTCTTGGTTGTGATCGTGCCGCTGTTTTTGTTCCTGCGCCACTGGCTGGCTGCGCTTGAGGTCAAGATGCCCGCCGATTTCGGCGCGATCTTTCGCTCGATCTGGGGCAGCCTGTTCACCTCGCTGTCGTTTCTGACGACGACGGGATTTCAATCAACATCCTGGCATGATGCGCGCAGTTGGTCGGGGCTGGGCACGCCTGGGCTCATTCTGGGCGGGCTGGCGATTATCGGCGGCGGGGTGGCAACCACGGCGGGGGGCGTGCGGCTGTTGCGCGTCTATGCGCTGCTGCGCCACGGCGAGCGCGAACTCGACAAGCTGATTTACCCGACGTCGGTGGCAGGCGGCGGTGCGATGGCGCGCAAGCTGCGCCGCGATGGCGCCTATATCAGCTGGATCTTCTTCATGCTGTTTGCGATCTCGATTGCTGTGGTGATGATGCTGGTCTCGCTGTTCGGACTATCCTTTGAACCTGCAACGATCCTGACCATTGCGTCGCTGTCAAATACCGGCCCGCTTGCCAGTATTGCCGCCGATATTCCGCTAAGCTGGGCCACGCTGAGCGAGCCGGTCAAGGCGGTGTTTGCGCTGGCGATGGTGCTGGGTCGTTTGGAGACGCTGGCGATTATCGCGTTGTTCAATCCCGAGTTTTGGCGCGGCTGATTACTAAGAAATTGCGCGAAATCCGCCGATTTCCTTAACAATATGATTTTTGGGCTGGAATCTTCGGCGCTGCGCTGCATATTTTAGTGAACCGGCAGGTCAACGGGGCTGCTGCATGCGCGACAATAATAAGGGCAAGAACAATGGCTGGCGATAAACAGAACCTTCAGGACGCGTTTCTTAATCACGTCCGCAAGACCAAAGTGCCTGTGACGATCTTTCTGATCAACGGGGTAAAGCTGCAAGGTGTGATCACCTGGTTTGACAATTTCTGCGTGCTTTTGCGCCGCGATGGTCAATCGCAGCTCGTCTATAAACACGCAATTTCCACCATCATGCCGGGTCAGCCGATCTCGCTGTATGAAGGCGAAGAATGAGTACGCCTAATTGAGCGATCTTCATTCCTCTGAACGCGCGCCCACGCGCGCTTTCGTGCTCCATCCCGATATCCCGTCGCGAGAGGGGCCTCGACACTTGCCCAAATTCGCCTTGGCCGAGGCTGAGTCGCTGGCGCGTGCTTTGCCCGGTCTTGAGGTGATCGGCGGGCAGATCGTGCGCTTGCCCAAGCCCCATCCCGGCCATCTGTTTGGCACCGGTAAAATGGCCGAGCTGAAAGCCCAGCTTGAGGCTGATGAGATTGAATTGGTGTTGGTCGATGGTCCGGTCACACCAGTGCAGCAGCGCAATCTGGAAAAGGAATGGGGCGTTAAACTGCTTGATCGCACCGGCCTGATCCTAGAGATTTTCGCCGATCGTGCGCGCACTCGCGAGGGGGTGTTGCAGGTTGAACTGGCCGCGCTCAGCTATCAGCGCACGCGGCTGGTGCGGGCCTGGACCCACCTTGAGCGCCAGCGCGGCGGGCTTGGGTTTGTCGGTGGTCCCGGCGAAACCCAGATCGAGGCCGACCGGCGCGCGATTGACGATCAGATGGTGCGTTTGCGCCGGCAACTTGCCCGCGTGGTGAAAACCCGCGAGCTGCACCGCGCCGCACGCCGCAAGATCCCGTTCCCGATTGTCGCACTGGTGGGCTATACCAATGCGGGAAAATCGACGTTGTTCAACACCGTGACCGGGGCGGATGTGCTGGCCAAGGATATGCTGTTTGCCACGCTTGATCCCACGATGCGCGGGCTGACGCTACCCTCGGGGCGCAAGGTGATTATGTCCGACACGGTCGGGTTTATCTCTGATCTGCCCCATGAATTGGTCGCGGCCTTTCGCGCCACGCTTGAAGAGGTGCTAGAGGCCGACCTGATCTTGCATGTGCGCGACATCGCCCATCCCGAAACCGAGGAACAGGCCGCTGATGTCAATGATATCCTTGCCACTTTGGGCGTGGATGAGGACGTGGCGTCGCTGGAGGTTTGGAACAAAATCGATGCGCTGGACCCTGATCAACGCGCCGCTTTGCAGATGCAAGCCAGCCGCGACCCCGACATTCAGGCAGTTTCGGCGCTGACGGGCACGGGGCTTGCGGATTTGCTGGGCGCGATTGACGCGCGTCTCGCGGAAGAAAAGCTGTTTGAAACACTGGATCTGGGCTTTGATCAGGGGCGCAAACACGCGTGGCTGCATGAGCAAAACGTGGTGCGCGCCGAGCGGCAGACAAAAACCGGCTGGCGCTGTGATGTCGAATGGAGCGCGGCGCAGCGCAACCGGTTTCGCGCGCTTTAACAGGTAAGCGGGGCGTTATGAAACGCCCCGCTGCCTGCGAGCCCACGATAAATCACCCTTAATCTGGCGTGCGCACGACGCGAAACATCGCGCGCCGCTCGTCTGGCGTCATCTCGGTCAGGTGCTCTCCGGGAGATTTCGGCGCGCTTGGGGTAACGCTTGATGCGTGCCCGTAGCGCGTTTGGCTTTCCGAAAATTCAAGCAAATCAGGATCTAGCGGGGCAGGAGCCGTTGCCAGAGGCTTCGCCTGCGTCTCAATCGAGCTCATGCGCAGCCCCGCAACCTCAAAACGGCGCGGCGTGCGGCCAATCTCGCCTTCGGCCACCAAACAGCCCAAGGCCCGGCTGACATCGCCAAAATCCGACGTGAGCGGCAAGATCAACAGACGCGCCATCATCTCGGGCTTGCCGATACCGGTTTCGGCGCAAAGCTCGACCTCGGCGATCGCGGGATCGGTAAAGACGGCTTCGGTGATTTCCGCGATTTTCTTGCGACCATCCGGGGCGAAGAGCGCGCTCAGCGGCATGCCCCGCACCTCCATGCCCATCAAATCGTTAAGATGCATCCCGGCGAGGCGAAAGCGCCCCATGCCCGCTGCGACGCGCTCCAGAATAAACGAAAACTCCAGCGCGCGTTCGATGCCGCGCGGATTTACCTCGGAACGCGGGGGAACCGCGCGTCCTTTGCGCAAGCCCTCCCAATAGGCGCGCAGCTCGTTGCTGATACGCCGTCCTGCACCAGACCCCATTGTGATCACTCTGCTATCGCTGTCGTGTGCCATCTCATACCTGCCATTGCGAGCGCGTATCGGCGGTGTCATTATGCCATGACTTGCCATTTCGCGTTTGCCTTAAACGCCCCACTCGGTGACCTGTTCCAATCGTTTGGCTTGACCAGCGGGGCTGAATTGTTACTGAACTCTTAATACGCTTTTTTTTCACTAAATGGAGAACAAAACCTTTAAATGGTTAAGCAGCCCCAACCTCCCCGTCCGCAAATCCAGACCGTTTCGATGACCGGGTTCGCCGCGTCGCAAGGGGCGGGGCTGGGGCATGAATGGAGTTGGGAAATCCGCTCGGTCAATGGCAAGGGGTTGGATCTTCGCTTGCGCCTGCCCGATCTGGAGGGGCTGGAGGCGGGAGTGCGTCGCGAGGTGGCAGCGGTGGCGACGCGCGGCAATATCCAAGTTTCGTTGCGCTTAAACCGGCTGGGCGGGGGTGAGACATTGCGCGTCAATCACCTTGCGCTTGAGGCTGCCCTTGATGTGGTAATGGCCGCAGAGGTGGCGGCAAAGGATCGCGGCGTTACGATGGTTCCGCCCAATCCAGTCGAGATTTTGGCAATGCGCGGCGTGCTTGATCATACGGTGGCCCCGCTTGAAGACCCCAAGGCGCTGACGGATCTGCTGCTGGAAGATGTGCAAACGGTGCTGGCGGATTTTCTGGCGATGCGCGTGGCCGAAGGGCGCGAACTGGGTCAGGTGATCGCCTCTCAGATCGAGCGGATCACCGAGCTGACGCTGGCCGCAGACCAAGCAGCCGCTGCGCGCCGCCCCGAAGTTGCGCGCAATTTGCGTGAAAATCTTGCCCGCGTGATAGACGGTGCGCATAACGCGGATGAAGCGCGCGTAGCCCAAGAACTCGCGCTTTTGGCGGTGAAGGCCGATATCACCGAGGAACTCGACCGTCTGCGCGCCCATATCACCGCCGCCTGGGCCTTGCTGGGCGATCCCGGCGCGGTGGGGCGCAAGTTTGAATTTCTGACGCAGGAATTCGTGCGTGAGGCCAACACATTGTGTTCGAAATCCAGTGATGCGGCATTGACGGCGATCGGGCTGGATCTGAAATATGCGATCGACCAGATGCGCGAACAAATTTTGAACGTGGAGTAAGCCCATGCAAACGCCTCGCCGCCGTGGCCTGCTGATCATCCTGTCCTCCCCCTCGGGCGCGGGCAAATCCACCTTGGCGCGTCGTTTGATGCAATGGGATCCGACGCTGCGCTTTTCGGTCTCGGCCACCACCCGCCAACCGCGCAGCGGCGAAACGGATGGGGTGGAGTATTTTTTCAAGACGCGTTCGGAATTCGCGGCCATGGTTGAAGCCGATGGGATGCTGGAACATGCCGAGGTGTTTGGCAATTTCTATGGCACACCCAAAGGGCCAGTCGAGGCCGCGATGGCGCAGGGGCGCGATACGCTGTTTGATATCGACTGGCAGGGCGGGCAGCAGATCCGCCGCTCCAGCCTCGCCAAGGATGTGGTGTCGATCTTTATCCTGCCGCCCTCGATTGCCGATCTTGAGGCACGTTTGCGCACCCGCGCACAAGACAGCGACGAGGTGATCGCGGGGCGCATGGCAAAATCGCGCGATGAGATCAGCCATTGGGGCGAGTATGATTACGTCATTATAAACCGCGATGTGGATGCCGCCGAAGCCGAGTTGAAAACCATTCTTACGGCCGAGCGCGCGCGCGCGGATCGTCAACCCAGCCTGAACGATTTCGTTCGCGGCCTCAATGCGGAGTTTGATGCGCGATGATCTATGAGCTTGATGGAATTGCCCCGCAAATTGCCCCCGACGCCTGGGTGGCCCCCGATGCCAATTTGATTGGTAAAGTGGTGCTGGAGGATGCGGCCTCGGTCTGGTTTGGCACCACGCTGCGCGGGGATAACGAAGAGATCCGCGTCGGCGCGGGCGCGAATGTGCAGGAAAACGTGGTGTG
The DNA here is from genome assembly GCF_000714545.1 of Thioclava indica. Taxonomy (GTDB): domain Bacteria; phylum Pseudomonadota; class Alphaproteobacteria; order Rhodobacterales; family Rhodobacteraceae; genus Thioclava; species Thioclava indica. The sequence continues at coordinate 182,698 of NZ_AUNB01000029.1, forward strand.
TCATACCGATATGGGCTTTCCGCTGGTGATCGGGGCGAATTGCACGATTGGCCATAAGGCGATGCTGCATGGCTGCGTGATCGGTGAGGGGTCACTGATCGGGATGGGGGCGACGGTGCTCAACGGGGCCAAGATCGGGCGGGGCTGTCTGATCGGGGCGGGTGCGTTGATCACAGAGGGCAAAGAGATCCCCGACGGGTCTTTGGTGATGGGCGCGCCGGGCAAGGTGATACGCCAGCTTGATGCGGATGCGCAAACGCGACTTTTGCAATCGGCAGAGCATTACCGCGAAAATGCGGCGCGTTTCAGGGCGGGCCTGCGCGTAGTCAGCTAATGTTCGCGTTCGGGGCCGGGGGGCACCTCGAAGATTGTGAAATCAAGGTCGGGGAATTCTACCTTCACTTCTGAGCGAATAACTTTGGCATTGGGCAGCGGCGCAGAATAGGCGCGCAATGCGCCGCGATAACCAAGCGATTTCAACAACCGCGCCAAATCAAGAATATCAAAGCGCGCCGACAGCAGGGGCGCGAGAATAATCTCGGGGGCGATGCTGCCAAGAAGATCGGTGGTGATGGAATCCCACTGCACGACCGTCAGATTGAGGCCCTCAATCCCATGTAGCGCCATGGGCAATTCGCGCGCTGGTTCAACCAACAACATTCTTCGACAGCTTTTCAGCGCGTTTGAGTGCAGAAAAACTGCGCGCAACCCTTGTCGGGAATAGGGTAGTCGGGACATCTAACTAAGCTACTCTCTTGTCTCAAAGCATGCACCATTTCAAACGGAGACACATACCCTTCACCCGGCCTACACGCTAAGGTTTAGCTTGCTTTTAAGCTCGCCTCAAGCGCAGTTCCGCAATCTGTAAGGGTAGGATCGCATTAAAGGCTTAACAAAAACATAACACAGCCCAAGCATAATGGCGCAAATACTTTACACTGAACAGAAAAACGTCAACTGAGCATAAAGCGATGAATGGAGCAGCGATGAGCGCGCCGAATTTGACTGCCATGATTGAGATTTTGCCTCATGCCGTGCTGCAAATCGGGGCGGATGAGCGCATTTTGGCAATCAACCCAAAGGCGCAACAGATTTTTGGCGCGCATGCGTTGGGCCGGCCCTATGTGACCATTTTGCGCCAACCCGATTTTGGAACGGCCGTTGATCGCGCGCTTGGCGGAGAACAGCCTGACCGTGTGAGGTTGCGGCTAAGCTCGCGCGACGGGGCGCAGAGCGTGCAACTCGCCAGCGTGGTGGCGCTCTCGCCCGAGCTGTCACAGGGCAAAGGCGGCGTGTTGGTAAGCTTTGAGGACATCACCGCGCTGGAAACCGCCGTTGAGATGCGGCGCGATTTTGTGGCCAATGTCAGCCATGAATTGCGCACACCGCTAACCGCGCTGATGGGGTTTATCGAAACGCTGCGCAGCGCGGCGCGCGATGATCCCAAGGCGCGCGACCGGTTCCTGAGCATCATGGAACGCGAAGCCGCGCGGATGAACCGTCTGGTGGGCGATCTTTTGTCGCTGAGCCGGGTTGAGGGCGATGAGCGGATGCGCCCGACCGCTTCGGTCGATATCAGCGCCGTGCTGCGCTCGGTGATGCAGACGCTAGAGCATAATGCGCAGGCGGCGTCCGTTACCCTCATACGTGAGGGGGAAAACGGTGTGCTAAGCGTGCCCGGCGATTGCGACCAGCTTACGCAAGTTTTCACCAACCTGATTGAAAATGCGATCAAATATGGCGGGCAGGGCGGTGAGGTGCGCATCTCGGTCAGCCGTATGGCCACCGAGCCCGTGCTGCGCGGTCCGGCTTTGCGCATCGAGGTGAGTGATCGTGGCGAGGGCATTGCACCGCAGCATCTGCCCCGCCTGACCGAGCGGTTTTACCGCGTCGACACCCATCGCGCCCGCGAGCAGGGCGGCACCGGGCTGGGGCTTGCGATTGTGAAACATATCGTGGCGCGCCATCGTGGCCGGATGCGCATCGAGAGCAAACCGGGCGAGGGCAGCCGGTTCACCATCATTCTTCCGGAGACCTGATCTGCGTGAATTCCGCGCCTGTGCCAATAAACCTGGCAGTTTCGCCTATTTGGCTTGCCAAGCCCGCACACAGCGTCTATATCGCGCGCACTTCACAGGCGGAGGCGGGCCAATGGGAGAGACATCCCCAAAGGTCCACCGGTTGGGGCATTCGCCCTGAGATCCTCCGCTCAGGCCAAACCGGAAAAGGAAAATGGACATGGCGCTTCCTGAATTCACCATGCGTCAGCTCTTGGAAGCTGGCGTTCACTACGGTCACCAAACGCAACGCTGGAACCCCCGCATGGGCGAGTTCATCTATGGCGAGCGTAACGGCATCCACATCTTCGATCTGACGCAAACCGTCCCGATGCTGGACGCGGCGCTGCAAGTCGTGCGTGACACCGTTGCCAAAAACGGCCGCGTGCTGTTTGTGGGCACCAAGCGTCAGGCGGCCAAGCCGATCGCGGATGCTGCTGAAAAATGCGCACAGTATTACATGAACCACCGTTGGCTGGGCGGCACGCTCACCAACTGGAAAACCGTTTCGCAATCGATCAAACGTCTCAACGAGATCGACGAAAAACTGGAAACCGGTGCGGGTGGTCTGACCAAAAAAGAGCGTCTCGGTCTTGAGCGCGACCAAACGAAACTGCAAGCCTCGCTTGGCGGTATTCGCGAAATGGGCGGTCTTCCCGACCTGCTGTTCGTGATCGACGTCAACAAGGAATCGCTGGCCATCGCAGAAGCCAATAAACTGGGCATCCCGGTTGTGGCTGTGGTGGATAGCAACTGCCCGCCCAATGGCATCGACTACATCATTCCGGGCAATGACGATGCGGCGCGTGCGATTGCGCTGTATTGCGATCTGGTGTCGCGCGCAGCTCTGGACGGCATGACCGCACAAATGGGCGCCGCTGGCGTCGATCTGGGCGCGTTGACCGACACCCCGGAAGAAGAGGCTCTGGCCGAGGCCGAAGTGCAGGCAGACGCCTGATCTTTGCTGTCACCCAGTTGACATGAGGGCGGGATATCCCGCCCTCCAAGACTTCATTAAGGAGATCCGACCATGGCGATTACTGCCGCTCAGGTTAAGGAACTGCGCGAATCCACCGGCGCAGGCATGATGGACGCGAAAAAAGCGTTGACCGAAACGGATGGCGATATGGAAGCCGCCGTTGACTGGCTGCGCACCAAGGGGCTTGCGAAAGCGGCCAAGAAATCGGGCCGTGTGGCTGCCGAGGGTCTTGTGGCCGTCGCCGTCAGCGATGGCAAAGGTGTCGCCATCGAGGTGAACTCGGAAACCGACTTCGTCGCCAAAAACGCCGACTTCCAAAAGCTCGTCGCTGACATCGCCGAAGTGGCGCTGGAAACCGGTGAGACGGTTGAGGTTGTGAAGGCTGCGCATCTGAACGGCAAGACCGTTGATGACGTGCTGACCGACGCAATCGCGCGTATCGGCGAAAACATGACGCTGCGCCGCATGCATATGCTGCAAGGCGACGAAATTGTGCATTACGTGCACAATGCCGCCACCGATGGCATGGGCAAAATCGGCGTTCTGGTTGCGCTGAAAGGTGCTGACAACGGTATCGGCAAACAGATCGCGATGCATATCGCCGCGACCAACCCGGCCGCTTTGTCCGAGGCTGATCTTGATCCCGCTATCGTGGAAAAAGAGAAGTCCGTCCAAATGGAGATCGCGCGGGAATCGGGCAAGCCCGAAGCTGTGATTGAAAAGATGATCGTGGGCCGGATGAACAAGTTCGTTGCCGAAGTCACGCTTTTGAATCAAGCGTTTGTCGTCAACCCCGATCTGACCGTGGCGCAAGCTGCCAAGGACGCCGGCGTTGAAATCACCGGCTTCGTGCGTATGGAAGTCGGCGAAGGCATCGAGAAAAAAGAAGAAGATTTCGCTGCTGAGGTCGCCAAGACCGCCGCTGGCAAATAATCAAGTCTTTGATCGAATGAACGCCGCTCTCTGCAAAGAGGGCGGCGTTTGCTATTGGAAGACGCGCAGACGTGGGTTTAAGGCGAAATCGCCCCGCGATAGGGCGGCATCGTCATGAAAATCTGCTTTTGCAACGAGGCTTTCATCACTGCTTGCGCGGTCGTGTCAACATCCAGCCCCTCGCGCGCCAAACGCAGATGCTTTTCAACCGTCGAACTGGTCAGCCCCATGATCACCGCAATATCCGCCGTCGTCTTGCCATCCGCGACCCACTCCAACACTTCGCGCTGACGATTGGTTAACGGGCGGCGCGCAGTCGCGAAGGGCATGGTGGAAATACGCTGATGCACCAGCCGGTTCATCGTCAACAAAACGCGCGCGTTTTCGTCCCAGATCTGGTCGACATCATCCTGACTCAACCCGTATTGCCCCACGAGCCCCATCGCGCCATGCGCCCGGCTTGACAGGTCGCCAAAGCCGATTGAATACCCGGCGGTGACCCCGTGGCGATTGTTAATGTCGATAACGTCAATTTCCGCCGGGGTCAGCTGGGTAAAACTGGCACGCTCACCGGCCCAACGCCATGACCGCGCTCCGTCATTGTTCACCGCCCAATTCACCATCGGTGCATCGCGGAATTTTCCGGAATGTAGGAAATCTTTGAGATAGGCTTGGGAATGGTTGGACAAGATAAGCGCGTCGTCCAGATCGGCGAAACTATTCGTCGTGCGAAGACTGCTGAAGGCATAGATCAGTCGATCAAACCCAAATTGCGCCATCTCGCGGCAATGCAAATCCCAAATTTCTTTTATATCACGCGAGTTTAAGACGGCTTCACAAAATGCTAACATTGAAACATGCCCCCGCACAGTCGACCTTGGTCTACAAATTGATTGCCGCATTGGTGACCCTTCACTGCCACCAACTCGGGTAGATATACATTAAACTGACCTGAACGTCAGCTCTTATCGATGCGTCTCGCAGCGTCCCTGAGACGCGGTTTGTCGGGTGAGATTGGGCGCCAAAGCGGCCAGCGCATCGTGATGGGTCAGATAGATCTGCCCGCCCAGATGCGTGAGCAAATCGGAACGCGTCAGCGCGTCCATCACCGGCCCCTTAACCTCGGACAGATGCAGGCGCACGCCCGCATCCTTCAGCTGGTCGTTGACCTCTTCGAGTGCCTCCAGCGCCGAACTGTCGATGTGATTCACCGCCGGGCAATTCAGCACGACATGCTTGATCGACTGATCCGTTGCGATGCGGTCATAGATCATCTCTTCGACGAAACGCGCATTTGGAAACCACAGGCTTTCGTCGATGCGCAGCGACAGCACACCGGGGGGGCTGATCACGCGGTGACGCTCGACATTGCGGAAGTGCTCGGTGCCGGGCACCTGGCCGAGTTCAGCGACATGGGGGCGCGAGCTGCTCCAGAGATGCAGCGCGATCGACAGCACGACACCAAAGGCGATGCCGTCTTCAACGCCGCGCAGCAGCGTCACAAGGATCGTCAGCACCATCGCGATACCTTCGCGCGGCGCATAGCTGAAGGTGCGTTTGAGCGCGGCGAAATCCACCAGCGTCAGCACCGACACAAAGATCGTCGCGGCCAGCGTCGCGCGGGGCAGATAATAGAGCGCAGGCGTCAGCGTAAAGGTCGCAATCGCAACGCCGATCGCCGTGTAGGCCCCGGCGGCGGGCGTGGTCGCACCGGCCTCATAGCTGACGACCGAACGCGCAAATCCACCCGTGATCGGGAATGACCCCGAGATGGCCGAGCCGATAGAGGCCCCGCCCAAAGCGATAAATTCCTGATCGGGATCAATGCGTTGGCGTTTTTTGGCCGCCAAGGTTTGTGCCACCGAGATCGTCTCGACATAGCCGATGATCGCGATCAGCAGCGCTGGGACGAACAGCTCTTGCCAAAGCGCGGGGTCGAACGAGGGCAGGGTGGGGACGGGAAAGCCCAGCGGCACAGTGCCTACAACCGCAACGCCGCGCCCCTCCAGCCCGAAGATCCATGTCAGCGCGATTGTCACGGCGACAGCAAAGACCGGAGAGGCGCGCGTCAGGATATCCGCGATGCGCGGCGAAACCCCAGCGCGCCGCAAGCGCGGCTTCATCCCACGCCGCGCCCAAAACAGAAAGCCCAGCGACAGGATCGAGATCAGAACGGTCGCCACGTTGGTTTGCGCGAGATGCGCCCAGAGGCTTGAGAGGATTTCGTAAAGCCCGCCGCTATCGGCTTTAACGCCGAAGAAGTGTTTTACCTGACCCGCCGCGATCAAAATCCCCACCGCCGAGGTAAATCCCGACAGCACCGGGTGGCTGAGAAACGCCGTGACGAACCCCATGCGCAAAAGCCCCATCACCACCAGCATCACGCCCGACAAGAACGCCAGCGCGACCGCTGCCGTGATGTAATCAGCCGTGCCCTGAACCGCGACCTTGCTAACCGCCGCCGCCGTCATCAGCGAGATCACCGCAACCGGGCCCACGGCCAGCGGGCGCGACGTGCCAAGCACGGCGTAGATCAGCAGCGGCAGCACCGACGCATAAAGCCCGTATTGCGCCGGCATCCCCGCCAGCAGCGAATAGGCCAGCGATTGCGGGATCAGCATGATCGTCACAATCACAGCGGCGACAAGATCGGCCTCAAATGTCGGACGATCATAGGTGCGACCCCAAGTGAGGATCGGGAAATATCTTTTGAGCATAGGGTGTTATTAGCCGTTTTTACCGCGCCGGGTGGCGTAAAACTTCAACACGGGCATCAGCGAACTGTGATCATAGCCCGCATTGGCCGCAGTCTCGACGATCTTGTCGAGCTCCATCAGACCCGCCTGGCTCATCCCCCAAAGATGCGAGCTGCGTGTGCCCGAGCGGCAATAGCCGAATGCAGGCTTGGGTGCGGATTTCATGATCGCTTCGTAATCGGCCACCAAGTCAAAGGTCATCTCGCCGGGATAATAGGGCAGGTAGTGGTAATTCATCCCGTGTTTCGCGGCGAGGCTGGCCATATTGGCCGAACGATGTTCCTCATCCTCGATTTCTTCGTCGGGGCGATTGGTGATCAAAGTGCGAAAGCCCATCTCGGCGAGTTTGGCCACGTCTTCGGGTTCAATCTGGGGGGCGACCGAAAAATGGTCAGAAAGTTTGCGATGGTCCATGCGGTTTCCTGTCTGTCCTGAAGTCACAAAAAAGGGGCGGGTGTTCGCGCCCGCCCCGTTTGATCAAAGCCCGTTCACCGGGACTTTAAGATAGGTTTTGCCCTCATCATCGGCGGGCGGCATTTGACCTGCACGCATATTCACCTGCAACGAGGGGATGATGAGTTTCGGCATCGCGAGCGTTGCGTCGCGTTCAGAGCGCATCTTGACGAAATCGGCCTGCGATTTACCGCCCCCGATATGGATGTTGCGCGCTTTTTCGTCGGCAACGCTGGTCTCCCACACGAACTCGTCGCGCCCCGGAGCCTTGTAATCATGGCCTACGAAGATGCGCGTTTCATCGGGCAGGGCGAGGATCTTCTGGATCGAATTATAAAGCGTTTCCGCCGATCCGCCGGGGAAATCACAGCGCGCCGTACCGAAATCGGGCATGAACAGCGTATCGCCGACAAAGGCGGCATCCCCGATCACATATGTGAGACAAGCCGGCGTGTGGCCGGGCGTGTGCAAAACGCGCCCCTGAAGCGCGCCAATTTCAAACGTGTCGCCCTCGGCAAACAGCTTGTCGAACTGGCTGCCATCGCGCTGGAACTCGGTGCCTTCATTGAAGATCTTGCCAAACGTATCCTGCACGACCTGAATGCGATCACCGATGCCGATTTTACCGCCAACGCGTTCCTGAATATAGGGCGCGGCTGACAGGTGATCGGCATGGACATGGCTTTCCAAAATCCATTGGACATCAAGGCCTTGCTCTTGGACATAGGCGATCACCGCATCGGCGGATTTGGTATCGGTGCGCCCCGAGGAATAGTCGAAATCCAGCACGCTATCAACGATGGCGCAGGCGGTGCTGCCGGGGTCTTTCACGACATAGGACACGGTGAACGTGGCGGTATCGAAAAAGCCTTTGACGTCTGGTTTGATCATGTTGGCCTCCATTAACGTTTCCCTGCCATATGGCGTGGGCTGAATTTATGACATTGCGGCACGTTGTCCCAGTCTTGACGTGAGCTTGCGCGGCGAGACATGCGCGAGGTCGCCTTCAAACCGCCTGCTACCATTCGAAATGCTCAACGATTGCGGGCAACATTTTGAAGTCGGAGAACGCGACATCATGGGGCATCTCATGCACCGGGGTCTTGCGATAGCCCTCGGTATAAAGCGCGAATTTCGCCTTGGCATTGGCTGCGGTTTCGGCATCCACCTCACTATCACCGACATAAAGCATCGCGCCGCCACCCAGCAACGTATGGCAATGATGCAGCATCTCGGGGTCGGGTTTGCGCGTCGGGCGACTATCACCGCCCAGCACAACCTCAAAGCGCTCCCACAGCCCGACATGGCGCATCGCCGCCTCGGCAGGGGCGAAGGGTTTGTTGGTGCATACGGCCATTTTACAGCCCCGATCCGCGAGCTGATCGAGTGCTGCGATCACGCCGGGATAGATCACATTGCCATCCACATCGGTTTCATAGCGCGCGATCAATGCGCTTTCCACATGCGAGAATAGCGGCCCATCGGGGTCTTCGCCCGAGGTAATCAGAAGCTGGCGCACAAGGTTTGGCACGCCCTTGCCCACGAAAGACCGGATCATCGGCAGCGTCAGCGGCGCAAACCCCATATCGCTCAGCACAGCGTTTGACACAGCGTGAATCGCGGGCACGGAATCGATCAGCGTGCCATCGAGATCAAAGATAACGGACGGCGCGCTCATGCGGTTTTCCACTTGATCGAACAGCCCATCGAGGGGGTTTGCTCGCGTGGGCCTGCGCCGGTTTTGGCGACCATCATCATGGCCTCGTATAACTCGCGTTTGGCATCTACGGGACCAGCTTGCTTGGTCGAGGCATCAAGGCGACCGCGATATTGCAGCCCGTCCTGCGCGTCAAAGCCAAAGAAATCCGGTGTGCAGGCCGCGCCGTAAGCCTTGGCAACCGCTTGGCTTTCATCATAGAGGTAAGGAAAGGTGAAACCGCGATCACGCGCGAGTTTTCCCATGTTTTCAAAGCTATCTTCGGGGTAGTCGCTGGCATCATTGGCCGAGATCGCCACCACGCCAATCCCCGCCGCCTGCAACTCTGCCGCGTCGCGCAAGATCCGGTCGAGAACGGATTGCACATAGGGGCAGTGGTTGCAGATGAACATGACCAAGGTGCCATTGGGGCCGCGGATATCGTCAAGGGCGTAGGTCTTGCCATCGGTGGCGGGCAGCGCGAAATCCGGTGCCTTCCAGCCAAAATCGCAGACAGGGGGGGTGACAGCCATGCGGCCTCCTATTCGAATTCCATTTCCTCGTAGACGACGCCCGCGTTTTTCGTCGCCAGCTCCTCGAACGTATCAAGATGTTCGTAGGGGCTTTGATCGACGTAATAGGCGCTGGCCAGATCGCCACCTTCCTCAATATGCGCACCAATCTTGCCACGCAAATACACAAGATAATCACGGGTGTAGCGAGTGACCTGCGCAAGGTTGGTCGGATGACCATGACCAGGGATGATGAACGTGGGCTGGAGGGGCATGAACTTGGTTTCCCAAGTGTCGATCCAACAAGTCGTGCAAGTGCCTGAAAAGATTGGCATCATGCGTTCGGAAAACGCGATGTCGCCGGCAATCATAAAGCCTTGCTTGGGCAGCCAGACCTGCGTGTCGCCGGGGCTGTGCGCGGGGCCAAGGTTCATCACGTGGATCTCGTAATCGCCCATCGTGAGGACGCGCTCATCCTCAAACGTCTCGGTCGGACCCATCGGGTCGGTGCCTTCGGCGTTTTCCTTGGCGTAGCCTTGCAGCCCCGCCAGAGCCGAACCCATCCCGTCCTCGAATTCGGCGGCTGCATCCACATGGCCGAGCACCGGCACGCCCTGTTCGATCCAGTAATTATTGCCCAGCATCGAATGGTTCTGACCATTTTCATTGATGACAAGCTTAACAGGTTCGTCCGTTACGGCCTTGATTTCCTTGTGCAATGCTTCGGCCAGCTTGTAGGACGCGCCCGAGTTGACCACGACCACACCTTCGCCAGTCACGATGAAAGAGAGGTTGTTGTTATGGCCCGCGTTTTCATAAGTCGGGGGCGCGGTGGCCCCAATCGCCGACCAGATTCCGGGGATCACCTCATAGGGTTTGGAATAGAGCACCGAGCCGGGATATTGGTCGGGAATATCCTCGGAGGCGAAGACGGGAGTTACATTAAGAAGCGCCAATAATGCACTGGCAATAAACAGGTTTTTCATATCATACCTCTGGAACATAACGATAAGCGTCACCCACGCGCTCGACATGGCCCAAGCCGCCCTCGGGGAGGTGGAAGCCAATGATCGGCATCATCTCGGACGCGATTTGATCGAGCAGCGCGACGCGTGTCTTGGCCCCTAGATCGGGGTCTTGGTCCGATCCCGCCATCATGCCTGGCGCTGCGAAGGCGAGGAAGTGATTGACGATCGCATCACCCGTCACCATCGCGGACGTGCTGCCATTGCGGATCTCGAATGACATATGACCCGGCGTGTGCCCCGGCGTCATGCGCGAGGCGATACCGGGAAGGATTTCCTCGCCATCTCCGAAGGTTGTGAATTGATCTTCAAGTGTTTGCAGCCGCCGTAACGCGCCCGCCGCAAAGGTCGTGCGCCCCGCGTCAATCTTGTTCACGGTCTCGGGGTTGATCCAGTAATCGAACTCGGTCTTGCCCATCAGGTGCTGGGCATTGGCAAAGATCGCCTCGTCGAAATCATCCAGAACGCCCCAAAGGTGATCGGGGTGGCCGTGGGTGAACACGACATGGGTCACGTCATCGCGGCTGATTTCTAGCGCGTCGAGCGCGGCTTGCAGCTTGCCCGCTGAGGGCATGAAATCGGGGCCAGCGCCGACATCAAACAGCACCGTATTGGTGCCGTCGCGATAAAGCGTCAGGTTGCAGGGCGGCTCGACCTCAGGGCCGGTGATGCCGTAATCCTTCAGGATCGGCGCGGCCTTGGGGTCGTCAGACACAAAGCTGAGCGGCAAGACCAGATTGCCGTCTGACAGCGTGTCGATCCGTGCGTTGCCCAGTTCCAGCGATTGCGCGGCAAAGCTGAACTGGGGCAGGGCGCTTGCAACCGTGGTTGCCAGTGCCCCGCGCAAGAGTGTGCGTCGCGAAAATCTCATGCCCGTTCCTCCCTAAACAGGTATTCAATTTAGCGAATATGAACGACAGAGTGTCGCAGGGCAAGCATGCAGATCACAAAGGTGCGATTATTGCGCCGCTTTCAGCGCTCCTTCGGCGGCCGCACGGATCGCGCGCATGTTCTGCCCATACACCTCGGGGGTGTCGACCGAGCCGCCCTTGAACACTGCCGAGCCTGCGACAAAGCAATCCGCCCCCGCCGCGACCAGCGGGCCGACCGTGTTGGGATCAACCCCGCCATCGACCTGAATATGGATCTCGCGATCACCGATCATCTTGCGCACCTGAGCAACCTTTTGCACGCTGGAGGGAATGAATTTCTGCCCGCCGAAACCGGGGTTCACGCTCATCACCAGCACCATGTCGCACAGATCGAGCAGGTATTCGATCACGCTCGCAGGCGTGCCGGGATTGAGGCTGATGCCACATTTTGCACCCGTTGCCTTGATCGCCTGAAGCGTGCGATGGGGGTGCGGCCCGGCCTCGTAATGGGCCACGATCATATCGGCACCCGCCTCGGCATAGGCCTCGATATAGGGGTCCACGGGCGCGATCATCAGATGCACGTCCATAAAGGTTTTCACATGCGGGCGAAACGCTTTCACGGCGGGCGGGCCAAAGGTGAGATTGGGCACGAAATGCCCGTCCATCACATCGACATGCACCCAATCGGCGCCCTGCGCCTCAATCGCGCGGATCTCGGCCCCGAAATTGGCGAAATCGGCCGAAAGGATCGAAGGGGCGATCTTGATGGAACGGTCAAAGCTCATGGGGGCCTCCTTGGCGGCTCATTTTGTCAGCTGCGCAAACAGCGTGGGCAGTTTCTCGGGCAGGCGCTCGACCTGATCGATGATCGTGTAGTTATTCGCCCCGAAAATGCGCTGGACATACCGGTCGGCCTCGGGGTCGAGGGTCAGACAGTAGCTGGATATGCCGATTTGCGCCAATTCGGAAGCCGCTTTCTTGGCATCCGCGCGCAGATATTGCGGATCGCGTTCGTCGATATCAGCAGGCTCGCCATCGGTGACGATCAACAACAGCTTGTGGGACTCGGGGCGCGCGGCAAGGTGATGACCGGCATGGCGCATCGCAGCGCCCATGCGCGTGGACAGCCCACCCTTCATGCCCGCAAGGCGCGCCTTGGCCTCGGCGTCGAGCTTTTGCTCGAAATCCTTGAAGCGGTAATATTGCACGTCATGACGTCCGTCCGAGGCAAAGCCGTGAATGGCATAAGGATCGCCGATCCCCTCAATCGCCGAGGCCACCAGCACCGAAGCCTCGCGTGTCAGTTCCAGCACGGTTTTTTCCGCGCCGCGCACCTGTTCATTGGTGGATTGCGACAGATCGAGCAAGATCACCACCGCCAGATCGCGCCGGTTGATCACGTTGCGCATGGTGATGCGCATGTCGGGTTGGTGGCCGATCCGCGTCATCACCATCGCATCCACGGCGGCGTTGATATCCAACTCGTCGCCATCCTCAAGACGGCGCTGGCGCGACACGCCTTGCGGGCGCAGCCGGTCCACGATTTGCTTGATGCGGTGGCGGATGCCGCGATGGGCGGTCAGGATGGTGTCAATCGCCTCGGGGTCGCCCTTGCCCTGACGGCGCTCATAAACGGTGGCCCAGCTAGGGCGGTGCAGTTGCACCTTGTAATCCCATTCGCTGTAGTGAAACGGGTCCGAGACCGGCTCCTTACCCTCGCGTTCGTTATAGGAAACGCCCTCATCCTCGTAGGGGAAAAGCTCGGAGGAAAGCACCCAGATCTCTTGCGCATCATCGCCAGCGGTCTCGACATCGACCTCGTTGACGAACTCCATCAAGCCGACATTTTTGCGCACTTGCCCCAGCTCGGGCTGATAGGCGTTGGTATTGTCCCAATCATAGCCCTCCATCGCCCAGACAAAACGGTTGTCGTCGCGATAAGGAATGGCGAGGCTTTCGAGGATACGCAGGCTTGGCACGGCGCGGCGATCCGCGAGCAGATTATACAGTTCGATCCCAAGCGACCATGACAGCATCGTCTCGCGCATATTCTCGGCGATATTGGTGTGGAAAGCTTCGATGATATTGTCGATCTCGACATCGCCCAGACGCTGCCCCGGATTGATCAACGCCTTCGCGATCCGTTCCAAAAGATACATCGTTTCGTGTTCGTACGTGCCGGGCGCGCTTTCGGGGAGCAGCGTTTGAAACATCGTCTTGAGACCCGGGAAAGCGGCAATCGCGCAATACTCCACCCGCGCATCCTCAAACAGGCCAATCAGAAAAATCTGCGCGGGGTTAAGCGCCCCATGCCCCAGACCGCGATCGGAATAGGCGATATGGGCGGCCATATGCGCACACATCGCGCGATACAGATCCAGCCCCGAGGTCGCACCGATCGCGTCTACAGCATCGGGCAGATGCAGCGCGCCGGACTCGATAAAGGGGCGAAACCCTGCGAAATCGGCCGCCGAGGGGCGCAGGAAGAAATCGCGCGCCCAGAATGCGCGCAGATAGAAATTGAGCCGCCGCTGGCTATCGATAAACAGCGTGCCGCGGCGTTCCTGTTTCAGGATGGCGCGGCTGTCTTGCGAGACTAAACCGAAGTAATCGGCCTGTTTTGGCAGATCGCGGCGATAGGCCTCGACGCCGAAATCGACCCAGCGACGCAGGCCAGACAAAGTCAGCTTGCCCAGCAACTCTTCGAGCACGCCAAACATCGGGCGCAACCCGCGCGGGGCCATCGCGGCAAGGCGATGCAGCAGCGCCAGATAGCCGCGCAGCAATTCGGGGTCGCCAAAGCGGCGCGCTGCACCGGGCAGGGTGGACAGCGCCAGCGTCAGCACCTCGCCCGACACCATTGAGGACAGTTTCAGCACCGCGCCCACGACATCACGAATGGCATCCTCGCCGCATTCCTTGACCACCTGAGGCATCTCGTCGAGATAGCTCACCAGCAGCTTCGGCCCCTTGCCAAGCGCGATCATCGCACGCGCGCCGTCGAGATAATCCTTGAGACCCGCCGGTGACATCACCCGCGCGGAGTCGTGAAACAGCCCTTCCAATCTGTCCTCCAACTCGGGGGCGGCCTTGATCAGATCGGGTGCGTAATCCTCAAGAGTGACCTTCATGTGATCGCCCTCACGCCACCTTGGAACTGTCAGAGACCTCGGGGAAGAAGGTCGTCACCGCCGCTTGCAGCGTGTCGCGCATATCACCATCATCGGTGAGCGGCTCGACCAGCGCCATCTGGCAGGCGGCTTGCGGGGCGATGTTTTTCGCGATCAACTGGCCGGCATAGACCAGCAGGCGGGTCGACATCCCTTCATCCAGCCCATGCCCCTTAAGATTGCGCGAGCGTTGCGCGACCTGCACCAGACGCTCGGCGGTTTTCAGGTCGATGCCGGCCTCATGGGCGACGATCTCGGCCTCGGTACCGGTGCTGGGATAGTCAAACGACATCGCGCCAAAACGCTGTTTGGTGGATTGTTTGAGATCCTTCATCATCGACTGGTAGCCGGGGTTATACGAAATCACGACCTGAAAATCGGGATGGGCATCGACCAGCTCGCCCTTTTTCTCCAGCGGCAACTGGCGGCGGTGATCGGTCAGCGGGTGGATCACGACGGTGGTATCCTGACGCGCCTCGACCACCTCGTCGAGATAACAGATCGCGCCGATCCGCGCGGCCACGGTCAGCGGCCCGTCCTGCCATTTCGTGCCGTTGATATCGAGCAGAAACCGCCCGATCAGATCAGAAGCGGTCATGTCCTCGTTACAGGCCACGGTGATCAGCGGGCGCTGCAATTTCCACGCCATATATTCGACAAAGCGGGATTTACCACAGCCCGTTGGCCCCTTGAGCATCACCGGCATGCGCACGTCATAGGCGGCGGCGTATTGGTCGATCTCATCGCCTACGGGGCGGTAATAGGGTTCGGTCTTGATCAGAAACTGGCTGGTATCGATATCGCTCATGGCGGGTGCCCTCCGGTCGCGCGGGTGGGGGTCGGGCCACAGGAAATGCGGCCCGACCTTGGGGGATCAGGCCGTCATTTCGGCCCGGTGAACCACCATCGAGGTGCCCTGCGTCTGCTTGAAGTTGTCATAGCCGACAAGGCGGACGTGGTTCTTGGGGTTGGCTTTGCGGCACATGTCGATCTCGGCAAAGATCGCATCGACATCGGTTTCGCCAAACATTGGTAGCTTCCACATATACCAGAAATTCGAGCGGGTATTTTCCGGTTCGGTATGCTCAATGGCAGGGTTCCACCCCTTGCTGACGATATATTCCACCTGCTTGCGCAGCTCGTCTGCACTTAGTTGCGGCAGGTAGGAAAACGTGCCCATCTTGCGGCTGTTGGGATCTGAGATACGCGAGCCGTAGTCTTGCATTCCACTCATGGTTTCAATCCTTTCTCAGGTGTTCCTCATGCGATGATCCGGGCGGATTACCGGTGGGCGACGTCCAGCTTATCCACAGTGTCAAACTCGAACTTGATCTCTTTCCACGTCTCCATCGCGATCTTGAGCTCGGGGGAGTGTTTGCCCGCCTCGGTCATGATGTCCTTGCTTTCCTTTTCCAGATCGCGGCCTTCGTTGCGCGCCTTGACACAGGCCTCGACGGCAACACGGTTGGCCGCTGCGCCCGCCGCGTTGCCCCAGGGGTGACCCAAGGTGCCGCCGCCAAATTGCAGGCAGCTGTCATCGCCGAAGATGTTGACCAGCGCGGGCATGTGCCAGACGTGGATACCGCCCGAGGCCACCGGCAGAACGCCCGGCATCTGGCCCCAATCCTGATCAAAGAAGATCCCGCGCGAGCGGTCCTCTTTGATGTATTTCTCGCGCATCAGGTCGATCCAGCCCAATGTCGCGGCGCGGTCGCCCTCCAACTTGCCGACCACTGTGCCCGAATGCAGGTGATCGCCGCCTAGCAGACGCAGCATTTTCGCCAGCACGCGGAAGTTGATGCCGTGCTTGGGGTGACGGTCGATCACGCCATGCATCGCGCGGTGAACATGCAGCAGCATGCCATTATCGCGACACCAGCGCGACAGCGACGCCTGCGCAGCCCAGCCCATCGTGAGGTAATCCGACATGATGATCGGCGAGCCGATCTCTTTGGCGAACTCGGCGCGTTTATACATTTCCTCGATATTGGGCGCGGTCACGTTGAGGTAGTGGCCTTTGCGTTCTCCCGTCTCAAGTTCCGCCTTTTCAATGGCTTCTTGGCAGAACTCAAAGCGGTCACGCCAGCGCATGAAAGGTTGCGAGTTGATGTTCTCGTCATCCTTGGTGAAATCAAGCCCGCCACGCAGCGCCTCGTAAACCGCGCGCCCGTAGTTCTTGGCCGAGAGGCCCAGTTTCGGCTTGATCGTGCAGCCCAAGAACGGGCGGCCGTATTTATCAAGCTTGTCGCGCTCCACCTGAATGCCGTGGGGCGGGCCGTCGCAGGTGGTCACGAACCACAGCGGAAAACGCACATCTTCCAGACGCAGCGCTCGCACGGCCTTAAAGCCGAACACGTTGCCCACCAACGAGGTAAAGACGTTGACGACCGAGCCTTCCTCGAACAGGCCCATCGGGTAGGCGATAAAGGCATAATAGCTTTCATCATCGCCCGGCACGTCCTCAATCGCGTAGGCACGACCCTTGTAATATTCCAGATCGGTCAGAAGGTCCGTCCAGACCGTCGTCCAAGTGCCGGTGGAACTTTCCGCCGCCACAGCCGCTGCCGCCTCTTCGCGCGGCACGCCCGCTTGCGGGGTGATCTTGAAACAGGCCAGAACATCGCTGTCCTTAGGGGTGTAATTGGGTTCCCAATAGGTCTCGCGGTATTCCTTGACGCCTGCGGAATATTTGGCCGAGGGTGCTTGCGTGTTCATGTCGGGGTCTCCTTCTCCCTGAAAATCCGGTCGTTTGCGCGCCATTGCCTGTGGGCCTTGGGCAAGGTTTTGCCTTATGCCCTTGGATCAAGCGCGCCTGTGCTGTAGCGTTTGGCCATCTCGTCCATGTCGATGGCGTTGATTTTGCTGGCGTTTCCCGCGGTGCCGAACCGCTCGAACCGGTCAAGACACAGCTTTTCCATCTCTTCCATCGCGGGAATGGTGAATTTGCGCGGATCGAACTCGGTCTTTTTCTGCATCGCCACTTTGCGAAACTGTCCGGTGATCGCCATGCGGTTATCGGTGTCGATATTAACCTTGCGCACGCCCGATTTGATGCCGCGCTCGATTTCTTCGACCGGCACGCCGTAAGTCTGGGGCATTTCGCCACCGAACGCGTTAATCAGATCCTGCAGATATTGCGGAACGCTTGACGAGCCATGCATGACCAGATGCACATTCGGGATCTTGGCGTGGATTTGCTCAATGCGTTCAATCGCCAAGATATCGCCAGTCGGCTTGCGCGAGAACTTATAGGCACCGTGGCTTGTGCCGCAAGCAATCGCCAGCGCATCAACCTTGGTTTTGGCCACGAAATCCTTGGCTTGGTCGGGATCTGTGAGCAGGTCATCCATGCTCAACTTGCCCTCAGCCCCCGAGCCGTCCTCGGCCGCAGCTTCACCGGTTTCAAGGCTACCCAACACGCCCAGCTCGCCCTCAACCGAGGCCCCGACCCAATGCGCCATCCGCGAAACACGTTCTGTAATCTCGACGTTATACTCATAAGACGAGGGGGTTTTCATATCCGCCTCTAGCGAGCCATCCATCATCACCGAGGTAAACCCGTGGCGAATTGCGCTCAGGCAAGTCTGCTCGTTATTGCCGTGATCTTGGTGCATACACAGCGGGATATGCGGATACATCTCGGCCAGCGCCTGAATCATATGGCGCAGCATGATGTCGCCCGCATAGCTGCGCGCGCCGCGACTGGCTTGCATAATGACAGGCGAGTCACATTTCGCCGCCGCCTTCATGATCGCGAGACCCTGTTCCATATTGTTGATGTTGAACGCGGGCACGCCATAGCCACGCTCGGCGGCGTGATCTAGAAGGTGTCTGAGCGTTATCAATGCCATATCGGTCGTTCCTCTTTCACCGGTCTTCCTCTTGACCAAAATATCCCGGGGGTCCGGGGGCTGGCCCCCGGCTTGCTCAGATCCGGCTTTTTGCCTGGTTCACAATGGCTTGCGCCGTGATTCCGAAGTGTTCATACAGCGCCGGGGCAGGGGCTGATGCTCCAAACCCTTTCATCCCGACAAAGCCGTCCTGTCGGTCGAGAAACAGATCCCAGCCTTGCCGGATCGCAGCCTCGCAGCCCACACGCGGCGCGGTGCCAAGGATGGCGTTGCGATAGGCTTGGTCCTGCGCGTCAAACAGCTCAAAACACGGGGCGGATACAACGGCGGCCTTGATCCCCTCGGCCTCAAGCTGATCTGCTGCCACCATCGCGATTTCAACCTCGGACCCCGTGGCAATCAGCGTCACATCGCGCTGCGCGGGATCACGCAGCAAATAGGCCCCGCGAGCGCTTAGGTTTTCCGCGACATGATCCACGCGCTGCAGCGGCAGGTTTTGCCGAGACGACACGATCATTACCGGCTTGTCCTCTGACATCATTGCGATTTCCCAAGCCTCGGCGGTTTCCACCGCATCCGTCGGGCGCATCACCAACAGGTTGGGAATGGCGCGCAGGCTGGCGAGATGCTCGTCGGGTTGGTGCGTCGGGCCATCCTCGCCCAGATCGATGCTGTCATGCGTCATCACATAGGTCACCGGCACGCCCATCAGAGCAGACAGCCGGATCGCGGGGCGGCAATAATCGGCAAAGGCCATGAAGGTGCCGCCATAGGGCTTGAGCCCGCCATGCAGCGCAATCCCGTTCATCGCCGCCGCCATCCCGTGCTCGCGAATACCGTAATGGATGTAATCACCACTGAAATCTTGCGGCGTAACCGATTGCATTTCCGAGCTTTTCGTAAGGTTCGAACCAGTCAGATCGGCCGAGCCGCCAACCGTGAAGGGTAGGGTGGCATTGACCACTTCCAGCGCCATCTGGCTGGCTTTGCGGGTCGCGACCTTAGGCTTGTCCTGCGAAAGTTGACGCTTGAACGCCTCGATTGCGGCGGGCAGGGCGCTTGTGTCACAATCCTCAGCCGCTTGAAACTCGGCGCTGATGCGTTTTTCCCACTCGGCCCGTTTAGCAGCCCCACGCGCAGCAATAGCGCGCCATGCATCATAGGTTTGTTGAGGGATCTCAAACGGTTCATAGGCCCAGTTCAACTGCTTGCGCGCGGCTGCAATCTCGGCATCGCCCAGCGGTGCGCCATGCACATCATGGCAGCCTTGCTTGTTGGGCGCGCCAAAGCCGATGATCGTGCGGCACGCAATCAGCGAGGGGCGCGGGTCATGGCGTGCAGCCGCGATGGCGTCCGCAATGGCCTCCATGTCGTGACCGTCACAAGCGCTGACATGCCAGCCCGCAGCCGCAAAGCGCGCCTGCTGATCGGTCGAGGTGGACAGGTTGGTATCGCCATCAATCGTGATCGCATTGTCGTCCCACATCACCACCAGCTTGCCCAAGCCAAGATGCCCAGCCAGATCAATCGCCTCGTGGCTAATGCCTTCCATCAGGCAGCCATCTCCCGCGATGACATAGGTGAAATGGTTTACGTTATCATCGCTATAGCGCGCGTTCTTCATCTTTTCCGCTAGCGCCATACCGACCGAGGTCGCAATGCCCTGACCCAAGGGGCCTGTCGTCACCTCGATCCCATCGGCATGGCCATATTCGGGGTGTCCAGCGGTGCGTGACCCGAGTTGGCGGAAGTTGCGCAGTTGGTCCATATCCATGTCGGCGTAACCCAGCAGATGATGGATCGCATAAAGCAGCATCGAACCATGTCCCGCCGACAGAACGAACCGGTCGCGATCGGGCCATTTCGGCGCGCTCGGATCAATCGATATAAAGCGGTTGAACAGAACGGTCGCGACGTCGGCCATGCCCATCGGCATCCCCGGATGACCGGAATTAGCCCGCTGCACGGCATCCATGGCAAGTGCACGAATGGCATTGGCCATTTCCGTTTCTTGAGTGGTTTGAATGTCTTTCATGGCGTTGTTCATCCTTCCTAAGCGCGCCGACCGTCGCGCACGAGGCGCTCGATCAACGGGGTTAGGATCAGTTGCATCGCAAGATCCTGCTTGTTGCCGGGGATCACGATCGAATTGGCGCGGCTCATCCACGAGCCGTGGATCATCGAGGTCAGATAGGGGAAATCGATGCCGCGCGGGTTCTTGAACCGGATCACGACAAGGCTTTCGTCGGGCGTCGGAATCCAGCGCGCGATGAACGGGTTTGACGTATCCACCACCGGCACACGCTGAAAGTTGATGTCGGTTTCCGAGAATTGCGGCACGATGCAATTCACATAGGAATGCATCCGGCGCAGGATCACATCGGTCACCGCCTCGGTCGAGTAGCCGCGCGAGGCCCGGTCGCGATGGATCTTCTGCGTCCATTCAAGGTTGATCACCGGCACAACACCGATTTTCAGATCGGCGAGTTGCGCAAGATTGACCTCATCATTGACGACGCAGCCATGCAGCCCCTCGTAAAACAACAGATCGGAATCGTTCTCAAAATCATCCCAAGGCGTGAAATGACCCGGCGGCGTGCCGTGACGTTCGGCCTCGGTTTCATCGTGAATATAGTGGCGCGTCTTGCCTTTGCCGGTCTCGCCATACTCGCGAAAGACCCGCTCTAGTTCGACCAACTCATTGGCTTCATAAGAAAAGTGCGAAAAACCTGGGTCACTTTCGTCATAGTGCTTTTGCAACTCGGCCTTCATATCGGCGCGGTTAAAGCGGTGAAACGCATCGCCCTCAATCGAGACGGCGGTGATTTCCTCGCGGCGAAAGATCTGCTCAAAGGTGGATTTAACGGTCGACGTGCCAGCCCCAGAGGAGCCCACGACAGAGATGATCGGATGTTTCTTGGACATGATTTAGCTCCGGAACAGGCCGCGATTGTTGAACAAGGCATGAGCCTCGTCTTGGGGCAGATCGTGATAGGCTGCGACGCGCGCGACTTTGGCGTTGGACCCGAACACGAACGGCGTGCGGGCGTGCAATTGATCGGGCAGGGCGCTCAGGATCGGGTCGGCCCCATCGGTGGCCCCACCGCCAAGCTGCGTGATCAGGAACGCAATCGGCGCGCATTCATAGACATGGCGCAGACGACCGCGCTTATAGCCATCGCGGTCATCGCCGGGATAGAGAAACACGCCGCCGCGGCTGATAATTCGATGGGTTTCCGCCACCAGCGAGGCAATCCAGCGCATGTTGAAATTGCGCCCGCGCGGCCCCTCGGACCCCGCCACCATATCATCGACAAAGGCGCGGATCGGCACTGGCCAATGGCGGTAATTCGAAGCGTTGATCGCATATTCGGACGTATCGACGGGCAGGGGGCGCGGATCGGCGACGCGGGTCCAGGTATCGCCGCCCGGCTCCAGCACCCATTGCTGCACGCCATTCCCAAAGCTGACAACCAGCGCGGTCTGCGGCCCGAAGATGATATAACCGCCTGCGATTTGCTCGCTCCCGGGGCGCAGAAAACTGGCCTCATGCGTCTCGGCGGCGGGAAAGATCGAGAAAATCGTGCCGATCGAGACGTTCACGTCGATATTGGATGATCCATCCAGCGGGTCGATCGCCAGCGCCAACGAACCGGTGCCAAAATCAACGACATCGTCTTGTTCCTCTGAGGCGTAATGGATCACCGCACCATCGCGCAGCGCGTCCATAAACGCCTCATCCGCGATCACATCGAGCGCCTTTTGACCGTCACCACCGGCATTAACGCCCGCAGATTCCGACAGATCACCCTCAATCCCGTTGCGGGCTATGATACGCGCCAGTTGCGCGCCGACCTGTGTCAGGCGGGTCATCGTATCTGATAATTCGGTGGATAGGCCGAGGCCTTCGAAACTCACGGACATCGGCTCCTCCTCCAAGGTGATGTGCTGAAGTGAGGTTACGATTGCGGAATTTGTGGTTTTATGAAATTTAAATAATCAGAAATCGCTTTAAGGAAACTTTAATGCCGATGCGGATGAATGCCCTCACATTAAAGCAATTGCGCGCGCTGGATGCGGTGGCCAAAGGCGGGTCGCTGACGGCGGCTGGTGAGGCGCTTGGCTTGACGACTCCGGCAATTCATACGCAAATCAAAGGCTTGGAAGAGGCGTTGCAGATGAAGCTAATCCAGCGGGCCGTTGATGGCGCGGGATCAGAACTGACAGAGGCAGGCCACGCACTGCGCGAAACGGCGCTGCGGATTGAGGACAGTTTGTCGCAGGCCGAGGCCAATCTGCGCGCGATTCAGCGTGGTCAGGTCGGCAGATTGACGCTTGGCGTGGTCTCGACGGGGAAATATTTCGCGCCCAGATTGGTCAAATTGATGCAAGACGCGCATCCCGAAATCGAGCTGTCGCTGAAGATCGGTAACCGGACGGAAATCCTGCAAGGGTTGGAGCGCGGCTCGTTCGATATCGTCGTGATGGGGCGGCCACCACGTCAGCCCGAGGTGATCGCAGAGCCGCTGGGGGATCATCCGCACGGGCTAATCGCGCCGCCGGGTCATCCGCTGATCGGTCATGCCAGCGATCTGGATATGCTGTTTGCGCAGCGCTTCATTTCGCGAGAGCAAGGCTCAGGCACGCGCATTTTGATGTCGCGCTGGTTGGATCGGGTTGGCGACGGGCGGATCTATGACACGCTTGAAATGGATAGCAACGAGACGATCAAGCAAGCCGTGATGGCCGGGCTTGGCGTCGCGTTTCTCAGCCTGCATACGGTGACGGATGAGATCGACACCGGGCGTCTGGTGCAGCTCAACGCGCCGGGGCTGCCGCTGATGCGACATTGGTTTCTTGTGCGTCCGGTAAAAGAGCGTCCGCGCGATCTGACTTTACGGATCTGGGATGAGATCATCGGCCTCAGTGGAAAGTTCTTGCCGATGCCAATACGGTAGATCTACACCAAAACAATGGCTTAGCTGGCTTTCTTGATGCGTTATGGTTACATAATACCGATTATAGGATTATGTGATACCCAGTTTTGGAAGACACTCGGCACCCCAATTTGCAGTTTTACGTAATCACATTTGGCTCCGCGCGCCCTGTGCGCTCGCGAATGCCCACAATCGCCTCGGTGGCCTTGATGATCGGCGCCAGCGCCTCTTGTGGGTCGTGTTCCAGCCCGTCCGGCCCCGGCGCGTAGCGTTCTAGATAGACGCGTAAGGTCGCGCCCTCGGTGCCCGTACCCGACAAACGCAGCACGACGCGCGAGCCTCCTTCAAACAAGATGCGAAACCCTTGGCCCGTCGAGATCGAGCCATCGACGGGATCGGTGTAGGAAAACTCGTCGGCACTCTCGACGCTAAGCCCCTCGAATTGCGCCCCTTTCAAACCATCCAGACGCGTGCGCAGATCACCCAGCATCGCCTCCGCCTGATCGATCGGCAGCGCCTCGTAATCATGGCGCGAATAGTAATTGCGCCCGAACCGCGCCCAGTGATCTTGCAAAATTTCGGCCACGCTCATCTGGCGCACGGCAAGGATATTGAGCCACATCAGCACCGCCCAAAGCCCGTCCTTCTCACGCACATGATCAGAGCCGGTGCCAAAGCTCTCCTCACCGCATAGGCTGACACGTCCGGCATCCATCAGATTGCCGAAAAACTTCCAACCCGTTGGTGTTTCATAACAATCCAGCCCCATTTCAGCCGCCACACGGTCCACTGCAGCCGATGTTGGCATGGATCTTGCGACGCCTTTTAACCCCGATTTATAGCCCGGAACCAGATGTGCATTGGCCGCCAGAACGGCCAGACTATCGGACGGCGACACATAGATCCCCGCGCCCAGAACCATATTGCGATCGCCATCGCCATCAGACGCTGCGCCGAAATCAGGTGCATCCGCGCCCATCATTTCCGCCATCAATTCATGCGCCCAGGTCGGGTTGGGATCGGGATGCATTCCGCCGAAATCGGGCAGCGGCGTGGCATGGGTAACGGTACCCGCAGGCGCGCCCAAGCGGCGCTCGAAAATCTCGACAGCATAAGGCCCGGTGATCGCGCACATCGAATCCATGCGCATCCGAAATCCGGCATTAAACATGGCCCGCAATGCGTTGAAATCGAACAAACTCTCCATCATGTCGGCATAGGCTTCGACCGGGTCCGCCACCTCGACAACCATCGTGCCAAGCTGAGCCTCACCGACAGTCGTCAGATCAGGATCGCTCGCATCCAGACAAAGATATTCCGTGATGTACTGAGTGCGCGCATAGATAGCCGCGGTCACCGATTCCGGCGCAGGGCCGCCATTGCCCATGTTGTATTTAACACCGAAATCCTCATCCGGACCGCCGGGGTTGTGGCTTGCCGACAAGATGATGCCGCCCATCGCGCTGCGTGCGCGGATCAGATGCGAGGCCGCCGGAGTTGACAGCCACGCGCCCTGCCCCACGATCACCCGCCGCGCGCCGTTCGCCGCCGCCATCTTGAGGATCGTACGCGCCGCCGCGTCCCCGAAAAAGCGCCCGTCGCCGCCCAGAACCAAGGTCTGTCCCGCAATGCCGCCAATCGCGTCAAATGTCGCTTGCACGAAATTCTCAAGGTAGCGCGGCTGCATGAACACGCGGGTTTTCTTGCGCAAACCAGAGGTGCCGGGTTTCTGTCCCTCAAAGGGCGTCGTGGCGTGGCGGGTCATGATGGCTCCTGCGGTAGCGATTGGATGAAAACTTGCAGCGATTGCGCGGCAAGGCAAGTTGAAGCGTCGGTCATGGGCAAAGCTGCGCCATCGGGATCGGCGCTATCCAGCACACGCTCCCACGCGCCTGCGGGCAGATGCGCCTCACAAGCGCCGCCTGCGTTGAATATCAGATAGGCGGCGCGATCGCCTGCCTCCTCGGCTGGACCTTCGGCGGCACCGCGAATTTCCACGCCAATGCAGCGCAGATCGGGATTGCCCCAATCGTGAGGCATGGGTTCATCGCCCGAACACAGCCGCCAGATCATGTCTCGCATCCCGTCTTGTGCGCGCGTCAATGCGTGCAAGAACCGACGCTGGCGCAGCACTGGATAGGCGGTGCGCAGCGCGATCAGCCGCGCGGTAAACGCGATCAGCGCCTCATCGGCATTGGGCCAATGGAGCCAGCCAATCGGGTTGTCCTGCGCATAGGCGTTGTTGTTGCCGCCCTGCGAATTGCCAAATTCATCGCCCGCCAGCAGCATTGGCACACCTTGGCTCAGGATCAGCGTGGCAAGTAACGCACGTTTGCGCGCATCCTGTGCGCCGCGATCTGGCAACGCCTGCGAGAAGTTCGCATTATGGCCATCGCGATTGCCTTCGCCATTCGCCTCGTTGTGCTTTTCGTTATAACTTACAAGGTCTTGCAAGGTGAACCCATCATGCGCCGTGATGAAATTCACCGAGGCGCTCGCGCAGCGCCCGTCATGGTCAAACACTTCAGCCGAGCCCGCAACCCGGCGCGCCAGATCACCCGCCATGCAGCTATCGCCACGCCAAAACCGGCGCGTATCATCGCGAAAGCGGTCATTCCACTCGGTGAACGGATGGGGAAACCCGCCCAAGAAATAGCCTCCGGGGCCGATATCCCACGGCTCAGCAATCAGCTTGACCTTGCTCAGCACCGGATCTTGCGCGATGGCACTTAGGAACGGCGCATTTGCCTCAACCGCGCCGCTTGCGCCACGCGCCAAAGTGGCCGCGAGATCAAAGCGAAACCCGTCCACGCCCATCTCCAGGACCCAATGGCGCAGGCAATCCATCACAAGGCGCAGCGCAAGCGGATTGGACAGATCCAGCGTGTTTCCCGTGCCCGTCTCGTTAATATACGCGCCGCGATCCCCAAGACGGTAATAGCTGGCATTGTCGATCCCGCGCAGCGACAGCAAGGGGCCGCGTGCATCGCCCTCACCGGTGTGGTTGAACACCACATCAAGGATCACCTCGATCCCGACGTTATGAAACCGGCGCACCATGTCGCGAAATTCTCCGCGCGGATCGGGGCCGCCATAGCGCGGCTCAGGGGCGAAAAACCCAATCGGCTGATAGCCCCAATAATTGCGCAAATCCTTTTCCACGAGGAACTTGTCATCAAGAAAGGCGCAGGTCGGCAGCAGTTCAATCGCGGTGACGCCAAGCCTGCCCAGATGCGCCAGGACGGGATCGCTCGCCAGCCCCGCCCAAGTGCCGCGCAAGGCCTCGGGGATATCGGGATGCAGCATGCTCAGACCCTTTGGGTGGGCCTCGTAAATGACGCTATCACGCCAGCGATGGGCCGGGCGCTGCCACTCGGGAAGCTGCGTTTCGCACACCACCGATTTCGCCATATCGGTTGCAGAATCCTGCGCATCCGGATTGGATTTCCCTTGCGCCAGAGTGGGTTGCCAGATCACAGGCTGATCCAAGGCCCGCGCGTATGGATCAATCAACAGCTTGGCGGGGTTAAAGCGATGCCCCGATTCAGGCGCCCAAGGCCCGTGCACACGATAGCCATAACGCGCCCCTGCCTCAAGCCCCGGCACAAACCCGTGCCAAATCGCGCCCGAGCGTCCTGGCAGGCGCAATTGCACCTCGCCATCAGGCGTAAACAGGCACAGATCGACCGCCTCGGAATGCTGTGACGCCAGCGCAAAATTCACGCCTTCGCTGGTCAGCGTGGCCCCCAGCGTATCTGCACAGCCCACCTCAATCTGCATTGGAAATCAACGTATCATAAAGCGCAGCATACAGGCTAGCCGAGCGCTCCCATCCCCAATCAAGCTTCATCGCGCGCGCCACCATCGCCCGCCAAACTGCGCGATCTTCATAAAGCGACACCAGTTTCATCAACCCCTGCTCCAGAGCCAGCGCATCGACGGGATGAAACACAACGCCTGTCGCCGCCTTGGCCGCCATCGTCGCAGGCGTTGCACCCACCACCGTATCGGCCAATCCGCCGACCGCCGCGACCACCGGCAAACAGCCATAGCGCAGCCCGTAAAGCTGGGTCAGCCCGCAAGGTTCAAACCGCGAGGGTACCAGCACCGCGTCACCCCCGGCAAACATGCGATGGCTCTGCACCTCATCATAGCCGATCTTGACGCCCACCTGAGAGGGATAGCGCGTGGCAAGATCAAGCATTGCCGCCTCGGCCCAGCGATCCCCGGACCCCAAAACCGCCAAGCCCCCGCCTGCCGCAAGGAACGGTTCAATCGCGGGGGCGATCAGATCAATGCCCTTTTGATCGGTCAAACGAGAGATCAAAATCGCCAACGGGCCTTTGACATTTAGGTTAAATTCATCTTGTAAGGCTTTGCGATTATTGCCTTTATCCGCAATTTTCTTGACTGAGAACGGGCTGATATGCGGGTCCGTTTCCGGGTTCCATGCCGCGCCATCAATGCCATTCAGGATGCCATGCAAGTCACGCGCGCGCAGTTGCAAAACGCCCTCTAACCCCATGCCAAATTCAGGGCGCATCAGCTCATCGGCATAGCGCGGGCTGACCGTCGTGATCGCATCCGCCGCCATCAGCCCCGCCTTGAGCGTTGAGATATCGCCCCAATACTCAACACCGTCGCGCTGGAAATCGGCCTGTGTCAGGCCCAACGCCTCCAGCTTGGTGCGCGCAAACCGTCCTTGAAACGCGATATTATGCACCGTGATCACTGTAGGAACACCGGTGCCGCGCAGATACCACGGCACCAGCCCGGTCTGCCAATCATGCGCATGCACGATCTCGGGTTTCCAACCCGCCACCCCTTTGCGCGCCACCTCCGCTGCGACATAGCTCAGCGCGGCAAAGCGTTCGCCGTTATCGACAAAATCAACCCCGGCATCCGAATACGGCCCGCCCGCGCGATCAAACAGATGGGGCGCATCCAGCGCCAAAACGATTATCACACCGACTTTGCCCTGCATCAGCCGCGCAGGCGCGCCGAACAGATCGGGGCTTTTCCAAACCGCTTTCGCCGCTTTCAGGGATTTCAAAACACCGCGATAGGCCGGGATCATCACCCGCATCTCCCAGCCCTGCCCGGCCAGCGCCCGCGGCAGCGCGCCCACCACATCCGCAAGCCCACCCGTCTTGATCAGCGGCACCGCTTCAGAGGCGACGGAAAGAACCTTGCGCATTTTGCCCATTTCATCTGGCCTCAAATACTCTCGGGGGGCGGCGACAGCCGCGGAGGCAGACAGCCCAGCCCCCTCCCAAATCTAATCCAGCGCCGCCGCGCGTTTATCAAGCATCGGCTGGGTGATCAGCACAACGCCCCCTTCGGTGCGACGAAACCACTTTGCATCCTCGTCTGGGTCTTCACCCACGACCAGGCCTTTGGGAATTTGCACACCGCGATCAATCACGCAATGGCTAAGCCGTGCATTGCGGCCAATATCGACATAGGGCAGCACAACTGCTTGATCAAGCGCAGAAAAACTATGCGCACGCACGCCGGTATACAGCAGCGAATGGCGCACCTCGGACCCCGAGACGATACAATCGCCTGACACCAGCGAGGACACCGCAGAGCCGCGCCGCCCATCCTCGTCATGGATGAATTTCGCGGGCGGCACGATCTCGGCATAGGTCCAGATCGGCCATTCGTTGTCATACAAGTCCAGCTTGGGCGTGAAATCGGTGAGGTCGATATTGGCCTGCCAGAACGCATCCACCGTGCCGACATCGCGCCAATAGGGTTCGGTCTCCAGCCCCGAAGTCACGCAGCTATCGCTGAACTTATGCGCCATCGCCTTGCCGTGTTTGACGATATGGGGGATCAGATCATGGCCGAAATCATGGCTGGAATTCGTGTCTTCCATATCGCGGCGCAGCAGGTCGCGCAGGAAATCCCAGTTGAAAATATAGATCCCCATCGAGGCAAGGCTGTGATCGGGATCGCCCGGCATGCCCGGCGGGTTTTTGGGTTTTTCAAGAAACTCGGTCACCTGCCCGCTTTTGTCGATCGCCATCACGCCAAAGGCCGTCGCCTCGTCGCGCGGCACGGTCAGGCAGCCGATGGTGACATCGGCCTTATTGTCGACATGCTCGCGCAGCATGATTTCATAATCCATCTTGTAGATGTGGTCACCGGCAAGAATGACGACGAATTTCACGCCGTAATCATCAATAATATCAATGTTTTGCGCCACCGCGTCGGCGGTTCCCAGATACCAGCGGCTATCGGTGACGCGCTGGCTTGCGGGCAGGATATCAAGATATTCATTGCGCTCGGCGCGGAAAAAGTTCCAGCCGCGCTGGACGTGGCGGATCAGCGAATGCGCCTTGTATTGCGTCGCAATCGCCATCTTGCGAATGCCGGAATTGAGCGCATTTGACAGCGCAAAGTCAATGATCCGCGTTTTGCCGCCGAAATAAACCGCCGGTTTGGCGCGCCTGTCGGTCAGCTCTTTCAAACGACTCCCGCGCCCGCCTGCCAGAACAAAGGCCATCGCCTGCGCGCTGAGACGTGTATTGGGTTGTGGTAGCATTCTCTCCCCTCCCTCAAAGCGCTCAACCGGGCGTGAACATCACGACCGAGAGTGGCGGCAAATAAACTTCGGCACTGTATTGTCGGTTCGAATGGGGCTGCGACTGGGAGGTGATATAGCCCAGATTACCCCAGTTTTCGCCGCCGTAATGGGCCGAATTGGTGTTCATGAACTCGACCCATTCGCCCCCTTGCGGCAGGCCAATGCGGTAAGTGCGATCTATCGGCGTCAGATTGGCGACGACGACGACCGGGGGCACACCGGGCGCGCGGCGCTCAAACACGAAAACCGAGTTTTCCGCGTCATCCGCCTCGATCCACGCGAAGCCTTGCGGGTCGCAATCCCCCCAATGCAGCGCCGGCATTTCGCGATACAAGCGGTTGAGATCGCGCACCAAATTGCGCAGGCCCGCATGACGCGGATCATCAAGCAGATACCAATCCAGCTCGCGTTCATGGCTCCATTCCGACCACTGGCCGAATTCCTGCCCCATGAACAACAGCTTCTTGCCCGGATGCGCCCATTGAAACGCGTAAAAGGCGCGCAGGTTGGCGTATTTTTCGTGCTCGTCGCCGGGCATTTTGCCGAGCATCGAGCCCTTGCCATGCACCACCTCGTCATGGCTGATCGGTAGGATGAAGTTCTCGCTGTAAGTATATGAAGATGCAAAGGTAAGTTCGTTGTGGTGAAACTTGCGATGCACCGGCTCGCGCGCGAAATAGCGCAGGGTGTCGTTCATCCAGCCCATGTTCCACTTATAGCCAAAGCCAAGCCCGCCCTCATGCACGGGGCGCGTCACACCGGGAAAGGCGGTGCTTTCCTCGGCCACGGTCATGATCCCTTCGGCCCCGCCATAGGACGCCGCATTCATCGCCTTTAGGAATTCAATCGCCTCAAGGTTTTCGCGCCCGCCATCCTTATTGGGTATCCATTCGCCGGGCTCACGGGAATAATCACGATAGAGCATCGAGGCCACAGCATCCACGCGCAGCCCGTCGAGGTGATATTCCTCTAGCCAGAACAACGCGTTGGCGAGCAGAAAGTTCGACACCTCGCGCCGCCCGTAATTGTAAATCAGCGTGTTCCAGTCCTGATGAAACCCCTCTCTCGGATCGGCGTGTTCATACAGCGCCGTGCCATCGAATTTCTGCAACCCGTGTGCGTCGGTCGGAAAATGACCGGGCACCCAGTCAAGGATCACGCCCACACCACGGCGATGCGCGGCATCGACCAGCTCGGCAAACTCCTCGGGGCGGCCATGGCGGATCGTGGGGGCATAGAGCCCGATCGGCTGATATCCCCACGAGCCGTCAAAGGGAAACTCGGTGATCGGCAGCAGCTCGATATGGGTGAAGCCTAGGTCGCAAACGTAATCAATCAGCTTCTCGGCCAGCTCGTGATAGCTCAGCGGGCGACCGCCTTCATCCCAAACCCGCACCCATGATCCAAGATGGACCTCATAAATGGAAATCGGCGCGTGGCGTTCCTGACGCGCGGCACGGTGTTTCAGCCATGCCCCATCCCCGAAATGATGCAGCCCCAGCTTGCGCACGACCGAGGCCTGCGCGGGCGGGTGTTCAGCCCCAAACCCCAGCGGGTCGGCTTTGAGCGGCAAGAGCCGCCCGTCGCCATCGAGCAATTCGTATTTGTAAATCGCGCCCTCATGCAGACCGGGCACGAAAATCTCCCACACTCCGGTTTCGCCCAAGCGGCGCATCTGATGCCGTCGGCCATCCCAAAAGTTGAAATCGCCCACGACGGACACGCGCCGCGCATTGGGCGCCCAAAGCGCGAAATGCACCCCCTCAACGCCCTGATGCGTGATCGCATGTGCGCCAAGTTTCTCCCAAAGCCGCTTATGCGTGCCCTCACCGATCAGATATTTGTCCATCTCCCCCAGCACGGGTGGAAAGCTGTAGGGATCGTCGAAATCCCACATCGCGTCGTCATTGCTGGCGCGCAGCCGGTAAGGGCCGTTATCCCATTTGCTCGCGAAAACCTCGGGGATGATCTCGGTCAGCTCTTCTTCGCGCTTGCCCACGGCCCAGACCCGTTTCGCGCCCGGCACAAAGGCGACCAAACGCCCGTCATGCACGCCTAACACCGAGAACGGATCGGGGTGGAGCCCTTCGGTCAAGGCTTCGGCGGTTGCGCGATCAATCAGTGCCATGTCGCTCCTTCAACCGGGGCGCGCACGCCTGCCTATAGGGCAGATGTCGTGTCCCAGATATCCCTCATATAGCCCGCAATCGCACGGTCGGACGAAAAGAACCCCATCCGCGCCGTATTCAGGGCCGCCATCTTTGCCCAGCTTGCGCGATCACCGAAGGCTACGTCCACCTCTTTCTGAGAGGACCGGTAGGACTCAAAGTCCGAGGCGACGAGGAAATAATCGCTGTTCCACATATTATGGACCAGATCGTGATAGCGCTCGGGCTCGTCTGGCGAAAAGCGCCCCTCGGCAATCATCTGCAAAACATCCTGCAAAACCGGGCTTTCCAAGATCGCGTGGCGCGCATGTTCGGGGTCGCGGCGGCGCTCCATCACCTCATCTGCGGTCAGACCAAAGAGGAAAAAGTTCTCCGCCCCCACCTGTTCACGAATTTCCACATTCGCACCGTCCAGCGTGCCAATCGTCAACGCACCATTGAGCGCGAATTTCATATTCCCCGTCCCCGAGGCTTCCTTACCCGCGGTCGAGATCTGTTCCGATAGATCCGCCGCCGGAATCAGACGTTCGGCCATCGAGACGTTGTAATTGGCCGGATAGACGATTTTCAGGCGATCCCCGATCAGCGGGTCGTTGTTGATGACCTCGGCCACGTCCTTGATCAGCCGGATGATCTGCTTGGCCGCGTAATAGCCCGGTGCCGCCTTGCCGCCGAAGATCTTGACGCGGGGTTGGTAATCGGCCTGCGGGTTCTCGCGCATCTCGTGCCACTCGCTGATCGTCTGCAAGATGTTCATCAACTGCCGTTTGTATTCGTGCAAGCGCTTGACCTGAATGTCAAAAATCGCATCGGGGTTGAGCGTGATCCCTTCGCTTTGCGCAATCCACGCGGCCAGATGTTCCTTATTGGTGCGTTTGGCGGCCATGAATTTATCAAGGAACGCCGAATCCTCGATATGGGGTTCCAGTTCGCGCAGCCGGTCGAGATCGCCCTCCCAGCCCTCGCCGATCGTGTCGATGATCAGATGCGACAGCGCGGGGTTGGCCATGCGCAGCCAGCGGCGCGGGGTGATGCCGTTGGTTTGGTTAATGATGCGACCGGGATGCAGCTTGTTCAGCTCGGGAAACAGGTTCTTCTTGATCAGCTCGGTGTGCAGCGCCGACACCCCGTTCACCTTATGCGAGGTGATAAAGGCCAGCTCGCCCATGCGCACCTCTTGATGCTTGACGATGCCCACGAAATGGGGCCGGTTCGGGTGGTTGCGCCGATGCCAGCTATCAATCTTTTCGATGATCTGCATATGGCGCGGCAGCACCGTGCCCATCAGATAGGTCGCCCAATGCTCCAGCGCCTCGGGCAGCAGGGTGTGGTTGGTGTAGCCCAGACATTGCACAGCCGTCTCAATGGCGTGTTCGAACTCCATCCCGTGCACATCGCTCAGCAGACGGATCAGTTCCGGCCCGGCAATCGCGGGATGCGTGTCGTTCATCTGGATCGCGACATGCTTGGGCAAGGCTTCCAGCGACAGGTCCGCAGCAAGATGGCGGCGCAGGATGTCTTGCAGCGCGGCGGCGGTCAGGAAATACTCCTGCTTGAGGCGCAATTCCTTGCCCGCATAGGTCGTGTCATCGGGATAAAGCACCCGGCTCAGCGTGCGCGCCAAGGCCTCGGGTTCAGCCGCCGCAGCATAGTCACCATGGTTAAAGCGCGCGAGATCGAACATCTCGGTGGGCTTGGCCGACCATAGGCGCAACGTGTTGGCCCATTTGCCCTGCCAGCCGATCACCGGCATGTCATAGGCCTCGGCGAGCACGGTTTCGCCGGGCACCCAATGGGGCTTGCCGTCTACCGTTTCGACATACCCCTTGAAGCCGATTTCATACGCACTTTCGGGGCGCTCGAATTCCCAAGGATGGCGCTGTTTCAGCCAATCTTCGGGCGTCTCGACCTGCTGCCCGCCCTCAAAGCGCTGCTTGAACAACCCGTGCTCATAGCGGATGCCATAGCCGTAACCCGGACAGCCAAGGCTTGCCATGCTTTCCATATAGCACGCCGCCAGCCGCCCCAACCCGCCATTGCCAAGCGCGGCATCGGGTTCGTTTTCGATGACCTCATACCAATCCAGCCCCAAGCCCTCGATCGCGCTGCGACAGGTCGCGCGCAACCCCAGATTGATCGCGGCATCTTCCAGCATCCGCCCGCTCAGAAATTCCATCGACAGGTAATAGACGCGCTTGCGCCCCTGATCCCAAGTCTTGCGGGTCGCTGCAAACCAAGGCTCTACCACGCGATCGCGCAGCGCCAGGCTGAGCGCCATGCGCCAGTCATAGATCGAGGCGTGTTTGGCATCCTTGCCCATCGAATAGGTGACATGATGCAAAATCTTGTCGCGCAGTGACTCGGCGGTCGGCGTTGGAGTGTTGGTCACGGGCGAAGCCTCCGAAAGCTGTGATCTCGATTGATTGATGGGCACCCGCGCCAATAAGGTCAAGCGATGGGAGAATACCCCCTCTATAACGGTTGCCGTTTGCGCTAACAAACCTAAACTTGGCGAAAGAACAGGCAAACCCGAAACGGCAGGAGCGTGATATGAACAAGGAATGGTGGCGCGGCGCGGTGATTTACCAGATTTACCCCCGCAGCTTTCAAGACGATTCAGGGGACGGGATCGGCGATCTGGCGGGCATCACGCGCCGCCTTGATCATGTCGCGAGCCTTGGCGTCGATGTGATCTGGCTGTCGCCGATCTTTACCTCGCCGATGGCCGATATGGGCTATGACGTGGCAAATTACCGCGACATTGATCCGCAATTTGGCACTTTGGCCGATTTCGACGCGCTGGTGGCGCGCGCCCATGAGCTGGGGTTGAAGGTGATCATTGATCAGGTGATCTCGCACAGCTCGGATCAGCATCCGTGGTTCAAAGACTCTAAAAAGGGCGGCGCCAAGGCCGATTGGTATGTCTGGGCCGATCCCAAACCCGACGGCTCTCCGCCCAATAACTGGCAATCGGTTTTCGGCGGCTCGTCGTGGGAATACGCGCCTGAACGGGGCCAGTATTACCTGCATAACTTCCTGATTTCACAGCCAGATCTGAACCTGCATAATCCGGCGGTGCAGGATGAGTTGCTCGATGTGCTGCGCTTTTGGCTGGAGCGCGGCGTTGACGGGTTCCGCCTTGATACGGTAAACTACTATTTCCACGACCCCGAGTTGCGCGATAACCCCGCGATGACGCCCGACGGTGATCGTTGGCCGCCGCTGTCGACCTATGACATGCAAGATCACGCGTTTGACAAGAACCGCCCCGAGAATCTGGCGTTTCTGGAACGCATGCGCGCGGTGCTGGATGAGTTCGAGGCGCGCACGCTGGTCGGCGAGGTCGGCGAGGCCCCCCATCGCGCGCTTGGCATCATGGAGGAATACACCTCGGGCACCAACCGGCTGCACATGGCCTATAGTTTCGACATGCTCGGGCCGAAATTCACGCCCGAGCATTTCCGCTCGAAGATCGAGGGTTTCTTTAACGGTGCGCCCGATGGTTGGCCAAGCTGGTCGTTCTCCAACCATGACGTGCAGCGCCATGTGACCCGCTGGGCAAAGTTTGGCACGCCCGAGAGGATCGCGAAACTGGCGATCTCGATGCTGGTGTCGTTTCAGGGCACGATCGGGATTTATCAGGGCGAAGAGCTGGGTCAGAGCGAAACGGATCTGGAGTATAGCGAGTTGACCGACCCGCCCGGTCTTCGGTTCTGGCCCGAAAACAAGGGGCGCGACGGGTGTCGCACGCCGATGGTCTGGGACGAAACCGCCAATGCCGGGTTCTCAACCGTCAAGCCGTGGCTGCCGGTGAAAGCGCCACAAGCGGCCCGCGCCGTCAGCCTGCAAGAGGGTGATCCCGACAGCGTGCTGGCCCATTACCGCGCCGCGATCGCCTTTCGCAAAGGCTCGGCGGCGCTGTCAGACGGGCGTAGCGTCTTTCTCGATCTGCCCGATCCGATCCTTGGCTTCACGCGCATCTCACCCGAGCAAAACCTCACCTGCCTGTTCAATCTCGGCCCCGATCCGGTGACGATTGACGCCCCCGCAGGCCGCCTGATCGGACCCACGCAAGCCGCCACACTCACGGGCGGCAAGCTGACGCTAGGGCCGAATGCTGCCGCATGGCTTCAAAGCTGAAAATCGGGGGGCGTTTGCAAAAGCGCCCCCTTGCGCCCTGCCCCGTCTCGGGCCACCAAGGGGCATGCGTGAATCACCCCCTGACATCTTGTGTATCGGCTCGGTCCTGTGGGACATAATCGGGCGCAGTTCGCTGCATATGCATCTTGGCTCGGACGTGCCCGGCCGGATCGAGCGCCTGCCCGGTGGTGTTGCAATGAACATCGCGATGACCCTGCGCCGTTTTGGTCTGCGCCCGGCGATTTTGACCGCGCTGGGGCGTGACAGCCAAGGCAATGACCTGATCGAAACGTCGCGGGTTCTGGGCGTGGATTGCGACTATCTTTATCGCTCTGATGACCTGCCCACCGACCGCTATATGGCGATTGAGGGGGGCAATGGGCTGATCGCGGCGATTGCGGATGCCCATAGTCTTGAGGCCGCGGGCGACAAGATTTTGATGCCGCTTAGCGATGGTCGGCTTGGCTCGCTTGAGGCCCCGTGGGAAGGTCCGGTCGCGCTGGATGGCAACCTCACCGAGGCGCTTCTGTCGCAAATTGCAAGCTCACCGCTATTTGCGAAATCCGACCTGCGCGTTGCCCCTGCCAGCCCCGGCAAGGCCGAACGCCTGACGCCGCTTTTGGCCCATCCGCGCGCCACGCTTTACGTCAATCTCGAAGAGGCCGGCATTCTGTGCCAGCGCAATTTCAAAAGCGCGTATGAGGCCGCTCAGGGCCTGCTGGATCGCGGCGCGCGCCGCGTTCTGGTGACCGATGGCGG
>NZ_AUNB01000030.1 GCF_000714545.1 Thioclava indica
TCAGCTTGATCACCGCGCGCAGGTCAAAGCGATGGCAGGAACCTTCAAGCCTCTCGGCCAAGGTTGCAATCGCATCCTCCGACAGGCCCCGCGCCGCGCCCTCTCGGCGTGCGAAATGCGCCAGATGTGCGCCTGAAAGCGGCGGGACACCGACGACCCGGCAGCGGCTGAGCAGCGGTGCGGGCACGTTGCGGCGATTGTTCGAGGTCAGGATCCAGTTGATCCAACGCAAGTCGAAGCGCACCCGGAAGAAGGGACAACTCCAGGCCTGCGCGCTGAGCGGCTCAAGCAGCGGTAGAAGCGCATTGCTCAGCGCAAAGTTGACACCTTTGTTCGAGCGCACATCGCCAACCTTGTCGATCTCATCGATCACCATCACCGGATTGCCCACGTGTTCGCGCAGGATCAGCTCGACCGGACGCCCCGACTGCGCGGTCGCCCAACCGCGTTGGCTGCCAGCCACCGCGAAACCAGCCGGTTCGTTTGCAGCGTCAATCAGCTCCGAAGGTGTGCCGATCAATTCCGCCAACCGCCGCGCCCAGTAGCTTTTGCCGACACCCGGCGGCCCGTCGAGCAGCATCGGCGGCAAGTGCAACGCGGGCGCGCCACTGCGCACGCTCTCGCGCATCGCGTGCCAAGCCAGCGTGGTCGCCTGCGCCATCCAGGGCATCTCATCGTGCAGCGTCGCTGCAATCTCGTCGGCGCGATGCGCGCTTGGCAGCTGAACCACCCGCACACCGTCGCTGAGCCCGCGCAACTTCTCTCGCGTGTCCTTGTCCAGATGCGCCAGCCCTGATGCCCGCAGACGTCGATCCGCAAGCGCATTTGCTCGGCGACGGATTTTATCGCAATCGTGCCGACTAGGACTGCAAGCGAGCAACTCTTCGCTCCAGTCATCCGCCTCGCGCGCGTCTTCGAGATCCGCCGGGTCAAACCCGCGCGCCTTCCAGCGCAACGCGCGCAGGAACGCGATGAGCTGTTGCTCGATCTTCTGCGGAGAGGTCTCGAGATCAAAGCGCAGAGCGACAATGCGAAATGGGGCGGACATGGCAGGCTCCTTCTGGACAGGCGGCACGCGCCGCCAATGCGCCCTCACGAACGGATGTTCGAGAGGCGATGAGATGAGGAACCCGGGTTTTGTTGGAGATAGGTCAGCTTTGGATGCGCGCGTCAACCGCTCCAACCTGTTGGAAAACCCAGTCTGAAGCGCGAAATCCGGTCATCACCTAACATATTGAAATAAAAGAAAACCACCGAAAGCCAAACCTTCGGTGGTCACTTTATGCTTCCGATAATGGACAAAAACCTACCGGAATGGACATTTTATGCTGCGTTCAATACTAATATCTGGGCTTAGAAACTCACCCGCACTTACTATGCCCGCAATCTGCGCAAGTCATACAACCTTCGACCATGCGCATGGCGTAGCTGCCACAGGACGGGCAGGCTTTGCCGCGGGGGGCTTCGCCGACGATCATTTTCTCGGCCTCGGGGTCGGTTTTCAGACCCATGCCCTCTCCTTCGATAAAGCCGGTGGCGATCAGGTGGCGCTCGATCACGCCGCCGATGGCCGCCAGGATCGAGGGCACGTATTTGCCCGACATCCACGCCCCGCCGCGCGGGTCGAACACGGCTTTGAGCTCTTCGACGACGAAGGACACATCACCGCCGCGCCGGAACACCGCCGAGATCATCCGCGTCAGCGCGACGGTCCAGGCGAAATGCTCCATGTTTTTGGAGTTGATGAACACCTCGAACGGGCGACGATGACCGCCCTGGACGATGTCGTTGATGGTGATGTAGATCGCATGTTCCGAGCCGGGCCATTTGATCTTATAGGTCGAGCCTTCCAACGCGGCGGGGCGATCCAGCGGCTCGGTTAGATAGACTACATCGGCGCCCTGATCGGTCTCGGGCGCCTTTTCCGACGCCTCGGACACGCTCAAAACCGAGCCCGTCACATCATTGGGACGATAGGTCGTGCAGCCTTTGCAGCCGCTATCCCATGCCTCCATATAGACCGATTTGAAATCCTCGAAGGCGATGTCTTCGGGGCAGTTGATGGTCTTTGAAATACTGGAATCGATCCATTTCTGCGCCGCCGCCTGCATGCGCACATGATCCAGCGGGGCCAGCGTTTGGGCGTTGACGAAATGGTCCGGCAAAGGCGCGTCGCCTTTCAGATCACGCCACATCTGCACGGCGTAATCCACGACCTCTTCCTCGGTGCGCGAGCCATCGGGCTGCAGCACTTTGCGCGTGTAGGCATAGGCAAAGACCGGCTCGATCCCCGAACTGACATTGCCCGCGTAAAGCGAGATCGTTCCAGTGGGCGCGATCGAGGTCAGCAGCGCGTTGCGAATACCGTGCTTGGCAATCGCTGCGCGCACGTCCTCATCCATCTGCATCATATTGCCCGAGGCGAGATATTTTTCGGCGTCAAACAGCGGGAAAGCACCCTTTTCGCGGGCCAGATCGACCGAGGCGAGATATGACGCGCGCGCGATCAGCTTCATCCAGGCCTCGGTCTGCGCGGCCGCCTCGGGAGAGCCATAGCGCAGGCCCAGCATCAGCAGCGCATCAGCCAGACCCGTCACGCCAAGCCCGATCCGGCGTTTGTTGCGCGCCTCTTCTTCCTGCTGGGGCAGCGGGAAGCGGCTGGCATCGACCACGTTATCCATCATGCGGATCGCGAGGCGCACGATCTCGTCAAGCTTCACCGGGTCCAGTTCGGCCTGCGTCTCAAACGGGTTGGTCACAAGACGCGCGAGGTTAACCGAACCCAAGAGACACGCGCCATAGGGCGGCAAAGGTTGCTCGCCGCAGGGGTTGGTGGCCGCGATCTGCTCGCAATAGTTGAGGTTGTTCATCTGGTTGATGCGGTCGATGAAGATCACGCCCGGTTCGGCGAAATCGTAGGTCGCGCGCATGATCTTGTTCCACAGATCGCGCGCGTTCAGCGTGTGATAGACGCGATCACCAAAGGTCAGCTCCCACGGGCCATCGGCCTTGACGGCCTCCATGAAGGCATCGGTGACCAGCACCGAAAGGTTGAACATGCGCAGCCGCGCCGAGTCCTGCTTGGCGGTGATGAACTGCTCAATATCGGGGTGATCGCAGCGCATCGTGGCCATCATCGCACCGCGCCGCGAGCCTGCCGACATGATCGTGCGACACATCGCATCCCACACATCCATGAACGACAGCGGGCCGGACGCATCTGCGGCCACGCCTTTCACTTCGGCACCTTTGGGGCGGATGGTCGAGAAATCATAGCCGATTCCGCCGCCCTGCTGCATCGTCAGCGCGGCCTCTTTGAGCATGTCGAAAATCCCGCCCATATGATCGGGAATCGTGCCCATCACAAAGCAGTTGAACAACGTCACCGAACGTCCCGTCCCTGCCCCGGCGGTGATCCGACCTGCGGGCAGATATTTGAAATCTTCCAGCGCGTTGTAGAACTTCTCTTCCCATTCGGCGGGGTCTTTTTCGACCACTGCAAGAGCGCGCGCGATACGGCGCCAGCTATCCTCGACCGTGCCGTCAATCGGCGTGCCGTCTTGCTCTTTGAGGCGGTATTTCATGTCCCAGATCTGGCGTGCAATCGGGGCGGCAAAACGGGTCATGGGGCATCCTTTTGGGGTGTTCACTGTGATTTATGAGGGCCTACCAAGATACGCGCCACAATCTGCGCGGTCAACGCATTGCACGCCCTCGCTGACGCATTATATTGATGTGAGCTAGGGGGTAGCATGGCCGATATAGTGCATCTGATCAAACTCTGCGTGGGCGCGGAGAAGGTTGAGGACCTGCTGCAATGGCAGGCGCAGCGCTATGGCAGCGGGCCTGCGATGCATGTCACGCGGATGTGGCCCAAGCGCGGCGATGAGATATTAAACGGCGGCTCGCTCTATTGGGTGTTCAAGGGCGCGGTGCTGGCGCGTCAACGCGTGATCGGACTGGAAGAGCGCATCGGCGAAGACGGGATTTCGCGCTGCGCCATCATCCTTGATCGCGATGTGGTGCGCACCGAGGCGATGATGCGCCGCCCCTTCCAAGGCTGGCGCTATCTCGCTATCGACGATGCCCCGCGCGACCTGCCCAAGGGGCGCACCCGCGAAGAGGCGTTGCCGCGCGAACTGTCGGTCGCTTTATCGGAAATCGGACTGCGCTAGGCGCTGAGCCAGCTTTCGGCATCAGAGCGGGTTGTAAAGACGCGAAAGCCCGCACCCTCGCCCTGCATCGTGGCCTCGGACGCCATGTCTTCGGGCACGACGAGCGCGCAGCGTTTGGCCTGCCCCTCGCGACAGGCGCGATGCATCCCGCCAACCAGCTCGGCCATATAGCCGTCAAAGCGCGGCGCAACCTGCACCAACAGCCGATCTACCGGGGCCAGCATACGCACGGCCTCATTCACATCGCGCGAGACGACAGTGCCCGATACGGTCAAACCGGTCATGCCAGCGGGACACTCACTCATTTTCTCAATCATCACGAAACTCCTTTAAACCGCGCGCTTCATCGAAAAAACGCAGCGCCCCTAAGCATGTTCCGTCACGATTGCGAGATGCTCAGCCGCGCAGGGTCTGGATGCGCGCGACAAGCTGACGGGTGGAGCCGTCTTTATCCGCCCCGTCGCTTTGCCCTTCCAGCACCGGAGACAGCGCCAGCGCCAATTCCTTGCCCAGCTCCACGCCCCATTGATCAAAGCTGTTGATGCCCAAAATGACGCCCTCGACAAACACCCGATGCTCATAAAGCGCGACGATCCCGCCCAGAACCTCGGGCGTGAGTTTGGGATACAGCAAAGTGGTCGAGGGGCGCGATCCGGGGAAAACGCGGTGGCGCGCCTGACGGTCCAGCTCAGCGCCTTCGAGACCTTTTTTGCGCATGATATCCGTGGCCTCTGCCA
Organism: Thioclava indica; assembly: GCF_000714545.1. Lineage (GTDB taxonomy): Bacteria > Pseudomonadota > Alphaproteobacteria > Rhodobacterales > Rhodobacteraceae > Thioclava > Thioclava indica. The sequence continues at coordinate 4,913 of NZ_AUNB01000030.1, forward strand.
ACGAGCGCCCACGCATCAGCGCCTCGGATTGCGCCAGACAGTTCGCCATCAGCAACATGTGCTGATGTGCCAGATCGGGTTCATGGCCCTCGGCCCCCAGCATAAATTCGCACGGGACCACCCGCGTGCCTTGGTGGATCAACTGATAAAACGCGTGCTGGCCATTGGTGCCGGGCTCGCCCCAGACGACGGGGCCGGAATTGACCGTCAGATCCTTGCCATCCATCGAAACGCGCTTGCCGTTGCTCTCCATCTCAAGCTGCTGAAGATAGGCGGGCAAACGCGATAGGCGCTGCTCATAGGGCAGCACGGCGCGCGTCGCGTAGCCGCAAAACTGATTGTGCCAGATGCCGACAAGTGCCAGCAGCACAGGCAGGTTCTCGGCGTAATCGGCACTGCGGAAATGGGCGTCCATCTCGGCTGCACCGCGCAGGAAATCGGCGAAATCCTCGGGGCCGATGGCGATCATCAGCGACAGCCCGATCGGCCCCCACATCGAGTAGCGCCCGCCCACCCAATCGGCGAATCCAAAGACGCGCTCGGGGGCAATCCCGAAAGCCGCCGTCTTGTCGGCCGCCGTCGAAAGGGCGGTAAATTGCGCCGCCGGATCGCTGACCTTTTCCGCCATCCAGCGTTTCGCCGTCTCGGCATTGGTCATCGTTTCGATTGTCGTGAAGGTCTTGGACGCCACGATCACCAGCGTCGTTTCCGGGTTCAGCCCGGCCAACGTATCATGGATCTGCGCGCCATCCACATTTGACACGAAATGGCAGCGCGGCCCGTCGTGATAGGGTGCAAGCGCGATGGTCGCCATCGCAGGGCCCAAATCAGAGCCGCCAATGCCGATATTGACCACATCGGTGATCGCCCCGCCCTGCCCCGTGTACCGCCCCGCGCGCAGATCGCGCGCAAAACCGGCCATCGCTTCATAGGTCGCGCGCACATCGGGCATAACGTCGTGACCGTCCACGATCACCGACGCATCGAGGTTGCGCAGCGCGGTATGCAGCACGGCGCGCCCCTCAGTCTCGTTGATCTTTGCGCCGCTGAACATCGCCTCGGCGCGCGCTTGAACGTTCCGCTCGGCGGCCAGTTCCAGCAGCATCTCAAGCGTTTCAGCGTCAATGTTGGTCTTAGAGAAATCGAACATAAACGGCCCGAATTCACGGGTGAACCCTGCAGCACGATTGTCATTAACGAACAATTCCGCAATCGGGCGGGATTTCACCGCCTCGGATTTCGACAACAGATTTTTCCAGGTGGTCATGCTTATTCAGCCCAATGAACGGTGGCGTTTTTGAGAACGGCACGCACCGGCGCCTGTGTCTCAGGAAGGGATTGTGCGGCCTCGATTGCGGCGCGCTTTTCGGCCCCGGTGATCAGAATATGAATGTGCATCGCATCGCGTAACACGCGCGCGGACAGGGTGATGCGCGGCTCGCCTGCGGCCTCGGCGCGCATCGGCAGCAATATCGGCGCATCATCAGAGAGCGCCTCGTCCAGCCGGTCCGCGCCGGGAAACAGGCTGGCGGTGTGCATATCGTTGCCCATGCCCAACAGCAAAACCGAGATCGGCAGATGCGGTTCAATGCCGGCGGCCAGTTCCTCCATCTTGTCCTCGGGGCGCGCGGCATCGGCGTAAAGCGGCACCAGCGTCGCCGCCGCGGCACGCCCTGTCAGCAGGCGCTCACGGATCAGACGGGTGTTCGAGCGCGGCGAGGTTTCATCCACCCAGCGCTCGTCATTAAGCAGAACCGCGACCTTATCCCACGCAAGATCAACCGCGCTGAGCGTGTCGAAAATCGGCCCCGGCGTGGTGCCACCGGGCACCGAAAGCGTTGCGTGACCATCAACGCGGATCGCCTCGCGCAATTGGCTGGCGATGCGATCTGCAAGACCGATCATCAGCATATCGCGATCAGGATAAGCCTTGAAATTCATTCGCGAATCTCCCGCCAGCGACGGCCATCGCGATGCATCAGCATCAGCGCGTCATCTGGCCCCGACGTGCCGCTATCATAGGGTTGCGGGCGGTCGGCGCGCGCCTCCCAGCCCTCGATGATCGGGTCGGTCCAGGCCCATGCCGCCTCGACCTCGTCGCCGCGCATGAACAGCGTTTGATTGCCCCGGATCACGTCCATGATGAGGCGCTCATATGCGTCGGTGATCTCGGCCCCCTCCTCGCCCAGCGCCTCGGCGAAGGACATATCAAGGGGCACCTGAACAAGGCGCATTCCGCCCGGCCCCGGTTCCTTGATCATCATCTTGAGGTTCATGCCCTCATTTGGTTGCAGCCGGATCACCAGCACGTTTTCGCGCCAATCGCCCTCGGCCTCGTCAAAGATCGAATGCGGCGGCTCTTTGAAGGTGATCGCGATTTCCGAGGTGCGCGCGCGCAGCCGCTTACCCGTGCGCAGATAAAACGGCGTGCCCGTCCAGCGCCAATTCGCGATATGGCATTTCAGCGCTACATAGCTTTCGGTCTTGGACTCGGGGTCTTCGCTATCTTCAAGATAGCCCGCATCCTTACCGCGCCCAAGATATTGACCGCGCACGATATTGTTGGGCGCAACGGGCTGCAGCGCCCGGATCACCTTGAGCTTTTCGTCGCGCACAGCGTCAGGGTCAAAGTGATAGGGCGGCTCCATCGCGATCAGGCACAACAGTTGCATCATGTGGTTTTGCACCATGTCGCGCATTGCGCCCGACTTGTCATAATACGACCCTCGCCCGCCCACACCGACCGTTTCAGCCACTGTAATTTGCACATGATCAACAAATTGGGCATTCCAGAGCGGCTCGAACAGGATATTGGCAAAGCGCACCGCCATCAGGTTCTGAACCGTCTCTTTGCCCAGATAATGGTCGATCCGGTAGATCTGGGTTTCGTCGAAATGGGCCGCCAGCGTGGCATTAAGCGCACGCGCCGAGGCCAAGTCGCGGCCAAAGGGCTTTTCCACCACGATACGCGCATCGGGACCGGCGATGCCGCGCATGTGCAGCCGCTCGGCGAGATCCCCGAACAGTGCCGGTGCGACCGAAAAATAGAAGGCGTTGATCGCATCCGGGCGCACCTTGGCTTTCAGATCGTCCCAGCCGCCATCACCCTTGGCATCAATCGCGACGTAATCGAGCATTGCGAGAAACTGCTCCACCGCCTCGGGGTCAATCTTGGACGGGGAGACATGTTCATTAATCGCGCCGCGCACCTGCTCGCGAAACTCCTTAGCGTCCATCTCGGAGCGGGCCGCACCAATGATTTGCGAGCCTTCGGGAATTTGGCCCGCCAAAACCCGGCGGTAGAGGCCGGGCAAAATCTTGCGATTGGCGAGATCACCAGTGGCTCCGAAAATAACCAGATCAAAGCGATCAACGGGAATGACGCGCGAAACCATGGGGTGCTCCATTCTTGGGGTCTGTTAGCGCTAACGACCCTGTTCTAGTCGCGTTCGTTCCTCAAGTCTAGCATTGCGCGAATTGAAGGCAAAGGATTGGCGGCCCTCAGCGCGCGCAACTGTCCAAAAAAGCGGCAAGTGCGTCGGTATTTGGCTCTATTTGCTGGGCAAACCCTTCGGTGAAGCCGTCAAAATCAGCGCGCGTTTCAGGCGGCACTGACACGATCACCGTTAGATCTGCACTGATCGCCTGCGCAATCAGATCGCGACATCCCCGACCTGCAGCCTCTTGCTTGCCGAACTTGTTAAACAGCGCAATCGTGCCGGGGCTGGCCCCTTCAAGAGCACGCGCGACCTGCGCAACCACCTGTTCCAGCGCGCCCGCATCAAGAACGCAGGCATCTGCGCCGCGCCCCAAATCTTGCGAAATCGTGTGAGTGTCGCCCTCGGGCAGCAGACGCAGATGCATCTCGCAATCTGATTTCGGCGCAACATCGGCGCGCACCATGCCGATCACATCGCGCCCTTCGGCCAAAAGCCGCTCGGCGAGATCTGCGATCAGACGGTCGGCCTCGCCGCGAACAGGACAGGTGATAAATCCAAGCATAGCCATTGTTTGGCGAGGCTTTTACCAACCGTCAAGGCTTGGCGCGTTTGACCAAGGGCGGGAGCCTCCGGCGAGAGTATTTTAGGCTAGATGAAATTCAACCCGCCAAGGCCTTGCCAAAGCGCGGCAGGCGCGCGCGCTTCATCAGCGCCCGGATCGGTTGGGGTTGACCCGACAGCCTTTCGGCCTCTGCGCGTACCGTTTCGGTGATCGCGCGCATCTGCTCGGGATCCTCAGAGAGAAGCTGCCACAAAAACCCGTCAGGATCACGGCGTTCAAGCCCCTCACCTGCGAGCGTGCCACGCGGGAAATCCGCCCGGTTCGAGGTCACGATCGCATCGGCGTGGCCTGCGATTGCCACCGCCAAGACGTGAATATCGTTTTCGTCCGGCAGGTGCAGGCGCGATTCTAACCCCGGCTGGGCGGCGATCTCGGCCTTGGGGAAAGCGGCGCGCAGCAAGGCGATTTCGCCGCGCGCGAAGGTTTCATCGACCGGGTTGCGCCGGGCAGCCGCGCGGGCCCATTCCTCAAGGATGCGCGCCGACCACAGCGGGCGATACAGCCCCGCCCGCGCCGCGCCGATCAGGATTTCGCGCAGCACGGTGGGGTAGAGGACACAGGCGTCGAGGACGGCCCTCATCCGTCGAGCCGATAAAACAGCGCTTTCAGATAGCCCGATTCGGCAAGTTGGGGCTGCATCGGATGATCGGCCCCCGCAAATCCGGTATGGATCAACTGGCCCGAGCGCCCTGCCTTGCCGATCCCGCGCGTGCAGGACGAGCGGAATTGCGTCAGATCAGCGGCATGCGAGCACGAACACAGCACCAGGTAGCCCCCAGGCGCGACCAAGGGGGCCGCCAGCCGCGCGATGCGCTCATAGGCGCGCAGCCCCGAATGCAGGGCCGATTTGGCAGGCGCAAATGCGGGCGGGTCGCAGATCACCAGATCAAATTGCGCCCCCTCTGCGCCAAGCGCCTCAAGCTGCTCAAACGCGTCGCCTTTGCGCGTGTCAAAGCGATCCGATGCGCCCATCAGCTCTGCGCCCTTTTGCGCCAAAGCCAGCGCAGGGGCCGAGCTATCAACCGCCAGCGCCTGCGCCGCCCCACCTGCCAAAGCCGCCAGCGCGAAGCCACCAACATGGGTAAACACATCCAAGACCCGCGCATCTTTGGCAAGCCGCGCCGCAAAGGCGTGGTTGGGGCGCTGATCGTAGAACAGCCCCGTTTTCTGCCCGCCCAGCAGATCAGCCAGATAGGTCGCGCCATTCATCGGCACCTCAATCGGGGCCTCCAGTGCGCCGCGCAACAGCACGGTTTCTTCGCCAAGCCCCTCAAGGGTGCGCGCGCGTCCCGAGGCATTTTTTAGCACAGTCGTGACGCCCGTGACCTCACACAGCGCAGCGGCCAGATCTTCGATCATCACCTCGGACCAAGCAGCGTTGGGCTGGATAACCGCCGCATCGCCGAAGCGGTCGATGATCACGCCGGGCAGGCCATCGGCCTCGGCATGCACGAGGCGATAGAACCGCTGATCAAACAGGCGTGCACGCATCGCCAAAGCGCGTTCCAGCCGCGCCGCGATCCAGGCGCGGTCAATCTGCGCCTCGGGGTCACGATCAAGCATCCGCGCGATGATTTTGGAGTTCGGATTGACCGTCACCGTGCCCAGCGGCACGCGCTCCGCATCTTCGAGCGTGGCAATCGTGCCCGGCACAATCGCCTTGGTGCGCCGGTCAACGACCAGCTCGTCGGCGAACACCCAAGGAAAGCCATGGCGGATCGCACGGACCTCGGCCTTGGGGCGCAAACGGATAACGGGACGGGGATCGGTCATGAGAACTCCTAAACTACACGCGCCTTTCTACCCCCTTGTGCAAAGCCGCGAAAGGCCGTTCCTTGTTACAAGGCCTGCGCGCTCCAGATCATTGATAGCCGCCGTGGGTTGCCTTGTTAGCGCTAACGGCGTAAAACATATCCAAACCGGCGGTCCTGCCGCCTGACGCAATTGCCAGCTTGGAAAGGGCCTGCCCATGACGCTCAATTCCACCATCGCCCGAGTCACCGACCGGATTCGCGCCCGCTCTGAAGGACCGCGCACCGACTACCTTGCGCGCATCAAGGCCGCCGCCGATGCCGGCCCCACGCGCGCCCACCTGTCTTGCGGCAATCAGGCCCATGCCTATGCGGCGATGGGGCAGGACAAGGACTCTCTGGCCGCTGGACGTGCGCCCAATATCGGCATCGTCACCGCCTATAATGACATGTTGTCCGCCCACCAGCCCTACGAGACATTCCCCCAGCTGATCAAATCCGCGCTGCGCGAAATCGGCGCCACGGCGCAGGTTGCCGGCGGCGTGCCTGCGATGTGCGATGGCGTGACGCAGGGCCAGCCGGGCATGGAGCTGTCGCTGTTCTCGCGCGACGTGATCGCAATGGCCGCGGCTGTGTCGCTCAGCCATAACACCTTCGACGCCGCGCTTTACATGGGCGTGTGCGACAAGATCGTGCCGGGGTTGGTGATGGCTGCGGCGACGTTCGGTCATATCCCGGCGGTATTCCTACCCGCAGGCCCGATGACAACCGGCCTGCCCAATGATGAAAAAGCCCGCGTGCGCCAGCAATTCGCCACCGGCGAAGTAGGCCGCGACAAGCTGATGGAGGCCGAGATGGCCAGCTATCACGGCCCCGGCACCTGCACCTTTTACGGCACCGCCAACACCAACCAGATGCTGATGGAATTCATGGGGTTGCACCTCCCCGGCAGTTCGTTTGTTAACCCCAACACCCCGCTGCGCGAGGCGCTGACAGTCGCCGGTGCCAAACGCGCCGCCGAGATCACCGCCTTGGGCAATGACTACCGCCCTGCCGGGGAAATCCTCGATGAGAAAGCCTTTGTGAACGGGCTGGTCGGACTGATGGCGACGGGCGGCTCGACAAACCACATCCTACACCTGCCCGCGATGGCGCGTGCGGCCGGGATTATCCTCGATCTGGCCGATTTCGACGAGGTCTCCTCGGTCACGCCGCTAATGGCCAAGGTCTATCCCAACGGTCTGGCCGATGTGAACCATTTCCACGCAGCGGGTGGGCTGCAATTCATGATCCGCCACCTGCTCGACGCGGGGCTGCTGCATGAAGACGCCAAAACCGTCTCGGGTGAAGGGATGGGACATTACATTCAGGAACCCAAGATCACCGCCGAAGGTCTGGCGTGGGTCGATGGCCCAGTGGACAGCCAGAACGAAAAAGTGCTGCGCATGACCGCCGATCCGTTCCAGACAACCGGCGGGCTCAAGCAGCTTGACGGCAATCTCGGGCGCGGCGTGATCAAGGTCTCGGCTGTGGCCGAGGAACGCCGCCACATCGAGGCTCCGGTGCGCGTTTTCCACGATCAGGACGATGTGAAAGAAGCCTTCAAACGCGGCGAGTTCACGCAAGACACCGTGGTCGTCGTGCGCTTTCAAGGCCCCAAGGCCAACGGCATGCCCGAATTGCACTCGCTCACCCCGACTCTGTCGGTGTTGCAAGATCGCGGCCTCAAGGTGGCGCTCGTCACAGACGGGCGGATGTCTGGTGCAAGCGGCAAAGTGCCCGCCGCGATCCATATCAGCCCAGAGGCGGCCGATGGCGGTCCGTTGGCCAAGCTGCAAGATGGCGATATCGTGCGTCTCGATGCGCTTTCGGGCGAGTTGACTTGCCTGAGCGAAGGCTTTGCCGAGCGCAGCCCCGTTCAGCCCGACCTCTCGGCCAATCAATTCGGCCTCGGGCGCGAGTTGTTCGGCGCGTTTCGTGCCCATGTCGGCCCCTCCACCGAGGGTGCCAGCGTGGTGCTTTAACTTTTCTTGCCTCCGGCGGGAGTATTTCTCGCTAGATGAAAATAGACCCCGGCCTTTCATCTAGCCGCAAATACTCCCCCGCCGGAGGCGTTCCGCATCTTCCGCCCGCGCGGCGGCCTGAGACTGGAGACCCAAAATGACACCTCAAGAGCAATCCAAAGCCGCCCGCAAGGTGTGTGAACTCGCGCCGATCGTGCCCGTCATCGTGGTGCGCGATGTGACCCATGCCGCCCCGCTTGCAAAGGCGCTGATCGCAGGTGGGTTGCCCGCGCTGGAGGTGACCTTGCGCACGCCTTGCGCGCTGGATGCGATCCGCGCGATGGCCGATATCGAAGGCGGAATGGTCGGCGCAGGCACGTTGCTGACGCCCGCCGATGTCAAGGCAGCCAAGGCGGCGGGCGCGAAATTCGGCGTCTCTCCGGGCGCGACTGAGCGTCTGGTGAAAGCCTGCGAAGATGAAGGCTTGCCGCTTTTGCCGGGTGCGGCCACGGCGTCCGAGGTGATGAAGCTGTTTGAAATGGGCTATGACGTGCTGAAATTCTTCCCAGCCGAGGCCTCGGGCGGCGCGCCTGCGATCAAGGCAATCGGTGCGCCAATTCCACAGGTTTCATTTTGCCCGACGGGCGGCGTCAGCCTGAAGAATGCGAATGATTACCTAAGCCTGCCGAACGTTCTTTGCGCAGGCGGATCTTGGGTTGCGCCCGACACTCTGGTGCAATCGGGCGATTGGGCTGGCATCGAGGCGCTTGCCGCCGAGGCTGCAGCCCTTCCGCGCTAAGCCCGCGCTACACTCGACGCCCGCGCCAGCCCCCCCGGCGCGCGGGCGTTTGCCCCTCGCGGCCTAGCCCCTCGGCCAAAACCGCGCTCATCGGATGATCTTCGGCGGCCTCATAAGCCAGCAAAACCGTGCGGATCGCCTCTTGGGTGTCACAATCCACCGGCAGGCTCAGCGCCCAATCCATAAGAATCGAGCGGCACTCATCCAGCGAAATCCCCTCTATCCGATAGCTTTCGCGGATCAACCCTTTGGGATCGGCCTGTTTGATATCCATCAGCTTGCGTCCCATTCAGCCCCCAGAACCTGATCCACAATTCGCGCCACCTCATGCGTCACGCTCTCCAGCCGGTCGGCCAGCGCCTCAAGACTATCCGCGCCGGTTTCGCGCAGCACAAAGGCACGGCCCCCCGCACCGATTGCATCCATATTGAGCGCGCGGTCAGACAGCAAGCGCGCCCCCGATTGCAGATGCCACAAAAGCCGATAGGCCGAGGCCAGCGCCGCGCCGTCTTCCTTGCTCACAAAGCCTTCACGCGGACCGATCCGTAGCTGCGCCTCAACCTTGCGCGCGGGCTGTCCGGCACGCAGGGCGAAACTTTGCGCAATTAGTTCAATGTCCTGCAACCGACCGGGGCCGATCTTGGCCTCCCACGGTCCATCCACAGGCTTGGCTGCAAATATCCGCGCGCGCATCTGCGCCAGATCCGCCAGCACCGTGTCCTCGCCCCCTTTGGCCGCCAAAACCTGCATCCGGATCGCTTCGATCTCTTCGGCCAGATCGGGATCGCCCGCGACGGCGCGCGCCCGCGTCAGCGCCAGATGCTCCCAAGTCCAAGCCTCGGTCATCTGGTAATCGGCAAAACTTTGCAGCGCCGTCGCAACCGGTCCCTGACGCCCCGACGGGCGCAGCCGCATGTCCACCTCGTACAGAGTGCCTTCGGGCATCGGCGCACTCAGCGCGGTGATCAAAGCCTGCGTGAGCTTTGCGTAATAAGGTCTCGCCGCCAAGGGTTTCTTGCCCTCGGAATACTCTTGGCCCGCGGCATCGTAGATCACGATCAGATCCAGATCGGATTGCGCATTCAGCCGCTCGGCCCCAAGGCTGCCCATCCCCAAAACCACCGCGCCACGCCCCGGAGGCGGACCGTAACGGCGCGCGAATTCCCCTTGTACGATCGGCCAAAGCGTGGCCAGAACCGCCCCCGCGATATCGGCATATTGACGCGCGGCTTGCTCGGCCTCGATCAGCGCGCGCAGGTGATGCACCCCAACGCGGAATTTCCATTCCTTCGCCCAGCGCCGCGTCAGATCCAGCGCGCCCTCGTAATCATCCAACCGCGCAAGCTGGCGCCCCAGATCTTGCGCCAACCCCTCACGCCCCGGCCAAGGCGCGAAAAACGACCCGCCCAGCACCGCATCCAACACGCTGGCATTGCGCGACAGATAGCTGGCCAGCGCGGGCGCCGTTGCGCAGATATCAACAATCAGATCAATCAGGCTTGGATTGGCCTCAAATAGCGAGAAAAGCTGCACCCCCGCAGGCAGGTGTTTGAGAAACCCGTCAAACTGCGCCAAGGCCTCGTCGGGGTCCGCCGCCGCCTGAAACCGGCCCAGCAGTTCGGGCTCGAGCCGTTTGAAAATCCCCCGCGCGCGATCCGAGCGCAGCGCCGGATAGCCCACCCAGCCCTCGACCAGCGTGCGGGCCTTGTCGCTGAGATCGGGGCGCGGCGCGGTCTCATCGGGGGCGAAAAACGCGTTCGTCAGGCTTTCGACCCGCTCCAGCCGCGCTTTCAGCGCCTGCGTCCAAGCGCCCGCATCGCCCTGCCCCATCATCGCCGCAATCCGCGCCAGCCCGTCTTGCGTGTTGGGCAATATCTGGGTTTGGGCATCATTGACCATCTGGATGCGATGCTCGATCTCGCGATGAACGCGGTAATGATCGACCAATTCCTCCGCCACGTCCGAGGGCACCCAAGACTTGACCGCCAGCGCGCGCAACGCCCCCACCGTGGTGCGGTCGCGCAGGCTTTCATCACGCCCGCCCGCGATTAATTGGCGTGTCTGGGCGAAGAACTCGATTTCCCGAATGCCGCCCTGACCAAGCTTGATATTATGCCCCGCCACTTCGATCGGACCGCCCAAGCCCTTATGCTCGCGGATGCGCAGCCGCATGTCATGGGCGTCCTGAATGGCGGCGAAATCCAGATGCTTGCGCCACACGAACGGGCGCAGGGTGGCCAAGAACCGCTCGCCCGCCGCGATATCACCCGCACAGGCACGCGCCTTGATATAGGCCGCGCGTTCCCATGTGCGCCCCTCAGCCTCGTAATAGGCCTCTGCCGAGCCCATCGAGATGCACACCGGCGTCACGCTGGCATCGGGGCGCAGACGCAGATCGGTGCGAAAGACATAGCCCTCAGAGGTGCGGTCATTCAGCATCGCCGCCATCTTGCGCGTTGCACGGATCAGGGCGGCGCGTGCCTCCATCCGATCATCAGGGTCATAGCGCGTCTCGTCAAACAGGCAGATCAGGTCGATATCAGAGGAGTAGTTCAGCTCCCCCGCGCCCATCTTGCCCATCGCAAGCGCCACCATCCCCCCTGCCGTCTCAGCGTCTTCGGGGCGCGCGCCGGGAATTTTGCCACGCCGGATTTCCTCGGCCACTAGCCGCTTGAGCGCCAGATCAACCGCCAGATCCCCCAGCCGCGTGAGCGCGCCAGTGACTTCTTCCAAACACCAGACCCCGCCCAGATCCGCCAAAGCCGCCAATAACGCCACACGCCGCTTGGCACGGCGCAACTCTGAGGGCAGATCGCCCAGCGCCACAGGCGCTAGGCGCGCGAATTCCTCGGCCAGCGCGGTTTCGGGATTGCCCACAATGGCTGCGCGCAGCCACTCGGTTTCGCTCTCCATCAACCCTTTTAAAAACGGGCTACACCCCGCCGTCCCGGCCAGCAAATCACGCAACTCAGGCGTAAGATCGTCAAACAGGGTCCGGGCTTCCAGCGCGCGATCAGGCTCGAAGGGGATGGGGCAACGGGTAAGGCGCGACGCAAAGGGCATGACCGCAGATTACCTCTCGGGGGGCGGCGGTCAATGGGGATTGGACCGCGCTTTCATCTAGCCCTAAATACTCCCGCCGGAGGCATCCACAGGGTATAATCGCGCGATGAGTCGCCATGAAACTTCAAAAATAGTTAATGGGGGCTGTTACCCGATAAGATGAAAATACGGGCGCATAACGAGATGTTTGGCCCAAGCATCATTGGTGAACAGCCGTGAATGATTACATCAAACTCGACGTATAGCTCTGCCCCCCTGAAAACTGGATCGTTTGAAACTGGAGTTTTCCGCACGATTTCCTGGCTGGGAGAGGAGCGGAATCACATGAAAGCATCGAAGTTTTCGGACGTGCGAGACAGGCCTTCAACCTGAAGCAGGGCGCGCAAGGCAAGCCGGTCGCAGAGATCTGTCGTAAGGCTGGGATCCATTGCCCAACAGGGTCATGCATTGCATGAGCCCGAGAGGGAGCCAGGCGACCTGACTGAAAAGACAGTGGCTTGGCAGCGTCAATCACAATTCCGCCACAAAGATACCGCATGACAAGCGCCATCGAACTATAAGTTGAATGCAACAACTGATATCGAAGATCAATCAAAGCAGTAACCAGTCGTCTTGTACACAGTCTCTCGAACCGGGACAGGTCCCCGTTGATCCCCGCCTATGCGGATTGGATGAGTTGGCAATCGCGATGGACGCTGCGCGCAACCTAAGGGCTTTCGCGTTATGGCGACGACGTTCAACTGGATCTATCTGGGCAGCTCAAGCACGATGCTTGATCCCACCGAAGGCAACTCCAGCATGGAGGATTATAACGCCTTCCAAAACGTCTATGCCGGGACCGCAACCTCGCCGCTTTTTGAACGCATCACCTCGGCGACGACAATTGATAATGGCGGCACGTCAGGCGCGCTGGATACTGATAACAACAATTCCAACGACCAGATCATCACCGATATCGGCAATGGCACCGAAACGCTGACCTATGACGGGCTGGTTGTTTACAATGCCACCCTGACCTATGTTGATGGCACGACCGCCCCTGTCACGGCGGTGGTGGTACAAACGACGGATGGCAAGGTGTTCCTTGCGCCGGAACTGGAGGCAAATGCCGACACCACCGCCTATGAGGCCAAGCCGATTCAGTCGATCTCGCTGGGAACCGCCCAAAGCTATACCAACACCAACCTCGCCGCGGACCGGTTTCAAACCGGCTGGGACGATGGCTATATCGACGGCACCTCGGGCAATGATCTGATCGACAGCTCTTATGTCGAGCCGATCGCGGATGGCTCGGACAAGGTCGACAATAACGATGCGGGGCTGGCAGGCAGTTCGGGCGATGACGATTACATCCGCGCCGGGGCGGGCAACGATACCGTGCTTGCCGGGTTGGGCAATGACACGGTGATGGCGGGCACCGGCAATGATTCAGTCGATGGCGGTGCGGGCAATGACTCGATTTCGGGCGAGGACGGCAATGACACGCTGATCGGTGGCGCGGGCAACGACACCTTGGACGGCGGGCCGGGCGATGACAGCCTTGATGGCGGCACGGGCGACGACTCGCTTATGGGCGGTGCGGGCCTCGATACGCTGCATGGCGGTGCGGGATCGGATGTGCTCAGCGGCGGCGCTGGCATGGATTATGCCGATTACACCGATAGCGGCGCAGGCGTGAACATTGATCTGGGCGCGGGCACGGCCTCGGGCGGGGATGCGGCGGGCGACACACTGAGCGGCGTGGACGGGCTTTACGGCTCGGCCTATGGCGATACGCTGGTGGGCTATGACGGGTCGTCGAACGATCCGACCGACGGCTATACCAACGTCTTTTACGGCAATGCGGGCGATGATTATCTCGACGGCGCGGGGGGCGATGACAGCCTGTATGGCGGCGCGGATGATGACACCGTGCTGGGCGGCGATGGCAATGATCTTGTCGATGGCGGCAGCGGCAATGACAGCCTTGATGGTGGTGCGGGCGATGACACGCTGACCGGCGGTGGCGGGGCGGATACGCTGTCGGGCGGTGACGATCAGGATCTGTTCGTCAATCTCACCGATGGCGATGTGATCGACGGCGGCGAAGGCGGCAATGATGCCGACACGCTCGATCTTAGCGACTGGGGCAAAGACCTTACGAATATCACGTTTGATCCGGCCAATCCCGAAAACGGCTCGGTCGAATTCCTCGACACATCGGGCAATGTCATCGGCACGATGACGTTCAGCAATATCGAGCGCGTGATCCCCTGTTTCACGCCCGGCACCCGGATTGCGACCCATAACGGCGAGCGTTTGGTCGAAGAGCTTGTGGTTGGTGATCGCGTTTTGACGCGCGATAATGGCTATCAAGAGATCCGCTGGATCGGCACGCGTCACTTGACGGCGAACGAGCTGCGCGAAACGCCCGCCTTCTACCCGGTGGCGATTGCGCCCGGCGCGCTTGGCCCTGACATGCCGCTGCGCGCGATGAAGGTCTCGCCGCAGCACCGCCTGCTGTTGAACGGGCCGCGCGCTGAATTGCTGTGCGGGGAACCCGAGGCCTTGGCAGCCGCGCGCCATCTTGACGGGCTGCCCGGCATTGCGATTGACGACAGCGCGCAAGAGGTGACCTATATTCACCTGATGTTTGATCAGCATGAGATCGTCTTTTCGGACGGGCTGTGGAGCGAAAGCTTCCAGCCGGGTGTTGCGACGCTGCGCGATATGGAGATCGGCGTGCGCGACGAATTGCTGGCTCTGTTTCCCGAACTGGCAACAGGGCTGCACGCCTACCCGGCAGCGCGCCCAAGCCTGAAACGCCACGAGGCGCGGCTGATGCTTGTCGCCTGAGGCGTGACGCGGGGTTGCGTCGGGGCGTAAGCCTTCGATAGACGCGAGGGTAAGGCGCGCGGTTCTTGCGCGCCAAGCCCACCCGGAGGAGTGCCATGACCCAGCGCAACATCTTGATCTTGATGGTTGATCAGCTAAACGGCACGCTGTTTCCCGATGGTCCCGCCGACTGGCTTCACCTGCCAAACCTGAAAAAACTGGCCGCAAAATCGGTGCGTTTTGCCAATGCCTATACCGGATCACCACTTTGCGCGCCGGGGCGCGCGGCGTTCATGTCCGGCCAACTGCCCTCGCGCAATGGCGTTTATGATAACGCCGCCGAGTTCCGTTCCGACATCCCCACCTACGCCCATCATCTGCGCCGCGCAGGCTATCAAACCTGTCTGTCGGGTAAGATGCATTTCGTCGGGCCGGATCAGCTGCACGGGTTTGAAGACCGCCTGACCACCGATATCTATCCCGCCGATTTCGGCTGGACCCCCGATTACCGCAAACCCGGCGAACGGATCGACTGGTGGTATCATAATATGGGATCAGTCACCGGCGCAGGCGTGGCCGAGATCACCAACCAGATGGAATATGACGACAATGTCGCGCATGAGGCGCGCATGAAGCTGTATGATCTGGCGCGCGGGGGCGATGCGCGCCCGTGGATGCTCACGGTCAGCTTTACGCATCCGCATGACCCCTATGTCGCGCGCAAGAAATACTGGGATCTCTATGAGGATTGCGCGCATTTGGAGCCAGAGGTTCCCGCGATCCCCTATGACGATCAGGACGCCCATTCCAAGCGCATTTTCGACGCCAATGACTGGCGCGATTACGACATCAAAGACGAAGACATCCGCCGCTCGCGCCGCGCCTATTTCGCCAACCTGTCCTATCTCGACGACAAAATCGGCGAGCTGTTGCAGGTGCTGGAAGACACACGCCAAGAGGCCACGATCCTGTTTGTGTCAGATCACGGCGACATGTTGGGCGAGCGGGGCCTTTGGTTCAAGATGAGCTTTTATGAGGGCTCGGCCCGCGTGCCGATGATGATCTGCGATCCCGATCTTGCGCCGGGGCTGATCACCGATCCGGTCTCGACCATCGACGTCACGCCGACGCTATGCGATCTGGCGGGGATTTCGCTGGACGAGGTTGCGCCATGGCTAGACGGGCACAGCCTGTTGCCGCTGGCGCAAGGCATCCCGCGCGCTGAACCGGTCGCGATGGAATATGCCGCCGAAGCATCATATGCGCCGCTGGTGAGCCTGCGAAAAGGGCGCTTCAAGCTCAACCTCTGCGCGCTGGACCCCGATCAACTGTTCGATCTTGACGCCGCCCCGCAAGAGCTGAGCAACCTCGCCAGCGATCCCGCCCATGCCGACACGCTGGCAACGCTCAAGACCGAGGCCGCCCAACGCTGGGATTTGGATCGCTTCGATCAGGACGTGCGCGCAAGCCAGGCACGGCGCTGGGTCGTCTACGAGGCGCTGCGTCAGGGCGGCCAGTATCCGTGGGATTACCAGCCGCTGAAAAAGGCTTCCGAGGCCTATATGCGCAATCACATGGACCTCAACGATCTGGAGAGCCGCAAACGCTTTCCGCGCGGGGAATAGCCTCGCGCGCAGTTGATACCCTGTTCGGAACCGCGCGCCGCCCTATCCTGTTCGCCAATAGCGAACACAGGAGAGTGCAATGACAGTCCCGATGATCACCCTCAACGATGGCACGAAAATCCCGCAACTCGGGCTTGGCGTGTGGAAGATGCCCGATGACGAAGCGCCCGGCATTATCATGAGCGCGCTCAATAACGGGTATCGTCACATCGACACCGCCGCCGCCTACGGCAATGAGGTGGGCGTTGGCAAAGGCATCGCGCAAAGCGATGTGGCGCGCGACGAGATTTTCGTGACCTCGAAGCTCTGGAATGATCGGCAAGGCTTTGACGAGACCCTGCGCGCCTTTGATGAAAGCATGGGTAAGCTGGGGTTCGAGACGCTCGATATGTATCTGATCCACTGGCCGATGCCCGCCAAAGACAAATATGTCGAGACATGGAAGGCGTTTATCCGGCTGCGCGATGAGGGTCGCGTGCGCGCCATCGGCGTGTCCAATTTCCTGCCCGATCATCTGGAGCGGCTGGTCGACGAGACGGGCGTGACGCCCTGCGTCAACCAAGTCGAATTGCACCCGCGCTTTCAGCAAGCCGCGCAGCGCAAGGTGCATGACAAGCTGGGGATCGCGACGGAGTGCTGGTCCCCGCTGGGGCAAGGCGAAGTGTTAGGCGAACCCGCCTTGATCGAGATCGCCTCGCGTTATGGCAAATCCGCCGCGCAGGTAATCTTGCGCTGGGAGATCCAGCTTGGCCTGATCACCATCCCGAAATCCGCGAACCACGACCGGATGCGCGAGAATATCTCGGTGTTCGATTTCGAATTGAGCGACGCGGAAATGGCGCAGATTGCCTCGCTCGATTCCAAAGATGGCCGGATCGGCCCCGACCCTGCCACCGCCGATTTCTGAGGCACGCGCCTGGGCGGGCCTAGTGCTCGCCCACGCTGTTATGAATCCGCCGGATCATCAGCCAGACCGCCAAAATCACGAGCGGCGTTAGCCCGGCGACCATCAGTTCCTTGGAAATCCCGATCTGTTTAGCCAGCGGATAGGCCAGATAGCCCGCCAGACTGACCGCGTAATAGCTGATCGCGACGACCGACAGCCCCTCGACCGTGTGCTGCAGCTTGAGCTGCAGATCAGACCGACGATCCATGCTTTCCAGCAGCTTCTGGTTTTGCGCCGAGCGTTCGACATCGACCCGTGTGCGCAGCAATTCGCCCGCGCGCGCCGCCCGCGTCACCATCTGGCGCAGCCGCGTTTCGGCAGATTTCACCGTGCGCACCGCCGGATCATAGCGCCGCGCCATGAACTCGCTCAGCTTCTGGCGCCCCTCAAAGCGGGACTCGCGCAGGCTTTCGACACGCTCGCGCACGATGGCCTCATAAGCACCCGTGGCCGAAAAGCGGAAGGAGTGCTGCACCGCAAGACTTTCCAATTCTGCCGAGATTTCCAGCAACCCGTGCAAGGTCGCCTCGGCCGAGCGCGCATCATCGCCCATCCCCTCGACCAGCTCGGTCAAACGGGGGTCCAGCGCGTTCAAGTGCCGCGACAGATCGCGCCCGCGCGTCAGCCCCAGCATCGACATCGCGCGATAGGTTTCAAGTTCACAGATGCGCTGCACCGTGCGCCCGATCCGCCCCGGCCCGGTGCCCGGACGCACAAAAATCGCGAACCGCATCTGGCCATTCGGATCAAGTCGAAAATCACCCGCAACCACTGCGCTGCCATCTAAAACCCAAGTGCAAACGAGGCTTTCCGCGACAAACCACTGCGCCAGAAGCGGGTCGATATCATTTGGATCGTCGGGCAGTTGCTCGATGCGGATCTGCACCGCCGCAAGCCGCCCACCGGGGCCAGCCGCAATCCAGTCGGGCGGGAAGATCTCGGTCTCGGCGGGATCAAAGGGGCGCGACGAAATGCCGGGCGCAAAGGCGAGATAGGTCGTGAACTCGGTGTGGCTTTCCCATTTCAGCTCATGCCGCCCGATCTTGCCTGCAAAATGCGTGATGCCCGTATGCGGCGGGGTCGTGCCGCTGCGATTGAGCAGATCCACCAGATGCGCCTGATCCTTGGCGCGGTCGCGATTAGCGGCATCGCGCGGCTCTTTGAAAGCGACGTAAACGGCATGGCTTGGCACGCCCAGCTTGGGATAGGGGCGCGCGTGCAGCTCGTTTACCAGCGCATAGCGCTGCGGGTGATCAAACATCGGGTCCATCGCAAATTCCTGAAGTTCACAGGTCTGTTACTGCTTTGCTGAGACGAAACCGCCCCGCAATCAAGCGTTTGAGGGTATGCAACAGTATATCGTGCAAATCTGCCACAGCGAGGGCGGCGCTACAGCCCGATCCGGTCGCGCATCGCAAACCACGTCATCGCCAGCGCCAAAAGAGGGCTGCGCAACATGCCACCACCCGGAAAGGCGGGAACTTTCAACCCCGCCATCAGATCAAACCGCTCGGCTTGCCCCGCCACCGCCTCGGCCATGATCTTGCCCGCCAACGTGCCCATCGCCACACCATGCCCGGAAAACCCGCTGGCCGAGAGCGCGTTTTTCAGCGGCCGCGCGAAGTAGGGCATCCGCGAGCGTGTAATCGCAAGCGTGCCGCCCCACGCATAGTCGATGCGGGTGTCGGCGAGGCCGGGATAGACCTCAAGCATCGGTTTTCGCACGGTTTTCAGGATATCGGGAAAGCGGTAGCCATAGCTTTCGCCGCCGCCAAACAGCAGCCGGTTATCGTCAGACAACCGCCAGTAATTCACCACGAATTTGGTATCAGCCACGGCCACGTTTTCACGCAAGACCTGCGCGACGCGATCGCCCAAAGGCTCGGTCGCGACGATGAAATTATTGATCGGCATGACGCGACTGGAAACGCGCGGGGCAAGCTGGCCAAGATAGCCATTGCCCGCAAAGATCAGATGATCGGCGTCGATATGGCCGTGGCGCGTCTGCACCCGCACCTTCGCGCCGGGGCGGATGTGATGAACATGCGAACCCTCGTAAATCTGCACCCCGGCCTTGTCACACGCCAACGCCAGCCCTTGCGCAAAGTTCAGCGGATGCAGATGCCCCGCGCCGCGGTCAATATCGCCGCCCAGATAGGCGTCAGATGGCAAGATCGCGCGCAATGCATCCCGGTCCAGCGGCTGCACCTGGTCATAGCCATACTCAACCGCCAGCTTTTCGGCCATGTGGTGGGAATGGGTGACCTCAGCCGCCGTGCGACACGCATGAACGATGCCGGGATGAAAGCTGACGGGAATGTCGTGATCCGCAATCAAGTCACGGATCAACTGCTTGGCCTCTTCTCCCAGATCCCACAGCTTATGCGCCATCTCACGGCCATGCGCGGCCTCAAGATCGTCTTGCTCAAGACGTTGGCCGGACCCGACCTGCCCGCCATTGCGCCCGCTTGCGCCAAAGCCCACGCGATGGGCCTCAAGCAGCGTCACGCCAAAGCCGCGCTGCGCCAGATGCAGCGCCGCCGACAGCCCCGTGAACCCTGCGCCCACGACACAAACATCGGTGTCGTGGCGGCCCTTTAGCTCGGGCCAGCACCGATCCGTCAGCGCGGTCGCGGCGTAGTAGCTTGGCGCGTGCTCGCCCTGTTTGTCATTGGCGAAAAGCAGATCCATCGCGGTTACACGTTCAACAACAGGTGTTCACGCTCCCACGGGCTGATGACCTGCAGGAACTCCTTGTATTCGTTGCGTTTAACCGCCTCATACACATCGCAGAATTCCTCGCCGAGAACGCCGCGCACCGGGTCGCTTCCGCTCATCAGATCGAGCGCATCGCCCAATGTCACGGGCACATCTTCGGCCGACATATAGGCATCGCCCAGACATTCCGGCTTGGGCAGTTTACGCTCTTTCAGCCCCAGATAGGCACAGGCCAAAGACGCCGCGAGACCCAGATAAGGGTTGCAATCCATCCCCGCCAAACGGTTCTCGATCCGCCGTGCAGCCGGTCCCGAGATCGGCACGCGCAAGCCCGTGGTGCGGTTGTCGCGCCCCCATTCCAGATTGATCGGCGCGGCGAAATCGGGAACGTAGCGGCGATAGCTGTTCACATAGGGCGCAAGCAGCGCGATCACCGCAGGCAGATGGCTTTGCAGCCCCGCGATGCAATGCATGAAGGCTTCTGTTTCGCTTCCATCGGGGTTGGAAAAGATATTCTCGCCGGTTTTGGTGTCGATCACGGATTGGTGGATATGCATCGCCGATCCCGGCTCGCCCTCAATCGGTTTGGCCATGAAGGTCGCAAAGCAATCGTGACGCAAGGCGGCCTCTCGGATCAGCCGCTTGAAGTAGAAAATCTGATCGGCAAGATGCACCGGGTCGCCATGGGCAAGGTTGATCTCAATCTGACCCGCACCACCCTCTTGCAAGATACCGTCGATCTCAAAGCCCTGCATTTCGGCGAAATCATAAATATCGTCGATCACCTTGCCGTATTCGTCGACCGCGCTCATCGAATAGGCCTGTTTCGCCGCCGCGCGCCGCCCCGAACGCCCCATCGGCGGGATAATCGGTTGATTGGGGTCGATATTGCGCGCCACAAGGAAGAACTCCATCTCGGGCGCAATGATCGGACGCCAGCCCTCGGCCTCGTATAGCGCCAAGACCCGCTTGAGCACGTTGCGCGGCGCGATTGGCACCGGGTTGCCCTCTTGATCCTCGACGTCGTGGATAATCTGCAAGGTCCAGTCTGCGGTCCAAGGCGCGGCCGTGGCGGTGGAAAAATCGGGCGTCAGGATCATGTCCGGCTCGGTAAAGGCACCGCTTGGATTATCCGTCCACTCCCCCGTGATCGTCTGCAAAAAGATCGAGTTGGGCAGGAAGAACCGGTCCTGAAACTTGAACTTCGAGGCGGGCATCGCCTTGCCCCGCGCCACCCCCGCGATATCGGCCACGATGCATTCGACCTCATCAAGGCGCCGCCCTTCCATATAGTCGCGCGCCGCTTGCGGGATCTTGTCGGTCCAATCCGGTGTCTGGCTCATCTGTCAGCTTTCCGGGCGCGCCTGCGCCCTGTCTTGCAAGAAAAAATCCGCGATCATGTCGGCGATACGTTGCGATCCGTTGGGCTGGCCCAGCCGCGCCCGCGCCGCCTGCATCAAAGGATCAGGCACCACGCCTTGCCCGCGCGTCGCCATCAGCCCATCAACAAAGGCGTCGCGAAACTCTGGATGGGCCTGCACCGAAAACGCACGGTCCCCGTAGATCAGCGCAGGATATCGACAAAAATCGTTCTGCGCTATGGGCTTGGCTGTGGGCGGGAGTTCCGTCACCTGATCCTGATGCCACGCGTTCAGCGTGATCGTCTCACCGCCGAAATCATAATCCTGCGGCCCGACGGCCCAACCCTTTTGGTATTTCTCAACCCGCCCGCCAAGCGCCTGCGCGATGATCTGATGGCCAAAACAAATCCCCACCAGCGGCACATCTGCGGCCATGCAATCGCGGATGAATTGCTCAAGCGGCGCGATGAACGGTTGATCCTCATAGGCACCGTGACGCGAGCCGGTAATCAGCCAGCCCTCGCAGTCATGCACATCTTCGGGCAGTTCCATATTCTCGACGTCGTAGCGCACAAACTCCAAGCCGCGCCCAGCAAGAAGGCGCTCGAACATATCGGGGTAGTCCCCCGCCTCTTCGCGCAGCACATCAGGCGACTGGCCGGTTTGAAGGATACCAATTTTCATGAACGCTCCGGGGGCTTTGAGGGCGCGATGTGAACCGCTTTGACGAAAGGCTATTCCTCTGCGCAAGCCGCCGCAAGAGGGCCGATAGCCTCAGCGCGCAGCCCCGCGCTTTCGCTTCGCTCTTGCCCAAATATCCCGGGGGAACCTGCGCAGCAGGTGGGGGCAGCGCCCCCTACCCGGCGCAATCAGATCGCGACGCCCTGGCGTCCGGCGAGGTCGGTGAAGAACTGCCACGCCACCCGCCCCGAGCGCGAGCCGCGCGTGGCTTGCCATTCAATCGCCTCGGCGCGCAGCTGATCGGGGTCGGCTTGCACACCGTAAGCCGCGCAATAGCCTGCGATCATCGCCAGATACTCGTCCTGGCTACACGGATGAAAACCCAGCCACAGCCCGAAGCGGTCTGACAGCGACACTTTCTCCTCGACCGCCTCAGAGGGGCTGATCGCGGTGGAGCGTTCGTTTTCAATCATGTCGCGCGGCATCAGGTGACGCCGGTTTGATGTGGCATACAGGATCACATTATCGGGGCGGCCCTCGATGCCGCCATCTAGCACCGCCTTGAGCGATTTGTAATGCTGATCGTCATGACTAAAGCTGAGATCGTCGCAAAACAACACGAACCGCAACTCGGGCGCGGCGCGCAGATGCGCCAGCAAACGCCCCACCGAGGGCAGATCTTCGCGCGCCAGTTCCACCAGCTTAAGCGGCAGCCCCTCGGCCACGGCTGCCGCGTGGGCGGCCTTCACCAGCGAGGATTTCCCCATCCCGCGCGCGCCCCAAAGCAGCGCATTATTGGCCGCAGACCCCCGCGCGAATTGCAGCGTGTTGGTCAGCAGCGTGTCGCGCGAACGATCAATGCCGTGCAACAGCGTCAAATCAACGCGCGACACCTGCGCGACAGGTTCCAGCCGGTCGGGCGCGGTGTGCCAGATAAACGCATCCGCCGTGTTCAGATCGGGCGCAGCTTGCGGCGCGGGGGCGAGACGCTCTAGCGCCTCGGCGATGCGGGCTAGGGCATCATCGCTCATGAGTGATCCTCGTCTTCGTCCTCATCCCACTCGTCGGGATCAATCCAAGTGCCTTCGGCACGCATCCGGGCCTCACGGGTCTTTTCGATCCGCTTCACCAGTTGAATCGAGATTTCATACAGCCCGTAAACTACCGTGAACAAAATCACTTGAGAAATCACATCTGGCGGCGTCGCAACCGCGGCCACGATTAAAATCGCAACCACCGCATATTTGCGCATCCCGCCGAGTCCTGCAGCCGAAACCAACCCCGCCTTGCCCATCAGCGACAGCAACACCGGAAGCTGGAAACACAGCCCGAAGGCCATGACGAATTTGATCGTCAGCGACAGATATTCTTGCACCGAGCCCTGAAAGCCGATCGCCGCCATCTCGTTTGCGCCTTGATGCGCGCCGATCTCGCCTTGTTGGAAGCCAAGGAAGAAGTTGAACGCCAGCGGCAGGATCACGTAATAGGCAAATGCCGCGCCAAGGAAAAACATGATCGGCGAGGCGACCAGGAAGGGCAGAAACGCGTTCTTTTCGTTCTTATAAAGACCGGGCGCCACGAACCGCCACATCTGATAGGCGATGATCGGAAACGCCAGCGCGAAGCCGCCCAGAAACGAGATGTTAATGGCGACGAAAAAGCCTTCTTGCAGCTTGATCAGATACAGACCGCATTGTTCGCCACGCGCGGCCAGCGCGTGACAGACCGGCTTGGTGAGGAAGTTGAAAATCGGGTTCCACACCATGTAGCACAGCACCATCGCCGCCACGAAGGCCGCCAGCGAATAGAGGATCCGGGTGCGCAATTCCGCCAGATGCTCGATCAGCGGGGCGGCGCTTTCCTCCATGTCGTCAGGCTCGCTCATACGTCATCTTTCTTGGGCGCGGGTTTGGCCGCGGCGGTCTTGCGCGCGCTGGCAGGGGCTTTTGCCGCGGCCGTTTTGCTGGCCGCTTTGGCGGCGGTTTTCTTCGGAGCGGCAGGTTTCGCCGCTGCTTTCTTGGCTGCGGGTTTTTTCGCAGATGGGGCTTTCGCCGGCTTCTTGGCCGCAGGCTTTTTCGCCGCCGCTTTCGCAGGTGCGGACTTTTCGGGTGCCGGTGTGGGCGGCGCAGCCTCGGGGTCGGGCAACGGCGTTGAGGCGGCTCTGCTGCCCGGCGCTTTCGGGTCCCATTTCTCGAAACTATCGGCGGCCTTTTCCAGCGCGTCCAAGCCCAGCGCCTTTTTCGACGTCAGCTTTTTGAGATCGCGCACCGATCCCGCCGCCTCATCCAGACCGCTATCCTTGGCCGCATCCTCCATCGCATGCGAGAATTCGCGCGCCATGGATTTGGCCTTGGCGGTAAAGCGGCCAAGTTGATGAAACATCTTGGGCAGATCCTTTGGACCCACCACGATCAGCGCCACAACGCCGATCAGGAGAAGCTCGCTCCAACCGATATCGAACATGCGAAATCAGACCCTCCGGCCAGGACGACAGATGGCAACGCGCACGCGGCGCATAGCCGTTGCGGCCTCAGACCTTGTCTTTTTCTTTTGCCGGGGTGACGTCGCGCGCCTCGGTGTCGTCTTCAATCGAGGCGTTCTCGATCTCGTCCGTGCCCTCTTTCACGCCCTTTTTGAACGAGGTGATCCCCTTGCCGACTTCGCCCATCAGCGACGAAATCTTACCGCGACCAAACAGCACCAGCACGACAACTGCGATCAGCAAAAGGCCGGGAAGGCCAATATTGTTGAGCATTTTCTTCTCTCCTCTGGCACAGACCCGCCGCCTGTGCCCATTCTTGTCAAGGTCAAGGTTTATGACCAACTGCCCGCCAATCCTAGAGCGATTCGCCCCCGATGCGCCGCTGACGCGCAGATTACTGACAGTTCATTGTCAGTTGCCCCAAGGGACGCTAGGGTCGCCACCATCAGCATTTCTCGGAGAGTTCCCATGACCCGCGACGAGCGGCTGCAACAGATCATTGCCATCCTGCGCGACGGCAAAATGCATCGCGCCCGCGATCTGGCGGGGCGTCTGGGCGTGTCTGAACGCACGATCTGGCGCGACATGGCCGAGATTTCCGCCTATGGCGTTCCGGTCGAGGGCGAGCGCGGGGTGGGCTATATTCTGCGCCGCGCAATGGGTCTGCCGCCGCTGGTGTTGACGCGCGAAGAACTGGCCGCGCTGGATCATCTGCTGACACTGGCCGAGACCACGACCGATCCGCGCATCGCAGCTGGTGCCGCCAGCCTTGCCGCCAAGATCCGCGCGGCCCTGCCCCCGCCCCGCCCGCAAGACGCGGCGGAAGGGCTGGCGGGCGATGAGGCGAACGGCTAGGCTTGCGCCAACGCTGGAAAATCACCGGAGGGATCGTGGCAGGCGCCGAATATATCACCGCGTTCGTGACCCTTTTCGTCATCATCGACCCGATCGGCCTGACACCGGTTTTCGTGGCCCTCACCTTGGGAGAAAGCCATAAGGCCCGGATGCGCGTCGCAATCCGCGCAGTGCTGATCGGGGGTGGGTTACTTACCTTATTCGGGATCTTCGGCGACAAGATTTTGGCTGGAATCGGCATCTCGATGCCCGCGTTTCGCATTGGCGGGGGTATTTTGCTGTTTCTAACCGCGCTGGACATGCTGTTTGAGCGGCGCACGAAACGGCGCGAGCAGCAGGGCGAAGACCACGAGGTCGAACCCGATCACGACCCTTCGGTTTTCCCCCTCGCCACGCCGCTGATCGCAGGTCCCGGTGCATTGGCCACGATGATCCTGCTGGCGGGCAAGCCGGGCGCGGATTGGCTGCATGTCGGGGCCATAATTGGCGTGATGTATGCGGTTCTGGCCTGCATGATGGCGATGTTTCTGCTCGCCTCTCCGATTGAGCGGATGCTGGGGCGCACCGGCACGATGGTGGTCACGCGCTTGCTGGGAATGTTGCTGGCCGCTTTGGCGGTGCAGTTCATTCTGGACGGGTTGCACGGCGCGGGGCTGATGGGTCTGGCGAGATGAGGCAAAGCGCCCTCTGGGAATCCCGCTCCGTCCGCCCTACATCTTTGAACAGCTTGGTTGTGTAACGAGGGTCCGGTGGTAGCGTCGATCATCAGCGAGAATTGGGGGCGACTGGTCTATCTGGGCCTGCTGCTGGTTGCCGTGGGCGGTTACTTCTTTCTTGAAGTGCGCCGCCGTCCCAGCCGCACCTTGCAGCAAGCCGCGATCTGGGGGCTGATCTTTCTGGGCACTCTGGCGGCGGCCGGGCTGTGGTCTGACATCCAGCGACAGGTCGTGCTGCCCGATCAGGCGGTGATGAGCGATGGCAAGATTGAGGTCAACCAAGCCCCCGATGGCCATTATTATCTGACAGCCGAGGTCAACGGCACGCCGACGCGCTTTGTCGTGGACACCGGCGCGAGCCAGATCGTCTTGACGCAACAGGCGGCAGATCGTGCAGGCATCGACACCAACGGGCTGGCCTATATCGGGCAGGCCTCGACCGCGAACGGGATCGTGGCGACCGCGCCCATTCGCATCGACAGCTTTGATCTCGGTCCGATCCACGACCAAAAGCTGCGTGCAGTCGTCAATCGCGGGCAGATGGACACTTCGCTGCTGGGAATGACCTATCTCACGCGCTTTGCGAAGGTCGAGTTTTCGCGCGGCAAGCTGATCCTTGAGCGTTAATCCCTAACAGTTCGGCACATTCACCGCCAAGCCGCCAAGGCTGGTTTCCTTGTAATGCTCGTGCATGTCGCGCCCGGTCTGGCGCATCGTTTCAATCGCTGCATCAAGAGGCACGAAATGCGTGCCATCACCGCGCAGCGCCAGCGAGGCCGCCGAAATCGCCTTGATCGCGCCCAGCCCGTTGCGCTCGATACAAGGCACCTGCACCAGCCCTTTGACCGGATCGCAGGTCATGCCCAGATGATGCTCCAGCGCGATTTCGGCGGCGTTTTCGATCTGCTCAGGCGTGCCGCCCAGCACCGCGGCCAGCCCCGCCGCCGCCATTGCCGCCGCCGATCCGACCTCGGCCTGACAGCCACATTCCGCGCCCGAAATCGAGGCATTGGTCTTGATCAGCCCGCCCACCGCCGCCGCGGTCAGCAGAAAATCGGGGATCTTGGCGCTGCTGGCAGAAGGCACATGATCCAGCCAGTAACGGATCACCGCAGGCACCACCCCCGCCGCGCCATTGGTGGGCGCAGTCACCACTTGGCCACCGGCGGCGTTTTCCTCGTTTACCGCCATCGCATAGGCGGAAATCCAGTCGTTGATCTGATGCGGCGGCGCAAGGTTGCGTCCCCAATCGACCCGCAGGCTTTCATGGATCGCCTTGGCACGCCGCTTGACGCGCAAGCCGCCGGGCAATTCGCCCTCCGTGGCCAGCCCGCGCTCGATACAATCACGCATCGCCGCCCAGATTTTCGCCAGCCCCGCATCCAGCGCCGCTACATCGCGAAAGCGCAGCTCGTTGCGCCGCTTCATCTGCGCGATGCTCAGCCCAGAGCCATGCGCCATCGCCAGCATTTCCTTAGCACTGCGAAACGGGAACGGCACCGGCGAGGGCGCATCGCGCGCCGCATCATCCACCGCGTCCAGCTCGGTTTGCGTGCGCACGAACCCGCCACCGATGGAATAATAGACCTCTTGCAGCAGCACATCGCCCTGCGCATCGAGCGCCGAAATCACCATGCCATTTGCGTGGCCGGGCAGTGGCGGGCCATAGTCGAAAATCAGGTCGGTTTCGGGGTCAAAGGCTAGCGGCGGCAGGCCCGGCGGGCACAGCCGCTTGTCGCGCGCATTCGCCGCCAGCGCCGTGTCGGCAGCGTCGCGGTCATACTCTTCGGGGGTGAACCCTGCGAGGCCAAGAATACTGGCGCGATCCGTCGCATGACCCTTACCCGTAAACGCCAGCGAGCCATGCAGACGCACGCGCACACCATGGGCCGCAAACGGCGAGGCACGCAGCCTGTCGAGAAACCGCGCCCCCGCAACCATCGGCCCCATCGTATGCGAGGATGACGGCCCGACGCCAATCTTGAACATATCAAAAACGCTTAGAAACATCCGCCCCCCCTGCCCGGCTGGCCCCAAGGGTCCAGAGTGCCGGGTTTGGACCCGCCACAACAGGCCCAAAGCGACATTCGCCGCAAGAAAACAGGCATGGTTGACACGATCTTTACCTTTTTGCGCGAGTGTTCCGTGCGAACAAGACGAGTGGCGACATGGCGACCCTTTATGCATGGCAGTTTTCGGATCTGAAAATATCGGGCACTGATCCGTTTGCCTCGGACACGACCGCGTCCAAGGCCGCCATCAACGCTGCCAGCTTCACGCTATCCAGGGACGCCACCGCGCAAGAGATTCAGATCAAGGATGACGATCGGACCTTCGACAGCGCGGATGAGGCGTATCAATATCTGGCGCAAGACACAGCGTTCGACGACCTAAAATGGAGCATCGAAAGCCCGGTCGCAACGCCCTACAGCTATATCGTGCGCCCTGCTGGATCAGACGATCCGGCGGAACACATTACGATCTACGTGGTGTCCCTGAAGGGCGAGGTGCATGGGCTTGCGGCCTCGGCACCACTGCTTGCAGGGCAAAGCTACGACATCGTCGATATCGACAGCAGCGCGCCCAGCATCCCCTATTCCAGCATGGCAGTTTGCTTCGCGCGCGGCACCCGCATTGCAACGAAACAGGGGCCCGTCGCTGTTGAGGATTTGCGCCCTGGAATGCGCGTGCAAACGGCCGATAACGGCTATCGTGCGCTGCTGTGGACGGGGCGCTGGCGAGTGCATGGACGCTCGGAAAATGCGCCGGTTCACATCGCGCAAGGCGCGCTTGGCAATGATCGCGCACTTGAGGTATCTGCACAGCATCGCATGGTGGTGCGTCCGCGTCAGGGTGGTTTGCGCGGCCAAGAGGTGCTGCTGCCCGCCAAGGCACTGCTGGACCTACCTGGTATCACCCGCGCGCCGCGCCCGCGCGTCGAGTGGCTGCATCTGATGTTTGAACGTCACGAGATCGTCTTTGCCGAGGGCGCACGCGCCGAAAGCCTGTTGCCCGGACCGCAAGCCCTGCGCGGGATCAACCCTGCGCAATCCGCCGATCTGCGCGCGCTCACGCAGGACTGCCCACTTGTGACTTTGCCCGCACGCGCGATCCTCCTCCCGGGCCATGCGCGCCGTCTGTCCAAGCGGCGCGGCGGTTTAGCGCGGTTTTTGCAAGCCTAAAGCACCAAATCGGGCCCTTTGCGGCGCAATTCGCGCTCGCGCCGCTTTGCGTGATTGCCTATAAGCGGTGCAAATGCTGCTTGATGGAGTGCCCCGATGTCTGCCGACCTCTCCCCTATCGACAAGGCGAAATTCGCCGCCGCCCGCCGCGCTGTAGACCTGATCGAAGACGGGATGCGCGTTGGCATGGGAACCGGATCAACCGCCGCCTGGATGGTGCGCTGCCTTGGAGAGCGGGTGCGCGAGGAAGGGCTGCGGCTGCAAGGCGTGCCGACCTCGACGCGCACGGCCGATCTGGCGCGTCAGGTGGGCATCGACGTGGTCTCGCTGGATGAGGCGAAATGGCTCGATATCACGATTGACGGGGCCGATGAATTCGACCCCGAACTGAACCTGATCAAAGGCGGCGGTGGCGCGCTGTTGCAAGAAAAGATCGTCGCGACCGCGTCTGACCAGATGGTCGTGATCACCGATGCCTCTAAGGAGGTGCACCATCTGGGCGGCTTCCCGCTGCCCGTCGAGGTGATCCCGTTTGGCTGGCAGACCTCGCGCGCATTGATCGAGGAATTGCTGGAATCGATGGATGTGCTGGGGCGGCAAACCACGCTGCGCCTGAACGGCAGCCAGCCCTATGTCACCGATGAGGGCAATTACATCGTCGATCTGCATCTCAACCGGATCGGCAATGCGCGCCAACTCGCGCTGGTCCTGAACCAGGTTCCCGGCGTTGTGGAAAACGGGCTGTTCATCGACATCTGCGATATGGTGATCATCGGCGGCTCGGATGGAAAAGTCGAGATCCGCGATATCAACGAGGGATCGGTGAGCAACGAGAAGATCGAATTCGCGGATGACGACAACATTTTCGCCGATCTCGATTGATCGCGCGGCGTAGTTTCAAGCGCATGTGTAAGCCGCTTTGAAACGCGGCGCGCATCGCGCGTAAATGACCAAAGACAAGGCGGTTAACCCCATGAAATTTGATTACGACCTTTTTGTCATCGGTGGCGGCTCGGGCGGGGTGCGCGCAGCGCGTATCGCGGCCTCGGACTATAGCGCCAAGGTCGCGCTGGCCGAGGAATATCGCATGGGCGGCACCTGCGTGATCCGGGGCTGCGTGCCCAAGAAGCTGATGGTGTTCGCCTCGTCCCTGCCCGCCGCCGCCACCGAGGCGCGCGCCTATGGCTGGGACGCGCAATGCGGCAGCTTCGACTGGACGGCGTTTCGCACGAAACTCGACGCCGAACTAGACCGTCTGGAGGCGATCTATCGCAAGGGCCAGTCCAACGCAGGCGTAACCGTTTACGACCAGCGCGCCACGGTCTCGGGCGCGCATGAGGTGACGCTGGCCGATGGTAGCACGCTCTCGGCCAAGCATATTCTGGTGGCGACTGGCGGGCAGCCTTTTGTGCCCGACTTCCCCGGCAGTGATCTGGTGATGACCAGCAATGAAATCTTCAAGATGGAGACCCTGCCGGAGCGTATTCTGATCGTGGGCGGGGGCTATATCGCGTGCGAATTCGCCTGCATCCTGAATGGCTTGGGCGTGAATGTGACGCAGTTCAACCGATCGGCGCTGCTGCGCGGATTTGACACCGAGGCGCGCGATTTGATTGTCGATCAGATGGCGGCTCGCGGGATCGACATTCACACGCATATGGTGATCACCGAGATCAACAAAGACGGCGACGATCTGGTCGTGACCTGCGGCGACGGGCGCGAGGACCGCTTTGACGCGGTGCTTTACGCCACGGGGCGCGTGCCCAACACCGAAGGCATGGGTCTGGAAACGGCGGGCGTCACCTTGGGCGAGCGCGGCGAGATTGTCGTGGATAAGTGGTCGCAAACCAATATCCCCTCGATCTACGCGGTGGGCGATGTGACCAACCGCATCAACCTCACGCCGGTTGCGATCCGCGAGGGTCATGCTTTCGCCGATACCGTCTTTGGCGCGAAGCCCGCGCATATGGATCACGAACTGGTCGCCTCGGCCGTGTTCACCCAGCC
Source organism: Thioclava indica (assembly GCF_000714545.1). Taxonomy (GTDB): domain Bacteria; phylum Pseudomonadota; class Alphaproteobacteria; order Rhodobacterales; family Rhodobacteraceae; genus Thioclava; species Thioclava indica. Next base: position 35,978 of record NZ_AUNB01000030.1, read on the forward strand.
TGAATTTGGCACCTGCGGCATCACCGAGGAAGAGGCCGCCGAGCGCGGTCAAGCCGAGGTTTACGTCTCTAGCTTCAAACCGATGCGCTCGGCCTTTGCCGGGGCGGATGATCGCGTGCTGATGAAGCTGATCGTCTGTGGCGATACACGCAGGGTGCTGGGCTGTCATATCGTCGCGCCCGACGCGGGCGAAATGATCCAGATGATCGCCATCGCGATGAAGATGGGCGCAACGAAAGAGCAATTTGATGCGACCTGCGCGGTCCATCCCACGATGGCCGAAGAACTGGTGACCATGCGGAACCCGGTGCGTCATTATTGAAATCACGAACACAATACCCAAGTGTTTCGAGAGATAACGGAAAGGTGAGGACCATATGAGCAACGGAGGCCCCTGGGGCGGCGGTGGCAGTGGCGGCGATGACGACCGCGACGACCCGCAAGACAACAAACGGCCCGGACAGCGACGCCCCGGCGAGGGCGGCGGCCAAATCCCTGAAATCGAAGATTTCATGCGCAAGGGCTCGGAACAGCTTAAGGTGCTGATGGGCGGACGCGGCGGCAATGGTCGCCCCAATCGTCCCTCCGGCGGCGGCGCTGGCGGCCCCTTCCCGACCAAACTGGCCATTCTGGTCGGCGTGATCGCGGTCGCAGGATTTTGGGCGTTCTCCTCGTTTTATAAGGTCAACCAAGGCAACCGCTCCGTCGAGCTGATGTTTGGGCGCTACATCGCGACCAAAGGTCCGGGTCTGAACTTCGCGCCTTGGCCGGTCGTCACCTACACCAAGGTGCCCGTTACGCGCGAACAAACGGTCGATATCGGCTCGGGGCGCTCGGGCACGAATGATAGCGGGCTGATGCTCACGGGCGATCAGAACATCGTCGATCTGGAATTCCAGGTGGTCTGGAACATCAACGATCCGGCGAAATACCTGTTCAACCTTGCAGATCCGCAGGGCACGATCCGCGCGGTGTCGGAATCCGCGATGCGCGATATTATCGCACGTTCGCAACTTGCACCGGTCCTGAACCGCGACCGCGGTGTCATTGCAGCCGATCTGCAAACCGCCGTTCAAGGCACGCTTGATAGCTATGATGCGGGGATCAACATCGTGCGGGTGAACTTCAACCGCGCCGATCCGCCCTCTGAGGTGATCGACAGCTTCCGCGAGGTGCAAGCCGCGCAACAGGAACGTGACCGGCTGGAAAAAGAGGCTGATAAATACGCCAACACCGTGACCGCAGGGGCGCGGGGTGAGGCCGCTCAGTTGAAAGAAGAGGCCGAAGGCTATCGCGCCAAGATCGTGAACGCTGCCGAGGGTGACGCCGCGCGCTTTAACTCGATCCTCACGGAATACGAAAAAGCGCCCGAAGTAACCAAGCGCCGGATGTATTACGAAACGATGGGCCGGGTGTTGTCCGGGCTCAACAAGGTCGTCGTGGATACCAAATCGGGTGAAAACGGCGTCGTGCCCTATCTGCCGCTTGATCAACTGCGACCGGGTGGCTCGACCACGTCCAGCACCGCCAAAACGACAAGCAATACCGGGGGGAGCAACTAATGCGTGGACCTTTTGCATTCGGTGTTCTGGTGATCCTCGTGGCACTGGGGCTGAACTCTTTCTTCGTCGTGGATGAAAAACACCGCGCCTTGGTGCTGCAATTTGGCGAGGTGAAACAGGTCAAAACCGATCCGGGGCTTGGCTTTAAATGGCCGCTGATCGACACGGTCGTGCAATATGACGACCGCATCCTGAGCCTGACCACGCAGCCCCTTGAGGTGACGCCGCTTGATGATCGTCGCCTTGTGGTGGATGCATTCGCGCGCTGGCGCATCACCGATCTGGTGCGCTTTCGTGAAGCTGTCGGCACCAGCGGTGAAGATGGCGCGCGCGACCGTCTGGATCGCCTGCTGACCGCGAAAATCCGTGAGGTGCTTGGTGCGGTTCCCTCAACGGCGGTGCTGTCCAAAGACCGCACGCCGCTGATGAACCAGATCCGCGACTTGGCCCGCAAAGAGGCGGCCTCGCTGGGGGTTGATGTCATCGACGTGCGTTTGACGCGCACCGACCTGCCCGATCAGAACCTTTCGGCCACCTACGCCCGGATGCGGGCAGAACGGGAACGCGAGGCCGCAGACGAGCGTGCCCGTGGTGCAGAGGCCGCACAACGCGTGCGCGCCACTGCCGACCGGACCGTGGTCGAGGTGACCTCGCAGGCCAAAAAAGAGGCCGAGGTGATCCGGGGTGAAGCCGACGCAACGGCCAACAAGGTCTATGCGGATGCCTACTCCAAGGATCAAAGCTTCTTTGCCTTCAACCGTGCGCTGCAATTTTACGCAGACTCGATGAAAGCACAAAGCTCGTCTCTGGTGACGCAGCCCGACAGCCTTTACTTCAACTATGACGACTTCCTGCGCTCGATCGGGGAGGTGCCAAAACAAACCGCCTCGTCGGTGGCACAAGGCGCGGCGGGTCAGTGATGATCTGGCTATTGACCGGTCTTGGACTGGTTCTGGTGATCGAGGGGCTGGCGCTTGCGCTGGCCCCTTCGCGTATTGAGGAAGCGCTGGAATTTCTGCGCGCCCTCGGGCCTGCGCGGCGGCGCGTGTTGGGATTGATAACACTGGCTTTTGGGGTTGCGATCTTGTGGCTGCTGCGCGCCTTTGGCATCGGATTTTAGCAGTCCCCCTGCATTTTGCGGCAAAGGAAAACTTCCCTTCACGCCCCCGCGCCCCTACATTTCAAGAAACCGAGAGCAAATCGCGCGGCCCTGATAAGCGCTGCGCAACAGGGAGAGGCTTATGAAATTCGTCACCGAGACCAGACTGGCTCTGCGTGGGGGGATGGGGGCTGCGATGCTGGCGCTCGCCTTGGCTGTCGCGCCGCTATCAGGCCCCGCCTATGCACGCGCCGCGCCGGAGAGCTTTGCCGATCTGGTCGATCAGGTCAGCAATTCGGTCGTCAACATCACCACCTCGACCACGGTTGCCGCGCCAACGAATGTCGGCCCGAATTTCCCCCCCGGTTCTCCGTTCGAGGATTTGTTCAAAGATTTCGGCCTGCCCGGCCCCAATGGCGAAAAAGGCCCGGCGCGCCCGCGTCGATCCAACGCCCTTGGCTCGGGCTTCGTGATTTCCGAGGACGGCTATATCGTCACCAACAACCACGTCATCGACGGCGCGGACGAGATCGAGATCGAGTTCTTCTCGGGCAAACGACTGGACGCGGAACTGGTGGGCACCGATCCCAAAACCGATATCGCGCTGCTCAAGGTGAAATCGGATACGCCCCTGCCCTTCGTCAAGTTCGCCGATAGCGACAAGGTGCGCGTGGGCGATTGGGTGATGGCGATGGGCAACCCGCTGGGTCAGGGATTTTCGGCCAGTGCCGGCATCATCTCGGCGCGCAACCGCGAGCTGTCGGGCAGCTATGACGACTATCTGCAAACCGACGCGGCGATCAACCGGGGCAACTCGGGCGGGCCGCTGTTTGATATGGAGGGCGATGTGGTGGGCGTGAACACCGCGATCCTGTCGCCCAATGGCGGGTCCATCGGGATCGGCTTTTCGATGACCTCGAATGTGGTGTCTAAAGTGACCGAGCAACTCAAGGAATTCGGCGAGACCCGGCGCGGCTGGCTTGGCGTCAAAATCCAAGACGTGACGCCGGACATGGCCGAGGCGATGGGTCTGGCCAAGCCCGAGGGCGCGATGGTTTCCGAGGTGCCCGATGGCCCCGCGAAAGAGGCCGGGATCGAGGCGGGCGACGTGATCACCTCGTTTGACGGCGGCGAGGTCAAAAGCACCCGCGATCTGGTGAAACGTGTGGCCGATGCGCCGGTGGGCGAAAAGGTCCGCGTCACCGTGCTACGCGATGGCAAAACCGAAACGCTGTTGGTCACGCTGGGACGGCGCGAGCTGGCCGAGGGCGAAAAGCCCCCCAAAGCCGTGCAAGCCCCGCAAGAGGTCGAGAAGGACATGCTGGGCCTGACCCTGACGCCGCTGACGGATGCCTTGCGCAGCGAAATGGGCCTGACCAAAGAGACCTCGGGGCTGATCATCAAGTCGATTGATGAGAGTTCGACCGCCTACGAAAAGGGCCTGCGCATGGGCGATCTGATCACCGAAGCCGGACAAAAGCCGGTCGCCTCGATGGACGATTTCGAAGATCAGGTTGCAGCGGCTAAAGACGCCGGTCGCAAGTCCATCCTGCTCCTGATCCGACGCGGCGGCGAACCTCGCTTCGTGGCGCTGCCGATGGAATGATCTGAGGTTTGAGCGTCACGAAAAGGCGCCCTGCGGGGCGCCTTTTTTGTAAGCGGTGCGCCGCTCCCACACTT
>NZ_AUNB01000031.1 GCF_000714545.1 Thioclava indica
CCTCCGGTAAACCCGGGGCGGTTCAGGAGAGCCAAAGATAAGGTAGCCCGGCAGGTCGTAGCGCGGGTCAAGTCTATCGCGGCGGAGGGGTGCGTAATACATATTGATTGCCTCCGCATTCTTCGACGCCGGACGCAAAGCAAGCTCGACATGGATGACCGTATCCTTGAGCACTGGGTCTGCTTCTATGATCTTTTCGATCCACTTGATCCGCCGCGGCGCGAAGAAAGGCGGGTCTACGCTCATCGTCTTAGGCACTTCCCCAAGCCAAAAGGTTCGCGTCGAAAGCTCTACCGTCTGTGCTGTTTGTGCGATTGCCGGTAAGCCGGCCAGAACCCCACACAGGATAATCACTGTAAACTGCCCAAGCACGCGCCTCACGCCGAAGTCAGGGTCCCCGCAGCCGTTCAACTTTGTTCTCCCCGTTATCGCTGAATATATCTGTGCAATCGTTAAATTTATAATATTTTTCAAAGCAACATGCCCCCTCACACGGGAAGGTCACGCGTCCCATGGTAGTATGCCGTAAATCATTGAATTCGCCCGCAAATATGGCTGAAAAAATTGAAAACCTGCCGACCCGAAAGCCAGCAGGTTGGATAGCTCTATGTCCGACAGAGCGGACTGACGCAACGTGGGGGTGTTTTCCTGTCCGCTACGGCGCTTAGACGCTGGGCGGCATCACGTCAAAGGGCGAGGCCAGACGGCGGTTGCGGCGCAGTTCAGGCATCGTGCGCAGCGCGTCGAAGCGGGCCTCAAGAATGCTATCGGGGCGTGCGCGAAACAGCGTAAAGATCGAAGCTAGGGTGCGGGCCATTTGGGGGCTCCTCTCGGTCTGGGGTCTGATCTATGTTCTTGTCTGATCCCTTTTTCGCGGGCAATTGGGGCCAATCAGTGGCGCAGTTGCGCAATCAGAGGGGCATTCACGCGGCGTTTGCGTGCCTGTTTAGGGTTGCGCCACAATCACGCCGAAAGGCGAAACTTGTCGGCGCCCCGTCAACGCGAAAACTGAAATTGAGGGCATGGATCGCCGCGATTCGCGGTCAGATTGGATTTGGCGCGCCGTTCGGGAAATGTCGGTTCAGTCAGGGCGGGTTTTGCGTTAGGCTATAGACCAACAGCAATATCTAGGGGGTCTCATGCGCTGGATCGTTCGCATCATTGGTCTTGTCGTTATCCTTGTGTTGACCGCTTTGGGGGCGGTTATGCTTATCCCCTCCAACAAAATCGCCCAGCTTGCCGAGGGCCAGTTCGAGACCGCGACGGGGCGCAAGATGACCCTGACGGGCGAGGTCCACGCGACGATCTGGCCCCAGCTTGGGGTGCGCACCGGACCGGTAACGATTGCGAATGCGGATTGGGCCACGGATGGCCCGATGCTCAGCGCCAAGGGGCTTGAGATCGGGATCGACCCAAGCTCGCTGTTTGGCGGCGACATTCGCGTCTCCAAGGTCAATCTGCTCTCGCCCGATATCCTGCTAGAGCGGCGCAAGGATGGCACGGGCAACTGGGCCTTCACGCCGCCGACCGACGCGGCAAGTGCTCCGGCGGCGACAAACGACACCAGCGCGGCAAGCACGAGCGGCGCGATGCAGGGCTTTAGTCTCGACAAGGGGACCGTCAGCGATGGAACGGTGACGTGGGTTGATCAAGCGAGCGGCCAGCGTCTTACCGTATCTAAACTTGATGCGACGCTTGAGATTCCTTCCTACACCGGTCCCGCCGATCTGTCCCTCAAGGCCGAGACCAACGGCAGTGCGATTACTTTAAGCGGTACGCTTGGCGAATTTTCCAACCTCATCGCAGGTAAGGTTGTGCCCGCCGATCTGGCGGTGGGGGTTGGCGCGTCTACGGCGTCGTTCAAGGGCAATCTTGGCACCTCACCGATGAGCGCGCAGGGCACCATGTCTGCCGATTTGAAAAACCCTGCCGCATTGGCCACGGCGTTCGGACAATCCGCGCCCGATTTGCCCAACGGGCTGGGGCATGACACGATCACCGCCACCGGTGAAGTCACGCTGGCCCCCGCAGGATCGCTGCATCTCCGCGGCGGGAAAATTACGCTAGATGGCAACGCGCTGAACGCGGCGGCGGACGTGACCTTCCCCAAGGGCAAGCCGATGATCAACGCACAGATCAAGGCGGGCGCGTTGGATTTTTCGGCGCTGACGGGTTCGGGCAGCGCGGATGGTGGTGGCAAGAGTTCTGGCACCAAGTCGGCAAGCGGGTGGTCGACCGCCCCGATAGACGCAAGCGCGCTGCATACGGTGGATGCCAAGATCGCGCTCAGCGCTGCCTCCATTGACCTTGGCGTTAGCAAGCTGGGCCAGACCAACGCGCTGATTACAGTGGAAAACGGTCGCGCGGTGGCTGATCTCAGTCAAGTGTCGGCCTATGACGGCAAAATCAGCGGGCAATTGGTCGCCAATGCGCGCGGCGGGCTGTCAGTGGCGGCCAATCTGGTGGCCAAAAGCGTGTCGATGGCGCCTTTGCTGACCGATCTGGCCGATTATAAACGGCTCGATGCAAAGGCCGATCTGAATGTGAAACTGCTGGCCTCGGGCAACTCTCAGGCGGCGTTGGCGCAATCGCTGTCGGGTTCTGGCAATGTCAGCCTTGGGAAAGGTGGCTTGCAGGGGCTGGATCTGGTGGGGATGCTGCGCACGCTGAACCTGAACTATGTCGGCGAAGGCGCGAAGACGATTTTTGACAAAATCAGCGCCAGCTTCACCATCGATAAGGGCGTGCTGAGCAATGACGACCTCGTGCTGACTGCGCCGCTGCTGAACGCTACAGGTAAAGGCCGCGTGAACATTGGCGCGCAGACGCTGGACTACAGGGTAACAGCGTCCGCACTGGGCAAGGATGACGGCAGCGGCGGCGTAAAGGTGCCGCTGGATATCACCGGACCTTGGGCCAAGCCGAAATTCCGCGTCGATGTGGATTCGATTTCGAGTAGCAAGATCGATGCGGCCAAGGACAAGCTTGAAGACAAGGCCAAAACCGAGGTTTCTAAAAAGCTGGGCATCACGCTTGAGGACGGTCAAAAGCCAGAGGACGCCGTGCGCCAAAAGCTGGAAGACGAGGCCAAGAAGGGCATTTTGAAGCTGTTCAAATAACCGGGCCGCGCCGGGCCGACACGTCGAATTTTAGCTAAAACGTCTCCGATTTGCGCGGCACGGATTAACCGCTCGCTGACCAATTCATCCTAACCTGCCCCTCGAAAGCCTGTTGGGTGTTGGGATTATTGAGGTGGGAAAATGGCGGTGAATGGGCGAACGGGGCACGCGCGGCTGTCGCAGCTGCGTGCATGGAACAAACGCAAGGCCGGGCCGATTTTGCTACGCCGCGACATGGTGGTGTTTCTGCCCGCCGTCGCGCTTGCGGGACTGTGGTTTAATCTTGAGGGCATGTTTCTGTTGGGGCTAACGGCGCTGCTGGTTGCCTGGATGACCCGACCGCTACCGATTCCGCCCGAGGATAGCGATCTGCCGCACGATGCCGCGACCGGCCTGCCATTGCGCGACGAGGCGGTGGCAATCATGTCCGATTTCATGACCGAGGCAGAGGCCGCTGCGCGCGGAACCGCCTGTATTGTCATCGGTCTTGACGAACCCGACATGCTGCTGCGCCAGATGCATCACCACGAGTTTGAGCAGTTTATGCGCCGGATATCGGAACGCATTTCGGGTGCGCTGCGCGAACCTGACAGAGTGGCGAAGATCAATAGCACGCGCTTTGCAATCTTGCTGCGCCCCACGCCGCGCCCCGATCTTGAAAGCATGATTCAACTCTCGGCGCGGCTTCAATCGGCGGTCGAAGCTCCGGTTTCGGTTGGCGCTCGTGCGATCCACGCGACTTGCCATGTCGGGTTTTGCCTGATGGGCCGCGCGCCTGCCCCCACGGGTGAGTCGTTGCTGTCCGCCGCCGAAATCGCCGCCGACGAAGCAGAGCGTAACGGCCCAAGCGCGATGCGCGGATACTCCCGCGAGTTGCAGAAAACCGCGCAAGCACGCTCAGATCTAAGCGAAGAGGCCGGCGAGGCGTTGGAATCCGGCCAGATCCGCCCATTCTATCAGCCTCAGATTTCCACCGATACCGGCGACATCGTTGGTCTACAGGTGGTCCCGCGCTGGCTTCATCGCAAACGTGGCATTCTTGGCGAACGCGATATCTCAGCGGCGATCAACGCCGCTGGCCTGCAGCGCCGCTTTGCCGAGGTGATGTTGTTTCAAGCCTTCGGTGCCCTGCGCGACTTTGATACCCGTGGCGCAAATTACGGCCCCGTTTCATTGCAGATCTCGGGCGAAATGCTACGCAATCCAAGGCTTCTGGAACGCTTACAATGGGAGTTCGATCGTTTTGAAATCAGCCCAGAGCGGATCTGTCTGACGCTTCGCCAAGAAGCGACCGAGCAGCTAGATCAGGAAATCGTTGCGCATAACATGTCTCAAATTGCCAAGCTGGGATGCCTCATCGAATTGGCGGGATTTGGCAATGGCCCGGTCTCGGTCGCCACGATCAAGCGCACGGCCGCGCATCGTATGCGTATCCACCGCTCCTTCGTGACCAAGATTGACCAAGACCCCGAACAACAGCGTGTCGTTGCCGCGATGATCTCGCTCTGTGAGGGTTTGGGACTCCAGACACTGGCCGAAGGGGCCACCACCATCGCGGAGCACGCGATGCTGGGGCAATTGGGCTGTGCTATCGTTCAGGGCGCCGCAATCGCCGCGCCAATGCCGCTTGACGAGCTGGGCGAATGGGCACGTCGCCACCGCGCCAAATTGGCAGCGACACCCCGGATCGACAAGCATCGCGGCCCGTGACCCGGCGCGCGATTTGCCGGACTGGCCGTGTTGCTTTGCCGACATGGCCGGGTTTCTTTGCTGAAAATACCCTGTGATCCCCGCGAAACCTGCCTCGTTTCAAGATTTGACCGGGAAATGGCTTGACCTTTGCCTGCCCCTTCTGTTGAACCTCCCCAATCTTTGGGCAGGTTGGTGGATTTCGTCTACATGGACAATCAGAATAAGAACCTACTACTCACGTTGGTGCTTTCGGCGCTTGTGATCGCGGTCTGGACTTTCTTTTTTCCGCCCGAGCAAGCCCCAGTACCGCCTCAGGACCAAACGGTCTCTGATCAGGTAGCTGCCCCTGCAGCACCCGACCTTGCGCCCACGACCTCGACACTGGGCAGCCAGACGGTCGATACCGACATGACGTCCAAAGCCACGCAGGCGACCGTGAAGGACACGCCGCGCATCAAAATCGACACGCCCGAAGTGGTCGGCTCGCTTTCGCTGCTGGGCGGGCGCTTGGATAGCCTGTCACTCAAGAAATACAAAGAAACGCTGGACAAGGATTCGCCCGATGTCCGCCTCCTGTCCCCGGTGGGCGGTGATGTCACGGATGCGAAGAAGCCCTATTACGTTGTTTACGGCTGGCTGCCAGCAGGCGGGATGCCCGCAGATCAGGTGCCCGGCCCCAACACTGTCTGGAGCCAAGTCGGCACCGGCGAATTGACCCCCTCGACCCCGATCACACTGCAATGGAATAACGGTCATGGCCTGACCTTCCAGCGCGAAATTTCGGTCGATGACAAATATCTCTTCACCGTCAAGCAATCCGTCCAAAACGACACCAGCGCACCGGTCAAGCTGGCCCCATACGGTATCGTCGCGCGCCACGGAATCCCGGACGAGCGCCGGGTCTATGTGCTCCACGAGGGTGCGGTGCGCATGACCGATGGTGAGCTAGAAGAGATCAAATACAAGAAGATCACCAAGCTCGACCAACAAGGTGCCGAGGGTCAAGCCGAGATTTTGCATGCAGAAAAAACGGGCTGGACGGGTTTCACCGATAAGTACTGGCAAACCATTCTGGCGCCTGTTTCCGGACCGTTCACCTCGGTCGTCAAATATTCCGGCGAGAAGTCCGACATCTATCAGGCCGAGACCCGCCTGCCAGTGATTGAGGTTGCTCCGGGTGCCAGCGGCACCGCGCAAACCCATCTGTTTGCCGGCGCTAAGGAATGGCAGACGCTACGGGACTATCAAGACAGCGTTCCGATCCAGAACTTCGTCGATTCGATTGACTGGGGTTGGTTCTACTTCCTAACCAAACCGATGTTCCGTCTATTGCATTTCCTGCACGGCGCGATCGGCAACATGGGTTGGGCGATCATCGCGCTGACCTTCATCATCAAGCTGCTGGTCTTCCCGCTGGCGCGCAAATCCTACATCTCGATGGCGCGCATGAAAGAGCTGCAGCCCGAAATGGAGAAGATGAAAGAGGCTGCCGGCGGCGACCGTCAGAAGATGCAGCAAGGCATGATGGAGCTGTATAAGAAGCACAAGGTGAACCCGGCTGCGGGTTGTCTGCCGCTGCTGATCCAGATCCCGATTTTCTTCTCGCTCTACAAGGTGATTTACAACACGATCGAGCTGTATCACGCGCCGTGGCTTGGCTGGATTCATGACCTGTCCGCGCCCGATCCCAGCTCGATCCTGAACCTGTTCGGCCTGCTGCCCTTCATGGCCCCCGGTATTACCTCGCCGTTGCACATCATCTCGCTGGGTATCCTGCCGATCCTGCTGGGCGTGTCGATGTGGTTCCAGCAAAAGCTGAACCCCGCGCCGACCGATGCCACACAGGCGATGATCTTTGCGTGGATGCCGTGGGTGTTCATGTTCATGCTGGGCAGCTTTGCCAGCGGGCTTGTTCTGTACTGGATCACCAACAACACGATCACCTTCCTGCAGCAGTACACGATCATGTCGATGCACGGGAAAAGGCCCGATCTGTTTGGCAACATCAAGTCGGGCTTCAAACGGAAAAAGGCTACGACTGAGGAAAAATGACCGGCCATCTCAGCCATATCTATCGCCACCCGATCAAGTCGGTCGGGTTGGAAGAAATCGCAAGCGCGTCCCTCTCGCAGGGGCGCGCTCTGCCTTTGGACCGGGTGTGGGCAATTGCGCATACGCGATCCAAGGTGGCGGGCGATGCTGAGGGTCGCGCGCAAAGCTGGGGAAAAAAGGCAAATTTCCTGACCGGATGCGCCAGCGGGTCGCTGATGGCGATCACCGCGCGCTGTCTGGAGGATGGGCGCCTTTTGCTACAACATCCCGATCTTTGGCACGTTGAAATTGATCCGACCCGCGCCGCAGATCACGCCAAGCTTTTCGAATGGCTGCGCGCACTCTGGCCTGCAGATGCGCCCCAACCCAATGCGCTGTTGCGCGCGCCCGAAGATCAGCCGCTCAGCGATCAAAGCACGCCGCTGCTCTCCTTGATCGGGCAGGCCTCGCTAAACGATCTAAGTGCGAAACTGGGGCAACCGCTGTCACGCGCCCGTTTTCGCGCCAATCTTTGGGTTGAAGACTGGGAGCCCTTTGCGGAATTCGATCTGATCGGGTGTCAAATTCGCGTTGGTGATGCGCGGCTAGAAGTGCGCAAACGCGTTGGCCGCTGTCGCGCGACCGATGCCAATCCCGAGACGGGCTTGCGCGATATCGACATGCTGCCCGCTTTGAGCCAGCATTATAATCATACCGATCTTGGCGTGTTCTGCGCCGTGATTGAGGGCGGCGAGATTGCCCGGGGTGCGCGAGTAGAGGTGATCTGATGGAACTACAATTTCCTTTGGCCGAAGAGCCTGATGATTTCACGCGTGAGGCGGGCCGCAAGTTGTTCGCCTTTCCCGTCGAGTTTCTCAAAGGTGTGGTCGCGATGTCGGGCTTGCCGCCTGCGGATCGCATCGAAGTCTGCTTTGCAGGGCGCTCGAATGTCGGCAAATCCAGCCTGATCAACGCGCTGACGAACCGAAAAAACCTGGCGCGCGCATCGAACACGCCCGGCCGCACACAAGAAATCAACTATTTCACCACGCAAGATGGCCCCTATCTGGTCGATCTTCCTGGCTATGGTTTTGCCCAAGCGCCGGTGGCTGTGGTCGCCAAATGGCAAGCGCTGCTGAAAAGCTATCTGGCGGGTCGCGCCACTTTGCGCCGTGCGTTCGTGCTCATCGATACGCGCCACGGCGTGAAAGCGGTCGATGAAGAAATCCTGACCCTGCTGGATCGCGCGGCAGTGCCGTTTCAGGTCGTGATGACCAAGGCGGATAAGGTCGGCGCAAGTGATCGTGAGAAAAACATCGCACAGGTGCGCAAAGCCCTGACGAGCCATCCCGCCGCCTATCCTGAAATCGTGTTGACGTCATCGGAAAAGGGCGACGGCATTGAAACCTTGCGCGCGATTATCGCTGGGTTAGGCGGGCAATGATCTGACCGCTCATATTGGCTAGGCGCGGCCCCATTGCTGCAAACGCGCAACGGGTGAGATCGCGTCATGTGTTTCATCGCAACGCATGCCATTTGACCACGCCAGGACATTCTGGCATCCCAAAAGCTGGGCGAACGGATCTGGCCCAGCGCGTGATTATGGGAATAGCGATGTGGGACTAAAGAGCGTGGCCGCACGGTTTCAAGCTGCTGGGCGGCATGTCTTGGCGATGCTCGCGTGTCTGATCGTGCTCGCCCCGGCGGCGCAGGCGAAAGAGACGTTGCGGATCGGGGTTCTCGATTATCTCGGCTCGGATCACTCGCTGAGCCATTGGGAGCCCACCGAAGCTGCGCTGGATACGGCCCTGCCCGGCTATGATTTCCACTTCGAGCCGCTTGATATCCACCAGCTTGACGCGGCGCTTGCGGCGCAAAAACTGGATTTCGTCATCACCAATCCGGGCAATTACGCCGAGCTGGAATATCGCTACCATATCAGTCGCCTCGCCACCGCGCAGTCCGATCAACCGGTGGGCTCGACGCTGGTCACGACCGAGGATCTGACAACCCTTGGCGATCTTGCAGGCCGCAAGCTGGCGATCACCGCCCCCGAGGCGTTTGGCGGGTTTCAGGTGATCTGGTCCGAGATGCTAAATGCAGATCCCCGACTGCCCGCCAAGGTGCAACTCGAGGTGACGGGCTATCCGATGCAGCGCGCGGCCCAAGCGGTTCTTGACGGGCGCGCCGATGCAGCGGTGCTGCGCCCTTGCATGCTAGAGAAATTGCAGCGCGAAGATCCGGCGCGCTACGGAGCGTTGCACGCTTTTGCCCTTCAGCCATCTGAGCAGACGCAATGCGCGCTCTCTAGCCCGGTCTATCCCGGCTGGCCTTTAGCCAAGGCACGCGCGACCTCGCCGGAACTGGCGAAACAAGTGGCGATTGCCCTGATGCAGATGCCGTCGGGCAATCGCTGGACAGTGCCGCTGGATTACCAGCCGGTGCATGAACTGCTGCGCCAGTTGCAGCTTGGCCCCTATGCGCGCACCGGCCCGGTCAATCTGCGCGATTTCATCGCTGATTACCGCGACTGGCTGATCGCGCTGGCTGTCGCGCTGATATTTTGGGCGCTGTATTCGGTGCGCATCGAGACGTTGGTGCGGCGACGCACCCGCGCGCTGGATCTCGCCAACACCCAGCTAAAACAAGAGATGATCGAACGCGAACGCGCGGAAGCTGCCGACCGGCTGCACATGCGCGAGCTCGAACATGTCGCGCGGCTGTCGATTTTGGGCGAGATGGCATCCTCCATCGCGCATGAGTTAAACCAGCCGCTTTCTGCGATTTCGAACTATGCGCAGGGCTGTATGTTGCGACTTCAAACGGGCAGTTTCACGCAAGCCGATATGGAGACGGCCTCGGGCGAGATCGCCGCGCAGGCCGAGCGCGCCGCCACCGTGATCCGGCGCATCCGCGCCTTCGTGCGCAAGCGCGAAACCCAGCGCGCCCCGATCAAGATTTGCGAATTGCTCGCGGAATGTAGCTCTCTTTATGAGGCGCAGACCCATCGCGCGGGCGTGCGCGTCGAGGTGATGTGCGCGCAGGGGTTGGCGCAGGTGACGGGCGACCGGGTGCATCTGACGCAGGTGATCCTTAACCTCGTACAGAACGCCGTGGATGCGATGGCGCAAACCGACCCCGACCAGCGCCGCATCCTGATCAATGCCGAGCGCGCCGAAGAACCGGGCCGTGGCGCGGGAATCTGCCTGTCGGTGCGTGATCGCGGCACCGGCATGTCCGAAACCGCGATGGCCCATTTTGCCGAGGCGTTTTACACCACGAAACCCGAGGGGATCGGGCTGGGGCTGGCCCTTTCGCGCTCGATCATCGAGGCGCATGGCGGCTGGATGCGCGCGCAACGCCCGGCGGATGGCGTAGGATTGCGGGTGGCGATCTGGCTGCCGATCGGTGAGGATACGCCATGAGCGACACACCCGTGATCCATATCGTCGATGATGACCGCGCCGCGCGCGAGGGGCTGGGGTTTCTGCTGTCCTCGCTTGGGCTGACGATTGCGTGCCATGCAAGTGCCGCAGATCTTCTGGCCGCTTTGGGCGATCAGGCGGTGGGCTGCATTCTGGCCGATGTGCGCATGCCTACGATGACGGGGCTGGAACTGCTGGACGAGCTTGGGCGGCGCGACTGCCCGCTGCCCGTGATCATGATTACGGGTCACGGCGATGTGCCGATGGCAGTGCGCGCGATGCGGGCGGGCGCGATGGATTTCTTTGAAAAGCCGGTCAATGGCATGGCCCTTGTCGAGCGCATCAACGAAGCCCTGCGCCTTAGCAACGAGCGCGCGCAATCGCTAAACGAGCGCGCGCAACTGACCCGGCAGATCGAAAGCCTGACCGCCCGTGAGGCCGAAGTGGCGCGCGCGGTGCTGGCGGGGCGGCAAAACAAGCAGATAGCGCATGATCTGGGCATCAGCCTCAAGACGGTCGAAAACCACCGCCATAACGTGATGGACAAGATGCAGGCCAGCAGCGCCGCCGATCTGGTGCGACGCCTTGTCGCAGCGGGATGGCAGGCCGATTAGGGGTTAACCCCCAGACCCTTCGGGGTTTGCACCGATAGTGCGGTGCAGGGGATCAACGTAAAGTCCGGGCTGACCCAGCATAGAAAGGATCAGCCCCATGGACACGACCCGCCGCGGCTTTCTTGGCGCGATCGGCAAGGTGACCATCGGCGCCGCCGCCTCAGTCGCAGGTGCGAGCCAAGTCGCCGAAGCCGCACAAACCGACACGCCCACCGCCGTCCCGCATTGGGGCATGGTCGTCGATCTGCGCAAGTGCATCGGCTGTCAGGCCTGCACCGTCGCCTGCATCATGGAAAATGACGTGCCCCAGGACGCGTTTCGCACCCATGTCTCGGTTTATGAACTGGTCAAGGATGGCCAAGACCCCGCAATGGTGATGCTGCCCCGACTGTGCAACCACTGCGATGATCCGCCCTGCCTGCCGGTCTGCCCGGTCGAGGCGACCTTCAAGATCGACAGTGGCGAAGTCTTGGTGGATGCAAGCAAATGCGTAGGCTGCGGCTATTGCGTGCAGGCCTGCCCCTATGACGCGCGCTTCATCAACCATGAAACGCAGGTCGCGGATAAATGCACCTTCTGTTTCCACCGCACGCAAGCGGGGCTGTTGCCAGCCTGTGTCGAGACATGCGTTGGCGGAGCGCGCAATTTCGGTGATCTGAACGATCCCGAAAGCGAAGTATCCAAGATGCTCGCACATAACGAAGTCTCGGTGCTGCGCCCCGAGATGCACACCAATCCCAACGTCTATTACATCGGTCTGGATGACGTGTTGGACGGTCGGGTGGCCGGTGAGGCCGCCTATCATTCCGAGATGGCCGATAGCGTGAGCAGCCATGAGGAGGGTCTGTGATGCAGGTGCAAGTCCACGAACTCGTCGGAGCCGTGCATGAGGCCGCTTGGCTGCCTTGGGCGGTGCAATATTTCTTTCTTATCGCGATCTCGAGCACGGCGCTATTGATGGCGCTGCCCGCTTTCGTGCTGGGGCGCACAGGCGATCTGCCCAAGGCGCGGCTGGCGTTAATGGTGGCTGTGACCACCGGCATCGTCGCCCCCGTCGCGCTGCTGGCCGATTTGCACCAGCCGTTCCGGTTCTGGGAATTCTTCGTCTACACCCATACGACATCCTGGATGGCGTGGGGCGCGTGGATCGTTCCCAGCTATGTCGCGCTGCTGCTGGCCTTTGCATGGGCCATTCACCGCCCCGCCTTTTATGCGATGGGTCAGGAAAACTGGCGCTTTGCGTGGCTGTTTCGCCTGCTGGCGCTGAAAGGTGAGGCGAATGGCTTTGCCCGCTTGCTGGGCCTTGGCGCTGGCCTCGCCGCACTGGGTATCCTGCTTTACACCGGCACCGAGGTCGCCGTGGTGCGCGCCCGCCCGCTGTGGAACACACCGTTGCTGCCGCTGCAATTCGCCGCCACCGGTTTTGTCGGCGCGCTTGGGGTGATGCTGGTGCTGGAACGCGTGTTGAACCGCGACGGTGCGCTGGAAGAATCGCTCAACCGCGGTCTGGTTTTCGCGCTGGCCGTGGTCGGTGGCCTTGGCATCATCTGGTTCACCGTTGCACGCTCGGGCCTGTCGCCCGCACATACCCAGGCGCTGGCCTCGGTTGCAGGTTTCCCGATCTGGAAGCAGATCGCGGCTTGGGGCGCGCTGGCCATCGTTGTGCCCTTCGTGCTGGCGCTTGTCGCGCCGCGCAACACCGGCTGGGCCACCGGGCTGATCGCGATCCACGCCGCATGGATGTTTCGCTGGACGGTCTTCATGGGCGGCCAAGCCGTGCCGAAAGTCGGCTCTGGCCTGTATGACGCGCTGCTGCCCAGCGGCTTTGACGGGCTGATGGGGGTGATTGGCACCTTCGGGCTCTGGATCTTCCTGCTGATCGCCTACACGACCTTCTTCCCTTGGGCCGATGCGACCCCGCCTGTCGGGCGTCGCCCTACCACGCCCGCTCATCCCGCTCGCTCTGTCTGAGGAGACCGCCATGACCAAACGCCGCAACATTCTTAAAGGTGCCGTCGCGACCGGAGCTTTGGCCACGTTCGGAGTGGGCTATGCCGGAACCGTGAAAAAGCTCGTTAAGGGCAAATGGTCGGGCGAGGTGCCGCGCAATAAACACCTCACCGGCAACTCGATCCCCGCAGAATACACCGTCGATCCGCAGACCGGAGATATCGCGCTCAACCCCGATCAGGCGATGAGCTATACGATGTGCATCGGCTGCACCACGATGTGCGGCGTGCGGGTGCGGGTGGACAAAAAGGCCAACAAGGTGCTGCGTGTCACCGGCAACCCCTATTCCCCGATGAGCACCGATCCCTTCATCCCCTATGAAAGCTCGGTTGCGGAAAGTTTCGCCGCGATGGCGCAGGCGGGTAAAGGCAACGGACTGACCAATCGCTCGACCGCCTGCGGGCGCGGCAATGCCGTGTTGCAACAGGTCGAGAACCCGCGCCGTGTGCTGAAACCGTTGAAACGGGTCGGGCCGCGTGGCTCGGGGCAATGGCAGACGATCAGCTTTGAGCAACTCGTTGAAGAGGTCGTCGAGGGCGGCGATCTGTTTGGCGAAGGCCGCGTCGCCGGTCTGCGCGAAATCCGCGATCTTGAAACCCCGGCAGTCGAGGGCGCACCCGAATTCGGCCCGCGCGCCAACCGTTTGATGTGGATGAACTGCGTCGATGACGGGCGCGACAATCTTGTGCTGCGCTGGCTCAAGCAGAGCTTTGGCTCAAACAACTTCACCCGCCATGGCAGCTATTGCGGTGGGGCGTTCCGCTCGGGATCGGGCGCGCTGTTTGGCGACTTCAAGGCGATGCCCCACGCCAAGCCCGATTTCTCCAATGCCGAATTCATCATCTTTGCAGGCACCGCGCCGGGCAATGCGGGCAACCCGTTCAAACGCATCGGTAATCTGGTGGCCAAGGCGCGCTCGGACGGCGATCTGAGCTATGTGGTGATCGACCCGATCCTGAACAATGCGCAAAACGGCCCCTCGGGCGAGCGCTCGCGCTGGATCGGGATCAAACCGGGCACCGATGGTGCGCTGGCGATGGCGATGATGGCGTGGATGTTTGACAATGACCGGATCAATCACGACTACCTTGCCCAGCCCTCGCAAGCCGCCGCCGATGCTGCAGGTGAGGCAAGCTGGACCAACGCGACCCATCTGGTGATCGTGGATGAAAGCCATCCGCGCTTTGGCCATTTCCTGCGCGGCTCGGATCTGGGGCTGGCGGTAGAGGGTGAGGCTTATTCCGACGCCGATCCCCATCTCGTGGCCTCGTCAAATGGCCCGATCCCGGCCGGAAACACGCCCGCGCCGCTGTTCTTTGACGGTGAGGTGGACACGACTAACGGCCCCGTCGCGGTCAAGACCTCGCTCAGCCTGCTGCGCGAGGAGGCCCATCGCCAAAGCCTTGAGGCCTATAGCGACGATTGCGGCATTCCCACCGCGAAGATCGTCGATCTCGCGCGCGAGTTTACCAGCCACGGGCGGCGCGCTGCGGTCGATAGCCATGGCGGGATGATGGGCGGGTCGGGCTTTGCCAATGCCTATGCGCTCAGCATGCTCAACACGCTGATCGGCAACCTGAACTGGAAGGGCGGCGCGATGATCGCAGGCGGCGGCTTCTCCGAGACTAAAGGCCCGGCCTATAATCTCGCCAGCTTCCCCGGTGCCGTGAAAGCCAAAGGCCTGCCTGCCGGGCGCAACGTGCCCTATGAAAAGACCAGCGAATTCAAGCGTAAGAAAGCAGCGGGCAACCCCTACCCCGCCGATGGTCCTTGGTATCCCAACGCACCGGGCCTCGCGACCGAGTGGATTTCCTCGATGGTCAACCACTACCCCTACGGGGCCGAGGCGCTGATTTTCCGCAACACCAACCCGGTCTACGGCATCCCCGGCGTCGCGCCCTTGGTCGAAAAGCTCAAAGACCCCAAGGTCGTGCCGCTGATCATCTCGATTGATCCGTTTATCAATGAAAGCACGGGGATCTCGGATTACATCGTGCCGGATTCGGTGATGTATGAAACGTGGGGCTTCACCAAGCCTTGGGGCGGTGTCGCGACGAAAGCGACCTGCGCGCGCTGGCCGGTGATCGAGCCGCGGATGGAGAAGAATGCGCAAGGCGAGCGCGTCGGGATGGAGACCTTCCTGATCGCCACCGCCAAGCGCATGGGCCTGCCCGGTTTCGGCGACAAGGCGATTCCCGATGCGCAGGGCGTGCTGCATCCGCTTAACCGCGCCGAGGATTGGTATCTGCGCGGGGCGGTCAATGTTGCGATGCTGGGCAAAACCCCGGTGGCACCTGCCAGCGACGACGATATCGAACTTTCTAACGTCGCGCGGATCGCGGATGACCTGAAAGCTGTGTTGAAACCCGACGAATGGCGCCGCGCCGCAACGATCTATGCCAAGGGCGGGCGCTATGAAAATATCGAGCGCAGCTATGACGGTGCGCGCGCGACCTATGCCTTCAACAAACCAATGATGATCTGGAACGAGGAGCTCGGCAGCTTCCGCCGCGCCACTACCGGCACCCGCGTGCCCGGCACCCCGTCCTGGCGCGAGGCGGAATTCGCTGATGGCTCGAAAGTCTCGGATCACTATTCGAAAGAAGACTGGCCGATCCGGGTGTTCAGCTACAAATCCCCGCTGCAGAACTCGTATTCCGTCGGGGCCGAAGTGCTGCTGCGCATCGTCGCCTCCAACCCGGTGATCGTGGGCAGCGCTTTGGCACGCGCACATGGCATCCGCACCGGCGACATGGTGCGCCTAAGCACGCCGGGGGGCACGCTGGAAAGCGTCGCAGTGGTGCGCGAGGGCATCGCGCCCGACACGGTCGCAATCGAGCATGGCTTCGGCCATCGCGGCTTTGGCGCGCATGACATCACCATCGACGGCGAGACGAAACCGGGCGATCCGCGACTGGCGGCGGGTGTCTTGCTGAATGATCTGGGGCTGATTGATCCGACGCGGGAAAAACCCGGCGTTTGGGTCAACCCGATCTCGGGTACCGCAGTGCGCCAGGGCCTGCCCGCGAAAATCCGGCGCATCGCGTAACCGCGCGCGCCGCAGACCGCCTGCACCCAGATGCAGGCGGTCCTCTACCCGTCAGTTCGGTTTCTACGCCCTAAGCGCAGGGCTATAGTCGGGGCAAAGCCCCCTATTCAGCCCAACCCGAGATCGATTTGACGTCGCAAAACTCCTCGATGCCCCAGCGCCCGCCTTCACGCGCACGCCCCGAAGACCCAACGCCACCAAACGGCGCGCCCGCTCCGCGATCTTCGCCATTCATCTCAACCATGCCCGAATGCAATGCCCGCGCCAGTCGGTTGCGGCGCGCGCCATCACCGGACTGAACGTAATTCGTCAGACCATAAGGCGTGGCATTCGCCACTTCGATCGCCTGATCTTCGCTATCGAACGGCATGATTGACAGAACAGGGCCAAAGATTTCCTCGTTCATGATCGTCATATCTGGCGTGCAATCGGCAAAGACCGTCGGGCGCACATAAAACCCGCGATTGAGGTTTTCCGGGCGACCGGGACCACCGAACACCAGTTTGGCCCCCTCGGCGACGCCCTTTTCGATCAGGCCCTGGATCTTTTCGAACTGGGATTTGTTCACCACCGGGCCGATATGCTTGCCCTCTTCGCGCGGGCTGGCAACCTTGGTTTCTTCCGCCGTTTTGCGCGCAATTTCGACGGCACGATCATAGGCAGAGCGTTCAACCAGCATCCGCGTCGGCGCGTTACAGCTTTGCCCCGAGTTCTGGAAGCAATGTTTCACGCCACGCGCGACCGCCTCATCATCCGCATCGGCAAAGACCAGATTGGCGCCTTTGCCGCCCAGTTCCAGCGTCACGCGTTTCAGCGTCTCCGCCGCCGCTTTGGAGATCGCGCGACCCGCGCGCGTCGAACCGGTGAACGAGATCATCTCAACGTCCGGATGGGTCGAAAGCTGCGTGCCCACGCCCGCGCCATCGCCGTTCACAAGGTTGAACACGCCCGGCGGCAGGCCTGCTTCATCAAGGATTTCTGCAAATAGCAGCGACGAAAGCGGCGATTCTTCGGACGGTTTCAGCACCATCGTACAGCCCGCCAAAATCGCCGGGATCACCTTGAGCGTGACCTGATTCATCGGCCAGTTCCAAGGCGTGATCAGCCCGACAACTCCCACCGCCTCATGCGCGATCATCGCGCCCGGCGTGCCATCGCCTAGCGGATGCACCCACGGGAAGTCTTTTGCGGCAGCGATGAAATTGGCGATGTGATAGACACCCGCGCCGAATTGGTTCTTGCGCGCCAGATCAATCGGTGCGCCCATCTCAAGGCTGATCGCCTGTGCCATCTCTTCGCCGCGACGCGCGTAAATTTCCGCAATGCGCTCGACAGCGGCAATGCGCTCGGCCGGATCGGCAGCTTTCCAAGCGGGCAAAGCGGCCTTGGCGGCACCAACTGCGGCATCCGTATCGGCCTGATCGCCAAGTGAAATCACCGCGCATGGCTCTTCGCTGGCGGGATCAATCACCTGATAGTCGCGCGCCACTTTCGGGGCTACCCATTGCCCGTTGATATAAAAATCCTGCTTCTTGATCATCGCCGCCTCCTTGGCTGAATACCGATCAAACCTGTCACCGCGCAGAGCCAAGGACAAGGTGTCACGCCGCGCAACTTAAAAAGAGGCTCCATGTGTCTGGAAGCGAGCGGTCGAAAGGCCTATATCCGGTCAGACGATGAATTTTCACTGACAGGAGGTTGCCTCATGGGCCTGCGCATCAACGATACTGCTCCCGATTTCACTGCCGACTCGACCGCTGGCGAGATCAAATTTCACGATTGGGTCGGTGACGGCTATGCGATCCTCTTCTCGCACCCGAAAGATTTCACGCCCGTCTGCACCACCGAATTCAGCGCGGTCGCCCAGCTCGCCCCTGAATTCGAAAAGCGCAACACCAAGGTGATGGGCGTCTCCGTCGACTCCGTCGAAGAGCATAAGAAATGGAAAGCCGACATCGAGAAAGTCGCCGGTGCACCCGCGAATTTCCCGATCATCGACGACACCTCGCTGACTGTCTCCAAGCTGTATGACATGCTGCCCGCAGAGGCCTACATGCCCGACGGACGCACGGCAGCAGATTCGGCGTCGGTGCGCACGACCTTTATCGTCGGCCCCGACAAGAAGATCCGCCTGATGATCATCTACCCGATGACCGTCGGTCGCAACTTCGCCGAGATCCTGCGTGCCCTTGACGCGGTGCAAGCCACCGACGGCCAGCCCCTCGCAACCCCCGCCGACTGGGTGCCGGGCCAAGACGTGATCGTGGGCCTGTCGCTTACGACCGAGGAAGCCAAGGCGAAATACGGCGACGTGGACGTAAAACTACCCTACCTGCGCACCGTGAAGGTCTGAGGGGCCAGCGTCTAGCACAACATGATTTGCGAAGGCCCCGGAAAACCGGGGCCTTTTGCGTCACATTGAACTGTTTGGCGATCAATATCCGTAGCGGGTAACGCGATCTTGCGGACCCAGTCGGGGTTCTCCGTCAGAGCCGAGCCACTGATTGACCCCAAGAGGCGAGCGGATCAAACGCTCGCTCCGCGAGCGCTCTTTTACGGCGGCACTGTCGGCACGCATTTCAGGCGTTGCATAGCCACGTTCGTGGTGCAGGTGCAGCGCGACCGTAGAGAAACGGACCCGGCGCACCGTCAGCCCCATATTGTTGAGCCGCAGCCCGAATTCCACATCAAGCCCGCCATACCCCATCAGTTCGTTAAAGCCATTGGCCTGTAATGCCTCGCTGCGCAGACACGATGCCGAATGCCCGTTCCAGGTCGGGCGCGCAGTTGAAAGCCGGTCAAGCAGCCATCCGGAACGCCCTCGTCCCATAACCTTGATCATTCGCGACAGTTTGCCCCCATGGGCCATCAGCCAGCGTGGGGTGAATACGGCTTGGCTTGTGACACTGTGCTCGTCAATCGCCTCCGAGGTGTCACGGCTTTGCTTGAAATAGCTTCCCGCCAGAAAATGACCCCGGCGAGCTTCCCGTATATGCGTGTCGATCCAATCCGCGCGCACAATGCAGTCACCATCAGTCACCACCATCCGTTCGCCCCGCGCCAAAGCCAATGCCTTGTTCAGGATACGGCACTTGCCAAAGCCTTCGTCGGGCTGCCAGACATGGGTGATCGGCACGGGGCTACGCGCAGCCATCCGCGCCACCAACTCTGCCGTTTCAGGCCGTGATCCATCATCTGCGATGATGAGTTCGAAGTCCTGACGTGTCTGCGCGAAAAAGCCCCAAAACACCTTCTCCAGCGCCCAAGGCCAGTTATAGGTCGAAATCAGCACCGACGCGCGGAGTTCGTCCTGCGCCATCATTCAGCCTCCCGCGGCTCGGGAAAGCCGTAATGCGCGATCATCGCCTCGATCTGGCGGTCGTTGAGGTTCTGATCAACATTGATCGAACGCAGGCTCTGCACCTGGCTTTCCGGCCATTCCACATTCTTGCGCCCGTCCGAAATAAGATGCGGCTGGCTGCCCTTCATGCGGTGCATCCAGTACAGCCAGACATCGTCGGCATGCGGGCAAAGCTCGGCAATCAGATCGCGCCGCGCGATGTCCTCGTGAAAGATGCGCGGATCGTAGAGCACCCCCGTCACGCCTGTCGGAAAGATCAGCGGGCCACGTTGATGGGCCTCCACACGGCGACGCCACTCGAGGTAGGGGCGGGGCAGCCCGTCCGCGCCCAACCGGATCTTGTGGGCGCGCTGACAGATAACCGGATCGCCGGTTTTGCGGTAGGTGTTCACCAGTTCCTCTAACCACTGCGGCCAGTAATAGACATCGTCATCGGCGGTCACGATGATCGCATCGGGCCAAGCCTCAAGCGCCGGCAGAAGCTTTTTGTAGGATCGCAGGTTCTCACAAACACGAATTTCGAGACCAGAACGCTCAAGGTCGCGAATGTCTGGCGGCAGAAGTTCCAACTCGTCATGCGCGATCCAAAGCACGGTCGCATCAGGGCGCGTGGTCTGGAACAGCAAGGATTGCAAGGTCGGTTTCAATGTAGCGAAACGCGTCGGATAACTGGTGAGCGATACCACCAGCCGACGGTCAAGCCCATGCGGCGAAGATTGCCATTGCGATCCATTCGCAATCCGCGCCGTTAGTTCGGTCTGTGCCGCGGCAAGTCGGCGACGCTTTTTGAAGCGTCGAAACGTACGCTCAAGGCCGGCAAACATCTTTAGTCGCACGTCAACTGCTCCATTCGCGATATCCGCGGCGGATTTAGCACACCCTACCTGATCGCACTAGCCGCCATCAGACCTGCTGATCAGGCCAGTCGATGCCTTCGGGCAGATAGCCCTTTAGCTTTTCCGCCATCGCCGCGCGCAATTGGGTGCGGCGTTCCTCGGGAAATTCGTCGAGGCTCTGGATGCACCCGCTGCGCAAGCGGGTATCCCCCAACAACCGCAACAGCTCATCTTGGCTCATCCTGTCGCTGGGCGTAAGGTAAACCGTCGCGCGATTTTTTTCTTCTTTCGCGCGCCCGTTCATCAACTCGATCTCATTTGACAGCGCATATGGCAAAAACTGCTGCGGCGCACGAAATTTGTAACTTAGCTGGTGGCGCAACGCTTCGGGATGGGCATCGAAATAATCGGCCAATGTGCGCGTGCGCAGCGGATGGGGCACATGCTCCAGCGCAAAATAGCGCGATTTCCCCAACAAATCCGCCGCCAATGCCTGCGCCATTTTGTAGCGCGTCGGCACGATTCCCTTGCCCATCAAGCGATAACGCCATCTGCGGATACGATGTTTCCAGATCGCTTTGGTGGCAGAGCGATATCCGCCTTCCAGCAGTAATGTGCCATCCGGGCCCACGTAATTCGCAAATTCGACCGGACCGTTAAGAAAAAAGTCATCGTTAAAATAAAGGAGATATTCTGCCGCGTCCTCGATATTCCAGAACATCGACTCAAGCGTGCGGCTGTTGAAGGTCGGCAGGTAGCTTTCATAGCCGCGAAACAGATCACGGTGATCAACAAACCGGATCCGGTCGGGTGCGCAAATGTTCTGACGCGCAAATTCGTCCAAGTTCGCTGGCTGCTGGGCATCCCCGAGGACATAGATATGACGAATGAACGGCGCGTATTTCAGGATCGACGCTATGCAGTAATAGATTTCACCCAGATCGCTGAACCGCGTCGGAGCAAGAAAATTCGCGTCGCCGTCGACCAGTCCAGCTTCGCGCATGGCCGCCATCCGTTTGGCATGATGGGCGGGATCACTGCCATCGACCCATGCAATGACCGCGTCCATATGGGGAGAAGCGCTCACACGATATCTCCCTTTGCGCGTAGGCATGGGAAATCCATTACAAGTCGCGGCAACGGTTGTGAAGGGTCGAAGACGACAGAATCGACGAAACGCCCGGTGGTAATTTCCGCAGCGAGGTATTTTGCGATCCGATCTCGCCGTATTCCCCACTCCTTTCGAAGGGACGCCTCGCGGCCGAGGCCGGGGATCCCTTCTTTCAGTCTGCGCCGCGTATGCGTCAGCCAATCTGATCCAGGGAAAGAATTTCGATCCTCGGCGACATCAGTTGGGTCCACCCCAACCTGGCGTAAAATCGTGTGGAAAAACGCTTCGTGTTCTCGCCGTCGCCGGGTCAGGCCCGGGTGATCGGGGAAGAACCAAGGTTTGATCTCGTCGCAGAAATGCACGAAAACCGGATCGAGCTGCGACGCAAATCCAAGCTCAAAAAACGGCGGCTGATAATTCCACCGCGGGCTAAGCTGCGTCCACAATCCGTCATATGCGTAATTCAAAAAATCCTGAGACTTGATCGCCCGCATCTCCCGCGCATCGAAATAGGTCGAAAGAAGCTCGGATAAGCGGGCATCGTCCCATTTCGCCGTATCGATTAGCAATATTCCGGCATTGAAGTAATGCGGTGAGCGCACTCCGATCCGCTCCAACCATTCCGCGCGATCAAGCTTCGTCGCCCGAGGGGCCTTGTGCAAGTTCGCATGATCCGCGACTGCGCCCAACCCATTGGGTAGATCAAAAGACCAAAGCGCCGGATCAGCCTTGCGCGACCAGACATCCGTATCGAGATACAAAACCCGATCATAGCGATCCGCCAACACGCGAGGCGCATAGTTGCGCAGAAATACTGCGCGAGGCCATTTCCTAGAAACCGGAATGTTGTTTGGTAGTTCGGCGGCGAGTGAATTGAGGTGAAACGTAACGCGTGCATTCGCCGGCGGTTGCACGTCTTTTAAAGCGTCATCCTCAACGAAAACGTGCACATCGCAGCCCCATTGGTCGGCTAGAAAATTCGCCTGCGCCTTGGCGATTGGCAGATAGCGAGCGTCGCTCACCAAGTAGATCGCGTGTCTCAACCGGTCGCTCCAATGAAAAGACCGGGCCAGTCAAACCGGCCCGGTCGGTATTGTTCAGCCTGAGTTACGATTTACTCCGACTTGGCTTCCGGCGCAATCTCCTGACCGGTTTCCTGATCGACCATTTTCATGCCAAGGCGCACCTTGCCGCGGTCGTCAAAGCCCAGAAGTTTTACCTTCACTTCCTGACCTTCCTTAAGCAGATCGCTCGGGTGGTTCAGGCGGGTGTTGGCGATTTGGCTGACATGGACCAAACCGTCGCGCTTGCCAAAGAAGTTCACGAAGGCGCCGAAATCGACGAGCTTCACGACCTTGCCGGTGTAGATCTGGCCTTCTTCGGGCTCGGCGACGATCGCGTGGATCATGTCGTAAGCCTTCTGGATGGCCTCGCCATTGGCCGAAGCGATCTTGATGACACCTTCGTCGTTGATATCGACCTTGGCACCCGACACTTCGACGATCTCGCGGATCACCTTGCCGCCCGAACCGATCACTTCACGGATCTTGTCGGTCGGGATCTGCATCGTCTCGATGCGCGGTGCGTGCGCCGAGAATTCCTGACGGCCAGCCGACAGGGCTTTGTTCATCTCGCCAAGGATGTGCATCCGGCCATCTTTCGCCTGCGCAAGCGCCTGCTCCATGATCTCGGGCGTGATGCCCGCAACCTTGATGTCCATCTGCAGCGAGGTGATGCCGTTCTCGGTACCCGCCACTTTGAAGTCCATGTCGCCAAGGTGATCTTCGTCACCCAGGATGTCCGTCAGCACGGCGTATTTGCCATCCTCTTCAAGGATCAGGCCCATCGCCACACCTGCCACCGGCGCTTTCAGCGGAACGCCCGCATCCATCATCGACAGCGAGCCACCGCAGACCGACGCCATCGACGACGAGCCGTTGGATTCGGTGATCTCGGACACCACGCGAATGGTGTAGGGGAAGTCGGTCGCTGCGGGCAGAACCGCTTGCAGCGCGCGCCATGCCAGCTTGCCGTGACCGATTTCACGACGCCCCGGCCCCATCACACGACCCACTTCGCCGACCGAGTAGGGCGGGAAGTTGTAGTGCAGCAGGAAGTTGGAGCGCGAGTTGCCATGCAGCGCGTCGATGATCTGTTCGTCATCGCCGGTGCCCAGCGTGGTCACGACCAGCGCCTGCGTTTCACCACGGGTGAACAGCGACGAACCATGCGTACGCGGCAGGATGCCGACTTCGGACACGATCGGACGCACGGTCGTGTTGTCACGCCCGTCGATACGCGCGCCACCGCTGATGATGTCACCACGCAGGATCGAGCTTTCCAGCTTTTTGATTGCCGAACCAAGGTTGGCATCTGCAAGCTGCTCTTCGCTCATTTTGTCTTTGATCGAGGCGACAGCCGCAGAGATCGCGTTGGTGCGCTCTTGCTTGTCTTTGATCGCAAACGCTGCGCGCATCTCGGTTTCGCCGGCCGCTTTGACAGCTGCATAGAGTTCCGAGTAATCGGGAGCCTGGAAATCGAAGGGCTCTTTTGCCGCCGCTTCGGCCAGATCAATGATCAGGTCCAGCACCGGCTGCATCGCCTCGTGACCGAACTTCACAGCGCCCAGCATTTCGGCTTCCGACAGCTCATAAGCTTCGGATTCGACCATCATCACGGCGTCTTTGGTGCCAGCGACAACCAGATCGAGACGCTGCTCGGGGTTCTCGCGCAGCTTTTGCATGTCGTCGACTTCGGGGTTGAGGATATATTCGCCATCCGCAAAACCCACGCGCGCTGCCGCGATCGGACCCATGAAGGGCACGCCCGAAATGGTCAACGCAGCCGAGGCCGCGATCATCGCCACGATATCGGGTTCATTAACCAGATCGTGCGACAGCACGGTGCACATCACCAGCACTTCATGCTTGAAGCCCGGCACGAACAGCGGACGGCACGGACGATCGATCAGACGCGCGGTCAGCGTCTCTTTCTCTGTCGGGCGTGCCTCGCGCTTGAAGAAGCCGCCGGGCACTTTGCCGGCTGCGTAATATTTCTCTTGGTAATGCACCGTGAGCGGGAAGAAATCCTGACCCGGTTTCGGCGCCTTGGCAAATGTCACGTTGGCCATGACCGAGGTCTCGCCCAAAGTGGCGATAACCGAGCCGTCAGCCTGACGCGCAACTTTGCCGGTTTCCAGCGTGAGCTCTTCTTCGCCCCACTGGATTGATTTTTTAACGATATTGAACATTCAGCGTATCCTGTCTGGGAGCACCCACGGGCCCATCCCGTGTCTCCCGATTTGCATGGCGGCCCCATTGCCGCCGCCCCCTATCCTATTCGCATGTGCCCGGGGGCTTTGGGCGTCACGTCACAGATGGCAGGGCCATACAGGAAAATAAGGGAGTTGGGAAGCACAAGCTTTACGCGCCCTGCGCGTTCCAACCATGAAAAAACGCCCGCCTCGCATGAGACGGACGCTTTCGTGTTTGGTCGTGGCGATCACTCCGCAGGGATTGCGCGGAACTCTCCTGTGTCGCGGGTCGCAAGGCTGACGGCGACGATCGCTATGAGCGCGGCGATGAAACCGGGGATGATCTCATAAACTCCGGCGCCACCCATGAAGGACTTGTTCAACCCCAAAGCGATCCAGATGATCACCGTCAGCGCGCCGACAACGAGACCAGCAACAGCGCCGAGTCCGGTCATCCGCTTCCATGTCAGCGACAGCAGGATCAGAGGACCGAAGGCTGCACCGAAACCGGCCCAGGCGTTAGCCACAAGCCCCAACACTTTGCTGTCAGGATTGCGCGCGATGATGATCGCTGCCACCCCAACCGCCAACACCGCCAGACGCCCGACATTGACCAAGGTGCGGTCCGACGCATCCCGGTTCAGGACCATCTTGTAGAAATCCTCGGTCAGCGACGAAGACGAGACCAGAAGCTGGCTTGACACCGTCGACATGATCGCCGCCAGAAGGGCCGCGTAAAGGAAGCCGGTGATCAACGGATTAAACAGCAAGTTCGACAGGATGATAAAGATCGTCTCGGGATCGGCGACGTTAAGCCCGTTCCGCTCGGCATAGGCGCGCCCGAAAATCCCGACAGAAATCGCGCCGATCAGCGAAATCGCCATCCAGCCCATGCCGATATTGCGCGCTTTGGGCACATCGGCGACCGAGCGCACTGCCATAAAGCGCACGATGATATGGGGCTGGCCGAAATAGCCCAGACCCCAAGCCACAGCCGAGAGCCAGCCCACAAAGCTGAGCCCATGCGTCATCGACAGGTAGTTCGGGTCAATCGTCGTCAGACGGTCCGCCGCTGCCCCAACGCCATCGCCCTGCCCGGTCGTCAGGATCACGATTGGCATAATCACCAGCGCCAACATCATGATGCAGCCCTGCACAAAGTCGGTCAGGCTGACGGCCAGAAATCCGCCAATCACGGTGTAAACCAGCACGATCCCCAGCGTCAGGATCACGCCCGCCATATAGCTGCCACCAAAGGCACTGGCGAATAGCTTGCCGCCGCCAACCAGCCCCGAGGCGGTATAGACCGCGAAAAACACCACGATGATCACGGCCGACACCATGCGCAGCAGCGCGGCTTGGGTGGGAAAACGATTGCCCAAAAACCCCGGAATGGTGAGACTGTTGTCATAGCGCTCGGTCTGCTCGCGCAGGCGCGGGGCGACGACGATCCAGTTCACCAACGCACCAACAAACAGCCCGATCCCGATCCAGCTTTGCGTAAGACCAGACACGAACAGCGCGCCGGGCAAGCCCAGCAGCAGCCAGCCGCTCATATCCGATGCCCCTGCCGACAGCGCGGCAACGGCGGGGGGCAGATTGCGCCCGCCCAGCATATATTCCTCAGAATTCGAGGTCGATTTTCGCCATGCGTAAACGCCGATGCCTATCATCAAAACGAAATACGTGGTCAGGCTGATCCAGACGCCAACTCCCATTTGCTCCTCCATGTCGCATGTTTCATGTGTCCTGTTCGCTTGGGACGGTGACACAAAACCTTTGCAAATCGAAGAAAAATTAGGGGATTTACCCTGTCGAGGGTCCGGTTTGGTTAAATCGTCTTTAATATATTAATATTTAGGTGAAATCGCCACGAAAGTCACAGTTTCAGTTCAATCGACTTCTTGAAATTCCACCGAACGCACAGGCGCAAAAGCAAAACGCCCGCTTGTGAAGGCGGGCGCTTGCGCAGTTCGAAAACCGCTGGTTGTTAGCGGCGCAGGCCGAGACGCTCGATGAGCGACTGGTAGCGGGCCACATCTTTGGCTTTGGTATAATCGAGCAGCTTGCGGCGCTGCGCGACGAGCATCAAAAGACCACGACGCGAGTGGTTGTCTTTTTTATGCTCTTTGAAATGCTCGGTGAGGTTCGAGATACGCTTGGTCAGGATCGCGACCTGCACTTCGGGCGAACCGGTGTCGCCTTCTTTGGTGGCGTATTCCTTGATCAACGCATTTTTGTCTTCAACAGTGATCGACATCGGGATCTCCTTATATCGAGGGTTCGGGCGCAAGCCGGGATGTCGTCCAGCAGGGTCCATAGGTACCGAACCCTTACGGGTCGGATGCGCGCGTATAGGCGCGAATCGGCGCGATGAAAAGTTATATTTCGCGAAACCTGCGCGCTAGAGCCACGCAAATTGCTGCGGCGTCACCAGCAACACGTCCCCGGCGTTCAGGTCGGGCGCATTCAGCACCTCGGACAAACGCACCCCGTTGAGCAAGACCCATGACGCGTCCTCATGCTCGTCAGAGGGTTCCACGGATAGGACAGGGTCAGGCGTGGTCTGCGGATCATAGACGATCGCGATCTGGTCCTCGCTTGGGGTGTAATCGGAAATCGTGGCAGGTGTCGCGGGATCAATCCATGCGCCCAAAGTGAACAGATCGCCGTCCTCACCACCATTGGCCCAATCGCCCGAGCCCATCATTAGCGTGTCAGCGCCGGTTCCGCCATTCAGCAGGTCGGCGTCATCGCCGTTATCGGACCCGGCGTCTGGATTGAGGCCAAGGATCACGTCAGCACCAGCGCCCCCCGACATCTCATCATGGCCCGCATCGCCAGATAACGTGTCAGCGCCGGCATCGCCCTCAAGCGTATCATCGCCATCGCCGCCGCGCAGCAGGTCACCATCCGCCCCGCCTGACAGCGTATCGCCGCCCGCGCCACCCATCAGCGTGTCTGCACCAAAGGCACCGACCAAAGCGTCATCACCATCTTCGGCAACCAGCAAATCATCGCCATCACCGCCATCAAGCGCATCATCGCCCGCGCCACCGGCCAGCATATCATCCCCCGCATCGCCAAACAGGCCATCGCGCCCGCGCCCGCCCAACAAGGTATCGTCGCCCGCGTAGCCCGCGACCTGATCATCGCCACCGCCGCCTTCGATTGTGTCACCCTGCGCGTCCCCCCAGACGATATCATCGCGCTGCGTCGCCGTAGCGGACGCGATGGGATCAGGACGCTCTTCGCCCGCGCTGACCTCGGCGGGGACATCATCGGGGTCGGCCACATCATCTGGCGTGATCAGCGTGTCGGAGGCGGTCGCAACATCAAGCAAGCTCGGCGCGTCACTGTCGCTGACATCATCTTCGACATCCGCAACGTCATCTTCGACGTCAGAAACATCTTCGCCCGGCTTGAAAGCCAGCAAACCCGCGGACGTCCCGGCAACGAGGAGCCCCAACAACCCAGACAAGAACATCATTTCTCACACCTCTGTGAACTTGTGTGATCCATACGCCCTTTTCAGAGATTTCCCTAATGAGAAAAGGTTAAAATACTAACGGTTTGTAAACGCGCGCTCGCGAGATGCGGTCACACGGTGGGCGCGCGCCACGGCTCGGGCTGACGATCATAGCCGATATAAAGCGGGTGTTTCGGCGCGCCCGCTTTGGTCAACCCGAGCTGATGCAGATCACGCCCAGTTGCGCGCAACAGGCGTTCAACCGCTGCGCCACGATCAAGATATGCGCCATGCGCGCCCCAAGCGCAGATAATCTGATCACCCACACCATTCGCCCAATCGACGCTGTCGCGGATCATCTGGTCGTTCTGGGGCCCGACCGGATCGGCTTGCGCGCGCATCACCTTGGGGTCGGTCGCGCGCCACGCGAAGATATTGGTCACGCGGAACGCGCCAAAGCCCAGCGCGCGGGCGCGACGCTCGCAGCGTTCAACTGTCGGGTCGTTCTGCACCTCGGTCGCGGTCGAGGGGTTGAGCATGACAAACAGCGCACGCGGTTTGGTCGCGTCCCAGACACGGGTCAACGCGTAGCGATAGGCCTCGCAATCAGAATAGATCGCAATTGAGGGCGCATCGCCTTTGATATGTTCGCGCGTGATCATGTCGCCTCTTTGTCTTTGGTCGCACCTTAAAACCGAGGGCGCGAAGATGTCACGGGCAGGAGCCTCCGGCGGGAGTATTTAGGGCTAGATGAAATCTAAAGATTAAAGACACGCGAGGGGTGCAACTCTCCCGATTTATAGATACCAACCGCAAGTGGTTTGCCCTCGAAACTGGCCCAAGCCTCATCGCCCCATTCCACTGCATCCGCGCCGGGAATGACCATGCCGGGATTGCCATTTTTCAGGCGCACCGCGCCCTCTGGCGTGGCTTTGAGTTGGGGCAGATCATCAAGACCCAGTTCCAGCGGCAAGAGTTTTGCGTCGAGTTCCGGCGTTTTGGCCAGCGCATCGATCTGATCAAGAGTGATCCCGTCACTGGCCTCAAACGGCCCCGACCATTCGCGGCGCAGCCATTGCACATGGCCCAGACAGCCCAAAGCCTGGCCCAGATCGCGCGCGATCGAGCGCACATAGCCGCCCTTGCCACAGACCATTTCCAACTCGACATGATCCGCATCGGGGCGCGCGATCATCACGAGGCTTTCGACGTAAAGCGGGCGCGCCGCAAGATCCATCTCCTCGCCTGCGCGTGCCAAAGCATAGGCGCGCTCGCCATCCACTTTGACGGCGGAGAATTGCGGCGGCACTTGTTCGATATCACCTTGGAACGCGCCAAGTGCGGCGCGGATCTCGTCATCCGACGGGCGCGTCTGGGACGTTGCAATCACGTCGCCCTCGGCGTCATCCGTTTTAGTCGACACACCAAGACGCACCACGAACCGGTAGCATTTCAGCGCATCGGTGATGAACGGAACGGTCTTGGTGGCCTCGCCCAGCGCCACGGCCAGAACGCCCGTTGCCGCCGGATCAAGCGTGCCCGCATGGCCCGCCTTTTTGGCGTCCAGCGCCCAGCGCACCTTGTTGACCACCGACGTCGAAGTCACGCCCGCAGGCTTGTCCACCACCAGCCAACCCGAAATATCGCGCCCTTTTTTGCGAGCCATGATCGTCCCTTTTCTATGCCGCGCGTCTGCTAGCGCAGGGGGGCGGTGGCGTCAATTGGCAGCGGTTTTCGGGGCGATCAGCGCCACGATTGGCCCCATCGGCAGGCCAAGATCCTCGCGGCCCAGCGCAGGCACCGTCAGGCGAGACACCTTGCCATCCAGATACAGCGCATTTTTCGCCCCCAGATCGTCGCGGAAAAACCGCGCGAATTGGTGGAAAGTCACGGGCTGGTCGGAAATCGCGAACCACGCCGTCTGACCATCCGGCGAGACTCCGACGCCATTGCGAATATTGGTCGAGGTGCCATCGGCGAGAAACTTGGGGTGCAGCGCGCCGTCGATCACCAGCATCGGCCCCGATTGCGTCGCATAGCGGCAACTCGGCGGGTCGGCGGCGAAAATGCGCGATTCAATGACAGACAGCGTCTTACCGATGCAAAACACGCCGTTGGGCAGCAATCCGAAATTGCCCGGCCCTTCTGAAGTCACGATTTTATGCTTTTCAGTGCCACCTTCAACAAACAGTCCCACCGGCTTGCGATCAGGGTGATACATCCCCGCATTCATCGCAAAAACGACCTGCTTATCGGCCGGCAGGATCGCCGCCAAACGCTCGGGTGTGCCGATCAACTGGCCATCGGAATCATTGAGGTAAAGTCGCAAATCATCGCCCGCATGCGCCTTGCATACGGTATAGGTCAGCCCGTCGAAATCCATGTCGGAACATGGCGCCGCCCCGGCCCAAACCGGCGCTCCCATCAGCACCAGCGCCGCCACAACTGCCTTAATCGCGCGCGTCGTCGTCATCGTCTTCATCGCGCGCCGCGATATCGCGCTGGACCGTTTCATCGGCAAACAGGCGGCGCGTGTCATCCATCTGGTCATAGGTCTCATCCAGACGAAACCGCAGATCGGGGACGTATTTCGCCGTCATCTCTTTGCCCAGAAGATGGCGCAGCTCACCCTTATTGCGCGCCAGTGCTGCGATCAACTCGGGGCCACCCTTGCCGCCCAAAGGCGTAACATAGGCCGTCGCGACCTTGAGATCGGGCGAGCAGCGCACCTCTCCCACGGTAACCGAAATCCGGTTGAGATCGGGATCATGCACATCGCCACGCAAAAGCAGATCCGACAGGGTGTGCCGGATCAGCTCGCCCATGCGAAGCTGACGTAGTTTCGGCCCGCGAGCCGCTGAGGAACTGTTCTTAGCCATGGCGCTCACATAATGCCTGCGGGGCGCGCGCGCAACGGGGGCTTTGCATGGGCGCGCGCAAGCGGCTAGATAGCGCCAAAGCGTGAAGGAGATGTCAGATGAGCGACTTGCCGGGTATCGTAGTCACCGGGGCATCCGGGCGGATGGGTCAAATGTTGATCCGCCTTATTCAGGACAGCGACAGCGCACGCCTTGTCGGCGCAATTGAACGCGAGGGCCATGCCTGGATCGGGCGCGATCTGGGCGAGGAGATGGGCGGGGCCGCCAATGGCGTGATCGTGACCGCCGATCCGCTTGAAGCGTTCGCAGGCGCGCAAGCCGTGATCGACTTTACTGCGCCCGAGGCCACGCTCGCCTTTGCCAAGATCGCCGCGCAGGCCCGCCTCACGCATGTGATCGGCACGACCGGCATGAGCGCGGATCATATCGCCGCGCTAGCGCCTTGCGCGCGTCATGCAGTCATCGTGCGCGCTGGCAATATGAGCCTCGGGGTCAATCTGCTGACCCAGCTCACCAAGAAAGTCGCCGCCGCGCTTGATACCGACTGGGACATCGAGGTGATCGAGGCCCATCACAACAAAAAGGTCGATGCGCCCTCGGGAACCGCTCTGATGCTGGGTGAGGCCGCCGCGCAAGGCCGTGGCATCACGCTCGCCGATAATCGCGAATCGGGGCGCGACGGAATCACCGGCGCGCGGGCGAAAGGAGCTATCGGCTTTTCGGCGATTCGCGGCGGCGATATCGTGGGCGAACATGACGTGCTGTTCGCAGGCCAAGGCGAGCGCATCGTGCTGCGCCATGTCGCCACCGACCGCGCGATCTTTGCCCGCGGCGCGCTCAAAGCCGCGCTGTGGGGACAAGACAAGGCACCCGGCGAATACGACATGCTCGACGTCTTGGGGCTATAACCGCCCGCAATCTTCCAAGTGTTAAAAATATCCTGCGGGGGTCCGGGGGTGCAAAACCCCCGGCGCGTTCCACATCCCGCATCGCTCAAAAATCGATCGCGAGACCCTTTTTCTCCCAATCGCCATAGCGCACAGGCTCTGGCCCATCGCGCCCGCCCAATTCCGTCGGCAGCGCTTGACCTTGTGCCGCGCGACGGCGCTCTTCGGCCTCGGCCAAGGCACGCAGCGCAGCAGGTGGCAGGTCGCGTTCGTCTTGCGGAGTGTCATTCGACTGTTCAGAGATCGGGTCGGACATGGGCTTTGTGTTCCTTGTCAGTGGGCGCGCGCATGATATAGGCCGTTGACCCAATCGCAACAAGCTACAAGGCCGCATCCAATGGCACGACCAGATCCCGCGCGTTTCGCCGCCCTCGGCCTGATCATCGGCGTCACCGAGGATCACGAGAGCCTCTCCGAGCAGATCAGCCAAGACGCGCTGGATGGCTTGGAACCGCCCCAGCGTGCGCGCGCCCAGCGTCTTGCCACGACCACGCTGCGTCACTTGGCGCGCGCTGACGGGGTGCTAAAACCGCATCTGCGGCGCAAACCCTCGGCCGATATCATGGCGCTTTTGCGGCTCGCGACGGTTGAGCTTCTTGAAGAAAATCAAGCGCCGCATGGTGTCGTTGATGCCGCCGTGACGCTGGCGAAATCAGCCGGACCAAAGACCAGCAGCTTTTCGGGGCTGGTGAATGCGGTGCTGCGCAAGGTGTCGGTCGAAACCGAGGCTTGGGCGAAACAGCGCGCGCCGGAAATGCCCGGCTGGCTGCGCGGTCGCGTGATGGCCGCCTATGGCAAACGCGCCGCGCAAACCATGGAGGCCGCGCATCTGGCAGGCGCCCCCCTTGATCTAAGCGTAAAGTCGGAGGCGTCGAAATGGGCCGAGACCTTGGGCGCAGAGCTGCTGCCCACCGGCTCGCTGCGCCTGCCCGCGCAAGGCAAGATCACCGATCTTCCCGGCTTTGAAACCGGCGATTGGTGGGTGCAAGATGCCGCCGCCGCGCTGCCTGCGAAATTGCTGGCCCCGACACCGGGCGCGCGAGTGCTTGATCTTTGCGCAGCGCCGGGGGGCAAAACGCTGCAACTCGCCGCAACTGGCGCGCAGGTTACTGCGCTGGATATTTCCGGACCGCGCCTAGAACGGCTGGTCGAAAACCTGGAACGCACCGGACTAGAGGCCGAAATTATCGCCGCCGATGCGCTGAACTGGCAACCAGATGCGCCGTATGATGCGATCCTGCTGGATGCGCCCTGCTCGGCCACTGGCACGATCCGCCGCCACCCCGATCTGCCCTATGTCAAGAATGGCGCGTCCATCAAACCGCTCTTCGCGTTGCAAGCGGACTTGCTGGATCGCGCGCTCGGGTGGCTCAAGCCGGGCGGCAGCTTGGTTTACGCGACCTGCTCGCTGCTACCGGAAGAAGGCGAGGCGCAAATCAAGGCCGCACTGGAGCGTCACGCGGACCTGATCGTCACGCCGCCTGACCTGCCCGGCATTGAACCTGACTGGATCACGCCGGAAGGCGGATTGCGTCTGCGCCCCGATTTTTGGGCCGACCGTGGCGGCATGGACGGCTTTTACATGGCGCGACTGCAACGCTTGGCGTGATCTGTGCGTCAGACCGGTGACAGCGGCGCGAAGCCTCGGTAACGTGACGCTCATCCCCGACAGAAGGGCTTTAGAGCGGCAGGTATGAGCAAAGACAGCTCCCAATCATCGGCAAAACTCGCCACGGCGTTGAACCGTCTGGCTGCTGCGCGGGCCGGGCGGGCACGCCCTGCGACCGGTTTCGTCAGCCAGCCCGAACCGCGTACGATGGGCTCCTTTGCGCGTGGGCGTCAGCTTATTCAGGGAAATTTCCTGTTTTCCGGCTTTCTGGTCGAAGCCCCGAGCGTCAGTATCTGGGATCTGACGATGCCTGATCCGGGCTTTGAAGAGGCGCTTCAGGGCTTTTCATGGCTGGATGATCTGGCCGCCGTGGGCGACCGCGAAGCCCGACTGCGCGCGCAGGATTGGGTCTTTGGCTGGATCGCGCGTTTCGGCACCGGAAAGGGGCCGGGCTGGACGCCTGATTTGACGGGCTGCCGCCTGATCCGCTGGATCAATCACGCGATCTTGATCCTGAACGGACGCTCGAGCGCTGATTCGGACCTGTTTTTCCGCGCGCTCGGCCAACAAACGATTTTCCTGTCGAGCCGCTGGAAGTCAGCCGCCCCCGGCTTGCCCCGTTTTGAGGCGCTGACCGGGCTGATCTATGCGGGCCTTGCGCTGACTGGGATGGAGCATCACGCCGATCCCGCGATCAAGGCGCTCATGCGCGAATGCGAAACCCGCATTGATGCTGCGGGCGCGATTGCCACGCGCAACCCGCAAGAGTTGCTGGAGGTGCTGACGCTGCTGAACTGGGCCTGCGAGGCGCTTGAGGCAGCCGGTCGCACGCCCCCCGGCGACATCCTTGATGCGATTGCGCGGATCGCGCCGACCTTGCGCGCGCTGCGTCACTCCGATGGCGGCTTGGCGCGGTTTCATGGCGGCGGGCGCGGGCTGGAAGGGCGGCTGGATGCGGCGCTATCGGCCACGGGCGTGCGTGGCGTGCGGCGTGAACCGATGGCGATGGGCTTTTCGCGTATGCAAGGCGGGCGCAGTTCGCTGATCATCGACACCGCGCCGCCGCCACAAGGGCTGGCCTCGGCCAACGGGCACGCCTCGACGCTGGCGTTTGAACTGACCTCCGGTCGCCGCCCGTTGATCGTCAATTGCGGTTCGGGGGCGCATTTCGGGCGTGATTGGGCGCGCGCAGGCCGGGCCACGGCCAGCCATTCGACGCTGTCGATCTATGGCTATTCCTCGTCGCGTCTTGGCCCCGAACGGCTGTTTGGCCGCGCCCCGCGAGCGTTCCTTGACAAGGTGCCCCGCAACGTCTGGACACGCCACGATGACAGCTCGGATGGCGGGATGTTGTATGGCCATGACGGCTATGTCGAGACCCACGGCATGACACACATTCGCGAGTTGAACCTTAGCACAGATGGCCGCGAATTGACCGGGCGCGACACGCTTGGCGCAATGACACCCGATGATATCGCCCGCTTTGACCAGATTTTCGAGCGCGAAGGCCTGCGCGGCATTCCCTTCGACATCCGCTTCCACCTGCATCCCGATTGCGATGCCACGTTGGATATGGGCGGTCATGCGGTGTCGGTCGCGCTGCGCTCGG
This sequence comes from Thioclava indica, assembly GCF_000714545.1. Taxonomy (GTDB): domain Bacteria; phylum Pseudomonadota; class Alphaproteobacteria; order Rhodobacterales; family Rhodobacteraceae; genus Thioclava; species Thioclava indica. The sequence continues at coordinate 35,015 of NZ_AUNB01000031.1, forward strand.
GCGAGATCTGGGTGTTTCGCCATGACGGGGTGGCGGAATTGACGCTCGAACCTTCGGTTTATCTGGAAAAGGGGCGTATCCGGCCCCGCCCGGCGCTGCAAATCGTGCTTTCTGCCCGCGTTCTGGACCGCGCCTGCCAGATCGACTGGACCTTTTCGCAAGCACGCGATAACCCGACCGCGATCGACGCGCCCTGACCTTGGGGCAATTTCCAAGGCCACCTCGGGCGCTTTTTTGACCACCGCCATGCGAGGATGCTGCCCGTGACCCGCCCGATCCCCCTGACCCGTGCCCTTATTTCGGTTTCCGATAAAACCGGCTTGCTTGATTTCGCCAAAGCGCTTGCGGCGCGCGGCGTTGAATTGCTGTCCACTGGCGGCACCGCCAAGACCCTGCGCGAGGCGGGCCTGAGCGTGCGCGATGTGGCCGAAGTGACCGGCTTTCCCGAGATGATGGATGGCCGCGTGAAAACGCTGCATCCGAAGGTGCATGGCGGCTTGCTGGCGCTGCGCGACAATCAAGAACACCTTGCCGCAATGGAGGCGCATCAGATTGAGGCGATCGATCTGCTGGTGGTGAACCTCTACCCGTTTGAAGAAACCGTGGCCAAGGGTGGCGACTACGCCGAGTGCATCGAGAATATCGACATCGGCGGCCCCGCGATGATCCGCGCTGCGGCCAAGAACCACGCCTTTGTGACCACGGTGGTGGATGTTGACGATTACGCGGCGGTTTTGACCGAGATGGACGAGAATGACGGTGCCATCGACTATCCGTTCCGCCAAAAGCTGGCGCAGATCGCCTATGCGCGCACCGCGGCTTATGACGCGGCTGTCTCGACATGGATGGCGGGCGCGATAGGCGAGGAAACCCCGCGTCGGCGCGCTTTTGCGGGCACCTTGGCCCAGACCCTGCGCTATGGCGAAAACCCGCATCAGAAAGCCGCATTCTATCTGGACGGCACTGATCGCCCCGGCGTGGCGACGGCCAAGCAGTTGCAGGGCAAAGAGCTGTCTTACAACAACATCAACGACACCGACGCGGCCTATGAGCTGGTTGCAGAGTTCGGCACCGAAAAACCCGCCGTTGCGATCATCAAACACGCCAACCCCTGCGGTGTGGCAACTGGCGACACCGTGATTGAAGCGTATAAGCGCGCGTTTGATTGCGACCGCACCTCGGCCTTCGGCGGCATCATCGCGCTGAACAAACCGCTTGATGCAGCCACGGCGGAAGAGATCACCAAAATCTTCTCGGAAGTCATCATCGCGCCTTCGGTCGAAGAGGCCGCGAAAGAGGTGATCGCCAAGAAAAAGAACGTGCGCCTGCTAGAAACCGGCGGTTTGCCCGACCCGATGGCGGCGATCACGACGTATCGCCAAGTTGCGGGAGGCTTCCTTGTGCAGGGCAAGGATAACGGCGCGATCACGCTGGACGATCTGAAAGTCGTGACTGAACGCCAGCCGACTGAGCAAGAGCTGCGCGACATGCTATTTGCGTGGAAAGTCGCCAAACACGTCAAATCCAACGCGATCATCTACGTCAAAGACGGCGCGACGGTGGGCGTGGGCGCAGGTCAGATGAGCCGCGTTGATTCGACCCGCATCGCCGCGCGCAAAGCGCAGGATATGATGGAGGCCTGCAGCATGGCCGAGACGCCGACCAAAGGCTCGGTTGTGGCTTCGGATGCGTTCTTCCCCTTCGCGGATGGCCTGATCACGGCAGCCGAGGCAGGCGCGACGGCGATCATTCAGCCCGGCGGTTCGATGCGCGATCAAGAGGTAATCGACGCGGCCAACGAGCGCGGCCTTGCGATGGTCTTCACCGGGATGCGCCATTTCCGCCATTGATTTGCCGGGTTCTGCCCCTAGCTCGGTACTCGAACCGGGCAGAACCCGATCCCAAGCGAAAGCAAAAATCCCGATGCAATTGGCAGGCAAAACCGCGGCGGGCGTGCTGGTTCTTGATCAGCTCTCGAAATTCATCGTGGTGCACCAGATGCAGCTGGATCGCCTCGGCGCGATTGACGTGATTCCGCCGTGGCTCAATTTCCGCATGGCGTGGAACCGGGGCGTGAATTTCGGCCTGTTTTCCGGCGAAGGCGATGTCAGTCGCTGGATTCTGATCGTGATAGCCTTGGTCATCTCGACATGGGTTTGGTTCTGGATCGCGCGCGAGCCTCATTCCAGGCGTGTCCATCTGTCGGCTGGCTTGCTGATTGGCGGGGCACTGGGCAACGTGGTGGACCGCATCGCTTATGGCGCGGTGGCCGATTTCATCAACACCTCGCTGCCCGGCTGGAACAATCCGTTTTCGTTCAACATTGCGGATGTCGCCATTTTTCTAGGCGCGCTGGGGCTGGTGGCCTTTACAGGCAAAGAGAAACATCCGACGAAGGACTAGGCGTTTTTCGCAGGTGACGGCGCTGCAATGTTGCGTTAAGACGGAAACGCAAACGGCAACGGGAGTGGTTCATGCAGGTTCGATTCAGCACGCTCGGCATCGCGATGGTAGCGGTCCTGACGCTTG
>NZ_AUNB01000032.1 GCF_000714545.1 Thioclava indica
GAAAGGTGGGGGCCAGACGCCGCTTACATCTCGTCGTCTTCCGCCCCGCAGCGAGTTAAATCAGATCACGCCCACCATCACCCTACCCGAATGGGCCGAGTAGACGGCCAGACAGGTCGCACGGGGAAAAGTATGGGCTTACTATGCTCTGCGCTTCAAATGGTTCATACGCCACAGTCGAAAGCGCCAGGGGCATCCACGCCATCAACAGAGCCACCAACGGCTAATCATGCACTAACTTTTAACACGGACCACCCAAGTGGGGCTGCTCAACAACGCCGCGCAACCGCGCCCACCGAGGCACCCTCAACCAACATCTCGGCCACAATTTGCGCCTTCACCGCATCCGGCCACCGACAGTGACCACGCGGCCCCACAACCATATCAATGTTGCTGAGAAACTCCGTTGAGTGCTCCATGGAGAAACTTCCTAATCATCCATCCATTGGGGCAGAATCTCGGATCAGGGGCGCACAAGGAGGTGGGGGCAGCGCATCGCTTACGAGCCGCAGGCGCGACGACAAGATCAGGGAAGCCACTGCAGGAGTGAACAAAGACGGGGCGCCTGTGCGCGCGATCCAGAAAATCCTATCAAGAACAAGCCGGTGGTTGGCCGGTTTCCGCCCATTCGGGGCGCGGACAGCCAAGATGAACCGTTCAAAGAACGCTCACTCTTCGTCCGACATCAGGTCTCGTGCTAAGCTGATCTTTTTTGCAGATACCAGCTTGAATCACGATCAGGCCGCAGTGGGAATCCCCTTTGTCGACAGGACCGGCGTTGTTGTGCAAATCAATGTTGGGGCTGACGATCCCCTTTCCCGTTACTTTTCAGGCGATGGCCTCGATCTCGGCCCTGCCGAGGGCTGTGTTGATGGCGTGGATGCCACCTACCTCATTGCGCGTGACACTCTCACCGCAGCGTGACGTGCGCGGGCCTTGGTTTTTCTCGGCTTGGGCATCCTGCCTGAATATTGGCGATGTGCGGCGCTCTCAAAGTATCGCCAAGTCGTGACGTGGATTGAATGGCCGAATGCTCGAAACGGCCTTGGACGTGGCTTAGCTGCCTTACAGAGGAGCACCGCAACAGCCCCGAACTGTGGGGCATAGGGAGGAAAATTATGACATTCAAAGGTTCGAGGCTGACCGCAGCCAGCGCCGCTTTCGCACTTGCCGCCGCGATTGGAACCACCGGCGCAAGCGCGCAAACCGCCCCCAGCGTCATCAAGATTGGTACACTTTATGCAGGCTCGGGCGAGTTTGCTGTCTCGTCGCAGGCGCAATATGACGGACTGAAATTCTGGGCTAAGAAGGTGAACAAGGACGGCGGCGTTTTTGTGAAGGCCTATAACAAGAAAATCCCGGTCAAGATTGTCGCCTATGACGACCAAAGCTCAACATCGACCGCGACGACGCTTTATAATCAATTGATCACTCAGGATCATGTCGATCTGCTGGTCGCTGATTTTGGTTCGGTGCTGACCTCGGTCGCTGTTCCGCTTGCCAAAGAGCACAATCAGCTATTGGTCGACGTGACCGGATCGTCAGCAGGCTTTTTCAGCAACGATAATAAGTATCTGGTTGATCTGTCGATCCCGTCATCGGGGGTATGGCCGATTCCGCTCGCGAAACACCTGATCAAGCAAGGCGTGAAAAAAGTCGCGATTGTCTACGGCTCGAATGATTTTGACAGCTCACAGGCCGATACGCTGAAGAGCGAGTTGAAGAAGGCGGGCATCACCCCGGTCTATGACCATGCAGTTCCCACCAACGAGACGAATTACACCGTTCTGTTGCATGCCGCCGCCGCAACCAAACCGCAGGCGATGGTTGAACTGGGTTACATGTCCAACGATGTGGCTTTTCTGAAGTCGCTAAAATCAAGCGGACTGCATTTCCCGATGGTCTTCACGATTTTCCCCGGCCAGTTCAAGGCGCTGATGGAAAAGAACGCAGGCAAGGATGCGCTGGCCTACACCTATTCCTACCCTGCCCCGCCAATGATCAAATATGAACAGGTCAGCCTTGGTCTGAACACCGATCAGTTCATCAAGGCTTGGGAGGCAGACGGCCACAAATCCGCGCCCAATTTTGTTAACACAGCGGGCTACAGCACCGGGATATTGTTGGCCAAGGCCTTGAGCACCGCGCCCGATATGAAGCAGCTTACGATCCGCAGCACGCTTGAGGGATTCTCGGGCAACACCTCGACATTGGTCGGGCCCTTCGCGCTAAGCCAAACGGGCGCGCAAATGGGCGAGAGGCTGCCGGTCGCGCAGTTCCAGCCCCAGAAGGATGGCAGCCTCAAAACCGTCGTCGTCTATCCCGACGCGATGGCGACTGGCAAAGCAATCTATCCTGCCCCGCAGGGCTAAGGCCGCCTTGGTAACATGAAACGTGCAGGGCGGTCCCGGTATGAGGGCCGCCCTTACTGACGGAGGGGGCGCATGACGGCGTTATTGGAATACGCGATCGTCGGAGGATTGCTTTACGGCATCTTCTTTGGATTGGTGGCGGTGGGGCTAAATCTGATTTTCGGGGTGATGCGGATCATCAATCTGGCCCATGGCGAGTTCGTCGTGCTGGGTGGCTTTGGAGCCTACTGGCTGACCTCGGCGTTTGGGCTGAACCCGCTTTGGGGTGTGCCGCTTGCGGCGCTCGGGGCGGTCGTGATCGGCTTTCCGCTCTATTACGCCATCGTGCCCCGGCTCCAGCGGTCGCGCGACCCCGAGATGCTATCCTTCATCCTCTTCTTCGGACTTGCACAGGTCATTGAGGCACTCGTGACGCTGGGTTTTGGTCCCGATCAACGGACGTTGCCATCAGATGCGCTTGGTTCGGGCAGCCCCTCGGTATTTGGGCAAGCCTTTCCCGAAAGCTGGTGGTGGGCGGCAGGTATTTCGGTCGTCGCGATAGTCGGGCTATGGCTCTACCTCACGCGAACCCGGCTGGGATTTGCCACCCGCGCGATCATGGCCAACCGCGACGAGGCCCTGGCGACCGGGATCAGTGTTGATCGCGTTTCATCGATCGCATTCATCATCGGCCTCGCGCTGGCGGGCGCTGCGGGGGTGTTCGTGCCTTATCTGCAAGGCTCGGTTGCGCCCGGCATCGGAAACGATCTAACCACCACGTCCTTCGCAATATTAATCATCGGATCTCTTGGCAATCCGATTGGAACACTTCTTGGCGGACTGGTATTCGGTGTCGGCTCGATGCTGATGCAAACCTTCTATGCCTCGTGGTCAAACCTTGTTCCCTACGTTTTGCTTGTCGCGATCGTGCTGATCCGTCCGCAGGGGCTTTTTGGAAAGTCGGTGCGTCATGCTTAAGTCGAATTGGTCTCGCTTCTGGCCGGGGATGTTGGTCGCTGCGCTATTGGCTTTGGTCTTCTCCGTGGCGCCGATGGGATATGGCAATACCTCCCTTCTGTTCATGATGATGACCTTCATTGTCCTCGCCCAAGGGCTGAACCTGCTTTACGGCTTCACCGGCTATCTGCCCTTTGGCTATGTCGGTTTTTTCGGCACCGGAGCGTATGCTGCGGCGCTGATGGTGATGAAACTGCACGCGCCGGTCTGGGCCGCGGTGCTGGCGGGCCCGCTGGCGTCGATGGCGATCGCGCTTGTCTTGGGGCCGCTGCTGCGGCTGTCTGGGGCGTATTTCTCGATTGCCAACCTTGCCGCCTCGCAGATTCTATTCTTTGTCATCTCAAACCCGCATATGACGGGCATCACAGGTGGCCCCTACGGCGTCAAGCTGGACCGGATATTTGCCCCGACCGCCAGCTATGCGGCGATGATCGTGTTGGTCGTGCTGACCACTCTGATCGCGGCTTACTTCCGGTATTCGCGCTTTGGTCAGGGGCTGCGTGCGATGGCCGACGACCCCGTCAGTGCCGAGATGAGCGCGATCCCCGTGGTCAGGATGCGCCTGATGGCGTGGCTGACCTCTGCTGCGGTGGCTGGCCTCGCCGGAGCGATTTATGCATGGAACCTGTCGGTGTTTTACCCGGACGCGGTTTTCAGCTTGCAGATATCGATCTTTGCAATCGTGTTCGCGCTTTTTGGCGGCGTTGGCACTGTGTTGGGCCCGATCATCGGAGCAGGCTTGTTATATGCGCTTTATAATGCAATCGGCATTTCGGCACCGCAATATTTCCAACTGATCTACGGCGTTCTGATCGTCGGATTGGTGATGTTCTTGCCCGAGGGGATCCTCTCGCTGCTGACCCGGAGGGGCATCAATGTCTTCTGAACCGCTTTTGAAATTGTCTGGCATTGAGAAATCCTTTTCTGGATTGAAAGTTCTCAACGGTGTGAACTTCGATCTGCAAAAGGGTGAAATCATTGGACTTGTCGGTCCGAACGGATCTGGAAAAACCTCGGTCATCAACCTGATCTCGGGTGTTTTGCGCCCCGACTCTGGCACGATCCGGTTTAACGGCTCCGAAGTTCAAACCTTGCCAAGCCATACGCGAGTGAAAGCGGGGATCAACCGGTCGTTTCAGGTTCCCAAATGCTTTGTCTCGATGACCGTGCGCGAAAATATTGAGGTCGCCGCGCATTTCAGCGGCCAAGACGCCGATACATCCGCGATCTTGGCCGAGATCGGGCTGAAGCATCTGGCCGACAAATCCGCCGGGGCGTTGACGGCGAACCAGCAAAAGATGCTGGATCTCGGGCGCGCCCTGGCGACACGGCCAAAACTGCTGCTGGTCGATGAAATCGGCGCGGGTCTGAACCCGGCGGAACTGTCCGGAATCGCGACCCTTCTCAAGGGGATCACTGCGCGCGGCGTGTCGCTGATTGTGGTGGAGCATCTGATGGAGTTTCTCAACGCGCTGACTGAGCGGGTGATCGTTTTATCTGCGGGAAAAATCATTTTTGAGGGTAGCCTAGAGGCCGCCTCTCGGGATGCAGCCGTGGTCACCGCGTTTTTTGGAGGTGCGGTATGAGTGCGTTGTTGGAAGTCGACAAGGTCGAGGCGGGTTACGGTGATGTGCAGGTTCTTTGGGGCGCCGACATGACGGTCGCCAAGGGCGAGACCGTGCTGTTGATGGGCGTGAATGGCGCTGGCAAGACGACGCTGCTGCGCTCCTTGGTCGGGTTACAGCCTTGCCGTGGCGGAGCGATCTGCCTGAACGGCAAGGATATCAGCGCGCTAAAACCCGACGCGCGGATCCGGCGCGGGATGGCCTACATGTCAGAACTGGGGGTTTTCCCGACCCTGTCGATTGCTGAAAACCTGCGCCTTGGTGCCTATGCGCTGTCGGGGTCGCAGGCGAGCCAGCGAGCCGATCAGATGTATCAAATGTTTCCTGATCTCGCGAAAAAGCGGCGCGCTGCGGCGGCATCTCTGTCGGGCGGGCAGCGCAAGATGCTGGGCCTTGCCAAGACGCTCATGTCGGGGGCGGACCTGATCTTGCTGGACGAGCCGTCGTCGGGTCTGGCGCCGGTCTTTGTCAGTCAGGTGATCGAGACGCTGAAAGAGGTAATTGGGACCGGAACGTCGCTGCTGATCGCCGAGCAGAATATCGCCTTTCTGGCGCTTGCCGACCGCGGCTATCTCATGGATCACGGTCGCATGGAAGTGTCCGGCACGCGCGCAGAGCTGGAAGGTTCGGACGCGGTGCGAAAGGCGTATTTCGGTGTAAGTGCAGAGGGTTAGGCGGCGTCTTTTCCTTGATGGATGCAGCTTTCGCGCCCGACATACTTTTCGCTCGACACCCCCCTAAAGCCGCCCAACACGCCAGTCGCCGCGATACCCCCTACTCAAATGCGCCGCGACGATCTGAAACCCGCTTTGTGGCCAGCCATCACCCTTTGGCGTATCGACAAAGAGTAGCTCCGATACGCCAAAGCCGTGCTCTTCGAGATCGCGCAACCGCGCTTTCGTCGTTATATTCGTCAGCGGGGCGAGCCAGACGATATTATCCGCAACCCGCATCGCATGCTGGGTAAACGCCCTGATTTGCGACCAGGGTGGATTTGTCATCACCCAGTCCACCCTCTCGCCCCATGCGAAAAAATTGCGCCCCGCCGAAACTTCGCACCAATCCCGCTCGAGATGACTGGGAAACTGGTTGTAGAAGGCCCCTTCCCCGCGCGAGGGATCAAGAATTCTACCCGACATGGCATGCGAAAAATGCCCGATGATCGCCCGTGCAAGCGCAGGCGGTGTCATGACGATATCCTGCTCTGACCCGTTCGATGCAGGACTTAGCGGCCGCCCCTTCTCGGCGCCTATTGGCTGAACCACTTTGCGCATTCGAAGAGCCGCGAGCATTTTCAGCAACGTCGGCACGCGCCCCACAAAGGTCTTCTCCAGATTCATGATCGTGATCCGGCTACAACCGACGCGGCGCGCCATCTCGGCCTGCGAAATCCCGAGAGCTTTGCGGCGTTCGCAAAGCACGTCACCAGCACTCTCTGCGCTCGGGGCCCAGGCCCAACGCAGATCGAGCACCGTCAACACAGCTGTTAGCGAGCGGATGGTGCCCTGACCATTCTCCAGTTCACGCAATGTGGGGATGCTGATACCAGCACGCTTGGCAACCTGCGCTTGCGACAGACCAAGTGCGCGGCGTTGATCTTTAAGGATTTGAAGTGAGGACATGCTAAAATTTCTTTCTATTCAAATGCGCATAAAAGAAAGAAATTTATACCATGCACAAACGAGAATACCAAACCGCATGCAAGGCGGGGACTTCTAGAACAATACGTCATTGCCCCACCGGCATCCACGCCATCAACAGAGCCAGTCACGCGGATCAGACTATCATCGGGCCAGTGTTATCCAGATAGTCCGTGTGAAACCCCGAGAGATCCACCAATTTGTCGAAATCGTCAAACGTCACCCTGCCAGTGCGAAACGTCAAAAGCCCGTCTTCGCGCAGGATCCGCAGAACACGATTGACATGGATGGCACTGAGCCCAAGCGCATCGGCCAGATGATATTGCGTCAAAGGACAGTCGAAGCCGCGCTTCGTGGCCAGCCCGACGAGTTCGAGACGCGCCCCAAGCTCCAGCAGGAAATGCGCCATACGTTCCACGGCATCGCGTCGCCCAAGGCTGACCAGCCGCTCGGCGACGATCGCTTCGTCCGATGAGGCCGCCCAAAGCATGGCGGTCGCCAGACGGGGCGTCGTCGAGAAGGCTTGCAGGAGCTGGGTGGTCTTGACCTCTGAGGCCCGCGAACTCGTGATGGCCTCGATACTGTGATCCGCGCTGCGAAACAGCAGACTTCGAAGGCCCAGAAAATCGCCAGGAATTCGAAAATCCACGATCTGCCGACTGCCCCCTTTTAGGATTTTGCACGAACACATCCACCCGTCTAGCAAAACCCAGGCACAATGACCCTTCTGCCCCTCATGGAGCAGTTCATCCCCTGCTACAAAGGACCGCGGTCGGCGTTGAAACGTGTCCAGAGCGTCCAGTTCAGCCTCCGACAGTGTCGCGAAGGCTCCAAGTTTGCGATGCAATGGGCTGCTATGCGCGATCATAGGCAATCGTCCCCCTCCAAGATGCGCAAACGGGGCATCGAACGCGCCACGTGAACCACGTTTGATCAAAACACACCTTCAAGCTACTACAGATTGGGCAAGCATACAGTTTTTCTGCGATGCCGCAAAAGAACGCTGATTTTGGCACAGTGAGTAGGCGGCATCAGGAATCCCGCGTAAGGGACCATTCCCCTACCGCATTCGCATGACGTTTCGGGATCAGCCGCGCTTACCATCTGCGAATCGCGGCTGATGGCGCTGAACGACAACGGGGGGCTGTCGGATGCTGCCGTCTCGCACGAACAGCCCCACGAGACGATGACGCACCGGAGTTTCACGCGGCTGTCGTAACGCTCAGTCGCGCGATCATCGAGAGCGGCAAGACTGTCCGCCGACTGTGATCGCGACGCGAAATCTATCATCCCTATCTGGACCGGTCGCGGCAATGGCCAACGCCTGCTGATGGCTAACGCTCAAGAGATGCGGGTGTCGAGGCCGACAGTTCAACTCTCGTCCTGATATTCGGAGCGCACCATTTCTGAAAATGGCTCTCAAAAATAAGGAAACTTTGCAGTTTCAAAATATTTAAACATTTATTAACCTTTGTTAGTGCGGCCGATCTTCTACTACCTAAAGATAAAAACTTAAGCCAATGATGGCCATGGAAATCAAAAGGTCAGTAGACGAAAAGGTTAATATCAAGATGAGTAAACAAATCGGCCAATGACAATAAAAGATACATAACTATCTGAAATTGTGCAGCTATCCGACCCCACACGGATGAAACCCAATATTCACACCATGAAGGGGATAAAACGAATGAACGAGGAAACAACCGAACGGTTTACACCGATTAGCTATAGCGATGCAGTTTCAACCTCGGACCCGCGTCCTGCACCTTTTCTGGCGCCGCATGAAACGCGCCGCCCGGGGGATATGCAACGCTTGTCGCCGCTTTCCGATAGCGCGCCCGATTTCGATATTTACGTCGTTATCGACAATCGCGCACTGGAACGCGCCTGTTTCGTGCAATGTTTGCAGCAACGCTGCAAAAGCTCGACCATCGTTGATTACGAATCGCTGGCCGATTGGCGCGCGGATCTGGGCTCAACCGATGCTCGCCAAGTCATTCTGAGCAATCTCGGCTCGCGTTCTCTGACGGATGAAAAGCTGCGCACCGATCTGCAAAAACTGGTGGCCGAGGCTGGGGATGTGCCGGTCGTCGTGCTGGGCGCTTGCGAGGATATCGAGGCCAGTATCTGGGCGCTGGAATGTGGCGCGGCCGGCTACATTTCGCCCTGCGTGCGCTTTGTCGATATCGTCGAGGCCACGCGTCTTGCCGTCGGCGGCGGGATCTTTCTGCCACGCGCTGCGCTGATGGCGCTGCGCAAGCCCGCCCCCGAGCCAGTCGAAGGCCGCGTGACGGTGCTCGACCAGTTCACCGACCGCCAACTTGCGGTGGCCGATGCCCTGCGCTGTGGAGCAGCCAATAAGATGATCGCCTATCAGCTGCAACTGCGCGAAAGCACCGTCAAGGTTCACATCCGCAACATCTTTCAAAAGCTCAAGGCAACGAACCGCACCGAAGCGGCCTTCCTGCTCAATCAGATGACGGGTTGGCCCGATGCAGTCGAGGGTGCCCCACGATAGTGAGGCGCCCCGGCGCATCACGGGTCGTCAGGGCTGACGCGCCCAGCGGATCAGCGGGAGCCTCGCGCGCAGAAAGGCACGCGCGGCCCCAAGCTCTTGCGACAGCGGATGGCGCAGCGCGAACAGTCCCACGACCCAGCCAATCGCCGCGCCAAGAACGGCCAAAACGGTGCTGGTGACGCCAAGCGCGCCCCACGAACCGACCGCCAGAACGACAACACCCGGCAAGGCGAGGGTCGCCAGCGTCACGCCTGCGCTGCACACCAGAACCTCGCCCAGCTCGGACAGTGCAAATGGCACCTGACGACGCACGAAGATCAGCAAGGTGATGACCTGGAGCAGCCCCGTCAGAAACAGGCTAAGCGCCATTGCATGCAGTCCAAAAGTCGACGCGCCAAGCATGATCGCGAAACAGGGCGGCAGCGCGATCATCATCGCCACAGCCATATCGCGCACCCGCCCCAGCGTTACCAGAACCGGGTAGCACAAATAGATCGGGAAAACGCAGAAGAAGGCGAGCGCCACGATGCGCACCAGCGGCACGACCTCAAGCCATTGCGGCCCCAAAAGCAGGCGCACAATCGGATCGGCCAGCACCGCGATCATCGCCAGCGCCGGCCATTGCAGCCCCGAGATATACGACAACCCCATCAGCAGCGGTGCCTTGAGCGCCCCATTGCCGCGCGCGTGACTGGCGAGGGCGGGCAGCAACACGGGCTGCACCGCGCTTAGGATCAGCCGGTCGGGCAATTGCGACAGTGAGATCGCGCGCGCAAACAGCCCCACCGCGCCAAACCCCAGCACCCGCCCTAAAATCAGGCGCGGAAAAGCGTCAAACAACATGCCCAGCAGCGTGACGATGCTCGACCATGCGCCAAAGGGCACGACCAGCCGCCAGTCGCGTAACGTCGGGCGGAAAATCCGCCAGACCGGGCGCGAAATCATCGCCCCGATGGCGGTGACACAGGCCGCCAGCACCGAGCCCCAGACAAGACTGAACGGCCCGAACCCCGCCAGTGCCAACCCGATGGTCGCGGTCGCATTGGCAAAGCCCGCCGCCACGCTGATCGCGGCCACTGCGCCAAACCGCATGTCCCGGCGCAGCAGCGCCAGAAGCGGCGTGCTGATGGGGGCCACGACAAAAGCCAGCGCCGCGATCCGGATCAAATCGGTCAGATCCGTGTCGCCGTAAAACCGCGCGATCCCCTGCGCGCCGATCACCACCAACGCGCCAAGGGTCAATGACATCGCGCCGATGATCGTCACCGCCGTGCGCACCAATCGCTCGGGCAGGTCGGGCTCGCGGATCAGGAAGGTGCCGATGCCGAAATCGCGAAACGCCTCGATCAGGATCACAATGGTGCTGGCCACCAGAAACAGCCCGACCTCGGCCGGGGTCAGGATGCGCGACACGATGGCCATTGTCAGAAGGCTCATCATGACGACGGACAGCTTGTCAGCGAGCGCAAAGACAAAAGAGCGACGGACCACGTTCTGACCTCCTATCCGGGTTCAGGGTTTAGCGGGCAGATCGCGCGAGGCCACACGAAAGCGCCGCTCGCGCAGGTAGTAATACGACGTGCGGCAGACATCGCGCAGCGTTTGCGTTAGCGGCGCACGCGCGCTGGCCGCCTCGCGACAGAACCGCGCGAGACCGTCGCCGACGGCCTCCAACCCGTGATTTGTCACGACGAAATCGCGACCGAACGCGGCGAGCGTACGGCGCATCTGCGGGTTTTGAGCAAGCGTTGCGAACGCCTCGGACATCTCGGGATTGCCCGGGTGGCCATCACCGTGTCCGAACATGCCGTTTTGGAGGAATTCCGGCACAGTTTCGGGCGTAAACAGACGCGCAAAGCCACGCTCTCCGATCACGACAAGTGGCTTGGCAAAGGCCAGCCCGCGCAGCGCCGAGCCACCCATCCCAAGCACGAAATCGCTGGCCGCATAGGCCGGGCGCGGATCGCGCAGCGCACCGATCAGCATCACCGCCGCGCGGCCCAATCGGGCATTGACCGCATCGGCCATCTTTTGCAATTCCGGGCGCGCCTCACCATCCCCGACGATCACCAGTTTCAGCGGCAGCGTGATCCCCAGCTCGCCGACCACCTCAATCGCGCGCACCAGCCCTTCGGATTTCATCACCTTGGCAAGGCGCGAGACCGAGATCACCACGATCTCATCCTCGTTCAACCCGTAATGCTGACGAAACGCCCCCCCATCGACGACACCGGGCGCGTTGGCCCGCGTATCGACGGGCGGCAACAGCAGATGCGTGCGCCGCCAGCCGCTGCGTTGCGCGCGCTCTTGCTGGCCGACAAAGCCAAAGGTCGTGGGCACCTCACGCGGCATCGCCCGCGTCAACTCCATCATCATATCCGAGATCACCAGCGGCACGCCCATCGGCAAATGCACGCCGCTATAGGCCTCAAGGCCCTGCCACCAATCCCACGCGTGAATAAGATCGGGCTGTTCGCGCGTCACCAGCGCCCGCAACGCCTTGATGCGCGCCATAGACGGGTGCAGCCGCACATCGGGCGCGGGCGAATAGACCAGGTTATGCGCCGCGACCAGATCCAAAGCTGGACCTGGCGCGGCGTGAAACACGATGTCGAAAGCGTGCCGGTCGCGCAGATAGGCGGCAAGCTCAATCGCGTTGATCTGCGTTCCTCCGAGTTCCAGCCGATGGCCGAACACGATGAGTTTCACAGACCTGCTCCGTTGGAAACCACGCCGCGCGCCAGCGCCTCGGCATGGGGTTGAACGGGGCGGGTGCGGCGCACCAGCGGAGTCTTGCGCGGCTGCTGAACGCGCGCCGGAGAAGACAGTTCGCGCTCAAAATAGGCAATCGTGCGTTGCAACCCTTCGCGCAGCTCAATCGTGGGAGCCCATCCCAGATGCTCGCGCGCCCGCGAAATATTGGGCTGGCGCTGCGTTGGATCATCTTGAGGCAACGGACGCACCGTCAGCTCCGAGCGCGAGCCAGTCAGATCAAGGATCGTCTCGGCAAGCTGGCGCATCGTGAATTCCACCGGATTGCCCAAATTACAGGGCATCGGCATGGTCGCGGGTGCATCCATCAGCGCCATGATGCCGCGAATGAGATCATCGACATAACAGAACGAGCGCGTCTGCATCCCGTCGCCATACAGCGTGATCGGCTCACCGCGCAGCGCCTGCATGATGAAGTTCGACACCACGCGCCCGTCATCAGGGCGCATCCGCGGCCCGTAGGTGTTGAAGATCCGCGCCATGCGAATATCGACACCATATTGGCGGTGATAGTCAAAGAACAGCGTCTCGGCGCAGCGCTTGCCCTCGTCGTAACAGGCGCGCGGCCCGATCGGATTGACGTTGCCGCAATACCCCTCGACCTGAGGATGCACCGCCGGGTCGCCGTAAACCTCGCTGGTGGAGGCCTGAAAGATCTTGGCATTGGCGCGCATCGCCAGATCCAGCATGTTGATCGCGCCGTGCACATTGGTGCGCACGGTCTGCACGGGGTCAATCTGGTAATGCACCGGAGAAGCGGGACAGGCGAGATTATAGATCTCGTCAATCTCGGCGCAGATCGGCACGGTCACGTCATGACGGATCAACTCGAAGCGGTAATCATCCATCAGATGGCGAATATTGTTCCGGCTGCCAGTATGGAAATTGTCGAGGCATAGCACGTCATTGCCCGCTTCCAGCAGGCGTTCACACAAGTAAGAGCCGAGAAACCCTGCCCCCCCCGTCACGAGAATTGTCTTTTCCGCACACATATATCCCACTCCTCTTCACCAGTTCAGCGCGCCCACCACGCGCAGTTAGTAAGCTCCCTTGCGACCGAGCAGAGCCCCAAAGGTTCCAAGAACGATCCACAGGTCGAGCCAGACGGACCGGTTATCGATGTAATGTTCGTCAAGTTGTTGCTGCAGCGCGAGATCGGCATCGCTGCGCGCCGTGATCTGCCACAGCCCGGTGATCCCCGGCGCGACCGCGCTGCGCTTGAGGCGAAACTCCGGGGGCATTGCAGCCAAGTGATACTCGGGAAACGGGCGCGGGCCGACGATGCTCATCTCGCCCGCGATCACATGCAGCAATTGCGGCAGCTCATCGCAGCTTGAACCGCGCAGGACCTTTCCGACAACCGGCAGGATGCGCGGATCGTTTTGCAGCTTGAAATGGGTTTCCCACTCGGCGCGCGCGACAGGATCGTCACGCAGCAACGCCTGCAGCCGCGCATCGGCATTGCGATACATCGTGCGCAGCTTGAGCATGCGCAACGCACGGCCATTATGACCATCGCGCGCCTGACGGTAAAACACCGGGCCGGGATCGACCATCCAGATCGCCACACTCGCGAGCGCCAGCACCGGAGCCGCCAAGATCAGGGCCGGAACCGCAATCGCGAGATCAAAGGCGCGTTTGCGCGCGCTGATCGGAACGAAGGACGGGTCTGCGATCCACTCTCCGACCGCCCCACGCATCGCGCGCGGGCCAATCCCCGAGACGCGCTGCTTCGGCAAATCGGCCAGCACCAGAACCTTGTCGTAACCGCGATGCAAATCAGTCGCATCCTCGCGCGTCGGGACGTAATCAAGCGCGGCAATGGCGCCCGTGTCTTGCGTCGGAAGCAACCCAAACCGCCAGTTGAGCGTAAAGAACGTCTCAAGCGCGCGCGCTTTTTCAGCGTCTGCGAGAAAGCGGGTGGGCGTGCCCCATAGTCCAACGTGATGTAGGAAATGCTGCACCAGATAGCGCGCGGGAACCTGCAAAATCATCGCGATCATCAGGAACACCTCGGACATCGCGACGCCTGACCACCCCCCTTGATCAAACCCGCCAATGGCCGCCACAAGCAGAGCTGCCGCCAGAAACGCCAACGCGTGACGGCGCAATATTTCTTGCGGCTGCAAGCGATCACCGGGATAAAATCCGATCATCCAGTGCAGCGCCACAACCGTAAGCGCGATCATCACGGGAACAACGCCCAGCATTGCGGGATTGGCGACAAAGCTCAGATGCAAATAGGCCGCGCCAAAGGCCACCAGATCTGCCAGCGCGACCGCGCCTGCGCAAATCGCGCGCCGTGTCTTTTGTGACATCGCAGGCGCGTAGGTTACGCTTTGCGCGGCAGCCGGATCTGCATGCATGTCAGCAGAGCCAGCTTCGCTTGATTGCCATGTAATCGGCGCGCTCAGCAGGTCTTTCTCGGGTTTGCTCATTGCGCGGCCCCCTTTGACTTTGCAAGCTCCGACACCGGCGCAGCAGGCACGATCGCAAAGCGCCGCAGCCCGGTTTTTTGTAAGAACCTCAGCCAGATGTAGAGGGGCACGCATTTGGCATAGCGCCGCCACAACCGGCGCGGCTCTGTCAGCAGACGAAACGCCCATTCCAGCCCGGCGCGTTGCAAAAACGCAGGCGCGCTGGCCTTATTGCCACCGATGAAATCGAACGCCGCCCCGACACCGATCAGCACCGGAGCCTCCAGCTTGTCGCGCATCCGGGCCATCCAGCGTTCCTGCTTGGGCGCGCTCAACCCGACCCAAACCACGTCAGGCTTGACGGCATTGATCACCGCGCTGACCTCGCCCTCTTCCTGCGCACTCAAAGGGCGGAACGGAGGCGCTAACACACCCACGATCTCGGCCCCCGGATACTGGTCTTGCAGCGCCACACTTAGCCGCGTCAGCGACTCGGGCGTCGTGCCATACAGAAAATGACGCATCCCGCTGGAGACGCCCTTGGCGAACAGCAAGCGCATCAGATCGGGGCCATAGACCCGCCCGGCATCCTCATGGCCGTCGCTATGAAGCGCCCAGACCAGCGGCATACCGTCGGGCGTTACGGCCATCGCGGCGTTATAGGCATCGCGCAAGCTGGGATCGGACTGACATTCGACAAGCCCATGCGCGCCCGCAACGCAGATATAGCCGCGCCGACGCGTGCGCACGGCGTCTTCGACCAGCGCAATCGCGCGATCCATATTGAGCGCGGACACCGCCACGCCCAGCACATTGGTCGTCTCTAAGGCAGGCGCAAGCGGGGGAAGATGCACAGCATTGCTTTGCCGTGCACCGTTGATAGGCATGTCCGAAATCTGATCTCGCAGGGTCATCGCACGCTCCGGGATATTTCCAGATTCAGAGCGTAGCCGTGCCCCAAACACAGAAAAACTTGGATGAATGACGCAATGCTGCGCTTTCTGGCTGCGCGCCCTCCATCATTGGGCGCAAGCGTGCCACGAGAGGGTGAAGCGCCTACGCCAAATGGGGGAGCCTGCGAGACCCAGAGGGTCGCGCGCGCAACGATCTGGAGATTTTCAAGCCTGTCGCAATGGCGGTCGATAAAAAAAGTCGCGCGTTCCCAATTCCCTCCCGCAGATGACTGCCGCGTCGCGCTTGCAGACCCGTTGCCTCACTTTGCAAAAGGATGATCGAAATTGGCGCATGGCATCGACCTGACAGATGCGCAGCGCGTGAATGATGCGCCCAACAGTCGCCCCGACGCGCGTGCTAACCGGCATCGCGGCAAAGACGTGGCGACAATCCCCCCTGCCCTGTTATGTGGCGGCTCTGGCACAGGTCTTTGGCCGTTGTCGCGCAAAATCTATCCCAAGCAATTCGCGCCTTTGATGGATGACCAGACCCTGTTTCAAGCGGCGGCGCGGCGGCTGTCGGGCGCAGGTTTTCACGCGCCAATCGTGCTGACCCATACCGATTTCCGATTTATCGTGACCGAGCAACTCGCCTCGGCGGGCATCACCCCTTCGGCTGTGCTGATCGAGCCGCTGGCGCGCAATACCGCCCCAAGCGTGCTGGCCGCCGCCATCCATCTTGAGCGCACATCCCCCAATGGCCTGCCGCTGATCGCGCCCTCGGATCATGTAGTCGCAGACCGCGAGCGGTTTCTCGTCGCGATCGACGCCGCACGCCCCGCCGCGACCGGCTTGTAGCCGCGCGATATCGTGCGCTTCATCCAAAAGCCCAGTGCGGCGCGCACTGCCGAGGTGTTGGCGCGGGGCGACTACCTTTGAAACACCGGTATCGTTCTGGCCTCTGCGCGCAAGTGAGGACCATGCGCGCGCCCGTTAACTCTAGCGCGGCGCGCGCAGCCCGAACATCGCAATGACCGTCATCATCATCAGCGATTGAATATCGTTTTGCGCCAGAAAGTTGCTTTCTGACAGGTTAAGCACCACCATCACCCCGATGCTCACATTCATCCAGGCCCATCCCGCTTCGGGCTGCGCGCAGAGCAACACGCCCCCCCGCCGGATCGCGCGCGCAATCGTCAACATCAGCAGCACCAGCCCCGGAACTCCGAAATTCAGCAGCATATCGCGATAGCCGTTATGGGCGTGCGGCGGAATCCATTGCAGCGTCTCCTCGATAACGTATTTAGCGGGGTTGGCTGCGCTCCAGAACGCGCCATAGCCATACCCTTGCCAAGGCCGCTGGCCGATATAGCCATCTACCAGATGCCACAGCGGCACGCGCCCGGTCAGCGTCGTGTCCCTCCCCAGTGATTCCAGCACAGGCACCAGAAACTCGCCCAGGAATAACAAACATAGCGCGGCAAGTTGCAACGCCACCAACACTAAAAGCGCACGTGCAAGGCCGCGCTTTCTCTGCAAAAGCGTGTAAAATCCGAACAGCGTCAATCCAGTGATTGCCGCCAGCAAGCTGGTTGAGGATTGCGACAATACGAGGCAGGCAATGCTGGCCAGCAACAAGGCGACACCACGGCGAAACAACCGCCCCCCTGCATCCGCCATCAATCCAAGCGCAAGAATGAAGGCCAAAGATGCAGCCCAACCCAGAACGTTCTTATGGGTATAAATACCACGCAGGCCGGTATCATCGGGCATAAAGGCGATCTGGGGCGCGAGCATGCCAGCGATCAGGCTCAGGCCCAGACAGGCCCCCAAGATGGATGAGAACAGCACCAAAAGCTGGCGCGGCGTAAACCGGATCGCCAACAGATAGGCCAGCAACATCGCCGCCATCAGCGCAATCGCGCGGCGTAGCGTGATCGAGGGCGCAATCGACCAGAAGGTCGAGGTAAAAGCCAGCAGAGCAAGCATGAACATCGGCAAGGTTCGCCGGATCGCCAGCAATAGCGCGCCCAGATGCCGCCCCAACAGGATCACCGTGATCGCAATCACCGGAATCTGAAGCAGACGCAGAACGCCGCGCTCTGAATCGCCAAGGCTGCCCGACTGCACCATCAGCAACAGTGGAAATACCGCGCCGGACAACAGGAACAGCGCGATCGCAACACCCCACCACTCCAGCGCGCGCCAGCTTAGCCGCACGGCATGGCGACGCGCAGGACGCCCATTCGCGGGCAAGGCTGATCTGGTCGCAGATGTGAAGGCAGGCAATGGCTGGTCTCCGGCTGATCCCTCTCAGGGGCGCGCCCCCAAGCTTGCGCGCGCAGTCGGGCGCGCGAAAGCCCGCTTTCCGCATGGTCGCGCATCATCTGGATGAGGGCGCAGGCCCGACGCGGTGTCAAAAGGGGTAGAAATCCGCGCCGCTTACGCCTGATAGGCATGTTAGGTCTGCGCCGCGAACCCGCTACTCTGGGGTGTCTGGCCGGGATGTCTGGCCCATCACGCCGCTGGAGGGAACCGTGGGGATATCTTCTAAAATGCGCAACGCCATCCGTGGCCTGCCTTTCGCGCTGGTCCTTGCGCTGGTGCTTTTGGCGCAGGGTGCACCCGCCCGTGCCGATACGCTGGTCGAGCGTGGTGATGTGCTTTACGTCTCGGTTGTCGGCACACCCGAGATGACACGCGATGCACGCGTGGATGCCGATGGTCGCGTCCGCCTGCCCCTGATCGGGGGCATCAAGGTGGCGGGCAGCGATCTTGATACGATCAGCACGCGCATTAAGGCGGCGCTGGTTAAAGACAATATCCTGCTCAATCCGGTGGTGCTGGTCGAAATCTCGAAATACCGGCCGATCTATATCGGGGGCGCGGTGAAACGCAGCGGCGCGGTGCCCTATGAGCCGGGCTTGACGGTGCGCCATGCGCTGATTTCGGCGGGCGGGCTGGAAACCGCTTCGAACGTAGAGCCGGTTGGTCTTGGGCAGGTGCTCGAACTGCTGGCCCGACAACGCGCCACATCTCTGTCGCTGGCGCAGACCGATAGCGAGATCACACGCCTCAAAGCCCAGCTTGCCCAAATCGAAGCCGCCACGCCAAGCCCGCCAGACTCAGCACCAAACAACTCAGCACCAAACAACTCGGGGCCAAACAACACCGCCCCGACCGCCAGCCTCCCCGAGACCGTCACGATCCGCAAACTCGATTCCGATCTACTGCACGATCTGGCCTTCCAGCGCGCCTCGAACCTTGCCTATGCTAAAACCGCCGTAAAGCTCGCCGAGGTCGAAATCGACGTGCTGGAACAGCAAGCCAGCTTTCAGAAAAAGGAGCAGCAGTTGCAGCATGACGAGGTCGAGCGCACCCGCACCCTTGTCGAACGCGGGCTGGTGCCACTGCCGCAACTGATGGAATTGCAGCGCGAAGATTCCCGCCTCTCGCGCGACCTGCTGGAAAATTACGCCTTCGCCGCGCGGGCGCGCCAATCCATGGAGCGCATCCGCCATGAAACAAACATCGTAGCGACGCAAGACCGCATCAAGACCCGCGAGGCCTATCGCGCGGCGCTGCGTGAACGCGCCGCCCTGCAATCCGAATTGGACATCATCGCCGGACATTTGCTGGCAGCGGGGCAAAAGCGCGATCCGCAATCCGGGCTTGCTGCCATCGAACCAAGCGTCACGATCTATCGCCGCACCGGTGGCGAGACCCGCGCCGTGCCCGCTACGATGGAAACCAGTCTGGACCCCGGCGATATCGTCGAGCTGAGCCTGCCCGACATGCCGCGTGGCTAAAGCCGCGCCCACAGGAGCCTCGTCCAATGACCTCACCTTTGATCAGCGTCATCATCAACAATTACAATTACGGTGCCTACCTCGCCCGCGCGGTGCAAAGCGCGCTTGATCAGACCGATATGCGCGTCGAGGTGATCGTGGTCGATGACGGGTCCAGCGATGACAGCCGCGCGGTGATCGAAACTTTTGACGATCAGATCACGGCGGTGTTTCAGCCCAATGCCGGACAGGCCGCCGCGATCAATACCGGGGTGCGCCACAGCAAGGGCGAGATCCTGTGCTTTCTGGATGCCGATGATTGGTGCGCACCTGGCAAACTGGCTGCCATCGCGACGGCCTTTGATGTAGATGCCCGCGTCGGGCTGGTATATCATCGCCTTCAGCCCGTGCGCCCCGATGGGAGCAACGCGTTCGCGCCGATCCCGCGCAGCCTGTGTGACGGCGATCTGGCACCGCGGATGACGCGCTCGGGCGGGCGCTGGTCGTTTCCGATGACCTCTGCCGTTTCGGTGCGCCGCGATCTGTGGGAGCGCATCGGCGACATTCCCGACAGCTTTCGCATCTCTGCCGATGCCTGGCTGGTCGGGATCTATCCGTTTTTCGCGCGCGTCGCTGCCCTGCCTGAATCCTTGGGCTATTACCTCATTCACAATAACAACTGGTATCGCGCGCAAGACGATGCAGCGATGTTGCATAAACGCATGGCGCATTGGGCCGCGACCGTTGCGGCCACCAATCAATTTCTGGCCGCGCGAGGGCTCCCGCATCGGCTTGATCTGGCGGAACACTTCCCCTACCAGATCGCGCGCGCGCGCCTTGAGGGGGCCTCGCCCGGCGCACGGCTGGCGCTGCTTTGGGAGGGCCTGCGCGATCCCGCAGAGCCCAACCTCGCCCGCCGCATCCGCGACAGCTTGCGCGCGACAGGGCAGATTTCGGGCGCAGGCATGGGCACAACCGCCCCGATCGGCGCACCATGAAGCTGCTGCTGATCGGGTCCGAGCCAGTCGATTACACCATCGCATTCGCCAATGGTGTCGCGGCCAATATGCCGGTGACACTGGTCGCTCCGCGCGCGCGGTTCGCGGCGCTGCGTGATGCGCTTGACCCCGCAGTCGAGTTGATCCTGCTGGACTGGCCGCGCCATCGCAGCCTTGCCAATCCGCTGTTTCTCGCGCGCCTGACACGACTGATCCGGCAGCGCAAACCCGACCTTATCCATCTGCTAAGCAACACCGCGTTCTGGCTCAATCTGGCGGTGCCGTTCTGGCGCCCGATCCCGCTGCTCACGACAATCCACGACACGCGCCTGCACCCCGGAGATCGCGACACGGCCACGCTGCCGGCTTGGGCACCGCGGCTGATGGTGCGCCAGTCGGGCGATGTTGTCGTGCATGGCGAAGGCCTGCGCGAAAGTGCTGCCCTGACATTTCACAAACCCGTTGATCGCATCCATGTGCTGCCCCATCCCGCGATGCCGCGCTACGGAGATCTCGCGCGTGTCAAGGGGATGGCGCGGCGCGCGCCGGATGGCAGTTTCCGCGTTTTGCTGTTTGGCCGGGTCTTTGCCTATAAGGGGCTTGATACCTTGCTGCGCGCCGAGGCGCTGCTGGGCGATCGCGTGCCGGGCTTGCGCATCGTGGTGGCCGGGCGCGGCGATGATCCGATGGCGCTGCGCGATCTGATGGGGCGGCCGGAATGCTACGATATCCGCCACCGCTTTATCGAAGATCCCGAGGTGGCGCAGCTTTTTCTGGATGCCGATCTGGTGGTTCTGCCCTATCGCGAAGCGTCGCAAAGCGGGGTGCTGCCGGTCGCGGCCACTTTTGGTAAGCCCGTGGTGGTCACCGACGTGGGCGAGCTGCGCGCCAGTGTCGAGCCGAACGGAACGGGGCTTGTCGTGCCCCCCAATGATCCCGCGCAGCTTGCGGATGCGATTGCTCGCATGGCGCAGGACGACAGCGCGTTGCGAGCGCAATGCGCTGCGCGGGCGCGCCATTGGGCGGAAACCGTGGTCGCCCCCCGGATCGTGGGGACGCGGGCCTATCAGCTTTACACCCGCATCCTCCAAAGGGCCTAGGCGGTCCTCCAAACAGATGGGCGCGATATCGGGAAGTCACGTTGTCTGGCGCGCGGTCCTGCCGGACAGTTGAAATCAAAGCCGACAGCGACCGGGTGGGGAAACGTGCGCAAAACCAATCATAACCGTCCAAAGGTCATGCCAGAGCCAAGCGTGCGCCACTACGTCGCCGGGGGCACCGAGCATGGCGGGGGCATTGGCCGGTTGATCGGCTATATCCTGACGGCGCAGCCCCAAAGCGCGCATGATCAGCTTGTCACCGATACACGCGGAGCGCGCTGGAGCAAGCTGCGCTCGCCGCCCCTGTTGTGGGCCGCGATGGCGGTGATGGTGAAAGACCGTCTGCTGGCGCCGGACCGGGTGCATCATCTCCATATTGCCGGACGCGGCAGCACAGCGCGCAAGGTGATCTTGGGCGGGCTGGCGCGCGGGCTTGGCTGCACCCATGTGCTGCACCTACATGATTTCGACTATGCCAGCGATTTCCTACGCCGCCCGCCATGGCAAAGGCGCGCGATCCGTGCGCTGTTTCGCGGTGCCGATCGCGTCATCGTTCTGGGCGAGCGCGACCGTTCAACGGCCAGCGATCTGCTGGGCGTGCCTGCGCGCAGCATCAGCGTGCTACACAATGCCGTGCCCGATCCGCGCCAAAGTGGCAATGCAACGCTGGACCCCCCTGCGCCAGACGCGCCCGCGCGGATCGTGTTCCTTGGCCAGCTGGGACCGCGCAAGGGCGTGCCAGAATTGCTCAATGCGCTTTCCCATCCCGCCATGGCATCGCTGAACTGGACCGCTGTTGTGGCAGGCGATGGCCCTGTCGATCACTACCGCGCCGAAGCTGCGCAGCTGGGCCTGTCAGATCGGGTGACGCTGCCCGGCTGGCTTGACCGTGCGCAGACCCGCGCACTGTCCGAAAGCTCTGATATCCTTGCGCTACCCTCTCATGCCGAGGGCATGGCGATGGCGGTCCTTGAAGGACTGGCACATGGGCTTGCCGTGGTGACGACCCGCGTGGGCGCGCATGAAGAAATCCTGCACGATGAAGAGACCTGCCGCTTCGTTCCCGTGGGCGATGTCGAGGCGCTGGCACGCGCGCTTGCCGATCTGGTCGCCCATCCCGAAACCCGCGCGCAACTCGCCATGGCGGGGCGCGATCAATATCGGAACGCGCTTAGCATCGAGGCCTATATCGGCAAGCTCGACGCCATGCATCGTTCGGTTTCCAGAGGCGCTCTGCGTGGCGCTTCAGCCCAGCGAGGCACCGTATGAACCAGCTTCAACCTAATCGAGCCTCGCGTTCGACCTTTGCCGCTCCTGAACCCGCACGACCGCGCGAGGCCGATTTCGACCTCAGCGCGACGCTGCGCATGGTGCGCCGCAACGCGCGGTTTATTGCGGCAGTCACCGCCCTGCTGACGCTTGCCACCCTGCCCTTCATTATCGCGATCGAGCCGTCCTATCGCGCGCAGGCCCGGTTTTTGATCCATCCCACCTTGTCGATCGACACCAGCAACGAGACGCTTGCCCCCGATCTGAGCGACGAGGTCGAGCGGCTGCGCTCACGCGGGATTGCCGATCAGGTCATCGCGCATTTCGATCTGACCGCCAATCCCGAGTTCAATCCGCAACTGGCCCCGCCCGGCCCGTTGCGTAGCACTTGGACGGCGGTGAAGTCGGCCCTGAGCGGCATGCCTGCGCCGCCGCCCCAAGAGACGCCAGATCGCGTTTTGTCAAACTATTATCAGCACCTCTCGGTCTGGCACGAAACCAAAAGCCAAGTGGTGCAGATCAGCTTTACCGCTCGCGATCCCCAGCTTGCGGCAGATGTGCCCAACGCGATGATCGGTATCTATCTGGCCGATCGCGAGGCCAAACATCAGCAAAGGATCTCAGGGGCGTTGGCGTTGCTTGATACCCAGATCGCTGCGCAGAAAAGCAATGTCGCAAGTGCGGCCGCCGAAGCGCAGGCCTATCAGCAAGAAAGTGGCGTCACCTCGGTCGGACGCTCGGAAACGCTGGAGCAAAGCCGCATCGTTCTGGTCAATGAACAACTGTCCGATATTCAGCGCCAGATGGCGGAACTGCGTGGCAAGCTGCGCTCGGTGGATGCTGCGCTTGCAGACGGCAACGGCATTACGCAGGACGAGCCCGAGGAAATCGGCGAACTGCGCAAGGCGCTGCAACTGCGCAAACGCGCGCTGGCCCAACTGACGGCAAGCTATGGCGAAGCTTATGGCGGGGTGATGATGGAACGCGCCCATATCGCCGAGATCGAAAGCTCGATCCGGGCGGCACTTGGCGAATGGGCTGGCTCGATGCGCGCCCAGCTTGGCCAGTTCAAGGATGAGGAAGCGCGTCTGGCGCGCACCAGCGATCGCCTTCAGGGCACGTTGTCCAAGACCACCGTGGCCGAGTTGAACCTGATCAACCTGATCCGGCGCGCCGATGCCCAGCGCGCAATTCTCGATGGCTATGAGAATCAACGCCGCCAGTTAGAGGCGCGCCTGTCCCAGCCTGCGCTGGACCTTGAAATGATTGCCCCCGCAGTGCCGCCGATCTGGCCCGAGGGGCGGGGGCGCAAGATCTATCTGATCGTCACGTTCCTCGCATCGACCCTTCTGGCGCTGACCTTGGCGGGGGGGCGCGAGCTGATTGATCGCAAGGCGCGCTCGCTGACGCAATTCGAGGATGACCCCGATCTTGTGGCGGTCGGGATGCTGCCCGCATTGCGGCGCCGCGATACGGCAGGCAGCAGCGAGCGCCATCTCAGGACGGCGCTGAGTTCGAGCATTGCGATGATCTCTGCGCAGGAAGGCGGGGCGCTGCCGCGCAGCCTGATGATCACGCCGGTGCAGCCCCATGATGGCGCGCGTTTCGTCGGGTATCGAATGGCGCGCGAATTGGTTGCAAGCGGTCAGGCTGTGTTGCTGATCGACACGGTTGGCAAGCGTGAACCGTGGTATATCGAGCGCCTGCCCGCGTTTCTGCATCCCGACAAGGCGCTGTCCCAGACCGGCCCGGGCGGGCTGGCCGAACATCTGCGCGAGGGGCGCGATCTGGGCGAGCTGGTCGATTGTCTGGACACGGACGGGCTGCGCATTCTGCATCGTGGCAACGGGCCGATCCCGGCTCTCGAAGACGGGCAAGCCATTCGCTCGATCCTAAAATATGCCTCGACCCATCGTCTAATGGCGATCTTCGTTTGCCCGCCTGCGCTTAGCAGTGCCTCGACGACCCATATCGCCTCGGTGATGGAAGAGGTTCTGATGGTCGTGGGCTGGGGACGCACGCCGCTGGATACGGTGCGCGCAAACGCCAGTCACTTGCAGATGGCGGGGGTGGACAAGGTTCTGACGCTGCTTAACCGCGTCGACCCACAGCGTCAGGCGCTGTATCCGTTTGGCGATGGCACGGCCTTTGCCCATGCCGCGCGCGCCGATGCCTGGTAGGTTCGCGGCGCGCCGGATGCGTAAGACAGACATCGCGCAAGGGCGTCGCCTGCGCGACTGAAGGGGCTGGCGGCTCAGATTGTAGCCCCCCCACCCGCCACACCAACTCTCGCGTCTCAAGATGGCAGGTTTGTGTCTGCGCCCCCGTGCGCGCTGCGCCGCGAGCCACCGGCTCGCCGCTTTGCTGTGCGCCTTAGCCGCGGAAGGCGCGGGCGAAATAGTCGCTGAGGGGTTTGACGAGATAGGCCAGCGGCGTGCGATCCTGCGTACGGATGAACACCTCGACCGGCATGCCGGGGATCAGGGTGACATCGTCTGGCAGACGCTCGCGCTCGCTCTCGCTGAGGGTGATTTCGACGCGGTAATAGCTCGCCTTCGAGCTTTCATCCGTAAACGCATCCGCCGAGATCTGCACGACTTTCCCGGTCAGTTCCGGCGTCGTGCGCCGATCCAGCGCCGAAAAGCGCACGCGCACGTCCTGCCCGATGCGGATCTGGTCGATATGGCTTGGCACGACCTGCGCGTGAATGACCAGCGGGCGGTCCTGCGGCACGATAAACAGGACTTGATCGGCAGGCTTGAGCACCGAGCGCGGCGCAAAGACCTGCAACCCGTAAACCACACCCGACACCGGCGCGGCGATCTCCAGCCGGTCGATCTGCTCGATCAGCGACAGGCGTTGCTCGCGCAGTTCCAGCTCGCGATATTGCAGGTCTTGCAACGTCGTGTTGGTCTCTTCGCGCAGGCCAGATTGCAGCTTTAGCAGCTCGATATCAATCTCGGTCATGCGGCCCTCGGCTTGCGCCTTTTGCGCGGTCAACTCACCCAGACTGCCCATCAGCCCCGCCTCTTCGCGCCGCAGGGACAGCACGCGCGAGGCCTGTGCCAGCCCGCGATCCAGCAGCGATTGCTGATCGCTCAACTCGCCGCTGATCAAGTCGGTTTGCTGGCTCAGCGCGCTTTGCTGCGCCACGATCCCCTTGATCTGATCGGCGATCTGCAGCTTGCGTTTCTTAAGCTGCGAGACTTCATTCGTCAGCGTCTCGGCGCGCGCGGCCAGTAGACGCCTTTGACCATCCATCAAGCCTTGAATATCGGCATTCTCGCGCGCCGCCTTGACGACCAGCGGGTCGAAGGTGATCTCGCTGTTGCCATCGCGCTCGGCCTCAAGGCGGCCCCGCCGCGCCATCAGCTCATAAAGCTCGTTTTCCGTAATCAGCAACTTGGATTTGAGCGTCGTGGGATCAAGGCGCAGCAAGGGCTGCCCGGCCTGAACCATCTCGCCCTCATCGACCAGAATCTCTGAAACCACCCCGCCATCGGGATGCTGCACGACCTGGCGGTTCTGATCGACTTCGATGCGACCATTGGCGATCACCGCCCCCGCGATATTGGTGAATGCCGCCCAACTGCCAAAACCGCCCAGCAGCAGGACAAGGCCGAACACCCCAATCGAAATCGGCCAATATGCGGACCATGCCGGGCGCGGTGCGCGCTTCATCATCGGATCCCCCCGGTGCCTGTGGATTTCACGATCGTCGAGCGGTTCTGCACCACCTCGCGCAGCACGTCGTCCTTGGGACCAAAGGCGCGCACTGCCCCGTTTTCCAGCATCAGCAAGATGTTGCATTCCTTGATTGCGGCGGGGCGGTGGGCCATGATCAGCACCGATTTACCCGCCTCCATGAAGCCCCGGATCGCGCGGTTCACGGCGGCGCTGCCCTCGCTGTCGAGATTGGAATTGGGCTCGTCCAGCACGAGGATCACCGGATCGCCATACATCGCGCGCGCCAAACCGATGCGCTGCATCTGCCCGCCCGACAAGCGCCCGCCATTGGCCGAAACCAGGGTGTCATAGCCCTGCGGCAGCTTGAGGATCATCTCATGGGCATCGGCCTTGGTAGCCGCAGCAACGACTGCCGCCGGGTCGGGCGCGTCCGACAGGCGCGCGATATTTTCGGCAATCGTGCCGTCAAACAATTGCACGCGCTGGGGCAGATAGCCGATATGGCGGCCAAGGATGTGGGGCGCAAACTGATCGAGCGTCGCGCCATCCAGCCGGATCGTTCCCGAACGCGGCCGCCACACGCCGGTAATCGCGCGTGCCAGCGTGGATTTGCCAGAGCCTGAGGTGCCGATCACGCCGATGGCCTGCCCCGGCTCGACCTTGAAGTTGATGGATTTGAGAACGGGTTCGGCCTCACCCGGCGCGAGGATTGACAGGTTTTGCACCTCAAGGCGCGCCTTGGGGCGGGGCAATTCGGTGCGCGGGGTTTCGGGGGGCACCTGTTCGAGCAAAATCTCTAGGCTGCTCCAGCCCTTGCGCGCCCGCTGGATCGTGGCCCATTGACCCACAATCTGCTCGACGGGGGCCAAGGCGCGCCCCAGCAGGATCGAGGCCGCGATCATCGCGCCCGCTGTCATCTCGCCGCGCAGCACCAGATAAGCCCCGAGACCCAGCATCGCCGATTGTAGAAACAGCCGGAATGTCTTGGTGGTGACCGAAAACGTGCCCCCCAGATCCGAGGCGCGGATCTGCGCCCCAAGCGCGCGCCCGCGTGCCTTTTGCCAGCGCTCAAAGGCGGCATCGCGCATCCCCATCGCCTGCACCATCTCGGCCTCAGAGCGGATTTGATTGGCCATCATCCCGGCCTGAACCGCCGCCTGATTGGCATTTGCAAGCGACGTGCGCGTAGCAAACTGGTTAAACAGCGCAACCGCGACCAGCAACGCGCCGCCCGCCAGTGCCAACGTTCCGAGCCAAGGATGGAAAATCCAGATCCCCGCAAGGAAAAGCGGCGTCCAAGGCAGGTCGAACACGGCCGTCAGCACGGGCGAGGCGATCAGGCGTTGCACCGCCTCCAGATCGGCAAGCCCGGTGGTCGTGTGCTCGTCCGGCGCGATCGCGGATTTGCGCACCACCGCATCGAATACGCGGCGATCCAGACGCGCCTGAAACCGCGCGCCGACCCGTCCCATGATCCGGCCGCGCGCGTAATCGAGCAGCCCCATCATCGCATAGAGAAACGCCACCAGTGCGGTCAGCGCCACCAGCGTCTCGACCGAACGGCTGCCCAGCACCCGGTCATAGACCTGCAACATGTAAAGTGGCCCGGTCAGCATCAGCAGATTCACAAAGATGCTGAACACCCCGACACAGGTATAAAGCCCCCAAGAGGCCTTGCGCGCCGCGCGCAGCTCGGCTCGGCCATGAGTGTGGGGGGGATGCGTCATTCTGGGGTCATCCTTACGTGGCGGCGGCGCGGGAGGCTTCGTCTTGGCTCGCCATTTCCGGGCCGTTGCGCTGCGGTGTTTGATCACGCGACGCGCTGCGCGACCATCGCCGCGAGACCTGAGCGGCCATTTTCCGCCGCAAGACCGACCGCTTGCAAGACGATGACCGTAAGGTACGAATCGTGATATGGCATTGGTCAAGCTTGAGTATCAGGCCAAACCCTTTTGCAGAAAATGGAAAATCGCGGTGACAACCCGGAAAATCGTGCTGATCGGACTGAGCGGAAACACGCGCGAGATTTTCGAGGCGGTCGAGGCGGAGTTCGAGATCTCCGCGATCCTGTCGGACGATCCCGCCCATGCCCCCGATTTTGAGGGCGTGCCAGTCGTCCCGCTCTCGCAGGCACATGACTTTCCCGACGCGCAATTTGTGTTCCTGATCGGCTCGCAAACCTCGTATCGCCAACGCGCTGCGCTGATCGCGCGGCTGGCCATCCCGCAGGATCGTTACGCCCGCATCATCCACCCGCGCGCGACCGTGTCGCGTTTTGCGCAACTGGGCACGGGCACGGTGCTGCATTGTGGTGTTACGCTGACCTCGAACGCTGTTTTGGGCGCGCATGTAATGGTGCTGCCCCATTCCGTCATTCATCATGATGTGCGCATCGGGGATCATTCGCTGATCGGCTCGAACGTGACCATCGCGGGCGCGGTCGAGATCGGCGAGAGTTGTTATATCGCCAGCGCCTGTTCGATCCGCAACGGCGTGCGTATCGGGAATGGAGCACTGATCGGGATGGGGGCGAATGTGTTGAATGACGTGGCCCCCGGCGCGGTGATGGTGGGCAATCCGGCACGCGAAATTCCGCGCCGCAGCTAGGGGCGATATCGCGCCAAGGTTGCCCGCGCGCCCCGGATCGCCGTCCTGTTTCATCACCCCGGCTCGCGCATCGGCTGGGCTGCACGCACCGCGTCAGCGTTCGAGGTCGCCACAATCTTTAGCGTCCCACGCTTGCGCCGCGACGCGCCGGCCCCGCGCGCCTTTGCCATCTCATCGCGCAGCGTGTCGACGACTGTGGCCACCTCGGCATCGCTCATCTGGGCATATAGCGGCAGTAGGATCGCGTGATCGCGCGCCTGTTCGGAACGGATCAGCGAATGACGCAGTTCGACATCCGCCTGCGCGGGTTCCATATGCATGCACATGATGGCGCGCCGCGTGGTCACGCCCTGATCCAGCAAGCCTTGCATCAAGGCGCGCTGATCAATCGCCGGGTCAAGACGCACGCAATAGCTTTGCCAGTTGGAGCGCGCCCAATCGGGTTCGAACGGCGTGGATAGCCCCTCAATCTCAGCCAGCATCGCATCATAATGCGCGGCAATCTCACGGCGGCGACGCACGATCATGTCGAGCCGCCCGAGTTGCACGCGCCCGACAGACGCCTGAATATCGGTCATGCGGTAGTTATAGCCGCGCTCGATATAGCTTTCGAACACGACACTTGCAGCGGCGTGACGGGCGGTGTCGGAAATCGACATCCCGTGCTGGCGCCACAACCGGAATTTCGCGTCATATTCAGGGTTTCGGGTGGTCAGCATCCCGCCCTCGCCTGTCGTGATGACCTTGCGCGGATGAAACGAGAAACACGCGATATCGCCATGGGGCGCGCCAATCTTGCCCCATTGCCCGTCAACGCGGATTTCCGAGCCGATGGCGCAGGCCGCATCCTCGATCAGCGGCAGATCATGAGCGCGCGCAATCAAAAGCAGCGCCGTGAGATCACAGGGCATCCCGATCTGATGCACACACATGATCGCCTTGGTGCGCGGCGTGATCGCCTGCGCGACTGCCTCGGGGTCGATATTGTAGCCATCCGCCTCGATATCGACGAACACAGGCATTGCGCCGCATTGCCGGATCGCGTTGCCCGTCGCGACAAAGGAATGGCTGACGGTGATCACCTCATCGCCGGGACCAACGCCCACCGCCTGACAGGCCAGATGCAGCGCGGTCGTGCAGTTGGACACGGCCACCGCATGGGGGGCGCCAACGAGGGCGGCGAAATCGGCCTCGAACGCGGCCACTTGCGGCCCTTGCGAGACCCAGCCCGACAAGACCGCGTTATGGGCGGCCTGCGCTTCGGCCTCGCCCAAGAGCGGTTTGGCAATCGGTATCATGCGAACATCTCCCGCGTTTGCTTCGTCGTCGTTTCAGCCTGCCACCATGCAATCAGATCGGCGAGACCTTCGGCGACCGGGATCTGCGGGGTGAAACCAAGCTGTTTGGCGGCCAGCGCCCCCGAGGCGAGACGGCGCGGCACCGGGTTGACGTTGCGCTCGGGCGCGTGGGTTGGCACCAGATCGGGCCGCCCCATCCCGGCGGATAGCAGCTTGGCCAGTTCCAGAAGCGAGGTTTCGCTCTCGCTGCCCACGTTGAACACCGCATCCGAGACCGGCACGCTGGCCGCAAGGATATTGGCCCGCGCCACGTCACGCACGTCGATCATATCCATCGTCTGAAGCCCGTCGCCGAACACGATCGGCGGTTCCCCATTGGCGATCCGCTCCATCCAGCGCACCATGACTTCGGTGTAGCGGCCATGCAGATCCATGCGCGGACCGTAGACATTGAAGTAGCGCAGCGCGACATATTCCAGCCCGTACATATCGTTGAACGAGCGCAGCAGCCCCTCGCCAAACGTCTTGGCCGCACCATACAGCGTGCGGTTGGGATAGGGCGGCTCGGATTCGGTGGTCGGGAAATGCGCGGCCATGCCATAGATCGAGGCCGAAGACGCCATCACCACCTTACGTGTGCCCGCGCGCTGACACATCTGCAAAAGGTCGTAGGTGGCCTGCACCATCACCGACATCGCCTCATCAGGTTCGGCGGCACAATGGGTGATGCGCAGGGCAGCCTGATGAAACACGGTATCGGTGCCTGCGACCAAACGCTCCATCAGGTCGGTGTCGCGAATGTCGCCTTCGATCACCGTTACCCGCCTGTCGCCCAACGCCGCAGCCAAGTTTTCACGCCGCCCGCGCACCATGTTGTCAATGACGATGATCTCGCCGCAGTTCTCGGCCAGCAGAAGATCGACGATATGAGAGCCGACAAAGCCACTGCCGCCGGTGACCAGAATGCGCTTGTTTGCCAGAATAGACTGCGTGCTCATGGGATTATCCTTGCATTTCCATTGGAGCCATCGCGCCAGCGAAGCGGTTCACCGACTCGATGATATGCTCGACATGTTTGTCCGTCAGATCGGGGTGGATGGGCAGCGAGACGGTCGTGTCGGCGTAAGCCTCTGCAATCGGGAAATCGCCGCCCGCATAGCCCATGCGGGCATAGGCGGGTTGCAGATGCACCGGGAGGGGGTAGTGGATACTGGTGGGCACTCCGGCGGTTTCCAGATTGGCTTGGAACTCGGCGCGATTGGCCACGCGGATCGCATAGACATGGCCCACATGATCCTCGCCGAACGGCCCCTTGGCGCGCGAGATGTCGGGGGCAAGTCCTTCGTGATACATGTTGGCGATGCGACGACGCGCGGCGTTCCACGCATCAAGATGGCGCAGCTTCACATCAAGGATCGCACCCTGCACCGCATCCATGCGGAAATTGTAGCCTTCAACGACGTGATTGCCTTTGCCCTTCTGGCCCCAGTCGCGCAGACAGCGCACCTTCTCATCCAGCTCTGCCGAACTGGTAACGACCGCCCCGCCCTCGCCGCATGCGCCAAGGTTCTTGCCCGGATAAAAGCTGAAGCAACCGATATCGCCGAATGTGCCCGCTCGCTGCGAGCCGCGTTGCGCGCCATGGGCCTGTGCGGCGTCTTCGATCACCAGCAGCCTGTGGCGGCGCGCAATTGCGACGATGGACTGCATATCGGCGAGGCGGCCATGTAAATGCACCGGCATGATCGCGCGGGTGCGCAGAGTGATGGCGGCCTCGATCAGCGCGGGGTCCATGTTCCATGTCTCGGGGTCGATATCGACGAGAACGGGCGTTGCGCCAGTGTAAAGGATCGCGGCCACCGTGGCGACGAAAGTGGACGGCGTGGTGATCACCTCATCGCCCGGCCCAATCCCGGCGGCCAGCAGCGCCAGATGCAACGCCGAGGTGCCACTGCTGACGCCAATCACCGAGCCCGCCCCGCAATAAAGCGCGAAGTTCTCCTCAAATGCCTCGACAGGCTCGCCCAGCACATAATTGCCGCTGCGCAGCACTTGCAGCACGGCTTCTTCGATCTCGGGGGCGATGGCGCGATATTGGGCGCGAAGGTTCAGGAACGGGATCATGACGCCTCTCTTTTCTGGCCAAGTTCGACGGGGAAGCCCCGACGGGTTGTGGAAAGGGTTGCCGCGGCAAGCAGCTCGACGACGCGCAAGCCTCCGACGCCATCGGTCAAAGGCGTAGCCTTGGTGTCGATGCAGCGCGCGAATTCCTGAACCTCGGTTACCAGCGCCTCTTTGGACGACAGCGCAGGCGCGCGCATATCCCCAAGGCGATAGGACACCAGCGGCTCGTAAGGATCACTGCCCGGAGCCGCGCCGCGATCATAGACCTTGACCTTTTCGCTGGTTTGCATGTCGTCATAGATCACCATCCGCTGGCTACCCCCGATCACGGTCTGACGGATCTTGACGGGCGCAAGCCAATTCACGTTGAGATAGGCCATCACCCCGTCATCATAATAGATCGACAGATGCGCCATATTGGCCGGGCTGCCTTTGATACAGGCCGCCGCGCTGGCAGACACCGCAATCGGGCTGGCCCCCAGAAGATGGTCGAGGATCGCGATGTCATGCACCGCCAGATCCCAGATCACATCCACGTCGCGCTGGAAAATTCCAAGGTTCACCCGCGTGGAGTCGTAGTAATACATCTTGCCCAGTTCACCCGAATGCATCAGCTCTGAAATCTTTTGCACCGCGCCGGTATAGATGAAGGTGTGATCGACCATCAGGATCACGCCTTTGCGCGCAGCCGCCTCGACCAGTTGCGCGGCGCGCTGGGGCGTATCGGCCATCGGCTTTTCGACCAGCACATGCTTGCCCGCCTGAATTGCGGCCATCGCAAGGCTGAAATGGCTCGCAACGGGCGTGGCGATCATCACCGCATCGACCTTGGGGTCTGCGATCATTTCCAGAATATCATCGCTCAGCCGTGCCGCCGGATGGCGCTGCGCCGCGCGTCCCCGCGCCGTGCTGTCGCGATCTGCGATCATCTCTACGCGCGCGCAACCCGATTCCGAGACCGCCCGGGCGAGGTTTGGTCCCCAATAGCCGTATCCTGCGACTCCTACGTTGATCATGCCCGGTCCTCCGGTTGCTGCGACTGTCGTGTCGATGAATGAGATTGGCCGTTGCTTTGCGCGAGCGGCACCTCTCCGATGACCCGCGCGGGCACGCCTGCGACGATTGTGCGCGCGGGCACGTCTCGGGTGACGACCGCGCCAGCCCCGATCAGCGCGCCCGCGCCGATCGAGATGCCGCACAAAATGGTGGCGTTAGAGCCGATAGAGGCACCGCGCCCGACCCGCGTCTCAAGGCACTCCCAATCTTGCGCACCTTTCAGCGCGCCATCGGGATTGGTACTGGCGGGATACATGTCATTGGTGAACATCACGCCGTGGCCGACAAACACCCCATCCTCCAGCGTGACGCCGCTACACACGAAACTATGCGAGGAAATCTTGCACCGCGCGCCGATGCTGGTATCGGCTTGCATTTCAACGAACGGGCCGATCTGGGTCTGGCTGCCAATCGTGCAGCCATAGATATTCACCAGATCCGGGTGGGTGATCTTTACATCTGCGGCGAGCGAGCAATTCACGATTGGCACATCATTGATCCGTTGCTTGGCCGCAGCGCCCCGATCAGGCCCTTGGCGGCGTTTAACCACAGATCAAAGCTGACAAATCACGCGTCGTTTAAGAACCGCGCTATTGGGCGTAGCGCGTTGCGGATCGGTGGAATTGGGGCTTGGACCGCCACCGCCAAACGCCGCGCGGGCACCGCTAATTTGCGCCTGCCTGCACCAAAAGACACCGGCACCGTGCTGCGCGACATCCGTTTGAAACGCTCATCTCATCCGGATGCACCCGCCCTACGCCTTTTGCGTAAAGCCCCGAAACGGTGCGCTCGGAGGCCTACTGGCGCTCCGCCCGGCGACAAGACCGAGTCGCTTTGCGGGTAAAAGACGCGTCCAAAAATCGCCACCGGCAAGCGGAGGATTGCCAGATAGGGACCGATTTCGTGCCAGAGCTCCGCCTTCAGAACTTAACCGGCATAAACCCGCCCATTTCACGCCCCTGCACCTCCGTAAGACAAGCTGCTGACCTTCGGATAAAAAAACTGCGCCGTTAACGTCTCCGAAACCTAAATCGGCGCAAAATGCAAAACTCATTGTCAAGTTGCCGCTTACGTTCCCGGGGGCATCTGCCGTTATAGGAATCTCGATGCTATCTATCCTTCGCATTATGCAAATGATCGAAGCAAAGGATCTTTCGGCCAGTGCCCCTATACCTTTCGAGGTGCTTGGCAGACTCCCCGGTCAAAATCCTACTGGAGGCAAGAATGACGGTCTACTACGTCGACACGAACGGCAACGATAACGCGAACGGCAGCGACGGTTCTCCGTTTCGAACTATCGGACAAGCGCTCAACGCCAATCTCAACCCCGGAGACGAGATTGTTGTGCGCGCGGGCACCTACAACGAGTCCCTCAATATTAACCAAGGCGGCTCGGCTGCAGGCGATATCACGATCCGCGCCGAAGACCCCGGCACGGCCCTGATCCGCCCGCCTTCAGGCGCGTGGAACGCAATCAGCGTGAATGCGAACTATGTCACGATTGAGGGGTTCGACATCGCGAATGCCGCGGGAGACGGGATTGAGGCCAACAGCGTCCACCACATCACCATTGCCGACAATACCGTGCATGGTAACGGCGAGTCCGGCATTCAGTTCAACTACTCGGAATTCATCACCATTGAGGGCAACGAGACCTATGACAATGCCTCATCAGGCTGGTACTCGGGGATCTCGATCTATCAGAATCGCAATGTCAGCGGCGATACCACGACGCCCGGATATCGCACGATTATCCGCGACAACATCACCCATGACAACGTGACCCAAAGCGGCGCGCATACCGATGGCAACGGCATCATCATCGATGATTTCCAAAGCACCCAGACCGATGGCCACCCGAATTACACTTACCCGACGCTGGTAGAAAACAACGTCGCCTATGGCAACGGTGGCAAGGGTATTCAGGTCACCTGGAGCGACTATGTGACGGTGAGCAACAACACCGCCTATCACAACAATGTCGATCTGCAGAATGACGGCACCTGGCGCGGTGAAATCTCGAATGCGCAGTCGAGCAACAACACCTTCGTCAACAACATCGCCGTGGCCGACCCCAGCATCAATAGCAACAACACCGCGATTGATAACAACTCCTACGGCGGCTATTCGAACGACAATGTCGTTTGGGAAGACAACGTCTTGTACAACGGCAAGACGGGGCAGATGTCTGCATCCACCGATGGCGGCAATGACGCCCCGAGCGCGGCTGACGGCAATCTGATCGGCGTTAATCCGGGTTTCGTGAACCCCGCGAATGGCGATTTCAGCATTTCCGCAGGATCGGTTGCGGTTAATCTTGGCGCCGATATGGATGGTTCGAGTTCAGTGACCTCGCCTCCCACGACATCCACGCCCGACCCTGTTGTCACTCCCGATCCTGACCCTGTCGTGACGCCCGACCCGGCCCCCACGACGCCCGCAGTCGAGAACGCAGCCCCCGTCGCACATGACGACATCAACTTCAAAACCTCGCCGAATGCACCGTTGATTTTGCAACAATCGCAGCTTCTGTCCAATGACAGCGATGCGGATGGCGATGCTCTCATTCTGACGAATGTCGTGGGTTCGACACAGGGCAGCGCGAAACTGACCTCGGGGAACAACATCTCGTTCACGCCCGAGAGCGATGCCAGCGGCACGGCCAGCGTGACTTATACGGTGTCTGATCAAAACGGCGGCACAGATACCGCGACGGCGTATATCGACATCGTGGCTGCGGCTCCTTCGGGACCGGGCGG
>NZ_AUNB01000033.1 GCF_000714545.1 Thioclava indica
ATCAAACCGTGGGATCAAACAGCTAGGCTCAGGACTCATAGCCGGTAAATGACGATTGCTGCGAGGGCGATGGCCGAGAGGAAGACCTTGGGGCAGCGAACATGCCGGGTCGCGACGCGCCTCCAATCCTTGAGCCTGCCGAACATGATCGCGATCCGGTTGCGGCGCTTGTAGCGGCGTTTGTCGTATTTCACGGGCGTCTTGCGTTGCTTTCGGCTAGGGATGCAGGCGCGTATCCCCTTGTCTTGCAACGCGTTTCTGAACCAGTCGGCGTCATAGCCACGATGTCCGAGCAGCCAGTCTACATTCGGCAGGCTGCTCCGCAGTGCCCGCGCGCCAATGTAGTCACTGACCTGACCAGCGGCCACGCCCCTTTTTCACGCCCATGCTGGTCGCGGTTCGGTGAACCTTCAGGTTGGTGGCGTCCGCTGACCGGCAGCGGTTAGTTAGTAAACCGTTGCCAGGCAACGGATCATCGACGCGTGGCTTGTCACGGGACTTCGGGAAGTAAGGCTCCAAGCGCGCCATCTGCGCGTCGGTCAGCCAGAAAAGGTCAGACATGTCACCGCTTTGCTTGCGGATGGTGAATCATGACGCTCCAATGAAATCAATGGTCCTGACCCGAGGACGCTCAACGATGAATGAGAAAGCGAGCTTGACCGCATTTCGAAATGTGAAAGCTGCGGGAAAACAGAGTGTCGGCTAGAGAAAAGTATCTTTGGTTCGGTTGCTCAGCAATTTTGACGTTCAGTGCGCCACGCCCGGATCACGCCCGATGGCGCCACTCTCCCGGGGTCATTCCGCTTTGGCGGCGAAAGGCCGCGACGAAGGCCGATGTGCCGCTATAGCCCAGCCGATGCGCGAGCTCGGTGCTGCTGCACCCCATCTGCACCCCTTCGATGGCCAGAACAAACCGCAGCCGGTCGCGCCATTCGCGCCAGCTAAGCCCGGTTTTCTGCTGGAACAGCCGCGAGAGCGTGCGTTCGCTGGAGCCGATCTTTGCGGCGAGGCGGGCAAGGTTATTCGCCTCGGCGGGGCGTTGCAAAAGCCGCGCCATCACCCGCGACAGGCGCGGATCGCCGCTACTGGGCAGGTGAAGATCGGGGCGCTCAAGACGCGACAGCTCGTCCAGCGCCACCCAGCCAAGGCGGCGTTTCTCGGCTGCGCTTAGCACGGTGGTGTCGCCCGGCTCGGGCATAAGCCTGCGACCGATCCCGCGCATCAGCGGCGTCGCCCGCAGCACCGTCGGCTCCGGCGGCATGTCAAGCCGATCCACGAAGCGCGGCGCAAAAAGGAAGGACTGGAATTCCACCCGTCCCGCGAGTTCGACCTCAGCCGTCGTGCCGACCGGCAACCAGATGCCGAAACGGTCGGGAATGAACCAGCGCCCCTTTGCGGCCTCCACCCGCATCAACCCGTCAAAACAAAACAAAGCCTGCGCCCAGCCCGGCCCTGCGGAGGGTTCAGGGCGCGGAACGCGATCCCCGATATCCAGCGTGCCCGACCAGACACGCGCGGGCATGGCGCGTGTGGGCGTTGCAGTGGCAGGCATCTCAGGGTCGGGCCTTGCCCCATTTGGCGGAAAATCGACATCTTTTGTCATTACGTCTTTATAGGACAAGGCGCCCAGTTGCGGTAGTCCTTTGCACGCAAATCGAAAGGACGCGCGATGACCCGCCTGAGAGAGAGTATCCTAGCCCTGACCGTGCTGATTGCCGCATG
This sequence comes from Thioclava indica, assembly GCF_000714545.1. Taxonomy (GTDB): domain Bacteria; phylum Pseudomonadota; class Alphaproteobacteria; order Rhodobacterales; family Rhodobacteraceae; genus Thioclava; species Thioclava indica. The sequence goes on from NZ_AUNB01000033.1 coordinate 1,723, forward strand.
GGGTCTGCTGGCGCTGCCCGCAGGCATGTCGCAAGACCAGGGGATGACATTCGCGATCATGCTGGTGACGCTTGCCCTTTGGGGGACCGGGCTGGTGCCGGGCTATGTCGCCTCGACCTTCCTCTTTGCGTCCCTCATCCTCACCGGGGCGGCCGAGCCAGCCGAAGTTTTCTCGAGCTTCTCCTCATCGGCGATCTGGCTGGTGGTGACCGGCTTTGTGATTGGCGCGGCGATCAGCCATAGCGGTCTGGGCAAGCGCCTTGGTGCGCTCGCGCAGCCGCATTTGTCGCGCAGCTATCCGGCGCTGATCGCGGGGCTGATGCTGCTTGGAATGGCGCTTGGCTTTGTGATGCCCTCGTCTTTGGGGCGCGCAGCGGTGCTGGTGCCCGTGGGGATGGCGCTTGCCGATACGCTGGGGCTGAGCAAAGGATCGGCCGGGCGGACGGGCGTTGCGATCATCATCGCGATTGGCACCAATATGCCGAGCTTTGCGATCCTGCCCTCCAACATTCCCAACGTGATCCTCTCGGGCGTCGCGGAAAAGACGTTTGGAACGCATTTCAGCTACGGCCACTACCTGCTGCTGCATTACCCGGTTCTGGGCCTGTTGAAATCGGCAGTAATCGTGCTGCTTGTGCTCAAGCTGTTTCCCGCACAGATCGTGAAAAACGAAACGGCCAATCAGCAGATCCAGACCGGGGGGCTGCGACAGGCTGCGCTGATGGTGGTCCTGCTGATCACGCTGGCGCTTTGGTCAACAGATCAGTGGCACGGGATCAACCCGGCTTGGATCGGCCTCGGGGCGTCGTTGCTGCTGATGATTCCGCAGCTCGGCTTCGTGCCGCCGCCGGTGTTTCGCAGCTCGGTGGATTTCTCGATGCTGCTTTTTGTGGCCGGGGCGCTGACCCTTGGAACCATCGTCAGCTCTAGCGGCTTGGGCGCGCTGATTGCCTCCAAGGTGTTCGGGGTGCTGCCTTTTTCCCAAGGGCATGATTTCCTGAATTTCATGTCGCTCTCGCTGCTGGCGACGGTGACGTCGATCTTCACCACTATGGCGGGCGTGCCCGCCGTCCTCACGCCCCTCACGCCCGATTTGGCGCAGGCAACGGGGTTTTCGCAAGAGGCGGTGATGATGACGCAGGTCATCGGTTTCTCCAGCGTGCTTTTCCCCTATCAAGTCGGCCCCCTGATCGTCGCGATGGGCCTTGCCGGAGAAAGCACACGTCCTTTGCTGAAAGTCACGCTTTCCTTGTTCGTCATCACGGTTCTGGCGCTGATCCCGCTGGATTTCCTGTGGTGGCGCTTATTGGGCGTAATCTGACGCGGATTTGGGCGGATCGCCACCAAGCGTTGAAGTGTTTCGCTTTAAAGCAGAATTTTGCGACGGAACCAGCAGGGCATCGCTGCACGCAACATATCCGTCAGGGGTTTGGATAAAGCCACCGGACCCGCTTTGTGACCCAGGCTGATTGCATGTTAAGTGCTTGTCCGTCGAACGTGGCGCTCGTGGCGGCCTCTGCCAAGTTTGCCGCCACATCGGCGCGGCTTGCTTTGGCGGCCTTGTCCAGAGATCCTGCGTCAGAAACAGGCCGGTCTTGCGGGGGACACCGGCGATGAGGATGTTCATGGGCGCGAGAAATTCCTTTCCGTAAAATTACGCGGTTGGCACCATCGGCCCGGCGGTCCGGGTCGCGGAGATATAGCCTGGCTGTTCCTGCAAGACGGCCCAATAGGCCGCAACAGTCGGGTGTTCGGCCAACAGACCCACACGCTCCAGCAACGCGATGATGTAGGATATCTGGATGTCTGCCAGCGTCACCGTATCGCCGAACAGCAACGGCCCGTCGCCTAAGGCATGCGCGATGTAATTGAGGTGGATGTCGAGGGCTGCTTTCGCGTCGTCCGGGACGGGTTTGCCGCGGAACGCGGGCATGATCGCCCGCAATGCGACCTCGGCGAAGGAGGCCTCGACGTAGTCAAACAGGGCCTCGTGTCGCCAATAATCGACCGTGCCGCGCGGTGGCGTGTGGCTGTCGTCGTCAAACTTGGCCACCAGATAGCGTAGGATCGTGGCAGATTCAGCGATCATCTCGCCGTTGTCCTCGATCACCGGTGATTTGCCCAAGGGGTGAACCTTTGACAGCTCCTCCGGCGCGCGAAAGGCGTCCGTCCGATCATAGTCTATTCGGGTGCAGGGCTGGCCCAGATCGGCCAGCAGCCACAGGATACGGGTGGCGCGCGAGTATTGCAGGGCGTGCAGCGCAATCATGGCAAAAAGATCGCTTTCACGTTGACGAACTCCTTCATGCCAAAGCCGCCGTGTTCGCGCCCGTAGCCTGAATCCTTGACCCCGCCGAACGGCATGTTCGGATCGGCGGCCCCGAACGAATTGATGCGGACCATGCCGGTATCGAAGTGGTCTCGGGCCAGCTTTAGCGCGCGGTCTTCGTCCTTGCAAAAGATGCCGCCACCCAGACCGTAACGGCTGTCATTGGCGATCCGCATCGCGTCTGCATCGTCCTTGGCGCGGATAACGGCGGCGACGGGGCCAAAAATTTCGTCATCATAGGCTGGCATGCCGGGAGCTACATCCACCAGCACCGTGGCGGGGTAATAGGCCCCGGTGCGTTCGGGAGGTGTTCCACCGCAAAGGGCTTTGGCGCCCTTCGCCACACTGTCGTCGACCTGCCCTTTCACCGTGTCGAACTGATCCTCACTCGACAGCGGGCCAAGCTGGCTGTTGTCGTCCGTAGGATCGCCCATGGTGATCGCCTGCATCTGCTCGACATAGGCCGCGACGAACGTATCATAAACCTTATCCGCCACGATGAACCGCTTGGCCGCGACGCAAGTCTCTCCGTTATTGTAAAGCCGTCCCATGACCGAAAATTTGACGGCCGTCTCGATATCGGCATCCTCCAGCACGAGGTAGGCGTCGTTCGACCCCAGTTCCAGCACCGTCTTTTTAAGTGCTTTGGCGGCGATGGCACCAACCTGGCGACCGGCCCTGTCGCTTCCCGTCAGCGTCACGCCGCGTACAAGGGGGTGGGCGATCAGCGTATCGCTGATGTCGTGGTTGATCAAAACAACCTGAAACAGATCTTCGGGCAGGCCCGCATCGATGCACAGCTCGCGCAAGCGCAGGCCGGTGCCGGTGCAGATGCTGGCGTGTTTCAACACGCAGGCATTTCCGGTCATCAGGTTCGCCGCCAGCACGCGGACGGGCTGATACAGCGGAAAGTTCCACGGCTGGATCGAATAGATCACGCCCAACGGCTGATAGCTGACGACGCCACGCGACCCTTTGGGGCCGTGCGCACGCTCTTCGTCCGCCAGCGCGTCAGGGCCGGTCTTGGCGGTGTAGTCGAAGATCGCGGCGCAGATTTCGACCTCGCGCTTGCCGTCTTTCAGCAGCTTGCCGGTTTCGCGAGTCATCAGGGCGGCCAGTTCGTCCGCATTATCCCGCAGCTTCTGCGCGATCTTCGTCAGATAAGGCGCACGATCCGCGTGGGACAGGGTGCGCCACGTCTCAAAAGCGGCTTGCGCGGCCTCCAATTTTGCGATGGCCTCCTGCTCTGACATCAGCGGATAGGTCTTGATCGTCTCGCCGGTCGCGGGGTTTGTTGTGGTGATCGTGGACATGACGTCTCCTTGCGATATCTTTCGACCCAAACATGTGACTTCTGGGTGAGTTCCAGCTTCCGCTGCGTCAGGTAAAAGTCGCGTCAGGCCTGAAAGCGTCCTCCGTCAGGGCTCGAGTGACTGCCGTGTTCGGGGCGGACATTCACTAAGGCGCCCTGTTTCTCCAAACACCGATGTGTCCAGACGGCCCGTCCAGCGCGGCATTGCCAGCACAGGGATGGATGCCCACCCCGATTTCGCGCGCAACGCATCTCACGCGCGCCACCGAAACCCGCCGCGGGCTTGGTCATCACGGCGGGATCTGGCACGAAGCCCCCCACCGCCTCTCTCAACAGCAGATAAATTTCTACGCTTTAAGTAGGGCTTTGCGAAAGTTGGCGGGATCAGCCTGATAAGATGCCCCGGATTGCCCCCATCACACGCAGGCGCTCGCGCATGCGCTCAAGATGCCCTGCGCCGCGGGCTCAATCACGTCGCCGTGTCGATCGGAACCATGCGCCGACGAGGCAAGTTCCCCTCCCACCCAGCAATAGAGCAACAGGGCGCAAGCGCATGAACAGTCTGAAACGTAACATCCTTCCGCTCGCAGCCCTTCTTCTTACTATTATCGCCCTCACCTTGGCGCCGCTGAGCCTGTGGTGGCTGCTCATCTTGGTGCTCAGCCTGCCGGTCTTGGGTCTGGGAATTTACGACTATTTCCAGACACGCTGGACGATCACGCGCAACTATCCGGTCGCCGCGCGCCTGCGGTGGCTGTTTTACGATCTGCGCCCGTTCCTGCGGGCCTATATTGTTGAGGGCGATCTTGAGGGGAAACCCTATTCCTACGAGGCGCGCAATCTTGTGCATGAGCGTGCGCGCGGCGAGACCGACACCCACCCGTTCGGCACCGAGCGCGATGTCGAGAGCGAGGAATATAAATGGGTCAATCACTCGATTGCGCCCGAGTCCGATGCAGACACCGATCCGCGTGTGCTGGTTGGCAATGCGCAATGCGACAAGCCCTATTCGGCCTCGGTGCTCAATATCTCGGCGATGAGTTTTGGCGCGCTGTCTGCCAATGCGATCGAGGCGCTTAATATCGGCGCGAAACAGGGCGGGTTTTATCACGACACCGGCGAGGGTGGCCTGTCGCCTTATCATGCCAAACATGGCGGCGATATCGTGTGGGAATTAGGCTCGGGCTATTTCGGCGCGCGCGACGATAATGGGAATTTCGAGCCCAAACTGTTTGCCGATCAGGCCCAGCACGATCAGGTCAAAATGACCGAGATCAAGCTGAGTCAAGGCGCGAAACCCGGCCATGGCGGCTTGCTGCCCGCTGCCAAAGTGACCGAGGAAATCGCCAAGACCCGCAAAGTGCCCGCGCATGAAGACTGCCTATCGCCGCGTGGCCATTCCGCGTTTTCCACGCCCTGCGAGATGATGGAATTCGCGGCAAAAATGCGCGACTTGTCAGGGGGCAAGCCGGTCGGCCTCAAGCTGTGTATTGGCCAGCCGCATGAGGCGTTCGCCCTTGTTAAAGCGATGCAAAAGACCGGAATTTTTCCCGATTTCATCGTCGTTGATGGCGGCGAAGGCGGCACGGGCGCCGCGCCGCTGGAGCTGTCAGATCGTGTCGGGATGCCGCTGATTGACGGGCTGGTGATCATGCGCAATGCGCTGGTGGGCGCGGGTGTGAAAGACAAGGTGCGGCTGGCGGCCTCGGGCAAGGTCTATTCGGGCTTTGGTCTGGCGCATAACATGGCGATCGGCGCGGATTGGTGCAACGCGGCGCGCGCCTTCATGTTCTCGATCGGCTGCATTCAGGCGCAGCGCTGCCATCTGGGCACCTGCCCCACCGGCATCACAACACAAGACGCAGCGCGCCAGCGCGGGCTGGTGCCCCAAGTGCAAGGCGAACGCGCGGCGCGGTTTCACAAGAAAACGCTTGCGGCGCTGTCCGATATTGTCGCCTCGGCCGGGCTGAAACACCCCACCGATCTGCAACCCCATCACATCGTACATCGCATTGGCGTCACGCAGGGGCGCACCATCGACAAGGTCTATCCGTTCCTGCCGCCGGGCGTGTTGAACGACGACCCCGACAGCACCGATTACGCCGACTGGTGGCATGCCGCCGATCCCGACAGCTTCAAACCCAAGACCGATCTGGTCAGCCGTCGCGCCAGTCTTAAACATCATTCAGATCTGAAAGAGGCTTGATATGAGCAAGACCGTTTCCGAAATCGTCGCCGACACTCTGATCGAGGCCGGGGCGCTGCGCGTTTACGGCATCGTGGGCGATACGATTAACCATTTCACCGATGCGGTGCGCCGCTCGGATCTGGACTGGGTGCATGTGCGCCACGAAGAGGTCGGAGCACTGGCCGCCGGGGGTGAAAGCTATGTGACGGGCGAGCTGTCGGTCTGCGCGGGCACGGCGGGGCCGGGAAGCCTGCATTTCGTCAACGGCATTTTTGAAAGCCATCGCAACGGCGCGCCCGTGGTGCTGATCGCATCCAATATCGACCGCGCCGAGGTGGGTCTGGGCTTTCCCCAAGAGGTCGATCAAAGGAAAATCTACGAGCAGACCTCGGTGTTTTGCGAATATATCAGCCACCCAGATCAGGCGCGCCGCATCACGGCCCAAGCCGCCCAAGCCGCGCTGACCAAAAAGGGCGTGGCGGTGGTGATCGTGAATGGCGATATGTTCAAGGAAAAAGCCTCCGACGATCTGCATTGGTCGGTGCATCGCCCGCGCCCCGCGACGCGCCCGTGCGACGACGAACTCGATACGCTCGCCAGCCTGATCAACGACGCCAAACGCATCACGATTTACGCAGGCATCGGCGCGCGCGGGTCGCAAGACCAGATTTGCGCGCTGTCTGAACATCTGGGCGCTCCGGTGGCCCATACCACGCGCTCCAAGGAGTTCATCGAGCCCGACATGCCCAATAATGTCGGCATGACTGGCATCCTGGGCAATCGCGCCGGGATGGAGGCCGTGGGCGATTGCGATCTGCTGCTGTGTTTGGGCAGCGATTTCGCCTATACGCAGTTCTATCCGGGCAAGGCCAGGATTGTGCAGCTCGATATCGACGCAACCCATCTGGGCCGCCGTGCCCCGGTTGATCTGGGGCTGGTGGGCGATGTTGGCGATACGATCACCGCGCTGTTGCCACGGCTGGAACCGCGCGAGGCGGGCAAGCATCTGACGCGTGCGCTTAAACGCTACGCCGAGGATTTGCAGGGCTATCTCGAAACCGCCGAGGAACCCGACCCCAGCCTGATCCACCCTCAGGCGCTGACCGAGGTGCTGGACCGGCTGGCCGCCAAGGATGCGATTTTCACCGCCGATGGTGGCTCGCCGATGGTGTGGTTGCTACGCCATCTGAGTGCAAACGGGCAGCGCCGTTTCCTGACCAGCCTGCTGCACGGCACGATGGCCAATGCCTATCCGCAGGCTTTGGGCATTCAGGCCGCCTACCCTGACCGGCAAGTGATTGCGCTATGTGGCGATGGCGGGATGAGCATGTTGATGGGCGATCTGCTGACGCTGGTGCAGGAAAAGCTGCCCGTCAAGCTGCTGGTGTTTAACAATTCCTCGCTTGGCTTTGTCGAGATGGAACAGCGCGTCGAGGGGCTGCTCGATAACTTCACCGAGTTGCACAACCCCGATTTTGCCGTGATGGCGCGCGCCCTTGGCATGGCCGGGTTTCGGGTCGATGAGATGACTGACCTTGAGAGCGCGATGCTGGAATGGCTCGCGGCCCCCGGCCCCGCGATTTTGGATGTGAAAGTGAACCGGATGGAACTAGTCATGCCGCCCAAGATCGAGATGTCGCAAGTGACCTCGACGGCGCTGTTTGGCGTCAAAGCGGTGCTGAACGGACGCGCAGATGAGGTCTTGCAACTCGCGCGCAACAACTTCCTGCGGTAGCCATCTGTAGCACCCGCAGACAGTTTTAATCGCTCAGCACCAGCAGGTCACGCTCGGCCAGACTTAGCTCGACCGCCTCGCCGATCTGCGGCGGCGGCGTGTCGGGGGTGTTGAACGTATCCAGCGAGATCAGCGTGCCGCCAACATCGACGCGCATCCGGATCGTCGAGCCGAGGAAATGCACCTCGGCAAGGCGGCCCGCCAGAACTGTATCGCGCCCGTCCTTGCGGCCCAAAGACACAACCTCGGGGCGTAGCGCGAGATTGATCGTCTCGCCCGCCTTGGCCCCGTCCAGCGGACGGTTGAGCGCAATCGCCGTCTCGCCCACCGTCACCCCGCCCGTCTTGGCATCAACGACGGTGGCCGATAGCGTGTTCAACGTGCCCACGAACTGCGCCACAAACCGGGTCGTGGGGTGGTTGTAGATCTCGAACGGCGCGCCGGTCTGTTCGGCCACGCCGCCATTCATTACCACGACGCGATCCGACATCGACAGGGCCTCTTCCTGATCGTGGGTGACGAAGATCGTGGTGATGCCCAGCTCGCGCTGAATCTCGCGGATTTCCTCGCGCAGGCTTACGCGGATCTTGGCGTCCAGCGCCGAGAGCGGCTCGTCCAGCAGCAGCACGCGCGGCTGCACCGCCAGCGCACGCGCCAGCGCGACGCGCTGTTGCTGCCCGCCCGATAGCTGGAACGGATAGCGGTTGCCCAGCTTGGGCAGGCCAATCAGGCGCAGCATCTCATCGACGCGGGCCTTGATTTCCGATTTCGGGCGGCCTGCCACACGCATTCCAAAGCCCACATTCTGTGCCACGGTCAGGTTGGGAAACAGAGCGTAGGACTGGAACACCATGCCGATATTGCGCTGGTTCGGACGCAAATGCGTGACATCCTGACCGTCGATGCTGATCGCCCCGGACGAGGTCGTCTCGAACCCCGCGACCATGCGCAGCACGGTGGTTTTACCGCACCCAGATGGCCCCAGAAGCGAGACGAATTCCCCTTGCTCGATGGCCAGATTGAAATCTTTCACCACGTGATTGGTGCCGAAGGATTTTTCAAGATGCTCGATATTGAGAAAGGCCATGGATTACCGTTGTGCTTTCGTATGTTTCGAAAATCGGGTGACAAGCTGGATCAGCCCCATGCAGATCCATGCGATAGAGAAGGCAATCACCGCCAGCGCCGCAGGCTCGTAGGCCTTGTTGGCACCGACAAGCTGCATATAGGGACCAAAAGCGGGCCGGTTGAGCAGCGAGGCAAGAACGAATTCGCCGATGACGATGGCGAAGGTGATGAAGGCCCCTGACAGCACCGCAACCAAAACGTTGGGCAGGATCAACCGCGCGATGATCGTGAACCACCCCGCGCCAAGGCTTTGCGCCGCCTCGGTCAGTGTTGCCACATCCAGCGTGCGCAGCCCCGTATCCACCGCGCGATACATGTAGGGCAGCGACAGCGTCGTATAACCTAGCAGCAGCAAGAGGTTCGTGCCCGTCACCGATCCGGTCATCGGCAGGAAGGACGAGGTGTTGTAAAGCCGGATATAGCCGAAAACGATCACAATCGGCGGGATCACCAGCGGCAGCAACGTGATGAATTCGACCACTGGGCGCAGACGCGGCAATTTCAGGCGCACCCAATAGGCCGTGGGCACGACGATCAACGCACCGACGAAGATGGTAAAGATCGCCATGACGATCGAATAGGTGAAGGTCTCGCGAAATTGCGGATCGCTCAGCACCGAGCGGTAGGCATCCAGCGAATAGACCCCGCGCCGGGCGCGTAGCGAAAACTCCAGCGTGCCGATCAGGGGCAGCGCGAAATAGATGAAGCCAAAGAGCAGCGCGATGATGGACCAGAACCGTTGCACTCTCATTTCACCCACCTCTCGGAACGCACCCGCAACCAGACATAGACGAAATTCGCGATCCCCGTGATGACGATCATCCCGAACGCCAGCGCATAGCCCAGATGGGGGTCTTGCAACACATCGCCGCGGATCTGCGCATAAAGCATGATCGGCACAATCGACAGTGACGATCCCGTCAGCGCGTAAGCCGTGGCCACCGCCCCGAAGCTATTGGCAAACAGCAACGCCAGCGTGCCCAGCAACGATGGCCACAAGATCGGCAGCGCAACGATGCGCCAGTATTGAAACCCACTCGCGCCAAGGATCGAGGCGGCCTCTTTCCACTCGCGCTTTAGCCCGTCGAGCGCGGGCGTGATAATCAGGATCATCAGCGGGATCTGGAAGAACAGATAGGTGATCGTCAGCCCGAAGAAGCTGAGCAGATTAAAGCCGTGGGCATAGATATTAAAGCCGAACCACTGCTTGAGAACCACCGTCACCAACCCCAGCCGCCCCAAGGTGGCAAGGAACGCAAAGGCCAGCGGCACGCCCGCAAAGTTCGAGGCCACCCCCGAAAACGTCATGATCGGTCCGCGCAACCAGTTCGGCAGCCCGCCAAGCGTAACGGCGGCGGCAATGGCAAACCCGATCAAGCACCCAAACACTGCCGTCGCCAGGCTGATCTTGATCGAAATCCAGTACGAGGCGAGGATCGAGGGCTGAAACAGGTTCACCAGATTTTCAAAGGTAAACCCGCCATCAGCCGATCTAAAAGCGCCGACCACGATATACATCGTAGGCAAAAGCAAGAACAGGACGGCAAAGGCCGTAAACGGCACCATTCCGACCCATGTCAGCGGCAACCGGCGGCGCGCGGCGAGGGTGTCAGCCATATAGCGGTATCTTTCGAATCAAAGTGACCCGCCCCGCACCGGATGGCACGGGACGGGCTATTACGCTGAACGCCTTATTGAACGTTCGAGCCGACGACGCTGTCCCAGCCCGAGGTCACGGCTTCCTTGTTGGCAGCCTGCTCGTCAAGCGTCGGGAAGATCGCTTTGGCATAGCCCTCGGCGGGGGGCATCGCATCCAGCATTTCCTGCGGGACTTTGCCGTTCTTGGCCAGATCGTTAAAGCGGATCGGGTGGCAATAGCCCTTCAGCCAGCCAAGCTGACCCTCGTCGGAATACAGGTATTCCATCCACAGTTTCGCAGCATTGGGATGGGGCGCATAGGCCGAGATCGCCTGCACATAAACGCCGGCGACCACACCCGATTGCGGCACGACAACGTCAACAGGCGGGTTGCCCTTAAGCGTGTCACGCCCGGCCAGCGCGTTGTAATCCCACTCGATCACGATCGGGGTCGCGCCTTGGGCCAGCGTGCCGGTCTTGCCGATGACGGGAACGAAATTGCCGTTCTTGTTCATTTCGGCAAAGTATTTCAGCCCAGCATCGCCCGAAGCCTTGCCCGCAGCGCCACCATTGGCCACGCCTGCTGCCAGAACCGCCAGAATTGCTTGGTTCGAGGCGCGCGGATCACCTGCCAGCGCGACCGAATTGGCGTATTCAGGCTTGAGCAGATCGGCCCAGTCTTGGGGCACATTGTCGATCAGGTCTTTGTTCACCGCGAATGACAGCACGCCGTAATAATCGCCATACCAGTAGCCGTCCGCATCCTTGGCGCTGTCGGGGATCGTGTCCCAGGTCGACACTTTATAGGGCTGGATCAGCCCTTCGTCCTTGGCAGCGGGACCAAAAGACAGACCCACGTCGATCACGTCGGGTGCTTGCGGGCCTTTGTTGTCTTTGTTGGCACGGATCGCCTGAATCTCGTCAGCCGAGCCCGCATCGGGGTTCAGCTCGTTCACGGTGATGCCGGGATATTTGGCCTTGAAACCGTCAATCACGCCCGCGTAATTGCACCATGAATGGGGCAGCGCGATCGTCGTCAGACTGCCTTCTTCTTTGGCCGCAGCATAAAGATCATCCAGCGTGTCGGCCCAAGCAAAGTTTACGCTGGTCGCCAGAGCCACCACGCTTGCGCTCAGCGCAAGTTGGAATTTGGACGTCATATTGGTCTTCCCCCAGTTGTTATTCGAGCGCCCGTCCAGCTTTGCTGACGATAGGTCGCCCGAGAATATTGATCCGACACGCAGCGTTGTTCGTTTTTGCGTCGGGTTAGCCCCCGTTCGCGACACGTGCAGATCACAAGCACATGACCCCTACGGGCATCATGTGAAAGTCATGTGACAATAGGTTCGAAATTCGCGCGCACAAATCAACTGTTTTTTTATGATCGGTCAAATTTAGGCCCGCATTTCGGAGTCCCACAAACCAAGCGCCAAATTTCCAAGCGATTCCTTTCGCCGAAAGCCTCCGCCATAGAACTACGCGACAAGCGGTGCTAAACGAGCGGCGCGCGGGCCACGCCCTTTTATCACGCCTGCGCGACCGCATGCGCAACGGGGCAAATATTCGGAGAAAACCGGGACGATGACCGAAACAGGACAGCCAGAGACTCAAAAGGAATCGACGCTCGACAGCGCCGCGCGGCTGGCCGTTGCCCCGATGATGGACTGGACGGATCGTCATTGCCGGATGTTTCATCGTGCGATTTCGCGCAATGCGCTGCTGTATACCGAGATGGTCACGGCCCCTGCGGTCATTCACGGCGATCGCGACAAGTTGCTGGGCTTTGAGGCGCGCGAGCATCCCCTAGCGTTGCAACTGGGCGGCTCGGACCCGGCGCAATTGGCGCAGGCGGCGTCGATCGGGGCGGATTGGGGCTATGATGAGATCAATCTCAACTGCGGCTGCCCCTCGGATCGGGTGCAATCGGGCGCGTTTGGTGCGGTGTTGATGAAATCGCCCGATCTGGTGGCAGACTGCGTGGCCGCGATGATCGCCGCGCAACCCGTTGAGGTCACAGTGAAATGCCGCATCGGTGTGGATGACCAGACGCCCGAATATGTGCTGCCTGATTTCCTATCCAAAATCGCTGCCGCCGGGGTGCGCCGCGTCACGATCCATGCGCGCAAGGCGTGGTTGCAGGGGCTTTCGCCCAAGGACAATCGCGAAATCCCGCCGCTCGATTATGCGCTGGTGCATGCCATGAAAGCGGCATTTCCCCAGCTTCACCTCTCGATCAATGGCGGGATTGCCACGCTTGCGGCGGCGCAGGCAGAGCTGGCGCAGGGGCTGGATGGCGTAATGATCGGGCGCGCGGCCTATCATCAGCCGATGGAGGCGCTGGGGGCCGCCGATGCCGCGATCTGGGGCGATGGCCTCCCCGCCGATGCCTTCGCGGTGGCAGAGGCGATGAAACCCTATATCGCGCATCATCTGGAAAACGGCGGGCGGCTGCATCAGATCACGCGCCATATGCTCGGCCTGTTTCACGGCCAGCCCGGCGCGCGCCGCTTTCGCCAGATCCTGTCGGAAGGGGCCACGCGCGACGGTGCGGGCCTTGAACTTTTCGAGAGCGCATTGTCAGCCCCGCGTGAGCAGGCTAACGAGGCGTAACCTCTAGGAGTTTGCGCCCATGCCCGATCTGTCCCTGCTGTTGCCGCTTGTCGCGATCCTGATGGCAGTGGGGGCGTTCGCGGGCGTTCTGGCCGGGCTGCTGGGTGTGGGCGGAGGCATCGTTCTGGTGCCTGCGTTCTTTTACCTGTTCAGCGGGCTGGGCTATGGCTCGGATGATCTGATGCAGGTTTGCGTCGCGACATCATTGGCCACCATCATCGTGACCTCGATCCGCTCGGTATTGGCGCATAGCAAACGCGGCGCGGTCGATTGGCAAACCTTGCGCCAATGGGTAGTGCCGATTGCGATTGGCGCTGTGATTGGCGTGCTGGTGGTGCATCAACTGAGCACGAGCACGATGCAGATCATCTTTGCGATCCTCGTCTTTATCATTGCAAGCTACATGATGTTTGGCAAATCGAGCTGGCGGATTTCCGACGGCTTGCCGGGGGGCTGGTTTCGCGCATGGTTCGGGCCGTTGATGGGGTTTCTTTCGGTGCTGCTTGGAATTGGCGGTGGCTCGATCGGCACCCCCATGCAGACGCTGCACGGCGTGCCCATTCACCGTGCTGTAGCGACCTCGGCGGGGTTTGGCGTGACGATCGCCCTGCCCTCGGCGATTGGATTTCTGCTGACGCCGGTGCCTGATGCGCCTTGGGGGTCAATCGGGGCGATCAACATTCCCGCCTTCCTGATCGTGATCGCAATGACCATGATCACAGCCCCGATGGGGGCTGCGCTGGCCCATAAGCTGGATCCGAAAAAGCTCAAACGGGTGTTTGCCGTTTTCCTGATGCTGGTCGCGCTGAACATGCTGCGCAAAGCGTTCCTCTAAGACGCCGATTCGCTGTGTATATTGCCCAATTTTAAGGCAGCCTGACGCTCTAATGGGCTAGGCAGGCAGATCAAGCGGTTAATATTTAATTAAGGCTATGTAGCCCAAGCGGTCAGAATTTGGCCGCCCTCCTCACATTTTCTTGAGCCCCCCCCAACCTTGCGCTTAGGCTTGCAGAACAAGCACATAACTAGGCACTCCCCGACATCTTGTGCGCCGGGGTCGGACGCGCTCGCAATCGAGCGGCGTGGCTGAGACGTGCTGTTCTTCCAGTGGGGAGGGAGGACTATGAGTGAAGTTCCGCGCATTTTTGCGCCGTATTTTCCAGTGCGTTCCAAACAGGACCGTTCCAAGCAACACCGCATCCTGATCACCGGCGGCGCCGGGTTCTTGGGCTCCAACCTGAGCGAGCGGCTTTTGGCGGCAGGGCATCGGGTCATTTGCCTTGATAACCTGCTGACGGGGCGGCTTGAAAACATCGCCCATCTGCGCGGCCATCCCAATTTCGCCTTTGTAAAGCATGACGTGATCGTGCCGTTTGAAATTGATGGCTGCATCGAGCGGATTTACAATCTTGCCTGCCCGGCCTCGCCGCCGAAATACCAGCTTGATCCGATCCACACGTTCCAGACCTCGGTCATCGGGGCGATGAATGTGCTGGAACTGGCGCAGCGCAAAGGCGCACGGATTTTGCAGGCCTCGACCTCGGAAGTGTATGGCGATCCCGAGATCACGCCCCAATCTGAAAGCTATCGCGGGCAGGTCAACACATTCGGCCCGCGCGCCTGTTATGACGAGGGCAAACGCGCTGCCGAAACCCTGTTTCACGACCATTTCCACGCCTATGGCACCGATATTCGCATCATGCGGATTTTCAACACCTACGGGCCGCGCATGGACCCCGAAGATGGCCGCGTGGTGTCCAATTTCGTGATGCAGGCGCTGCAAGGCATGCCGATCACGCTTTATGGTGCAGGAGAGCAGACACGCTCGCTATGTTATGTCGATGATCTGCTGGATGGCATGCACGCGCTGATGGAAAACAACGATATCGGCCCTGCCCCGGTCAATTTGGGCAATCCGGTGGAATTCTCGGTGGCGCAAATCGCGCAGGTGGTCTGTGAGATGACCGGGTCGCGATCAAAGCTGATCCATTGCGATCTGCCCGTGGATGATCCACGCCAGCGCCGCCCCGATATCACGCGCGCGCGCACGCTGCTGAACTGGCAGCCCAAGGTCGATCTGCGTGCCGGACTGGTGCCCACCATCGCCTATTTCCAATCCCAGATTTTGGGCCAGCCAGCGGCGCAGGAAGCCGCCTTCGCATGAGTATCTGGCGTGTAGAGCGGGTGCTGGTCACTGGCGGCGCGGGCTATATCGGGTCGCATTGCTGCAAGGTGCTGACACAGTCCGGGCGGCTGCCGATCGCCTATGACAACCTCTCGCGCGGACATGCCGATGCGGTGCGCTGGGGGCCGCTGATCACCGGCGACATCCGCGACCCTGATCGTCTGGCGCAAGCGCTGCGCGATGAGCGCATCGACGCGGTGATCCATTTCGCCGCCCTCGCCTATGTCGGGGAAAGCGTGCGCGATCCGCTGGAATATTACGATGTGAATGTGAACGGCATGCGCACGCTTTTGGATGCCATGCTGGAGGGGGGCTGCAAGCGGATCGTGTTTTCCTCAAGCTGTGCAACCTATGGTACGCCCGCGCATCTGCCGATCACCGAAGACAGCGCGCAAAACCCGATCAACCCTTACGGGCGCACGAAGCTGATCGGCGAATGGATGCTGCGCGATGCGGCCAAAGCGCATGGGCTGCGCTATGCCGCCCTGCGCTATTTCAACGCGGCGGGCGCGGATCCAGAGGGCGATCTGGGCGAGCGTCACGCCCCCGAGACCCATCTGATCCCGCTGGCTCTTATGGCGGCGGCAGGTCTTGGTCCCCCGCTACAGGTGTTTGGCACTGATTACGCGACACCCGATGGCACCTGCATTCGCGATTATATCCATGTCAGCGATCTTGCGCGTGCCCATCTTTGTGCGCTCGATCACCTTGAGGGTGGCGGCGAGAATGTCGCGTTGAATTTGGGCACCGGTCGGGGCGCTTCGATCTTTGACGTGGTCGCGGCCGTCGAGCGCGTCACAGGGCGCGGCGTGCCGCTGCGATTTGGGCCACGGCGCGAAGGCGACCCGCCCGAGCTGACCGCCGATCCCACCCGCGCGGCCGAGCTGATCGGCTTTGCCCCCGCCTATCGCGAACTGGACGATATGATTGCCCATGCCGCGCCGTGGTTCGGGCTGAGCGCGCAAAACCAACGCGGGGTGGCCTCATGCTGATCCGGCGCGAAACCCGCAGGGCCCAGGCGCAAGGCCATCTCGCCCCGCTGCTCAGTTCCGCGCAGGCGTTGCGCTATCGCGCGCTGTTTGGCGCGTGGATTGTGGCGGCGGCGTGGTTCTGGCTTTGGTGGCTTGATCCGGTCCATGTAATCGGCTGGGGACGGTTCACGCTGATCACGGCAGCGCTCATCTGGCTGAGCGCAATGCAGGCCTATTTCCTGACCATCGCGCTCAATGCCCGCCGCGCGTCCTCGCCCGATCCCGACCCCGCGCGCTGGCGCGTCGCGATGATCGTGACGAAAACCCCGACCGAGCCGTTTTCCGTGCTGCGCCCCACGCTTGAGGCGATGCTGGCGCAGGACTACCCACATGACACATGGCTGGCCGATGAGGCCCCCGACGCCGCCACCCGCGCATGGTGTGAAACGCATGGCGTGCGCATTTCCAGCCGTCAAAACGTGGCCGAGTATCACCGCCCGACATGGCCACGCCGCACCCGCTGCAAAGAGGGCAACCTCGCCTATTTCTACGACCATTGGGGCTATCGCGACTATGATATCGTCAGCCAGCTTGACGCCGATCACGTCCCCCAACCCGGATATTTGCGCGAAATGCTGCGCCCGTTCAGCGATGACACGGTGGGCTATGTCAGCGCGCCCTCAATCTGTGCGGCCAATGCCAAATCCAGTTGGGCCGCACGCGCGCGCCTGCATTCCGAGGCCGCCTTTCACGGCATGTTGCAGGCGGGCTATAGCGGCGTGCTGACCCCGATGTGCATCGGCTCGCATTACGCGGTGCGCACGCGGGCGCTGAAACAGGCGGGCGGGCTTGGCCCCGATCTGGCCGAGGATCACTCGACCACGATGCTGATCGCTGCTGCGGGCTGGCGCGGGGTGCATGCGATTGATGCGATCGCGATTGGCGATGGCCCCGCCACCCTGCCCGATCTGGTGACGCAGGAATTCCAGTGGTCGCGCTCGTTGATGACGCTGCTGCTGGCCCATACCCGGCGCTATCTGCGCACCCTGCCGCTGCGCCTACGCGTGTTGTTTCTGCTGTGTCAAAGCTGGTATCTGATTTTCGCGCTGGTGATGGGCTGCATGTATCTGATGCCGATTGCCGCGCTCAGCTTTGGCACCCGCTTTGCCAATGTGACCTTCCCCGAATTTCTCGCCCATGCGCTGCCTGCGGGGCTGGTGCTGGTCGCATTTGCCTATCGTTTGCGCGCCGACGGGTTGTTGCGCCCCAAGGATGCAAAAGTGCTCGGATGGGAGCGGATGCTGTTCCCGATGATGCAATGGCCTTGGGTGCTTTGGGGCTGCGTGATGGCGATGCGCGACCGGATCAGCGGCCAGTTTGTCGATTTCCGCATCACGCCAAAGGGCGAGGCCACGCAGGCGAAGCTACCGCGAAAGATGCTGATGGTGTATGCTGCTTTGGCGATTGGCGCGCTGCTGCCGGTGCTTTTGATTGCGGATGCAGGCGAGGCGCGCGGGTTCTATCTGCTGTCGCTGCTGAATGCGGCGGTATTTGCGACGCTGCTGGCTTTGGCCATCGCCGAGCCGCTACGCCAAGCACGTCGCAATTGGGCCAGCCACGATCTGGCCGCGCAGTTTGCCACGCTGGCGGTGATTGGCGCGATGACGCTGGGCGCGCTGGTAAGCCGGGGCGAAGAAAGCCTGCACGCGCTGCTGATCGGGCTGGAACCGGTGCATCTGACGCGGGTGCAATATGTTGCCTCTGGCGCGGGGATGGGCGCGCCGGGCAAGGCACAGTTTAAAATATCTCCGGGCTGGTCAACACCCTGATCGGGCTGAAGAAAAACAGGAGGGGACGTAAATGGTACAGACATACCGAATTTCTCACTGGCGCACGGCGCTTGGCGCGCTGGCGGTTTCACTTACGGCACTGGCGGCACAGGCGGGGCCTGTCGAGGTGCCTCCGGGCACCCTGCCCTTTGGCGTTTATGATCCCGATGGCGATTTTGCCGAGAAGACTCCGGTCGTGATCGAGCACCTGTTTCTGCCTTGGGAGGATGTCTATCTGCCCTCGCTCAACGACGCCGATACCTACGCCAAAGAGCGGGGCCGCGCGCTGCTGGTGACGCTCGAACCTTGGACATGGTCACGCTCGGAGCGCAACACCGCGCAATATCTGCGCCGGGGCATTGAGCGGGGCGAATATGATGCCAATATGACCGCCGTTTGCGACGTGCTCGGGGGCTTGCAAAGCCCGGTGACGCTGCGCTTTGCCCATGAGATGGATGATGCAAGCGGTCAATTCATCTGGGCGGGTTGGTCGCCCGAGGATTACATCTCGGCCTATCGGCGCATGACCAGTCTGTGCAAACAATCGGCGCCAAATATCAACCTGATGTGGTCGCCGCTGGGCGATGAGGGCATGGCGCAATACTACCCCGGCGATGATTTTGTCGATCTCGTAGGGCTGTCGGTGTTCGGGCTGCAAGCATGGGATCAGGCGAAATATGGCGGGGATCGCAGCTTTGATGATATTTTCGCGCCCCGCTATGAACGTGCTGCGGCCTTTGGCAAACCCGTGGTGGTGGCCGAGCTCGGCTATGTCGGCGATCAGGCCTATGTCGATTTGTGGAAAGACAGCGTGCGGGTCGAAAAGCCCGCCTATCCCAATCTGGTCGGTGCGGTCTATTTCAACCAGAACGAAGTGTATCCCTGGCCCGAGGGATTTGGCACGCCCGATTGGCGCATCAAGAATCAGGTGTTGAAATAACACCAGCGTTAGTGGCGACAATCCGCCGATACGCTAGATAGAGCATAAGAGACTGACGGCGCGCGCAAAATCCCATTGCGCGCGCCGTTTTGCGTTTTGCCAAGCTTTTGCCCCCTTGCCGCTGCGGCAGTGCCCTTATTGACGCTTAGCCTTTTCTCAACCATTCAGGCGTTAAATGCGAACGGAGAACCGTTCCTACACGTCCCGGGATGGGTGTGAAGACCGCAAGAAAGGCTGAGCAGAATGACGATTTCCAAGGTTTCCCAACGCGTTGGCGCGGTGTGTATTGCTATGTCCATTGCCCTGATCGCCGCGCCCAGTGTCGCACAGCAATCCGCTGTCATGACGCTGAACCCGCCCCGCATCGCGGTGAAAACCGTTGCCGGTAAGGGGGCCGCCCGATTTGACTGGCTCGCCTCGGCGCGCCGCACCAAGACACAGGCCCCGACCCAAACCGCGCAAGCCCGCTCCTTGGGCAATGGCAGCTATGTCTGCTCGCCCGCAGGGTTCGGATCGCGCTCGCGCTGCTATAAACGCTGAGTTTCTGGCGCGCGCCCCTCTTGCCTTCCCCGTCATCGCGCCCTAATGGCAAGATATGACACAGCACCAGCGCCTTCTCATCATCGATTTTGGGTCTCAGGTTACGCAGCTGATCGCGCGTCGCCTACGCGAACTCAATGTCTACTGCGAAATCCACCCCTATCAGAACGTCACCGACGCATTCCTGAAAGACTTCGCCCCGATGGCGATCATCTTTTCGGGCGGCCCTGATAGCGTGACGCGTGAGGGATCGCCGCGCCCGCCCAAGAGTGCCTATGAACTGGGTGTGCCGATCCTTGGCATCTGCTATGGCCAGCAGGTCATGATGCAAGATCTCGGCGGTCTGGTTGAGGCCGGTCAAAGCCATACAGCCGAATTTGGCCGCGCTTACGTGACGCCGACGCAAACCCGGATCGACCTGCTCAAGGGTTGGTTCATGGATGGCACCGGGCGCGAACAAGTCTGGATGAGCCATGGCGATCACGTCAGCCGTCTGGCACCGGGATTTGAGGTGTACGGCACCTCGCCGGGCGCGCCCTACGCGATCACCGCCGATCTGAGCCGCCGCTTTTACGCCGTGCAGTTCCACCCCGAGGTGCATCACACGCCCAATGGCGCGACGCTCTATGAGAATTTCGTACGCGATGCGGGCTTTACGGGCGACTGGACGATGGCAGGCTATCGCGACGAGGCGATCCGCCAGATCCGCGAACAGGTGGGCGACGCGCATGTCATTTGCGGTCTGTCGGGCGGCGTGGACAGCTCGGTCACCGCGATCCTGCTGCATGAGGCGATTGGCGATCAGCTAACCTGCGTCTTTGTCGATCACGGATTGCTGCGCCAGAACGAAGCCACGGAAGTGGTCAAGATGTTTCGCGACAACTACAATATCAAGCTGATCGCGGCCGATGAAAGCGATCTGTTCTTGGGCCAACTTGAGGGCGTTTCCGACCCCGAGCTAAAGCGCAAGACCATCGGGCGGCTGTTCATCGACGTGTTCCAGAAATACGCTAATGACATCAAGGATGCCGAGTATCTGGCGCAGGGCACGCTTTACCCCGATGTCATTGAATCGGTGTCGTTTTCTGGCGGCCCCTCGGTGACGATCAAATCGCACCACAATGTCGGCGGCTTGCCTGAAAAGATGGGTCTGAAACTGGTTGAGCCGCTGCGCGAGCTGTTCAAGGACGAGGTGCGCGCGCTGGGTCATGAATTGGGCCTGCCCGCGAGCTTCATCGGCCGCCACCCCTTCCCCGGCCCCGGCCTTGCGATCCGCTGCCCCGGTGAGATCACCCGCGAAAAGCTGGAAATCCTGCGCAAAGCCGATGCGGTCTATATCGACCAGATCCGCAAACATGGTCTGTATGACGAAATCTGGCAGGCGTTTGTGGCGATTCTGCCGGTGCGCACGGTCGGTGTGATGGGCGACGGGCGGACCTATGATTTCGCCTGCGCGCTGCGCGCCGTGACCTCGGTCGATGGCATGACCGCCGATTACTACCCGTTCAGCCATGATTTCCTGGGCGAAACGGCGACGCGGATCATCAACGAGGTCAAGGGCATCAATCGGGTGACCTACGATATCACCTCCAAACCCCCCGGCACGATTGAATGGGAGTGAGCAGCGGCGGCCCGACGGGCCGCAAATTCCTTCCAGTGGAAGGAATTTAGCTGCGAACGCCCGAGGCGACGTAATCTAGGGGGCGCTGCCCCCTCTGGCTTGCGCCATTCACCCCCGGGATATTTTTCAAGAGCGACATCCGAAACGTGCCGCCCCATCTTCGCTCTTGAAAAATATCCCGGGGGAGCCTGCACGGCAGGCGGGGGCAGCGCCCCTCACCCGACAGGCGAAATCTCGCCGCTGCGCGCATGCGTCGCGCGGCAACCTGCCTCAGACGCAATCACGCATCCGCGATATATATTGAACCCGCGTTACCACTGACATTCAGTCGATCGACACGGGAGAATTCGATGAAAAAGACCCTTCTAGCCACGACCTTTTCACTTGCCGCCCTCACGCTCGCTGCGCTGCCTGCAGCTGCGGAGGGTCAGAGGAAACTGATCACCATCCTCACCGCCCCCGAGCCGCAGACGCAGCTTATGGCGATGGTTCTGACGATGAATGCGGTGGCCAAAGGGGCCGAGGCGCAGGTGCTGCTTTGCGGTCCCGCAGCCGATATCGCGCTGAAAGAGGCTCCCGAAAGCGCGACTGCCGGACAGGCACCGAAAGGGGCAAGCCCGCAGGGGTTGCTTAAGATGATGGTTGAAAAACAAAATGTTAAGGCCGAGGTCTGCGCGATTTACCTGCCCGGCAAAGGGGCGGATGCCTCGGTGCTGATGGATGGCGTCACGGCGGCCAAGCCTGACGTGATGGGGGCCGAGCTGATCGCCGATGACACCACCGTCATGAGTTTCTGATCAGGCTCGACACAGGCGCATCTAATCGCCTAGCTTTGACGCCCGGACGGCCCCGCGCCGCGCCGGGCGTTTTCATTTGTTGGAGCTTTGCCATGCCTTTGACCCTCACGGGCCGCCTGATTTGCGATGATGACACGCAGGCGCAAATCGTGCGCACCCATCTGCCCGAACATATCCGTCTTACCCATCTTGAGCCGGGCTGTGAGCATTTTGAGGTCACGCAATCAAGCGATCCGCTGGTGTGGGAGTTGCACGAACGCTTTGCCACGCGGGCAGATTTTGAGACCCATCAGGCGCGCACCAAAGCCTCGCATTGGGGCCAAGTCTCCGCTGGGATCGCGCGCGATTACGAGATTTCGCAACATAGTTGACCGGACGAGCCCGCTTAGAAAACGACCCCGAAATCTCTCTCGGGGCCGCGATTGTTTAATGGTGATCGTAGGCGCCCAGTGCGGATAGCCGGTCACGGAACACCCAAATCTGATACCAGTTGTAGATCAAGATCACCGGGATGAACCCGCCCATCGCCACGGTAAAGCCCACCAGCGACAACGACGGGTCGGCCGCGTCATAGACCGTCCAAGTGCCCGGCACGAGCCACGGATAGACGGTCAGCGCCATCGCCCCAAGCGACGACCCCGTCATCACCGCATACCACACCATCGCCGCGACATCTTTCTCGCGCTGCGTAGAATCCCAGATATTCCACAGCGTGAACAAGATCCACGCCGCGATCACCCCCCAGCCCCAGATCCACGGGCCGGTCCATTTCTCTGCCGCCCAAGGAAAGCGCAGCCAGATCCATGCGAGCGTGATCAGCGAGGCAATCACCAGCGCGATAAAACTGCCATTCACCCAGTCTTTCATATCGGTGCGCACGGGGCTGTCATGCACGAACCGCGCGCGCAGATAGAGCGCCCCGGCAAAAACCGAGGTGATCACCCCGACGATCCCGGTCCAGATGGAGAACGGGCTGATAAAGTCAAACACGCCGCCGGTGAATTCCAGCACCGTGCCGCCGCCCGCATAGGTCACGTCGCGCGGGGTCAGTTGCACCCCGTCCAGAACCGCGCCCCCTGCCGCGCCGATGATAAAGGCCACGACCAGCGAGCCTGCGGCAAAACCAAGCCCCCAGAACCGCTGCGAGCGCGCGGCGTGGTGGTGAAACTCCAGCGAGACCGCGCGCAGCATGATCCCGAGCAGCATGACCATCAGCGGCAACATCAGGTAGTGAAACACAGATCCGTAAATAAACGGAAAACCGCCAAACAAGATCCCGCCTGCGACCACAAGCCATGTCTCATTGGCGTCCCACGTGCCTGCCATCGAGGCCATGATCGCCCCGCGCGTCTGATCATCGCCATAAAACAGCGAGATAATCCCCGCCCCCAGATCTGCGCCGTCAAGGATCAGATAGATCGTCACGCTCAACGCCAGTGCAACACCCCAAGCCAGCGCCAGAATGTTGTGCTCATACAAAGCGTTACGTAGCAGCTCGTGCTTTTGGCCAGCGCTCAGTTCGGGGTCCGTCGCCTGCACCTTGTCGCGCAACTGATGAAACGACAACGGCACGGATTCAGTCTGCGATTGCGCGCTCCAGAACCCGCCGGAGCCGGGCAAGGCGGGCGCTTGCGTGCCTTTCACGCTGGGCACGCCTTCATGTCCGGCGGGCGCGTCCTGTTGGGCAAATGCAGGCGCAACGGCAAGGCTGAGCATCAGCGACAGCGCGACCAGAAGCGTCTTGATCATACGAGAAAATTGCATTGTCATCGCTCCTTATTGCGCGTCTGCGGCGGTTTCGATGGGCGGCAGAGTGCCCAGACTTTGGTGATCCTCATCACGCTCACGCGGGATTTTGGTCTCCATATCCGGGCCTTTCGCGATCACCTTGAACAGGAAATAGGCGGTTGCGAACAACACCCCAAAGCTGAAGATCGCAAAGCCGATGAACCACACGACTTCGGCGGCGGCACTAAGCTGCGAGCGCCCGTCATGCACCGTCATCAGCCCGTAAACGACCCAGGGTTGGCGCGCCACTTCGCGCGTCCACCAGCCCGTCCAGATCGCCAGATAGGGCAAAAACGCCGAGGCCAGGACCGCGCGCAGGAACCAGCGGTTTTCGAAATCAGAGATCTTGCGATTGGCCAGACGTCCGCGCAGCAACAACCACAGCCCCCAAGCAGACACGCCAAACAGCGCAAACCCGATCGCCACCATCACGCGGAACGAATAAAACGGCACGACGACAGGCGGGCGGTTTTCCGGTTTGAACTGATCCAGACCGGGCACGCGGCTGACCCATTTATGATCCTCCAGCACGCTTAGAACATGCGGAATCCCGAACGCCCAAACGGTGTCGGATTTATCCGCATTGGGCCACATCACCACGTTCCATTTGGTGTTGGGCGAGCCATCGGGGTTATCGGTTTTGAAATGCCCCTCCATCGCGGCAAGGGCTGCGGGTTGCTCATGCGCCACGGTGCGCCCAAGGCTGTCCCCGATCCAGATTTGCCCCGCCGCGACAATCAGCATAACGGGCAAAACAAGGCGCAACGCAGGCGCAAACACCGCGACATTACGCTGTTTAAGCAACTGCCACGCCGACACCGCCGCCACGAAGAACAGGCTCAGTTCCAGACAGGCCACAATCATGTGCGGGATCGCGGTCATCGAGTCGGGGTTGAAGATGATCTCCAGCCAATTGCCGACCAGAAACTGCCCGCCGACCATTTTCACGCCAGCCGGGCTTTGCATCCAGCTATTGGCCGCCACGATCCAAAAGGCAGACAGCAGCGAGGCCAAGGCGACGTTGAAGGTCGCAAACAGGTGCATCCTGCGCCCGATCTTGTGCCAGCCAAAGATCATCAGCCCCACAAACCCCGCCTCATACATAAAGGCGGTGATCGTCTCAAAGCCCAGCATATGCCCAAACACCGGCCCAGCGGCAGTGGAAAACGGCCCGAACAGGATGCCAAAAGCCATCTCCATCGTGACCCCGGTGGCTACGCCCGCGCCGAAATTGATGATGAACAGCTTTTCGAAAAACCGCGTCAGGCGATACCATTTCTCTTGATCGGTACGCAGCCAGCGCCACTCGGAAAAGAAGATTAGTAGCGAGAGGCCAATGGTAAGTGGCGGATAGATGATGTGAAGACTCGTTATTAGCGCGAAGTCGATACGCGCCATAAAATCGGCGAAAGTAGTTTCCATCTTGGGCAAGGTCCGAACGAGAGGGCAGATATCGCGATTTGGCGCGATAGCGGCCACCCGCACGGTGGCGCTAAGATGGGGATAGCCCGCGCGCAGCCCAGGTCCACGCAAACGGCCAGTTTGTCGCAGCCCTCTCGCGGCCCTGTGAAGCGTCGTGATCTTGAAATGCGCTCAAGAGGCCCCATTGCCCTGCCCGGCTTGCGAAATCAGCGACCGGATGGCCTCGAGCTTGGCAATCACCGGGGCGCGCAAAACGAAGGGATAAAAGCTGGAATGACCCATCGCCGCATTCACCGCATTGAGCGCAATCGAGAGGTTTATCCACGGCTTTGACAGGCGCTCCATCGAAACGCCTAGCAGCGCGCCCGCATCGCTGGGCAGCCCCGTGGGGCCAAGCAACCCATAGGCGGTCGCGGTTTCCAGCCCATCGAGCAGATGCAGCACATGCGCCCAGCTTTCGGCAAAATCCTCCCACGGGTGGGAGGAGGCATAGGCCGAAACATAGAACTGCGCCCAATCAGCGGGCGGGCCATTACGATAATGCGCCGCCAGGGCCGCGCCATAATCGGCGCGATCATCGCCAAACGCATTGCGGATCGCTTGCAGGCGTTGCGGGTCGTTTTGCACCAGAACCTGCCAAAAATGATGTGCGACCTCGTGGCGCAAATGGCCCGGCAGCGAGCGGTAAGGCTCACCCATCTGGGTGCGGATACGCTCGCGCTCGGCATCATCTGCCTCGGCAATATTGAGCGTGATCACCCCGTCGGCATGGCCCGTCAATACGCGCGGCGCAGATGGATCTATCGGATCAGATCGAAACTCGAACCGCGGGCTTGGCGCGCCGCTGGCATCTTCAAGGGGCAACCCCAGCGCGTCCAGCAGCGCTAGAAGCGCGCGCTTATCCGTCTCGAATCGTGCCCATTTCACATCATTGCCCGGCAACGAGAGATTGGGCACAACCGTGGTATGGCGACAAGAGCGGCACAGATCCTGCCCCGCCATCGCCTCCCAGTTACAGCGGATCACGCCGCGATTGGCGCAATGCCGGCGCTCTGGGCTCAATTGCAAAAACGAGCCGCCACCCGTTTCGGAATGCCAGATCACCCCGGTCCCGCAATGCAGGCAATCGGTGTTGTGAAACCAGATTTCGCTGGCGCAGGCGGGGCAATGAAAACGCTGCATCAAGGGGCCTTTCAGGCAAGAGGTGCAGGGTGTAACGCGGCCCGCGACACGCCGGGTCCCTCAGCCCTCAAACCCGCCCGAGTTTTTCCATCCGGTTGTCCCGCATGCGCGCAAAATCATCGCCCGCATGATAGCTGGAACGCGTCAGGGGCGTTGCCGAGACCATCAAGAACCCTTTGCCAAAGGCAGCTTTCTCATAGGCTTTGAACTCGTCGGGCGTCACGAACCGCTCCACCGCATGGTGTTTCGGCGTGGGCTGCAGATATTGCCCGATGGTCAGAAAATCGACATCGGCAGAGCGCATGTCATCCATCACCTGGCGCACCTCATGGGATTGCTCGCCCAAGCCCACCATGATGCCCGATTTGGTGAACATCGCCGGATCAAGTTCCTTCACCCGTTGCAACAGGCGCAAGCTGTGGAAATAGCGCGCACCGGGGCGCACACCGGGATACAGACCGGGCACGGTTTCCAGATTGTGGTTGAACACATCGGGGCGCGCCTCGACCACTTTTTCCAGCGCTTCGGGCGCGCATTTCAGGAAATCGGGGGTCAGGATTTCAATCGTCGTACCCGGCGCACGGTGGCGCACGGCGCGGATCGTCTGGGCGAAATGTTCCGCCCCGCCATCGTCCAGATCATCGCGATCCACCGAGGTAATCACCACATGTTTCAGCCCCAGCGTCTGCACCGCATGGGCGACACGGCCCGGCTCGAACAGGTCCAGATCATCGGGACGTCCTGTCGCGACGTTGCAGAACGAACAGCCCCGCGTGCAGATCTCGCCCATGATCATCATCGTGGCGTGGCCTTGGCTCCAGCATTCGCCGACATTGGGGCAACCCGCCTCTTCGCAAACCGTGACCAGCTTGTTGGTCTTCAAAATCTCGCGGGTTTTCTTATACCCTTCCGAGACCGGCGCCTTGACGCGGATCCAGTCGGGTTTCTTGGGCTGGGCATTATTGGTGCGATGCGCCTTTTCGGGATGACGGTCGCCGGGCATTTTGAGATCGCGCATAGGACGTCCCTTTGCGATTGCAGGTTCCCTCTCACATAGGCCGATTGCAGGCGCGATGCAAACACAGCGCATGACAAGGCGGCTTTGCACCGGGCGCATCTTTCCGCTCTGGCGCGACCCGCTTGTTCATCTAGCCATAAATACTCCGGGGGGGGGG
>NZ_AUNB01000034.1 GCF_000714545.1 Thioclava indica
CGTCGCGATGGATCAGCGCCGCGCGCCCCGGATAGCCCAGAATCTGTTCGATCTCGCCCGAGCGATGCCCCGCAATCAAGCGCGCCTCTTCGGCGGTGTAGCGCACAAGGCCCTTGCCCAAAATCACGCGATCCGGCCCGGCGATGGTCACTGGTTCGCCACGGCCAAACCGCCCGACGATCTTGGTAATGCCCGCAGGCAACAGCGATTTCCCCGAGCGCAACGCCGTCACCGCGCCGGCATCGACAAACAGCTCTCCGCGCGGCTTCATCGCGCCGATCCAGCGTTTGCGCGCGGCTTGCGGGTCGCCCTCGGGCAGGAACCACGTGCTGCGCGCGCCCGATTGCAGCGCCGAAAGCGGGCGGCTGACAAACCCGTCGGCAATCGCGAGCGCACAGCCCGCCGCAATAGCGGTCTTGGCCGCCAACAGCTTGGTTTTCATCCCGCCCTTGGACAGGCCCGAAACCGGATCGCCTGCCATCGCCTCAATCTCGGGGGTAATATGGGCGATCACCGGCAGATGGCGCGCGCTGGAATCGGTCTTTGGATTGGCCGTATAAAGCCCGTCAACATCGGACAGCAGCACCAGTTGATCCGCACCAATCGTCACCGCAATCTGCGCCGCCAAGCGGTCATTGTCGCCAAAACGGATTTCATCGGTCGCCACCGTGTCGTTTTCATTCACGATTGGCACGGAGCCAAGGCTCATCAAGGTCTCAAGCGTGGCGCGTGCGTTGAGATAGCGCCGCCGATCCGCCGTATCTTCAAGCGTCACCAAGACCTGCGCCGTGATCACCCCATGCGGCCCAAGCACCTGCTCATAGGCGCGCGCCAGACGGATTTGACCGACCGCCGCTGCCGCTTGGCTTTGCTCCAGCGGCAACGCCCCCGTCCCCAGCCCCAGCACCCGCCGCCCCAGCGCAATCGAGCCCGACGACACGATCACCACGCCCGTGCCACGCGCGCGCAAGCCCGCCACGTCTTGCGCAAGCCCCTGTAGCCAATCCTCGCGCAAGCCATCTTGATCGACCAGCAAGGCCGATCCGATCTTGATCACAAGCCGCGTGGCCTTACCGAGGTCAGGAAGGCTTACGGTCTCCACGCGGTATCCTCTTGGGGCTTGGGTTTGGCGGCGGCGATCTGCGCCCAAAGCGCGCGCAGAACCTGCGTCACGCCCTCGTTGGAGACGCCCGACATCTCAAGCACCCGCGCGCCGGTTTCGGCCTGCAATTCGGCCAAGCGCTCGGCGCGGGTTTCTGCGTCCAGCGCGTCGATCTTATTCAGCACTGTGACGCGCGGTCGCTCGGCCAATTCGGGCGAATAGGCCGCCAGCTCATCGGTGATAATGCGCCAGTCCTGCGCCACCGTTTCCGACGTGCCATCCACCAGATGCAGCAAGACCGAGCACCGCTCGACATGGCCCAGAAACTGATCGCCAAGGCCGCGCCCCTCGGACGCCCCTTCGATCAGCCCCGGAATATCGGCAATCACGAACTCCCGCCCGTCCACGCCGACTACGCCCAGATTGGGCACCAAAGTGGTAAACGGATAATCCGCGATCTTGGGCTTGGCGTTAGAGACCGTCGCGAGAAAGGTCGATTTGCCAGCGTTCGGCATCCCCAACAGCCCCGCATCCGCGATCAGTTTCAGACGCAGCCAGATCGTGCGCTCTACCCCCTCTTGGCCGGGGTTGGCGCGTTGCGGCGCGCGGTTGGTCGAGGATTTAAAATGCAGGTTCCCCCAACCGCCGTTACCGCCCTTGGCCAGCAAAACGCGCTGCCCGACCTCGGTCATATCCGCGATCAGGGTTTCTTCGTCTTCGTCCAGAATTTCGGTGCCAACGGGAACTTTCAGCGTGATGTGGTCGCCATCCTTGCCGGTGCATTGGCTGCCCATCCCGTGCTGCCCGGTCTTGGCGAAAAAGTGCTGCTGATAGCGAAAGTCGATAAGCGTATTGAGCCCCTCGACCGCCTCGACCCAAACCGAGCCGCCCTTGCCGCCATCGCCGCCATCAGGGCCGCCAAATTCGATATATTTCTCGCGCCGGAACGAGACACAGCCCGCGCCACCGCCGCCCGAACGAATATAGACCTTGGCGAGATCGAGAAATTTCATCAGCTTGCCCCTTGCTTGGCTAAGGCGCGGGGATACGCCGCCTGCGCGCGCAGATCAAGCGTTGCATGGGGGCTCTGCCCCCACACCCCCGGGATATTTCGATCAAGAGGAAGAAAACGCCCCTTCCTCTTGATGTAAATATCCCGGTGGGGGTCCGGGGGAGGCAGCGCCTCCCCCGGCTTGGCGCGACGCAGGACAAGAAGGCGCCCCGTCACATCTTGCGCAAATACGTCCATGTGGGCACATGACGACCGCGCGCGAGCGACCAGCTTTCGGCATCGCCCAGATAGTCAAAGCCGCAATTGGTCAGCACCCGCGCCGAGGCTGGGTCATCTTGGAACACCTCGGCGAACAGCGTGCGCGAGTTATGCGGATTGGCTGCGATCAGCGCGGCAACCGCCTGAGAGGCCATGCCGGTATTCCAGAACCCCGGACCGATCCAGTAGCCAACCTCGGACTGATCGCCCTCAAGATGCGTCAGCGACACCACGCCCAGCAATTCTGCCAGACCATGCGCCGACCCATCCAGCGCCCAGACATCTTCGACACGGTCCTCGGCTTGCGCGCGCGCGATGAAATTTTCGGCCGTGCCGGGGGGCAACGGATGGGGAATCGCGCGCGTGCCTTCGGCTACACGTTTATCCGCACTATAAAGCGCGATTAAACCCGCATCCGAACGGCGCAACGGGCGCAGCGTAAAGCGTTCAGCCGCGATCACCGGTTGGGTGGAAATTGTATCTTGATACATGGGCGTTCCTCCTCGAACGCTAAGGCAATGGGCTCCTCTTTCCCAAAGCCGATACTCTTAAAATAGGGCGCGCAGATGACAGTTTCATCCCCGAACCATTTATTTGTGCCAAAACTGCAAGACGGAAATACGAGAAAGGGGACCGGCCTTACAGCCGATCCCCCAAATTTTTGCCGGGATAGTCGGCTTATTCAGCGGCTTCCTGTGCGGGAAGAACCGAAATAAATGTGCGCCCCTTGAGGCCCTTGCGGAAGGTTACCTTGCCTTCGCACACGGCGAAGATGGTGTGATCCTTGCCCATACCAACGCCCTCGCCCGGCCACCATTTGGTGCCGCGCTGACGGGCGATGATGTTGCCCGGAATAGCTTCCTGACCACCGAACAGTTTCACGCCAAGACGGCGACCCGCAGAGTCGCGACCGTTACGGGAGGAACCGCCTGCTTTTTTATGTGCCATGCTTCTCTCTCCTTATTTCGCGAAGTCTTTAGCCTGGGAAACCCAGTCTTCACGCTCGATACGGCCTTTGAACGAGAGTTTCTCGTCCATTTCGGCGATATCGGCTTGGGTCCAGCCAGCGATCTGAGCGAAAGAGGTCACGCCTGCTTCGTTCAGTTTTTTCTCAAGTGCAGGGCCAACGCCCGACAGTTTCTTGAGATCGTCTTTTTCGGCGACAGCGGCCTCAGCCTTGGGCGCAGCTTTCGCTTCGGCCTTGGGTGCGGCTTTCTTGGCGGCGGGTTTGGCTGCAACAGCGGCCTCACCTTTGGTGCCATGTGCGGCGCGACGTGCGATCGCGGTGCCCACGGCCTCTTTCACGCCCGATTTATCCGCGCCGGTGGCGAGAACGTCGGTCACACGCAGCAGAGTCAGTTGCTGACGGTGGCCACGGGTACGCTGCGAGGAGTGCTTCCGGCGGCGCTTGTGAAAGGTGATGACCTTGTCGGCCTTGATATTGTCGATGACTTCGGCCTGCACCGCAGCACCCGCCACAAGCGGAGTGCCAAGCTGGGGCTTGTCGCCGCCGACCATCAGAATCTCGTTGAACTGGACTTTATCGCCAGCTTCGGCTGCGAGCAGTTCCACGCGGAGCAGATCGCCCGCCTGAACTTTGTACTGCTTACCACCGGTCTTGAGGACCGCAAACATGGGTCTTTCCTTTTCATTCATCCGCGCCCTGTGGCACCCGTCTGAGGGGTTTCGTGGGCCAGGTGGCCCGCCGTCGAACTGCGCGTTCCTTCGGGAACGAGTTGCAAAAACGAGTCCCGGCGGAAAGAAACCTTCCCGCCGGGTCGTGCCCATATCAGGTATAGCCCTTCGGGTGTCAAGGGAAATTGCGGGGTTTTCTCAACCCTGCCAGCGCGAAAACGCCTGATCCGGCGTTATAAGCTGCGGCGCGCCGCCCGCCTGCCCCGGAGAGGCCGACAGACGCGGTGCGGGTGCGGGCTGGGCCAGGCCGTTTTGCATCAGATAAGCGCCGCGTTCGGCATTTTGGGGATGGGCGCGGGCCTCGGCCAGCGTCAGAACGGGGGCGGCGCAACTATCCGTGTGTGCAAAGACCTGTTCCCAAGCGGCGCGCGTGCGGCTGGCGAAGCGGGCGGCGAGGGTCGCGCGCAGTTCTGGCCAGTTTGCGCGGTCGTCGCGGTCTGGCAGGTCATTTGCGCTAAACTCAAGCCCTCGCAATAGCTGGCCCCAGAATTGCGGCTCAATCGCGCCGACCGCGAAATGCCCGCCGCAGGCACAGGGATATGTCGTGTAAAACGGTGCCGCCCCGTCCAGCAGATTGGCCTGGCGTTGATCGGCCCACGCGCCCTGCCCCGCCATGCCCGTGATCATCGCCATCAGATGCGCCACCCCATCGGTAATCGCGCAATCCACGACCTGCCCCTGACCGCTGGCGCGCGCATGATGCAAGGCCGCGAGCATGCCAAAGGCCAGATACATCCCGCCACCGCCGAAATCTCCCAGCAGGTTGAGCGGAATCGCGGGGGACTCGTCTGGGCCAATCGCATGCAATGCGCCGCTGAGTGCGAGATAGGTGATGTCATGGCCGGCCGTGTGCGCCAGCGGGCCGGTCTGCCCCCAGCCGGTCATGCGCCCGTAAACCAACGCGGGGTGATCGGGGAAGTCTTGCGGGCCAAGCCCGAGACGCTCCATCACGCCCGGGCGCATCCCTTCGATCAGCGCATCGGCGCGCCCGATCAAGGCGCGCGCGGTGTCGCGGCCCGCATCGGATTTCAGATCAAGTTCAATGACATCACGGCCACGATCCAGAATATCGACCGCAAGACCCAACACATGCGAGTCGGCCCCGCTAGAACCGGGGCGCGCAATGCGGATCACATCCGCGCCCATATCGGCCAGACACATCGCGGCGAAAGGTGTCGGCCCGAGGCCCGAAATTTCTACAATCCGCAATCCCGCGAGCGGGCCGGTTTTGCTGCTCATGTTTGCCCCCGATGGCTGCGTCGTAAGGGGCGCTGCCCCGCTGGCTACGCCAGCCCCCCGGAGTATTTATAGCTAGATGAAAGCCGGACGCGAGCGCAATCAGGCGGTGTAATCAGGCGTTTTGCGCTTTTTCCTCAAGCGTCATCCAGTCTTCTTCGGCGGCGGCGAGGGCCTTTTGGCGTTCCACCAGCGCCTCGGTGCCCTTTTTGAACTTGGCGGGCTCTTTGGTGAACAGATCGGGCTGGGCGAGGAAGACCTCGAGCTTGGCGATCTCGGCCTCGATGCGTTCGATTTCAGCAGGCAGCGCGTCAAGGCGGTGGCGTTCGGTAAAGCTGAGCGCGGCCGATTTCGCAGGCTTGGGCGCAGCAGGCGCGGGTTTTGCGGCGGCACTGGGTTTGTTTTCGGGCGCCGACGCGGCGGCGGTCAGGGATTTCTGCGTCTGATAATCGCTCCAGCCGCCGGCATAAACGGTCGCGCGGCCATCGCCTTCCATGACAATCGTGGTGCTTGCCACGCGGTCGATGAAATCGCGGTCGTGGCTGACCAGCAGCACGGTGCCGTCATACTCGCCCAGCAGATCCTGCAACAGATCGAGCGTTTCGACATCCAGATCGTTGGTCGGCTCATCGAGAATCAGCAGGTTGGAGGGGCGCGCCATGATCCGCGCCAGCAGTAGCCGCGCGCGCTCGCCCCCCGACAGCGCGCGAATGGGGCTGCGCGCTTGTTGTTCGTCAAACAGGAAGTCCTTGAGATAGGCCACGACATGCTTGGGCGTGCCGCGCACCATCACCTGATCGGAATTGCCCTTTACCGCCATATCAGGATCGTTCACCAGCCCGTCCCACAGCGTCTGTTCAGGGTTAAGCGTGGCGCGCGCCTGATCAAACACCGCCACATCCAGATTGGTGCCCAGTTTCACGGTGCCGGAATCGGGGGCTATTTCGCCGGTCAGCATTTTCAGCAAGGTGGTTTTGCCCACGCCATTGGGGCCGACAAAGGCCACACGGTCGCCGCGCAACACGCGCAAATCGAAATCGGCTACGATCTGTTTGTCGCCAAAGGATTTGCACAGGCCCGTGGCCTCGATCACGCGCTTGCCCGATTGCGGGCCTGCGTCGAATTCCATCGCCGCCACGCCCTGGCGCTTGATCTGGCTGGCGCGTTCGGCGCGCAGCTCTTGCAGCGCGCGCACCCGGCCCTGATTGCGTTTGCGCCGCGCCGAGATGCCCTCGACAGCCCATTTCGCCTCGGCCTTGATCTTGCGGTTAAGCTTGTGGCGGGCGTCGTCTTCCTCGGCCCATGTCTTTTCGCGCCAATCCTCAAACGCCTCGAATCCCTGCTCGTTGCGCTTGACCTGACCGCGGTCGATCCACAGCGTGGCGCGGCTGAGCGCGCGCAAAAAAGCGCGGTCGTGGCTGATCAGCACAAAGGCACGCCGGGTTTCGCGCAGCTGCTGTTCCAGCCAGCCGATCGCCTCAATATCAAGGTGGTTGGTGGGCTCATCAAGCAGCATCAATTCCGGCGACTCGGCCAGCAGTTTCGCCAAAGCGGCGCGGCGGCGTTCCCCGCCCGATGCGGTGGCAACCGGCGTTTCGGGCAGGAATTTCAGACCTTCGGCGGCCATCTCGACCTTATAGGATTCGGCCGGATCAAGGCCCGAGGCCGCAAATTCGCCCAAAGTCTCAAAGCCGGACAGGTCGGGTTCTTGCTCCATATAGCCGACCGACACGCCGGGCGGCACAACGCGGGTGCCGCTATCAGGCTGCACCAGCCCTGCCATCACCTTCATCAAGGTCGATTTGCCCGAGCCGTTGCGCCCGACCAGTGCGACCCTGTCGCCCGGCTGCACAATCATCGAGAGCCCGTCAAAGACTGGATTGCCGCCGAATGTCAGCGAGATGTCGGAGAGTTGAAGAAGGGGTGCGCGTGCCATGAGCGCCAGCTAAGGGGGCGCGCGTCAAAGGTCAATGGGGCGCGGCGCTTAGGCACAAAGGTTGCGCAGCGCTTTCAGACGAGGTGCGGGGATTTTTGCGGGGTCAAGTGCTGTGAACACATGGCAAGTGTCGAGATCGCGGTCGATCACCGCATGATCCGAGGTCCACCCCCCCATCCCCAGATACGAGCGCAGCAATGGCGGCAGCGTAGTGGCGCTGTCGTTCGACGTGCTTGCGTCCAGCGCGACATGTTCGCGTGCTTTGGGACGTGGGCGCAGCAATGCAGGGCCGACGGCGTGGCGCGCGAGATGGGCAAACGCCCCTTGATGCGCGCGCCAATCCGCGCCCTCAAACGAGGTGCAGCCAAACAGCAGCCCGACGCCGCGCGCCTCGCCAAACCGCGTGATCGCAGCCCATGCCAGACGCAGCACATCGGGATCACGCAAACCGGGGCGCACGCAAAAGCGGCCCAGTTCCAGCATCGCCATATCAAGCTGCGCCAGCGGCGCCAGATCATAGCTTTGCGCGCTGTAACAGGCATGCAGCGCAGCGGCGTCCTCGATCAGCAGCAGCCGAAACCCGGCCAAAAGCAGACCCGAGGCGTCCTCGATGATGACATGACAGGCTTGCGCATCAAAAGCGTCGTGATCGGGGTGGCCGGCGCGAAATACCTGCGCGCGCAGGGCCTGCAACGCGGCCAAGTCAGGCGCGGTTTGCGCCCGACGCACGTTTAACGTCCCTTTGGAAAAGGAGAGATCCAAATCCGCCGTCCCCGCGTCCCCTTGATCTTCGGCCATAGCCTAGCCCAAGGGAGGGCGGGTGCAAAGCGGCGTTAGTTGTCCCCTAGAATCTGGCCCGCATTTACGCGACCGATCGAGCCAAGCAACTGGCGGATAAAGCCGATTCCCTTGACGTTGCTTTCGGTGACGCGGCGCGAGAGGGGCACGACCTCACCCTGGGCCAGGCCGAAGCGCTCGACATTGCTGACTACGCCTTTGTCGTTAAACGAGATCGCCACGACTTCACGCTTGATCTCTTTCGGGGCATGCCACGTCACGGTTTTCCAGCGCGAGCCGACATAGTACCAGCCCGACCCTTCCAGCAAGCCTGTCGAAGTCGGGCGACCGATGGCATCGGCAACATCCTGACGGGTGCTTTTGCCAACCGTGATCTGGGCGAGGTTTTCCTCAAGCGGCACATAGCCGTGATTGCGATAGATAGGCGAGCACGCCCCCATCAAAAGGGTCACACCCAAGACTACAAATAGCGCTATCTTCCGCGTCATCGAACCATCCCAACCTGCACGCCCTCTTGCCTCTGCGTCTTCGGGCTTTTATCGACGCTTACAGCATGACCGCGCCGCTCTCAAGCGCTCAACCGCCCCTGCTGCCGTTCCGATGCCAAAGAAAGGTGCGACGATGACACAATCCGAGCCACAATCCCCCGAGGCAGTCTGGTCTCACGCGATGCGTCTGGCTGAACTGCCTGCGCGCAAACCCACGCGCTTTGATCTTAGCCCCGACGCCCCGACCCGTGCGGCGATTGCGCAATGGGCCGACATTTCGGGCGTTGACGCTTTGCGCCTGAAAGGTGAGTTGCGCCCCAACGGTCGCAGCGACTGGGAGCTGGTCGCCACTTTCACCGCGACGGTCGTTCAGGAATGCGTGATAACGCTGGCCCCTGTGACCACCGAAATCAGTGAAGCGGTGAGTCGGCGCTATCTGGCGCATATGGAAATGCCCACCGACGAAGAGGCCGAGATGCCCGAGGATGACACCGCCGAGCCGCTGCCCAGTGCGGTTGATCTGGCGGGTGTCGCGCTTGAAGTGCTGGAGCTGTCCCTGCCGCAATACCCGCGCGCGCCGGGTGCAGAGCTTGGGGATGCGCGCGTCACCGAGCCGGGCGCCGAGCCGTTGGATGAAGAACAGATGAAACCGTTTGCCAATCTGCGCAGTTTGCTGCAAAGCCGCGACGAGGACGAGAAATAACCCCGATCCGGGCACGCGCGAAACGCTGTAAAAAAAGCCCAAGAAAGGGGCTTGCGCGCAAGCAGAATCCGAGTATGTTCCCGGCCTCGTTCGAAGTTTGATTTCGGATCCGGAGCGACCTGCGCGCCGATCACGAAACCGCTGGAAAATCAAGGCAGTAATGCCGCTCACACGGGCCTATCCGCCCCAATAATCCGAGGTTGAGACATGGCTGTCCCTCAGAACCGAGTCACGCGCTCCCGTCGCAACATGCGTCGCGCACACGACTCTCTCGTCGCTGCAAATCCGGCAGAATGCCCCAATTGCGGTGAGTTGAAGCGTCCCCATCACGTCTGCGCGTCCTGCGGCCATTACGATGATCGTGAGATCGTTGCGATGACCGAAGAGGTCGATCTCGACGACGACGCGGCGTAAGACCGTTTGACCCGCGCCGCACACGTCATGCCAAACGCGCAAGACCAGCAGCAGACGGGGCCCAGCGATCCGGCCGCGCAAACGCAGGCCAGCCCTCGTGGCAAGGCGCCAGCAGAAGCTGGCGCTGTTGTCATTTCCATCGACGCGATGGGGGGCGATCTTGGTCCCGAAGCGACCTTGGGGGGCGTAGCGATTGCTGCGCGCGAAACCCCTGCCCTGCGCTTTATCGTGCATGGGCCCGAGGGCGTGCTGAGCCCGTTGATCGCCAAGCTGAGCTTGGGCGATTGCGTTGACCTGCGCCACGCAGATCGCGCCGTCACGATGGAGGACAAGCCCGCGCAGGTAATGCGTTCGGGTAAGGACACGTCGATGTGGTCGGCCATTGAATCGGTGCGCGACCATGAGGCCGACGTCGCGGTGTCGTGCGGTAATACCGGCGCGCTGATGGCGATCTCGATGATCCGGCTGCGCAAGCTCAAGGGCGTGAACCGCCCCGCTATCGCCTCGTTCTGGCCCTCACGTTCGCCTGCCGGGTGGAATGTGATGCTGGATATGGGGGCAGATGTGAAGGCGGATGCGCCCGATCTGCTGACCTACGCGCTGATGGGCACCTCTTATGCGCGCAACGCGCTGGGGTTGACGCGTCCGCGTGTCGGGCTGCTCAATGTTGGCACCGAGGAACATAAGGGTCGCGCCGAGCTGAAAGAAGCCTTTGAAATGATGACGCGGGCGCAAGAGGCGGGCGGTTTCGAATTCGTCGGCTTTGTCGAGGGCAACCACCTGCCCGCCGACCGCGCTGACGTGATTGTGACCGACGGGTTTACCGGCAATATCGCGCTGAAAACCGGCGAAGGCACGGCGAAATTCGTCTCTGAACTGCTGCGCGAGGCGCTGACTTCGTCGCTGCTGGCCAAGCTGGGCGCATTGCTGGCGATGGGCGCGCTCAAACGGCTGCGCGCCAAGGTCGATCCGCGCCGTGCCAATGGCGGCGTGTTTCTGGGTCTCAACGGCACGGTGGTGAAATCGCACGGCTCTGCCGATGCCACCGGCTTTGCGGCCGCGATTTCGCTGGCCGCGCGTCTGGCGCAATCTGGTTTTGGCGCGAAACTGGCGGCTCGGGTTGCTTTGGCGCTGCCTGAGGGTCAAGATGGTGCGATACAAGATGCGCCAGCATCTGCAGAAAGCGAGACCAGCCAATGACGATCAGATCCGTAGTGCGCGGTGTGGGCCATTACCTGCCCGAACGCGTGGTCGAGAACGCCGAGTTTGAGGCCACGCTCGAGACGACGGATGAGTGGATTCGATCGCGCACCGGCATTGAGCGGCGTCATTTCGCAGCCGAGGGCGAGACCACCTCGCAGCTTGCCATCAAGGCCGCGCAAGCTGCGCTGGATGATGCGGGAATGAAGGTCGATCAGATTGATGCGATCATCGTGGCGACCTCGACCCCCGATTTCACCTTTCCCGCCGTGGCGACGATGGTGCAGGCCGGGCTTGGGTCCACCACGGGCTTTGCCTATGACGTGCAAGCGGTTTGCGCGGGCTTCATCTTTGCGCTGACCAATGCCAACGGGTTGATCCTGTCGGGTCAGGCTGAGCGTGTGCTGGTCATCGGTGCCGAGACGTTTTCGCGCATCATGGATTGGGAAGATCGCAGCACCTGTGTGTTGTTTGGCGATGGCGCGGGTGCGCTGATCCTTGAGGCGGCGCAAGGCACCGGCAGCAAGGAAGATCGCGGCATCCTGTCGTCCGATCTGCATTCCGACGGGCGCTATCGCGAGTTGCTTTACGTCGATGGCGGTGTCTCAAGCACCGGTCAGGCGGGATTCCTGCGTATGCAGGGCAATCAGGTGTTTCGCCATGCCGTTGTGAAACTGGCGCAAACTGCTGAAGCGGCTTTGGAAAAGGCGGGATTGGGCGCGCAGGATGTTGACTGGATCGTGCCCCATCAGGCCAATCTGCGCATCATCAAAGCGACAACCGAGAAGATGGGTCTGGACATGGATCATGTCGTGACCACTGTGGCCGATCACGGCAATACCTCGGCGGCCTCGATCCCGCTGGCGCTGTCGGTGGGCAAGCAGCGCGGGCAAATCCGCGAAGGTCAGGTAATCGTCACCGAGGCAATCGGCGGCGGTTTGGCTTGGGGATCGGTCGTGCTGCGCTGGTAGGCGCGCGCATCGGCAAAGCTGCGCGCATCAACAGCACACCACAAGCCCTTGATATTGACTCGGGAATTGCTCTCGGTCACTGTGGACGAAACCGTTGACCCAGGGGAATGACATGTCCAAGACACTGACGCGTATGGATCTCAGCGAAGCGGTGTTCCGCGAGGTCGGTTTATCACGCAATGAATCCGCGCAGCTTGTTGAAAGCGTGCTGCAATATATGTCCGATGCTCTGGTGCGTGGCGAAGCGGTCAAGATCAGCTCGTTTGGTACGTTTTCGGTGCGCGACAAGGCCCCGCGGATGGGGCGCAATCCCAAAACCGGCGAAGAGGTTCCGATCAGCCCCCGCCGCGTTCTGTCCTTCCGCCCCTCGCATCTGATGAAAGACCGGGTGGCGTCTGGCAACGCGAAATAGCGGGCGCGCCGATGGGCAAATCCGCTGATGCGTTCAAAACCATTTCCGAAGTGTCGGACCTGCTAGACACGCCGACCCATGTGTTGCGGTTTTGGGAAAGCAAGTTCACACAGGTCAAACCGGTCAAACGTGCCGGCGGGCGGCGCTATTATCGCCCCGGCGACATCGCGTTGCTGGGCGGGATTCGCCACTTGCTGCATGATGACGGGATGACGATTCGCAGCGTGCAACAATTGTTGCGCTCTGAGGGCGTGTCCCATGTCAGCGCGTTTTACGACACCGCGTCAAAGACCGAGGCCCCAGAAGCACAACCCGAACCCGAGGCCCCCGAAGCACAGCCCGAGCCCGAGGCACAGCCCGAACCGGCCCCGCCCCCAAGCGCGTCGATCACACCGTTTCCCTCGGCGGCTCCGACTGCGCCCGCAGAGGCAAGCGATGTGCAGCCCTCGCTGTTTGATACCGGCGGCGAAGAGGCCCCGATGGCGCTGGATGTCGAGCCCGAGCCGGAGCCAGAGCGTCAGGTTCACAGCCTGCAGATCAAGCCGGCAAGCGAGCGCGCCAACCCCGTGCTGCCCGAAGCCACACCAGCCCCTGATTCGACGCCCGATCCGGCCCCTGCGCAAGACGCGCAGTTCGATGCGCGCGCCGTGGCGATGAGCGTGACACGTTTTGAGCTGCGCGACCGGCTTGCGCGGGTTGATAAATCCCGTTTGAGCGATGCTGATATGCGCGATTTGCGGATGCTGGCCCTGCGCGCCAAGGCCCTACGTATGCGGCTTCAGACCTCGCCAGAGGGCGCGACCGAGACACGCGCATAAAGGGCTCGCGCATGGGATTTTACGCAGGCGAAAATTTTCTTGCCATAACGGCTTGCACAGCCCGCCCTGTTGCCTCTATATGCCCCTCGTCGGGCTGTGGCGCAGCCTGGTTAGCGCGTCCGTCTGGGGGACGGAAGGTCGTGAGTTCGAATCTCGCCAGCCCGACCAATTCGACAAATGCCCATCCCTTCGCGGGGGTGGGCATTTGTGTATCGCGAGGAGGCCTGTGATGACGATCGGCGTTTTACCCGACACGATGCTGCGCGAGATGATCGCACGCGGCGAGATTTCTGCAGACCCCGCGATTACGCCCGAACAGATCCAGCCCGCCAGCATTGACTTGCGCCTTGGCACTGTGGCCTATCGCGTACGGGCCTCGTTTCTGGCGGGCAAAGGGGCGCGCGTCGCCTCTCGCCTGCCCGAGTTCGAGATGCATCGGATGGATCTGAGCGGCGGCGCGGTGCTTGAAAAGGGCTGCGTCTATCTGGTGCCTTTGATGGAAAGCCTTGCGTTGCCCGAGGGAATCACCGCCGTCGCCAATGCCAAAAGCTCGACCGGCAGGCTTGATCTGCTGACGCGTCTGATCACCGATGAGGGGGTCGAGTTCGACCGCATCCCCGAGGGCTATCAAGGCCCGCTTTACGCCGAGATTTGCCCGCGCTCGTTCAGCGTGTTGGTGCGCCCCGGAATGCGGCTTAACCAGATCCGGTTTCGCGCAGGCCAAGCCACGCTCAGCGATGCCGAGCTGAAGATCCTGCATCAACAGGAACCGCTGGTGGATGGCGAGGCGGTGATTGATCACGGGTTGGGGTTTTCGGTCGATCTGCGCGCGCGTGAGGGTGATCTGGTGGGCTATCGCGCCAAGCCCCATACCGGCGTAATCGACCTTGATCGCATCGCTCATTACCACGCCCCCGAGTTCTGGGAAGAGGTGCGCACGCGCGAGGGCCGCATCATCCTGGACCCCGGCGCGTTCTATATTCTGGTCTCGCGCGAGGCTGTCACGATCCCGCCCGATCACGCCGCCGAAATGGCCCCCTATCTGGCGATGGTGGGCGAGTTCCGGGTGCATTACGCGGGCTTTTTCGACCCCGGCTTCGGGCATGGTCTGGCAGGCGGTCATGGCTCGCGTGGGGTGCTGGAAGTGCGCTGTCACGAGGCCCCCTTTGCGCTGGAACACGGGCAGGTCGTCGGGCGGCTTGTCTATGAACGTATGGCGCAGGAACCCGCGCAGCTTTACGGCACGGGGATTGCGTCAAACTATCAGGGTCAGGGCCTGAAACTGGCCAAGCAGTTCATGATGGGGTGACGTCGCGCTCGTCGGTCACGTCATGCTCGTAGATCCAGTCAAACTTGCCCACCAGCTTCTCTGGCGCAAAGCGTGACGCCGCCCGCATTGCCAAATGCCCGACCGCACGCTGCACCCCTGACAGGTGGTAATTGCGCGCGTTCTTGGTCGCGGCATTGACGATGCGCGCGCAGCGATCATGGCGCGCCGCTTGATAGGCGGCAAAGGCGGCCTCGTCGCTGTCATGGCTGGCCAAGGACTGTGCCAAGACCCACGCATCCTCCAGCGCCATCACCGCGCCTTGCGCGAGAAACGGCAGGGTCGGATGCGCGGCATCGCCCAGAATCGCGGTGTGATTGCCATACCAGTGCTCGGCCACCGGATGGCGGAACAACCCCCACAAATTGACCTTCTCAACCTGCGCAAGCCAGCCTTTGACCGTGGGGCAGAAATCCTCAAACGCCACGCGCAGATTCATCGGATCATCTTCGAGCGCCCAGCTTTCCTCGACCCAGGAATGACGCTCTTCGACGGCCACGATATTGCGCAAGCCCCCGCCCAGCGGATAGCTGACCAGATGACGCCCGGCTCCCATGAAGACCTGCGCCACATTGGGTGCGTCTGGCTCACAGGGGATCAGCGCGCGCCACGCGACCTGATGGGTGAAAAACGGCGCAACCCGCCCGTTCAACGCCATGCGCACCTTGGAGTGCA
The DNA here is from genome assembly GCF_000714545.1 of Thioclava indica. Taxonomy (GTDB): domain Bacteria; phylum Pseudomonadota; class Alphaproteobacteria; order Rhodobacterales; family Rhodobacteraceae; genus Thioclava; species Thioclava indica. The sequence continues at coordinate 15,046 of NZ_AUNB01000034.1, forward strand.
AACCGTCAGCCCCGATCAGCAGATCGGTCTCTTGCGAGGCCCCCTGCGCATTGATCAAGCGGGGGCGCTCACCGCTGAGATCAACGCTTTCGATCTGATGGAGCAGACGAATCTGCACGCCTGCATCGCGTGCGCCCTGCGCCAGCATCTCGATCAGGCGCGCCCGGTGAACAAAGTGATACCCGGCACCGGGGCGCAGCTGCCCCAGATCAAGGCGCGCCACCTGCCCGCCCGTCTCGCCATCAATCAGTTGCACCGCTTCGGCCTTGGGCCCTGCCCCGTCCAGCGCAGCATCCAGTCCCAAGGCGCGCAAAACCCGCGCGCCATTGGGCGAAATCTGCAAACCTGCACCGACTTCGCGGATCGCATCGGCCTGTTCAAGCACCTCAACCTCGGCCCCACTCAACGCCAAGGCGCGCGCCACAGCCAACCCGGCCACGCCGCCACCCAACACTGTTACCTTGCGACCGATCAGCACTGTCCAACCCTTCAAAAAGCAATCACCGGCACCTTATGGCACCGGTGAGAAAATGTCTTTGCGCAACGTCAAAATATGACGCGAAATACCGGTTCAGTCGTTGCGATGAACCCGCTCGCGCCGCTCATGCTTTTCTTGCGCCTCAAGCGTCATCGTCGCGATCGGGCGCGCATCCAGACGTTTCAGCGAGATCGGCTCCCCGGTTTTTTCACAATAGCCGAATTCGCCATTCTCGATGCGGCGCAACGCAGCGTCGATCTTGCTGACCAGCTTGCGTTGACGATCGCGGGTGCGCAGCTCCAGCGCGCGATCCGTCTCTTCACTGGCGCGATCGGCGATGTCGGGCACATTACGCGCCGATTCTGCCAAACCCTCAAGCGTCTCGGCGGAAAGCTCCAGCAACTCGGCTTTCCATTCCAGCAACTTGCAGCGGAAATATTCCAGTTGCTTGTCGTTCATAAAAGGTTCGTCTTCGGCCGGACGGTAACCATCCGGTAGGAAGGTCTCTACTTTCATCTCGGCCCTCTTTTGCGTGCCGGGTGTGCCACTTTGATCAAAATTTGCCATGTGCCACCACTCCTCGGGCGCTCCAATACCCTATGAAGATTGGCTTGTCACGCCTCCATTCACTCCATTGTGCGCTTTCGTCTTCAAATCTTACGCTGCACTTGCGGCAGGAATTGGGCAGGGCTAGTTTGCAGCCAAATTGCGCAACATCCTTGCGCACCTCCCTTGATGCAAAGGCCGATCCAAGTGCAATTCAAATCGACCGAGTCCTATGTCGCCCCGCCCGATCTTAGCATTGCGGTGAATGCCGCCGTGGCGCTGCAACGCCCGCTTTTGGTTAAGGGCGAACCCGGCACCGGCAAGACCGAGCTGGCGCGTCAAGTCGCCGCCAGTCTGGGCATGGAAATGATCGAGTGGAATGTCAAATCCACCACCAAGGCGCAGCAGGGGCTGTATGAATATGACGCGGTCAGCCGGTTGCGCGATAGCCAGCTTGGCGATGCGCGCGTCAATGACGTCAAGAACTACATTCGCCGCGGCAAGCTATGGCAAGCGTTTGAGGCGGATCGCCGTGTCGTGCTGCTGATCGACGAAGTGGACAAAGCCGATATCGAGTTCCCAAACGACCTGTTGCAAGAGCTTGATAAGATGGAGTTTCACGTCTACGAAACCGGCGAGACGATCCGCGCCGCCCATCGCCCTGTGGTCATCATCACCTCGAACAATGAAAAAGAACTGCCCGACGCGTTTCTGCGCCGCTGTTTCTTTCACTACATCCGTTTCCCTGAACCCGACGTGATGCGCCAGATCGTGGCCGTGCATTTTCCCGACATCAAGGAACGGCTATTGGCCGAGGCCCTGACGCAGTTTTACGAAATCCGCGAAACGCCGGGGCTAAAGAAAAAGCCTTCCACGTCGGAAGTTCTTGATTGGCTTAAACTTTTGCTCGCCGAGGACCTTGATCCCGAAGACCTGAAACGCGAAGGCAGCAACCTGTTGCCCAAGCTGCACGGCGCGCTGCTCAAGAACGAGCAGGATGTGCATCTGTTCGAACGCCTCGCCTTTATGGCGCGCCGTCAGGGGCGTTAAACGCTGATACTTCAGCGCCTTACAAGCGACGGGTGAGGCGCGCAGCTTGACGCGCACGTTTCGCCGCCTCGCGCGCTTGTTGGGCCTGTGCGGGGTCTTCGGGCGCGCTCGATTGCGGCTCTTTGCCCCGGTTCGAGGCCATTTTCATGCCCTTGTTGATCCCCCAATTGATCCCGCGACGCAGGAACATGCGGATGATCATATTGATAATCTGGTTGAGGTTCATCGGATAAGTCCTTTTTAATCCTCAAAAAGTTCGGACTGACCAGTTTGCGGCCCGTCCTCGTCTTCGTCCTCTGATGATGTACCCGGAAGCGGGCGGCTGTCCAGTAAACCTGCCGCGCGCAGGTCTTTGAGGCCGGGCAGATCGCGCGCGCTTTCCAGACTGAAATGATCGAGAAACCCTTGTGTAACCACGAATGTCACGGGGCGGCCCGGCGTCATGCGACGACGGCCGAACCGGATCCATTCCATCTCTAGCAATTGGTCAATCGTGCCGCGAGAGACCGCCACACCACGAATTTCCTCAATTTCCGCGCGGGTGACGGGTTGGTGATAGGCGATGATCGCAAGCGTTTCGATAGCGGCGCGGCTGAGTTTGCGCTCCTCCACCGTTTCTTTCTGCATCAAAAACGCCAGATCGGGCGCGGTGCGAATGGCCCAGGCATCGCCCACCTTCAGCACGCGCACCCCGCGCCCCTCATAGCGTTTGCGCAGATGCACCAGCGCCTCGGCAGGGTCGCAGCCATGGGGCATGCGCTCTTCCAGTTCCTTGATGCGCACGGGCTCGGCGCTGGCAAACAGCACCGCCTCTACCATGCGTTCCTGCTCTCCCATCGGCGGGGCGGCGAAAAGCGATTTGTCTTTCTCTTCGGTATCTTGTGAGGTGTTGCTCATGTTTTTTTCCGGATCGAAATAGGTTGAAACGTATCCGATTGCCGGATTTCGATCTGGCCTTGCTTTGCCATTTCAAGCGAGGCCGCAAAGGTCGCCGCTGTCGCCGAACGGCGCCGTTTCGGATCAGTCCCCCAGCCATCGGGCAGAAAGCCTGTGAGATCGGACCAATCGCCCGCAAACCCGATCAGCCCGCGGATCCTCTCCAGCGCCTCCTCCATCGTGAAAACATTTGTGCGATCAAAGGCATAAGGGCGGAATTCGTCGCGGGTTCTGATCCGCGCATAGGCCTGCATCAGCTCCATCAGCGAGGCGGTGTAGGTCACCTTGCGCAGCCGCGCGACCTCTTCGCTGACGCCGCGCGCGAAGGTATCGCGCCCCAGCCGATCGCGCGCCATCAGTTGCGCGGCAGCTTCCCGCATTGCTTGCAGGCGTTCCAACTGAAAGGCCAGATGCGCGGCCATTTCTTCAGCGCTCGGCCCGTCTGCCGTTGGATCTGGCGGCAGTAACAGGCGCGATTTCAGAAACGCCAGCCACGCTGCCATCACCAGATAATCTGCCGCAAGTTCGATGCGTAACGCCTTGGCCTGATCCACAAATTTCAGATATTGCTCGGCCAGTTGCAGCACCGAAATCTTGCGCAAATCGACCTTTTGCGTGCGCGAGAGGTTGAGCAGCAGATCAAGCGGGCCTTCAAAGCCGTCGACATCCACGATCAGCGCCTCGGCCTGAAGCCGGTCCGCCACGCTCTGCATTTGAAACAGGTTCTCGGGTTCAGCCATGCCCACCGCCGCTCATCAATGCTTCAAACTCAGCATCAAGAGCCGCTATGTCAACAGCGTCCGGTGGCAGGCGACGATCCAAAGCCGCCTCGGCGCGGCGTTGCGCCTGTGCGCTCAGCGCAGGGGCTGCCAGCGCGACCTCTTCCATCGCGCCCATCTCGCCATTGCAATGCAGCACCAGATCACAGCCCGCAGCGAGCGCCGCGCGGGTGCGCGTACCCGGCCCGCCGCTCAGCGCCTCCATCCCGATATCATCGCTCATCAGCAGCCCGTCAAAGCCGATCTCATCGCGGATCAGCCCGATCATCCGCGCGCTTTGCGTCGCAGGGGCACTATCGAGCGCGCTGAACCGGATATGCGCGGTCATGCCCATCGGCAGATCGGCCAACGCAGCAAACGGCGCGAAATCGGTGTGGCGCAGATCGTTAAGATCGGCCCCCACCTCGGGCAGGTTCTTGTGACTGTCAGCGACGGCGCGGCCATGGCCGGGGATGTGTTTGATTACCGGCAGCACCCCGCCCGCCAGCAACCCGTCCGCCGTGGCGCGCGCATTGGCAACGACCTGATCGACCGAGCTGCCCAGACAGCGGTTGCGCAAAAACGGATGGGTGATCCACGAGGCCAGATCGCAGGTCGGCGCGCAGTTCACATCGATGCCGACCGAGCGCAGCTCATCCGCCATGATCCGCGCACGCAGCCAGAAACTGCGCGCCGCGTTCTCCCCCGCCAAAGCGGCCTGATCAAGCGGTGCGGCCCATTCGCGCCAATGCGGCGCGCGCAGACGTTGCACCCGGCCACCTTCTTGATCGATCAAAATGGGGGCATCGCGCCCCACGGCATCACGCAAGGATGAGGTAAGTCTTGTAACCTGTTGAGGGTCTTCGATATTGCGCCCGAACAGGATAAAGCCCCAAGGATCGGATTCGCGAAAGAAATCACGCTCGCGCGGGGACAGATCGACGCCTTCACAGCCGAAAATTGCCGCCGCACCCATCAGCGCACGACCGTGGGAATGCAGTTTTGCCCCTCGGCCTGAAGCGCCACGCAGAACTGGCGGGCCTCGGTCACATCACTAAAGCCCACGACGCGCAAACGATAGAAATCGCGCCCGCCGGAGGAGGCCTTCTGGATCACCCGCTGTTTGCCTTCCATCAGCGCGCCAAAGCGTTGCACCGCGCTATCCCACGCCGTTTTCGCATCTTGCGCGCTGTCAAAAGCGCCAAGCTGGGCCAAACGCGTGCCAGCACTTAGCGAGGCAGGGTCAAGATCGGTCACCTTGCTTTCGCTCGACTGAGTGCCCATCGACTTTGTGACCGCTTGCTCCAGCGCTACAGCAAGCAGGCTATCGTGCTCGGGCTTGGCCAAAGGCCGGGGCGAAACCGAGACACCGGGCACGGAGGCCGGGATCACATCGGGCGTCTCCTTAAGGGCTATTTCTTCGGGGCGCGGCGCGGGAATTTCGGGGCTTTCTGCGGCAGGTTCAACGGGAATATCAAGCGCAGGTGCCGGCGTATCTTGCGCGGCGGGCAGTGCAACGGCGGCTTGGATCAGCGTATCCTCCGGCGAGGTTTCAACGCCCCCTTGCCCCGCAGGTGCAGCCATCGGCGCATTCGCAGCCCCGATCTGCGTGGCCATCTCGCCCATCGGGAGATCTTCATCGCTGAGTCCGATCGGCGCAGGGGCCAGTACCACACGATCGGGCGCAGGCGCAGCCGATCCGGTGCCCGCCACATCATTCACCGCCAAGCCGGTGTGACGCGCCAATTCGCCACCCGGATCTTGCGGCGCGATGCGGGCAGGCCCGTCAATCGCGCGGATCACCGGCACGCCGTTCAGATCGCGCATCGCCAGCTTATAGCCCCAAACCACCAGCCCAAGGATCATCACGACCGAGGTCGCCGCCCCCGCCAGATTAACCCAGCGCGACATCGGTCGCCCGGCGCGCGGTGCTATTTCGGGATCGGACGGATGCGTTTGATAAGGCGCTTGCGCACCATACCCGTAGGCCCCGCCATTGCGGTCATCGTAAGCTGCCATGCTCGTCGCCTCGCCGCCGGTGACCCGGCTGTTACTGCCAATCCCGGCGGCGTGCGTTAGCGCATCTCTTCAGCCGGAGTTACACCAAGAATAGCAAGACCTGAGGAAATAACAACGGCACAGGCACGCGCGAGGGCGATTTTCGCCGAAGATGCGGCCTCATCCCCGTCTTGCAGGAAGCGCAGCGACGCATCGTCATGGCCGCGATTCCACAGGCTGTGCAGGTCGGACGCCAGATCATACAGATAAAACGCCACGCGATGGGGTTCATTGGCGCGCGCGGCAATCTCGACCAAACGCGGCCATTCGGCGATTTTCTTGACCAGCGACAGCTCGGCCTCGTGCAGGTCGGTAGGCAGATCGGCCTTGGCGAGACGCGCATCCGACATGTCCCAGCCCGCCTCAGCCGCCTTGCGCAGCACCGAACAGACCCGCGCATGGGCGTATTGCACATAGAAAACCGGGTTATCCTTGGATTGCTCCAGCACCTTGGCAAAGTCGAAATCGAGCGGCGCATCGTTTTTGCGCGTGAGCATGTGGAAACGGGTCACATCCGCGCCCGCTTGTTCGACCACATCGCGCAGCGTCACGAAAGTGCCCGCGCGTTTGGACATCTTGAAGGGCTCGCCATTCTTGAACAGTTTTACAAGCTGGATCAACTTGATATCCAGTGTTACCCGCCCCTCAGACAGCGCCGCAACCGCCGCTTTCATCCGCTTCACATAGCCACCGTGATCGGCTCCGAACACGTCGATCAGCAGATCAAAGCCGCGCTCAATCTTGGTCCAGTGATAGGCGATGTCGGGGGCGAAATAGGTCCAGGAGCCGTCCGATTTCTTCACCGGACGGTCCACGTCATCGCCAAACTGCGTCGAGCGGAACAGCGTTTGCTCGCGCTCCTCCCAATCCTCGGGCAGCTTGCCTTTGGGCGGCTCAAGCACACCTTCATAGATCAGGCCGAGATCCTGCAAACGCTTGAGCGCCGCCTCGATCTGCCCCGTGCCATAAAGCGCCTTTTCCGATGAAAACACATCCATTTTCACACCAAGCGAGGCCAGATCGCCGCGGATCATCTCCATCATCGCCTCGGTCGCGAAGCCGCGCAGTTCGACCAGCCAATCCTCTTCGGGCTTATCCAGCAGATCGCGGCCGTATTTCGCCTTGATCGCCTCGCCCACCGGGATCAGGTAATCGCCCGGATACAGCCCCTCGCGGATTTCCGGCTCAAGACCGCAAGCCTCGCGATAGCGCTCGTAGGCGGAACGCGCCAGCACATCGACCTGCGCGCCGCCATCGTTGATGTAATATTCGCGCGTGACGTCATAACCCGCGAAATCCAGAAGACTCGCCAAAGCATCGCCAAACACCGCGCCGCGCGTATGGCCCACATGCATCGGCCCGGTCGGATTGGCCGAGACATATTCGACATTGACCTTAACGCCCTGCCCCAAATCCGAGCGCCCATATGCGGGGCCCGTCTGCACAACATCGCGCGTCAGATCGGCCCAAAGCGTGGGCGCAAGCCGCAGGTTGAGGAACCCGGGACCAGCCACATCCGCGCTGATGATACGGGGATCCGCGATCAGCTTGGCCGCCAAGGATTCGGCAATGTCGCGCGGCTTGGATTTGGCGGGCTTGGCCAAAACCATCGCGGCATTGCTCGCCATATCGCCATGCAGCGGATCGCGCGGCGGCTCCACCGCGACATTGGCGTAATCCAGCCCCTCGGGCAGCGCGCCTTCGGCAACCATCACATCAAGTGCCGCAATCACTGCGGCGCGAATATCGGAAAACAGGTTCATAATATCGGTCCTCGCTTGGCTCTCCCCTGCCAGAGCGCGCGCGCAAGGTCAATGGCGCTGGGGGCCTTGCTTGGCCGTTGATTGTCATATCGTAGCGCCTTGTTTCTAAGGGTGGCAACATTTTGAAAGCCCGCCAGAACACTGGGGGGCTTTAACGATCCATTGTGCGCGATCAGCCGCGCGGGGCAGAGGCGATTGTCGATCAGATGTCCTCGCTATCCGCTGCACGCTCCTTAGGCTTTTCCCGCGGCGAGGTCTGCGGTGCCGCAAGTGAGGGCGAAGTGGGGGCCTCCGGTTCGGGAGGTAGTTGCGCGAGGTAATCCGCAATCCGCTTGCTGTCAGCGGCACCGGACGCACCAGAGAGCGTTTCGAGAAAGGCCTCGACCTGATCGCGCGGCGTCTTGTCGAGCCACTTGCCGAAGGCGTCAATGACATAACGGCGCCGACGCAATTGCGCCTTGTGCTCTTTTTCAGCCACCTGTGCGACTTTGTTCTGGAGACTTAGATACTTCTGAAAGATGCGATCTTGCTGCGATTGAGGAATTTGAACGGTCATGTCGTGCTCCTATGTTTTCGACGGGTTCATAAGCAAAATGGAGCTCCTCACCCCGCACGGAAGCCAACTCAGCGATTTTTCTGATCATTATTTTTATTGTTGTTTTTCAACTCCTTATTTGCGATTTCGATCGCCCGTTTTTCGATCTGCGTGTCTGCGATGAAATATTTTCGCAGGCCCGGCGGGAGCGCCGCAAGCATCTTGGCGCGCAGCTGGTCGAGGGCTGTTTCCTTCTGCTCGACCGCAGCCAACAGCGCAGCGACAGACTTTTCGGCCTGTTGGGCTGCCCCTTGCCGGAAGGCTCGATAGGCACCGCCCAGATGGATCAGTAGTTTTCGTGCCGAACTGCCTGGTGCTAATAGTAAGCGCTCCAAACGATCGCGCTCCCGCGACTTCGCAGGAACGCGTGGTGAAACCGTCATCCGGTCGTTTTCGGCCGGAATGAGGTTTCCTGTCGCCGCGTGCTCGGCAATCTCGATCACTTCGTTCGCGACAGTTTCGCGCGCTTCGGCGCGCTCGGTTGCCGCGATCAGAGCTTCTTGTTGGCGTCTGGTATCACGCAGCAACCGTTCCGAGTGTTCGCGTTTTGCTTCGAGCTTCTTCTTCTCGGCCTGGACCTTGGCCTTTTCGCGCGCCAAGCGGACTTCCTCATTTGCACGCCAGATATGCGCTGGGACATGTTTCTTGCGACGCGGAATGATGACGGCCGGGTCGTTCTTCTTTTCCCTTTTCGCCTTGCGACGCGCTGCGGCCTGGCGTTCTCCACGCGTCAGCCCCAATGAGGCGAAAAATGCGCCGATATCGTCCTGCGCCTTCTCGTAATCCTTCAAGAGCGGATGAGACGAGGGTTGGATAAGGCGCTGTGTGCCGCTGCGTTTCGAGTGTTTCTCCGTCCAAGGGGCAATGACTCCATGGATGTGGAATGTCGTTTCGTCGCGATCAGCGCGCGCGTGCAGAACCTGATCGCCGAAGCGCGACCGCAGCCATTCAATCGCCAAGTCCTGAAACTGAGCTTCGCGCTCTTCGATCAGTTTCTGCCGTGCGGCCTCTTTTTCTTCGTCTGTCCCGACAAAGCGGGTGTCGTCCTGCGAGGGAACGAACCATTCGCGGTTTGCGGTGATGATGAACTCACGCAAAGGGCCGGATTTCGATTTGCGCCACGGATCGCGCGGCCCCTCAATCAAGCGCCGATCTGCTTCTTTGCGGCGCTTGGCCGCGCGAAGCCCTTCGACCTCCTGATTGATATTTTCAAGGCTCGCGAGGCGCACCGCCTGCGTCAGCTCTTTGTGCCAGTTCGGGGAACCGAGGATCTGCTCGTTCAGCACTGTGCGGCTCGGATCGACATGGTCCAGTCGGTCTTCCTGCTGCTTGCGATCACCATGCATCCGATAGCGGTTCAGCTGCTGGGGATACAGCTCCGCGAAACGCAGCACGACGGGGCGGGGTGACGATACCGACGCACCAGCGGATGCGTCGATAGAGTGATGCATGGACATGACGGCCTCCTGATGGGGTTGCCGTCGGGAAATGGGCGGAGGGGGAGAAAGTAAAAGTTAGAGCAGAGGCAGAAGATTGTGCTTAACTTTTTCTACTTGCACGGCCTGGAACTGAGGCATGTGTCTATACAGCTTTGGGCCAACGGAATCCCAATGCGGACTTCCGCCCTCTACCACCGAGTCGCAGCGGTTATTCATGTAGGTCCGGCGAAGAGCGTAAAAATGCTGCAGTCTAGATTAGCGGCAGATGTGCAGACGGCGGAATTTGGAAGGCTCACGAACAGTTCTTACGCACATTAATTTTCAGATATCCGCATCTATGCGCGCCCGCTCCTTAATAAATATTTTTATGGATAAACCGGGCGATCATCACGTCTTTGTGACAAGCGAAAACAAGCAATTCTGCATTAAGTGCATTGACTATAATTTATTAAAATGAACATTTTAAACAATACTTTAGTCCCTACACACAGTCCCTACACACATTAAAACACCGATGCCACAATTGAGGTCCAAACCCAATATTTCAAAAGCGGATGTTGCGGTGTGCGATGTTCAAGACGACGGAAAGATCATATCGGTTGATGACAAGGTGCGGACGGTTCTTTGCACCCGCTGGAAACTCGATCCGTGGAAGACAATACACAAAAGCCTTCACCTAACGATGGTGCCTTGCAATCAGGACCTCTTCTCTGGGCTTCGGGCGGCGACAGCAGCAGTTGCACCGAAACCAGTCATGCTTCGTCCCCGCCATACTCGATTCCGCCCAGTGTTCCAGATCAATATCTTGCCTCTAACCGAGCATGCCGCCCGTTTCATTTTGTTCATTGATCCGGACTTTAAGCCGCTAGGAAACAGCACGCGTCCATTGCTCACCAAGCGCGAGAGCGAAGTCCTCGGTCTCGCTTCTGCTGGCAAGCTGCGCATCGCTATCGCTCATCATTTGTCGATCTCGACATCGACCGTCGATATGCATACGAGCAATCTGCGCAAGAAACTCGGGGCGCACACCACTAGCGAAGCTATCGCCAATGCGCTGAGACTGGGTCTTTTGCCGCGCTAAGCGCCGCTTAAAACCGCGAAACGAGTTGCAGTCCGCAATCGAAGGAATGGTAGCTATAAAGCGCCACATTGGAGTCGTTACGCCTTGCCGTGCAGTTGAGTTGCGGTGCGCTGTGAAACACGGAGAGCTTGTCAAACTTGAGCGAGAAAGTCAGCGCGGCGTCGTGATCGCGGCGTGCATAATTCAAGAACGGGAAGTCCTCGTCGTAAATGCGCATCCCGCCGCTAAGGCTTACCCCTCCGGTGAGCGTATCGCCCAATCTCCGCGTAGCTCCGACGCTCAGTTCAAGCCGAGAAAATCGCTGATAGCCTGCACGCGGCACGGACCGCTCCAACTGCACATTGGCGCGAAGATACACCTTTTGCGAAAGCCTGCTACCATAGCTCAACCCGCTCGAAAAATCAGGGCCAGTCAAAGTCGGTTGTTCCTTGTAGTCGCGATATTGCGCACTGCCGGAAAGGGTGATTGTCCGATCATTTGACAGGCTGAAGGTCTTTTGCGCATCCGTCCCGACCAGAGTGAAATCTTGCGATGTTTCGCCTGGCGGGTCGTCGTAAAACCCATACCCTGCATGCAATCCGACTTGCCAGGGATTTGAACCTGAAAGCGCTTGGTATTGCAGCGACATCAATGGTTCCAGAAAGCGCAGTCGGCGCACCGAATACCAGTTTCCAAAAAGCGAACCACGGAGCCGAATGCGATTCCCAAGCGTGCTATGAAAATAACGATCGACGTGCAGGCCGAAAGCAAAACCGACCCCCGATTTCTTTTGCGCTCCGTCACTGATGTCGAAGACGCCGATATCGGTGACAAAATACTTTGCCGAAGCTGAATGCCCAAGATTGGTGGTCGGCAACAGCCCCACCTGCGCCGAGAACCGCCACGGATGGATCTGGTCAAGTCGCAGCAGGGCGGTCTGGAACGCCACCGCGTTTTGCGGATCGCGTCGGATCGCACTGCGCAAAAATATATCGCTGCGTGCAACCGGACCTAAAGCATCAAGCGTGCGATCAAGGGTGGTGCGTGCGGGCGAATACTTGGGCGCGGCATGCACCACGTTGCCCAGAACCACCACCGCCTGCACGCCATGACCTTGGGCCGAGAGATCCGCGCCAATCGCGGTCCATTGCGCGATACTCCGGCTTTGCTCGGCCCATGTTGCTTGCGCGCTCACGAGCATTGCAATGCCAAGACAATTCACGAACAACCGCACGAAAACAGCCATCGAAATTCCTTGCAAAAAAAACGCCGGGGGCTTCCCCCCGGCGCACACCCGTCAAGCGGGCAGACTCGCATTTACTGCGAAACGTTATAGACCCCGTTGAGATCCGAGGTTTTGCCGTCGGCAGTAATCGTGCCGCTCACGGAGCCCTCAGATAGTAGCGTGCCATTGTCGTCATAGACGCCGCCTTGCAGCTGCGTGTCCACAACTCCGCTGCTTTCGCTGTCCTTGAGCGTGCCAGTTGCATTTGCGTTGATTTGCGAATTGGCAACCGAGCCGGCCACGTCCAGCGCGCCCGAGACGCTATCGAGTTTGTCTCCCGCATTATTATATTCGCCGAAATTCGTCGCTTTACCAGTAACGCTGCCATTGTCGAAATCGACATCCATCGACAATCGACCCGCAGCAACTCGCGAAACGTGTCCGGGGTCGACTGGGAGATCGACGGCCATCGCACCGGTCATCGTTGCCGTGCCGCTGGGATCTTGCGCGAGTTGAAGGTCTCCCGAATTAATCCGATTCGCGGTAGCAGCGGCATCGGCATAAGCGGCATTTGCCTCAGCCTTGGTCATCGCGCCCGTCGCGCCGTCACCGCTCCCCATACAAGCGGAGAGTGCAAAACATCCCGCCATGCAGGCGGCTGCTAATTTCATCGTCATGAATTGTATCCCTTTTTCGTTCCCCAACCGGGCAAATCACGCACGGTCGAGCGCAGTTGAAAAGGCGTGAGAGATTACGAACAACCTGCAAACAATCACAGATTGACGGGCGTCTGCGACGTCCCGCCCAAACCTGAAAGGATAAAATCAATTCTTGGACGAAAATCACGCTGCAACAAGTTTTTGTGAGGAGAAATGCACGCGTTTGCAGACGCGGCAACATCTATTCGCGAGGATAGCGATCAACCAACTCGCGCGGCCCGTTCTCAACGATTAACAACTGGTCGGTCGAGCAAGTCACTCAATTTCCGGTCGTTGTATTGTTCGAGAGAACATCGGAAGCATGGTTTCGCTGTTTTTGTCGCGATTTGGCACTATTTTGCAAAGGCAACCATAAATACTACGGCAATATATAGTCGCTGGCGTTCGTGTGAATGTCGCGCGGTGCTTGTTTGGACCGTAACGTGAGGGAAAAAGGGTAACGGCAGGAAGCGGCAACCAAGCCCCCTCCGAGATGTGAACCGCCCCGAGTTTACCGGAGG
>NZ_AUNB01000035.1 GCF_000714545.1 Thioclava indica
CACTTGCGGGGATCAATGCGCTTAGGAGGGCATTGAGCAATTCGGACTCTGTGGTTTGTGACATAGTCATTGTCCTATTTTCCACTCAATCCAGGGGGGCGCGAAATCGCGTCAATCGCGACCGCAAGTAGTAGAATTGCGCCTGAGAACATGAGCTTATCCGCAGCGCTCGCACCGGAAAGATCAAGGCCATTGCCCAGAGACCCGATTACAAGAGCCCCCAGGATCGCATTCCAGACAGATCCTCGCCCGCCAAAGAGCGATGTCCCGCCAATCACGGCCGCCCCAATGCTCTCCAAAAGCAACGATCCGCCCGCGAACGCGGTGTAGGACACTGATCCGTAGCGCGACGCCCCGAAGATGCCCCCAAGCGCGGCCAGTAAGCCTACAATCCCAAAGGCTGCCACCCGGATGCGTTTCACATTCATGCCGACCCGCCGCGCGCTTTCGCTGTTTCCGCCGACTGCGAAGATGGAGCGGCCAAACGGTGTCGACGTGGTGACCCAGCCGGTCAGTGCGGTGACCCCGACGAGCAACACAACCATCAATGGCACGGAGCGGTAACTATTGAGCACAAAGACCGTCGAGAACACCAAGATCGCGACAAAAACCAGTTGGCCCCACGCCACGAATGCACTGTCGCCTTCAAGGCCTCGTGCGCGGCGCAAAGCTTGTCGTCGCATGACCGCAAAGGCCATTACCGCGACCAGTGCAACGGCCAGCATTACGCCCAAGGTATCGGGTAGCAAAATCCGAGCGAAGCCCCGAATAAAGTCATTATCGACATTGAGATTCCCTGTGGGCAGGATCTTTTGCATCAGCCCCTGAAAGCCCAAAAGCCCCGCAAGGGTGACTACGAAAGACGGGATCCCTATATAAGCAATCAACACGCCTTGTGCGACGCCCATCATGGCCCCAACCCCTAGCACGATCAAGCATGCAATCCAGCCTGGCACACCCACTAGCGCCAGAACGCCCAAAAGCGCTGCGCACACCCCGGCAGTTGCCGCTGCCGAAAGGTCAATGTCGCCTAACAACAAGACCACCGTGATACCCACAGCCAGCGTGGCCGTGACAGAGGATTGCATGAACAGGTTGTAGATGTTGCGAGAGCTTAGAAAGATGAAGTTGACACTGTCGGCATCGGGGGAGGTCCAATATTGCCAAAGCGGCATCGCCAGGCCGAAGTAGCCCCAAATCACGGCCAGTGCTAGAAGAACGGGAACGAAGGAACCGAACCGTGATTGACGGATGATCCGCATGCGATCAACGATGCGAAGCTGCACTTTATCTGACATGTTTGCCTCCCTGATCGAGACCGCGCGTCATTGCGACAACGATTTCGTCTGTTGTCGTTTCTGCGGTGCGCCACGTCGCCACATTCTGACCGTGACGCAGCACACAAATACGGTCGGCCACTTCGAAAATGTCGCGCATATTATGCGAGATATAGATGACGGCATGATTGGTCTCGCGCAGGCGCCGAACCACGTTCAATACTTGGCGAGTCTGCGCCACGCCCAATGCTGCCGTAGGCTCGTCAAGCATGACCACCGAGCTTTTTGCACCGACTGCGCGGGCGATGGCGATTGCCTGACGTTGCCCGCCCGACAGCCCACCCACAAGCGCGCGCACGGAGCGCAGCGTGCGCACCTCAAGCTGGTCAATTGCCTGCTGGGCGCGGATTTCCATTTCAAGCTCGTCGATTGGGCGTAAAAAGCGGGGCAGAAAACGCCAGCCCGCTTTTGTCGGCTCGTGTCCCAATGACAGGTTGGCCGCAACATCAAGATTTTCACACAGAGCAAGATCTTGATAGACGATCTGGATGCCTTTTTGGGCCGCCGTCTGCGGGCCATCTATCGAAATCTCGTCGCCATCCAGCCAAAAGCGTCCCTCATCTGGGATATGGGCCCCGGCCAGAACCTTCATCAAAGTGGACTTGCCTGCGCCGTTATCGCCGACCAAGGCCATCACTTCGCCGCGGGCCACCTCAAAATCGATATTTTGCAAGGCATGAACGCCGCCGAAGTG
Organism: Thioclava indica; assembly: GCF_000714545.1. Classification (GTDB taxonomy): domain Bacteria; phylum Pseudomonadota; class Alphaproteobacteria; order Rhodobacterales; family Rhodobacteraceae; genus Thioclava; species Thioclava indica. The sequence continues at coordinate 2,032 of NZ_AUNB01000035.1, forward strand.
CTTTTGTATCCCGCTGACCCGCAGGTGGGGGGACGGAGCTGCGGGCAGCTCCGTCGAGTGAGTTTCTACAGTCATTTGTTGATCAGTTACTGCGCGCAAAAATCGGTTTTTGCAGCATCGCCCTGACAGACCATCGCCTTGGTGATAGAGGGATCATGCTTGATCACATAGGCGACCCCTTTGGCTCCGACCGCCGAATAGCTATCAATAGGCACGAATGCCACATCCGCCCCAACACCATTTTTGACCGATTGGGTCGCAAGATCGCTATAGCTTTCTTTCTTGAGCATCCGGTCGGCCACTTCGGCGGCCATCGCCCCCATAGTGTTCAAGGGCCGCCAGCTACATTGGGTTTGTTTGCCCAAAAGCATCAATTGCTGTGCCTGTACGGTGCAATCCAGTCCAGAAACTGGGACTTTCCCCGCCATTCCTTGCTCTTCCATGGCCTCAATCGCCGCAGCGGCATTGCCATCGTTGGACGAAACCACGCCCTGCACGTTGTTGCTCAACTGCGTGAGTGCCTGATCCATGGAACGCCGCGCGATCGCGGGATCCCAGCCCGGAGTCCAGTTTTCATATCCAAGTTTGCGCGCGCCGGATTTAAATAGCGGCTCAAGCACCGACATTTGCCCTTTCGCGATTACCGCGGCATTGGGATCGGTGGGTGAGCCTTTAAGCAATACCAGTGTGTCGCCGTCTTTCGTGTTGTCCACAACATGCTGGGCCTGCGTTGCGCCCACTTTGAACATATCCGCCTGAATCCAGACCTTGGTGTTCTTGGAGTTGATCATCCGGTCATAGGCGATTGTCGGAACGCCCTCTTCGGCTGCATCATCTGCGATGATGGCTGAGCTGTCCCCGTCAATCGGCACCACCACAAGCACTTTCGCGCCCTGCGTCAAAGCCTGTTCGGCTTGGCGTTGTTGCACAGAAGTGTCGTTATTCGCATTGAAAATCTCAACACGCACATTCGGTGCGATTTCGTGCATCTTTTCTTTGAAGCCCGCCGCGTCCTGCTGCTCCCACCGCGGGTTGACGTTTTCGGGCAAGAGCATTGCGACCATATCTTTGGCAGATGCCGCGATAGGGCTTACGATTGCGCTCATCGCCAAGCTTGCAGCGAAGCAAGTCAGTTTAACTTTCGTGTTCATTCCACTTTCCTCCTCAAAGGCGCTCCCCAGCGCACTGTCCCAGTTCGATGCTCCATAGGATCATCGACGATAGGTCACAGCATTCGCATGCTGTGCATTAGTCCCGCCCCCGTACAATGGTGACGTCTTGCTGCTGTCGATCTGAAGAACGCGCCTCCCCTTCGAAGTCCTCAGGGGCACGAAGCCTGCGCGTCATCGTCTGGCTGCGAAACCTTCCTTCCTCCTTGGAACGGGCGGTCCTTTGCTACTCGTGAAAGGCCCCGAACTTTTCGCAGTGTCTGCCCACGGCAGCGGTGATGAACAGCCTCAATGATACTTTGATAATTACATAGTATGAATGTAGTCAACATTTTTTCGTCGCCACCATCATATTCCTGCGGTGATGCTATGATCGATGGCTGTTGTGTCACCGACACAAGGAGCCACCCGAACGGCGGACTTGCGGTAAAAAGAGCGCGAACAGTAATCCGCTGGCCGTTTGGTCTCGTAAAGGATGATAGTGTCCGAGGATGTGGTGAACCGCCCTGGCTTTGTCGGAGCCCATCAACTTAAGTGAGGAAGATGGTTATGGCGCACCGCTCACAGATTTTTCCATCTGTATTCGCCGGTGAGAACGATGGGTGCCCATCCAAGGGGCGAGATCTGAGCCAGAAGCTCTGGAGGGCCGTCAAATCCGGCGCGCTTTTGTGCCGCAACTGCCTGTCCGAGATATTTTGTAGTCCAGTAGATGACGATGGCTGTCAGCAGGTTGAGGCCGGCCATGCGATAGTGCTGCCCCTCGGGGGTTCGGTCGCGGATTTCGCGCTGAGGCCCGATGCGCAGGGCGTTTTTCAGGGCAGGGCCACGGCCAGCTCATGCTGGCGTGGATAGGCCGCAAACTTTTTGAGCAACTAACTGGGCGGCATGATGCCCGCCGCCATCGTGGCCGCGGCCCGCAGGATATTCGGCCAATTCTGGAGGATGGGGCCCTCTCTGACCTTTCCGCCGATCAGGCCGCGCAACTCCTTCGGCGCCGCAGCCTGATCGAAGAGGTAAAGCCGTTTCGAAAGCAAATCCCGTATACGTGGAATGAATCGGAAGGCCTGTCTGAGGGGTTCTGTCGCAAACGTCTCGGTAGGATTTGAGAGACTGGTCGCTGGACATAATTACGCTGCCAAGTCCGCAGAAGGTCTGAAAGGCACTGGCATCATTCGCAGGGATCTGCCCCTTTCGGATCATGTGCGCGAGATCGATACCAGCGATGGTGGCTTGGGCCGAATGAAAAGCCTTGAAGCCCATCATCGGCCTTTGACTTTGATGTAGGTCTCGTCCATCCGCCAGGAATTCGCTGTGGGCTGTTTCCGAGTCTGCGCCCTGGCCGAAATCGAAGGGGCATATTTTACCACCCAACGGTTTAGCGTGGCATGCTCGACAGCGACGCCGCGTCCGGCCAGTATTTCCTCGAGATCGCGGTAAGACACCGCGTAACGGACGTAGAAGAACACCGCATGCAGTATGACTGATTTCGGAAACTGCGCTCCCTTGAACGCATTCATCCAAAACACGCCTCAGCCAAATATCAGATGACGCTGACATATTCACACGAGCCGGAAAACCTGAAGCTTTGCGACAGTACCCGGATGACCCGCACGCCTAGCCCATAAGGCGAAACCGAACCAGCCTGTCATATGCTTGGCTGGCTGCGGAGGCATAGCTCGCTCAAGATTGCGCGTATAGCGGTCAGTCGAGATGAAACACTTCTTGCATCGAGGCCCACCATTCATCCTTGGCGCGGCTTTCAAGCGGGCGCTGCATCGGGCCGCAAACGGACCACCATTCGCGGGTGACCGGATCGTTGGCGATGGCTGCATTGTCAGCGTCAAAATCGTTTCCGGTATATTCCCAGTAGCTGAACATCAGGTTTTCAGGCTCGCGCAGGAAGATCGAGTAATTGGTTATGTTTGAGGCCCGCAGCCGATCCAGCACCGCGTCCCAGACATTGGCATGTAATGTCTTGTATTGCGCGATATGCTCGGGTGCGATGCCGATCACCATTCCCATACGTTGCACGTCGTCTTCCTTTCAGATGAGAAGTCAGGTCACAGCTTTACGCCCCGATGGCGTAGAATTTTTCCGCCGTGCCGCCAAAAAGTGCAGCCCGGGCGTCGTCGTCCAAATCGCGCGCCATGTCCTGCGCTGCCTTGAACCAGTCTTGGTAGTCCCCGGCAAGATCGAGCACCGGCCAGTCGCTTCCCCACATGACCCTATCTGCCCCGAAGCACCCGAGGACATGATCGAAAACCGGCTGTAGTGATGCCGCCGACCAGCCGGGACCAAATTCATTGGCAAGCCCGGAAAGCTTGCAGTAAATCTGCGGATGCGCGGCGAGCCGCTCTATGCCTGTGCGCCACGCGTCACCGGGATCTGCATCTTGAAACACGGGCTTGGCGCAATGGTCGATCACGATGGGCAGCTCGGGGATTTCGTCAGCGAGACGGTCGATCACATCCAGATGGCGCGGGGTGACAAGCGCATCGAAACGCAGCTCCGCACGCGCAACCTGACGCAGCCCTTCCAGCACATCGGGTCGCAAGATCCAGTCGGTCGGCTCGAGGTCTTGCAGCATCGGACGAATGCCGCGCAGCGCGGGGTGGGTGATCCGCGACAGCTGCGCGGGCACGTCTTTCGTCAGATCGAGCCAGCCAACGACGGCGCCGATCAGGGGTGATTGTTCCGCCAGTTCAAGCAGGAAGCGGGTTTCCGCAAGCGAGGGCGCGGCCTGCACGACGACCGTTTTGGTGACGCCACATGCCGCGGCCCTTTCCAGCAGGTCCTCGGGAAGGTGATCATGGGCGATCGCAGCCACGCTGTCGTCCATCCAGAAGTAATCCCCGCGCGCGATGCGCCAGAAATGTTGATGTGCGTCGATCGTCACGGTTTTTCCTTGCCGCCTTGTTTGGTTCGAAATAATAAGAAACAATAATCAGGGAGAGGAACCCATGTCAACAACGCCCATCGTGCAATTCGGGACCAGCCGTTTCCTGCAAGCTCATGTGGATCTTTTCGTATCGGACGCATTGGCCCGCGGGGCTGCACTGGGCCCGATCTCGGTGGTTCAAAGCAGCGGCGACCCAAGCCGGTCCAGACGTCTGGCCGCGCTTGCAAAAGGCTATGAGGTTCGGGTGCGCGGGCTCTCTGGCGGGCAAAGCTGTGACGAGAGCCGTCAGGTGAGCAGTATCACCCGGGCGCTGTCGCTAGGCCAGGATTTCGACACGGTTCAACGCATTATTACCGATGAGGCGCAGATCATCCTTTCCAATACCGCAGATGCCGGTTTCCAGCCGCAAGCCGTTGATCGCGCGCCGCAATATGATCCGGCGATGTCCTATCCGGCCAAGCTTGCCCATTTGCTGCGCACGCGGTTTCATGCCGGCGGGTCTGCACCCCAGATCATGCCGACGGAATTGGTGCAAAACAACGGAGATGTGCTGAAATCCCTGGTTTTGACGGCGGCGGCGCAGATGGAAACGCCCTATCGCCTCTGGCTGGAACAGGAGGTGATCTGGGTCAACTCGCTGGTGGACCGGATCGTATCCGAGCCGTTGGACCCCGCCGGCGCCGTCGCGGAACCCTATGCGCTTTGGGCGATCGAGGCGCAGCCGGGGTTGGTGATGCCCTGTGAACATCCCGCAATTCAGGTGGTTGCCGATCTGGGGCCGATCGAGCGGCGGAAATTGTTTGTGCTTAATCTTGGCCATAGCTGGATGGTTGCAGACTGGCTGGCGCGCGGGCGTCAGGGGGCGCGTTTTGTGCGCGACGTAATGGCAGATCCCGCGCAGGCCGCACGGCTTTCACAGCTTTACAATCACGAAGTGCTGCCAGCGTTCACCGCAGCGGGCGAGGGTGACGGGATCGCAGAGTATATCGCCGTCACCAAAGACCGCTTTGCCAATCCGTTTCTCGATCACAAACTCGAGGATATTGCGCAAAACCACACGGAAAAGCTTCAGCGGCGGATCGGTGCCTTTCTGGAGTGGGCGCGAGAGCATGGCGACACCTCGGCCAAGCCGCAACTCGCCGCGGCGCTGAAAGGAGACATCGCATGAAAACCAGACAGATCGGTTCGACCAACGTCCGCGTGAGCGAGATTTCGTTCGGTTGTTCAAGCATCGGCAATCTTTATCGCGAGATCGATGAGGCGGATGCGCAGGCTGTGCTACAGGCCGCTTGGGATGCTGGAATCCGTTATTTCGACACGGCCCCACATTACGGGCGCGGGCTTTCCGAGATGCGGCTGGGGCGGTTCCTGTCCGGGCGCCCGGATTGCGTCCTGTCTTCGAAAGTCGGGCGCGTCCTGTCTCCTGCGGCGGCCCCGATTGCTAGGGCGGACGGCTTCATCAATCCCGCGCAAAACGACGTGCGTTATGACTATTCCGGCGACGGGATTGAAGAAAGCTTTGAGCAAAGTTGCGCGCGTCTGGGACGGTCTCACATCGATATTCTCTATGTTCACGACCTTGGCGCCGACACCCACGGGGCGGCGAACGTCGCGCATATGGAGGCGTTTTTCGGGTCGGGCTACGAACGGCTGGTGGCGCTGAAAGAAGCGGGCCGTATCGGGGCATTCGGCTTGGGGGTGAATGAAAGTCAGGTCTGTCTTGATGTGATGGATCATGGTCCCGTTGACGCTATTTTGCTTGCCGGACGGCTGACTTTGCTGGACCGCTCGGCAGAGGCGGCGTTGGTGCCGCGTTGCATTGATGCAGGTACGAGCCTTGTGCTGGGGGGGATCTTCAACTCGGGTATTCTTGCGACGGGTCCGGTTGAGGGGGCGACCTACGATTACGGCCCCGCGCCTCAGGATGTTCTGGACAAGGTCGCCGGTTTGCAGGCACGCGCCGCGCGTTTTGGCGTGCCGCTTGCGACCGCCGCTTTGCAATTCGGATTGCACCACAAGGCGGCCGCTTCGGTCTTGCTGGGAACGGCCAAGCCGTCCTCTCTGATGCGCAATCTTGAAGCTGCCTTTCAGGAGCTTCCGGCAGGGATAGAGACGCTTTTAGCCTAGATCGTGATGGCGCAAAGATGACAGCAAGGTGGATTTCGAGGTGCGCAAATGCCGCCGCGCTGCCTCCATTGCGGCGTCTTTATCCCGCGCCTCAAGCGCGTCGATGATCGTAAGATGTTCGTCGATGGCCGCTGCGTTGCGGTCCATTTCATGTGTCTTGTCCCACATGTAGTGATAGTGAAAGACCAGTGAGATTACCTTTTGAAACTCCACGACAAAACGGTTGCGCACGACCGAGTTTATGACCTCGTGAAACGCCTCGTCGAGCTTTGAAAAAGCGTGAAAATCGGTGTCGATCCGCTCTTTGAGAGACATATGCTTTCCACGCAGATCGGCGAGCTGCGCCCATACGGGGTGATCGATCGGCGCGTCGACCACATTGGCGATGGCGTTCAGCTCCAGCACCGAGCGGAAATCGGACAGCTCGATCGCGAAGGCCCGCGTAAAGCCAAGTAGCATCCACCCGCCTTGTTTGCGGCGCGCGACCAGCCCGAAGCGACTGAGACTGGCAAGAAACTCTTTCAGCTCGTGCTGGGGGACATTGAAGCTGCGCGACAGTTCGGCCACCGAAAGCGGAGTGTTTGCGGGCACGTCAAAGCGCAAGATCCAGTCGAGGAACCTTTTTTCGAGATCCTCGCTGGACCCGTTTGCCGGAGGGATGGCGATGCTGTCCTCTTCGCAGGGCCGGCGCAGGATGCGTTTCTCACGGCCTTCCCAACGGATCACTCCCAGCTCTTCAAGCTTGCCCAGACAGCGCCGGATCACCGTGCGACTCACGCCGGCCTGTTGGCACAGGGCATTCTCCGAGGGCAGCGCGCTGTCTATCTCCAGTGTGCCGCAATAGGCGAGAATGTCGTTGAAAGCTTCCCGGTAGCGGGTGTCGCTGCGCGCCATGGCTTGCGCCTTTCCAAAGGTTCTGACCGAAGTCGATTCAGTATTTGTATTGAATTATAAAAAACTATTGACAGGAATCAATGGGGCATGAATTAGTATTAAATAATTAAAACCTACATGTGGGGGAGGCATATGTCGGATACTAGCAAGCCGGTGCAGAAATACCAACTCGGGGGCCTGATGCCCGCCGAGGGCCAGTTGCACCGTCTCTCGGCACTCATGACCCTGTTGTTGCTTATCCTGGGGTTTTCGCTGGCAAGTCCGGCCTTCTTCTCGGTCAACAACGCCCTGACGGTGCTTTTGCAAACCTCTGTCATCGGTCTTTTGGGGATCGGCATGACGATGGTCATCATCACCGGCGGCATTGATTTGTCGGTGGGTTCGGTTCTTGCCCTGTCAGGGGTGGTTTCCGGATTGGCTGTGAAAGCAGGGGTGCCCGTGATCCCGGGGATGGCCCTGGGCATCCTGACGGGCACGGCTTGTGGCGCCTTCAACGGGTTTGTCATCACGAGGATGAAGATCACGCCCTTTGTGGCGACGCTCGGGATGATGCTGATTGCGCGCGGCATCGCGTTGCAACTCACCGGGGCTGCGCCGGTGTCGGGCCTGGGAGATGCCTTCGGGGTCTTGGGGAACGGGGCACTGTTTCGCGTGACCGAGATGATGCCGAACGGCTTCCCGCGGGTGATCTTTCCCGGCATTCCCTATCCGGCGATATTGCTGTTGGTGATGGCGGGGTTTGGCGCATATGTGCTGCATCGCCGCCAGATCGGCCGCCATATTTACGCCACCGGCTCCAATGAGGAGGCCGCGCGTCTGTCGGGCGTGCGCGTCGATTGGACGAAGCTTTACGCCTATACGATGTCAGGGGCTCTGGCGGGGCTTGCGGGCAATGTGTTGATGTCACGCCTTGTAACGGCACAACCCAGCGAAGGCGTGATGGCCGAGCTTGATGCCATCGCTGCGGCCGTGATCGGCGGGGCGTCGCTGAATGGCGGCGTGGGAACGATCTCGGGGACGATGATCGGGGCCTTTATAATCGGGATCTTGCGCAACGGGCTGAACATGGCCGGCGTTTCGGCCTTCATCCAGCAGATCGTGATCGGGTTCGTGGTGATTGGTGCGGTCTGGATCGACCAGATCCGTAACCGTCGCTGAAAGAACGTCAATTCAATCTCATAACGAGGAGGAGAGTGAGATATGGGATATGTGAAATATATGGTGGCGGCGAGTGCGCTTGCGCTTTCGGCCGGGACGGTTCAGGCAGGGGAGATTGCTGTAATCGTCAAAACCACCAATTCGAACTACTGGCAAAACGTGCAAAAAGGTGCTGATGCCGCAATCAAGGATCACAGCGATTACACGGTCAGCTTTGACGGTCCCGCCAGCGAAAGCGCGGTTGCCGACGAGGTGAACATGGTCGAGAACGCGATCAACCGCGGCGTTTCGGGCATCGTTCTGGCACCGTCCGATCCGGAGGCGCTTGTTCCTTCGGTCAAGCGTGCTTACGAGGCCGGTATTCCCGTCGTTATCATTGACAGCGCGCTGTCGGACTCTGCCAAGCCTTATTTTCAGTCGTTCCTCTCAACGGACAACTGCGCGGCAGGCGAAGCCGTTGCCAAGCGGATGATCGAAAAGGCCGGGGACAGCGGCAAGATTGCTGTGATGTCCTATGTGCCCGGTGTCGGGTCCGAAATCGGGCGCGTTGGCTGTTTTAAGGACTATATCGCGAAAAACTCGAAACTGGACGTTGTGAATACCTTTTATTCGCAAAGCCAGATGGCCAAAGCGCTTGACCAGACCACCGATGTTCTGACGGCAAACCCTGATCTTGTCGGGATCTTCGGCGCAAACGAGCCCACTGCGGTCGGGATGGGGCGTGCGATTGTGCAGGCGGGCAAAGCCGGCAAGATCGTTGCGCTCGGCTTTGATGGCAACAACGACGAACAGCAGTTCATCAAGGATGGCGTGCTGGATGCGATCGCCGTTCAGGGCTCGTTCCAGATGGGCGAAAAAGGCGTCAACACGCTTGTTGATCTGCTTGCCGGCAAAAAGGTTCCCGATTTCGTGGATACCGGCGTGGTGCTTGTCGACAAGGACAATATCGACACGCCTGTGGCGCAGAACGTTCTCTACTGATCCTGGCGCGGGGCCGCTTTGCAGGCCCCGCGCATTTCCACGCGTTAAAGAAAGGCCCCGCCATGACGAAACAGCCTCTGGTCGAAATGGTAGACATCGAAAAGCACTTTGGCGGTGTGCGCGCTGTCGATCATGTGTCGCTTGATCTTGCTCCGGGCGAAGTCGTGGGGTTGCTAGGGCATAACGGCGCGGGGAAATCCTGTCTTATGCGTATCCTGTCGGGCGCGATGGTTCCCAATAGCGGTGAAATCCGGATCGAAGGCAAAACCGTCCATATGAGCGAGCCCAATGATGCGCGCGCCCACGGGATCGAGACGATTTATCAAACGCTTGCGCTGGCCGATCACCTTGATGCCCCCAAGAACCTGTTTCTGGGACGCGAGCTGAAAACCCGGTTTGGCAATCTCGATGACAAGCGGATGCATGAGGAAGCGCGCAAGGTGCTTGCCCGGCTCAATCCGAATTTCAAGAACCTGCGGGATCCTGTCTCAAGCCTCTCTGGGGGGCAGCGCCAGGTGATCGCAATCGCGCGCGCGATCTATTTTGACACGAAAATCCTGATCATGGACGAACCCACCGCCGCTCTTGGCCCCTCGGAAACCGCGATGGTCGCAGATCTTATCCGGCAGTTGCGGGCCGAGGGTATCGGCATCTTTCTTGTCAGCCACGACATGCACGATGTGTTTGATCTCTGTGATCGGGTTGTGGTGATGAACAAGGGGCGGCTGGTCGGCGCGCACGGCATTGACGAGGTCAGCAAGGACGACGTGCTGAGCCTGATCGTCAAGGGCGAACTGCCGGCCGACTGGTCTGCCCGCAATCTGGAGGCGGTGTAATGAAGGATACAAACCAGAAGATGATGACCTGTGGCGTGTGCGTCGAACCGGGCACCTTTGCGCTGGAGCAGCGCGCGCTGCCCCAAGAGCCACCGCCGGGCTATCGTCTTGTTGATATCGCCGCGATCGGGATCTGTGGCACCGATTACCACATTTTCGAGGGCAAGCACCCGTTTCTCGACTATCCGCGTGTGATCGGGCACGAGCTGTCGGGCCGGTTGGTTTCGGGCGATGACGCGGGGCAGCTTGTGGTTATCAACCCTTATGTGTCTTGTGGAACCTGCCGCGCATGTCGGCGCGGCAAGCCCAATTGCTGCTCCGAGATTGCGGTATTCGGCGTGCATCGCGACGGGGGAATGTGCGCGCGACTTGCGGTGCCCGCAGGCAATTTATATCCCGCCGACGGTCTGACCCCCGAACAGGCCGCAATGGTCGAGTTTCTCGCGATCGGCGCCCATGCGGTGTCGCGGTCGCAATGCGGCCCGGGCGATCTGGTGCTTGTCACCGGGGCGGGGCCGATCGGACTGGGAACGGCGCTGTTTGCGCGGCTGGCAGGGGCTGAGGTGCATCTGATGGACCTGAGCCGTCCCCGGCTGGAAACCGCCCGCGAGCTGTTTGGTTTCGAGCATATCCACACCCCGGATGACCCTATTCTCACAGGAGATCTGAGCGAGGGGTTCGATGTCGTGTTCGACGCCACAGGGAACGCAAAGGCGATCGAGGCGGGCTTTCCGCTGATTGCGCATGGCGGGTCCAGCGTGCTTGTCAGTGTGGTCAAGGAAACGATTACCTTCACCGATTCCGAGTTCCACAAGCGGGAAATGCGTATCATCGGCAGCCGTAACGCATTGAAAGCGGATTTCGATCGTGTGATTGCGGCGATCCGCGCCGGCGACATCCCCACCGATGCCATCGCCTCGGCGGTTGTGCCTTTGGCCGAACTGCCCGCGCGGTTTGCCGGGCTTGTCGACAACCGCGACCATATCATCAAAGTGCTTGTGACCCCGTAAAGGATGCCGCCATGACGACCCAACCCTTTGCGTTGCGCCTGCAAGAGGCGGATAACATTCTGGTGGCGTTGCGCGCCATTCCCGAAGGGGCTGTGTTACCTGGCAAGCTGATCACGCGCGAGCCGGTCCCGGCGGGGCATAAACTGGCCGCGCGCGATATTGCGGCGGGTGAAAACATCCTGAAATACGGGCAGATCATCGGCACGGCGAGCGTCGATATTGCGGCGGGCGCGCATGTGCATAGCCATAACCTCGGGATGGGGGCGCATAAACAGGACTATGGTTTTGGCGTCGCAGCGCAGGAATTGTCTCCTGTCGAAAACGCGGCAACGTTTCAAGGCTACCGGCGCCCCTCCGGTCGGGTCGGAACGCGCAACTATCTTGGCATTCTTACCTCGGTGAATTGCGCAGGATCGGTGGCGCGCTTTATCGCCGAGGCCGCAACGCGCGACAACCTTCTGGCGCAATTCCCCAATGTCGACGGGATTGTGCCCATCGTGCACGGCACGGGCTGCGGGATGTCGGGCAAGGGCGAGGGCTATGAGACGCTGTTTCGCACGCTTGCAGGTTACGGGCACAACCCGAATTTCGGGGCGATTCTGATGATCGGCCTCGGGTGCGAGGTAATGCAGATTCCCGATCTTATCGACCGCAAGGCGCTGCGCGATAGTGCGCGCTTTCGTTACATGACGATCCAGCAACAAGGCGGCACGCGTGCGACCGTCGAAAAAGGGCTGGCGATTTTGCGAGAGCTGGCGGGCGAAGCAGATCGCGCGCGGCGTGAAGAGGTTCCGGCGCGCCATCTTGTTCTGGGTATGCAATGCGGTGGCTCGGACGGCTATTCCGGCATTACCGCCAATCCGGCACTTGGTGCGGCCTCCGATCTGCTGGTGCGTCACGGGGGCACGTCGATCCTGTCCGAAACATCTGAAATCTACGGCGCCGAACATCTTCTGACGCGGCGGGCAAAAGATGAGAAGACGGGGGCGAAACTTGTCAGCCTTCTTGACTGGTGGGAAGATTACACCGCGCGCAATTTTGGTGAAATGGATAACAACCCCAGCCCGGGCAACAAGCGCGGCGGGCTGACCACGATTTTGGAGAAATCGCTTGGGGCTGTCGCCAAGGGCGGCACCGCCCCCCTCGCGGGTGTCTATAAATATGGCGAGCCGATCGACGCGCCGGGGTTCGTGTTCATGGACAGCCCCGGATATGATCCTTGCTCTGTCACCGGGCAAACGGCCTCGGGGGCGAATTTGATCGCTTTCACGACCGGACGCGGCTCTGTCTCGGGGTATCAGCCGGTGCCGTCGATCAAGATTGCCTCGAATCCCGATCTCTGGTCGCGGATGCAAGGCGATATGGACGTGAACGCCGGCGAGATTCTTGCGGGCACCACGATCGAAGACAAGGGGCAAGAGATCTTTGATCTGATGTTGCGTGTGGCCTCCGGCGAGAAAACGAAAAGCGAGGCGCAGGGCTTCGGGGCGGTTGAATTTGTGCCTTGGCAGATCGGCGCGGTGATGTAGGCGGCAGCCATATCACTTCCAACACGTCATTGATCTAGAACGATAAAAACAGAGATCCGGACAGGCTCCAGCCCCGCAGGGCTGCGACCTGCAACGGCGTGCGTCGATCTTATGGGGCGGCTGTTCCATCTACGGATTCCCCGTAAATTATGCGTTGATGTATTTTTTAATGTATGCATTAATATCGGCATTGAGTGAGTCCCTTAGCGTTTTCGGGGGTGAGCTGATGCTGTGGCTGGATGTCCGAGGAGGTACGGATGCTGGCTAAAACAAGACTCTGGGAGGAGAGACGAATGAAATCGAATTCGATCGCAAGCATGATTGCGGGCGTCGGTCTGGCGCTGGCATCTGTATTCGCCGCGGGCCATGCAGAGGCGCGCACGCTGCGTTTCAGCCACACGGATAATCCCGGCGGCTCGCGCGACAAGGCGGCGCATGTCTTTGCCGACAAGGTCAAGGAATATACCAAGGGCGAACTGACCGTGAAGGTCTATCCCTCGGGTCAGCTGGCCAATGATCCCAAGGCTATCGAGCAGCTCAAGCTGGGCGGCGTCGATTTCACGGTCTCGGCAACCGGATCTTACGCAACCGATCTCAAGACGCTCAACCTGACGGCCTTGCCGTTCCTCGTGGACAGCTACGAACAGGGCTGGGCGCTGTATGACACATCGCCGTGGATGAAGGCGCAATTCGCCAAGCTTCCGGCCAAAGGTTACCGGATGCTGGCAACGTGGGAGGCAGGTTTTCGCAGCTTTACGACCAAGGGGCCGCTGAACTCTCCGGCGGATGCCAAGGGCAAGAAGATGCGCGTCTATCCCAATGACATGCTGCGCTGGACGATGGAGGCGATCGGCTTTGATACGGTCGTGATGCCGGTGACCGAGGTCTACCTTGCGATCCAGCAGGGCACGGTCTGGGGTCAGGAAAACCCGGTCGATACGATCAAGTCGCTGCGCTTCTACGAGGTCGCACCCTATATCACGCTGACGCGTCACATCTACAGCCCGCTGCCGATGGCGATCTCTGAAAACACCTGGCAAAGCCTGTCGGATGACGAGAAAACCGCTGTGCAAAAAGCGGCAGATGATGCTGCGACTTACAGCCGTGAACTGGTGCGCGGATCCGAAGAAAAGCAGCTTCAGGAAATGGAAGCTGCCGGTGCTACGGTGACGCGCCCCGACATCGCCCCGTTCCGCAAGGCGGCCGATGCGGTCTACACCCGTGCGCGTGCGGAATATGGCGACGATGTTGATGCGTTGCTTTCTGATGCCGCCAAGATCCGCAAGGAAATGCCGGCGAACTGAGCCCGCGCGCCGGGCTGCGGGCAAGCGCTCGTGGCCCGGTCTGCCACGCCTCATCTGCCGGATGCATGGAGTTCCAGATGGATCACGACTACCGCGACCACTATCCCGCCCCGTTACTGATGATCTCGGGGGTGATCGATGCCTGCCTTGCGATCGGTGGGGCGCTCATTGTCATCATCGTCTTTTCAAATGCCGTATTTCGCGGTTTCGGGCCGGATCTGTCCTGGTCGCTGGAAGTATCGGCCTTTCTGATGCTCTGGGTGACGTTTCTCGGGGCGGCAGCGGCCTCGGCGCGCGGGGTGCATATGCGCGTCACCGAGATTTTCGCAGCCCTCATCCCCAATCGCGCCAAGCGCGGTCTCACGTTGGTGCTCAACCTGATTGTTGCAGCCCTGATGGTGTCCCTGATCCGCTTCGGAGCGCATACGGCGATCCATCTCTGGCACGAAAAAACCACGGTTCTCTATTGGCCGCAGGGCCTGCTTTACGCCTCCATGCCCGTGGGCATTGCGCTGGCGCTGATGTTTCATCTCTTCAACACCTATCTCGATTTCACCGGTAAGGGGCCAGATGCCCAAGGTCAGATCTCGGAAGGTGAAGAACACGGACGGGAGGGTCTGGCATGATCTTGCTCTTTGTCACCGGTCTCTTCCTGTTGACCATTCTGATCGGCATTCCGCTGGTCTGGGCAATCCTGCTGACCGCAGTTGTTCCGATCTTCGTCTTCGATCTGGGCTACCCGCTACAAGCGCTGTTCCTGAACTTCATCGGCGGCGTCGAACCCAACCATTACATCGCGATTCCGCTTTTCGTATTCGCGGGCGAAATGATGAGCCGGGGCGGCGTCGGCCAGCGCATCATCGACTTTGCCAAGGCGGTGTTCGCGAAACTGCCCGGCGGGCTTGGCGTGGTCGTCGTCGGGGCGTCGATGATCTTTGGCGGCATCTCGGGCTCGGCGATTGCGGATTCCGCTGCTATCGGCTCGGTGATGATCCCGGCGATGGATAAACAGGGCTACCGGCGGTCATTCGCGGCCAGCCTTGTTGCGGCTGCGGGCACGATCGGCATCATCATTCCGCCATCGATCCCGATGTTGATTTACGGCTTTGTCGGCAATGTCTCTGTCGGGGATTTGTTCCTCGCGGGGATCGGCCCGGGCGTTCTGATGGGGCTGGCGTTTATGGGCTATTGCGTCTGGCTGGGCAAACGCAGCGGCGTCGATCCCGGTGGTCAAAGCACCTCGATGCGCGAGCTGGGCACGGCGTTCTTTGGCAGCCTTCCGGCCCTGTTGATGCCGATCATCATTCTGGGCGGTATCTTCGGCGGGTTCGTGACCCCGACCGAGGCGGCGGCTGTTGCGGTGGTTTATGGTCTGATCGTGACGATCTTTATCTACCGTGACCTGAGCCTGCGCGATATTCCCCGCCTGCTTGTCGACAGCTTTGTCACAAGCGCGGTCGTGATGGTGGTGATCGGGGCGACAGCCGTGCTGGCCTGGCTGATTACGCTGGAGCAAATGCCCCAGATCCTGATCGAATTTGTGCAGCATTTCTCGAGCAGCCCGTTCACCTTCCTGCTGATGGTCAATATCGTCTTGCTGATCCTTGGCATGGTGCTGGATCCGGTGCCTGCGATCTTGCTGTCCGCGCCGCTGTTCATTCCCACGGCGCAGGCTTACGGGGTGGATGTGATCCATCTTGGCGTCATCATCACCTGCAACCTTGCGATTGGCCTGTTTACGCCACCGGTCGGGGCCACGCTTTATGTGGCGTCGCGGATTTCGGGTGTCGGCGTGCTCAAGATCACCCGCGCGATCCTGCCGCTGTACGCAGTTGCGCTGACGGTTTTGTTGATCGTGACATTTGTGCCCTCGGTGTCGATGGCCCCGATCTGGTGGTTCCGATGACAGGGGCGGGCAATATCACCGTGGGTGTGATCGGGCTGGGCTATTTCAGCCAGTTTCATCTCAACGCCTGGGAGCGGATCGAGGGTGTCACGATTGCGGGCATCAGCGACCGCGACGGGGCGCGCACGCAAGAGGTGGCCGAGTTGCGCGGTGTGGCGGGGTTTGCCGACCCCGCGCCGCTGCTCGGGCCGGAGGGGCCTGACATTCTGGATCTGGTGACGCCGCCTGACAGCCATGCCGGTCTGGTGCGCGCGGCTTTGCGGCCGGGGCGGATGATCATCTGCCAAAAGCCGTTTTGCCGCAATATTGCCGAGGCCGAAGCGGTCGTGCAGGAAGCCGCCGCCATCGGCGCCGATCTGATCATCCATGAGAATTTCCGCTTTCAGCCGTGGTATCGCAAGATCAAACAGATGCTGGAGGCGGGCGATCTTGGACAGGTCTATGGCTGCCGGTTTGCGCTGCGTCCGGGTGACGGGCGCGGGGAGGATGCCTATCTTGCGCGCCAGCCTGCCTTTCGCGCGATGCCGCGCCTGCTGATCCATGAAACCGGCGTGCATTTCCTTGATCTGTTCGGCTGGCTTTTCGGTTCTATCGAAAGCGTCTATGCCGATATCCGCCAACTCAATCCGGTGATTGCGGGCGAGGATTGCGGTCTGATGATCTTGCACCATCGTGGCGGTACCGTCTCGGTGTTTGACGGCAACCGGCTGAGCGATCATGTGGCCGAAAACCGGCGCAAGACGATGGGCGAATTGGTGATCGAGGCCGAGCGGGGAACCCTGCGACTGGATGGCGAGGGTCGCCTTTTCTCACGCGGTTTCGGCTCGAATGACGAGGCAGAGCTGCCTTTGCATTACGAGGATCGCGATTTCGGTGGTGGCTGTGTCGAGGCGCTCAACCGGCATGTTGTGGCCTATCTGCGCGACGGCGCGCCGCTGGAGAACCGCGCGCAGGACTATCTCGACGTGATCCGCTGCGACGAAGCCGCTTATCTGTCTGCACATCAGGGGCGGCGTATTATACCGGGCCAAGAAGAGGAGACAGCATGAGCGACGACAGCCATTATGAAATCCTCGCGATCAAATATGCCGAGCGCAACGGCCGCACGCGCGCGGATTCGTTCCTGTTTGATGACGATCATGCCGCGCCCCATCCGATGGATTACTATGTCTGGCTGGTGCGCAACGCCCATCGCACGATCCTTGTCGATACCGGCTATGACGCGATCGAGGGCGCGCGGCGGGGCCGTCCGGTGCTGGTTGATCCGATGTGCGCGCTGCGTGATATCGGTGTCGGCCCCGAAACGATCGACGCCGTCATCCTGACCCATCTGCATTACGATCACGCCGGCGGGCTGGCCGGTTTCGCCGGGGCGAAGCTGCATATGCAGGCGTCCGAAATGGCCTTCGCGACGGGGCCGTGCATGTGTCACGATACGCTGCGCGCGCCCTTCACGGCCGAACATGTCTGCGAGGCGATCAAGCGGGTCTATTCCGGGCTTGTGACGTTTCATGATGGCGATGCGCAGATCGCGCCGGGGATTACCGTGCACCACTTGGGCGGCCATAGCCGTGGCCTTCAGGCGGTGAGCGTGCAAACGGCGAACGGACCGGTGGTTCTGGCCTCGGACGGGGCGCATTACTATGAAAATTACCAGTCCAACAAACTGTTCCCGATTGTGGTGGATACCGATGCCATGCTGCGCGGTTTCGACCGCCTGCGCGATCTGGGCCAGGGCGGGCGTATCATTCCCGGTCACGATCCGCTGGTGCGCCAGTATTATCCGCGCGTGTTCGAGACCACGAACGTGATCGCGCATCGCCTTGATCTGCCCCAAACCCGTATGGGCGAAACAGGGGGCATGAAATGAGTTTTTCTGACAAATTTTTACAACAGCGAGGCCGAGGAAATGCCTGACTCCGTCAAAGAATCGCGTGTCGATAATGCCTATGAGCGCCTGAAACAGGAAATCCTGTCGAACCGGATGCCTGCGGGTTTTCAGGCGACCGAACCCGAAATTGCCCTGATGCTCGGGATGAGCCGCACGCCGGTGCGCGAGGCGCTGATCCGGCTTGAGGCGGACGGGCTGGTGCAGATCATTCCGCGTCGCGGGGTGCGGGTGCTGCCGATCCGGTTTGAGGATATGCGCGAGATCTACCAGATCCTGACCGCGCTAGAGCCCGAAGCCGCCGCGTCCATCGCCGCCAGCAAGCCAAGCCGTGAAACCCTTGAGCCGCTTTATGTCGCGACCGAAGACATGGCGCGCGCGATCGAGGACGGCGACCGCGAGGCCTGGGCGCGCGCCGATGACCGCTTTCACCGCGACCTGATCGGGTTGAACGCGAACAAGCGTCTCAATTCCATGGTGATGACCCTGTTCGATCAGGCCCACCGCGCCCGGATGTTCACGCTCCCGCTGCGCGACATGCCGGTGCGCTCGACGCAGGACCACCGCGAAATTCTTGATGAGATGCTCGCGGGCAACAGCGAGACCGTGCGCAAGATGTTCCACTCCCACAGAACATGCGCTGCCGAGGAACTGCTGACGATCCTCGACAAGTTCCGCCAAACCCAATTCTGACAGCAAGGCACGAAGGAAAGACCATGTCGCAAAAAGACTTTGAGATTGCCGTAATCGAAGGAGATGGCATTGGTCGCGATGTGACCCAAGCCACGTTCACCCTGTTGGATCAGGCCTGTGACCGCGTTGGCGGGCTGAAATTGCGCCAGAACGCGATCCGGGCGGGCGCGGGCTATTACCTCGAGACGGGGGTCGATATCGAACCGGGCGGAGAAGAGCGCGCGGGTGAGAATGATGCGATTTTCCTCGGGGCCATCGGATTGCCGAAAGTGCGCACTACGAGCGGCACGGAAATCTCGCCGCATCTGCGTTTGCGCGAACGGTTCCAGCTTTATGCCGGGGTGCGCCCGGTGCGCGCTTATGCCAACACGCCGCGCCGTCTGTCTGATCCGCGCAGTGCCAATATCGACCTGATCGTGTTGCGCGAATCCACCGAGGGGTTGTTTTACTCCGCTGCCGTGCACGGGCGCGCCGAGGTGATCGGCGATAGCGAAGTGCGCGACATCATGCGCATCACGCGTCACACCACGGAGAAGCTGCATGACTTTGCCTTTCGTCTGGCACGCAAACGTCGTTCGCGTGGAAAACCGGGGCATCTGACCTGCGTGGACAAGGCCAATGTCTTTGAATCCCAGGCGTTCTTCCGCAAGATCTTTGACGAGCGTGCCGAAGGGTTCAGCGATGTGGAGAGGGGCTATAATTACGTCGATGCGCAGGCGCTTGATCTGATCCGCCGGCCCTGGGATTTCGATGTGCTGGTCATGGAAAACATGTTCGGCGATATTCTGTCGGATCTGGCCGGTGGTCTGGTTGGCGGGATGGGCATGGCGGCCTGTGCCGAGATCGGCGACGATCACGCCCTGTTCCAGCCCGCCCACGGCAGCGCGCCCGACATCATGGGGCAGGACAAGGCCAACCCGCTGGCGGCGATCCTGAGCGGTGCGCTGATGCTCGACTATCTTGCCGAAACCCATAACAGCCGGGCTGCACAATCGGCGGCGCTGCTCGTCGATACGGCGGTCGAGCGCGGTTTTGAGCAAAACCGCCTGCGCCCGATGGAGTTTGGCGGCGACATGGGCACGGCAGCGATGACGGCCGAGCTGGGGTTGCTGATCGACGAGATCGCCTCTGGCACGGAGACGGGTGCGCAATGACGGGGCAGGGCGATCAGATCGAGATCGGCGCGATTGCCGATGATTTCACGGGGGCCTGTGATCTGGCGGTGATGTTGCGCCGCTCGGGGATGCGGGTCGCCCTTAGGGTCGGCGTGCCCGAGGGGACATTGCGCGAGCGCGCCGATGCCGTGGTTGTGGCGCTGAAAACGCGCAATATCGCCCCCGATCTGGCCGTCGCCGAAAGCTGCAAGGCGGCGCGCTGGTTGCGCGATCACCTCGGGGCAAAGCGATTGTTTTTCAAATATTGTTCGACGTTCGATTCCACGGACGCGGGCAATATCGGGCCGGTCAGCGATGCGCTGATGCAGGAGGCGGGCGCAAAACGGGCCATCGCAGCGCCCGCCTTTCCCGAAAACGGTCGGCGCGTGTTCATGGGGCATCTGTTTGTGGGTGATCGCCTGCTGTCGGAAAGCTCGATGGCGCAGCACCCGCTGACACCGATGCATGACCC
Source organism: Thioclava indica (assembly GCF_000714545.1). GTDB lineage: Bacteria > Pseudomonadota > Alphaproteobacteria > Rhodobacterales > Rhodobacteraceae > Thioclava > Thioclava indica. The sequence continues at coordinate 22,052 of NZ_AUNB01000035.1, forward strand.
CGATCTCGTGCGGGTGCTGTCGCGTCAGCGCAGCGCTCCGGTCGGCTTGATTGACAAGACCTGTATCGATCTGGGCGCAAAGGCGGTGCGCGCGGCCTATCAGGATGCGGATGCGGGCACGATGTTGATCTGCGATGCCGTTTGCGACGGTGATCTTGATACGCTGGCGCAAGCGGTTCTCGATGCGCCGTTGGTCACGGGGGGCTCGGCGATCGGGGCGGCTCTTGCGCGCCAGATCATGGCCGGGCGCAGCGCGCAGCGCGATGCCTTCACCCGGCCCGATCAGGCCCAGATGCGGGCGCTTGTCCTGTCGGGTTCGGGCTCGGAGATGACGCGGGCGCAGGTATCCCAAGCGATTGCGGTGGGCTATGAGGCGATCAAGGTGGGCGCGGCAGAGGCGGGTCAGCCCGAGGCTCTGGCAAAGCAGGTTCTGGACCAACTGGCGGCGTGTTCCAATCCGCGCCAACTCGTTTATGCCACCGACCGCCCCGAACAGGTCCAGGCCGTGCAAAAGGTTTTGGGCCGTGAAGAGGCCGGTGCGCGGCTTGAGACGTTCTTTGCCATTCTGGCGCAGCAGGCCGTCGCGCGGGGCTATAACGCTTTCGTCGTCGCGGGTGGCGAGACCTCGGGTGCTGTCGTGCGCGGGCTCGGGGTGCAGGAACTGGCGATTGGCCCCGAAATCGCGCCGGGTGTGCCTTGGGCGCAGGGCGGGGGGCTGTGGCTTGCATTGAAGTCAGGCAACTTCGGACAGGCGGATTTCTTCGAAACCGCGGTGTCGATGCTGGAACAAGGAGAGCCTGCATGACCAGCAAATTGCGCGAAGAGATCTGCAAAATCGGCCAATCGCTTTATGCGCGCGGATATACCGCCGGTAGCTCGGGCAATATCTCGGTGCGGCTGCCTGATGGCGGCTGGCTGATGACCCCGACCAATATCGCGATGGGCGATCTCGACCCCGCCGAACTGGCGCTGATCGACGCGCAGGGGCGCTTTGTGTCGGGACCAAAGCCGACGAAAGAGAGCTTTTTGCATCTCGCCATGTATCGCCATCGTGCCGATGCAGGGGCGGTCGTGCATCTGCACTCCACCCATGCTGTCGCCGTGAGTATGCTGGAGGAAACCGATCCAGATGCCGCGATCCCGCCGCTCACGGCCTATGCGGTGATGAAGCTGGGCAAGGTCAAGCTGGTTCCCTATTTCCCGCCCGGCGATCCGGCGCTTGGCGATGCGGTGGCGGCGGTGGCGGGTAAGCATCATGCGGTGCTGCTGGCCAATCACGGCCCTGTCGTCGCAGGTAAGGATCTGCGCGCGGCGCAATATGCCAGCGAAGAGTTGGAAGAAACCGCCAAGCTTTTGTTTATCCTTGGGGATCGGCGCTACCGTGCCTTGACGCCCGACGCCATCCTTGACCTGCAACACCGTTTTCCGAGCTGATCCATGTTTGTCATCACCGTCACCTTCACGATCCATCCCGGCCAAATGAGCCGGTTCATGCCGCTGATGCGCGCGCAGGCGCGGCAATCACTTGAGCGCGAAGAGGGGTGCCTGCGCTTTGACGTCTGCACCGAGACCAAATCCGATCCCGCGCGCGTGTTCCTGTATGAGGTCTATTGCGACGCCGCCGCCTTCGAGCAGCATCTCGCCAGCGCCCATTTCCAGCAGTTCGACAGCGCGGTCGCGCCGTTTGTGCAGGCAAAAGAGGTGCAGTCGTGGGAATTGTCGCCATCCGGTCAGGCGTCTGTGAGCGTGCTCTAGGCGCTCCACCGGCGCGTTTAGGTTTCGCTGCGATCCGTTGCCGGGGGTGGTTCGGGGCTCAATGCGCTGATGCGGGCATGGATTTCGGGCGTCATGTCAAACTGCAAAGCGGCCAGAGACGGCCGCAATTGTTGTGACGTTCGCCCCGATATGATCGGCATCGGGGCCGCAGGATGGGCGGCGACCCAAGCCACCGCCAAAGTTGCGGGATCGGTGCCGATCTCGGCCGCCAGATCGGTCAGCCCGGCGGCCGTTTCCAGCATCCAGCCCTCCCGATAACGCGATTTGTAAACCGTGTTCTGCGCCAGTCGCCCGGTTTCGCCGCGCTGGTATTTTCCGGTCAACAGACCGGCGCCCAAGGGCGAGTAGGACGCAACCGCAATGGCCTGATCTGCCGCCATCGGCAAGAGTTCAACCTCGGCCTGACGTTTGAGCAAGCTGTACATCGGCTGGATGATATCGATCGTCAGATCGAACCTGGCCGCGACCGCGACGGCTTTCATTACCTGCCACGCGGCGAAATTGGACAGCCCGACATAGCGGATCTGTCCGGCCTGTTTCAGGACCGCCAAAGCCTCCATCGTTTCGTGCAAATCGGTGTGGGGATCAAAGCGGTGCATGTAGAGCACATCAATCACATCAAGCTTCAACCGCCTGCGCGAAACGTCGAATTGCGCCGCCAGATTGGCCTTGCTCGCATCCCCGTCGCCGCCAAATTTCGTCGCGATCAAAAGGCTATCGCGGTCCGTTGCGATCATACCAGACAGCATGGTTTCGGATGCGCCGTCCCCATAGCCGTAAGCGGTGTCGAAATGGTTGATGCCTGCACTGCGACAGGTGGCAAACATATCCTTGCTGGCCGCTTCATCCGCGCCGCTGCCAAACTGCATCGCGCCAAAGGCGAAACGGCTGACCGGTGTTGCGTCAAGTGTTGTGATCTGGGGCATCGAGGGACTTTCGAAATACGATCCAAAGGGCTGGCGCACGAATTGAAACCCAAGTTTACAAAGCAACCAGCGCCAATGAAAGGGGCGGTCTGGTGTCAGACCAGGGTGCAAAACCCTGTCTGCGTCAAAGACGGAAGAGGTGCACCTAGCTATGTCCGGTTTGGGGTTCGAATAGTTCGCCGTGATCGGCCTGGATGCGGTCGATCTGATCGAGGATACGCGCCAGATGAACACGCATCGCCTGCGCCGCGCCATCAATGTCGCGTGCCTCTAGCGCGGCGAGGATCTTTTCATGATCGTGAAACGCATCCTGCGAGGCGAAAGAGAGCGACAGCATACGCACGCGATCCATATGGCCCTTGTTTTCAGCGATCAGCTCCCATGTGAACCCCAGGCCAGCACGGGTGCAGATCTCGCGATGGAACTGGTCATCAAGAGTGTGGAAGCTTTCCTTGTCTCGTTTCGCCATCGCGGCACGCTGTTGTTCGATCAAATCGCGCAATGCAGCAAGGTCGTCATCCGTGAGCGCGGTGACTGCAGTGCGCACGGTCTCGACCTCAAGCGCGTTGCGGATAAAGCGCGCCTGCAACACAGCCTTTGGCGAGATCAACGAGACCATTGTCGCGCGCTGGGGCCGAATATCAAGAAAACCGAGCTTGGAGAGTCGATAGAAGGCATCGCGCACAGGCTGGCGCGAGACGCCCAATTGTTTGGCGACCTCCACTTCCGAAATCTTGGTGCCCGGCGGCAGCGCAAGCGCCAACACCTGTTGCTGCAAATGATTGAAAACAGCGTCAGTAACCAACGTGCGTGCATTTTGATCTAGCTGAGGCAAAGGCAGGGGCGCGAACATCGGAACTCCTCGTTGACGGATCGGCTATTCTGGAATATTAGTTTATTAGTGTAGTGAAAGTCTACTGTAGAAGATAGGGATGGGGGGAGAGATAGGCCATGGCGCTGCTGCATGAAGATCGTCTTCTTCCGGTCGATCCGGGGGTTCGTGCGCTCGCACACGAACTTTATGACATGGTCAAGGACGCCCCGATCATCTCACCTCACGGCCATACCGATCCGCGCTGGTTCGCGCTGAACGAGGCTTTCCCCGACCCCGCCCAGCTTTTCGTAACGCCCGATCACTATGTGTTCCGGATGCTGCACAGCCAGGGCGTGCCGCTGGAGGCGCTTGGGGTGCCGCGCGCCGATGGCGGCGCGACGCAAACCGACGGCCGCAAGATCTGGCACCTGTTTGCGCAGAATTATCACCTGTTTCGCGCCACCCCGTCACGGATATGGCTGGATTATGCGTTCGAGACGATCTTCGGCTTTACCGAGCGGCTGAGTGCCGAGACGGCCGATCTGTATTACGACCGTATCTCACAGGCGCTTCAGCGCCCCGAGATGCGCCCGCGTGCGCTGTTTGAACAGTTCAACATCGAGGTGATCGCCACCACCGAAAGCCCGCTGGATGATCTGAAATGGCACCGGATGATCCGCGAAAGCGGCTGGGGCGGGCGGGTGATTACCGCCTATCGCCCCGATCCGGTGGTGGATCCCGATTTCGAAGGCTTCGCGGGCAATGTCGAAACGTTCTGTCAGCTTGGCGGGCAGTCGGGCACTTCCTTTGCCGCCTATCTGGACGCGCATCGCGACCGGCGCGCCTATTTCGCTTCTTTCGGGGCGACCGCGACCGATCACGGGCATCCAACGGCGCAGACGTTGAATCTGGACGCGGCGGCAGCGCAGGCCCTTTATGACAAGGTGCTGTCGGGCAAGGCTGACGCCAAAGAGCGCGAGGCGTTTCGCGCCCAGATGCTGACCGAAATGGCCAAGCTGTCGTGCGAAGACGGGCTGGTGATGCAGCTTCACCCCGGCTCTGCGCGCAATCATTCCGACCCGGTGCAGGCCCGCTTTGGTCGCGACAAGGGCTATGATATTCCGACGCGCACCGATTATGTCAGCGCGCTCAAGCCGCTTCTGGATGCGGTGGGCCAGGACCCCGATCTGCGCGTCATCCTGTTCACCCTTGACGAGACGACCTATGCGCGCGAACTGGCGCCGCTGGCGGGGGTCTATCCTTGTTTGCGCCTTGGTCCGGCATGGTGGTTCCATGACAGCTTTGAGGGCATGTGGCGCTACCGCGAGATGACCACCGAAACGGCGGGTTTTTACAACACCGTGGGCTTCAATGACGACACCCGCGCCTATCTGTCGATCCCGGCGCGCCACGATGTCGCGCGCCGGGTCGATGCCGGTTTCCTTGCCACTTTGGTCGCCACGGGGCGGCTGACGGAAGAGGAAGCGCCAGAGGTCATGCACGACCTCACACACAGGCTTGCACGCCAGGCCTATAAGCTCTGAACGAGAACTTTCCGGAAGGGAGAACGCATGAAGGCAATTCGGACAGCCGGTGTCGCGCCGCTGGTATCGCACGCCTGTTCCCCCGCCGCGCGCTACATCCATGGCGCGGTGCTGAATCTTGATGGAGGCTGGCTTGCCCGCTGAACGAATGACCCGCCAAAACCCCGCGCTGAAACCCGGTATCGTCCACCTCGGCCTTGGTGCGTTTTTCCGCGCGCACGGGGCGATCTACACCGCGCAGGCGGTGGCGGCCTCGGGCGGTGATTGGGGGATTGTCGGCGTGTCGCTGCAATCGCCTCGCATGCGCGATGCGCTGGCACCGCAGGGCTTCGCCTATACCGCGCTGGAGCTTGGTCCCGAGGGGGAAACGCCCCGACCCATCGAGAGTGTCTGTGATGTTCTGGTGGCGCGTGAGGACCCACAGGCGGTGCTTGAGGCGATGGCCGATCCCGGCGTGCGTATCGTCTCGCTTACCGTCACCGAAAAGGGCTATTGCCATGCGCCCGCGACCGGCGCGCTGGACCCCGATCATCCCGATATTGCGCATGATATGACCCACCCCTTGCCTATCTCGGCACCCGGATATCTGGTGCGTGCGCTGCAATTGCGCCGCGCGCGCGGCCTGCGCCCCTTCAGCGCGATGAGCTGTGACAATCTGCCCGAAAACGGGCGGGTGCTGCGCGGCGTGGTGCTGGATCTGGCGCGCCGGATGGACCCGGATCTCGCGGATTGGATCGCAGCCGAGGGACGGTTCCCTGCGACCATGGTGGACCGGATCGTGCCCGCAACCAAGCCCGAAGACATCGCGCGGCTCGAACGGATTACCGGCTGGCATGACGCTGC
>NZ_AUNB01000036.1 GCF_000714545.1 Thioclava indica
GATCCACCAGATGCCGGGACTGAACACTTAGGCTCAGGACTCATAGCCAGTAAATGACGATTGCTGTGAGGGCGATAGCCGAGAGGAATACCTTGGGGCAGCGATCATACCGGGTTACGACGCGCCGCCAATCCTTGAGCCTGCCGAACATGATCTCGATCCGGTTGCGTCGCTTGTATCGACGCTTGTCATATTTGACTGCCGTCTTGCGTTGCTTTCGGCCCGGGATGCAGGCGCGTATCCCCTTGTCTTGCAACGCGTTTCTGAACCAGTCGGCGTCATAGCCACGGTCTCCGAGCAGCCAGTCTACATTCGGCAGGCTGCTCCGCAGTGCCCGCGCGCCAATGTAGTCGCTGACCTGACCAACGGCCACGCCCCCTCTCACGGTTTGCAGACAACCCGTTGCCGGGCAACGGATCGTCGACGCGTGGCTTGCCGTGGGACTTCGCGAGGTAAGGCTCCAAGCGCGCCATCTGCGCGTCGCTCCGCCAGAAAAGATCAGACATGTCACCGCTCTGATTACAGATGGTGAATCATGACGCTCCAATAAAATCAATGGGTCCTGACCCGAGGACGCTACTAATTGAAATTCACTGCGCGGCAGAATAGTCCCATGAGCCATCAAAGCCACAAACCTATTTCAGGGATTGCCCCTCTCAACGGCACCGCCTGCTGCGACGAACTTTCCATCAAGCCAGCTATAGGCTGCAAAACAAATATCGCTGCCTAATGCGTCACAGTTTACCCCATCCTGAGCCATCAGCAATATAGCCTTGTTACCCAGAGAAACCACGGTGTTCCCATACCCCGTAAAGCTAAACTGCTGATAAGGATTCTTCGGATCGTTTGTGGATACAAAAACATCGATCATTTTCCCTGCGCCGAACCCGTGGAATAACGTCGCGGAGGTCGAACAATTAAACACCCCGCCATCGATAATCGGATCGGTCGTCCCATCACCGTTAAAGTCTGCCGTGTATTGCGCGCCGCCTAAATTTATTGTCAGCTCTCCGGCATCAATCTCCGAGCAAGCGTCCTGCTGAGTTTCAATAAAGCGGCGAAGGACAGGAGCGAAGCGTTTACTCGCTTCTGCAATCATATCTTCCTTATAGGACGTATTCGTCTGCGAGCCCTGTGCGAACAATGAGGAAGAGGAGGCCGCCAGTATCGCGACAATCATTGTGGTTCGAAACAAGACGGCACCCATAGCCATTTCCGGCCTTTCAGCTTCAATATTGAGTTCCAAGGTAGCGTGTCGTGCAAGAAGACGCCATCCGCGCTTTTGACATCTACACCTCCGGTGATGACATGGTGTTGGGAATAGTTGGTGAACCGCCGAGCAAGCGCGAAACTTGGTGATGCCCTGAGGGCGGTGAAGGCATTCCCCAGCGCGCCGTGACCAACTCTAAACCGTCATCTGAAGGTCGGGACTGAACACCTAACTTGTCAGCCGCGTCCTTCGAAGCTTCAGGCTTCTTCATCATCGCGATCTCCTAATCGGTAAGATGAACCAAAAATCCTCCGTTGTCCAAATCCCCAAATCAGTCCCACGGGTGCTGACGTCAGACACGGGTCTGTCCACAGGCCCAAGCCTGTAAATCAAATTACTTTTTTGATAACGCAGTTTCACGTCTGCGATGGCGCGGCATCATCCGCCATTTCTCGCAGATGCACGCCAAGCAGCAACAGCGCAGGCCAAAGCATATAGGCCTCAATCTCGAGGTTTTCGCCAAAAGACAACAGCGTGATCGTCATCAAAATGCCCATCGGAAGGCGACCACGCGCGTGACGAGCCGTGTCGAGCATGACCGTGAGCGTATGCCAGAGCATCGGCACAAGCAGAGCCGCAAACCCGACCAACCCTTTGACAAATAACAACCCATACCACGTGTGATGGCTGCCGATGGGCATATATTCCACCGCATGCGAACCGGGTTGAACGGTGCCATGACCGAACAAGACGGCCTCGTTCTTCCAGCGCTCGCTGGCAATGCGCTGCAGCGTTTCACGCACACGGGTGCTGTCGGCACGCGCGCCCTTGAACGTGGCCACCGCATCTTGCGCCAGCGTCATCAGCAACGTGCCAATGACGGCCAGCGATGCCGTCAGCACCGCTGTCACATGCCACGCCCAACCGCGCAGGATCAACGGCATCATACGCGGCGTAATTGTGCACGCCACCAACCCGACAAGGCCCATGCGGGACTTTGAGGCCAGGATCATCAGGATGCCCGCGCCAAGCCCGGCCAGCATCCATTTGCGGTTTTTCTCTTCGAGCGCGAACAGAACCATCACGACCCCCAGCAGGGCTGCAAAGGGCGACCACGGTGCATAAAACTGCCACCGCGGCGTCCAGCTCGCGGGGTCGAAGGTGAATAGAAAGACGCTGAAATATTCAGGCCCCGGCCCGCCGACCGCTTTGAGCGGCGAGGTAAAGATGCGCTCGGGCAGACCTATATAGGGCGCGGCCAGCATCAGAGGCGCAAGCGCCAGCGTCCAGGCGCCGATCACACATTGGCCCCGTATCAGAACCGACCGGCGGATTGGCAGAACCGCGCCGATCAGGGGGAACAGCGCCAGAAGCGCCCAGCCCTTGGCCCATCCGATAGAGGATTTAATCGTCTGTTTCAGGCCCAGGCTCCAATCGAGATGACCAACCCAAAGCGCGACCAGCATCACGCACATACCAGCCATCCAGACCCAAACGATCAGCGGCACCGTTCCGGTCGCGCGCAAATCGCGGCGCATAGCCGGTCCAAGATACAACGCAAGCACCGCAAGCCCGCCCAGCAGCCACGCGATGATCGGCCCGACCAGATACAGCGCCCCGATGGCATAGAACGGCCATGTCATCACCATAGCCTTGTAGATCATGCGCTCGGCTGGATTTTGCGGGGTCATGCGGTTTCCTTTGCCGCGTCGCTTTCGGGCGCGTTCAGCAAACGTCCAATCACCGCAGAGCGCATCCAGCCAAGCGCAAGCCCGAGCAGAATCATCAGCGTCGCGGCCACGCCAGCCGCGATAGCCAGCTTGCGGTTGGGCGAGGACGGGCGATCGGGAAGCGAGGGGTTTTCCAGAACCTGAACCAGCGGATAGGATGCGTATACATCCGATTTGGTGGACTGTGTGCGCGCGATTGCAGTCGCGAACACGGCCTCCGCGACCGAGAAGTCGCGTTGCAAGTCTTGCAGACGGGCGGCGGCAGCCGCCAGGTTTTTCTGACGGGCCTGCTCTTTGTCAAGACGGGACGCCAGGACTGCGTACTCGCTCGCGAAGCCGTTTTTCTCGGCGTCCATGCGAACCAGTTGCGCCAACAGATCGGCCCGCGCCCCTGCCGGCGCAAGATCAAGACTTTTAAGCTGCGACGGGGCCAACCCGGTGACGCGCCGGGCCTGCGCAAGAGCGGCGGCGGTTGCCCCCGTATAAGCCGCGCGCGCAGTTTGCACCTTCGGATGCCCCTCGCCGAATTGCGCGCGCGCTTTCGAGAGACGCGCGGCATGAATGCCGACCTCTTGGGTGAGGGCGTTGAATTCGCCGTCGGCATACAGCTTGAGTGTGGCCGCAGCCGCATGCGCGGAAATGCCCAAGCTGACTTCAAGCGCGGCAACGCTTCGGGTCTTTTCGCTCAGGGTCGCCGCCAGGTCTTGAACGCGGCTTTCCAACTGGCGCGTTGATTCCACGATGGCATCATATTGATCGGCAGAGACCAGCCCCGTGTCCTGCTGAAGCCGGGCAATGTCGGTGCGCGTGACTGCGACCGAGTTGCGATAATCCGCGATGGCGGCCAACCCGCTGTCTTCGCGCGTCGTTTGTTCATCCGAGCGCAGATCATCAAGTTCCCTGAAGAACGCTGCCAGCAGTGCGTCGCCGCGCGCTTGTGCGTCCTCGGGGCTGCCGCCGGTCATTTCCAGATGGATCAGGCTTGTTTGATCGACCAGATTTATTCGCGGCTTGCCAAACGCCTGGCGACTAAGCCCCATCGACTTCGCCGCCGCTTCGAGAATCCGGTCCGCCCCGATCAGACGCTTATACGTTTCGGTCGGGCTGACCGAATTGCTGGAAAAGGCCGAGTTTGCATATGATGAAGCTTGCCCGATTCCGTTCAAATTCATCGAGGCAGAGGCACCCGATCCGGGCAGGATCAGCGAGGTGCTGGAGCGAAATGCCAGCGGCGCCGTGCGCAGATAGCCGGTGATCGGAGCCCAAACCAACGCCCCGCCCATGAGTGCGAACGCAAGATAGCGCGGGAACCGCCCAAGATCGCCAATCCGCCCACCCATAAGAATGCGGCGCAGCGAAAGACGACGCTTTTTCGGGGCGGGTGCGGCAGGGTCGGCGAAAGTGTCTTGCAGTGTCATCGGGCATCTCCTTTGAACCCGAGACTACACGACATGGCCGTCGTAGCCTTGCGCGCGCTAGGCTTGGTTAACAGGACATTAGTGAGTTAACCCTATCCGTCGGAGTAGGTTAAAACAGCCCCGCCTCACGCGCGATCAGGGCCGCCTGCGTGCGATTGGCCGCGCCAACCTTGCGATAAAGCGTCTTCATATGCAGTTTGACGGTCGGCTCGCTGATATCAAGATCACGCGCGATCTCTTTGTTGGATTTGCCCTCGGTCAGCCCCTGAAGCACCTGCAATTCGCGCGGCGTCAGTTTTTCGGCCAACGGATGTGTCGGCGCCTCAACAGCGGCCGTCATAAAGTCGATCGGGGCGTATTGCTCGCCCATCGCCATGAACTTGACCGCGTTGATCATGGATTTCGCAGGCAGTGTCTTGGGCACGAAACCCGCAGCCCCCGCCTCTAGCGCCAGTTCCGCGATTTCGCGTGTCGCCTCGCCCGAGAGCAACGCAACCCGCTGACCGCCGTTAAGCGCCAGTGTGTGCTTCAACCCCTCAAGCCCGTTCATCCCGGGCATGTTGAGATCCAGCAGGATCAGATCAAAGGGCTCTTCAGAGTCGATCAGTTTGCACGCGCCCGCAAGATCGGCGGCGGTGCTCGTTTCGATGTCGCCATTCGCCTGCAAAAAAAGAACCAGCGTGTCGCGCAGAAGATCATGGTCGTCGGCAATCAATACGCGCATCTCGCTCTCCTTTAGGTTGATGATTCTTACCCTTTGCTCCGGTCCTTTGCACGTCAAAAATAAGACGATTGCGTGGACAGAGTCGTGGCACATTCAGAGCAGGGTTAATTCTTTCGGATAGGTTGGTTAAACGCAAGGCGCGCATGGTTAACCGAAGTCCCCGCGCCCTGTCCGTCCGCTCCGTTGAGCGCGTCAGCCGCTCTTGTCACCTTGAGGCCAACGTCACACCCCTCAAGGATTTATCCGATGAAACACGCTTTTTTCACCCCCGACTTCGAAGCTTCCAACGCCATTGCAACGCCCCAGCTTCCAACTGCGCATCTGCCCGCTTTGGGGCTGGATCTGGCCGATGCCAGCGCCGATCAGACCATTGCGCATCTGCTTGCACCGGGTCGTCGTCGCGCCTTCTTTATGAATGCGCATTGCTGCAACGTTCGTCGGCGCGATCCCGACTATGCCCGCGCCGTTGCCGATGCCGACGTCTTGCTGCCCGATGGGATCGGAATCGAACTGGCCGCCAAGATGACGGGACAGAAACTGACCGCAAATCTCAATGGCACCGATCTGGTGCCGGCCCTGCTGACCCGCGCGGCGCAGATGGGAAAATCGGTTTACCTGTTTGGCGGCACGCCGGGAACTGCAGCGTCCGCAGCCAGCCGTTTGGTACAAGACAATCCGGCCCTGCGCATTGCCGGGCATCGCGATGGCTTTGCCGGTGCTGCCGATGCCGAGGCTGCGATTGCCGATATCAATGACAGCGGCGCGGATATCGTGATCGTCGCGATGGGCGTGCCGATGCAAGAGATGTGGTTGCACCAACACGCGCACCGTCTAAATGCGCCGTTGACGCTGGCCGTGGGGGCGTTGTTTGACTTTCTGGCCGGGACGGTCGTGCGTGCGCCTAAACTCGTGCGCCGCGCCAAGATGGAATGGGTCTGGCGTCTGGCGCAGGAACCGCGCCGCCTTGCCAAGCGCTATCTCGCAGGAAATTTCGCGTTTCTCGCACATGCGGGCAAGACCGCGCTGGCGCATACGCCAATCGCCGATATCCAGCGCCGGTTTCTGGATCTCGCATTGTCGGCTACGGCCTTGCTGATGTTGTCGCCGATTTTGGCTGTGACCGCTGTGGCGATCAAACTCGACAGCCGCGGGCCCGTTCTGTTCCGCCAGACCCGGATCGGGCGTGACGGCACGCCGTTCACGATGTTCAAGTTCCGCTCGATGGGCACGGATGCCGAAAAGCGCCGCGCAGCGCTGCTGGCGACGTCAGATCGCGAAGGCGTATGTTTCAAGTCCCGCAATGATCCGCGCGTCACCCGCGTCGGGCGCTTTATCCGCCGCTTTTCGATCGACGAGCTGCCCCAGATCCTGAACGTGCTACGCGGCGAGATGGCCATCGTTGGTCCGCGCCCTGCCCTTCCGAGCGAGGTCGCCGCTTACCCCGCGCGCGCGCTCGGGCGGCTTTCGGTCAAGCCGGGGATTACCGGACTTTGGCAAGTGTCCGGGCGCGCAACGATCGGGTTTGACCAGATGGTCGAAATGGATTTGTCTTACGCATCCTCGCGCACGCTATTGCTGGATGTCGCCTTGATCATGCGCACCTTTGGCGCAGTCGCGTCAGGCCGCGGGGCCTTTTAAGCCCGTCACTAAGACGGGTCGCGTGCAAAAAACCGCTGTTTACAAGCAGAAACCTATCCCAACGGGTAGGTTTCTATCCGTCAGAGCAGATGCACCAATCCGGCGTTTGCGACAATATGGCAAAAAAACAGGCAAGGATAGTTAGATGTTGCGCGCTTTACGTTATGCACTCGCCCTGATCGCATGTCTCGGGGGGCCGGCACTGGCACAGGACCACACGCGGGATCTGCCCCTTCCCAAAGGCGATGTCATTTTGACCGTGTCGGGCGCTATCGGCATCACCAACGTGGGCAACACTGCCCAGTTCGATCTTGCGATGCTGGAAGCGTTGAAAAGCGAGACGTTCGAGACAACGACGATCTGGACAGAGGGGACAGAGCGGTTCAAAGGCGTGCCGCTGAACGTGCTTGCCAAACGCCTCGGTTTTACAGGCCAGACGCTACGCGCTACGGCGATCAACGATTATGCTATCGAGATTCCCATGTCTGATGCAGTCGAAGGCGGCCCGATCCTGGCCTATCTTATGAACGGCGAGGTGATGTCGGTGCGCGACAACGGCCCGTTATGGGTTGTCTATCCCTTCGACCGGAATCCCGACTATCGTAGCGAAGTGATTTATTCGCGCAGCATATGGCAACTCGACCGCATCGAGGTTCTCAACTAGAGTCGTGATGCTGGGGGGCGACCGCCACGTCACCTTTTTACCGGAGCGCTCCGCGATGCAGTTTTTGCACCTATTCACGTTTCGCCACCGCGTTCTGTTTGCGACCCTGTTAGGCTCTATCGGCGTCGCCGTTGTCATCGTCATGTCAATTGATGTAGCGCGCGATATGCGGCTGCTGGACTCGGCCAGTTCGGATAACGTTCAATATGCCCTGTCGCAGACAGAGGTGGAATATCTTGAATACGAGTTGCTTCTTGCCAGAGCCGTGCACGAAACCGCACCCGATCTAAAGCGTCTGCGTCAACGGTTCGATATCTTTTACAGCCGCGCCAACACGCTGCAAGATGCGCCAACCTACGCCAGGGTGCGCGAGCTTCCGTATTTCTCGGCAATTTTGCCCAATATCCGGTCCTTTCTTGAATCTCAGGCGCAAATCATCGATTCTCCCGATCCGGTGCTGCAAGCCGCCATTCCAAAGCTTGCGGAAACGGCGGCGGAATTCCGGTCGAGCATCCGGTTGTTGTCAAACTCGGGATTGCAGTATTTCGCGCAGGATTCGGATCAACATCGCTTGAATGTTGCGATTACACTCACGCGTATGGCGGCGGTCGTGACGTTCCTTGTCGCGGCACTTTTGGTGCTGGTGTTCTATCTCGTCTATCTGAATGCGCAAAATATCCGGCGCAGACGCGAGGTCGATCAAACCAGCAACCGGATGAAAATCGTCACGGGCACGGCGCTGGATGCTGTCGTGGTGTGCGATTTGAACGGGCGTATTCTTGACTTCAACGCTGCTGCGGAACAGATCTTCGGGCATAGCGCCAAGACTGCCATCGGGGCCGATCTGGGCGAGTTGATCGTGCCCGATAAATACCGCGCGGCACATGATGCCGGAATGGCGCGAATGCGTGCCCACGGCGAAAAACACGTCACGGGCAAAGGACGTGTCAAACTCGAAGCCAAGCGCGCCACTGGCGAACTTTTTCCGGTGGAGTTTGCGATTCAGGCCGCGCAAACCGACGAAGGAGAGATTTTCATCGCGTTCCTGCGTGATATTTCTCATCGCGTGCAGGCCGAACAGGACCTGGTCGCAGCGCGAGACCGGGCGCTGTCCGGAGAGAAGGCCAAGACCGATTTCCTTGCCACGATGAGCCACGAAATCCGCACGCCGCTGAACGGCCTTCTGGGCAATCTGGCACTGCTGCGCGACACCCGGCTGAGCGCGAAACAGACGCGTTATATCGACAATATGGACACCTCGGGCAAGCTGCTGATGAGCCATATTTCGGATGTGCTCGATATTACCAAATACGACGCGGGAAAACTGCGATTGCGTCCGGTGGCGATGAATATCTCTGCGTTGCTACAAGATATCGTGGACAATCAAAGCGGCGCGGCCTCGGCCAATAATACCGTTCTGGAATGGGGCTGGCGCGGGGAGCCTGCCGACTGGATACGCGCCGATCAGGATCGGATTCAGCATGTTTTGATGAATATCATCGGCAACGCGGTCAAGTTCACGCATGACGGTCGCGTCTCTCTTGAAATTGAGATGCACAGCGACCAACAGAGCACAGCCGTGATGCAGATCACCGTGCGTGATACCGGCATCGGGATGGATGCGGAGCTTCAGGCCCAGATTTTTGACGATTTCATGACCGGCGACAGCTCGTATATCCGCACGGTCGGAGGGACCGGTCTGGGGCTTGGTATTGCAAAACGGTTTGTGACTGCGCTTGGCGGAACAATTGAGGTGCAAAGCGAAAAAGGCACGGGCAGCCAGTTCCGTATCCGTTTGCCCGTCGAGTTGATCGCAGCGCCCGAATCCGTTGTCAAAGAGCGC
This sequence comes from Thioclava indica, assembly GCF_000714545.1. GTDB lineage: Bacteria > Pseudomonadota > Alphaproteobacteria > Rhodobacterales > Rhodobacteraceae > Thioclava > Thioclava indica. Next base: position 9,228 of record NZ_AUNB01000036.1, read on the forward strand.
AAGCAACCCACCGATGCGGCCCCGTGTCATATTTTGCTAGTCGAAGACAATGAGATCAACCGCTTTGTGGCGCGCGAAATGCTGACCGCTGCCGGGCATAAGGTGAGCGAGGCCCATAACGGGCAGATCGCTGTGGACATGGCCCAAACGCAGCATTTCGATCTAATCTTGATGGATATCAGTATGCCGGTGAAAGACGGGCGCAAGGCAACGCGCGAGATCCGCGCAGGACACGGTGCCTCTGCCCGGACGCCGATCGTGGCATTGACCGCCAATGCGATGGCCGAGGAGCAAGAGGCATTTCTGCTCGATGGGATGAACGATATCCTCACCAAACCGCTGACCCGCGAGGGGCTCAACGAGGCGATTGTCAACCATGTCGCCGCCCGCCCCGACACCCCCGACACACCGATGCCCGCAACCGAACCCGAAACCAAAAGCCACATCGCAACCCGCTATCTTGACGATCTCCGCGAGACGCTGGGCGTTGAGGCTTTGGATGGTTTGCTGGCGCGTTTCATGCGCGAAGTCGATGAAACCATTGGCTATCTCGATGATTACACCGATCAACCGCTTGCAGAGATCGCCAAGAAAACGCACCAAATCGCTGGAAGTGCTGCGAGCCTTGGCGCAGTCGAATTACGAGGGAAACTGCTTGCCATTGAGACGGCTGCGAAAGCCGCGGACATGGCGCGATTGGCCCTCGAAATCGACGCGCTGCCCGCCATTTGGACGCGCACGCGGGAGACGATGCAGGCCGAACGTCGCGCCGCTCCTAGAGACTGAGGCCCGCCAGACCCACAACCCCGATAATCTCACCGAGATTGGTGACTGTGCTGTCATAGCAGGCCAGAGAGTCGCCGGGCAAAAGATAGGGGTCGTAATCGTCGCGATCCGCGCGGCGCAACAGATCCTCGATATCGCGCTCGATCACGACGGACACTTTGGTCACAGGATTGCGCGAGAACAGCACCGCCGAACGATCCGCGCTGGTTGCGCGCGCGCCACCGACACAGTTCAAATCGGTCACCGCCTGTAGATAGCGCGTTCCATAGGGCACTTCGCGCACGTCGCGCCCGATGGCCGATGTCGCATTGCCGCTGGCAGGCTGCGTGAGGTTGGACATGAAGAGCGAAATCCCCGCCGGGCTGATCGGGCTGGGCCGCATCAGATTGTCCTGAAAACAGCCCCGGCTGGGCACGGTGATCTCGTCACCCGTCAACAGCATGATGTCAGAGGCGTTTTGCCCCTCAAAGACGCCCCGCATATCAATGACATAGCGCGTTCCGTTGCGCCGCACCTCGATCGCGGAAATATCCGCATCCGGGCGCACACCCCCGGCTGATCGCAACGCTGCAGACAGGTTGCGCCCCTCGCTTGAGGCGCCCAGCGCGCCCTGACGGCGGTTGTCGATCTCATTGCCCCTCACACCGCCGATCTCGACGGAATGGGGTTCGAACACCGCCCCCGAAACGCCGACCGTCACCGAGGCGAAATCCGCCACGCGCACCGAAATGCGGGGAGCTTCAGCAAAGTAATCGCCTGCGGTAAGCTGCGCGGAAATATCGCTCTCGATGTCGCTTGTGCGACGCCCCTGTGCGCGAATGGGCGACAGGAACGGCAGTTTCAGCGTGCCATCGCGCGACACCACATAATCGCCCGAGAACGTATCATCATCGCTGACGCGGATATTGACCAGATCGTTACGCGACAGGCGTTCCCCACGCAGCGCAGTGGCCGCCAGGCCCGACCCTTTGCCCCCCGTGCCGCCCCGCAGAGGCCGGCATTTGCTGGCGTTGATCTCGGCAGACCGCAAAAATTGCGCATCTTTCCGGGTTACATCGGGCGTGCGATACTGGGCTTGGTAGCCGTCACCCGTCGCTACCGGCTCAAGGTTGTCTGGAACATCAGACCCGGCACAGTTTGCGAGCGCCAAAACGGCCAGAAATGCGGATCCGTATCTAAGTGCCTGAGACATTCCTGCTCTCGCTATTCTCTTGCGGTTGTATCAGTTCTAATCGCTTCACCCGCGCCGGTCGAGAGAGCGCGCGTATCGGCGCACCTATCCGTTGGGATATGATGCAGTTCTGTTGCGTCATGCTCCTCCCCCAAGGCGCGCAAGACAGCCCCCATCCAATCAGCGTAAAACAGGTTAACGGATTTGATTGGACCCTACCCCATGACCACGCTCACCACACCATCGCGCATCGCACAAAACCTGTTTGCTTATGGTGCCTCGGAAGTCGCTGCCAAAGCGTCGCGCTTGTTGGTTGTCGTAGCGGTCGCCCGCTCGCTTGATCTGGCCCAGATCGGGGTGGCTGCGGCGGCACTGGCGGCAGCAGATATTCTTAAGGCGCTGACGGAAAACGGAGTGGGCCAACGCATCATCGCCGCACGTGAGGCCGATTTGGCGCGCACCTGTGCCACCGCGCATCGCATCTTTTGGGTTTGGTGCATCGGGCTGTTTGTTGCGCAATCGGGAATCGGCATTGCACTCTATGCGTCGGGGGCCAGTCTTGAATTGCTGATGCTTATCTTGCTGCTTGCAGGGGAATATCTGTTCATGCCTGCGGGGCTGGTGCAAACGGCGCTGGCGATGCGCGCGGGCAAGCTGCGTCAGACGGCGGCCATTTCGGGGGCGCAAATCGTCGGGGCGAATATGATCTCGGCGGCTTTGGCGCTCATGTGGCCCTCGGCACTTGCACTGGTCTTGCCGCGCCTGCTGACCGCACCGTTCTGGCTGGTGGCAATGCGCCGTCTGCACCCCTGGACGCCCGATCTGAGCCAGGGTTTCGCCCCTTTGCGCCCGTTCTTCAGCTTTGGCTGGGCCGTGCTGGGGGTCGAGCTGGTCAAGGCGCTGCGCCTTCAGGGCGACAAAGTCATTGTCGGCACCTTGATGGGCGCCGAGGCGCTGGGGCTTTACTTCATGGCCTTCAACGCCGGGCTGAGCCTTGCCAATTCCTTCTCGGTGGCTTTTTCGACTGTCCTGTTTCCCCATCTCTGCGCGAGCGACGACAAATCTCTCGCCCTGCGTCAAAGCATCCTGCTTGCAATGGGATTGATTACGCCCGCCGTTGTCGCCCAAGCGCTTTTGGCCCCCTATTATGTACCCGTGCTGTTCGGGAATGGCTGGAGCGGCCTTGATCAGATCGTGTCGATCCTGTGCCTTGTGGCGATTCCGACCACGCTTTGGTCTGCCACTGCGGGCTGGCTGCGTGCCACCGGACGGGCGCAGCGCGAATTCTGGGTGACCGCAACCATGACGGTCGCCATGATGCTGAACACTGTCCTTCTGGCCCCCTACGGGCTGGTCACTGTCGCCACCGGATATGCCCTCGTCGCAAGCTTTGTGATGATCGCCGCCTCCCTTCCCGCTTTGTCGCTGGCCTTTGGCCGCCAACTTGCAAAGGCCTGACCCATGCCGCTTTTCTCCATCATCCTGCCCTGTTTCAACGCACAAGACAGCATCTTGCAAACGCTTGCCAGCTTGCGCGCTCAAAGCTTCACCGACTGGGAAGCCATCTGCGTGGATGACGGCTCAAGCGATGCCACCCCGTTCCTGATCCGCAAAGCTGCGCAGGAAGACCCGCGCATTCGCTTGGTGCGAAACACCGCCAAAGGCCCGAGTGCCGCGCGCAATATGGCCGCGCTGAGCTGCGCAACGGGGGCGTTTATCGCGTTCTGTGATGCCGATGACCTTTGGGTTCCCAGCAAGCTAAAGCAGCTTGGCGAAACCTTCAAAGATCGCAGCATCGACGGGATTTTCGGACGCATCGGTTTCTTCCACACCGCTCCGGGCGATGCGAAAGTTTTCTCGACCGTTCCGGCGGGCGATCTCAGCATCGACATGCTGTTGGGCGAAAATCCGGTCTGCACCATGTCCAACATCACGCTACGCCGCGGTGTGTTTGAACGCAGCGGCGGCTTTGATCCCACGATGGTGCATAACGAAGACCTCGAATGGCTGATCCGTCTGGTGGGTCAAGGCGCGCGCGTCGTCGGGCTGGACAGCCTGCACACCTGGTATCGCACCAGCGTCGGCGGGCTTTCGACCGATCTGGACGCAATGCAGGCGGGGCGCGAGCGCGCCTTGCTCAGCGCGGCGAAGTTCGGCGTGCAGCCCTCGGGGCGCAGCCATGCTATCCACCACCGCTACCTTGCCCGGCGCGCCTTGCGCACCGATGGCGCGCGCACCGAGGCGTTGCGTCACGCTTTCACCGGCTTCGCCCATAGCCCCGCTGGTTTTCTGAGCCCGTTTCGTCGCGGCGCAATGACGCTGCTGGGCGCCTGCGCCGCCCCGGTGTTGCCGCGTGCGCTGCGCCTCTCCCTGTTTTCCTGATCTTGAAAGGACACTGCCATGACCTTCGCTTCAATCATCGTCCCCGCCTTTAACGTTTCGTCCACCATGCGTGAGACATTGGACGCTTTGCTGGCACAGACCTACGCAAATTTCGAAATCATCATCGTTGATGATGGCTCGACCGATGAGACCGCAAAGATCGCCGCCCAATACGCCCTCGACGCCCGCGTGCGCCTGATCCGCCAGGCCAATCGCGGTCTTGCCGGAGCCCGCAACAGCGGTATCGCAGCCGCGCGCGGCGAGGTCATCGGGTTTTGCGACGCCGATGATCTTTGGATGCCCGAGAAACTGGCCCGTCATATCGCCCATCTGGAGTCCAACCCGCAGGTCGGTGTCAGCTATTCCGGATCTGCGCTGATCAATGATGCCGGCGATTTGACGGGCCAAGCCCAAAAACCCCGCCTGAAAAATGTCGACGACATCCAGATTTTCAAACGCAACCCTATCGGCAATGGCTCTGCGGTCGTGCTGCGCCGTAAAGTGCTTGACGATATCGCCTATCGCCCCGCCCATGAGAAAGCACGCGACTGGTATTTCGACGAAACCTTCCGTCAATCCGAAGATATCGAATGCTGGCTGCGTATCGCGCTAAGCACCGATTGGGTGTTCGAGGGCATCCTCGGCTTGCAGACCCATTACCGCGTTAATGCGGGCGGGCTGTCGGCGGCAACGGATCGTCAACTTGCGGCGTGGGAGCGCATGGTCGTGAAACTTACCCCCCTCAACCCTGCGTTTTTCGCTGTCCATACGCCTGTCGCACGCGCCTATCAGCTGCGCTACCTCAGCCGTCGCGCGATCAGCGATCTCGACGCGCCGCGTGCTCTTGCGCTGACCCGTGCGTGGATTGCGCAATCGCGGATGCCGTTGTTCGAAGAGCCGTCGAAATCGGTCGTCACTTTGGTCGCAAATCTGGTTCTGACTCTGCTCGGTCCCAAGGTTCTGGGGCGAGTGATGGCCCTGGCGGCGCGCCGTCGTCCCGAAGGCGCAATCTGATGGCTCGTTTGCGCGTTGTTCACCTTGTCGATGATACGACGGCGGGCGGTGTCATGCGAGTGCTCGATCACATTATGACTGCGCCCGGGCTATCGGAGACGCTAGACCATTCGCTGCGCTGCGTGGATCGCCGCAATGCTGCATTGGGACATATCGAGGCCGATATTATCGTGTCCCACCTCGCGATTAGCTGGCGATTATTGCCAACGCTGATTGCCCTGCGCGCCCGCCATCCGCGCGCCGCGATCGTGCATGTGGAACACAGTTATACGGAGGGGTTCGTCACGGCAAACGTCACCCATACCCGCCGCTTCGCCACCTTGCTACGTCTGTCTTATCGCCTCTTTAACCGGGTCGTTGCGGTCAGTCACGCGCAAGGCGACTGGCTGGTGCGCAGCGGCGCTGTGCGGGCTTCGGCGCTGCGCGTGGTCCAGTCCTGCGTTGATCTGTCAGCCTTTCGCGCGCTGCCCGCCGTCAGCCCCCCCGTGCGTGTGATCGGCGCGATCGGGCGGCTTGATCGCCAAAAAGGCTTTGACAGCCTGATCACCGCATTTCGCCGCACCACCCGCCCCGATATCTCGTTGCTGATCTATGGCGAAGGCCCCGAAGAGGCGACATTGCGTGACCTTGCTTCGGGCGATGCGCGCATCCGTTTCATGGGCTTCGCCCCCGATCCGGTGGCCGCGATGGCGACAGTTGATGCAGTCGCGATGCCATCACTTTGGGAAGCCTACGGTCTGGTCGCCATCGAGGCATTGGCCGCCGGACGGGCCTTGCTGGTGAACCGCGTTGACGGCTTGAGCGACCATCTCGCACATGGCGCATATGCCGTTGAAGACAGCTCCATCACCGCATGGGAGCACGCGATAAACGACTTGGCCGAGGGCCATATCCAGCCATCGCCAGATCGGGGGAATGTCGCCCAAACCCCGGAAGACCTTTTTGCGGCACAGTGGACACTGTTGGGCAAAGACCTTGTTCGTGCTTGATGGCGCGAACATCATCAGAGCCGCGCGAGGCATTGACGATATGACCGCCCGTCGCGGCTTCAAGCGCACGCAGATTTCCGCGAAAACCCGTGGAAAGACAGCTTCAAAGAGCGCCCGAGTCCGACCATGCCTTCAACCGCGCGGTCGCCACGTTTTTGCCATTGCGGGTGGGTAGCGGCCCTGGTGTAGGTCAGGAACAGTGTGGACCTGTCGCGGTTTGATGCACCCCGGTCGAGATCATCGACTTCATCCTGCACTCGGTCAACAAGATGTTGCAGGAACACTTCGGCCAGACACTTGGATCAAAGGGCGTCCACAGCATTGCGCAGTTTGAACGCGAGATCATGCTAGAACGTCAGCGAGCGGGCATCGCCAAGGCCATGGCAGCGGGGAAATACAAGGGCAAAAAGCCCACCGCGAAGGCCAAGGCGAAAGAGGTGCTAGAGCTTCATGCAGAGGGCGTGGGGGGCACTGAAATTGCCAAGCGGCTGGGTATTGGTCGAGCCAGCGTTTACCGCATTCTCAAAGAGGAGGTGGCATAAGGGACGCTGAACTGGCGACATTCGGTGACGCTTCGATCGGAGCCGGCAACGCGGAGCAATCCGACCTCGCCCTCGCGACGCGCATCGCGATTGCTGCTGTGACCCGACACGCGCTCTTCGGCGGCGATCTGCTCTGGACGCCCGTCGCCCCCGAGCATCAACTGACAATGCCCAAACACCTGCGCCCGCGCGTCACTGACCTCCTCAACGCGGCAAACGCCGCCGCCCGGCAACTCATTGCAGACCATCCCCATGCCATTGAGACGATTGCTCAGGCCCTGATTGAACGCCGAGAGCTGGATGCGGGGCAAATCGCAGACTTGCGGGCGCAGATCCTGGATTCTGCCCGAGGCGCTCAGAATTTTGAAACTATGAGAGAGAGTTCTGGCATGATGGCTACGCGGGACTGCTCAAAGGACGCCAAGTTTTGATGAAGCCATCCCAGACAGGCGAAAATGTAACTCAGAACGTAACTTAGAGCCAGCTTGGCCATAAAAGGACAGGCAAATGAAGGCTTTACAGAAGCGCACTGGCGGAGACGAAGTCCGACACTCTTGCCCCACCTATATTTATTATCGAGTTAACTCAGTAACTTAAATATACGCGCGATCGGAGAGTGTATCAAATTGTGTAGCAAATTATGTAGCGTATTTCTGGTTATCTTAGGCGATTTCGTGGAGAAATGAAGCCGCTTCTGAAAGCGCCCATTCTACAAAATCCTATGCGGTAGCGCTGACGCATGCGTCCCATGAATCGTCTCCGTGAAGCTCGATGCACTCACCGTTCACGCCCTCTCTTTCAGTCAAGAAAGCTTAGCCGAAAACTCCAGTTTCAAACGGTCCAGATTTCGGGGGGGGGGGCAGAGCACCCGCAGCAGGAACATCCCGCTGCTAGGTGAAGTGCGCAGCTCGAGCTGGTCCAATCAGGTCGCCATTTTCCCACCGAACTGCGGCAAGACCATATCCACCCAGATCCGTGCAGCAACGGCCGGTTGGCTCATCTCATCAACGTATCTGCGTTCGCGCAGACGCGTGTTTGCCGCCCCATGAACTCAAGCAACAACCATATCCGCTGATCCGCATCGATGCTTTCAATGCGGCCCACAAATTCCGCAAAAGGCCCGGTGGTGAGAGACACCGTCTCCCCAACGGAAAACCGACTCCCCTCAATCAGCACGCCATTCTCATCACATCGCGCAAAAAGCGACGCGAGCATATGGCTAGGAACGGTCACTGGTGCATTTCCGAAGCTGACAAGCCGACTGATCCCTTGGGTGGAGTTTACTGCGGCGAGACGGGCAGATTTCGAGACGTCGTGCACAAAAATATAACCGGGGAAAAGCGGTGCCTTTACCGTCACAAATCGACGCGAGCGCTGTTTCGTCATCGCGATCAGAGGCAAGAAAACGTCAAAGCCCTGACGTTCCAAATTCCGGCGAGCAATCGCCCCGCTATTTGCTTTCAGTTGCGCAACATACCAGTGTTCGCCATCGCTTGGGGCGTTCTTCGTTGAAACTTGCATTCTCTTTCGAAACCCTTCGATCTCGCAACGTCGACGCGCCAACTGGACGATCTAGATGGGGGCTATCGTTCACTAAACCAAGCAGCTCTCAGGCAGCAAAGTTCACCGGCGATCTATGAACAGAATAGCTCGCCCGCCCCTTACTGGTCCGCCTTGTAGCTATAGCGGTAGTTGTAGTGATACTGCGATGGACCGCCATAGCGCTCGGCCTCTTCGATCTTAAAGCCATTGAGCACCGCACCCGTGATCTGCATTCCCGCAGCCTCAAAGCTGGCCTGCACGGCCCGCAATTCGCCCTGCATCGTTTCCAGATGGCGCGCGATCACAATTGTGGCCCCAACCGAACGCCCGATGACAACAGGGTCGGTCACCGCGAGCACAGGCGGCGCATCAACGATAATCAGGTCGAACTGGTCGTCCAGCTGCTTAAGAAGCTCGGAAAACTCTGCGCGCATCAGCAATTCAGACGGATTGGGCGGGTATCGGCCAGCAACGATCACCGACAGCCCCTCGACCGGACCGTCAATCATGACCTCTGCGAGCGGCTTTTCATGGCCAAGGTAATCTGACAGGCCGGGCGTATCCTTGGGCCGTTGCAAGAAGCGGCCCAAGTAGCCTCGCCGCATATCGGCATCAATCAGACAGACCTTTTGGCCGGCTTGAGCTGCGACAACGGCAAGGTTGATCGCGGTGAAGCTTTTGCCAACAGCTGGCGCAGCCGACGTGAGCTGGATCGAGTTTGTTTTCGCATCGAGCAGCCCGAAATGAAGCGAGGTGCGCAAGGACCGCAATGCTTCGGAGGTCACCGCTTCGGGTTGATCGAGCACGAAGATCGGCAAATCCCCCTTCTGCCCACGGTTATTCGCGGCTTCGGGCGCAAATGGCACCGTTGCGAACACCGAAAGGCCAAGTGCCTCGATCTCTTCGGCACCTTTGATGCCGTGCCGCAAAGACCGCCGCAGCAAGACAATGCCTGCGCCAACGATCAGGCCCAGCAGAACGGCCAAAGCGACAATGCGCAGTGTGCGAGGGGCGATCGGAATAAGACCGGCATAGGCCTTGTCGATGATGCGCACCGAGCCAACCGTCGAGGCCCGCACAACCTGCAATTCCTGCGATCGGTTCAGAAGTTGCGTATAGACCTGTTGCGCGACTTCAAGGTTACGCTGCAGATTGAAAATATCCTTCTGCGTTTCTGGCAGGCTTTGGGTCGCCTTTTTCGCTTCTTCAAGTTGAGTTTGCAGTTCTTTGCGGTTTTGCAGAAGCGCCTGATAAGCAGGGTGGTTAATCGTATACTGGTTTTTGAGATCAACCTCTTTGAGGTCCAACGCAGACAGCTCACCCTCAATTTTCGTGACCCGTTCCAACAGTGATTGGGTCTCGTAGGTCACGTCGACCGATTGCTGTTTCTGGCGATATGCGTTCAATGCCTGCTCGGCGCTCGCGACATTTTTGCGCGCTTCGGGTAGCTGCTTTTTAATGAAGTCGATACTGTTTTCGGCCGACGCCGCGTTGCGCTCGACATTCTGCTCAAGAAACGAATTGGCAATCGCGTTGAGCACGATTTCGGCGTGCTTGCGAGAGGTATCATTGTAACTCGTCTTTAAGATCATGCTGCCACGCGGGCTCTCAGAGACAGAAAAGTTCTTCAAGACCAGTTCGATCGCCGCTTCGAGCGAGCGTTTCCCGATCAGGAACTGACGCCCCACCGGCGCATTCATCGCCTGAACTTGCATGATGAATTTGGCGTCTGGCGTCTTCGCGACCTTATCAACTTCGCCCTTGAGCTCGCTTCCGTCAGGCAGTTCGACGACATAACTTTTGGGGCCGGTCACCGTGAGGGTCATGTCGGTGTCGCGCCAATCGTCAGGCACCTGCATCGGCCCGAGCGCAATGCTCTCATTGCCCGATTGGAACGACCGAAAGAGCCCCATATCAGGCAGGTGAAGTCGCACCGGCAGCATGCCCAGTATCGGAAACCGACGCGGCGTGGCGTAGACTTCCAAGCCGACCTGTTTCACCGCCTCACCCAGAACCCGGCGCGATGACATGATTGCGATCTGTGCATCGGAGGGCGACTTGGCGCCATCGCCTCCCAGCAATGCCTGCATACTTTGCGGCAATGCAAGCGTGTTGGGCTGCGACTCAAGTTGAAGCAATCCGTTCGCCTGATAAATGGGCGCAGAGCGCAGCGCAAAGAACAGCCCGAAGACGAGCGCGACAATCATCGCCCCGAGAATCCATTTCCAACCCGAAATCAGCGCGCCCGCGAGCGCCATCAGGTCGATCTCGTCATCTTCGCTATCTTGGGGATGCATCTGCATTTGCGCCTGTTTCTGCGGAAAACCGGGGACTTGTTTCATATTTTCAGCTCAAATTCGAGTGCCAACATCAGAGCGGGTCAGTCCCACATCCACTATATATTACGGATCATGCGAACGATCACGCGCCGCGCCGCTTGCCGTTCAGGCGCGACACCCAACCTTCGGCAGCAGACCGGATTTGGGAAAATGCAGCACGATGCTCTTCGATTGGTCGCCGGTAAGGATCAGGAATCCCCTTGCCGCCCAACCATTGATCAAACAGCATTGTGCGCCCCAACAAGTGCGGCGCAATGCGTGCGATTTCTGCCCTGTGGCCCGCTTCCATCACGAGGATCAATTCGTGCGCGGCCCCTATCTCGGGCGTGAACTGGCGCGCGACGTGCCCCTCAAGGCTTAGCCCTTCCGCCTGCGCCACCTCACTCATCGTCGCGTCAGCGGGTGCGCCAACAACAGCGCCGATCCCCGCCGAGGTCACCGTAGAGTTCGGCAAATCGCGTGCCAGAATGCGTTCGCCCACTGGCGAGCGACAAATATTACCGACACAGACGACAAGAATAGAGCCAAGCTGTGCCACGGATCAGTTCCCCACCAAGCTTGCCGTTCGCGCTGTCGTCAGCGTCGGCAACAGGTTCGAAATGATCCGGTTCCACTTCGCAACCGGGGCCGTCGTGACATACACAACATCATTCGGATGGAGGTAAAAACGCGTGCCCAGCGCAAAGGCCGCCGCACTCGACGTGTCAAGTTGATAGGCCGTCATACCGCTTGGCGTGTCGCGGAAAACAAAGATACCCCGGGCGTCGGCCTTGTCTTGGCTCAAACCGCCAAGCGTAGTGAGCGCTTCCGTGAGGTTGATATCGTCTTTCGTAAGATCCACCGCACCCGGCTTGTCAATTTCACCCAGCAGATAGGCTTGCTCCGGCGTCGCGCGCGGCACAGAAACAACGTCACCGTTGCGCAAGATCGGATTGTTATAAGATATACCCTGATCGAGGAATGCCTGCAGATCGACGCTATAGCTGTGGCCGTTGCGCCGAACCGTCAAACGCCGCGCATCCGCCGTCTCCGTCAAACCACCCGCGTCACTTATCGCATCCAGAAGCGTCAGCGGTGAATCCGTAAGCGGTATCCGCGCAGGCTTTCCGACTTCGCCTGTGACAGAGGCGGTCTGCGAGTTATACCCAACCACGCGAACCGAGATCTGTGGCGCGGGAATGTATTCTTTCAGCTTTTCAGCCAGATCTGCCCGGATTTCTTCCGCAGTTCGGCCGCGCGCGCGCACCTTCCCGACATAGGGGTAGAAAAAGGTGCCATCGGCTTGAACGCGCAGACCGGATTCAATCGGGGTCCGGCTGGATCCTGCTGGCGTGGTCAATTCGGGATGCTCCCAGACGACAACGTCAAGCACATCCCCCGTCCCGACTCGATAGGTCCAGTAGTTTGATGAGGGCAGCGTGGTGCGCCCTCCCCCTTTTTTCGCGGGGCTGCCAACACGGGCAATACTTTCCCCGGTCAGGCGCACAATTGTAACATCGCCCGCCACCGGATCAGCAACGCTTGAAACGTCTTTGTTTTCAATCGGGAAATTGGTGGTTGAACTTGAGCAGGAAGCCAAAAGAAAGAGCGCAGACGTAGCCGCCAGTAAGCTTGTCGATGCCCTCATCAGTATCTCCCGTTCAATTCTTGCACGCAGCCCTGTCGCTGACAAAATGACGCATCAAGGCAGAGATGGCGTCGGCTCAGCCTCATTAGGGCAAGATTTACCGTTTTCCAAGTTTAGATTTACTATTGTCGCATTGCACCTGTTGCGCTGTGCCTTCACGATCATGCGCTCCACACGATACGAGAGCGTGGCACAACGCATCATCGCGAGTTCACATCACCTGCCCCGCGCGCGCACCGGCGATAACTTGCTAGGGAAGAAAATGTTCAAGGCATTTTGGAAATAAACTTCTTGCGATGACGCTGGTCCTTCTGACATATGATGACCGGATGTGGCCAAAGTGGAATCTGCGGCAAGTGCGAGTAAGTGGTAGTTGCCAGACGGCTGACCGGACACATTGATTACGTCATAAATTGAAACCCGAGCCAAGCTTGTCTCGGAAAAAGAACCGCCGTAATTTTGGCGCAGAAAGCTTTTGAACATGCTTGATCTTGGATATGGTCTCATTGCCTTCCTAGCCTCTTTCTTCACTGCACTGGTCATTGTTAAGACCCAAAAATTTCACGGCTTCCTGACGCAAGATGGCTTGGCAGGCGTTCAGAAGATCCATTCAACGGCAACGCCGCGCATCGGCGGCATCGCTCTGCTGTTAGGTGTGATCGTCGCTGGGTTTTTCCTGACATCCGAAGCTCAAAAGCTCTGGTGGACGATCTGTCTATGCGCCGTGCCGGCGTTCGGATCGGGCTTCATCGAAGATCTGACCAAGAAAGTCGGGGCGAAATGGCGCTTGCTTGCAACTGTGTTGGCGGGACTGATCTTTTGCCTTGTGACGGGGTATAACCTTGAACGCGCCGATATTCCGGGCCTTGATTTCTTGCTGACCTACCCCACGTTCGGCATCGCCCTTACGGCGTTCACAATCGGTGGTGTGGCCAATTCGCTCAACATTATTGACGGGGTGAACGGGCTGGCTTCCGGTAGCGCGATCATCATCCTCTCTGGATTTGCAGTTCTTGCGGGCGAATCCGGCGATGAAGCGATGCTGGCAATCTGCCTGATTATGATCGGGGCGATTGCCGGTTTCTTCGTGCTGAATTTCCCCACTGGGAAAATTTTCTTTGGCGATGCCGGGGCCTATGCAACGGGGTTCGTGCTGGCGGTGATCGGGATCATTCTGCCGCTGCGCAACCCGGAATTCTCGCCTTTGATTGCATTGCTGGCTTTGTCCTATCCGATCATCGAAACTATGGTCTCGATCTATCGCCGGACACGACGCGAAGGCACTCATCCGGGCGAAGCGGATCGGTTGCACTTGCACAGCCTCGTCTATCGCTATCGCGCGAAACGCCTTGCGGATCTGCTCGGGCGGCCCAACCTGCGCAATGCGCTGACAGCGGTGGTCCTGTGGTCGCTCACACTGGTCGCGACCACATTTATGGTGTTGGGCGCGCACTCGCCTTTCGTGCTGCTGCTTGGAGGCGCGTTCGTCTTCTGGCTCTACACGCTTCTCTATCGCCGCGTCGCCCTGCTGAGCCAGCTTCGTAAAGCCTGGCGCCAACGACACAGAATTCTGCCGGGCGAATAGGCTCTCTGCACAAATATGCCCCCTCAGCCCACCTCTTGAGGCGGTTGATCGGTTATCTGATATGTCTGATCACAGGCCATCAGCCAGATTATGGCCAACAGTGGAAAAATCAGTAACGCACTCACCATTCGTAACCTAGCTCCCTGCACTCCCCTGCATTCCATTATGCGGGAGATTTCCATTCGTGTGCTGACAGTCTGCAAGGAAAATGGGGAGAAAGTGTGGAAATTTAACGTTTATTTAAGCAATGATCGCGGATGGGATAGCAATTTCCGTGATTGCCGCCCATCGCTTAAGGTCGTCTGACGTCTGAGCTTGGTGATCGAGTGCAGTCTTCGGTCAAGCTTCTTGATGCATCACTTTCCATATGCAGCTAGCCGGGACGTGATCAGCGAAGCGTGGCCATATTTGTGGCTCAATATCAATGGCTCGCAGTTCCTGTGTATGCGTCCCAACCGATTACGCCGCGATCTGGACCACTTATTCTCTGCGCTTGACAGCTCAATGAAGACAGCGCTCTGTCACCCGCCTCGAGCACAACCCCAACACAATCGATTTGTCCGTAAGCGGTCGCTGGACAGCACTGTC
>NZ_AUNB01000037.1 GCF_000714545.1 Thioclava indica
GCAGATGGCTTCGGCGGCGGGCTGGATTGATCGCGACACGTTGCTGATCTTGACCGAAACCGGGCTGCGCCGGTTCGACATCGCAAGCGGCGCGCATGACCCCGTCGCCGCGATCGAGGCCACACGCGCCGACACGCGCTGTAACGACGGGCGGGCCGATCCGATGGGCGGGTTCTGGGCGTCCACCATGGGCAAGGCAGCAGACCCGAAAGCGGGCACGATTTATCGCTACTACAATGGCGCTGTGGAACCGGTGCTGCGCGATCTCACGATCCCGAACGCGATCTGTTTTGCCCCCGACGGGCGGCGCGCCTATTTCGCCGATACGCCCACCGGCAAGATCATGACGCTGGCGCTGGATGCGCAGGGCTGGCCCGAAGGCACCCCCGAGGTCTTTGTTGATCTCACCTCTGAGGGGCTTAACCCCGATGGCGCGGTGACCGATAGCGAAGGTGCGTTGTGGAATGCGCAATGGGGGGCCGGGCGCGTGGCGCGTTACCTGCCCGATGGCCGCTTTGATTTTGCGCTTAAGGTGGCCGGACAACACAGTTCCTGCCCCGCATTCGGCGGCCCCGATTTCCGCCAGCTTTTTGTCACCACCGCACAAGAAGGCATCGCCAATCCCGATGCCGCGCAAGGCTGCGTGTTTTCGCTGGAGGCACCCGTTGCCGGACGCGCAGAGCCTCGCGTCCGGTTGTGATGCCCTCAATTGCGCGCGATATCGCTTCAGGCCAGCCGCTTTTCGAATGCGCATGCTTGGGCCGAATGGGATGATCGGCTTTCGCCAGAACGCGCGATGGTCGTGACAATTGTCGAGATAAGCCAGCAGACCGGATGCAGGAAAGCACTCGCTGCATTGCGTTGCCGATGAAGTGTTTGTCGGCGATTTAATTGTAAAGAACCTTTATATTCATGGCCTGATCGCTGATGGCGTGCCAGTAACCTGTTTCTGCCAAGGCGAAGAGCGTCACGATCATGCTCGCCTTGCGGACTGGGACGATGTTCATGCGAGCGCGCGAAAGAACCTAGGCGCGACGCAAAAACGGCCTTGGTATGTGTGCCCGTCGCTAACGCGCGCCTGCGCATCGCTGCCGTCAATATGGCGTTCCAGCCGGTAGTTCATATTGGCCTGCAGATCAGGGCCGATCAATTCCCAGCCCTCGATTCAGTTAGGGACGTCGGGGCGCGCATTTTGCAGCACAAATTCGCGACTGGCATGCAGGCCGTTGCGGCTGATATGCTCTCCTGAGAGCCCTCCGGTAGGCGTTGGCTGTGGTCCTGTTTGGGCTTTTGGGGGCCGATTTAGGCCGCTGCCTGTTTCGTGGATGCCGAGAGGCAGGCTTGCCGTAAACGGCGCGCCTCAACCTTGGATTGCACCTTTGCCATATGCCTTCGTCATCTTGGATCATGTCCTTCTACGCCCTAGGTTCCGGGCAACTTGTCCGAGCGTTATGAGAAGGGCTGCGCGAGGTCGGGTATGACCATGGGCGCCGGAGCAACACTGTGTTGCGCGAATGCCATCTTCCGGACGAGAAGGTATCAACGTGTGAAAATTTACCGTTGATTAACGATTGTTAAAAAGCTAATGGCGGATTCGAGAACATTCAATTTTCCGAGATATATTTTGTGGCATGGCTCACGCGCTTGAAAGCATTTTTCTCGGGATGTTGAAGCATCAGGAAGCGTCAGTTCATTTTGGCGTTTGTGTTGGTGCAATCTAGGGTTGAAGGTTGAAAAAATAATGCGGCGGATGCAGGCTTAAAATAAAGAAAATCTACTTGGTTTCACATCTCGCGGTTGAAGTCGCGTGGTGAAGTCTTGTGCTTATCAGTTGTATGGTTGCTGGTCGGATAGTCGTCCGATCAGCGCCATATGACTGTTATTGCACGACATTTTGAGATCAGGTAGCCGAGCCAGCCGCCCTGAGGGGACCGAACATGCAGCTATCGTTTCATAAGCTTCAGGCTTTTTGTCTCGCGTTTTTCCTGTCGATGGGGCTTGGCGTCGCTGCGAGTGCGCAGGATCTTGCGCTGAATGTATCTGATGACGGTCACGATCCTAGTACGGCGGGGGCGACAATCTCATATGCGGTGCGCATCGATAATAGCGGCAATACAGATTCAACCGCAACGAGTATTAAGTTTGCGATCCCGGCCAATACGCAATTCACCGGAGTAACCGGGGATTTAACAGGCTGTTCGGCCGCGCCGTTAAATGGCCCCGGCGAGGTAACCTGTGATGTTCCCGTTCTGGCTCCGCAGGCAAGTCTGTCCGCTCAGGTCAATCTCGTGCCAGAGGCGGCGGGCGTTATCGATTTCGTGAGCACGATTGCGGGCGACGCCTCGACTACGGAAAACACAACAGTGAGCCGCGGTGCGGATCTTGGTGTCAAACTGACCGGAGATACCGAGCACAAGGCGGGCGAGATCACCAATTTTTCGGCGGTTGTGCACAATTACGGTCCCTATTCGTCCGACGGAGCGACCCTGACGATTGCGTTGCCCACGGGGTTGTCACCAGACGTTACGCTGCCTTCGGGCTGCGCCATCTCGGGGGGGACGATCTCGTGCTCTGTTTCCGGTCCGATTGCAGTGGACGATGAGGTCTCGTTTGACTTCTCGACCCAGATCACGACCGAAAATGCCTCGACGATCTCGATGACTGCGACTTTGAAAAACGCGGACCCAAGTGATCCCGACGGCAAAAATGACTCTGCGAACTTTAATATTGCGGTGACCGAGGGCACCGATGTTTCGATGGGGAAATCGCGTTCTCCTGCGGGGAGCCTGTTGGTGGGGGATACGGTCACGTTCACCCTGTCGCCGCGCTATGCGGGAACGCCCCCGACATCGGCCAGCATAACCGACGTTCTGCCAGCGAATTACGAATACGTCTTGCCTGTAACGACCGGAACCGGCTGGTCCTGCGATGCGCCCTCGGGGCAGACCCTGACCTGCGATTACGCGGGAACAGAGGCAGACGTCGTAAATTACACGACCCCGATCACGGTGACGGCAAAGACGGTTTCTGCGGGTAATGACATCGTCAATACGGCCGAAATAAGCGCCCCCGATGACGTGCGCGATGACAATAATACCGCCAAGGACAGTCCCGCAATCATCCAGGCTCCGGTCGTTAATCTGGTTCCTCGCAAGGTTGGCCCGGATCGCGGGTTGGTGACAGTCGGCAACAGCTATGACTACACGCTGAGCACGCGCAATAACGGGAATGCGCCGTTCTGGGGTACGCTGTCATTCACCGATACGCTGCCAGCCGGGATGACGGCACAGACAATCATCGCGCCCGCGGATTGGACCTGCACGCCGCTTCCGGTGGTCGGTTCACAGGATGTGACCTGCAAGACCAATAAATACACCGAATCAAATCCGCTGCTGCCGGGCGCAACTTCGGACAAGGTGGTTTTGTCCGTCGAGATCACGCAAGAGGGGACGCTGTCCAACAAATTGACCGTTACATCTCCGGATTACGATAACCCGGATGACCCGAAGAAGTACCCGCTGGAGAACCCGAACGGCAGCTCTACCACGGTGAATGTCGAAAGTGGCAAAGGGCCGAACGTGGCCGACCTGCGCCTGACCAAAAAGCTTGTCAGTACCGGGCCTTTCGTTTCGGGACAGGATCCCGCGACCTTCGAGCTTGAGGTGATCAATGATGGCTCGGCGGAGGCTGAAAATATCGAGCTTGAAGATGAGCTCAATGATATCGTGTTTGCCGATGCCTCGGATCCCGGTGCCACCGTTAGCACTGTAAGCGGGTCCGCGACGGGGCTGAGTTGCACGGTCACCCGTGGTAGCGGGTTCAAAAGCGACGTGCGGTGTACGGCGACCTCTTTGCCCAAATGTACGCAAGGGGTTGATTGTCCCAAGATCCAGATCACAACGCTGGTCGGGGATGTGGGCACCAAGACGAATACCGCAAGCGCCTATTCGCTGAAAACACCCGATCCCGATACCAGCAATAACACGGCGTCTGCGTCTTATACGGTCAACCCTATGACCGATGTGACGGTGACAAAGGTTGCCGCGGTCGCGGATGGCGGCAATGTGCAGGCCGGGCTTAATCTGACCTATGTCATCACAGCCAAGGTCGTGCGCGACGGGCGCAGCGGTGCCGATGGCGTGACGATCACCGATAGTTTGCCCCATGGCTTGCGGTTTGTCAGTGCCTCCCCCAGCACGGGGTCTTGCACGACCGCCCCAAGCTCTGGCGCGCTGATCGATGCCAGCAATGATCAGCTTATCTGTAATCTCGGAGACATCGATAACGGCTCACAGCAGACGGTGCAGGTCAAAGTGATGCCGACGACCAAACAAGCGGTGGATAACGCGACGATCACCAATTCTGTAGACGTCGCCACCACAACGGACGAGTCTGACAAAAGTAACAACTCCGCCCAGATCAGCCACAAAGTCGTGCCGCCATCGGTGGATTTGCTGATCAACAAAAGCGATGACAAAGATCCGCTCGAGATCAATACGAACACGCACTATACGGTGACCGCGACCAATAACGGCCCCTCGAACGCTTTCAATGTCGACATAATCGACACCTTCCCGTCGGAAGGTATGAGCTATGTCTCTCATGGCACACCAAGCGCAGGCACATGCTCGGTTTCGGGAACTGTGACCGATCAGCCCGGCGGTTCGCTTTCATGTAGCGTTCCGTACTTGGCGGCCGGGCAGAGCGTTTCGGTGACTGTGACGATGAAAGGGCTCAAGCGCGGGAAATGGACGAATGCGGCGCGCGTCGAATCTGACGAGACACGCGCGGGCTATGACATTCAGGCTGCCAACAACGTGACCACCGAAGATACCACGGTGCGCACGCGCTCTGATTTGCAAGTGACCAAGACGGTCTCGGCGAGCGAGGTTGATCTTTGGGAAGGCTTCAACTGGACTGTGAATGTCGCCAGTTTGACGGGCCCAGGGCTTGACCTGTCCGAAAGGGTCGTCCTAAGCGACACGCTGCCGGCCAATATGGTGCTGACCGACGTTCCAACCCCGGCGGTCGGAAGCTGTACGGGCACTGTCGGTCAGCGTAATATTTCCTGTAATCTGGGCGATATTAACGATGGCGACTCTGTGGATGTGACGATCCCGGTCAAGGTGACCTCTGTCACCTCGGATGGGCAGAGTTTCACCAATACCGCGAGCGCCGAAACGGCTTCTTTCGATAAAAACCTCTCAAACGACTCCGGTAGCGCAAGCGTCAAGGTCAACGCCACCAGCCTTAAGGGAACGGTCTGGCGTGATTTCAACAATGACGGCACACGGGACGCGCATGATAGCGGTGTTTCAGGGATCAGCGTTACGGCAACACGCGTGGCGGGGGCCGGCGAGCCTGCGTTCTCAAAAACGCTCAGCACCGGATCGGACGGCAGCTATGATTTCACGCTGTTACCGCCTGGCACCTACACGATCAGCTACAGCGGAGCAAATGCGACCACCTACGACGCAGGCAGCGCCATTCCCGGCGATCAATCGGGTACGGCTGATGGGACTAGCCGCATCACCGGGGCCACTCTCGCGGTGGGCAGCCCCGGTACGGGCTATAACTTCACGCTCGTTCCTATTCCGTCGGTTGTGCTTACTAAGGCATCCCCCACGCGCACCTTGCAATCCGATGGTAGCTACAAGATCACCTACCAGTTCAAACTACAAAACAAGAGCCAAGAGCCGATCAGTAATGTCGATCTTTCTGACGCTCTGACGGCTGGATTTGGCACCTTCACGAGCAGCACGCCCGCGCCGGGTGAATTCACCGTCGAGACGCCTATACTGTCGGACGGGTTCACCTTTAATGCTGGCTATGACGGCACCTCGGACAAGTTGCTCGCCAGTGGCGGAACGATTGCCGCGAATACACCTGCCACGTTGGACGTGGTCTTTCATGTGAACCCGCCGCTGCCGCGCGCGGGAACGACTCTGTCCCTCAAAAATACGGGGACAATGGACGCGACGGGGGATTATTCCGGGACTGCTCTTAATGACGACGCAAGCCACACACGAAATCTGACCTTCACGCCGAAAGTCACCTTGGACAAGACAGCAACGCTGGTGATGCAGGGGAGCACGCCCGCTCCGGGGGACCAGATCAACTACACGTTCACGGTCAAGAATACGGGCAACACCCCGCTTCAAGGCGTAAAAATTGCCGATCCGTTGACCGATCTTGTCTGGGACACGCAGGGTCCGATTGCCTTGTTGAACCCGGGGGCCAGCGACACGACAACCTACACGGCCCATTATATCCTGAAACAAGGTGATATTGATGGCGATAAGGTTGAGAACACAGCGACCGTTACGGGGCAGTGGGGCGAAAGCGGCGGTAATCCGTTAACCACTTCTGCCAACGATACGGCCGATATATCTGGCCTGTCCAAGCCGTCCCTGACCGTGGTCAAGGCGATCGACAGCAACACGATCGGCAATCCGCGCACCGAGAAGAAAGACACGATCCGCTACAAATTTACCGTGACAAATACCGGCAACGTCGCTTTGAGTAATGTGACACTCAGCGATGAACTGTCCGGGATTGCACCCGATCCAACCGGAGCCTTCACAATCGGAGATATGCCGATCAATGGCGCGCCGGTGACCGTCTACGCCGATTATGCCGTTACGCAGGACGATATCGACGCGGGCAAGGTCGACAACAAGGCCACGGTTGAGGGGACTGACCCCACGAACGGCAAAGTCAACGCAAGCTCTGACGAGGTTACCCAGCCGCTCTATCGCGATCCAAGCGTCCGCCTGAGCAAAGTTGTCGATCCCAGCACAGTGAAGGCAGTGCCGCAAGCGGGCGACGAGATCGTCTGGAATATCACAGTCAAGAACACCGGCAACGTCACGCTGAAAAACGTGGTGGTGAGCGATCCGAAAACCGGCGCGACGGTTCAAGGCAGCCCGCTGACCTCTCTCGCACCGGGCGCAACAAGCCCGGACCCAACGAGCACGGACGCGATCACCGTTAAGTACAAGCTGACGCAAGATGATATCAACGCGGGTGAAGTACAAAACCAAGCGCAGTTGAAGGTGACACCGCCGGGTGGCGCGGAACTCACGGTGCCGTCGGGCAATGATCCGAGCAATCCAAACGAGGATCCGACCGTTGTGCCGCTTGTGCAAAAGCCCTCCGTGGCGCTGCTCAAGACTGTGACAACCGATCTGTCTGGTCCGCTCAAACCGGGCGACAAGATTGCCTATAGCTTCACGATCAAGAACACGGGCAACGTCCCGATCGGCTCTCTTGCGCTGACCGATAGCTTGCCGGGTTTCGTGTTTGACGATGCCACGCTGAGCGGGTTGGTCTTGCAACCAGCAAGCGCCACCGCCGCTGCAGAGGAGGTGACGGTCACCGGCGAGTACACCTTAACGCCCGCGGATCTGGACGCTGGCAAGGTCACCAACACCGCCAAAGTCACTGGCAATTCGACGGTCGGCGCAAAGGAGCCGGTCGAAGATACGTCCGGCACGGCATTCGACAATGATGATGCGACCGATGCGACCCTCAAGCGCGACCCCGCGATTGCTTTGGTCAAAACCGTAGATACGGCGAATTCTGTTCTTTCCGATCCGCCAAAGGCTGGCGATGTGCTGCATTACGATTTCGCGGTGCATAACACCGGCAACGTCACGCTGAGCAATATCGACGTCAAAGATCTTGTCACGCGCGTGACCGTAAGTGGCAGTCGCACCGATACACTGGCCGCAGGCGATGTGGACACGACAAGCTTTAGCGCGACTTACACGCTGACGCAGGACGATATCGACGCGGGCAGCTTTGCCAACCGTGCGGAAGCGTCAGGTGATGGCAATGGCGATAGCGGCGTGGAAACCGTCAAGGACCAATCCGGGACCGATACCACGAATGACGATGATACCGTCTTTACGATTGACCGCGTGCCCACGATGACAGTCGAGAAGACGGCAGACGCGTCCGCGCTCAGCGCCAATCCCGTTGCTGGCGAAAAAATCAGCTACAAGTTCAAGGTGACCAACACCGGTCAGGTGACCCTGCGCAATCTGGTGCTCAGCGATCCGCTTCCCGGCCTTTCGCTTACCGACGACAAGGTCGGCGATCTGGCACCGGGCAGCTCGAAAGAGCTGACGGCGAGCTACACGCTGACCCAGGCCGATATTGATGCCTACCCGCCCGAAATCCGCAACACGGCTTCGGTGAATGGGGGATACGGCTCTGAGGGCATGCCAACGAAACTGCCCGAAGCGGTTGCCTCGAATGAGGTCGTCGTCGATCTGCCATCAAACGCGGGCATCACCTTGGTTAAAACGCAGGTGGCGCCGCTTTTGACGGACACACCGCAAACTGGTGACACGATCAGCTACGCGTTCACGGTTAAAAATACCGGCAATGTCACGTTGTCAGGCGTCACTGTGAGCGAGAAATTGACCGGCGCAACGGTGTCTGGTAAGCCGATCACGCTTGCTCCGGGGCAGGAAGATAGCACCACATTCACGGCCAGCTATGATATTACCCAAGACGATATCAAGCGCGGCTATGTCGATAATACCGCTGTGGCCTCGGGCAGTTACGGCGATCCGAGTGATCCCTCAAGCGTGCAGGACACATCCGGCACAAGCGTGGATAACGACGATCCGACCCGCGTGACCATCGCCCAAAAACCCGCCATCGAACTGGAGAAGTTTGCCGACCTGTCCTTGTTGGCTGATCCGGCCGCGCCGCAGGAACGCGAAGAGGTTCTTTATCATTTCAAGGTGCATAATAGCGGGAACATGGTGGTGCGTGGCGTGACGGTCAGCGATGACAAGATCACCTTTGATACGCCTGCAACCACGCCCTTCGATCTAGCCCCCGGTGAGACGCGCGAGAGTGTGTTTACCGGTCGCTACAGCCTGACGCTGAGCGATATCGAAAGCGGGTCCGTGACCAATTCGGCCAAGGTCGATGCGACAGCAACCACCGAGGACGGGACCAAGCTGCCCGTAACCGATGACGCGACCATCAAAACGGATCTCAAGGTCGCGCCCAGCATCGCGTTGGTCAAAACGATCAATACGGCGAAATCTACGCTGTCCGATCCTCCGGCGAAGGGGGACGTGGTCAATTTCGACTTTGCGGTGACCAATACCGGCAACGTCACGCTCAGCAATCTGCAGCTCAGCGACGATTACCTGCCCGATGTCTCGGTGACTGGGTCGCTGGCGTCGCTTGCGCCGGGGGTGACAAATAGCGATGCATTCAGCGCGACCTATACGCTCAAGCAGTCCGATATTGACGCGGGCGGGATCGAAAATCAGGCCAAGGTCTCGGGCACGTTTGAGGGCGATGGCACCAATCCGCAAACGGTGCAGGATCTTTCGGGCAGCGATCTGAGCAGTGATGACGCGACGCCGCTGACGCTTGATCGCAAGCAGGGGCTGTCGATCGTGAAGTCGGCCGATGACTCCAAGCTGTCCGATCCTCCGCTGAAAGGGGATGTGATCTCGTATAGTTTCGTGATCACCAATACCGGCAATACTAGCCTGACCAACGTCACGCTGAGCGATCCTTTGACGGGTATCAATCTTCCGGTCAGCGTTATCCCAACTCTGGCACCAGGGGCGTCAGAGACGCTGACGGGCAGCTACACCGTTTCGCAAGACGATATTCGTGCGGGCAAGGTGGAAAACCAAGCCTCTGTGACCGGGACATTTACGGATCCGGCAACGGGCACGCCGACGTCGCTGCCCCCGGTTGCCTCTGAAGAGATCGTCGTGCCTTTGACGCAGAAACCGGGCATTGCCGTGATCAAAACGGCGAGTTCCGCGATCAGTGATCCGGCTGTTATTGGCGAGAAGATCACCTACACGTTCACGGTGACGAATACCGGCAATACCGTGTTGCAAA
This sequence comes from Thioclava indica, assembly GCF_000714545.1. GTDB lineage: Bacteria > Pseudomonadota > Alphaproteobacteria > Rhodobacterales > Rhodobacteraceae > Thioclava > Thioclava indica. The sequence continues at coordinate 9,889 of NZ_AUNB01000037.1, forward strand.
ACGTCGCGCTGGACGACCCGCTTACGGGTCTTGTGCCCACCAGCTTCGCGATTGGAACGATGCAGCCCGGCGCTGTGGAAACGCGCACGGCAACCTATGCCATCTTGCAAGATGACATTGATCAAGGACAAGTGATCAACCAAGCCACGGCAACAGGTGAGTTCGATGATGGGAGCACGCAAACGCCCATTAAGGACCTGTCCGGACCCACTAACGACGATGACGCGCAAACCGTGGTGCCAGTGGCGCAAAACCCCGGTATCACGCTTGTCAAAACCGCCAATGTCGATGCGGTGAGCGACCCTGCCGTGGTGGGGCAGCAGATCAGCTACAGCTTTGCCGTCACCAATACCGGCAATGTCACCCTGCGCGACGTGACGGTGGCAGACCCGTTGAGCGGGCTGTCCCCGTCAAGCTTTAGCATCGCGACGCTTGCACCGGGAAAATCTCAGACCGTCGGCCCTGCGCTTTATGCGATCACGCAAGACGACATCACCGCTCAGCAGGTTGAAAACAGGGCCGAAGCAACCGGAACCTACGGGCCGACGGATGGCGCAAAGCAAATCTCTGGCCCCTCGCAAACCGACGCAGGCTTGCAAGAGGCAACGGTGGTAAAGCTGGGCACCAAACCCGCGATTGCTTTGGTGAAGACGCTTGATGGCTCGATTGATCCTGCGACGTTAAAACTCGGGGATGAGATCAAGTACGACTTTACGGTGATCAATACCGGCAACGTCCCGCTTGATCAGATCAGCGTAAGCGACACGCTGGTCGGTATCCAGATGAAGGGGGCGATTGCGAACACCCTGATGCCGGGCGCACAGGATAGCACCAGCATCACCGCGACCTACAAGGTCACGCAAGCCGATATCGATGCAGGCAAAGTGGTGAATAGCGCGGAAGTTTCGGGGCGGTTCGACGATGGAAGCGCGCAGCCTCCGGTGGTCACTGACACATCGGGTCTGACCAAGGAAACCGATGATCCCGTCGTGACGCCTTTGACGCAACATGGCGCGATTGCTTTGGTGAAGGCGTCCGATACGAGCAAGCTGCAAGACCCGCCGCAGGTTGGCGATGAGATCAGCTATAGCTTTGCAATCACCAATACCGGCGATGTGACGCTAAGCAATGTCACGCTTGAGGATGCCATGCTTGGGGCGGAGTTGCAGGGCAGCGCGATTGCCTCTCTTGCGCCGGGCGCGACCGACTCCACCAGCTATAAGGCGGTGCACAAGCTAACGCAGGCCGAGATCGACGCGGGCCGGATCGAGAACCAGGCCAAGGTCACGGGCAGCTATGGCGACGATGGCTCGGGCGCTCCGATCGAGGTGAGTGACCTGTCGGGCGCGGACAATGACAGCGATGCGCCCGATGTGATCGACATCACGCAAAAGCCGGGCATCGCCGTGATCAAGACGGCGGACGATTCCAAGCTAAGCGTTCCCGCGATTCCGGGGCAGGAAATCAGCTATAGCTTTAAGATCACCAATACCGGCAATGTCACGCTGACCGATGTCACGCTAAGCGATGCGCTGGCGGGCGTGTCGCTGCAAGGCGGGCCGATTGCGACGCTGGCGCCGGGGGCTGTCGATGACACCACGTTCACGGCGACTTACCCGGTGACGACAGATGACATCATCGCCACAAAGGTCACCAACTCGGCCGAGGCGAGCGGTGCCTATACGCCGCCGGGCGGTTCGCCGACGCGGGTGAAGGACAACTCGGGGGCCACCAACGGGGATGACGACCCCACCGTGGTCGATATCGGCTATCCCGAATTGGCCTTTGCGATTGGTGTGGCAAATCTGGATGACCGCGATGGCAACGGGATCATCGGGCAGGGCGATGCGGTCGAGTTCAGCTTTACCGTCACCAACACGGGCACGGTTCCGCTAGAGGACGCCAATGTCGATGGAAGCACTCTGTCCCTGCCGCTGTCTGGACTCGTTTGTCAGCCGATCTCCTTGGCTGTCGGGGAAAGTGCGGTCTTGCAGTGCACCGGAGCAGATCATGTCATCACCGCCGAAGATGCCAGCGCCGGGAGTATTTCGTTGGAAGGCGATGCGCAGGCCGTTTCGTCGCTTGGTGTGGTCGTTCGCGCATCCTCGGCTGCGGCGGCGGTGCCGGTGCAGCTTGGCGGTGTGACGTTGGAAAAAGTCGCAGGCGTCAGCACTGCGGTGATCGGCGATGTCGTGCCCTACACCATCACCATCGGCAATGACGCGGATGGTGTGGCGATCTCGGCGCGATTGGTCGACACGCTGCCAGAGGGCTTCGTGATGCGCACGGGCACGGTGCGCCTTGATGGCGTTGCAGTTACGCCCGTCGTTTCGGGTCGTCGGATCGTGCTTGAGCCGGTCACGGTAAAGCCGGGCCAAGAGCGCACGCTGACGATGGATGTGTTCGTCTCGTCTTCGGCACAACCGGGCCTGCGCACGAACCGGGCGCGTCTTGTCAGTCCGATTACCGGGCGCGACATCGCCCCCGAGGCCAGCGCGACCGTGCGCATTGAGGCAGATGCCGTCTTCCAGTGCTCGACCATTCTGGGCCGAGTGTTTGATGACCATAATCAAGACGGCCATATGGACCCGAAAGGCGGCGAAAAGGGCTTGCCCAATGTGCGTCTGATCAGCCCGCGCGGCGTCGCAATCCATACCGATGCACAGGGCCGCTTCTCAGTGCCTTGTGCGGCGTTGCCGCGCAATATCGGGGGCAACTACATGTTGCGCCTTGATGAACGGACTTTGCCCTCGGGGTATCGTCTGACAACGGAAAACCCGCGTGTGGTGCGGGTCACACCGGGGATGATCACGCGGCTTGATTTCGGTGCCACGCTGTCGCGTCTGATCCGTATTGATCTGGCGGACAATGCGTTTGACGGATCGCAGATGCGCGCACCGTTGAAACAGGGCATCGCAACTCTCGTGGAGCAGGTGCGCGCCACCCCGGCAATGTTGCGCATCACCTATCAGCTGGCCCCCGGAGAGCCCCAGAATTTGGCGCAGCAAAGGATCAAGGCCGTCCAGGCCGAGCTGCGCCGATTGTGGCCCGCCAATGGCCGCTATGAGCTGAATGTCGAAACTAGGATTCTGCGCGTGAGGGCATCGAAATGAGCATGGCACTTCATATGACCCTACGGATGAAATTGCGGATCTCGGTGGCTCTCGTGGCGCTGACCTGCGGGCAGATGGCCTGGGCGCAAACCGATGATTGCGTGATGGTGGACGGGCGTCTGCCTGAGACCTGCACGCATGCTAATGCGGGCACGGTCGTGACGCGCGCGGTGCAGCCCAATATCAGCGATCCGACATCGGCGCTGCAACTGGGAGAGCAGGGGTTCTCGATCTCGATTGACGGCGCTCCGAGCAGCGCAGACGAGCCTGGGCCACGGCGCACGATTGCCGGGGCACAGGCCACTCCGGATCAGGTTCGCGACATCGATCGCCTGCTTGAACAGATGGGCGTGCAGATGACCTATGACGGTCTGGGCGCGCGGCCTCGGCTGTCCATTGCCACCTCGGATTTGCGGCAAAGTTTCGTTGCGGGCGAGCCGGTGACGTTCCGCGCGTCCTCGAATTATCCGGCGTGGATTGCACGCTCGGAGGTTCTGGTCCGCGATGAAGACAACACGATCGTCGGGCGTGTTTCCGTTCCGCCAAATGGCACGGCGACATGGCAGATGCCCGCGCGCGACGGCGATGACGGCGTCTATCACTACACGTTACGCGCCTATGATGCGCAAGGGCGCTATGACGAGACGCGCGCGCAGCCTCTGACGCGCGCAGCGACGCGTAAGACGACCGGCTTGACCAGTCCGGTGATCGCGGCGGGTGAGGGCGAAGACATGATTGCGCGGCGCGGCATTCCGGTGCGCGGTGGTGCGATCACGGTATCAGGCGATGCGGTCGGCGCGGGTCAAAGCGTCACCGTGATGGGCGAGCAAGCCCCGGTCGATGGGTCGGGCCGCTTCGTGATGCAGCGCATCTTGCCGCCGGGCATGCATGAGGTTTTGATCGGGGTGGATGGGCAGACCGCTGAGCGTGATGTGACGATCAAGCGCTCGGAATGGTTCCGCACCGGGATCATTGATCTGACCGTTGGCCGTGACACGGGAACGCATGAAACTTGGAAACTGGGGCGTGTCGCGGGGTTTGCGCAAGGCACGCTGGCCAATGGTGCGCGCATTACCGCCTCGGTCGATACCCGTGAGCAGGAATTGCGCGACATGTTCAGCAATTTCGGACGCAAGGATCCCGACCAAACCCTGCGCCAGATTGATGCGCGCGATGTCTTCAACACGTTTGGCGATGATTCCCACATGTCGGAACTTGCACCGACCTCTGGCCGCTTTTATTTCCGCATCGAACGCGATGGCAGCCACCTGACTTGGGGCGATTTCAAACCGACAGGGGATGCCAGCGCATTGGTGCGCAGTGACCGCTCGCTTTACGGTCTGTCGGGGGAATACCGTTCGCCGCAAGTGACGGGCGCTGGCGATCCGCGTGTGCATATCACGGGCTTTGCGGCCAATGCCGACAGCCTGATGCAGCGCGACATTCTTCGCGCCACCGGCGGCACGGCCTATTTCCTTTCGCGCCAAGATATCCTGAGCGATACCCAGACCTTGCTGGTCGAGGTGCGCAGCGCCACCACCAACCGGGTGATCGAGACGCGCCAGCTTACCGAGGGCACCGATTATCGCATTGATCCGGTGCAGGGGGTGGTGATCTTGACCTCGCCGCTGAGTTCATCGGTGACAGATGGCTCGCTGATCAGCGACAACCCGTTGGGCGACTATGATGTCAATCTCGTCGCGACATACGAATATGTGCCAACGGTTGGCGATGTGGATGGCTACACGCTGGGCGGTCGGGCCGAAACTTGGGTGAATGACCATTTGCGGATCGGGGCCACTGGCCTGCGGGAATCCACCGGGCTGAGTGGTACGGATTTGGCCGACAACACGTTGCTGGGCGCAGATATCTTGCTGCGCGATGGCGAGTCTCGTGAGTTGTCTTTCGACTACGCCGTTAGCGAAGGGCCGGGCTTTGGCTCGACGTTCTCGCTCGATGGCGGGCTTGACCTGGAGCCCAGTTCGCCAAGCTACGGCCTGCCCGGAAAGAAGGCTCATTCCTACGTGGTCAAAGGTAAGACCGATCTGGCGATGCTTGGGGTCGATGGCAAGATTTCGGGTTATTTCGATCGCAAGCAAGCCGGGTTCAGCTCGCCGCAATACAATATCGAAGTGGATCAGACCCTCTGGGGTCTGGATGGTGAGATCCGTCTGTCTAAAGCTACGGCGCTGACCTTCGGTGCTGACATGTTTCGCGATGATGATGGTAAGCGCGACAACAAGGCGCGGATCGGGCTGGACCATCAGCTCTCTGAAAAATGGAAGATCGAAACCGAACTGCAACATAGCGACAAGCGCGCGGGATCGGACACATCAAGCTTGACGAGCTGGGAATACGGTGCGCGCACCGATGCGGGCGCGCGCCTGACTTGGACGCGTGACGACGATCTTTCGATCTGGACTTTCGGTCAGGCAACGCTGAAGCGCGACGCGACACGGCTTGCGAACAATCGCCTTGGTCTGGGCGCGCAGATGCAGCTTACGGATCGTCTGGATTTGCTGACCGAAGTGTCGGGGGGCAATCTTGGTGCCGCGTCCCGCGTTGAAATGGGCTATCAGCCCACCGATGGCACGCGCTACAATTTCGGCTATCAGCTAGATCCGCTGCGCAAATACGACACGACAGATTTTCGCGGGCATGACAACGGGCGCTTCATCCTAGGAGCGACCTCGCGCGTCAATGATCGCTGGACCTACACCGCAGAAAATACCTACAGCGCCTTTGGCACGCGCCCCTCGCTGACCTCAGGCTATGGGGTGAACTATACGCCAGACGAGAACTGGCGCTACGAAATGGGGCTGCAATTCGGTCAGGGGGTGCAAGATGATGGCAGCACGCTGGAACGCACCGGCCTGTCACTCGGGTTTCGCTATAGCGAAGGCAAGGATCTAAGCGCGGGTCTGCGCGGCGAGATTCAGATCCAGTCTTCGGATGATCCCGACAGTGATCTCAATCGCGACACCTACCTGTTGAGCGGGTTTTACGAAGAAAAGACCTCGCAGGATTGGCGTTTTGTGTCGTCGCTTGATGCGGTTGTGTCAAATTCCGATCAAACCTCGTACCGCGATGGGCGCTATGTCGAGGGGCGCTTGGGCTATGCGTATCGCCCTGCCGATAATGACCGGGTGAATGCGCTGTTCAGCTATACCTTCCTCTATGACATGCCCGGTGCCGATCAGGTGAATATTGACGGCGACACCGACGGGCCGCGCCAGCGCAGCCATATCCTGAATGCTGCGGTGAATTACGAAGTCTCACGGCAATGGACCTTGGGGGCGAAATACGGGCTGCGGTGGCGCGAACAAGCGCCCCGAGACAGCGATGTGTTCGTGCGTTCCATCGCGCATCTAGCTGTCCTGCGCGCCGATTATCACGTCGTGCATAACTGGGATCTGATGGGTGAAATGCGCGCGCTGTTTTACCCCGAGGTGAACACCAAGGAATATTCAGCCCTGATTGGGGTTTATCGTCTCGTCGGGGATAATCTGCGCTTCGGTATCGGCTATTCCACCGGGCGGGTTGATGATGATCTGCGCACGATCAAAGCTCCGCGTGATGGCGTGTTCTTCAACGTGACGTCGCAGTTCTAAAACGGGACCGATCGGCGGCGGGCGCGCAACGACAGGGGCGCACCCGCGACAACGCTGCCTAAGTCGCAAGGCGGAGGGGAAGGCGCTTGCCCCCCCTCAGCCAAGCGTCTTGAGCAGCGCCGCCACCAGCTTTTGCGGCCGATAGTTCAGATCCGACGGTGTCAGCCCCATTCGCACCACGACCAGATCCGCCGAGGGGATCACCGTGACCGTTTGCCCGTCATGCCCTTCAAGCCAATAGGTATCGGAGGGCAGCCCATAGGTGCGATCATCGCCGGCGGTTTGCTCGGAGGCGGGGCCGGCCAGCCACGTCATCCCTTGCCCATACACCGGATCGGCTTTTGAGGGGGTGTGCATCATCGCAGCGAAGCCCGCTGGCAGGATCTGCTGCCCGTTCCATGTCCCATCCTGCAGCAGGAACTGCCCGAACCGCGCCCAATCGCGCGCCGTTGCATATAGATACGAGCCGCCCACAAACGTGCCCGCCGCATCGGTTTCAAAGACCGCGCTGCCCATCCCCAACGGGCCAAACAACGCCTTGCGCGGCCACTCCAGTGCGGCTTTCTGATCACCGATGGCGTTTTGCCAGATACGCGACAGGATCACCGCCGTGCCGGTGGAGTAGTGAAACTCCGTGCCCGGCTTGGCGTCGAGCTTTTGCGACGCGGCGAACCCTGCCATGTCCGGTTGCAGATACAGCATCCGGGTCACGTCCGAGACATCGCCGTAATCCTCGTTGAAATGCAGCCCGCTCGACATCGACATTAGCTGCGCCACGGTGATCGCAGCGCGCCCGTCCTTGTTCCATTGCGGCAGTAGCCGATCCTGATCAAGGCGCAGCTTGCCTGCCTTGATCACGGTCCCCGCGAGCGCTGCTGTCACCGTCTTGCTCATCGACCAGCCCAGCAGCGGCATCTGCGCGTTGAACCCGTCGCCATAGCGTTCCGCCACGATTTTGCCCTGATGGACAACGACAATCGCGCGCATTCCCGGTCCGGCCAATGCCGGATTGGCGAGGATCTGCGCGAGGTCAGTATGCTGGCTCAGATCGACTGCTGCGCCCTCGGGCCAAAGCGCTTGTGAGGTCACGGGGCCGGGCGCGGCGGGCGCGCTCTGATCGTCGGCCTGCGCAAGATTGCCATCGGGCACCGCCGCGCAGCCCAGCCCTGGTCGGCGTTCGGCTGTCATCGGCGCAATCAGCCCGAGGAAGGCCGCATGTACCCGCTCTTTCACACTGTCATTGTTGACTTTGAAGGCGCGCAGAATCGGATTGCCCGGTGCCTGCACGTCCGTCTCCAGCACCTCATTGGGATCACGCCCCTGCAGGTAAACCGCCGAGCAGACGATCTTGGAGCTGTATCCGGCGCCCACCCGCAGCAAGGTGGGCGGCACCAGATACATATAAAGCACCGCCCCGATGATCCCCGCGATCACAAGGGCCAGCAGCCCACCCAACAGTTTGCGCATGTTCCACATCATTGATCTCCCCCAACCTTAGCGACAGTCTTGTCAGAGCAAACCGAGCGCGCAAAGGGTTTCTTGGCTGCCTGACGGAAGGTCATCTTCGTTGCAAAGGATGGGTGTTCCAGGCTCCCTGTCGAGAAAGGTGATGCGCCCGGTGGGATTTTCTCGCTCCCGGCTTTAACTGCGTCACATCCGCACTGCTGGGTAGGATTTCCTGCACAAACCGGTTTGAGGTCGGACTACGCCTTCCCCCAGGTGGACTCAGCCTACAACAACGCTACGCGGAATGCCGTTTAGGATCGCTGCGCGGATTTGGATCTGCGCAACCTGACGGTTGGAAACAGGTGCCGAAAGGGGCTGACCGAGACGCTTCACATTGTGCATCCACTGACCGATAGGGGTAAGCGCAGCGTGATCCCGAGACGTTTCGTCTCCACGCAACTCCGGCGGAGGTATCCAGTCAGGTTCTGCCAAAGGGCAAGGCCCAGATATTTTGAGGATTGCACGGCTTTGTTGCGTGCTCGTGCTCCTGCCGGGTCTTGTGCCTCGTCGGTATCAAGATGCGCGTGGCTACCCGCTACCACGATGGAGTCATGCAGCGATCTCGAAAACTGGACCGATGTTGATCGAGCGGGATTCTTTGGGCCGATTCGCGCAGCAGTTGTTCGGGCTGCGCGGCAAAAATAGTGAGCAAGGATTACGCGTTGAGTGTTCGTTGGCAGTGCGCGTTGCTGACGGAACTACACCCAAAGACCTCAAACACCAAGTTTGACAATAACTCAGAATTTTATATGTAATACAGGGAGAAAATAGTAGCAGGATTAGTTAATTGCCGCTTCCCACAATTGCATCACTCTGGATCGGCGGCGACCTGAGTTATCTTGAACAAGTCTGCCTCAAGTCTTTCGCGGATCACGGCCATCGCACAATCCTCTATACCTATGAGGGAGTGAGCAATGCGCCGGAAGGCGTTGAGGTCATGGACGCAAACCTCGTGTTCCCCAGCACCAATTTTGTCCGCCATAAAGAAAGCGGATCGCCAGCCGTTCATGCGGACGCGTTTCGCTACCGCATGATACAGCTTCAGAATGCTGTGTGGGTTGATACCGACGTGCTGTGTGTGCGGCCGTGGGACTTCGATACCCAGTACATTTTCGGATGGGAGAAAAAAAACAGCCTTGTGTGCAATGCGGTGTTCGGACTGCCACGGTTTTCGGAAACACTTACCCGTCTCAACAAGTTTTGCCTGAATGAATACCCTATACCGCCATGGCTGGGGGAAAAAGAGCAAGACGAATTACGGGCACTGGCCGACAGCGGCAACCCGGTCCATGTCTCGGAGCTAAAATGGGGTGTGTGGGGGCCATCGGCGGTGACGTGGTTTCTAAAGGAAACGGGCGAGATTGAGCATGCCCAGCCGGTCGAAGCCTTCTATCCTGTATCTTATAAATTCCGACGTGAACTGCTCATGGCAGGGCCTGTTGTCGACAAGATCATAACTGATGGCGTCTATGGCATCCATCTATGGAACCGCCGCCTGAGCCGCCGTATCGTGACAAACGAAGGTGGCATTGTCCCGCCTGCGAGTTTCCTGGGGCGCGCGATCTCGCGCCATGAGATCGATATGGAGCTTGCGCCTATTCCCGACAAGCCACCGCCCGGCTATCCGACCCAAAAGGAAATCGCGGCGCGCAAAGCCGCAAAGAAAGCAGGGGCTTCAAAGCCACCTGTATCGGTTCCTCCTGCTCCCGCTCCTGCTCCTGCTCCCGCTTCTGTCGATCCTGCGACGGCAACATATGGGAATACAACGTTTCACATCGACCGGCTAAAACAGAGTGCCCCTTATCAGCGTGCGATTGAGGACATGGAATCGCGCACAGAAACACTGTTTGAGAGGTTGCCTGATCCACCAACGCCAATCTCGAACGAGAAGATACTTGTTCTGACCTCAATGAAGAACGAGGCGCCATTTATTCTGGAATGGATCGCCTATCACAAGATGATCGGCGCGACACATTTCCTTGTCTATACAAATGACTGTACGGACAACACGAATGAAATTCTGGACCGCCTCGCAGAGATGGGGCTTGTAACACGGCTTGATAATCCCTGGACGCCGTCATCAAACAACGCGCCGCAACACGCCGCGCTTGAAGACGCTATGCAGCAGCCTGTCTTCAAGGACGCTGACTGGGTTTTGACCATTGATGTTGATGAATTTGTTAACATCCACGTTGGCGACGGATGTTTTGCAGATCTCTTTGCCGCATCTAATTACCCGAATGTCATTTCGTTTACCTGGAAGTTTTTTGGCAACATCGACGTAAACGCTTATGAAGATCGTCCGATTTCCGAGCAATTCACGGCCTGTGCGCCAGAATTCATTCCAAAACCCCGCCTTGGGTGGGGCTTTAAGTCAATGGTGCACAAATCCGCGCCTTACACCAAAATCGGAGTCCACCGCCCTCTCAAAATATCGGACGAAGACAAGGTAGACGAGGTGCGCTGGGTCAATGGATCAGGCCGAAAGATGCCCGACCTACTGCTGACGAATAACGGCTGGCGGTCGACCAAACGCTCGCTTGGGTATCAAATGGCGACACTCAATCACTATGTGTTGCGCTCGGCTGACAGCTTTCTGGTCAAGCGTGACCGAGGCCGCGTCAATCACACCGAACAGGATCAGGGCCTCGCCTACTGGATGCGCCGCAACTACACCTCTGAGACCGACGCGCGGATGCTTGGGCGGCAGCAGGGATTGCGCAAGGAACTGGATGCTTTGATGGCCGACTCTGTCTTGTCGGACCTCCATTCAGAGGCTGTCCGCTGGCATCATGCTCGGATTGATGCGCTCAAGGCTAGTCCCGAATACAAGGCCTTGTATGACCAACTGACCGAAAAACAATGGCCCGACGCGATTTACCTGACAAAACCGGAAGGGGAAGCCGGGGAGAAAGATGCGCCCGATGTGGTCATTCCGGAACCCGAGCTTGATTTGCTGCCAACCGCAGCGGCCGAAGCCAAGATCGATCGTTTGACACGGATGCTAGCAGGTCAGGTGCGCCGCGATGAAGGCATTACCCCGCAGGGTGATGTCATAGGCGAAAGCGGCGTGACCACCACCAGTTCAGTGCCGCAAGTCAAGCGCATAGATATAGGAGGCGGGGAGCCACAAGCCCCCTCATGGAACGGCGAACCTGAACCGCGCTTCTCTGAAATGCGCGACGCAGCCCGCCAACAAGGGTTCTTCTGGGAAGGAGAAGCCAACGCGTTTTATTTTGAGCCGGTCGGAAAGCGGCTGGTTGTCACCTTCGACAACGTCCACACCGCGCGGCTGCAAGAACAGCGCTGGCCTTGGGGACATGGTCAGATATCGCGCCAGTTGGAATGTTCGGTTTTGGGGATCATGTCCAAGGACAGAAGCTGGTTTCGCGACCCCTTCGTGCACGATGGGTTTGACAGACTGCAAGAAAGCGGCTGGTTTGACCAATTCGATCAGGTCTTGTTCTATGGCGCCTCGATGGGCGGCTATGGTGCGTTAACCTTTTCTCGGGCTTGTCCGGGTGCAAATGTTCTGGCGATTGAGCCGCAAACCACATTGGACCGCAGCATTCTACCCGATGATGACCGCTGGCCTTGGACGAAAAAACTGGACTGGTCGGGACGCTATGCGGATGCAGCGGAGGGAACGGCCTCAGCGCGCCAGATCGTTGTCGTGTCCGATCCGTATTTCGATATGGATCGCGCGCATGTAGAACGCCTGTCGGGGGATAACATTCACCACCTTCGAGTGCCTTTCTTCGGGCATAAAAGCGCTCCGGCCCTTGTGACACTTGGCAATCTAAAGCCGCTGTTGTCGCAAATGACCCATGGGACTTTCGACGCCTCTCAATACTACCAGCTGCTGCGCGGTCGCCATGATCTTGCGAGGTTCCAGCATGGCCTCATTACGATTGCGCGTGAGCGCGGTCATCTCAAGCTGGCGCTCAAGGCCTGTGAGGCGACGCTGGGCAAACGCAGTGCGCGCAACATTCGCCTGATCAAAGAAGACATTCAGGCAGAATTGGCTGCAAAATCATGACCGCTCAAAATGTGATCGTCACCTGCATGAAAAACGAAGGGCCATTCGTTCTGGAATGGATCGCCCATCACCTTGATATCGGTTTCGACCATTTTGTTGTTTACACGAATGACTGTGATGATGGCACCGAGGAGATCCTCGATGCGTTGATGGCGGCTGGTTATGTGACGCGTCTGGACAACCCCTTTCGGGAAACCGGTGAAGCGAAACCACAGCGGGCCGCGCTTAAACATGCGTCCACTCTTGATGTGGTGCGGGATGCGCAATGGGTTCTCGTGTCCGATGTAGATGAATTCGTGAATATTCATGTCGGGGAAGGGCGCTTGCGCGATCTTATCGATGCGGCGGGCCAGCCGGATGCAATTTCGATGCAGTGGCGCCTTTTCGGCAGTAGCGATTTGGAAGATTTTGAAGATTTGCCGATTATTTCGCGCCACACGCTCTGTGCGCCCAGACTTTGCCCACGCCCTATCCAGGCCTGGGGGGTGAAAACCCTGTTTCGCCCTGCCGCGTTTAAGGAATTGGGCGTTCATCGCCCGCTAGCTCCTGCGCAATCCAAGCTGAAATGGACCAATGGATCAGGCAAAGCCGTATCAAAAAAGTTCCACGAGTCCGGCTGGCGTTTCGGTGTCGGAGGCTACGGCTATGATTTGGTAACTTTGAACCATTACTCAACCCGAAATGCCGCAAGCTATCTCGTAAAGAAAGACCGTGGTCGCGTTAACCACGTCAATCGTGAACAGGGTGATTCCTATTGGCTGCGAATGAACATCAACATGGAACATGACGCGTCGCTCTACGGGCGCCTGCCTCAGATCATCAATCGCATTGGCGAACTGCGGTCTCTCCCTGGCGTGGCAGCCTGCCATGATGACGCTGTGAGGCTGCACGTGGACAAGATCAAAGCACTCAAGGCGCGCGACGATACGAAAGCTCTTTTCGATGAGATCACGTCCGAGCGCGCAAAAACAGTCTCGCGCCATATCAATATGATCCCGCGGGAGCATTTCGATTCAGGGCTGTTAGGTATCCCGTCCGATCTGGTTTCAATGCTCGAAAAGGTGCCGCATATAGGCTGACGGCCCAGATGATGGGTTGGGTCGTCTCTCGTGACGGCACTTGTGTCATTCTGGTCCGGATAGGAGCAGGAGGCTTAAGCGATGAGGTGCGGTTGATTGCTCCGAAGTTCGTCAAGCCGCTTGTAAAGAACCAGAAGAACGAGGTGGCATTGCGCGGGCTTTTTAGCTGAATGCCGCTTTCCTGCTCGCCTTCCATCTGCAAGATCAGCAGTCTTCCTGCGACGGCCGCTAAACCGACAGCGAGATCCGTGGTGCGGGCGAAGCCGTTTCCTCGTAAAAGCCGTCGAGCC
>NZ_AUNB01000038.1 GCF_000714545.1 Thioclava indica
GCTCAGCAGCTCGCGGATTTCCATTTCGACCAGCTCGAGCAGCTCTTCGTCATCAACCTGATCGACTTTGTTCATGTAGACGACCATCGTCGGGATGCCGACCTGGCGACCGAGCAGGATGTGCTCGCGCGTTTGCGGCATCGGGCCGTCAGCGGCGTTCACCACGAGGATCGCGCCATCCATCTGCGCCGCACCGGTGATCATGTTTTTCACATAGTCAGCGTGGCCGGGGCAGTCGACGTGGGCGTAGTGACGGTTTTCCGTCTCGTACTCCACGTGCGCGGTCGAGATCGTGATCCCGCGCGCTTTTTCTTCGGGCGCACCGTCGATCTGGTCATAGGCCTGGAAATCACCAAAATATTTCGTGATCGCGGCCGTCAGAGTGGTCTTGCCGTGGTCAACGTGGCCGATCGTGCCGATGTTAACGTGCGGTTTGTTACGTTCAAACTTTGCCTTAGCCATAATGGCCTCCTGTCAATTAAAGCGGTGGGAAGGCGCCGGGTTACCCCGGCGCAACAGCCCTTACGCGTATTTCTTTTGGATCTCGTCAGAGATGTTCTGCGGCACGGGCTCGTAGTGATCAAAGAGCATCGTGAACACCGCCCGGCCCGAGGACATCGAGCGCAGGTTGTTGATGTAGCCGAACATATTGGCGAGCGGCACGAAGGAGTTGATGACGATCGCGTTGCCGCGGGTCTCTTGTCCTTGCACCTGACCCCGACGCGAGGTCAGGTCACCAATGATCGAACCGGTGTATTCTTCCGGCGTGACCACTTCGACTTTCATCATCGGCTCAAGCAGTTTTGCCCCAGCCTTGCGCAGACCTTCGCGCATTGCAGCGCGCGACGCGATCTCAAATGCCAGCACCGAGGAGTCGACGTCGTGGAACGCACCGTCAAGGAGCTGAACTTTGAAGTCGATCACCGGGAAGCCGGCAAGCGGACCGGAATCCATGACCGATTTGATGCCTTTTTCGACGCCGGGGATATATTCCTTCGGCACCGCACCACCCACGATTTTGGATTCGAACGAGTAGCCCTCGCCCGCTTCCGTCGGGGTGATTTCCAGCTTCACGCGCGCGAACTGGCCGGTACCACCGGTCTGTTTCTTGTGCGTGTAATCGATCTCGGTCGCGTGGCTGATCGTCTCACGATAAGCAACCTGCGGGGCACCGATATTCGCCTCAACCTTGAATTCACGCTTCATGCGATCAACAAGAATGTCGAGGTGAAGTTCGCCCATGCCCTTCATGATCGTCTGGCCCGATTCAAGATCGGTTTCGACGCGGAAGGACGGATCTTCGGCAGCCAGTCGCTGAAGCGCGATGCCCATCTTTTCCTGGTCGGCCTTCGTTTTGGGCTCGACCGCGATCTCGATAACCGGATCGGGGAAGGTCATCGTTTCCAGAACCACCTGTTTGTTGGCGTCACATAGCGTGTCACCAGTGGTGGTTTCTTTCAGACCGGCCAGCGCGATGATGTCGCCTGCAAAGGCTTCATCGATCTCGTCGCGGTTGTTGGAGTGCATCATCATCATACGGCCGATGCGCTCTTTACGACCTTTGGTCGAGTTCAGGATCGAGTCACCCTTCTTCAACGTCCCCGAGTAGAGGCGCGTGAAGGTGAGCGTGCCCACGAAGGGGTCGTTCATGATCTTGAACGCCAGACCCGACAGCGGCTCGTCGTCGTCAGCGTGACGGGCGATGTCGCGCGTTTCCGTCTCATCATCAGGCGAGAAGCCCATGTAAGCCGGAACATCGAGCGGCGAGGGCAGGAAGTCGATGACAGCGTTCAACAGAGGCTGCACGCCTTTGTTTTTGAACGCCGAGCCACCCAGAACCGGCACGAAGGACAGCGACAGCGTGCCCTTGCGGACCAGCTTGCGCAGCGTTTCGACATCGGGCTCTTCGCCTTCGAGATAGGCCATCATGGCGTCATCGTCTTGCTCGACCGCGTTCTCGATCAGGTGGCTGCGCCATTCGTCGGCGGTTGCCTTAAGATCGTCACGGATCGGACGACGGAACCAGGACGCACCCAGATCCTCGCCTTCCCAAACCCATTCTTCCATGGTGATCAGGTCGACGATACCCTCAAGGTTGTCTTCTGCACCAATCGGGAAGTTGACCGGAACCGGGGTTGCACCCGTGCGGTCCTTGATCATCTTCACGCAGTTGAAGAAGTCCGCGCCGATTTTGTCCATCTTGTTGACGAACACCATCCGCGGAACCTTGTAGCGGTCAGCCTGACGCCACACGGTTTCGGTCTGCGGCTCAACACCGGCGTTGGCGTCCAGCAAGGCAACCGCACCGTCAAGCACAGCCAGCGAGCGTTCGACTTCGATGGTGAAGTCAACGTGGCCGGGGGTGTCGATGATGTTGAAGCGGTGCTTGGGCGTCTGCGCCTCGGTACCGGTTTCGGTGCGCTCCCAGAAAGTGGTGGTCGCAGCCGAGGTGATGGTGATGCCGCGCTCGGCCTCTTGTTCCATCCAGTCCATCGTTGCGGCACCATCGTGCACTTCGCCGATTTTGTGCGATTTGCCGGTGTAATACAGGATCCGCTCAGTCGTCGTGGTTTTACCCGCGTCGATGTGCGCCATGATCCCGAAATTACGGTAGAATGTAAGCGGATATTCGCGTGCCATTATGGCGTCCTTCCGTTTTTACCAGCGGTAATGGCTGAACGCTTTGTTTGCGTCGGCCATCTTGTGCGTGTCTTCGCGTTTTTTCACAGCCGTGCCGCGCGAGTTGACAGCATCCAGAAGCTCGCCTGCAAGGCGCTCTTCCATCGTGTTCTCGTTGCGGTTTTTCGCTGCGGTGATCAGCCAGCGGATTGCCAGCGCTTCACGGCGGATCGGACGCACTTCGACGGGCACCTGGTAGGTGGCACCACCGACGCGACGCGAACGCACTTCGACAGAGGGTTTCACGTTCTCCAGCGCTTCGTGGAACACTTCGATGGGCTCGCGCTTCAGCTTGCCCTCGACGCGGCTCAACGCGCTGTAGACGATGCGTTCGGCGGCAGATTTCTTGCCGTCGATCATCAGGTTGTTCATGAATTTGGTGAGAATGCGGTCACCATACTTGGCGTCCGGCAAAACTTCGCGCTTTTCAGCGGCGTGACGACGAGACATGTGGTGATCTCCTTACTTCGGACGCTTCGCGCCGTATTTCGAACGGCGTTGACGACGGTCTTTAACACCTTGCGTATCGAGCACACCGCGCAGGATGTGGTAGCGAACGCCCGGAAGGTCTTTCACACGACCGCCGCGGATAAGCACAACAGAGTGCTCTTGCAGGTTGTGCTTTTCACCCGGGATGTAAGAGATGACCTCAAAGCCATTCGTCAGGCGCACTTTGGCGACCTTACGCATAGCGGAGTTCGGTTTCTTCGGCGTCGTTGTATAGACGCGTGTGCAAACGCCACGCTTTTGCGGGCACTGCTGAAGGTGCTGCGATTTCGAGCCCTTCACTTTCGGCTGCCGCGGCTTGCGGATCAGCTGTTGAATCGTTGGCATTCCGGTTCCCCGTATCTGCTTGTCAATACTCGCACCCGGTCCCGGATGCGCCACTTCTCGACGGCCTCTCGCGCCCATTCGCGAAACGCCAAATCACATCCCTCCCGGCCCAAAGGTCGGGGTGAATGCGTTGAATTCCAGAGGATCGGAGCTATGGGCCCGGATCGTGACCACTAGAAATCGGTAAGCTGGCAGACGCAATGCGCCTGTCAGGTAGCGCGGCGTATAGGGGGAGTCGGATGCCTTGTCAACTGCGCCGACCACGGCGCAGCCTTGCTGCCAAGGGCGCAAGCCAGCCGCCATAGATCAGCCCCCACAAAACCCACGCGACGCTCAGGCTGACCATGCCCGCAAAAAACGCATCTGACAGAAAATGCCGCCCCGTGCCGATCCGTTGAAGCGCGATAAAGAGGCTGACAAAGACCGCCACCGCGCGGATATAGACCAGCCCCCAGCGCGGCAGGCGGTCGCGCAGCGCCTCGGCGCCCAGCCAGATCACCACGCTCAACGCCACCGCCGCCGAAACTTCGTCCGAAACGAAAGAACAGTTGCGCGCGCATTGATCGGTGAAGTCACCCGCAATCGAGAAGTGATGCGCGCCGCCAAACAGATCGACATCGGCCGGGCGCGCGCGCCCCGAATTGGCCTTGAGCAAGCCATTCACGATCACAATCGGCCCAAAGAAGAACAGCCCCAGCACAAAGCCCCAGGCCCGCGCCCCAAGCCGCAGCGCCCTGCCCCGCCACAGCGCGAGCGGCCAGCAGATCAGCGATGCCAGAACCACCACGATCGCGACATCCCAGATCCGCTGGCGCAACCATTCCCAAAGCGGATTGGTAATCACCGAAAACCCGCCGTGACCGTTGTAAAACAGCCCCGTCACAAACAGATCGACGCCGGGCGCTGCACGAAACACCAGCAGCGCGCCAAGCCACAGCGCCAGCAGCATCCAGCCGGTGCGCGCAAGATCAATCTTGGGAACGGACACAGCGCGCCTCCACCAGATAGGGGGCAAAGCCCTTGCCTGCCCACGTCCCAGACGCCGCGAGATCACCCGCAGGTGCCACAGGCCCCGCGCCGCAGTCGGGCGCTTGATTGGCAATCACCAGCAGCTTGCCCCGATAGCCCGCAGGTAGCGGCCACATCTGCTCGTAATAGCTATGCGCACGCCCCTTAGGATCGGGCGCGTAGACCGTCACGCCAGCATCGAGGCCAGTGTAAAACAAATCGGCCAGAATATCGCGGTTGGCGGTGTAGACCGGCACGCCTTCGGTCTTCGCCAGTGCCAGAATATGCGCGCTCAGATCGACGCGACCCAGCCAGCGTTTCAACAAAGGCGCCCCGTCTTTGGCAGGCCAGGGCGCAAGCACCGTCAGCAGCGGGATTGCCAGCGCGATCACCACGTTCACCGCCAGCGCCGCGATGCGCCAGATCCGCCCCATCACCAGCACCGCCAGAACCGTACCCGCGAAATAGGCCGCAATCGCCCAATTCGCATAGGCGCGATCCAGCAGCGCCTCAATCGTCACGGCCAGCAGCGGCGGGAACGACAGCATCGCAAGCCCGCGCTTGGCCGGATCACGCAAGCCAATATAGCCCAGCAGAAGGGCTGCAAATGTCAGAGGCCCGAACACCGCGAACTGACTGCCAAAGAACTCGCCCATCGAGGGCAGGTTCAGCATCGCCCCGCTGCGCACCCAGCCGACATTGTCCATCGTATGCGACACGGTTGTCAGATCGTGGTTGAGGTTCCAAACGATATTGGGCGCGATCACCAACCCCGCCGCCAGCGCCATCAAAACCGCGTTGCGCCACCCGATCCGCCAGCCCGGACTCACCAGCGCGGCCAGCGCCAGCCCCGGGATCAAGTAGATCGCTGCGTATTTTGCCATGAAGGCCAGCCCCGCGCAGATCCCCGCCATCAGCGCCTCACGCGCCGATTTGCCTTGCGCCGCGCGATGGGCAAACAGCAGCGCGAGCGCATAAAACGGCGCCATCACCGTATCGGTCGACATCAGCACCGACCCAAGCGCCACGAAGGGCAGCGTCACATAAATTACCGCCGACCACAGCCCCGCACTCCGCCCGCCGACGCGCGCCCCCAGCGCCCCCAGCGCCAGCGCGGTCACGCCATGCAGCACAGGGCCGGGCATACGCACCCAAAACGGCGCGTTCGAGCCGGCGATTTCCGTCACGGCGCGGATCAGCCAGCCAATCAGCGGCGGCTTGGAGTAATATCCGAAATCGAGATGCTGACCCCAAAGCCAATATTGCGTTTCATCGACAAACAGATCGGTGCGATTGAACGCCAGCGCGATCAGCCGCAGCGCCGTAACGGCAGCCACGACCACCAGCGCCGGGGCGAACCATCTTTGGGGATCACGCTTCGCGGCGGCGCTTGGCATGGATCAGCCAGAGATTGCGGGAATAGATGAACACGCCCAGGGACTGGCCCAGAATGAACACCGGATCGCGGCGATAGACGGCATAGCTGAACAGCATCAAGCCGCCCGCCAGCGAGAAATACCAGAACGCGACCGGCACCACGGAATCCCGCTGCCGCTCTGAGGCGATCCACTGCACGATAAAGCGCCCAGTAAACATCAACTGCGCCAACAGGCCGAAAACGACCCACCACAGCTCGGTCATGCTGTCGACATGCAGCATGTTCATCAGCCATTGCATGGGGCTTACTCCTTGCGCGCGATTTCGGTGGCGCGCGCGGTCTTGCGTCGCCGTAGCAACCAAGCCACGCCCATCAGATCGACGATCCCGACCAGACCACGCTGCAGATTGTTATAGTTCGACGCCCCGCCTCCGCGCGAGCGGTGAGAAACATCGACATGCGCTACCTCCCAGCCATCGCGCGTAAACAGCGCGGGCAGATAGCGGTGCATGTGATTGAAAAACGGCAACGCCAAGAACGCCTCACGCCGGAACGCCTTGAGCCCGCAGCCAGTGTCACGCGTGCCGTCCTTGAGGATCGCCGAGCGGATCGCATTGGCAAATTTCGAGGCCAGTTTCTTGGACATGGTATCTTGCCGCCCGACCCGCTGGCCCGCGACCAAGCCGATCGCCTCGGAACCGGGGGCACGCAACGGCGCCATCAGCGCGGGTAACTCGCTGGGCGGGTTCTGGCCATCGCCATCGAGCGTGCAGATGATCGCCCCCGTCGCCGCCAACACGCCCGAATGCACGCCAGCACTTTGACCGCCCGATTTAGGGTGATGCAGCAAGCGCAGTTTGGGATGATCGGCCATCCGTGCGCGCACGATGTCACCCATGCCATCATCCGAGCCGTCATCGACCACAATCACCTCATAGTCGCACACAGGCGCGCAGGCTGCGTCGATCTCGTCGAGCAGCGCGGCAATGTTGGACGCCTCGTTCTTGGCGGGGATGACGATAGAAATCTCGGGGGAAATTTCGGGCATGGGGCCACAACTCGCTTGGGGCATCGCAGGATCGGCCCCTCATATCGCCGCCGCGCCAACTTGTAAACGATGCTCGGACCGGCCCACGGTTTCGTGGGATCGCCGCCACGCAAGCTTGCGCCTGCTCCCGCATCAAACGGCGCACAGAAAAACCCCGCGCGAGTATCTCGCGCGGGGTCATTTTTACTTCAACCGCTCAGGGCTGGGATCAATCGCGGCTTTCCGGCGTTTCGACCGGGCCGAAATCGGCCTCTGCCTCGACCGGAGCGGCCAGCGCTGCGGCTTCGGCGGCTTCGGCTTGACGGGCCTCGATCACCTTGTTGTCGCGATCGGTAGCAACCTTGCGGACCTTGGTGGTTGCGCCACCCGTGCCCGCCGGGATCAACCGGCCAACGATGACGTTTTCCTTAAGACCGACCAGCTTGTCGCGCTTGCCCTGCACCGAAGCCTCGGTGAGAACCCGCGTGGTTTCCTGGAACGATGCCGCCGAGATGAAGCTGCGCGTTTGCAGCGACGCCTTGGTAATGCCCAACAGCACCGGTTCACCCGTTGCCGGACGACCGCCGCGTGCCACGACCTTGGCGTTTTCCTCGTCGAACTCGGCCTTGTCGACATTCTCGCCTTTGAGAAGGGTCGATTCACCGGAATCCAGGATCTCAATCTTTTGCAGCATCTGGCGAACGATCACCTCGATATGCTTGTCGTTGATCTTCACGCCCTGCAGTCGATAGACGTCCTGCACCTCGTCGATGAGGTAATCGGCCAAAGCCTCAATCCCCATGATGCGCAAGATGTCGTGCGGTGCCGGGTTGCCATCCATGATGTAGTCACCCTTCTGCACGAAGTCGCCTTCCTGCACCGGGATGTGCTTGCCTTTCGGCACCATGTATTCGGCGGGCTCAAGACCTTCGTCGCGCGGATCAATCGAGAGCCGGCGCTTGTTCTTGTAGTCCTTGCCAAAGCGCACATAGCCATCAATTTCGGCGATGATCGCGTGATCCTTGGGACGACGTGCCTCAAAGAGTTCGGCCACACGCGGCAGACCACCGGTGATGTCCTTGGTCTTGGCACCCTCGCGCGGGATCCGCGCCACAACGTCACCGGCT
Source organism: Thioclava indica (assembly GCF_000714545.1). Classification (GTDB taxonomy): domain Bacteria; phylum Pseudomonadota; class Alphaproteobacteria; order Rhodobacterales; family Rhodobacteraceae; genus Thioclava; species Thioclava indica. Next base: position 8,054 of record NZ_AUNB01000038.1, read on the forward strand.
TTGATCTGCTGGCCATCTTCGACCGACAGGATCGCATCCACCGACATCGTGTAGATCACCGGATTGCCCGCATCGTTGCGCACCGGTTCACCATCTTCACCCAGGATCAGAACCTCGGGCTTGAGGTCGTTGCCTTTGGGAGCCGAACGCCAATCCGCCACGATCCGTTGCGTCATACCCGTCGCATCATCGGTATCTTCGCGCACCGAGATGCCCGAAACGAGATCGACGAAACGCACCTTACCGGGTTTGTCGGCGATGATCGGCAGGGTGTAGGGATCCCATTCGATCAGCTTGTCGCCGCGTGCCACCTTGGCGCCGTCCTTGACGAAGACCTTGGTGCCGTAGCCCAGTTTGTGGCTGGCCAGTTCGTCACCCTGCTCGCTGAGGATCGCGATTTGCATGTTGCGACCCATAACGATCTGATCGCCTGCCTCGTTGACGATGAGCTGCGCATTGCGGAACTCGATCTTGCCCTCTTGGCTGGCTTCCAGGAACGATTGCGACCCACCCTGAGCAACGCCGCCCAAGTGGAAGGTCCGCATCGTCAGCTGCGTGCCGGGTTCCCCGATCGACTGCGCGGCGATAATACCCACCGCTTCGCCCTGGTTCACCAGCGTACCGCGTGCCAGATCGCGACCGTAGCAAAGCGCACAAACGCCTTCTTCGGCCTCACAGGTCAGCGCCGAACGGATACGCACAGATTGCACGCCCGCCGCCTCAACGGCATCGGCCTTGCGCTCGTCGATCAACTCGCCTGCACGCACCAGAACCTCATCGGTGCCCGGCACGTTGACGTCATCGGCTGCGACACGGCCCAAGATACGCTCGGACAGCGGTGCCACGACCTCACCGTCATTGACCGCCGCCGACGCGGTGATCGCCTGATCGGTGCCGCAATCATGGCTGCGCACGATGCAATCCTGCGCCACGTCCACCAGACGCCGCGTCAGATAGCCCGAGTTTGCCGTCTTGAGGGCGGTATCGGACAGACCCTTACGCGCGCCGTGCGTCGAGTTGAAGTATTCGAGAACGGTCAGGCCTTCTTTAAAGTTCGAGATGATCGGCGTTTCGATGATCTCGCCATTCGGCTTGGCCATCAGGCCGCGCATCCCGCCCAGCTGTTTCATCTGGGTAACCGAGCCACGCGCGCCCGAGTGCGCCATCATGTAAACCGAGTTCGGTTCCATTTCTGCGCCACTCTCATCGAATTTGGGCGCCGAGATGGTGTTCATCATCGCGTCCGTGACCTGATCGTTACATTTCGACCAAGCATCGACGACCTTGTTGTATTTCTCACCTTGGGTGATCAGGCCGTCCATATATTGCTGTTCGAAATCCTTGACCTGATCGCGAACGCCTTCGACGATATCCCACTTGTTGTCGGGGATAACCATGTCGTCCTTGCCGAACGAAATGCCCGCCTTGAACGCCTCGCGGAAGCCCATGCCCATGATCTGGTCACAGAAGATGACCGACTCTTTCTGACCGCAGTAGCGATAAACCGTGTCAATCGTGTTCTGCACGTCTTTCTTACGCAGCAAACGGTTGACCAATTCGAACGGGGCCTTTGCGTTGAGCGGCAAAAGCGAGCCCAAACGGCAGCGGCCCGGCGTGGTTTCAAAGCGTTGGAACACCTCGTTGCCGGTCTCGTCGATCTGTTTCACACGGCAGGTGATCTTGGCGTGCAAGCTCACTTCGCCCGCGTCAAGCGCGTGTTCCACTTCCTCGACCGAGCCAAAGGCCATGCCTTCGCCCTTCATGCCTTTGCGTTCCATGGTCACATAGTAAAGACCCAGAATCATATCCTGCGACGGCACGATAATCGGCGCGCCGTTGGCAGGCGAGAGCACGTTGTTGGTCGACATCATCAAGACGCGCGCTTCCAGCTGGGCCTCAAGGCTCAGCGGGACGTGCACGGCCATTTGGTCGCCGTCAAAGTCAGCGTTGAACGCCGAGCAAACCAGCGGGTGCAGCTGGATAGCCTTCCCTTCGATCAGCATCGGTTCGAACGCCTGAATGCCCAGACGGTGCAGCGTCGGCGCACGGTTGAGAAGAACCGGGTGCTCGCGGATCACCTCGTCGAGGATATCCCACACTTCGGGACGCTCTTTTTCGACCAGTTTCTTGGCCTGTTTGACGGTGCTCGACAAACCCTTCGCTTCAAGACGCGAATAGATAAACGGCTTGAACAGCTCGAGCGCCATCTTCTTGGGCAGACCGCATTGATGCAGTTTCAGCTCGGGACCGGTCACGATGACCGAACGACCCGAGAAGTCCACGCGCTTACCCAAAAGGTTCTGACGGAAGCGACCTTGCTTACCTTTCAGCATGTCGGACAGCGATTTCAGCGGGCGCTTGTTGGTGCCCGTGATCACGCGACCACGACGGCCGTTGTCAAACAGCGCATCGACCGATTCCTGCAACATCCGCTTTTCGTTGCGCACGATGATATCGGGCGCGCGCAGCTCGATGAGGCGCTTGAGACGATTGTTACGGTTGATCACGCGACGATAGAGATCGTTGAGATCCGAGGTCGCGAACCGGCCACCATCGAGCGGCACCAGCGGGCGCAGTTCCGGCGGGATCACCGGCAGCACCGTCAGCACCATCCACTCGGGGCGGTTGCCCGATTCAAGGAAGCTTTCGACGATCTTCAAACGCTTGATGATCTTCTTCGGCTTCAGCTCGCCCGTGGCTTCCTTCAGCTCTTCGCGCAGTTGTTCAGCAGTCGCCTCAAGGTCGACCGCTGCCAGCATTTCACGAATAGCCTCAGCGCCGATATTGGCGGTGAAAGCGTCGGCGCCATAAGCGTCCTGCGCGTCGAGATATTCTTCCTCGGTCATCAACTGACCATAGGTCAGATCGGTCAGACCGGGCTCGATCACGACGAAGTTTTCGAAATACAGGATGCGCTCGAGGCTGCGCAGCGTGGTGTCCAGCATCAAGGCGATGCGCGAGGGCAGCGACTTGAGGAACCAGATATGCGCGACCGGCGAAGCCAGCTCGATATGGCCCATCCGCTCGCGGCGGACCTTTTGCAGCGTGACTTCGACACCGCATTTCTCGCAGACAACGCCGCGATATTTCATGCGCTTATATTTGCCGCACAGGCATTCGTAATCTTTGATCGGGCCAAAGATGCGTGCGCAGAACAGGCCGTCACGCTCGGGTTTGAACGTGCGGTAGTTGATGGTCTCGGGCTTTTTGATTTCGCCAAACGACCACGACAGGATCCGCTCCGGCGAGGCCAGCGAGATCTTGATCTCGTCAAAGGCCTTGGGCTGGGCAAGCGGGTTGAACGGGTTTTGCGTCAGTTCCTGGTTCATCTGTAAATCCTTGAATGAGGGCAGAGGGGAGGGAGTGAAGGCCTAAGCCCTCACTCGTCATCCTCCGCATCCAGGAGTTCCATATTGAGGCCTAGGCCCCGGACCTCTTTGACGAGAACGTTGAACGATTCCGGCACGCCGGCTTCGAAATTGTCCTCGCCCTTGACGATCGACTCATAGACTTTGGTACGGCCGGCCACGTCATCGGATTTGACCGTCAGCATCTCTTGCAAGGTGTAGGCGGCACCGTAAGCTTCAAGTGCCCAGACCTCCATCTCACCCAGACGCTGACCACCGAACTGCGCCTTACCACCCAGCGGCTGCTGCGTGACAAGCGAGTACGGACCGGTGGAACGGGCGTGCATCTTGTCATCGACCAAGTGGTGCAGCTTGAGGAAGTATTTCACCCCAACCGTGACCTTACGCGCGAATTGCTCGCCCGAGCGACCATCAAACACCACCGACTGACCGGACTCGCTAAAGCCCGCCCGCGTCAACGCGTCATTGATGTCGGCCTCTTTCGCCCCGTCAAAGACCGGGGTTGCAATCGGCACGCCACCGCGAACGGTTTCCGCGCTTTCCAGCAGGCTTTCATCGTCCATCGACGCAAAGACTTCGTCGTAAGTCTCGTCGCCATAGCTGTGGCGCATCGCATCCTTGACCGGTGTCATATCGCCTTCACGACGATAGGCACGCATTGCCTCGTCAATCTGGATACCCAGACCGCGCGACGCCCAACCCATATGGGTTTCAAGGATCTGACCGACGTTCATACGCGAAGGCACGCCCAGCGGGTTCAGCACCAAGTCAACCGGCGTCCCGTCGGCGAGGAAAGGCATATCCTCGACCGGCACAACCTTGGACACGACACCTTTGTTGCCGTGACGACCAGCCATCTTGTCGCCCGCCTGAAGCTTGCGCTTCACGGCCACGAACACCTTGACCATCTTCATCACGCCCGGCGGCAGATCGTCGCCCTGACGGACTTTCTCGACCTTGTCTTCAAAGCGCAGATCAAGGGCGCGTTTCTGCACCTCGAACTGATCGTTAAGCGCTTCGACCTCTTTCGCGTCCCCCTCGTCTTCAAGGGCAAGCTGCCACCACTGACCTTTGGACAAGGTGCCAAGCAACTCGTCGTTGATCTCGGAACCCGGCTTGACGCCTTTGGGGCCTTTGACAGCCTTTTTGCCCGAAATCAGCGTGCGCAGACGCGCGTAGATGTTGCGCTCGAGGATCGCCAGCTCATCGTCGCGGTCGCGTGCGAGACGTTCGACTTCTTCGCGCTCGATTTGCAGCGCGCGCTCGTCTTTTTCCACACCATGGCGGTTGAAGACACGCACTTCGACGATCGTGCCGAACGCACCGGGGGGCAAACGCAGCGAGGTATCGCGCACGTCAGATGCTTTTTCCCCGAAGATGGCGCGCAGAAGTTTTTCTTCCGGCGTCATCGGGCTTTCGCCCTTCGGAGTGATCTTGCCGACCAGAATATCGCCCGGCCCCACTTCGGCACCGATATAGACAATCCCGGCCTCGTCGAGGTTGCGCAGGGCTTCCTCACCGACGTTGGGAATGTCGCGGGTGATCTCTTCCGGCCCCAGTTTCGTGTCGCGCGCCGCCACTTCGTATTCGTCGATATGGATCGAGGTGAACACGTCATCGCGGTGAATACGCTCGGAAATCAGGATCGAGTCTTCGTAGTTGTAGCCGTTCCACGGCATAAACGCGACGACCACGTTGCGCCCGATTGCCAGCTCACCCTGATCGGTGGACGGGCCATCAGCGACAACCTGACCTTTTTGCACCCGGTCGCCCACTTTGACGACAGGACGCTGGTTGATCGTCGAGGATTGGTTGGAGCGTTTGAACTTGCGCAGACGGTAGATGTCGACGCCCGGCTCACCCGCTTCAAGGTTGTCGGTGACGCGGATAACGATCCGCTGTGCGTCAACCTGATCGATGATCCCGCCACGACTGGCCATGATCGCCGCACCCGAATCGCGCGCCACGATCGCCTCCATGCCGGTGCCCACGAACGGAGCCTCGGAGCGCAAAAGCGGAACCGCCTGACGTTGCATGTTCGAGCCCATCAAGGCCCGGTTAGCATCGTCGTTTTCCAGGAACGGGATCAGCGCCGCGGCAACCGACACAAGCTGCTTGGGCGAGACGTCGATCAGGTCAATGACTTCGGGCGGGTTGAGCGAGTATTCGCCCGACTGACGCGTCGAAATCAGATCGCTGGTGAACTTGCCGTTCTCGTCCAGCGTTGCGTTGGCCTGCGCCACGGTGTGACGCATTTCCTCGGTGGCCGACATGTAGACCACCTCATCAGTGACCTTGCCGTCTTCGACCTTGCGATAAGGCGTTTCGATGAAGCCGTATTTGTTCACGCGGGCAAACGTGGCCAGCGAGTTGATCAGACCGATGTTCTGACCTTCGGGCGTTTCAATCGGGCACATCCGACCATAGTGGGTCGGGTGAACGTCGCGCACCTCAAAGCCGGCACGTTCGCGCGTCAGACCACCCGGGCCAAGCGCCGAGAGACGGCGTTTGTGGGTGACTTCCGACAGCGGGTTGGTTTGGTCCATGAACTGGCTCAGCTGCGAGGAGCCGAAGAATTCACGCACCGCAGCCGCAGCCGGTTTCGCGTTGATCAGATCTTGCGGCATCACCGTGTCGATCTCGACCGAGGACATACGCTCTTTGATTGCACGTTCCATGCGCAGCAGACCGACACGATACTGATTTTCCATCAGCTCGCCGACCGAGCGCACCCGGCGGTTGCCAAGGTGGTCGATATCGTCGATCTCGCCCTTGCCGTCACGCAGTTCCACCAAGCCACGGATACAGGCAATGATGTCTTCGCGACGCAGGGTGCGCTGGGTATCAGGCGCATCCAGATCCAGACGCATGTTCATTTTGACCCGGCCCACTGCGGACAGGTCATAGCGATCAGCATCAAAGAACAACTGGTTGAACAGACCTTCGGCCGCTTCAACGGTCGGCGGCTCACCCGGGCGCATCACGCGGTAGATATCCATCAACGCGGTTTCGCGGTTGAGGTTCTTATCCGCCGCCATCGTGTTGCGGATATAGGGGCCGACATTGACGTTATCGATGTCAAGGATCGGCACTTCGGTGATCCCGTTATCCACGAGCACCTTGACCGAACCGCCCGACAGTTCCCCGTCTTTATCGTATTCGGCGGTCAGCTCGTCGCCAGCCTCGATATAGATGAAACCGGTCTCTTCGTTGATGATATCCTTGGCGCAATAGCGGCCCAGAATGTGATCGAACGGAACCAACAGTTCAGAGATCGCGTCGTCATCGCGCCATTTCTTGACCATGCGCGGGGTCGCTTTCTCGCCCGCTTTCAAGATCACTTCACCGCTTGCCGCATCGACCAGATCAAAGGTCGGACGGGTGCCGCGCACGCGATCAGGGAAGAACTTGGTCACCCAGCCGGTCTTGCCCTTGGCGGTGTAAGACACGGTCTCGTAATAGGCATCCATGATGCCTTCCTGGTCAAGACCAAGCGCATAGAGCAGCGTCGTCACCGGCAATTTGCGGCGACGGTCGATGCGTGCGAATACCAGATCTTTGGCGTCGAATTCGAAATCCAGCCAAGAGCCGCGATAGGGAATGATGCGGCAGGCAAAAAGCAGCTTGCCCGAGCTGTGGGTCTTGCCACGGTCATGGTCAAAGAACACGCCCGGAGAGCGGTGCATCTGGCTCACGATCACGCGCTCGGTGCCGTTCACAACGAAGGTGCCGTTGTTGGTCATCAAGGGCATATCGCCCATGAACACGTCTTGTTCCTTGATGTCCTTGACCGACCGCGCGCCGGTATCTTCGTCGATATCAAACACGATCAGACGCAGCGTCACCTTCAGCGGTGCGGCATAGGTCATGTCGCGGTTCTGACATTCTTCGACATCGTATTTCGGCTTTTCGAGTTCGTATTTCACGAACTCCAGAATGGCATTATCGTTGAAATCCTTGATCGGGAAAACCGACTGGAACACGCCCTGAATCCCCTCGCCATCGGTGGGCTGATCAGCCTCCCCCGAGCGCAGGAACAGATCGTATGAGGATTTCTGAACCTCAATGAGGTTCGGCATTTCAAGGACTTCACGGATTTTGCCGTAATAGCGACGGATGCGTTTCTGACCAACGTAAGCTTGAGCCATGCTCTGCGTGACCTTTCGTCTCTTCGCGGCTGCGCAATGTCGGGGCCCATTGCACGCCGCAAGGCGAATGAAGGGGGGCGGTTCCATACCTGCCATCCGTCCCACCGGATAGCTCCCGAACCGCGAACACCGCCTTGGAGAGGGCTTCAGATGCGCAAAGCGCTCTCCAAGACAGGTTCGGCTGGGCCCGGAAATTCCCGGACCCAGCCCTTTTTCATGTCGGATGCAGGCGCATCCGGCTCGATTACTTGAGCTCGACTTTCGCGCCAGCTTCTTCGAGTTTCTTCTGAATTTCTTCAGCTTCCGCTTTCGAAGCGCCTTCTTTGACTTTGCCGCCAGCTTCAACGAGGTCTTTGGCTTCTTTCAGGCCGAGACCCGTGATGCCGCGAACTTCTTTGATCACGTTGATTTTCTGAGCGCCGGCTTCGACGAGAACGACGTCGAATTCGGTTTTCTCTTCAGCAGCTTCGCCAGCAGCAGCCGGGCCAGCCATCATCACAGCGCCACCAGCGGCGGGCTCGATGCCATACTCGTCTTTGAGGATGGTTTTCAGTTCCTGGGCTTCCAGAAGGGTCAGGCCCACGATTTCTTCGGCGAGTTTTTTCAGATCAGCCATTTCACAGTTCCTAGATTTGGGTTTCCAACGTCGCGGTTTCAAGCCGCTACGGGGCAGGTCGATTGCTTAAGCAGCCTTTTCCTCGATCGAGGACAAGATGCTCGCGATGTTGCTTGCAGGCGCGCCAATGGCACCGGCGATGTTGCTAGCAGGCGCACCAATGCACGACGCGATCTGAGCAAGAAGCTCTTCGCGCGACGGCATATCGGCGACGGCTTTAACACCGGCGATATCCAGAGCCGACTCTCCCATAGAACCACCAAGGATCGAGAGTTTCTCGTTTTCCTTGGCGTACTTGACAACCACCCGCGCCGCAGCGACGGGATCATCAGAGTAGGAAAGTACGGTCATGCCCGTCAGGAAATCAGCGATGCTTGCGCAGGGCTGACCTTCAAGGGCGATCTTGGCGAGCTTGTTCTTGGCAACGCGAACAGACCCGCCAGCTTCGCGCATGCGCGCCCGCAGGTCCTGCATTTCGGCAACCGTCAGGCCCTCGTAGTGGGCAACCACTACGACGCCAGAGCTTGCGAAGATCTGGCCGAGTTCCTCGACCACTTTCTCTTTTTGGGCTCTATCCACAGTTACACTCCAAGTATGAGGGTTTCCCCCCGGCTCTCATTGTCCCGCTTGCGCGGGGTCGGGTCCGAAAGGGCCCGAGCCCAGATCGCCCGAGATCAGCCAAGCGGCCTCCCTCGGAAATGGTCTCGATCCCCATCTCAGGAAGGAAATTAAGCCAGTTTCCCGGCACCCTCCGTCTCGGACAGGTCAGGGCGGTTGCCAGTTGGCGCCCGCCCCACCATCCACCGGTTTCCCGGTGGAATTCTTTTAGTTGCCGCTTGCGGACGCAACGTCCAGCGACACGCCCGGGCCCATCGTGGAGCTCAGCGACACCTTTTTCATATAGGTGCCTTTTGCGCCAACGGGGCGGGCTTTGGAAACGGCGTCCACAAAGGCGCGCACGTTCTCAACCAGCTTCTCTTCCGAGAACGACACTTTGCCGATGCCGCCGTGGATGACGCCAGCCTTCTCGACCTTGAACTGGACTTCGCCGCCTTTGGCAGCCGTCACAGCCGTTGCGACATCCATCGTCACCGTGCCAACCTTGGGGTTGGGCATCAGGTTACGCGGGCCAAGCACCTTACCAAGACGGCCGACAAGCGGCATCATGTCCGGGGTGGCGATGCAACGATCGAACTCGATCTTGCCCGACTGGATGGTTTCCATCAGGTCTTCGGCACCGACGATGTCAGCCCCTGCAGCCTGTGCTTCTTCGGCTTTCGCGCCACGCGCAAACACAGCCACGCGCACGGTTTTGCCGGTGCCGTTGGGCAGTGCGACCACGCCGCGGACCATCTGGTCAGCATGGCGCGGGTCAACGCCGAGGTTCATCGCGATTTCCAGCGTCTCGTCGAATTTCGCATGCGCGTTCGACTTGATCAGGCTCACCGCCTCTTTGATCGAGAGGTTGTCTTTGCCAGCGAAAGCTTCGCGGGCGGCTTTGGTCCGTTTACCGAGCTTTGCCATGACTTACCCTTTCACCTCGATACCGATCGACTTCGCCGAGCCGAGGATGATGCTCATCGCGCCTTCGATGTCGTTGGCGTTCAGATCAGCCATTTTCGCTTCTGCGATCTGGCGCACTTGTGCGGCGGTGATCGTGGCTGCGGTCACACGACCGGGGGCCTCAGAGCCCTTCGGACGGTTACGCTTGCCAACCGGCTTGAGGCCAGCGGCTTGCTTGATGAAGAAGCTCGCCGTGGGCTGCTTGATCTCAAAGGTGAAGGACTTGTCAGCGTAATAGGTGATGACCGTCGGGATCTTCGCCTGCTTGTCCATTTCCTGCGTTTTGGCGTTAAACGCCTTGCAGAATTCCATGATGTTGATGCCGCGCTGACCCAGCGCAGGACCGACCGGCGGGGACGGGTTTGCGCCACCTGCCGGAATTTGCAGCTTCAGCTGCCCAACTACTTTCTTGGCCATTTGGCCCTCTCCTTATCACTGCCACACCCAAAAGGGGCGCGAAGTTTAGTGGTGCGGTCCGGAGTTACCCCCTCGCCTCCCACGATTTACACTCAGGCGGTTTTCTGCACCTGCGTGAATTCCAGTTCGACCGGCGTGGGGCGACCAAAGATCGACACCGTCACCTTCAAGCGGCTTGCCGCCTCGTCCACTTCCTCAACCATGCCCGAGAACCCCTCGAACGGGCCGTCAGTCACGCTCACGTTCTCGCCGATCTCGAAGAAGATCAGGTTGCGCGGAGCCGCCGCTTCACCGGTCTCGTCGACGCGGCTCAGAATACGGTTCACCTCGGCATCACCCATCGGCATCGGGCGCCCTTGCGGCCCCAAAAACCCGGTGACGCGGTTGAGCGAGTTCACAAGGTGATAGCCCTTGTCCGTCATCTCCATGCGCACCAGCACATAGCCGGGCATGAAACGACGCTCGGAGGTCACTTTCTTGCCGCGACGCACCTCGATAACTTCTTCCGTGGGCACCAAGACTTCTTCGATCTGGTCCTCAAGGCCCTGATCAATAACAGCCTGACGGATCCCCTCGGCCACTTTCTTCTCGAAATTCGAGAGAACGCTTACCGAATACCAACGCTTCGCCATGCTGCCCTTAGCCCCTTCATGCCGACGCTTGCGCGCCGTAAAATTCAAATTTTCTAGCGGGTTAGCCCGCTTATCCCGAACAAAAAGCAGCGCGCACCACGCGAATCGATGCACGCCGCTTCCGGGAAAGTTCCGCCCCTTTACCGCCGTGCGCCAATGATTTCAAGGCCGTTAAGGACACGTTTGTGCGTGCATCGCCCGTTTCGTCACGCAAGCCTGACGATGCCTTAGCTGCCGATCACGGCGGCGACGCCCAGACGGATCACCCAGTCTACAAGCGAAAAGAACAACGAGGTCAGCGCCGCCATTGCCAGAACCATACCGGTCGTCAGCATCACCTCACGACGCGAGGGCCAAGTGACCTTGCCCCCTTCCGAGCGCACCTGCTGAAGAAACTGAAGAGGGTTCGCCATGTTCGTCATCCCTGTAAAGCGCGCCCGTACCGGCGCCTGCCTGTCTGTCCTGGCGCAACCGTTAGCGCACAACTGCTGCCAGATACGCGCTGCAGGGCAGGATTTCAACCCATTTGCACAGCCCTTCCCCGAAACGTGGCAACGGTTCGCATCAGCCCGCCCCGCTCATCCGCCGGCGCACATCCGCGATGCGCTCAAACGGGTCGCGCGAGTGCGCGCGCCGCTTCAAGCGGATCGGCCCGTCCGCTGCCCATCTCGACAGTTGAAGCGCGCGAACAAACCAACGGCCCTGCGCAGTGTTTCAACATTGCGATCATCGCGACAACGCAAGGAATTTCATGAGAGCCGGCAGAAGCCTATCGGCATGCAAATGCCTCCAGCCGCAGACGCATCGCACGCGCGATACATTCGTTGGACTGAATTTTCCCAACCAAACGCCCAACTGTCTCGGATATACGACCTAGCCAATGAAAAATCGTCAATTTCCATTGGCAGGGGCAGAGGGACTCGAACCCACGACCCTCGGTTTTGGAGACCGATGCTCTACCAACTGAGCTATACCCCTATGCCGTGCGGCGGTTGCTAAGCCAGCGCGCAGACGAAATCAAGAGCGATTTGCGCAAATCCGCCCCCTGCACGCAAGTTCCCTTGGAACAGCCCCCCGCCCCGCCACGTTGCCCTGTGCAAGCCGCGACAATGACGGGCGGATGAGCCGCCCCACATCGCAGCGAAACGAAAAGGAGATGACGATGACCAAGATCACCGACGCAAAAATCCTGATCATGGCGACCAACGGTTTTGAGCAATCCGAACTGATGGTGCCGCTTGAAAAACTGCGCGGCGCGGGCGCGACGGTGCATGTCGCCTCGCTGGACGGGAAAGACATCACCGGCTGGGACGAGAAGAACTGGGGCAAATCCGTGCCCTCAGATCGCAAGATCGCCGATGTGTCAGCCAGCGATTATGACGCCATCGTGCTGCCGGGCGGGCAGATCAACCCCGACCTGTTGCGCGTCCAGCCCGAGGCCGTAAATCTGGTGCGTGCATTCTTCGACGCCGGCAAGACAGTGGCCGCGATCTGTCATGCGCCGTGGCTTCTGGTTGAGGCCGGCATCGCCAAGGGGCGCAAGCTGACCTCGTACCCTTCGATCCGCACCGATGTGGAAAACGCAGGCGGCGAATGGCATGACCGCGAGGTCGTGACCGATAAAGGGCTGGTGACCTCGCGCAATCCGGGCGATCTGGATGCGTTCGTGTCCAAGATTATCGAAGAGATCGGCGAAGGCCGCCACGAGCGCGCCGCGGCCTAAGCGCGGCTATCGGGTCTTGCGTTGGTTCAGCCAGCGCCAAAGCCCCATGACCCCAAGCTGTGCGATGAGCAAAATCGCACAGCTTGCCACCAGAATGGCGAAAGCCACTGGCGATTGCAGCCCCGGCATCCCGCCCAGATTGACCCCGAACAAGCCGGTCAAAAACCCCAGCGGCAGGAACATCGACGTCACCACCGACATCACAAACGTATTGCGGTTCACCCGATCTGATAGCTGGCTCGATAGCTCCTCGCGCAAAACCTGCGCCTGATCGCGCAGCTCATCCATATCCTCGGAAATCCGCGTCATCTTGAACGCCTCCTCCTCGATCTCGCGCCGCGTCACCGCGTCGATGATCGGGCTTTGCGCCTGTGACACCTTAAGCAGCGCATCGCGTTGCGGCCCCAAATAGCGGCGCGCGGCAATCACCTTGAGGCGCAGATCCAGAACATCATGGCGCACATGATCGCCCTGCCCGCCAAAAACCCGGTATTCCAGCGCTTCGGCATGGGTATCCAAGCCGCTTTGAAAAGCGTTAATATTGCCGACAATATCTTCGATCAGCTCCACCAAGAACGCGCCTGCATCCATCGGCCCGATGCCCTCGCGCAAAGCGGCATTCATCCGCTCAATCGCGCGCACCCGTTTGCGCGAAATCGTCAGAATACGGCGCGCATCGAGATACATCCGCAACGAGACCATGTCTTCGGGATCTTCCCCCTCGTTGAAGTTGATCGCGCGTAAGATCACCAGCAGCCCGTCGCCCGCAAGGCTCATGCGCGGGCGCGTATCGACATCCAGCAGCGCCTCGACGGCCTGCGGATCAAGGTAGTCCAACTCCTCGCGAATCCAGCTTTGCGCAGACGGGTTCGTGCCATCCAGATGCGCCCAAGCCAGCCGATCATCGCGCAGGGCCGCTGAGATATCGGCAGGACCATCCGGATCAGGCGCGCCAGACAGAACGTGTGAAAAGAGGATTGGACTTTTGGCCATCGCGCGAATGCTAACCTTATGATTTCGCAAATCCTAGCGCAGATCCCCGCCAGCGCAAGCGCGCTGCAACCAAGCTTACGCCCGGATGGCCTCTTCGCAAAGCTTGCGCTAAATTTGCGCAAAAGACCTTTTGTATGAGCTAGAATATGACGAAAGCCCCCACGACACTGGGCGAGAAACTCGCCTCTTTCGATGCTCATGCGCCACAGTCCAATACATTTAAGTGGTTGCGCAAAGCAGTCTATCTGCTGCTTAACTTCATCCTCCTGACCAGTATTTCCGCGCTGCTTTTGTGGTGGATCGTCCTGCGCCCCGATATCGACCCGACTGTGATGCTCATCGTTTTGCCAGCGCTGATTGCGGCGTGGTTACTCGTCTATTACGGCTTTGGCGGCCGCGAACCACATGCCTTGCTGGCCAATGATCGTTTGGGCTTCATGCATGATCTGCGATTGGACGCGAAAACAGCCATTTTTGATGGCAGCAACATTTACCATTTGGGCCACGAGCACGGATTTGATGCGCGCCCGCTTGGCGAGATCGTCAACCAGTTGCGCGATCACGGATACCGGATCGTTTGCTTTTTTGATGCCAATATCTTTTACACGCTAAGCGAGCACGGCGCATTCCCAAGCCATCAAGCCCATTCTGTAACGCTACTGGAAGATATTTTCGGGCTTGAGCGAGATGAAATCTATGTCGTGCCCAGCGGCGTTCAGGCGGATAAATACGTACTGGAAAGCCTGAAACATTTGCCGATTTCATTTGCCATAAGCAACGATCAATACCGAGATTATTCCAAGGAATATTCCAGCGTGATGAAAGACAGTCACTGGCGCAAAGGTGTAATGATCTCGAAAAATAAGGTCGAGCTGCTAGGGTATCGCCTGCCAAGCCCGATTCACCTGAATTAATCAGATACAACGGTAAGCGGCGCAATGGCCGCTTCAAAGCCCGACACCTTTTCCCCCAAAAGAAAAAGGGCCACCCAACCGGGCGGCCCTTCCGTTACGATGTGACGCTAATCAAGCGAGGATTTTCGACACCACGCCGGCGCCGACGGTGCGGCCGCCTTCGCGGATTGCGAAACGCAGGCCGTCTTCCATCGCGATCGGGGCGATCAGTTCGACTTCGAACTTCAGGTTGTCGCCCGGCATGACCATTTCCGTGCCCTCGGGCAGGTTAACGGTGCCGGTGACGTCCGTCGTGCGGAAGTAGAACTGCGGACGGTAGTTCGCGAAGAACGGCGTGTGACGGCCACCTTCTTCTTTGGTGAGGATATAGGCCTCAGCTTCGAACTTGGTGTGCGGGGTCACAGAA
>NZ_AUNB01000039.1 GCF_000714545.1 Thioclava indica
AACTCGGCGAGTTAACGTGACAACACCACCCGATGGGGTGGCGCTTAAACTTCTGACGCTTCGGCTTGTCACCCTCGATATCAGGCAGGCGTGATATGCCGTGTCGTTGTAGGCATCGATGCAGCGCTGATCGTGTCAGATGCGGGATAGACGGCTGCAGGGCATAGAGACAATCATCCAGCGGCAGCAACGTATGACACCGAAATGCGACGACCGCAGCCTCTTCGGCTTCGGTCAGGACCGTAGAGCGCGGTTCTTGCGGGCCCGTCTTCATATCCTCAACCGTCGCCCGCTTCCGCCATTTGGCTACTGTCTTGGGATTGATGCCGAGTTCCTTACTCAGCGCCGAGAGCGAAGCTTGCGATCGCTGTATTGCTGCTCTGACAGCGTGCGTGGTCGTGGCGCTCCCTTGACGAATTTGTCCCATAATGCTTCCTTCCATTCCTGAAAAAGGATCGCACCATCAAACCGTGGGATCAAACACCTAGCGATTTGCCATTTTTCTTTTTGTCATAACCATCAACCTTACTTATATTGTTGGTCTCCGATAAACTCGGAGCGATTCAGTTAGCCATGCCAGAACTGCACCAAATCTGCTTCTGACCCAGTTTGAACGCTCATTGACACCTATTCCTAGGTCTCAGGCGTTGCGTGCTCCAAGCTCAGCCCCTTTGCTGTCCGCTTCGGAAACCCATTCCAGTAACTAAAGTCGCCTTTATGAGTGCCGTCTTTCGCCACGGAATACAGACCGTCTTCGGAGTTTGGAACCACATCGAGATAGGCATCCATCCTCTCATCGCCCTTGAGCATTTTCCCAAACCAGGCTGATGTAAAATGTTCGGCGATATTGTTCATCCGCACATTGCTCCACACCGCATCAATGTAATGTTCGGCGGGAATGAAATCGAGGCCTTCTGCGGGCTTCCATGCCTCAATCGGTGCCGGTATGGGGGCACCTGCGTTATGATTGGCGCCGTGAAATGTCAGCAGATAGCGGTTCGCATTGACCGACTCTTGCCAGATTTTGCGCACGCCGTCTTTATAGCCGGCCACGTCATCCTGATCACCCGCCGCAAAGAAAATTGGCGTCTTGACCGATTTCAGCCCGTCTGCGTCCCAAAAATCTGAGGCACGCCCCCATGGTGCAAAGGCGAAGATAGCCTTGATGCGCGGATCCGTCAGCGCCGCGTGGCTGGCGCTTCCCGACAGGTGCACACGCAGCGTATCGGCCGGTGCCCCCCAATCCAACTTCGTGGCCGCCTCGGTCACGCCGCCGCCGGCGACGATCACCGCTCCGTAGCCGCCCATCGAATAGCCAATCAACCCCGTATGATCAGAATCTGCCAACCCCGACAAAAACGACGTTTTGTCCTTGGACAGCTTGTCGATCTGATCGACTACAAACAGCTGATCCAAGGGCCGGTTGACCAATGTGGATCCAAACGCCGCCATATTGTCATAGGTGCTGTCGAGGTGATCAATCGAGACGGTGACATATCCTTTGGACGCGAGGTTTTCTCCGAGATCGCTCATTAAGAAGCGATTGCCCGGATAGCCATGCGAAATCACAATGACTGGAAATGGCCCTGCGCTCAGATCGGGTTCTGCATCGCGTCTTGCCGCACCGTGTAATGTCACTTGGGTTTTGCCGTCGCGGATAAAAACACCAGGATAGCTTTGACTGCCAGGCGCAGCCGGTTTGCCCGTCGCAGGATACCAAATTTCCAGTGTCAGGCTGCGATCATAGGTCGGCAGCGGTGCTCCAGGTTTGATGGTTTCTTTCGCAATTTTCGCTACATTTATTTGATTGGGATGCACCACTTTCAGTGTGCGGACGCCCACAGCATGCGGACCCAAAGCTGCCAATTCGGGCGCATCAGCGCGGATCAGATCGATACGATTGTCATGCGACGCCACGCCCGAACCATTATTGTCATCAGTCATCAAGGATGGGTCGGCGGCTTGCCCCTCCTCGGCGAAAGCCGCCCCACCTATAAGCGCGCCTGCGCTTGTCATCAGAACGCCGCGACGTGTCACATTTGCCATGTAGTCCTCCCTGTTTGCCATAGCCTCACCACTGGGCGGCGGACATCAACCCGAAACGCCTGAACACCACGCGCATTTCAGTCAAGAGAACGTTACCCGGGCGAGAAACGCGCGAAAGTTGGTGATGGGCGTTGTTGCAGAAGTCAGCTCTGGAAGGATTCACACTGCGAATCCGGTAGGTTAAGAGGGCGAGCATGAGCAATCCTGACCCTGCCCGCTACCGCACGACGAACTGGAAATCCTACAACGAAGCGCTGAAGCGACGTGGGTCGCTTTTGATCTGGCTCGACAGGCCAAATTGCAAACTCGGCGAGTTAACGTGACAACACCCTCCGCGTGGATCTCGCTTCCTGTCGACATGAGACCCCTGCAACTACCACCGCCCGCAAATCGGCCGTGGCGAAAGATCGCCTGAGCCTGCTCAAGGAATTTGTGAGTGGCGCAATCGACTGACTTTTTGAGACCGTTTTCTGAGTGTCGTGCAGAGTCGCAAGGGGGGCCCGGTCGTCTGTGAATCCAATAGACTTCGGGCGTGACGCTTGCCGTTATTCGGCGCAATCAGGTCTGCTTCCGCGAGTGGCCCCTGATTATTTCGTAATAAATCATATGCTTGTCTCATGATCATCCATGTTTGACGAATCTTTCCACCTTGCCGTTGACAATATATGGAACGTTCCAGTAACTTATTGGAACGTTCCATATGGAGGATGCGTGGGTGAATTGGGCACTACTTGGCGCTAGCACAATTGCGAGTCAGTACATGATCGCGGCGATACGCGCCGCGCAGCAGGGCACGGTTGGCTGGGTTGTGAGTGGCAATGCGGATCGCGCCCAGGAATTTGCAAAAACCCATGAAATTAGCCAATGGACAACATCGATCGCTGATGCGCTCGCCGATGAGGCCGTTCAGGCAGTCTACATCTCTTCAACCAATGAAAAGCACTTTGCGCAGGTCATGGCCGCAATTGCGGCTGGCAAACATGTTCTGTGTGAAAAGCCGTTGGCGATGACCGCCGCGCAGTCGGCCGAGATGATTGCCGCCGCAAAAGTTGCAGGCGTTACACTTTCCGTGAACCACCATCTGCGCTGTGCGGGTAGTCATCGCAAGATCCGGGAATTGATCGCGTCTGGTGCTGTCGGTCGTGTCTTGTCACTGCGGCTATTCCATGCGGTTCATCTGCCTGAACATCTGCGCGACTGGCGTTTGAATGCCCCCCGGGCAGGCGGTGGCGCGATCGCGGACCTGACGGTGCACAACGCCGACACCGCGCGGTTCCTATTGCAAGAAGACCCTTGCACAGTGGTCGCGGAAATGAGCCAAAGCGGTATGGGAAACGGGGTCGAGGATTCCGTCATGTCGGTGTGGACCATGCCCTCGGGTGTGATGGTTTTCAGCCACGAGAGCTTTACCCATCCTTTCACTGAATCGGGGATTGAGGTGCACGGCACCGATGGGTCGATTGTCGCAATTGGTGTCTTTGCACAAGATCCGTTGGGCGAGATCACCTTGGTGAACCGCACCGGTCGGATCGAAGTGCTGTTCGACAAGACAGAAATTTACGAAGCCGTCATTCGCGAGTTTACGGCTGCCACGCGGGGCCGGGGGGTACCGGCCGCCACGGGCGCCGACGGCGCAAAAGCGCTGTTGATTGCGACTGCCGTGCGCGAGGCCGCATTAACAGGCGTCTGCCAAACGATAAGTTATGGAGTAGTAGAATGAGCAAAATCGTCAGCCCGCAAATGGCGGCCTCGCGTATACAGGATGGTGCGGTGGTGACGGTCTCCTCGTCTTCGGCGCTGGGGTGCCCCGATCTCGTGCTCAAGGCGATTGGGGATCGTTTCGATGCCGAGGGGCATCCACGCAGTCTGACAACGATTCATCCTATTGCGGCGGGCGACATGTATGGTGTTAAAGGTGTAGATCACATCGCCAAGGACGGTTTGCTGGCCCGTATTCTGGGCGGTTCTTATCCCTCTGGTCCTTCGTCCAAACCGATGCCAGAAATCTGGAAGATGGTCGTTGAGAACCGTGTTGCCGCCTATAACGTGCCCTCAGGGATTTTGTTCGATATGACGCGTGAAGCCGCTGCAAATCGTCCGGGTGTTCTGACCAAGGTAGGGCTTCACACTTTTGTCGACCCTCAGCGCGAAGGTTGTGCGATGAACGATAAGGCCGCCGCTGCCCCGATCGTCAGGCGCCTGGATTTTGAAAACGATATGTGGCTGCACTTCCCGAACATTGTGCCAAATGTTGCGATTTTGCGTGCCACAACCGCTGACGAACACGGCAATCTGACATATGAACACGAAGGCGCGTATCTTGGTGGCCTTGAACAAGCGATTTGCGTCCGCAACCATGGCGGTCTTATCATCGCACAGGTCAGCCGGGTGACGAAACGCGGGTCGCTCAGGCCACATGACGTGCGTGTGCCCGGGCATCTGGTCGATCTGATTGTGATTGATCCAGACCAGAAACAGACCTGCGAAACTCCGTATGATCCGGCGATTTCCGGACAGGTCTTGCGGCCATGGGATAGTTTTGCGCTGGCTGAATATGGCATCGAAAAGATTATCGCCCGCCGGGCGGCGATGGAACTTCGCCCCGGCATGGCGGCGAACCTCGGTTTCGGGATCAGTGCGATGGTCCCGCGCATCTTGCTTGAGGCTGGACATTCTGAGGCAGTGACATGGGCCGTCGAACAGGGCGCGGTAGGTGGCATTCCGCTGACGGGATTTGCCTTTGGTTGCGCCTCGAACGCCGATGCGTTCGTGCCTTCGCCACAACAATTCATCTACTTTCAGGGCGGCGGTTTCGACGTGTCGTTCCTGTCCTTCCTCGAGGTCGATGTCGAAGGCAATGTGAACGTCTCGAAGCTGGGCAAGAAACCTTATCTGACCGCAGGTTGTGGCGGCTTTGTCGACATTACATCAGGCGCGAAGAAGATCGTTTTCTCGGGATGGTTCGAAGCAGGTGCGCAGATTGAATTGACCTCCGAAGGGATCAACGTGGCGGCTCCCGGCAAGTTTACCAAGATGGTCGAGACGGTCGAGCATGTGACGTTTTCGGGCAAACGTGCGCGCGAGTTGGGCCAAGACGTGATCTATATCACCGAGCGCTGCGTTATGCGCATGGGCGAGACCGGTCTTGTTGCAACCGAAATCATGCCGGGCATCGATCCCGAGCGCGACATCGTCAATGCCTCGGGCGGACGTGTCTCGGTCGCACCCGATGCGATCACGCTGCCGATAAGCCTGCTGTCTCAAGAACCGATGGGTTGGGGACAATGAGTAACGTTCATTTCCTTCGACACGGCGCGTTGGCCGAACTTCGACTGGACAACACCGCAAAGATGAACGCCTTTACGGTTGAGATGCTCGACGAATTGGCAAGCCACCTTGACGCCATTGAACGCGACACAACCGTTGCGGCTGTGATCGTCACTGCGGAAGGCGACAAAGCGTTCTGCACGGGGGCCGATATCAATGGGTGGGGCGATCTAAGCCCTGCCGAATTCGCCCGACATTGGGTGCGCGATGGACATCGGATTTTTGATCGGCTGGCGCGCTTGTCCAAACCTACGGTTGCCATCCTCAACGGGCATGCCTTTGGCGGCGGGCTGGAACTGGCCGCGGCCTGTGACATCCGCGTCATGGCCCCCAACGCTGCTTTGGCATTGCCTGAGGCCGGTGTAGGGATCGTTCCCGGTTGGTCAGGAACCCAACGTCTTATGCGCCTTTTGCCCGAACCGATGGTCAAGGAAATGGCCCTGTTCGGGAACCGGATCAAAGCGGACCGCGCATTTCGAGTCGGTTTCGCTGCCGCCGTTGACGATGATCCGCGCGCTGTGGCAGAGGCTCTTCTGGCCCGCGCGGTGGCTCTTTCGCCGCGCGCAGTCGAGATCTCCAAATCCATGATCCATGCAGCCCAAGGCGAGGATCGCGGGGCGATGGTGGAGGCGCTTGGCAGTGCCGCTATCGCATCCACCTCCGACCGGGCCGAGGGCGTCGCCGCCTTTCGCGAAAAACGCAAGCCAGACTTTTCAGGACAGTAAACCATGTCAGACCTCACAATCTTCGCCGATCAAACCACAGAAATGCTGAAGGCCCCTTATCAGGCGCGCCATTATATTGATGGGACATATGTCGATAGCGCTGATGGGCGGACCTCTGAGCGGATATCTCCGTCACATGGCATCGTTGTCAGTCAGGCAGCCCTCGGGTCTGCGGTGGAAACGGAAGCCGCGATCAAATCCGCGCGCGCGGCATTCGATGATGGCCGGTGGAGCCGCCTCCCCGCCAAAGACCGAGCCGCTGTGCTGAACAAGGTCGCCGACCTCATCGAGCAGAATGTCGAGCGCCTTGCGGTGATCGAGACGCTCGAAAGTGGCAAGCCGATTAGCCAGGCACGCGGCGAATGCAATGGGGCCGCCGATCTGTGGCGCTATGCGGCGTCTCTTGCGAGGACCGCGCATGGGGACAGCCATAATACACTCGGTGCTGATATTCTGGGCGTAGTGGTCAAGGAGCCGATTGGCGTAGTTTCGGTGATCACGCCGTGGAACTTCCCCTTCTGGATCCTCAGCCAGAAATTGCCCTTTGCCTTGGCGGCCGGTTGCACCTGCGTCGTCAAACCCTCCGAAGTCACGCCCTCGACGACCGCGATGCTTGGCGACCTGCTGCAAGAGGCTGGACTGCCCGCTGGCGTGTGCAACATCGTTCTGGGATATGGCGATCCCGTGGGCAGCTTGATGACCACTCATTCGGACGTGGATATGGTGACCTTCACGGGCTCGACTGCTGTTGGCAAGATGATCACCAAATCCGCAGGGGATAGCCTAAAAAAAGTGGCGCTTGAGCTGGGCGGCAAGAACCCGCAGGTCATCTTCCCAGACGCCGATCTGGAGAATGCTGCGGATGCGGTGACATTTGGCGTCTATTTCAACGTCGGCCAATGCTGCAATTCATCCAGCCGCATCATCGTGCATGAAGATATTGCTGATGCCTTTGTCGAACGTGTCGTTGCCCTTTCGCGCAAGGTTGTGTTCGGCAATCCGCTCCACGCCGACACGCAGGTCGGTGCGATTGTCACTCCCGATCATCAAGCCAAAATCGACGGCTACGTCAAAGAGGCTGTCGCAGCCGGTGCCGAGGTCTGTCTTGGCGGACACCACATGTCTGTCGCGGGACTGGGAAGTCAGTTTTACGAACCGACGGTTATCCGTGGCGTCACGCCCGACATGGCAATTGTGCGTGAAGAGGTGTTCGGTCCTGTGCTGACGGTCCTGACCTTCCGCAGTCTGGATGAGGCGATCGCGCTTGCCAACGACTCGACATACGGCCTTTCCGCGGGTGTCTGGAGCGAGAACGTTCATACCTGTCTGGAATTTTGCCGCCGTGCCGAGGCCGGAACGGTCTGGACCAATACATGGATGGATGGCTTCCCCGAATTGAGCTTTGGCGGGATGAAGCAATCCGGACAGGGCCGCGAGATAGGAAAATACGGCTATGAGGAATTCCTTGAGGTGAAATCACTCGTGATGCGCATCGGGCGCACCCGAGCTCCTTGGGTGAAAATGGCATAATTCCCAACACTTGGGATGCAGACAAGACCAACGCTAAATTGGGAGGAGACCTTAATGCGTGGTAACTTTGGAAAGACGACGGCTCTCGTCATGGCGCTCACAGCAACGGCTAGTATGGCCCATGCTGAGGATGTGGAAGTCCTGCACTGGTGGACATCGGGCGGGGAGGCCGCAGCGCTGAACGTCCTCAAGCAGGATCTTGCGACGAAAGATATCGGTTGGAAAGACATGCCTGTTGCCGGAGGCGGCGGGGAGGCCGCAATGACCGTATTGCGCGCTCGTGTGACAAGCGGCAATCCGCCCACTGCCGTGCAGATGCTAGGTTTTGATATCACCGACTGGGCCAAGCAGGGCGTCCTTGCCAACCTTGATAGTGTTGCCAAGGAGGGAAACTGGGACGCGGTGGTGCCAACAGCGCTTCAGGAGTTTTCCAAATACGATGGCCACTGGGTCGCGGCGCCGGTTGACGTCCATTCGACCAACTGGGTCTGGGCAAACAAGAAAGTGCTTGACGGTTTGGGAATAGCACAACCCAAGACCTGGGACGAATTTATTGCCGCGATGCAAAAGGTGAAAGACTCGGGCAAGATTGCACTGGCGATGGGTGGCCAGCCTTGGCAAGAGGCCACGATGTTTGACGGTGTAGTTCTGTCCACCGGCGGCCCGGATTTCTACAAAAAGGCGTTCATTGACCTAGATCCAGCAGCGCTTGGATCGGATACTATGGTCGAGGCATTCAAGAGAATGGAAACGCTGCACAGCTTTGTGGACCCGAACTTTTCAGGGCGCGACTGGAACCTTGCATCGGCCATGGTAATCAAGGGTGACGCCGCATTCCAGATGATGGGTGATTGGGCCAAGGGGGAGTTTCTGAGAGCCAAGATGGTTCCCGGCACTGACTTCATGTGCTTCCGCACGCCGGGGACTGCGGGCGACGTCACCTTCAACTCGGACCAGTTCGCAATGTTTAAGTTGAAAAATCCTGCGGCACAAGCTGCGCAGAACGAGATGGCCAAGGCGATCATGTCGCCCGGATTCCAATCGTCGTTCAACGTGGTCAAAGGTTCGGTTCCTGCCCGCACCGACGTATCGGATGCAGCCTTTGATGCGTGCGGCAAGATGGCGATGCAGCAACTGAAGGATGCAGCTGCCAACGGCACTTTGCTTGGCTCGATGGCACATGGCCATGCTGATGTGGCGTCCGTAAAAAATGCGATTTACGACGTGGTGACAGCAAATTTCAATGGCGAGTACGACGCCAAGCAGGCGGCTGCTGAGTTGGTCAAAGCCGTCGCTCTCGCCCAATAAGTTTGCCCGAGTACAACGAGGCCGACGGTCGCCGTTGGCCTCTACCTGGGCCCCCAACTGAGTAAAGAGAGGAATTGCCATGACGACCACCGTCCAAATGGATTTCCGGACGCGTTTGCAGAACTGGATACCCAAGCTGGTGCTTGCACCGTCGCTGGGCGTGATCATGGTTTTCGTCTACGGGTTCATCGTCTACACTGTTTATCTGTCCTTCACCAACAGCAAGATCTTGCCCAGCTACGATCTTGTCGGAATGGCGAATTACACCAAACTTTTCCAACTGCCCGCTTGGACGCTGGCAATCACTAACTTGGCAATCTTCGCCTCTCTGTATATCGTTATCTCGATCGCCATCGGGCTAACGCTTGCCATTTTCCTCGATCAGAAAATCAGAGGCGAGGGCGTTCTGCGGCCAATCTTTCTGTATCCGATGGCGCTGTCCTTCATTGTCACGGGGACCGCGTGGAAATGGTTGCTCGATCCAGGTATCGGCATTGAACACACGATGCATCTTTGGGGCTGGGCCAGCTTTCACTTCGATTGGATCAAGAATAGCAAATACGCGATCTATACCGTGGTTCTGGCCGCAGTTTGGCAGACTTCTGGCTTCGTGATGGCGATGTTTCTGGCCGGGCTGCGCGGCATCGACAACGAAATTCTCAAGGCCGCGCAAATCGATGGTGCGTCGAACTGGAACCTGTATTGGCGCATTATCATTCCGCAATTGCGCCCGGCATTTCTGTCTTCCTTTGTGATCCTCAGCCACCTTGCAATCAAGTCCTATGACCTGATCATAGCCCTCACTGGGGGCGGGCCGGGACGCTCTACCGAATTGCCCGCCACCTTCATGTATTCCTACACCTTCACCCGAAACGAGATGGGTGTTGGTGCCGCCTCAGCGGTCATCATGTTGATGACGATCGCGGCAATCATGATCCCTTATCTTTACGCCGAGCTGAAAGAGGTGAAGTGATGTCTGCTATCACACAGGACACTGCGATCCGGACCGGGCGTGTGACCCGCATGCTGATCTATGTCACGCTTTTGGTTTTCACGCTGTTCTACCTGCTGCCCCTGTTCGTCATGGTCGTGAACTCACTTAAGCCTCTTAGCGAGATCACCGGCGGCAACATGATGTCCTTGCCGAAAACCTGGACAATCGAACCGTGGCGGCAAGCGTGGTCGTCAGCACAGATTGGGGTGGAGCCAACCGGCCTTAAACCCTACTTCATCAACTCCATCTTGATGGTGGTTCCTGCCGTGGCGATCTCAACGGTCCTCGGCGCACTGAATGGCTATGTTTTGACAAAATGGAGCTTTCGCGGCGACAAGATCATCTTTGGACTGTTGCTGCTTTCCTGCTTCATTCCATTCCAAATTGTGCTGATCCCAATGGCGACGGTTCTGGGTAAGTTGGGTCTCGCGGGGTCGATTCCAGGCTTGATTCTTGTCCATGTCGTGTACGGAATTGGATTCTCGACGCTCTATTACCGCAACTATTACGCTTCGTTTCCGACCGAGTTGGTGCGAGCCGCGATGATCGACGGCGCAGGCTTTTTCCGTATCTTCTGGCGGATTATGCTGCCCATTTCGGGTCCGATAACGGTGGTATGCATCATATGGCAATTCACGAACATCTGGAACGATTTCCTGTTCGGGGCCTCGTTTGGTGGTCAGATCCAGCCGATGACTGTTGCTCTCAACAACCTTGTCCAATCATCAACTGGCGTCAAAGAATATAACGTTCATTTTGCAGGGGCGATCCTCGCTGCGCTGCCAACCCTCCTCGTCTACATCGTCGCTGGTCGCTACTTCGTGCGCGGCTTGATGGCTGGCTCTGTGAAAGGATAAGATCATGGGATTTCTCGATATCCAAAATGTCACCAAGTCGTACGGCGCGGTCGAAGTTCTCCACCGTGTAGATATCGACGTTCAAGAAGGTGAGTTTCTGGTCCTGGTGGGCCCGTCTGGTTGTGGTAAATCCACACTTCTCAACATGATCGCCGGATTGGAAGGCATCACGTCGGGAGACATCTCGATCAAGGGGCGTGTGATAAACGGTGTTCATCCGTCAAAGCGCAACATCGCGATGGTGTTCCAGAGCTACGCGCTTTACCCCAATATGACCGTCGGCCAGAATATGACCTTCGGTCTTGAAATGCATGGCGTGCCCAAACCGGAACGCAACGCGGCATTGAAAGACGTAGCCAAGCTGTTGCAGATCGAAAACCTGCTGGATCGTAAGCCGGGGCAACTGTCGGGCGGGCAGCGCCAGCGTGTTGCCATGGGCCGCGCACTTGTTCGCAATCCTGATGTGTTTTTGTTCGATGAACCTCTGTCCAACCTCGACGCCAAACTACGTGTCGACATGCGCACCGAGATCAAGAAACTGCATGAGAAACTGAAAACCACTATTGTATACGTCACCCACGACCAGATCGAAGCGATGACGCTCTCGACCCGGATCGCGGTTATGTATCAAGGCTTTGTCCAGCAACTGGGCACTCCCAAGGAGATCTACGACACGCCGGCAAATGTCTATGTCGCAACGTTTATGGGCAGCCCGGCGATGAATGTCCTGCCATCGCGCGTTGTGATGCACGATGGCACTTCGTACGCGCAGATCAAGGATGCAAACGGGGCAGATCTGTTATTGAAATTCAGTCAGGCCAATATGGCACAATGGGCTGGCAAAGAAATCCTACTGGGCATCCGGCCGGAATCCATCACCGATCCGGATGGGGCGGATCGGAATTCAGGGAATATTGTGTCTTTGCGTAACCGGATTGGCGTTACCGAACCTGCGGGCGCGGATACTTTCGTCACCATGGAACTGTGCGGCAAGGACATCATCGCGCGAATGCGTGCAGATGCAAATGTTGGTGCCGGACAAGAGTTCGATTTTGCAATCAACATGGATAAGGCTGTTGTTTTCGACCCGAAAACCGAAGAGCGCATCGCACCATGAGCGACGCGCAAGTCATCATCATTGGCTCAGGCATGGGAGGCGCCACGATGGCGGCGTCTCTTGCGGCCTCCGGGCGGCGGGTGTTGATCCTCGAACGTGGTGATTATCTGCGCGCCAGCGCTCATGACCGGGATGATGGATCGATTTTTCGAGATGGGCATTACCGGCCTGAAGAAGAGTGGCTGGACGGCAACGGGGCCCCCTTCAATCCGGGAAATTACTATTTCGTCGGTGGAAATTCCAAGTTTTACGGTGCGGTCCTTATACGCTTTCGGCGTGAAGATTTCTCGCCGCTAAAGCATATCGGGGGCACCACGCCCGGCTGGCCGATAAGCTACGAAGAGATGGAACCCTACTATTGCATGGCCGAGCAGATGTATTCGGTGCGCGGCAAGGCAGGCGACGATCCAACAGAGCCACCGCGATCGGCCGATTATCCATTTGGGCCGCTCCCGGATGAACCCGCTATCGCAGAACTGCGCAAACGGCTGTCATCGGTCGGGTTCCACCCGAGTTTCCTCCCTCTTGGTGTGGATCTCGATCGATGGCTGTCGCGGGCGAAAACGCCTTGGGACGCCTTTCCCGACACGAATGGCGGGAAATTGGATGCCGAGACGGGCGCACTGAACGCAGCGTTGAAACATGAAAATGTCACCTTACGAACCAATGCACGCGTCCAGCGTCTGCTGACTGGCGAGGGCAACCGCATCACCGGCGTCGAGCTGTCCTGCGGTGAGGTTCTGTTGGCTCCGACTGTGGTCTTGGCTGCGGGCGCCGTGCAGAGCGCTGCATTGTTGCTTGCCTCGGCGAATGACGCGAATCCTTCGGGTCTTGCCAATCGCTCGGATCAGGTGGGGCGCAACTTCATGAACCACAATTGCTCGGCTGTTCTCGCGCTGCGCCCTTTCAAGCGCAATGACTCGATCTATCAAAAAACACTGATGCTGAATGATTTCTACCTGACCGGCGGGCGGAACGGTGAACCGCTTGGGAATGTGCAGATGCTGGGCAAAATTTCTAGCACGATCCTGCAAGCCTCGTCACCACTGCCGGGGCCAGTGGCAAATTGGGTCGCCAGACACTCGCTCGACATTTACGCGATGTCCGAAGATCTGCCGGACCCGCAAAGTCGCGTTACGCTTGAAAATGGCCAGATCAAATTGAACTGGAAAAGGTCCAATTGGGATGCACATCTGGCGCTGGTCGCAAAGCTCAAGCGGGTGTTGCGCAAAGCCGGATATCCGTTCGTTCTTGCCCGTCCTTTCGATCGGAGAACGCCATCGCATCAATGCGGGACGGCCAAAATGGGGCTAGACCCGGTGACAAGTGTCGTGGATGCAAACTGTCGCAGCCACGATCATTCCAACCTGTATATCACAGATGCATCGGTTTTGCCGACATCGGCAGCAGTGAACCCTGCGTTGACCATCGCAGCCCTGTCCATCCGGGCCGCTGAACATATCCAAGCAAATAACGAGGCCGCTTAATCGCCATTTTGAGATGGGTTGGCTGATCTGAGGAAAACAACACAATGCCCAAAGGTTACGATTTCATCATCATCGGCGGAGGTTCTGCCGGATCGGTTCTTGCCGGGCGTCTGTCCGAGGACCCCTCGGTGCAGGTATTGCTGCTTGAGGCGGGCGGAAGCGATCGCCATCCGTTCTATCATCTACCCGCAGGTTTTGCGAAAATGACCAAGGGCATCGGTTCTTGGGGTTGGGAAACGGTTCCGCAAAGGCAAATGCAGAACAAGATCTTTCGCTATACCCAAGCCAAAGTTATTGGCGGTGGATCGGCCATCAATGCGCAGATATACACGCGGGGCAATGCCCAGGACTATGACGATTGGCGGCAGATGGGGTGCGAGGGCTGGGGTTTCGATGATGTATTGCCCTATTTCCGGAAGGCCGAAGATAATGGAACCTATGAAAATCGGTTTCATGGGAAGGGTGGCCCGCTTGGCGTAAGCGAACCGCGCGCGCCCTTGCCGGTTTGCGAGGCATATTTCGCGGCCGCTGCCGCACTTGGCATTCCGCGCAACATGGACGTCAACGGCGAGACGCAGGACGGCGTTGGTTATTATCAGCTGACGCAGCGCAACGTGCGCCGTTCGTCAGCCGCTATGGCCTATGTCGCGCCGAACCGGCATCGCAAGAATCTGACGGTCAAGCTGGGGGCGCAGGTGCGTCGTTTGATCGTCGTAAAGGGCCGCGCCACTGGAGTGGAACTGATCGACGGCACGCGGCTGTACGCTGAGTCCGAGGTGCTTTTGTCCTCTGGCGCGATCGGGTCTCCGCGTCTGCTTCAGCTGTCTGGCATCGGCCCCGCCGAACACCTCGGATCACTGGGGATCGACGTCATTTTTGACCAACCGCAAGTCGGTGCCAATCTTCAAGATCACCTCGACCTGTATTGCATCAGCGAACTTGCCGGTCCCTATAGCTATGACCGCTACGCAAAGCCCCATTGGGCGGTAATTGCCGGGCTACAATACATCTTTGGCCGCAAGGGGCCGGTTGCCTCGTCGCTGTTTGAAACCGGCGGTTTCTGGTATGCGGATCGGGATGCACGTTCGCCCGACATACAGTTCCATCTCGGGCTGGGTACGGGCATCGAACATGGGGTCGCGGCCATGCCGCAGGGGGGTATAACGCTCAACTCCTGCTACTTGCGGCCACGGTCGCGCGGGACGGTCCGCGTGCAAAGTGCGAACCCTTCAAAAGCACCGCTGATCGATCCAAATTATCTTCAGGACCCGCTGGATCGCGAAATGTCGATCCGGGGGCTGAAGCTTACGCAAGATATTCTTTCGCAGTCACCGCTCGCGAAATATATTCTCGCCGAACGTTTGCCGGGGCCGAGTGTGACGACAGATCAGGACTATTTCAATTTTATCTGCCAGCACTCAAAGACCTCGCACCACTGCGTGGGCACCTGCCGCATGGGGCCCGATGATGGTGCGGTCGTGGATACCTCTCTGCGATTCAATGGGGTTGAGGGCCTGCGTGTGATCGACAATTCAATCATGCCGACAGTCATCTCTTCAAACACAAACGCAGCTGCGATCATGATCGGTGAAAAGGCCGCAGACATGATCAAAGCCCAACATGGAATGGGTTAACATATGGTTCGTCATATCGTCCTGATACGGTTTCGCCCCGAGCTGAGCGAAGCAGACATCGCCGCATTGTTCCAGGAACTGCATCAAATCGACGGCAAAATCCCCGGACTGCTAAGCATCACCGCAGGCCGAAGCGAGAGCCCTGAACAGATAGAGCGCGGCTATATGCATGGTTTTGTTGTGGACTTTTCCGACTGGGAGACGCTTCAGGCCTATCAGGACCATGCAGACCACCAGAGACTGGGAGCAAAGCTGGTTGCAGGCGCGGTCGGTGGCAAGGACGGGATTCTGTGCTTCGATCTTGCTGTGAACGCTGTAAAATCCTGATTTCTGTGGAACGTTCTTTCATTTGCGACCCAGGGTGTTGCATTGTCAACGGGTAATGTCTGGCGGAGATATAATGAACATGAACCGTAGACCGACCATTATAGACGTTGCACGCAAAGCGGGTGTATCCAAGTCGACCGTAAGCCTCGTCTTGCGCAATAGTCCTGCGGTGCGGGAAGATACGCGCGGGGAAGTCCGCGAGGCGATGGCCGAGATCGGCTATGTCTACAATCGTGCTGCGGCAAATATGCGCATGTCGAATGCGGGCCTGATCGGGCTTGTCATCAACGATCTGCGCAACCCGTTCTTTGCCGAATTTGCAACTTCGCTGCAGATGGCGCTGGCGGAAAAAGGCTATTCCACCGTCATCGCCAACACGGATGAAAATGCCGTGTTGCAAGACCAGGTTGTCAATTCGATAATCGAACATGGCGTGTCGGCATTCATCATCAGCCCGGCCTACGGGGATACGGGCGCGACATTCGATGCGATTGCGCGCGCGGGCATTCCGGCCATGCAGATGTTACGTCAGGTGGATGATCGGCTGGGTCTGTTTCCCTTCACAGCGCCGGATTATGTTTCGGGCAGCGAAGAGGCGACCCGCCACTTGATTGATATGAAGGCCCGTCGCGTGGCTTTTGTCGGTGGCCTCGACGGCCGCGCTGTCACCGAAGAGCGCAAAGCCGGGTATCTATCGGTTCTGAAAGAGGTCGGGATGGAGCCCCTCGCAATCACAGGGAAAGCCAGTCGCGCATTTGGCCGTGAGGCGGCAAAACGATTGATCAAAGAACACCCCGACGTCGATGCCGCCATTTGTTTCAACGATCTGGTCGCCCTTGGCATGCTGTCTGGCTGTTACGAGACCCGGCGCAAAGTAGGCCAGGATTTCCTTATCGTCGGTTTCGATGACATCGAGGATGTCGCCCAAACGTTTCCTGCCTTGTCATCGGTCCGCTGCGACATCGCAAGTATTGGCGCGCAGGCGGCGAATACCGTTGTGAACTGGCTTGAAAATGGCCAAGTCCCGCCGCCGACATCACGAACGACGGTTTCGCTCTCTATCCGCCAATCCAGTCAAAGTGATGCGCAAGAACACTAACAGGCAATATCGCGCCAGTTCAGGTTCGACCGATCATGATGTGTAAGCGAGATGCGGTGAACATTGATCTGTGCTCGCTCGCAGCCGAAACCCGAATGAGGTTTCGGCGTCTGTCTGTGATGAAATTCCGAAACCGGGGTCGTGCCGGGTATCATCCGGCCACAATGAGCGGCACCTGATCTTTGGGAATCCGCGCCCCGGAATGCTGAAGGACCTGCGCGGACATTTCTTGGCCATGCGACACGGCGGTCACAGGATCGCGGCCGATCAGGCGAGCGGCAAGATAGCCTGCATTGAACGCATCGCCCGCCCCTGTGGTGTCGCGGATACCCGACACAGGAGCGGTTGCAATCTGCGTCTGCTGACCGTCGGACTGGATGAGCACCGGGGTGGCGCCATTCTTGACAACGACTTCAGCTACTCCGTATGCCGCATAGCGCGCAAGCGTGTCGCTTGGCGTAGCATCGCCGAAATTGGCCTGCTCATCATCGAAACTGGGCAGGGCAATATCGCTCAGCGCAAGGAATTGCGGGATCGTTGTGCGGATCTCTTGAGCCGAGGACCAAAGGCGTGGCCGGATATTTGGATCAAAGGACACGCGCGCCCCGTGGAGGCGGGCATCTGCAAGCGCCTGGGCCAATCGCGTGCGGGCCTTAGGAGAGAGAATAGCAATGGTGATGCCGGAAATATGGATCAGCGCTTGTCCGGTCATGACGCGTTTCAGCCAAGCTTCATCATCTGCCAGTCGTCGCGCAGCGGAGGCGTTGCGCCAATAGTGAAAGCTCCGCTCGACACCATCAAGTTCGATCAGATACAGCCCCATCGTCAACGCATCATCACGTGCGATCAAACTGACGTCCAACCCATCTTGCGCCAGTTCTTGAACAAAGGCATCCGAGATCTGGTCCCGTCCTACCCGCGAGCCAAAACCGATCTGGCCCCGGCGACCCAGAGCCCGCGCGAGATGCCACGCCGTATTGAACGTGTCACCCGCGTATCCGCGCCGATAAAGCCCGTCCCCGACGGGGGCCATTTCGATCATGGCCTCGCCGATTGCTATGGCCTTGGCTGATAAAAACGAGATCATGACTGCACCTGCGTTGCATCTAGATCGTAAATTCCGCCCGTCAGCCACGCCGGCCAATCGTGCTCGAAAAAGGCCTTGGCGTTTTCGTTGAACGCACGATTCGCGCGGGTTGAAATAACAATTTCATCTGCGACCATACGGACAAGGATTTGCGTGGTCTTGTCTTCTTCGCGCTCTGTTCTGAAGCGGAACTCGGACAGAGGGCCATGGACAGACATCGGCTCGGCTGTGCCGTTGGAGTCACAAATGGCGCGTGCACCGCGGCTACCGCCGCCCTGACGGATGTAGAAATCCAACGCAGCCAGAACCGCTTGTGAGGCAAGCACCATCTGGTGCCACTGCAGCACGCGGGCAACTTCGCCTGTGCGACCAAAGGTTATTCCATGTGCGGTGATGGTGCGATTCAGCTTCTGCGCGTCTTTTAGCGCAGCACTGACCGCATCCGAGCGGCACAAAATTCCGGCCGTGTCGCTCATCCGCGCCTGAACGTCTTTCCGGATGTCACGAACCATCAAGCCACCTTCGGACTTCAATATCTGGGCGATGGCATCAAGGTGGCGGCTTGCAAGACCGAAATCCGCTGCGCCTTGCAGAGCACCCGTCTGCCCACTGGCTGCAATGTGTTCTGCGACACGGGTGCCGAAGACTTGCCCGGAATTCAGCGCCGATCCCCCCGGGCGCGTCACCCCATGGGTGCCTGCCGCCTCGCCGATAGCGTAGATGCCATCGATATTGGTCCGGCCCCAAGTGTCGACCGCAATTCCGCCGTTCATGTGCTGGTTGTTGACGGCAAATTCCAATGGTTCTGCCGCTATATCGACCTTGTAGCGACGGTAGAGTTCTATCGCGAGCGGGTTCATGTGGCGCAGTCGTTCAATGGGCAGGTCGTGATCCGCACCTGCTTGGCTCAGATAGGTCCGAACATCCGGATCCAGTCGTTCGAGGCAGAACAGATCGCCCTCTTGCACGGGCAGGGGATTGCGATTGAAATCCATGAAAACGCGACGGCCTTGCTGGTTTTCTCGAACGATCGCAAGGTCGATCAGGCTTGATTGAAAATCCAGCATGCGGGTAGCGTGGAAGGGCCATTGATACCCTTTGCGAAAGATGTTCGAGGCCAGTTCTTGTGTGGTGCGGTAATAGTCGGCAAGGAAATGATGTTCTTCGCCGTCATCATCCACGGAATAGATATGCGGGATTGCCTGCACATATGTGCCGGATAAATTCCATGGGAACCCCTCGCGTCTTGTGCTGATCCCAAACTGGCTTTCTGTAATGTTGACGAGTTCCAGACCCGCTTCGAGCGCAAGGCCAAGCGATCCGAAGCAGCTGTTGGGAAATACGCTGTCGCGATACAATTCGCCAGGTCCGCCTGCGGCCAGAACGAGCGTGGCGCATTGGAACAGCACATAGCCATGTGGGTTCTTGTCAGATTTATCCTTGGACCTGACGGCCAGAACGCCCGACATACGGGTATCATCTGTCAAAATCCGCACAACGGTCATCTGATTGAAAAAGGGCACCTCCAGCTGCATCGCCTCTTGCGCCAGCACCTTGACCATCAAACGCGACGTGCGCGGCCCGCAGCTGGTGGCGCGTCCCACCTCGTCATGATCGGTCTGATAGCGCAGCGTGCCGCCCAAGGCGTCTTGCGGCAGGGGCAGGCCAAGATATTGCAGGGACGCCATCGCGCGCACAGAGCCAACCGCTTCGACATAAGATGTGTCTTCATCCATTGCGCCGCCGAAACGGATGGCGCGGGCCATCTCTTTGAAATTGTCGCCCTGATCCGCGGTGTTCGCAGTGTGTAATGTCTGCTTGTCCGACCCTGAACACGCAGAGGTTCCGCCCCACGCGCTTTGACTAACGATCACGACGTCGACGTCACGCCGCTTGAGTTCGACCGCAGCCCGCAGTCCTGCGGCACCGCTGCCAACCACGATTGTCCCGCAACGATACACCGGTAGGCGATAGCCACCAATATCGGCATATTCCGCAAATGGCGGCTCGGGGCGCAGGCGCGGCATTTCTACGTCGGTCAATGCGTCGAGGATGGGCTGGGGAATTTGCTGGGGCATGTCGGTGGTCCGGTGTCTAGCGGGTCAGTTGGAAGGCGATCAGTTGATATCGACCCATTGCCTCAGGCGCGATGAGTCCATGCACGCATCGACGATCTGGCAAATGTGATGGCCGGTTTCAAAGTTCGGCCACATCGGGCGGTTCGCTACGATTGACCGGATCACCTCGGCAATTTCGATGATCTTGCTTTCGTTATAACCCAACGCGAAATTCGGCAGCGGCAAGAATTTGCGGAATGTTTCATTCTCGGGTCCGACGTCAATTTCGCGAAAACCGCGACGCCCTGTGCGATCATCGTTGGTGTAGAAACGCAGGCGGTTTACCTCGTCGTAGGTGTAGCGAAGGCTGCCTTTGGTGCCGTAAACCTCATAGGTCTGAACGAACTTTCGGCCTGTCGCCACGCGGCTGAAATCGACGATCCCCCGCGCCCCATTTTCAAAGCGGCACAAAATATTTGTGCCGTCCGGATTGGTGACATCCCGCCACTCTTCGGTGCCCGTGAGGACCGTTTGTTCCCCGTAGGCAAGGCCGTGAACGACAGGGCGTTTGGGCGTTACGATAAAGTTGTCCGCGATCAGCGAACTGACTTTGCCAACCAGAAACTCCATGAAGCTGAACACATGGCTACCGGTATCTCCGACAATGCCGGTTGGGGCCAGTTGGCCATCGGCGCGCCACATGAACGGTGCGAGCGGGTCGCCATACATGTCGATATGCTGACACGCCTTAAACAGTTGAATTTCACCAATTTCGCCCGAGGTGATGATTTCCTTGGCGAGGTCATGAACGGGGTTGCGCGGAAAAGCATGGCCCACCCGCGTAATGACGCCCTTTTCGCGCGCTATATTGGCCAATTCTTGCGCCTCAACCGCGGTGTCGGCCAGCGGCTTTTCGCAATAGACGTGTTTGCCAGCGAGTAGGGCGGCCTTGGCCACCTCATAGTGCAGGCTATCGGGCAGGCAGATATCGATAAGGTCCGTTTCAGGATCGGCAATGGCGGCGTTCCAATCCTGAAGGATCTTTGCTCCGGGCGCACGAAATGCAAGATCCTTTGCCGCATCCTTATTTGCCTCGACCAAAGCCGTGACTCGCGCGGTCCCACCTTCGCAGCCAAAGAAGTGCGGAAATGTCTGGTAGGCCATTGTGTGGACCTTCCCCATCCAGCCCGATGCACCTAGAACTGCAACTTTGATTTCGGTCATAGATCGATCCCCTCATGTGTCGGCGCATTTGGGTCAAGCGTTGCCGACGTCTGTGTTCTCCAGCAGCCAAATTTCGTGGTGTAGGCCTGATATTCCTCCGCTCGAAAACAACCAAAACCTAGATTTTACGAAAATTGGAACGTTCCATTTTTTTATTGTAACGTTCCAAAGATGTCAACTGGAGAAGCGGATGTGCTGGCTAGGTGTTCAGTCCCGGCATCTGGTG